>NZ_KB911036.1:0-611619 GCF_000383275.1 Paraburkholderia caledonica | reverse complement strand
GCTGATTCAGACCGCGTCGAGCGCGCTGTCCTCGCTGACGTCCAGCCTGCAACGTATCCGTACGCTGGCTGTGCAAGCTTCGACGGGCACGATGTCCTCGTCGGACCAGGCAGCTCTGCAGAAAGAAGTTGCACAGCAAATCCAGGAAGTGAACCGTATCGCGTCGCAAACGACGTACAACGGCACGAACATTCTGGACGGCTCGGCTGGTATCGTGGGCTTCCAGGTTGGCGCGAACGTCGGTCAGACGATCAACCTCGACCTGTCGAAGAGCATGTCGGCAGCTAGCCTGGGTAGCGGTTCCCTGGCAACCGGCCAACTGGCTGGCACGATCAGCGGTCTCGACATCAACGCGTCGACCGGCGCAGCAGCGACGGCTGGCTACACCGGCAGCGCGATCACCTCGATCAACGTTCTGTCCGACGGTCATGGCGGCTTCACGTTCACCGACCAGAATGGTGGCTCGATCGGCGCAACAGTCGCTCAGTCGATTTTCTCGAGCGGTACTTCGACGAGCGCGACGACGACTTCGCCGATCACCTCGCTGACGATGTCGACGGCTGCGTACGACACGACGAACGCCGCACTGGGCACGTCGATCACCAACGCGACGGCGCAAATCAATGCGGTCAACGCATCCAACACCACCGTTTCGAGCCTCGACATCAGCACGGTCAAGGGCGCGAACGTGGCGATGGTAGCAATCGACAACGCATTGACCTCAGTCAGCAACCTGCAAGCAAGTCTCGGTGCAGCACAGAACCGCTTCAGCGCGATTGCAACGTCGCAGCAAGCAGAAGCAACCGACCTGTCGTCGGCACAATCGCAGATCACCGACGCGAACTTCGCGCAGGAAACGGCTAACCTCTCGAAGGCTCAAGTGCTGCAACAAGCTGGTATCTCGGTTCTGGCGCAAGCCAACTCGCAGCCGCAGCAAGTTCTGAAGCTGCTCCAGTAATAGCTTCTGAAGTTTGACCGGGCTTCGCGCGCTAAGCGCGTTGTCCGGTTTTTAGCTATTCGATGGAAGGTTCGCCTTCCATCCTGCATTTCTGTCACGTCAATCACGCATCAAAACGGACGCACGGAGCATTTCCATGTCAACGATTACGAGTTCATCGGCGGCAAGCGCAGCCTCGGCGACAGTCGCAGCCGACAACGCAGCCCTGCAGCAGGCCATGCAATCGGTCATCAGCGGCGCGACCGGCAACACCTCGCTGGATGTCAACTCGCTCGTCACGGCGCTCGTGAATTCCAAAACTGCAGGCCAGGTTGCAGCAATGGCAGCCAAGCAAAGCAGCGACAACACCCAGATTTCCGCATTCGGCACGCTCTCGGCCGCGCTCGGCGCGCTGGAGAGCGGCCTCAGCTCGCTGTCCAACGGCGGGCTTGCATCCACTTTCACCGCCACCATGACGGGCGGCACCGGCATCACCGCGACGGCCAAAACGGGCGCGGTGGCGGGCAGCTATAGCGTCGCCGTCTCGCAAATCGCAACGGCGCAGGCGCTGACGTCTTCCAAATTCACCGCGAACCAGACACTTGGCTCCGGAACGCTCGCCGTTTCACTCGGCAGCAAGTCGTTCAATGTATCGATCGACAGCAGCAATAACACCGTGGCCGGCATCGCCGCAGCGATCAACAGCGCGACCGGCAATCCTGGCGTTACCGCGACAGTCGTCAACGGCACCGACGGCGCCCACCTCGTGCTGGCCTCTTCCGGGACCGGTGCGGCGAGTACGATCAGCGTCGCAGTCAACAATGTGACCGGCGATAACGGTCTGTCGAGCCTCGGCGTGACGTCCACTGCCAGCACGACGGGCGGCCAGTCGACTTTTGTGTCGGCGAACAGCTCGAACGCGTGGACGCAAAGCTCTGCCGCACAGGACGCCGAATTCACCATCAACAACGTCGCGGCATCCAGTTCGACGAACGCAGTGACCAGCGCGATCGCAGGTGTGACACTGAACCTGACTTCCGCAGCGGTTACGAGTCCGGCGACCACGCAGACGCTGACCGTGGCAACCGACACCGCGACGCAGGCCAGCACGATCAACAACTTCGTGTCGCTCTACAACACCGTCGTGACGACGATGGGCACCCTCGCGCAGTACACGTCTGGCGCGACCACGCAAGGCCCGTTGCTCGGCGACTCCACGCTCAACACCATCAAGAACACGCTGGCTTCGATCATTGCAGGCGGTGTGAAAGACGGCAGCACGACCAACAGCCTCGGCTCGATCGGCATCTCGCTGCAGGCCGACGGCACGCTGCAGGTCGACAGCACGGCGCTCAATAACGCGTTGACGAACAATTCGACAACCGTAGCGTCGATTTTCAACTCGACCAACGGTATCGGCGCAAAGCTCAGCACCAGCATCACGAACTTCACTCAGACGGGCGGCATGATCGACGCGCGAACCAGCGCGCTGAACTCCGATCTGAAAAGTCTCACGACGCAGCAGACGAGCCTGAACGATTACATCGCGCAACTGACGAGCCAGTACTCGGCGCAGTTCACCGCGCTCAACACGCTGATGGCCACGACGAGCAACAACTCGGCGTACCTGACGCAGCTCTTCGGCGGCACGAACAGCGCCGGCGCGCTCGCGACCAACAAGTAACAGCACGGAGAACCGCAAATGGAGCAATCTGCCCTGATCGAGAAAGTGCTGGCACTGACCGGCGAAATCGAGCATGCGGCCGCGCTGGCCGACTGGCCCGAAGCCGCGCGACTTGCCGAACTCCGGTCGCCGCTCATCATGTCGCTCGACGCCCAGCAGGTTCAGGGGTCGCTCGATGTGATCCGTTCGATCGTCGCGCGCAACGACGCGATCGTCGCCGACGCACAAACCACGCAGGTCGAATTGCAGGCGGAATACACGGCTGCCATGCGCCGCGTGAGCGCCGCGAATCAGTATCAGAAGGCGGCGCAGCTTTAAGCTTTACGAACGGCCAGCCGGTTGAACGAACCGCAGAAAGACAGAACGACAGAACAGAAGAACAACAACACGCGCGCCAGCATTAAGGTGCGCACGCTTCACCCTCGCCCGCCTTCGCGGGCGTTTCTTTTTGTGCTTCCAGCGAGACACACGAGGACGGCCGACGCCCCTGGAAGCCACGCGCAAAGGCGTCGTGCAACCCGTGTCGACACATTGCCGAAAGGCCTGCAAGCGGCGTTTCATGGCGGCGTCGCCGGGAGTCCGTAATCAGGTGAATTGGTGGCCATTTTGCCGTCACTTCCACCCTTCAGGCTGCGAATTCCGACTTGATAATCCAACGTACAGCTTCCTCGTGCGAGCATCATGTCCATCCAATTCGAATTCTCGGCTCCCCAGCCTCTCTCTCCTGAACAGCAACGCGCTCAGGACATCGCTCTCGTCATGCAGAGCGCCATCGAGCAATATCACGCGGGTGAGGTCGACGACGCGCGGGCGCTTTTCGAAGCGATCGTCGAAGCGGTGCCGAATCATCCCGATGCGAACTACAACCTCGGCGTGATCAAGGTGCAGACCGACCGTGCTGCTGAGGCCGTCGCACACTTCGAGGTCGCGCTGGGCGTGCGGCCGTCCAACGGGCAGTACTGGGTGGCCTACATCAACGCGCTGTTCCAGAGCGACCAGACGGCGGCCGGCTGGCTCGCAGTAGAAATGGCGCAGCAACAGGGCGTCAACGGTCCCGCGCTGAATGGCCTGATCACGCAGCTGGCCTATCCGGACCGCAAGCTCGAGACGGTCCCCAATGCGCGCCCAACGACGGCGAACAACATCACGCTGATCGTCGGCGAAACGGCGGCCGAAGCGCAACAGCAGGAACCCGCGCCTCAGGAAGAGCAGCGCGAAGCGGCGCCAGTGTCGATAAAAACGACCAAGCACCGTCAGGCCGAAAAGGGCGAACTGCATAAGCACAACACGCTGGTGCACAAAGGCCAGATCGCCGAGTCGGTCGCCGTGGCGCGCAAGCTGGTGGCTCGCTACCCGAAAGACAGCGAATGCTGGCGCGCGCTGTCTATTTCGCTGCACAAGAACAGCCAGTTCCGGGAAGTGATTCCGGCCGCGCGCAAGGCCGTCGAACTCGACCCGAACGATGTGATCTGCCGCCTGCTTCTGTCGGACACGCTGCGCCACACTGGCGCATTGGCCGAGGCGGAAACCCAGGTGCGCGAACTGCTCGCGATCGTTCCCGATCACGCGGAAGCGCACCGTATTCTCGGCGTGACGCTGATTGCGCTCGGCAAACGTGCTGAGGCCATTGCATCGTGTCAGCGCGCCGCCGATCTCGCGCCGCGATCCGCCGCCGTGCATAGCTCGCTTGGCACGCTTTACCTCGGCATCGGCGCGATGGATCTTGCGGAGAAGGCACTGCGTCTCTCGCTGGAACTCGAGCCGACCAACAGCAACGCGCGTAGCAACCTGCTGTTCTGCCTGACGCACAACAGCACGATCGACAAAGCGGCGCTCTACAAGGAGCACTGCGTGTTCGGCCAGATCCACGACGTGCCCGCGGCCAGCAACCGCCGCTATTCGAACAAGCGCAATCCGGACCGCAAGCTGCGGATCGGCTTTGTTTCCGGCGACTTCTGCAACCACGCGGTGGCTTACTACTTCCTGCCGATCGTGCGGCATCTGAGCCGCGACCCGAACCTGTCGCTGCACTTCTATTACACGTTCGGGCTCCAGGATCACATGACGGAGCAACTGCGCGCGCACGCGCACGCCTGGAATGCAGTCGCCGACATTAGCGACGCCGCGCTGGTGAAGAAGATCCGCGACGACAACATCGACATTGCGGTCGATCTGTCGGGACACACCGCGCATACGCGAATCGTCGCGCTCGCGCAGAAGCCGGCGCCCGTGCAGGCGTCGTGGATCGGTTATCCGGGAACCACCGGCATGGCCGCGTTCGATTACTACATCTCGGACCGCTTCGTCGCGCCTATCGACGAGTTCACGGAACAGTTCACCGAAAAGCTCGCACTGTTGCCGTCGTCGACCGCATATATGCCGCCGCCGAACTGCCCGCCGGTCAATGGCCTGCCTGCTCTGCACAAGGGCTACATCACGTACGGCAGCTTCAACCGGCTGAACAAGCTGAGCCCCGAGGTCATTGCGCTGTGGAGCACGATTCTGCGTGCGCAGCCGACCTCGCGCATGGTCATCGGCGCGATCGGCAGCAAGCTCGACGAAGAGACCTATCTGGACTGGTTCCGGGCCGAAGGCATCGACACGTCGCGGCTCACGTTCTGCCCTCGCACGACGTTGCCCGTTTATATGCAACAGCATCATCACGTCGACCTGTGCCTCGATACGTTCCCGTACGTGGGTTCGACAACCACGCTTAACGCGCTATGGATGGGCGTGCCGACCGTGACGATGCCAGGCATCTCGATGCCGAGCCGATGCGGTGCGGGCTGGCTCGAACAGGTTGGACTTCACGAATTCGTCGCGCGCGACAAGGAAGAGTTCGTGCAGAAGAGTATCGACTTGACGCGCGATCTGGATGCGTTGAGCCGTCTTCGCATCGGCATGCGCGATCGCTGCCAGGGTTCTGTGCCGTTCCAGCCGGAGAAGGTGGCCGGCGGTCTGTCGATCGCGCTGCGCACGATGTGGAAACGCTGGTGCGCCGAAGAAACGCCGAGCGCATTCGAAGCGACCTTGCCTGCGGACTGGTGCCCGCCGCCTGCGCCCGAGGACAAGCCCGACCTGAAGTCGAATTCCAAGGCCGACGCTAAGACCGACGCCAAGCCGGAAACAGAGCCTGAAGTCAAAACAGCGGCGTGACGGATTCGTCCGGGCATTGTCCTCAATAAAAGTGAAGACGCGAATATGAATGCGAGCCTACCAGCCGAAGCGCTCTCGGCGCTGACCCAGGAAACGATCTACGTCACGCAGCCGCACCTGCCGCCGCTCGACGATTTCGTCCCGTATCTGCGGGAAATCTGGGACCGCAAGATCCTGACTAACGGCGGCCCATTTCACCAGCGCCTCGAGAAAGCGCTTGAAGAATATCTGGGCGTCGACCACCTCGCGCTGCTGTCCAACGGCACGCTCGCTCTCGTTACCGCGTTGCAGGCTTTGCGCATTACCGGCGAAGTCATCACGACCCCGTATTCGTTTGTCGCGACCGGCCACTCGCTACTGTGGAACGGCATCAAGCCGGTATTCGTCGACGTGGACCCTGTGACGCTCAACATGGACCCCGCGAAGATCGAGGCCGCGATCACGCCGCAAACAACCGCGATTCTGCCGGTGCATTGCTATGGCTATCCGTGCGACACCGACGCCATCCAGAAGATTGCAGACAACTACAACCTGAAGGTCATCTACGACGCCGCTCACGCGTTCGGTGTTAAAACCGGCGGCAAGAGCGTTCTGCGACACGGCGATCTTTCGGTGCTCAGCTTCCACGCAACGAAGGTGTTCAACACTTTCGAAGGCGGCGCGATCATCTGTCCCGACGCCAAGACGAAGCAGCGTGTGGATCACCTGAAAAACTTCGGCATCGTGGACGAAACCACCGTGGTGGCGCCCGGCATCAACGGCAAGATGAGCGAGATCAACGCGGCGTTCGGCTTGCTGCAACTCGAACATATCGACGAAGCGCTTGCACGCCGCCGCGATATCTCCGCCCGCTACTGTGAACTGCTCGCCAAAGTACAGGGCATTCACTGCCTGCCCGCGTGCGAAGATACGGTCTCGAATCACGCGTACTTCCCGATTCTCGTCGGCGACAAGTATCCGTTGAGCCGCGACGCGTTGTACGAGCGATTCCGCGAACACAACGTCATCGTGCGTCGTTACTTCTATCCGCTGATTTCGGATTTTCCGATGTACCGTGGCTTGCCGACGGCGCATCGAGCGAATCTGCCGATCGCGTCCGACGCCGCACAACGAGTGCTCTGTCTGCCGATCTTCCCGACTCTGTCCGACCCGCAAATGGACCGGATTGTCGACATCATCACGTCCTGCTAAGAAGTCTGGGCGGACGTTTCGAATGCACGGCGGCGCCAGGCGCCGTACCGTGCGCCTGGCTATACCTTCCACGAATAATCGAATCGGCCGCTAGCCTTGCACTGCGGCCGCGCGCGTTGCTTCGAGCGCGTTGTTCTTCGAGATCTGCAGCTCGGCGAGCAACTCCAGCGCGCGACCCTCGTCCTTCGTGAGATCTTCGAGGAATGCGCCGTTGTTCGCCTTGATCCAGTCGAGCGGCATGTCCCACCACGCGAGTTCGAGCAGGCGCTCACGGATCTTTTCCGGGAAGCGGAAGCGCACCAGCCGCGCCGGCGATCCGACATACATTCCGTAGGGCTCGCTGCGAAAGTTCGGCGGCACGACCGCGCGTGCGCCGATCACGCATCCGCTCTCAATCACGCTGCCGCCAAAGATCATCGCTTCGTCGCCGATCCATACATCGTTGTGAACGATCGTGTCGCCGTATTGGGGCATTTCGCAATTGGTCAGACCGTTTCCGTACAGCGAGAACAGGGTCATCGAGATGCCTTTAATCTCATGCTGGCCATTCAACAGGAATTTGAGCCGCTGGCCGCCGGCCACATTCTTGCCGATCACGAGCTTTTGAGCGTCACCGTCGTATTTGACGATCGAGCCGACACCCAGCCCCGAGCATCGGCCGATATGAAATGTGCCGACCGCGGCTTCTTCGTCCAGCCAGTTACGGAAGCAGTTATTGGGAATGGTCGAGAAAGCGCCGTCTCTGTAGCCGATTACAACGAACTGCTTCGAGAGAGGATGGTTCGGCAGGATGCCGATGCTGTCGTCCGATGTCACGACGTTCATATGTTTTGTCTTTCTTCGGGTTAGAAGTGCCGGATAGAAAAAAAGCCCGGCATATATGCCGGGCTTCGTGTCAATCAGTCGCCGGACTCAGCTGCAAACGCCGAGATACGCGCGGCGATTTTCTCCGCGACCAGCCCGGTTTTCTCAAGCATGTAGCGATACTCGCCTGCCTTCTCGAAGCGGTCCGGCAAGCCGAGAATCAGTTGCGGCGGCGCCGCTCTTTTCGACGCCTTGTATTCGGCGACCGCGCTGCCAAGACCGCCGATCACCGAATGCTCCTCGACGGTGACGAGCACTTTTGAACTTGCCATTGCTGCGTCGATAGCCCCGGTGTCCAATGGCTTTAACGTATGCATGTTGATCACTCCGACCGACATGCCTTGCGCTTCGAGCAGCTTCGCAGCTTCGAGCGATTCGTGCACCATCGTGCCGTTCGCGATGATCGTCACGTCCGAACCGCGGCGCAGCGTGATCGCGCGGCCAATGCGGAAATCGTAGTCCTCGGTATAGACGGGCGGATTGTTGACTGCGCCCGTCAACCGGATATACATCGGGCCTTTGAAATCGGCGGCCGCTTGCACGGTCTTGATGATCTCCGCGCAATCGGCCGGGCACACCACCGTCATATTCGGAATCGAGCGCATTACAGCCGCGTCTTCGATGCCGTAGTGCGAATTGCCGAGAAATGCCATCGATACGCCGCTGCCAATCGCCACGGCTTTTACGTTCATCTCCATGTAGCCGAGATTCATGCGAATCTGCTCGGCCGCACGCATCGAAATGAACGGTGCGAACGACGTCGCGAAGACGTTGTAGCCTTCCTTCGCGAGGCCGGCGGCAACGCCCACCAAGTTCTGCTCGGCAATGCCGATGTTCAGAAACTTCTCGGGATACGCTTTCTTGAAGCGATCCAGACCCGACGAGTTGCCGAGGTCGGCGGACATCAGCATCAGATCGTCATGCGTCTCGCCAATCGACAAAGCCGCGAGACCGAACACGCCGCGCGAACCGAGCCGCGACCATTGACGCGCATTGCTTGCGTTGATTTCCAGCATTTGATTCGGTCTCCGTTCAGTCCGCCATGACGCTCAACTCGGCGAGCGCAAGATCGTAGTTGGTCTTGGTCAGCCGGTTATGGTGCCATTCATTGTTGTTCTCCATGAAGGAGATGCCCTTTCCCTTTACCGTATGCGCGACCAGCACGCGCGGCCGGTCGGCAACCTTGGGCGCCTCGAAAGCGGCTACCAGTTGCGCGATGTCGTGTCCGTCTACTTCATGCACGTCCCAGCGGAAGCTGCGGAATTTATCCGCGAGGTCGCCCAGGTCCATAATCTGGCCCGCTTCGCCGTCGCTTTGCAGTTTGTTGTAGTCGACCATCGCCACCAGATTGTCGAGGCGCAATTGCGCGGCCGACATGATCGCTTCCCACACCGAACCTTCGTTGCATTCGCCGTCGCCGAGCAGCACGTATGTTTTGAACGGCTGCTTCTTCTTTTTGGCCGCGAGCGCGATGCCGATCGCCATCGAAAGACCCTGCCCGAGGCTGCCATTCGAAGACTCGATACCGAGATCCATGTTCATGACCGGATGAGCAATCAGATGACTGTCGTTGGTCTGAAAAGTGTTGAACACCGCGTCGTCGATAATGTCGGCCGCTCGCAGCGCCGAAAAATAACCGAGTACGCCGTGACCCTTGCTGAGAATAAAGCGGTCGCGTTCCGGCCAGCGCGGATTCGCACGGTCGTAGCGCAACTGCCTTGCATACAGCGTGGCCATGATCTCCACCATCGACAACCCGCCGCCCAGGTGGGCGCTCAGATTGCAGTGGTGGCTCACCTCGAGGATTTTCTGGCGCATCAGCAAAGCCATGCGCTCGATGTCGGAGTAGTTCATAGTGTCTCGTCCTGAATTCATACCATGCCGCCGTCCACCCGCATGATCTGCCCGGTCACACTGGCGGACAGATCTGATGCGAGGAACAGCGCCATGTTGGCAACGTCCTGAGGTTCGATCGCGCGCTTGAGCGCCGACGAAGCAATCAACTTTTCACGGGCAGCTTCGGACATCTGGTCGTACATGTCGGTGCGCGTCACGCCGGGTGCAATCGCATTCACGCGAATGCCCGCCGCGCCGAGTTCCGTGGCCATGCTTTGCGTGGCGCGTGCGAACGCAGCCTTGCTCGATCCATAGGCGAGCGTGCCCGGATCGGCGACCATCGCGGCCGTGGATGCGATGTTGATGATGGAGCCGGCCTTGTGTCGCGCCATCGAGCGCGCGAGTCCTTGCGTCAGCAGAATCTGGCTGAAGAAGTTGATCTCGAAGAGACGGCGCAATTCTGTCATCGACGTCATCTGGAAGATCGCGCCGCTCGCCACGCCGGCATTGTTCACCAGTACGTCGATGCGAGGCGCGAGGCTCGCGATCTGGCGGACGGCGGCTTTCACCGACGCTTCATCGGCGAGGTCGACGCTGACTGCGTGCGCCGTCACGCCATGCTGCTGGGCGAGCGACGCAAGCCATTGCTGTTTCTCGTCGCTCACTTCGCGCAGGCAAGCGATCACGCTTGCGCCTTGCGCGGCGAAGGTTTCGGTAATCGCGCGGCCGATGCCCCGATTGGCGCCGGTAATCACCGCGAGCTTGTCTTTTAGCAACATCGAAGGTTCTTGCCTGTTCATTCGGCGTTACGCCAGATCTGACCGCGCAGATAGACGGGTTCGAGAATCGTCCAGTCGTCGGCGGCTATTTCATTGCCTGCGGGAAACGGCGGCACAGCGCCGGCCGAAAGCTGCGCGAGCACGCGGCGCTCGGTGTAATAGGCGCGCATCACATGAGTCACGAAGGCAGAAAAGAGACGTACATCGACGAGCTTGCAGCCGTTGATCGCCGCGAGCCGCTGACCTGCGTCGAGCGCGTCGAACGGCTGACCGAACTTTTCGTGCGCGACGTTCGCGAGCATTTTCAGAAACGCGTCTACCTGATCTGTCACGCGATGACGCAGTTGGTAGCCCTCGAAATCGAGCGTGGAAGCGCGAGGCATGCCCAACGCGGCGTCGCCCGGAAGCATGGTGTCGAGAACAAGTTCGATCATGTTCATGCCACCAGTGTGTGTAGATTGCGCTGCAGATGATCGCAGGCCATCAGCGTCAACGCCTGGGCCGTCGCTACGGGATTCACCGCACCCGCCGTTACGAAGATACTGCTGTCGACGATGAACAGGTTCTTCACCGCATGCGCCTGGCCGAATTTGTTCACGACCGACGTGGCCGGATCGTCGCCCATTCGAGCGGTGCCCATCAAATGCCAGCCGGTATTCTTCACCGGCGCAAAAGAAGACATGACTTTCGCACCCGCTGCCGCGAACACCTGCTTGCTCATTTCAATGCCGTGCTTGAGCATGCGGCTCGTGTTGTCACCCAGCTTGTAAAACACTTTCACGCCCGGCATGCCGCTCGAATCGCAACGGTCCGGATCGAGTTCCACGCGATTCTCCGGCTCTGGCAGATCTTCGGTAATGATTGCGATACCGGCGGTCCGGTTAAAGAGCCGGTTGAACTTCGCATGATGCTCGGCGCCGAGCGGCACTTGCCGCATGAAATAGCCGGACACCGCGGTCTCGACCGGCGGCGCACCGCGCAACACTTGCATCGTGTAGCCGCGCACGAAGTCGCGCTCCGCTGCGCTCTCGTAGAACTGCTGGCTCAGAATGCAGCAGCCGTGCGGTCCAATACTCGATTGCACGTCGTGGTCGAACACGGCTTCGGTGTAAGCCAGCGGATGCAGCATCAGATTCCGGCCGACCAGACCGTTATCGTTCAGCAGCCCATCGGGAAATGCGCTCGACCTGGAGTTGAGCAACAGGCGCGGCGTGCCGACGCCGCTGCAGGCCACCACGACCACACGCGCGTTCAGCCGATGCTCGACGCCATCGGCGTCCATATAAAGCACACCGTCTGCTTGTCCGCGCGCATCGAGCGTGATTTCGCGGGCGCGGCATTGTGTCCTCACTTCGACACCCTGCTGGCGCGCAACCGGCCAATACGTGACATCCACGCTGGCTTTCGCGCCCTGTGCGCAACCGGTATTGCAAGGACCGAGATTCACGCACGCGCCGCGATTGCCGTGCCGGTGCGTATTGATCGCGCTGTACGACGGCCACCAGTGCCAGCCGAGTTCATTGAATGCGGCGGCCATTGTTCGACCCATCGGGCCGAGCGGTATGGGCGGCAGCAGCGACTCGTAGTCCGGATTCGCGGGATCGCCGACGAGTCCGGCCACGCCCATCATTCGCTCGTTTTCGGTGAAGAACGGCTTCAGTTCCTCGAAGCTGAGCGGCCAGTCGTCGCCGACGCCGTCGAGTGTGCGCGTACGAAAATCCGACGGATGAAAGCGCGGAAAATGCGCCGAATACAGAATGGTGCTGCCGCCAAAGCCGTTGAAGTTGGCAATGGATATAGGAGATGCGGAATCGTCGATCGGATAGTCAGCCGCGCTGCGGCGCACCGATGGATTCGAGCTATACGCGCCCGAACGGCTCAATTCCCAGTCGACGGACGTCGACGGGTAATCGGATGGCTTCGTGACGGAGCCCTGCTCGAGGCACACGATGCGCAACGAGCGATCGCGGCTCAAACTCCAGGCAGCGGCGGCGCCGCTCGCTCCGGAGCCGATGATCACGATGTCCGCAACTTCTTTCATACCGGCGATTTCTTCTTCGGCAGATATTGTTCGAGGATTTCCGGAATCGTGATGAGCATGTCCGCTTCGCGGGCGATTTCGCCGTCGACCTTCGCCACGCCGCGCCCCTTGCAGATGCCGCGGTTCCACGACAACACTTCGGTATCGATTTCAAACTTTTTGCCGGGCAGAACTTCCTTGCGATAACGTACGGTGTGCTGCAACGCGTGCGTCACCTTGCCCTTGAGACCGGGCAGCGTGGTGATCGCCACGGCGAGCATCTGCGCGAGCGCTTCCAGCTGAAGCGCGCCGGGCATATTCGGGCCACCGGGAAAATGAACCGGGAAGTACCACTCGTTCATTGTCAGGCTTTTATAGCCGCGCGCGTATTTGCCGGGCATGACTTCATCGACGTGGTCGATCATTAGGAAGGGATAGCGATTCGGCGGGTATTCCTGCAGCTCGATGCAATTGAGACTGAACTTGTCCATCTGTTCCTCGGGTGTCCAATGCGTCATTGAATGTCTACGACGCGCGAGAGGCTCGCGACAACGTCGTAGCCATCCCATACGATATTCATATCCAGCGCGCGCCCGATCGGCACGACGCGGTCGATGCCACGCAGCCGCCGCGAGACGACGAGATCCTGCAACTGCGTCTTGTCGACGCCAAAGTAGGTGAGCGTCTGATAGCGTTCGTTCACGATCGGCGCGAGCTTGTCGAGCGACGCGAGCGTGACTTCGTGAATGGTGCCGAAGTAACCGCGGCATTCGTCCTGATCCGCCGCGACCGCCGACAACTCCACGCGATACAGCAGATTGCCATGCTGACGGATCGCAACGACCTGCTCGTTGTCGAATGCGTGGCGGCAAGCCTGCACGTATTTGTCCATCACCTGCACGGGCTCCGGCGTATAGCGCTGGGCAACGTGTTTGACGAGCGCGGGCCAAAGCCGCTCTTTCGCGGCTTCAACGGCGTCTTGCGATCCTACCCATGCGACGAGTTGCGGGGACGAACACGCGGCCTGATCCATCAGATACAAGTCGTTGAACATCTGATGGCAAAGCGTGCGCAAACCTTCGTCGTCGAGAGACAACACGGCTTGCGGTTCCATCACACACAACGAATAGCGGTCGGAAAACGCGACCTCGCGCGAGCGCGGGCGGCTTGGCAGAGCACGCATATGCTCGACGGTCTGGTCGCCGCCCCACACGAGCCGCGCATCGGCGACGGAGAGCCAGAAGCGGTTCAGCAGATCGTCGCGCTCAAAGCGAGTCAGCAGTATGCAATCGGACAGCGCAGCGTGCCGCTCGTCCTTCAACAAATCTCCGATTGCTTCGACGAGAACTTCTGCGGTGGCGGACGCTCGCGACGGCAAACGCAGCACGCAGGTGTTGCCCGACAGCAGGCCGAACGCGAGCGAAAAGGCGAAGTTCACCGGCACGTTCGACGGGCACACATGAAACGACAAGCCGAGGCCCATGCGAACTTCGTCGCGCGAACCAAACTTCGTGGCAAGCTGCGTCAGTTTCGCACGACGGCACCAATAAGCGAAGCTGACGACGTCTGGCAGCGACCGCGTTTCGGCACGGGCCAGCAACGCGCGCGACAGATCGGCGAGAAACTCCACGCGTGCGGCGTCGAACACCGGCGCGGGCGCATTCGAGATCTCGTACCGACGGCCGACCAGAATCGTGGTCTTGCCCTGAATCTCATCGGGAATACGTATCACTGCAACCTCTCGTCTCGGCGTTCTGAATCCGGCCGTGCACCTTGAAATAGGTGCCGTGGCGACCGCATGCGCAATCGTCGACACCGACAATCTCTCCTTGATCCTCGCTTAGCAGCGAGTGGCCCGGATAGCTGTGCGGAATAACCGACAACAACTGGATCAAGCCCGGCTTGCCCGGTGGCAGCGCGCTGAAATCGAGCGGATCGCGAATGATCACGTCCGACCACGACGACGCATGCAAATGCCCGTGCTCGCATTCGACGAAGATCGAACCGGTTTGCTCGACCATACCGTAGTAGTTGTGCACACGCGCAACACCGGCAACGTTTTGCAGGCGGCGCTTGAATTCATCGGCACTGACTGCCTTCGATTGAAGCTGCTTCCAGCCGCCGCCATGAATCAGAATGCCGCGTTCGAGAGGCAGCGTCTCGCCGCAGGCTTCGAGCGCCTCAACGAGATGCTGCCAGACGATGAACGTAAAGCCGAACAACAACACGGGCTGATCCCGGTGCTTGTCGAGGAAGCGCCGCGTCGCTTCGAGATTGAGCGACATGTCGTCGTTCAACGCATATTCGACATCGCGCCCGAAGATCGAAAAGCCGAGAATGCCGGCAGTGCGCGCGGAAAAACGATAGCGGTCGGCGACCGTCGCGCGGCAGTCGATCACGAGCATCGGCAGACGCTTCGGCCCAATGAAGTCGCCGACGATGCGCGACAGCACTTTGACCTGAAGCGCCGACGTCTGCTTGTCGAGAAAGATCTGCGACACGTTCTGGCCGCTCGTGCCCGACGATGTCATCGTCTTGATGACTTCGCTTCTGGGCACACTAAGCAATTGCTCGTGCTTGAAGAGCCGCACGGGCAGAAACGGAAGTTCTTCCAACGTGGCCGCTTGGCGCTTCGCACCGAGCTTGTCGACAATCGCGCGGTATTGCGGACAGCCTTCGTAGTGCAGCCGCGTGAGGCGCTGCAGTTCGTCCAGCAGCGCAGGCTCTTTGTCCGCCTTCGGAAGCGCGAACACCGGCCATTGCGGGACGTCGCTCAGGACAATTGGGTCAGACATTGATAGTCAACCTTTCCTGTGGGTAGGCGCGGCAGTTCCGGCAAGCGGCTCACGGCGACGACTGAAGGATGAAGTCCAAGCGACTTCGCCATGGCGGTCCTGAATTCGTCTGCGACGAAATCAGGCTTGTCCACTACGTGAATGACCAGTTGCTCGTCGGTACCCTTTGCGGCGCAGGCGAAGCCTTTGTCGGCGGCGATCTGCTCGACCGCATCGAGCGAGATTCGCAAGCCCAGTATTTTCAGGAAGCGATGACGGCGCCCTTCGATGAAGAGACAGCCGTCTTCGTCGATCCGCGCGAGATCGCCGGTGCGCAGCGTGCCGCCGTTCAGATCGCCCAACGCGAGATCGGCGGCCTTTTGCGCATAGCCCATCGACACATTACCGCCCGCGTAGACGAGTTCGCCCACTTCGCCGGGCTCAGCGATCGTGCGTCCGTCGTCGCTCTCGAGCCACAGGCGGCCACCCGGAATCGCGCGGCCGATACTGCCCGCCTTGTGCTCGATTTCTTCGGGGTTCAGATAAGCGATGCGCGCGGTCGCTTCCGTTTGACCGTACATCGAAAAGAAGCGAATGCCCTTTGCGCGGCAGATTTCGCTGACCTGGCGGAGCTTCGCCGGGTCCATGCGACCGCCCGCCTGCGTCAATGTTCGTACCGACGGCATGTTGATTCGCGCCAGACGCAGCTTCAGCAAAATGTCGTAGCTATAGGGCACGCCCGCGAAACTCGTAACCCCGTGCTCGTTGATCTGTCGCCAGAACGCGGCGTCCATCAGCGAGCGGTCCGATACGACGAGCGACGCGCCAGCCAGCAAATGGCTGTTGATGACCGACAGACCGTACGAGTAGTTGAACGGCAACGACGTGATCGCCCGCTCTTCGTGCGTGATGTGCAGATACTCGACAATCGACGCCGCATTCGCACGCAAATTTGCGGCGCTCAGACGCACGAGCTTGGGCGAGCCGGTGGAGCCCGACGTCGTCATCAGCAACGCGAGGTCGGGGTGAAGGTCGACGCGTGCCGAATCGGCGCGGCGATACAAACCGTAGGCGCCTTCCTGATGAACCAGCGTGCCGTATTCCGCACCGGTCGAAGAGAAGACGTACGCCGGATCGTAGGTGTCGATCAGGCGATTCAACTGCACCTGATCGAGCCCGCTGCTCAACAGGAGCGGCACAGTGCCGCTCGCGAGCGACGCGAGATAGCACAGCACCGTCGGGAGATCGTTGCCGCCGACGATAAAAAGCAGTTGCCTTGCAGGCAACGCGGTCGCGAGCCGGTCAACGGCCTGATGCAGTTCGGCATACGTGAGCGTGACACCGCTCTCCGTAATGAGCGCTGCGCGTTCAGCATATTGCCGGCTAACGAACCCGGAGTTCATAGCTCTACGCCGTACTTCTTGAGCTTGTCGACGCCGATGGTGTACGAGCCGAATTCGATGATGTCGTCGGTCTCCATCATGATGCCGAAGGTATCCTCGAGCGCCGCGATCATGCCCATGTGGCCGACCGAGTCCCACGCCGGCACGCATTGATAGACGAAAGCTTCGTTCAGCGCGTCGCGCGGAACGGCGAAGCTGTCCATGAACACCTGATCGTATTTATCTCTGTTCGTCATTTATTGCCAATCTCACTTGAAGACCTTGCGGTCGGTATTAGGACGGGCAACGCGCGCGGGGTTGCCCAGGGCGATCACGTCGTCGGGAATGTCGGAGTACACGACCGATCCCATGCCGACGATTGAATTCGAGCCAATGCGCACGCCCTCCTTGATCAACGCGCCCATGCCGAGGTAGCTGTTCGCGCCGATCACGCACGCGCCGCCGATGTTGACCATCGACGAGACGACGGTGTTTTCACCGACCTGTACGTCATGGCCGACGATCGACATGGTGTTCACGCAAACATTGCGGCCAAGTTGCGCGTCGCTGGAAATGGAGCACAGCGGCGTGACCACGAGGCCTTCGCCGAGCGATACGGTGCCGGCGACGAGCGAGCTGACGTCGATCACCTGGCCCAGGCGGGCGCCGGCTTCGCGCAGCTTATTGCCGAGCTTTTCGCGGCCTGCCGGCTCGCCCACGGCGATCACGAACTTGGCCTGGTCGAGATGTCCGGCGACTTCCGCGTCGTTGAAGCGCAATACCTGGGTGCCGTAGAACGTGCGCTCTTCGCGGATGTCGTCGACGAAGCAGATCTGGTCCCAGCGCCGGCTCACCGCGTTCTGGCGGCGCGCGACGTCCATCACTTCTTTGCCGAAGCCGCCGGCGCCGTACACGAAAAGTCTCAGAGTCACGATTTTGAATCACCCGAACATGAATGCCGGCGTCTCGGCCCGTATGGCGGTTGATGCGGCGAGCCGCTCAACACCTGACAGATGGGCACCGAGGCCAATGGAACATGGTCGAAATTATGCCGTTGCACCCTCGTTCGCGATTCCAAGAGTTAGCACTGGAAAAGCCTTTAAATCGATGCATTGCGGGACGCGTGAGGCGGGGGGCAGGAGGGTTGGGCGGGGGGTGCTCGGCGGCTCGGCGCGGGCGCGCCGAGGGTTGCGTGAGTTCAAGGCTGCGTGGGCTTGGCGGGCTGCGCGCAGCGGCCCGCCCGGGCTGTGTGAGACAGCCGACAGCTGTAGTGGCCCTCCTGGTCGCACGCTGCGGCGCAGACCGTGCGGACCGTACCGCATTGTGCAAAACACCCGGCGAGGTGCCCGAAACGCCTGCAGCGCCATGGGAATTTGCCGGGCTACGTGAGACATGCGCCTGCGCAACGCCTAGCGGCTCAGCGTAATCGCCAGATAAGCCACATAAAGCGCACCGCACACGAGCAGCGCCCACACCGGCGCGCCGCGCTCGCGCGCGTTGACGCGCAGCCACGCCGCCGCGGCTAGCGTGATGACGATGCCCGTGACAACCTCGATTCGCGGCGTCCACGGCGTCAGAAGAATGCCGATCGCCGGTAGCAACGTGCCCTGAAACACCATTGCACCGGTGATGTTGCCGAACGCCAGCGTGTCCTTGCCGCGGCGAATCCACAGGATGCTGTTCACCTTCTCCGGCAGTTCGGTGGCGATCGGGATGATCAGCAGAGAGAGCAGCAGCGGCGAGACGCCGAACGCTTCGGACACGCCCCGAACGCCGTGGATGAAACCTTCGGCGCCCCACACCAGCAAGGCGACGGCGAGCACGAGCTGGACGGCGATCGTCGCCAGGTTGGTCGACACGCCGAGGCGCGCGAGCATCATCTTGCCCGGCGCCTCCGTGCCGTGACCGGCATCCACGAGACTGTTCGACGCGCGGAAAGTCGCCACCACATAGGCGACGTAGACGCCCACGAGTGCAATGCTGAACAGCGCGCGGACGATTCTTTGCTCGTGCGGCACATACATGGCCGCCGCCGCCAGCAGGAACGCAAAAAGAAAATAGTTGAGGTCGCGCGTGAAGCCCGAGCGTTCGGGTGCGACGCGTCCGCCGATGCCGCGCGAACGCAGGACCGCGAGCGTCATGAGGAAGGTGGACAGCGTGGAAAGCATCAGCGGCGCGCCGAGGATCGCGCCGACACCGATTTCCTCATTGACGGCATGATCAGCCGTGCCGCCGATGATTGCGATTAGCGGCACCAAGGTCTCCGGCAACGCAGTGCCTACCGCCGCAAACAGCGAGCCGGTGACGCCTTCCGAGATTTTGAGGCGCTCGCCGAGATGTTCGAGCGCGTTGGTGAAAAGCTCGGCCGCCACCAGAATGACGACCAGCATGACAGCCAGTTCGATGATAAGACCGGTCATGCACGGCTCCCGTCGACGGGAAGCGCGCGGCGCGGCGCATGGCGCAGGAGGAAATTGGGTAGGGGACAACGTGATTTCACAGCGGCTCCGCGGTCGGACGTTAGACGAACCAATGACGCACCGCCACCCGTCCGACCAGAACGAAGCAGTGCGCCAATGGTCTCGCCAAACCGACCCGGTCGAACGCGCCATGACCCGTCAGGTCAAGTATGTTGACGCGCTCTCCTTCATGCGATGCGTGAAGGAAGGCTACTCCCCAGTGACCGGGGGATTCTAGCGGGAGTGAGCGCAGCGGACAAGCCTGGGGATGAGGCGCCGAATGGCGCGACATTGAGGGCGCTGGAAATAAAAAAGGGCTTAGGCGTTGTTTGCCTAAACCCTTGATTCCGAGCCAATGTTATTGGCGCGCCCGGCTGGGATCGAACCAGCAACCCCTGCCTTCGGAGGGCAGTACTCTATCCATTGAGCTACGGGCGCTTTGACACAAGAAACGCGAAAGCGCGGCAAACTGAGCGGATGCGGCGCCAAAGCAAGACCGAAAGGATACCCGGTTTCCGCCATACCGTCCACCGGACGGCCTTCGGGCCCGTCTCCCGTGGTTTCGCGCACCTTTGCAGGACTTCGCGCGATGCGGGTAAACGCCTGCTGAACAGCACGCCGCGGCCCTCGCCGCCGCCGAAAGCTTGCGTCTATAATCGTCCGTGGCCGATCAAGAACAAGAAGTTGCCGTCGCGCTGTACCGCTCACATACCCACGGAGACGAGACAAGCATGAGCGAAGCACCACACGGAGCCCCGATCAAAACCCCAGGACAGCTCATCGCCGCGGTCATCGCCGGGTTTGCTGTGCCGATCATCATCATCGTTCTGCTGGCCTATTACGTCGACAATTCGACGCGCACGGGCGCCGGCACCGACAGTCTCTCCCAAGCCGAGGTCAGTGCCCGCATCAAGCCTATCGCTCAGGTCGACATTCGCGACGCCAACGCGCCGCGCGTCTATAAGACCGGCGAAGAAGTCTACAAGGCGGTGTGCTCGACCTGTCACGCGTCCGGCGCGGCAGGCGCACCCAAGTTCACCAATACTGCCGACTGGGCACCACGCATCTCCCAAGGCTTCGACACGCTGCTGCATACGGCGCTCGCCGGTAAAGGCGCGATGCCGCCACGCGGCGGCACGAGCCCGGACGATTACAGCGACTTCGAAATCGCCCGCGCGGTGACCTACATGGCGAACAATTCGGGCGCGAGCTTCGCTGAACCGGCGCAACCGGCATCGGGCGCAGCGGCCGCTTCTGTCGCGGCGGGCGCTTCTGGTGCAACGGCTGCCGCCGGCGCTTCCGACGCGGGCGCGGCACAAGCCGCCGCCGCAGTGGCGGCAATGGCGAGCGTCCCGCAAGCTGCAGCTCCGGCATCGGGCGCCACGCAAAGCGCGGATGCATCGCAAGCGGGCAAGGCCCTGTACCAGCAGGTGTGCCAGGCATGTCATGCTGCCGGCGTGCTCAACGCGCCCAAGTTCGGGGACAAGGAAGCGTGGGCGGCGCGCCTGAAAGAGCCGATGGACACCGTCTACAACTATGCGCTGCACGGCAAGGGCGCCATGCCGCCCAAAGGCGGCTCGAACGCCTCGGACGCCGACGTAAAGGCCGCCGTCGACTACATGGTCAGTGCCGCGAAGTGACGGGAAGTAACACGAAGTAGCGCGCATTAGTCGCGCGCCAAGACAATTGCGCGCCGCTTGCCCGACAACTCAATCCCTGCACCGCAACCACGCGGGCAGGGATTTTTTATACTCGACGGACTCTTGCGCGCGTGCCGCCTTATTGCTCGCCGACGGGACGAGCGAAGGCATCGACAAACGAGAGCGCCGGCGTCCTGCGCGCAAGCTCGGTGAAACGCGCGTGCAATTCCGCTGGCGGAAGCCACGGATAACTCAAGCCTTCCTGCAACGCGTCGAGCAACGCGCCATCTGCATCGGGCACGACGTCCATGCGTGCGATGTGAATATGAAAGCGGCTGACAGCGGGCGTCTCATCGAAAGTCCAGCGATATACGCCGTGGCCCACGCGCAATGCGCCGGCGGCCGGTTCACGCATCACCACGAGCCACGGCAGCGCATCGATCACACCGTCGCGCACCTTCAGCGAGTCGCACACGTAATACGTGCGGCATCGCGTGTATGTCGCGCCGAAATCGGTGACGAGCGTCTTCGTGATCGCGTCCAAGCCGACCGTGCGCGCGGGGAAGGTGATTGTCGACGTCGCAAGAGAAATGGTGAGCTCGGCGTCGGAAGCGAAAGCATCCGGCATGCGTTGCGCGCGCGTGTTGTCTTTCGCGTCGATGTAGGCTTCGAGGGCGCGGATGTATGGCGCGAGCGTCGGCGAGGTCATGCGGCGGTCTCCAGTTGGCAGGCTCGAAGGTGCGCAAAGGTACGCGAAGGTACATGACCATGCGACCGAGCAGCCGCGCCACTGTAGCGCGCCTTTCCACAAAAACCGGTGAAGCACCTGAGGTTAGCGGGGTCTTGCCACGCACGCGCTAACCACGGCATTCAAGGCTTCTGCAGCAGCGCCTTGAGACTCGCGAGCCGGTCTTTCGGCGACATCGGCGCCTCTTCGGGCGTCGGCGGCGGCGCGTCGTCGAGCAGCATTTCGGGAATGAATCGCGACGGCTCGCAAACCACCGTCTCCCGTGCGCGCTTGCGCTTTTTGCACCAGTTCAGATGCAGACTGCGTTGCGCGCGCGTGATCGCGACATACATCAGACGGCGCTCTTCCTCGATGCGCGCGTCGTCGATCGGCTCGTCGTCCGCGCCGCCTCTATGCGGCATGATTCCTTCTTCGACGCCTACCAGAAACACGTGCGGATATTCGAGCCCTTTCGACGCGTGCACGGTTGAGAGCCGCACCGCGTCCGGGTCTTCCTCGCGGCCTTCGAGCATCGACATCAACGCGACCGTCTGGATGAGGCCGAGCAGGTTCTTGCCGGTGTCGCCAAAGCCGTCCGCCGTGTCGTAGCCGGTTGCCTCCTGGTTGCCCGAGCCAGCGGATTCATCCGAGCCTTGGGGCTCCGCCTTCGTGCCCTTGCGCTTCAACCATTCGATGAACTCCAGGACGTTTTGCCACTTGGATTGCGCCTGACGTTCGTCGAATGCGTCGTATAGATACGCTTCGTAGTGGATCGCGTCCATCAACTCGTCGAGCAGCGTGCCGGCCGCGTCCTTTTCGGCGCGGTCGGTGAGGCGCTGCATGAAGTCGCAGAACACGCGCATCGGTTCGATCTGACGCGGCGACAGTCGCGCTTCAATGCCGCCCATGTACACCGCCTCGAACAGCGACACCTTCGCTTGACCCGCGAACGAGCCGAGCGCTTCGAGCGTCGTGTTACCGACACCGCGACGCGGCGTGGTGATCGCGCGGATGAACGCGGGGTCGTCGTTAGCGTTCGCAATCAGCCGCAGATACGCGCAAATGTCCTTGATTTCGGCTTTATCGAAGAATGACTGGCCGCCGGACAGCACATACGGAATCCGCTCGCGGCGCAGCACCTGTTCGAAAATGCGCGCCTGGAAGTTGCCGCGATAGAGAATTGCGTAGTCGCGAAAATTCGCACGGCGCTCGAACTTGTGCGCGGACAGACGAAACACTACGGACTCGGCTTCGTGCTCTTCGTCGTTGCACGGCGTGACGGTGATCGAATCCCCCATGCCGTGCTCGGACCACAGCTTCTTTTCGAAGAGCTTCGGGTTGTTCGCGATCACGTTGTTGGCCGCCGTGAGAATGCGCACGGTCGAACGATAGTTCTGCTCGAGCTTGATCACATGCAGCTTCGGGAAATCCTTGCCGAGCTGTGCAAGGTTCTCGAGCGTCGCGCCGCGCCAGCCGTAAATGGCCTGGTCGTCGTCGCCCACCGCCGTGAATGCCGCGCGCGGGCCAGCCAGTTGCTTGAGCAATTCATACTGGCAGGCGTTGGTGTCCTGATACTCGTCGATCAGCAGATAACGCAGCTTGTTTTGCCAGCGGTCGCGCACCTGCTCGTTGCTCGCGAAGAGTTCGGCCGGCAGGCGGATCAGATCGTCGAAATCGACCGCCTGGTACGCGTGCAGCGTCGCTACATAGTTGCGATAGACGATCGCCGCCTGGTGCTCGTCTTCATTCGCGGCGATCGCGATCGCCTGTTCGGGCATGATGAGCCCGTTCTTCCACAGCGAAATGATCGACTGGATCTTGCGGATAAAGCCCTTGTCCGTCGAGCCAACCTGCTCCTGGATCATGCCGAAGCAGTCGTCGGAATCCATGATCGAGAATTGCGGCTTGAGGCCGACGTGTTCCGCTTCCTGCCGCAGAATCTGCACGCCGAGCGAGTGAAACGTGCACACCGTCAACTGATTGACGGGCACTTTGCGGCCTTCCTTGCCGGGCGTGGTCAGCGTCTTGCCTTCGAGCAGTTTTCCCACGCGCTCGCGCATTTCCGCCGCGGCTTTATTCGTGAACGTGACCGCTGCGATGTGGCGCGGCTCGAAGCCCTTTGCCTCGATCAGGTGCGCGATTTTCTGCGTGATCACGCGCGTCTTGCCGCTCCCTGCACCGGCGAGTACGAGACACGGCCCGTCAAGGTAACGGACCGCTTCATTTTGAGCGGGATTCAGGCCTGCGGACATCGTCTGTGGATGGGGTAGTGCGGGTTGAAAAGCGGCTGTTCAGACGGAGCACTCGAACACGCCGTTTGATAGCGGCGCTTGAGGCGCCGCAGCGCAGTATTGCCGGTCGCGAAGCCGGCGCATGCCGCGCGGCGCGCGCTCAGGGAATGCATGCCACGCGTTGCGAGGCTCGCCCGGCGCGCCTCGGTTGGCGCGAGAGGAGCGATGTTAACACGGATGAAATCGGCGGATAGATTCGCTCGACGAATCCCGCGGATCAACCGGCGGCCACCGCTTTGGGGAAAATGGCAGAGCTTCGGCACCTGGCCTGCCGGCGCAATCCCGGTCCCGGCCATGCCACAATGACGGCGTTGCGCGCCGCCGCCGCGGTGGCAAAGCGGCGCGCCGTTTTTGCAGGAAGACACGCATGTCCGCATCGCTGAAAATTGGATTGATGGGTTACGGATTCGCAGGCGCGACGTTTCATGCGCCGGTGATCGAGCACTGCGGCCGCGCCAGCGTCGCCGCCATCGCGACCGGCAGACCCGAGACCGCGCTCGCCGACTATCCGCACGCGAAAGTGGTGGCCGATCTCGACGCGTTGCTCGCGCTCCCGGAGATCGACTGCGTGGTTATCGCCACGCCGAACGACACGCACTTCGATCTCGCGCGCCGTACGCTCGAAGCAGGCAAGCATGTGGTAGTCGACAAGCCGGTTACGCTGAGCGCCGCCGACGCTCGCACGCTCGCCAACATTGCACTCGCGCGGGGCAAGCTGTTCGTGCCGTTCCACAACCGTCGCTGGGACGGCGATTTCATGACCGTTCGCGATCTGCTCGCAAGCGGCGAGTTGGGACGCCTCACGCACTATGAATCGCATTTCGACCGGTTCCGGCCCGAAGTGCGTCAGCGTTGGCGCGAGGAAGCGTCGCGCGGCGGCGGGCTGCTGTTCGATCTCGGACCGCACCTGATCGACCAGGCTCTGGCGTTGTTCGGCGCGCCGCAGACCGTGTCCGCGACCGTTCGCACACATCGCGATGACGCGAGCGCGCCTGACTACGTGCATATCCAGTTGGGCTACGGCGGGTTCGAAGTCGTGTTGCACGCCAGCGCGCTGACGGCGATCGTCGCGCCGAGGTTCGCCATTCACGGCACGCGCGGCAGTTACGTGAAGTACGGTCTCGACACGCAGGAAGACCAGTTGAAAGCCGGCTTGCGTCCGGGCGACGAGGGCTTCGCGGCGGGCAATGCCGCCGGCACGTTGCGCGTGCTGGAGGGGGACCGCGAAGTGGAGCGCGAATTGCCGACGCGCAATGGCGACTATGCGGGCTTCTACATCGCGCTCGCCGAGGCGATCCAGCACGGCGTGAAATTTCCGGTGAGCCCGCAAGATGCCGTCGACGTGATGACCATCATCGAACTGGCGGCGCGCAGTTCCGACGAAGGCGTCCGCCTGCCGTTCCAGCGGGTTCGTTGAACGGCGGTACAGGCTATTCAGGTGTTGCCGGCGCGGCGCAAAGTGCCGCGCCGGCAATGCTGACAAAGCGGAAAGCAATATAACGTTACAAAAGAGCGGGCCGTCCGGGTCAGCGCTCGTCTGCCGTGATCCGTTGCTACGCCTGTAGCACCGCAAAACCACAACGACTTCACGGAGAGTTCATGTCACGTCCCATCCGCGCCCTCGCCGCATGCGCATTACTGAGTTCGCTCGCCGCCTGTGTGGTAGCACCGCAGACCGAGCCGGCGCCGCGCCCAAGCCCGCAACAGATCGCCGATAAACGCCTGCATCAGGTCGACGGCCGCATCGACAATCTGAGCCGCCGTATCGACAATCGCGTCAATCAAGGCTATTACCCGCCGCCGCAAGGCGATGCGTTGCATCATCGGCTGGATGTGATCCGGCGCGAGGCGCACGAAATGGCCGGGCAACATGGCGGCGGCTTATCCCCCGACGAACAGCGCGTGCTGAACCAGGAACTGGACGGCGCGGCGCATGCGATCGGAGAGTAAGGACGAATCAGGGCGAACGAGGACGAATGACGGCGAATAAACCGTTCATTTGACAAGCCTCCGGCCCTCGCGTACATTCGCCGCACGCGTCGGGAGAGCGCGCGGGCCGCTGATTTTCGCAGGCCGCGCCGCCGAAGGGGCACACCCGCAAACTCTCAGGCAAAAGGACCGAACGCGTCGAAAGACCGGCCGCCACGTAACACACGCAACATCAAGGCGCCGTTTTTCGCACTCTGGAGAGCGGCAGTAGCCGTCTGCATCGCAATGTCGTGCAGATCCGGCAAGCTGCCCACCGAAGGGGCGCGCGTTCCGCCGTGACGAATCAACGTCGCCGCGGCAGCGCAATCTCTCAGGTATCGAGGACAGAGGGGCCATGCAGAACCACGCTCGCAGCCAGCAGGCCGCGAGGCGCGGCTCTGCATGGCCTTTTTTGTTTCGCGAGACGCCCGAGGCCCCATGACCGAACTCAAACACACTCCGCTCAACGCCACCCATCGCGCGCTCAACGCTCGCATGGTCGATTTCGGCGGCTGGGACATGCCCGTCAACTACGGCTCGCAGATCGACGAACACCGCGCGGTGCGTACCGACGCCGGCATGTTCGACGTCTCGCACATGTGCGTCATCGACTTCACCGGGGAACGCGTGCGCGGGTTCTTCGAGCATGCGCTCGCCAACAACGTCGCGAAGCTGCAAACGCCTGGGCGCGCGCTGTACTCGTGCCTGCTGAACGCGGACGGCGGCGTCATCGACGACCTGATCGTCTATTACTTCGGCGAAGATCATTTCCGCGTGGTGGTCAACGCGGGCACCGCCGACAAAGACATCGCGTGGTTCAAGCAGCTCAACGAAGGCGGCTTCGGTCTGACCATCACGCCGCGCCGCGATCTCGCGATCGTCGCCGTGCAAGGTCCGAACGCGCGTGAGAAGGTTTGGCAAACCGTACCGGCCATCCGCTCTGCCACCGAAACACTCAAGCCCTTTAACGCCGCGCGCGTCGAATCGACACCGTTCGGCGAATTGACCGTTGCACGCACCGGGTACACCGGCGAAGACGGCTTCGAGATCATCGTCCCGGCCGATCACGTCGTCGCGTTGTGGAACGCGCTGCAAGCACAGGGCGTGCGCCCGGCGGGTCTCGGCGCGCGCGACACGCTGCGTCTCGAAGCCGGCATGAACCTGTATGGCCAGGATATGGACGACAACATCTCGCCGCTCGACGCCGGCCTCGCGTGGACCGTCGACCTGACTTCCGCGCGCGACTTCGTCGGCAGGAGTCGGCTGGAATCGGACGGCTCGCGCGCAGCGTTCGTCGGTCTGATCCTGCTGAAGGAGAACGGCAAGGCCGCAGGCGTGCTGCGCGCGCATCAGAAGGTCGTCACGCCGCACGGCGAAGGCGAAATCACCAGCGGCACCTTCTCCCCGACCATGCAGGAATCCATCGCCTTCGCGCGGGTGCCGAAAGGCGTGCAACCGGGCGACACGGTTCATGTTCAGATTCGTGACAAATCCGTGCCCGCAAGCGTGGTAAAACTGCCGTTCGTGCGCAATGGCAAAGTACTCGCAGTGAGTTGAACCATTGTTAGCAGCCGGCGCGTGCGTCCTTTTCCCAGTTTTTAGTCCATATCGAATCACACCGCATAGGAGCATCCGATGAGCATCCCGGCCGATCTGAAATACACCGAATCGCACGAGTGGGTCCGCACCGAGGCGGACGGCACGCTGACGGTCGGCATCACCGACCACGCGCAGGAAGCGCTCGGCGACATCGTCTTCTTCGAAGTACAGGAACTGGGCAAGACCGTCACGGCCGGCGATACCGTCGCCGTGATCGAATCGGTCAAAGCCGCTTCGGACATTTACGCGCCAGTTTCCGGCGAAATCATTGAAGCGAACACCGCCGTTGCCGACACGCCCGATTCGGTCAACAGCGCCCCGTATGAAAGCTGGCTCTTCAAGATCAAGCCGGCCTCGGACGCAGCGCAGGATCGTTTGATCGACGCCGACGCGTACTCGAAGTCGATCGGCGCCTGATTCACTTTTATATAACCCGACAGGTGCGGCGCGTCCCTCGTGAAACACACGGGACCGCGCCCTGAAGAAAATCCCTTTGGGGATGCTCCTCCAAGAGACCTTGCGCACAGCGCCAGGTTTCGAACGGTCCAGCACGGACAGCCGCACCGCCAGGAACACCATGAAGCTCGAACACCCGGATCGTCTGATGAACCGCACTCCTCTCTCGCTCGCCGCGCTCGAAGTGCATGACGCCTTCGCTGAACGGCATATCGGCCCGGATGCGGCCGACCAGGAAGCGATGCTCGAAGCCTTGGGCTTCACGTCGCGCGCCGCGCTGATCGACGCCGTCATTCCAAAGACGATCCGCCGCACCGAACCGCTGCCGCTCGGCCCCTTCGCACAGCCTAAGAGCGAAGCAGAAGCGCTCGCCGCGCTGCGCGAACTCGCGGACAAGAACCAGGTGTTCCGCTCGTACATCGGGCAGGGTTACTACAACGCCCACACGCCGACGGTGATCCTGCGTAACGTGCTCGAGAATCCCGCGTGGTACACGGCGTACACGCCTTATCAGCCGGAAATCTCGCAGGGCCGCCTCGAAGCGCTGCTGAACTTCCAGCAAATGATCGTCGATCTGACAGGTCTCGCGATCTCGAACGCGTCGCTGCTCGACGAAGCCACCGCCGCAGCCGAAGCAATGACGCTGCTGCAACGCGTGGGCAAGCCGAAGTCGAATGTATTCTTCGTCGCCGACGACGTTCTGCCGCAAACCATTGAAGTGGTGAAAACGCGCGCCACGCCGGTCGGCATCGAAGTGAAAGTGGGCCCCGCAGCGGAAGCCGCGAACGCAAATGCATTCGGCGTGCTGCTGCAATATCCGGGCGTGAACGGCGACGTGCGGGACTATCGCGCGCTGACCGAGGCGATCCACGCAGCGGGCGGCCACGTGGTGGTCGCCGCCGACCTGCTCGCGCTGACCGTCCTTACGCCGCCGGGCGAGTGGGGCGCGGACGTGGCCGTCGGCAACACGCAGCGCTTTGGTGTGCCGGTCGGCTTCGGCGGCCCGCATGCGGCCTACCTCGCCGTGCGCGACGAATTCAAGCGCCAGATGCCGGGCCGTCTCGTCGGTGTGACCGTCGACGCGCAAGGCAATCCCGCGCTGCGTCTCGCGCTGCAAACGCGCGAACAGCACATTCGTCGCGAGAAAGCGACGTCGAACGTATGTACGGCGCAAGCGCTGCTCGCGATCATGGCCAGCATGTATGCGGTGTACCACGGCCCGCGCGGTCTCAAGACGATCGCGTTGCGCGTGAACCGCATCGCCGCGTTGCTCGCGGAAGGCGCGAAGCAGCTTGGCTACACGCTCGTCAACGAAACGTTCTTCGATACGCTCACTTTCGACACCGGCGCACGCACGCAAGCGTTGCACGACGCGGCCAAAGCGAAGCGCATCAATCTGCGCCGCGTGAGCGACACGCAAGTCGGTGTGTCGATCGACGAAACGACATCGCGCCGCGATCTCGGCGATCTGCTGGCTGTGTTCGCTCAAGCCGCGGGTGCGAAAGACGCGCCGCAAGTCGACACGCTCGACGCCGCGATCACGGCATCCAGCACGGCCTCGGTGCCGGCTGCGCTCGAACGCACGAGCGCGTATCTCACGCATCACGTATTTAACCGTCATCATTCGGAAACGGAAATGCTGCGCTATCTGCGCAGCTTGTCGGATAAGGATCTCGCGCTCGACCGGTCGATGATCCCGCTCGGTTCGTGCACGATGAAGCTGAACGCGACGTCGGAAATGCTGCCGGTCACGTGGCCCGAGTTCGGCCAGATTCATCCGTTCGCACCGGCTGAGCAAACTGTCGGCTATCGCGAAATGATCGATCAGCTCGAAGAAATGCTGGTCGCCGCAACCGGCTACGCAGCGGTTTCACTGCAACCGAATGCGGGCTCGCAGGGCGAATATGCCGGCCTGTTGATCATCCACGCATATCACGCGTCGCGCGGCGAAGCGCATCGCAACGTCTGCCTGATTCCCGCTTCGGCGCACGGCACGAACCCGGCGTCGGCGCAAATGGCCGGCATGCAGGTCGTGGTCGTCGCGTGCGACGCGCAAGGCAACGTCGATGTCGAAGATCTGAAGAAGAAGGCCGACCAGCACGCCGACAAGCTCGCGGCGATCATGATCACGTATCCGTCCACGCATGGCGTGTTCGAACAGAACGTCCGCGAAATTTGCGAGATCGTGCATGCGCGCGGCGGCCAGGTCTATGTGGACGGCGCGAACATGAACGCGATGGTCGGCTTGACCGCGCCGGGCCAGTTCGGCGGCGACGTCTCGCACCTGAATCTGCACAAGACGTTCTGCATTCCGCACGGCGGCGGCGGACCGGGCGTCGGTCCGGTTGCGGTCGGCGCGCATCTCGCGCCGTTCCTGCCGAACCAGATTTCGTCGGGCTACGAACGCGCGCCCAACGGTATTGGCGCAGTGTCGGGCGCACCTTACGGCTCGGCGTCGATCCTGCCGATCTCGTGGATGTACATCGCGATGATGGGCGCGAAAAACCTCACCGCCGCGACCGAGACCGCGATCCTCAATGCGAACTACGTCGCGAAGAAACTCGCGCCGCACTATCCGGTGCTGTATTCGGGCCCGGGCGGACTCGTCGCGCATGAGTGCATTCTCGATCTGCGTCCGATCAAGGAAACCAGCGGCATCACTGTGGACGACGTCGCGAAGCGCCTCGCCGACTACGGCTTCCATGCGCCCACCATGAGCTTTCCGGTGCCGGGCACGCTGATGGTCGAGCCGACCGAATCGGAATCGAAGGAAGAACTCGACCGGTTCATCGAAGCGATGATCGCGATCCGTAACGAAATTCGCGCTGTGGAAGAAGGCCGCTCGGACCGGGAAGACAATCCGCTGAAGCACGCCCCGCACACGGCTGCAGTCGTCATCGCGGACGAGTGGAAGCATGCGTACGCGCGCGAAACCGCCGCCTATCCGCTGCCCACGCTGATCGCGAAGAAGTACTGGCCGCCGGTCGGCCGCGCGGACAACGTCTATGGCGATCGCAACCTGTTCTGCTCGTGCGTGCCGGTTGCGGATTACGAGTAACACCCGGCCGTCGCCGCGCGCCGCCCGCAGCCCGTAGCGTGCGGTGCGCGGTTCTGTCGCTGGAGGCTGCAAACGGCTAACATCACACACCGAATCAGCCCAACGAGGAGTTTCGCATGGTGCGAAAGGTGCGATTGATGCAAAGCCCGGCCGGGGCAACGCGAGTCCCAACGTGGCGGCACGCATACGCATGCCTGCTTGCCGGCGCAGCCGTGTTGCTGCCGCTTCGCCATGCGCAGGCGGCAATGAATTTTTGCGCAGCGCCCGCCTGGCAAACCAGCGAGCGCACGAATGCCGATCCCGGCGTCAAGGCATTGGTGAGCAATGTGCTCGCGCATCTGAACGACAAGCCTCACGCGCTAGGCAAACTGCACACGGAAGGCACGCTGCCGCATGAGGGCATCTACGATCAGAGCGTCGAAGCCGAGAAGGATCTCGACCTGTTGCGGGACGCGGCGCTCGCATGGCGCGCCACCAGCGACGACCGGTATCTGAAGCTCGTCGACCGTTTGCTGTACGCGTGGGTCACGACCTATCAGCCGAGCTTCAATCCAATCGACGAAACGCACTTCGAAGGGCTGATCCTCGCGTACGACATGACCGCGAGTGCGCTGCCTGTGAAAACGCGTAACGCGTCGATGGCGTTTCTGACGAAGCTCGCGAACGGCTACATCGCCGACATCGACGACCAGCCGCGTCCTTTGAAAGGCACTTACCGGAACAACTGGCAAAGTCACCGGATCAAACTGATAGCCATGGCGGCTTTCACGCTCGACAACCGCAAAATGATCAATGCGGCGCAGCGTCTCTTTGCCGAGCATATTGGCGACAACATCGAGCCGGACGGCTCCACGATCGATTTCAGCGAACGTGACGCGCTGCACTATGTCACTTACGATCTGCAGCCGCTCGTCACCGCCGCGCTCGCCGCCCGCCGCCACAACCGCAACTGGCTGCCGGAGAAGGGCGCGAACGGCGCGTCGCTGCAAGCCGCGCTGAACTGGCTCTCGCCGTACGCGGAGGGCAGCAAGACGCATGAAGAATTCGTGCATTCGAGCGTCGCATTCGACGCAAAACGTCGCGAAGCCGGCTTGCCCGGCTACTCGGGTCAGTGGGACCCGAAGAACGCGACGGAACTGTTTCATCTGGCGGCGCGTCTCGACGGACGCTATACGCCGATTGCGCTGCGGCTCGCGCCGACGCCACCCGCGTGGCTCGCCGTGTGTTTGCCGATGCCGGCGCGCTAAACCAACTTTCATCAGCAGGGAGCAGTAATGGCAGTCAGCGTGTTCGATCTCTTCAAAATCGGCATTGGTCCGTCAAGTTCGCATACGGTCGGGCCGATGCGCGCGGCGCTGATGTTCGCCCAAGGGCTCGAACGCGATGGGCTGCTGCCGAACACCGCGTCGGTGAAAGCGGATCTTTACGGGTCGCTCGGCGCAACAGGCAAAGGGCACGGCACGGATCGCGGCGTAATGCTCGGTCTGATGGGCGACGCACCCGACACGGTCGACCCCGACACGATCGCGCAACGGCTAGAAGCCGTGCGCACCACGCGCAAGCTTGCACTGCTCGGCACGCATGAAGTGCCGTTCGTGCAAAAGGATCACATCTCGTTCTACCGGCAAGCGCTGCCCGAACATCCGAACGGGCTCAAGCTGCGCGCGTTCGACGTGCAAGGCGAGACGCTGCGCGAATCGACGTATTTGTCGGTGGGCGGCGGCTTCGTGGTGACGGCCGGCGCACCGAATACCAAGGTTCTTGCCGCCGTCGACCAATTGCCGCACTCGTTTCGCACCGGCAACGAATTGCTCGCGCTGTGCGGATCGACCGGCAAAAGCATCGCGCAATTGATGTGGGAAAACGAGCGGGTCTGGCACACCGAAGAAGAGACCCGCGCAGGCCTTCTGAAAATCTGGGACGTGATGCAGTCATGCGTGTCGCGAGGCTGCGGCATCAACAATCCGGACGCGGACGGCAACCTGCCCGGCCCGTTTCAGGTGAAGCGCCGCGCGCCGCAGCTGTATCGAGCGCTATCGGGCAACCCCGAGCTTGCGCTGCGCGATCCGCTGTCGATGATCGACTGGATCAATCTCTACGCAATCGCGGTCAACGAAGAAAACGCGGCCGGCGGCCGCGTCGTCACCGCGCCCACCAACGGCGCCGCCGGCATCATTCCCGCGGTGCTCCATTACTACACGCGATTCATGCCCGGCTCGAACCAGCAAGGCGTGATCGACTTCCTGATGACGGCGGCTGCGATCGGCATTCTGTACAAGTTGAACGCGTCGATTTCCGGCGCCGAAGTCGGCTGCCAGGGCGAGGTCGGCGTCGCCTGCTCGATGGCTGCCGGCGCACTCGCCGCCGTGATGGGCGGCACGCCGAAGCAGGTCGAAAACGCGGCGGAAATCGGCATGGAGCACAACCTCGGGCTGACGTGCGATCCGGTCGGCGGCATGGTGCAGATTCCGTGCATCGAGCGCAATGCAATGGCGTCGGTGAAAGCCGTCAACGCGGCGCGCATGGCACTGCGCGGCGACGGCAGTCATTACGTGTCGCTCGATTCGGTCATCAAGACCATGCGCGAAACCGGCGCGGATATGAAGACGAAGTACAAGGAAACGTCGCGCGGCGGTCTGGCGGTGAATATCGTCGAATGTTGATGCTTGACTGCAGGATGTCCGTTGCCGATCGTTGATCGGCAACGCGGCGTGTTGCGAAGTGAACGAGACGCGGGCCCCAGGGTCCGCGTTTTTTGTTTGCACGTTTGCATGTTTGCTAGCCGCGCCCGTTGTGTGAGCGCCCGTTGCGCTGCGCCGTGACACCGGGTGCGCTCCCAGCGTAAGCTGTCGGGGCGCCGGTCGGCCGATCACGCAGTCGATACCGACGCAACCGCACTCATGCACTGTCTGGAGGCCTCATCGCAATGTCGCAGCCGAATGCTCCCGTTTCCGATACTGCCGCCGCTCGAACCACTGGCGCGCGCCTTGTTGTCGACGCTTTGCTCACACACGGTGTCGAACGTGTCTTCTGCGTGCCCGGTGAGAGTTTTCTCGCCGTGCTCGATTCATTGCACGACGAAACGGAGCGCATCCAGACCATTGTCTGCCGTCACGAAGCGGCGGCCGCGAACATGGCGGAAGCGATCGGAAAGCTGACCGGGCGCCCGGGCGTCGCGCTCGTCACGCGAGGCCCGGGTGCGACGCACGCATCGATTGGCGTACACACCGCGTTTCAGGACTCCACGCCGATGATCCTGCTGATCGGTCAGTGCGCGCGCGAGCATCTCGATCGCGAGGCTTTCCAGGAGATCGACTATCGGCGCATGTTCGGTCAGATGGCGAAGTGGGTCGCGCAGATCGACGATCCGAAGCGCATTCCCGAATATCTGAGTCATGCGTTCTACACGGCGACTTCCGGTCGGCCGGGGCCCGTGGTGCTGTCTTTGCCCGAAGACGTGTTGAGCGATGCATGCGGCGCCGTACCGGGCGCGCCGCGATATCAGCGCGTGGCCGCGTCGCCGTCGACCGCGCAGATCGGCAAGCTGCGCGAATTGCTGGAGAGCTCGCAACGGCCAATGGTGATAGCAGGCGGAAGCGGTTGGACGCCCGCGGCCTGCGCGGACTTGCAACGCTTCGTCGAGAACTGGCAATTGCCTGTCGGCCTTGCGTTCCGCTTCCAGGACACGCTCGACAACGAGCATCCGAACTATGCCGGCGATGTGGGACTGGGCATCAATCCGGCGCTGGCCCAGCGTATCCGCGATGCCGACCTGCTGCTCGCGCTGGGTCCTCGCCTCGGCGAAGCCACGACGAACGGTTATACGTTGCTCGACATTCCCAAGACGAAGCAGACACTGGTTCACGTGCACCAAGGCGCGGAAGAGCTGGGGCGGGTGTATGCCGCCGATCTGCCCATCGTCTCCGGCATGCCTGAACTTGCGACAGCGCTCGCAGCGTTGGAACCCTCTGCCCGCACGCTGACGTGGGCGGGCGCGGCGGAAGAAGCGCATCGCGCGTATCTCGAGTGGCGCAAACCTCGGCCGATTCCCGGCGACGTACAAATGGGCGAAGTGATCCAGCAACTTCGCGCGCATCTTCCCGATGACGCAATACTGACCAACGGCGCCGGCAATTACGCGACGTGGTTGCATCGGCACTTTTCGTATCGTCAATACCGCTCTCAACTTGCGCCTACGAGTGGCGCGATGGGCTACGGCGTGCCGGCCGCGATCGCGGCGAAGTCGCTGTATCCGCAACGCGCGGTGGTCGCGCTGGCGGGCGACGGCTGCTTCATGATGGCCGCGCAGGAACTCGCGACGGCGATGCAATACGACCTGCATGTGCTGTTCATCGTCGTGAACAACGGTCACTTCGGCACGATCCGCATGCATCAGGAGCGGCACTATCCGAATCGCGTACACGGCACCCGGCTCACGAATCCGGACTTCGCGGCATTCGCGCGATCGTTCGGCGCGCACGGCGAAACCGTTGAACGCACCGAAGATTTTCTGCCGGCGTTACAGCGTTCATTGGAGGCGAAATGCGCGGCGGTGATAGAGATCCGTATGCCGCAGGAGGCGAGCACGCCCGGCGCGACTTTGGAGCAGATTCGGGAGCAGGGGAGGAAGCTGCGCGGGGAGTAAGCGCAACGGTACGAGGGAAAAGCGCCTTCTTCGACAACCCATAAAAAAAACCCCGCCGAAGCGGGGTCTTCAAGATCGGATCGATCTGCAAAGAAAGGCTTACTTGCCGCCAACGCTTTGCAGGGTCGTCCACTTGCCGTCGACAACCTTGTACAGCGTGATGCCGCCGTTCTTCAGATCGCCCTTGGCGTCGTACGAGAGGTTCGACGACGTCACAGCCGGCATCGACGTCTTGGCGAGCACCGGCAGGTACTTGGCCGGGTCCGTCGAGTTCGCCTTCTTCATTGCTGCGAACATGGCCATTGCGCCGTCGTAAGCGTACGGCGAGTACGTTTGCACGTCTTCGTTGAAGCGCTTCTTGTACTTGGCGACGTAGTCCTTGCCGCCCGGCATTTCTTCCAGCGGCAGGCCGGCGAGCGATGCCACCGTGCCGTTCGCTGCGTCACCCGCGATCTGGATGAACGTCGGCGTGTGAACCATTTCGCCGCCCATCAGCGGCGCCTTGATGCCGAGCGCCTTCATCTGCTTGACCATGGGTGCTGCTTGCGAATCCGCGCCACCGTAATAGATCAGGTCCGGATTGGCTGCCTTCAGCTTGGTCAGGATCGACTTGAAGTCCACGGCCTTGTCGTTCGTGTATTCACGATCGACGATCGTGCCGCCCGCTGCCTTCGCCGCCTTCTCGAACTGATCCGCGAGACCCTGGCCATAAGCCGTGCGGTCGTCGACGATCACGATCTTCTTCACGCCAAGCGTCTTGACCGCGAACGTGCCCGCGACCGAACCTTGCTGCGTGTCGGACGTCATCATGCGGAACGTGGTCTTGAAACCTTGTTGCGTGTATTCAGGCGCCGTTGCCATTGCGATTTCGGGAATGCCAGCGTTCGCGTAGATGCGCGAAGCCGGGATCGTGGTGCCCGAGTTGAAGTGGCCGAGCATGCCCTTGATGCCGTCGTCCACCAGCTTCTGCGCGACGGTGGTGCCGGTGCGCGGGTCAGCCTGGTCGTCTGCCGAGTCGAGCACGAAGCGAACCGGCTTGCCGCCGATCACCGGCTTCGTTGCGTTGATGTCTTCCACAGCCAGCGTGATGCCGTTCTGGAAATCTTTGCCGTAGTGCGCCTGCGCGCCCGTCATCGGACCGGCGAAACCGATCTTTACGTCGTCCGTAGATTGAGCGTTGGCCGTCCCCGCCAGCGACATCGCCGCAACCAGTGCTGCGCCTGCCAGCTGTGTCATCTTGTGTTGCATATCTTCTCCTTGGTACCAGGTGTGGATGGAGCGGCTTTCGGGATCGCCGTTACCGCTTCCGTTCTAATGACCGCCCCCAATCCTGGCGCATCGCGCCAGGCCCCCCGAGGGGGCGCAAGAAAACTTGGGGCGGCCCGGCGTTTTCTTGCCAGTAATCGATGAGGTTCGCTCAACCGATCGTCATCAAATTCGCATTACCACCGGCAGCTGCCGTATTCACGCTGACCGAGCGCTCCGTCAACAGACGTTCGAGCGCGTAGTCTTCGTCGCCGCTCTCCAGCGCACGCGACGCGACGCCTTGCACCGACACAATCGGTCCGGGACGCTTCGCGACTTCCTTCACGAGCGTCAGCAATTCGTCGCTGTCGCCTTCGAACAAAACAGCGTCGAACGGCGTCTCCGCGTTCTTGCGCACGCTCGCATAAGACTTCAGCGATGCGGGCAACTGCGTCACCAATTGTTCCCCAGCCGCGCCTTCGAACAACGCTCGATTTCCCGTAGCCAGCACGGCGGCAAACTGCGCGCGCGCACCGCTCGCGGTCGATGCGATACACAACACCGTGCCGCGCGCACCCAGCGTGTAAGTGTTGCGCTCGCCAGTCGGCCCCGACAACACCGCGGTCGCGCCAGCCGGCATATGTGACAGATAACCGTCGCAACGCGCAGCAAGTTGCGGCTCGCGCTCGGCAATCAGCCAATCGCGCAACGCCGTCAACGCGGCGGACGGATTGTCGCCTTTTTCGGCTGCTTGCGGTACATCTACGATCAGCGCCTGCGCAAGCGACTTCGGCAAGCCTGCAGGACGTGTCGCGAGCAGACGCTGCAGATACAACGCGCCGCCGGCCTTCGGCCCCGTACCCGACAACCCTTCGCCGCCGAACGGCTGCACGCCGACCACCGCGCCGATCACGTTGCGATTCACGTAGATGTTGCCGACATGCGCGCGGCTGATCACGTGAGCAATGGTTTCGTCGATGCGCGTATGGATACCGAGCGTCAGGCCATAACCCGTCGTGCGGATCTGCTCGAGCAACTGGTCAAGCTGACTGCGACGGTAACGCACCACATGCAGCACGGGCCCGAACACTTCGCGCTTCAATTCGTCGATGCTGTCGAGCTCGATCAGCGTCGGCGGCACGAACGTGCCTTGCGCGCAGCCCTCCGGCATCGGCAGTTGCTCGACCTTGCGGCCCTTCTCACGCATTGCCGCGATATGCGCGTCGATGCCGCGCTTCGCGTCAACGTCGATCACCGGGCCGACGTCGGTCGACAGGCGATCCGGATTGCCCACCGTCAGTTCGCGCATCGCCCCCGTCAGCATTTCGAGCGTGCGGTCCGCAACGTCGTCCTGCAAACAGAGAACGCGCAGCGCCGAACAACGTTGACCGGCCGAATCGAACGACGATTGCATCACGTCCGCCACCACCTGTTCTGCGAGCGCCGACGAATCGACGATCATCGCGTTCTGACCACCTGTTTCGGCGATCAGCGGAATCGGTTTGCCTTCCGGGTCGAGACGGCCCGACAGCGTCTTGTTGATGAGACGCGCGACTTCGGTCGAACCGGTGAACATCACCGCACGCGTGCGCGGGTCGGCGACGAGCGCAGCACCGACGGTTTCGCCATCGCCCGGCAGCAATTGCACGGCACCGGCAGGCACGCCGGCTTCGCGCAGAATGCGCACGGCCTGGGCGGCGATCAGCGGCGTTTGCTCAGCCGGCTTCGCGAGCACGGTGTTGCCGGCTGCGAGCGCGGCGGCCACCTGGCCCATGAAAATCGCGAGCGGGAAATTCCACGGGCTGATACACACGACAGGTCCAAGCGGACGATGCGTGTCGTTCGAAAATTCGCTGCGAATCTGAGTCGAGTAGTAGCGCAGGAAGTCGATCGCTTCGCGAATTTCCGACACCGCGTTCGCGAGCGATTTGCCCGCTTCGCGCACCACGAGGCCCATCAGCGTATGCATCTGCGCTTCGAGCAGATCGGCGGCACGCGCGAGGCAATCGGCACGCGCTTCTACGGGAGTTGCTTGCCAGATCGGCGCTGCGGCAACCGCGTGCGCCAATGCGGCGCTCACATGTTCAGCACTCGCTTCGACCACCGTGCCGACGAGGTCGCGATGGTCCGCCGGATTGCGCACGTCGCGCGCATTGCCCAGAACGATCTGATCGTCGGCGAGCATCGGCGCGGCGCGCCACGGATGATTCGCGCTCGCCAGCAACGCCGACGACAGCGACGCGAGACGATGCTCGTTCGACAGATCGAGACCCATCGAATTGAGACGCTCCGCGCCGTACAGATTGCGCGGCAGCGGAATCTTTGCGTGCGGCGCACCGAGCGGAACGATCTTCGACGCTTCTTCGACCGGATCGGCGATCAGATCCTGGATCGCGACGTTTTCATCGGCGATGCGATTGACGAACGACGTGTTCGCGCCATTCTCCAGCAGACGTCGCACGAGATACGCGAGCAGCGTTTCGTGCGTGCCGACCGGTGCATACACGCGGCACGGACGGTTCAGCTTGCCTGCGGACAGCGGGCCCGTCACTTCTTCGTAGAGCGGCTCGCCCATGCCGTGCAGGCACTGGAACTCGTACTGACCGGGATAGTAGTTGTTGCCCGCGAGGTGATAGATCGCCGACAGCGTGTGCGCGTTGTGCGTGGCGAATTGCGGATACACCGCGTCGGGCGCGCCGAGCAGCTTCTTCGCGCATGCGAGATACGACACGTCCGTATAGATCTTGCGCGTGTAGACCGGATAGCCTTCGAGGCCATCCACTTGCGCACGCTTGATTTCGGTGTCCCAGTACGCACCCTTCACGAGGCGCACCATGATGCGGTGACGGCTGCGGCGCGCGAGGTCGACAATGTATTCGATCACGAACGGGCAGCGCTTCTGATAAGCCTGCACCACAAAACCGATACCGTTCCAACCGGCGAGTTCCGGATCGAAGCACAGCGCTTCCAGCAGATCGAGCGAGATTTCGAGGCGGTCGGCTTCTTCGGCGTCGATATTCAGGCCGATGTCGTAACGGCGCGCGAGGATCGCAAGCGAACGCACGCGCGGCAGCAACTCGCTCATCGTGCGCTCCTGCTGCGAGCGCGAGTAACGCGGATGCAGTGCGGAGAGCTTGATCGAGATGCCCGGACCTTCGTAGATGCCGCGGCCGCCAGCCGCCTTGCCGATCGCGTGGATCGCCTGCTCATACGACGCGTAGTAACGCTGCGCGTCCGCTTCGGTCGTCGCCGCTTCGCCGAGCATGTCGTACGAATAACGGAAACCGCGTGCTTCGTATTTGCGGCTGTTCGCCAGCGCTTCTGAAATGTTTTCGCCGGTGACGAACTGCTCGCCCATCAGGCGCATCGCCATGTCCACGCCCTTGCGGATCAGCGGCTCGCCGCCCTTGCCGATCAGCCGCGTGAGCGCCGACGAAAGGTTCGTCTCGCTGTTGGTGGTGACCAGCTTGCCGGTGATCATCAAGCCCCAGGTCGCGGCGTTGACGAACAGCGACGGCGCCTGGCCGACGTGCGATTTCCAGTCGCCCTTGCTGATCTTGTCGCGGATCAGCGCGTCGCGCGTCGCGCGATCGGGAATGCGCAGCAAGGCTTCGGCGAGGCACATCAGTGCGACACCCTCCTGGCTCGACAGCGAAAATTCGTGGATCAGCCCTTCGACGCCGCCGCCCTTACTCTTGCCGCGCAGCGTTTCGACGAGCTTCGCGGCGAGCGCTTGCACGTCACCTGCGAGATTGGCCGGCAAGCGCGCCTGACCCAGCAGGAACGGCACGCATTCCGGCTCCGGCCGGCGATATGCCGCGGTGATGGCCGCGCGCAACACCGATTGCGGTTGCACGTTCTGCGCAAAGTCGAGGAACGGGTGCGCCGCACCGTCCTCGTCCGGTTCGACCGACGCGCCGTCAGCCATGTCGGCGGAACCCGCCACGCCCGACAGTTCCGGCGGCAGTTGTCCCTGCTCGATCTTTTCCAGGTACGCGAAAATCGCCTGTTTGATCAGCCAGTGCGGAGTGCGTTCGAGGCGGGTGGCGGCATCTCGCAGCCGGGAACGCAGGAGGTCGTCGACCTTGACGCCAAGGGTGGTGCTAGCCATGTTTCCTTCTTCGGATACCAGACGAAATGCTGGCGAAAGACAAAAGTTGGCCGAATCGTACGCCTCCCAATAAAAAGGTGCAACCGGCATAGCGAAACGGTTGCACCTCGCTCAATCCCTTGCCTGTCGGGGCTTTCCGGCCGGTCCCCGTGAGAGGGCGAAGGCCGGTAAGGATCGGTATTTTCCCTGGCCAGATTTCTTTTCTTCGAACCCTTATCAAACCGGCGGGCGCGCCGTTATAGAGGACATAGCGGGCGCGGGGTCACGCGCGCACAAAAACGGTACGGGGTGAGGACAAGCGAAATGGAAAAGTGGCTGGTCGTATTGAGCATCTGGGCGATGTGCGCAACCTGCGCCGTGCTGTTTATCCGCGGCGCGACGGGCGGCTCAGACAAACGTGATGCGTCCGAAGGTCGGGAACGCGCGACGTCGGCCGCATCATCCGGTGACGCGCAGGCGGCATTGAACGACTGAGCGCAGCGGCGGCGCGATTAGCTGCGCGGTGTGTCCGGATGCCTGGCCTGACTGGCTGCCGCAGGCGTTTTTGCGGCGGGTTTGCCAGATCTGCCGGCCGTTCCCGCCGGGAAGTGAGAAGTGAACACTGTGAGATCCACCATGCTTTGTTCCAGCGACTACAGATCTTCCGCTCGCTATCGACAACTCGCGGCACGCGGCGCGCACGTTTCGTCGCGGGCATCGGCGGTGTTGGGTACGCGGACACGCACGCGCGCCGCGACTTCCACCGCAAGCTATTCGAACACGGTCCGAGCACGCGCCCGGAGCGCGCGCAGCCGCTGTCGATAGTGATTGATTGCTGATCCGAGTCGCGCCGACGCAAACCCGGGGGCACAGGCGCCGGCTCAAATATCGAGCGGGTCGACTTCGAGGTTCCAGCGAAGCACGCCCTTCAACCCGCGCAATAACGGCTGCCACGCGCGCAACGTGGCCTGCAGCGCCGCGCGCGACGCACTTTCTATCAGCAACTGCGCGCGGTGGACGTGCATCACCTTGACGATGGTGAGCGGCACCGCGTCGTAGACGGTCACGCGTTCGGCAGCCGCAATGCCCGTCAATTCGGCCGCGCCCTGCTGCAGAAAAGCGAGCGCAGCTTCGAGCGTGCGGCCTTCCGCACGCAGCAACGCCTGGTACACGAACGGCGGCAAATGCGCGTCGCGCCGCTCGGCCAGCGTCGAATTGGCGAAGCCGACGTAATCGTGGCGCCCAAGCGCGTGATAAAGCGCATGGCGCGGATAGCGCGTCTGCACCAGCACCTCACCTGGCAAACCCGCGCGGCCGGCGCGGCCGCTGACTTGCATCAGTTGCGCGAAGAGGCGTTCGCTCGCCCGAAAGTCGTGGGAAAACAGTGCGGTGTCGGCATTCAGCACGCCGACTAGCGAAACGCGCTGGAAGTCGTGTCCCTTTGCGATCATCTGCGTGCCGACCAGAATGTCGACTTCGCCCGCGTGCACGTCGGAAAAGAGCGCCTGCGCGCTGCCTTTGCGGCGGGTGCTGTCAGCGTCGATGCGCAGCACGCGAGCGCCGGGCACCGCACTCGCGAGCGTTTCTTCGACGCGCTGGGTGCCGCGACCCATGGGTGCAATGTCGACATTGCCGCACTCGGGACATGAGCGCGGAATTCGCGACTCCCAACCGCAGTGATGACAGCGCAGCGCGCGCTCCGGCTTATGCAAAACGACATACGCGCTGCAACGCGGACAACCGGCGACCCATCCGCAGGCATCGCAAGCAAGCTGTGGCGCGTAGCCACGACGGTTCAGAAACACGAGACTCTGTTCGCCGCGCTCTAGCCGCGTCTTCAGCGCGGCAATCAACGGGCCGGACAATCCTTCCACTGAAGCGCGTCCGCGCCGCCGCTCGTCCTCGAGATCGATCAGGCGCACCGTGGGCAGCACTGCATCGGCGACCGCGCGGCGCGACAAGGTAAGCCGCTTGTAGCGCCCCTGATCCGCCTGCCACCAGCTTTCGAGCGACGGTGTGGCCGATCCCAGCACGACCGGCAGGCCTAGCTGCTTTGCACGATAGATGGCGAGGTCGCGCGCCGAGTAGCGAAGCCCTTCCTGCTGCTTATAAGCCGGATCGTGCTCTTCATCCACGACGATGATGGCGAGCCGGGGCAGCGACGCGAGCACCGCGAGGCGCGTGCCCAACACGATGCGCGCGTGGCCCGCATGCGCCGCGAACCAGTTGCGCGCGCGCTCTCCCTCGGCAAGACCGCTGTGCAACGTGACGATGGCTGTGTCCGCAAGCGCCGCGAAGCGGGCGCGGAAAGCCGCTTCGAACTGCGGTGTCAGGTTGATTTCGGGCACCAGCACCAGCGCTTGCGCGTCTGCATTGGCGGCAAGAATCTCGGCGAGCGCGCGTAGATAGACTTCCGTCTTGCCGCTCCCCGTGACGCCATGCAACAGGAACGGCGCGAAGCCGTGCGCGTCGCGAATGGCTTCGACGGCGGCGGCTTGTTCGTCTGTGAGCGTAGGAAGCGGCTGCGACGGCGCCGGCGTGGCCGCGGCGGCAGGGGGTGCCGTGGCGGCATCGACCACGTCGAGCGCGACCCAGCCCTCGGCTTGCCATGCCGCGAGCGTCGAGATAGCTTTAGGGTGCAGCCCGCGGGCGTCGGCGGCACTCAGGAACTCTCCAGCGGCAAGCGCCTGGGCCAGGTTTCGCAGCGCAGTCGCGCGCGCGGGCAGAGCGTCGGGCAAGGCCGCGCGACCTTCCGGCGTGAGCCTGTAGCGCTCTTCCGGCGCGAGCAGCCGTGACCAGCGCGAGGCGTCACGCAGCGCTTGTGGAAGCGCCGGTAACGCCACTTCGCCAAGTCCACGTTGATAGTAATCGGCAGCGAACGCAGCTAGCGCGAGCCATTCAGCCGACAGCGGCGGGCATCCGGTGCAAACGCCGTTCACCGACCTAAGACGATCGGCGGGAACCTCACTGTGACCAGTCACTTCGCACACGAGGCCTACCACGTCGCGTTTGCCGAACGGCACGCTAACGAGCGTTCCCGGTACGGGCGACTGCGACGAATCGCAGCGGTAATCAAACAGGGTCGGCAGTGGATGGTCCAGTGCGACGCGGACGAACGCTTCACTCATTCGGCTGCGCGGATGCTGGCAAGGGCGAATGGCGTCATTGCGCCGCAGGTGGCAATCGAGATTGCCCCACTCTGGGGCGAGCCGCCGAAGTTAAAGTAAAGCTTCAATTTCGCCGCTAAGTTTTGGATTCCGCTGAACAATTGCTCTCGACCCCGGCTGCCTGTGGATAACTTTGTTGAGAACTTCGCTCCGAAAGCCCGGAAACCGCGCCGCAGCGGCGTTCTGTGGGGTTCCGCACACTTCTTCGGGAAGCCGCCAAACCCTTGCCACGTAAGGCCGAGATCAAATAAATGCGCGTTCTGCAAGGGTCAGGACAGGACTAAAGGTTCTACCGCGCCGCAGCGTGATGAATGTGTATAAGTCAAGTCTTGACAACTGCGAGACCGCCATCTGACGGCCCGCACGGTGCGAATTTTTCCTGAGTGGCAGAGCCCAGCGCGCTGCATCGCAACATAAAACGGCAATTATTACAGCGTTTAAGCCGGTGCGTGTGCGCCGCTGCGAATGGCGCGGCTATGACGATGGACTTCGTCGACGAGCTCTGCAACGTTTTCCGGCGGCGTGAATTGCGAGATGCCATGACCGAGGTTGAAGACGTGGCCCGGATGATTTCCGAAGCTGTCCAGCACGGCGCGCGCTTCCATTCGGATCGCCGCTGGCGGCGCGAACAACACCGACGGGTCGATGTTGCCTTGCAACGCCACCTTTGCGCCTACCTGTTCGCGCGCCTTACGCAGGTTCACCGTCCAGTCGAGGCCAACTGCGTCTACGCCAATGTCCGCAATCTCATCGAGCCACAGCCCGCCGCCCTTCGTGAAGGTGATCACAGGCACTTTTTCGCCGTCGTGCTCGCGCTTCAGTTGACTGACGACCTGCTGGATATAGTGCAGGGAGAAGCGCTGATAGGCGCCGTCCGCGAGCGCACCGCCCCACGTGTCGAAAATCATAACGGCTTGTGCGCCCGCTTCGATCTGTGCGTTCAGATAAGCGGCAACCGAATTCGCGTTGATCTCGAGAATGCGATGCATCAGATCTGGACGTGCGTACAGCATGGACTTGACCGTGCGGAAGTCCGCCGAGCCGCCGCCTTCGACCATGTAGCACGCCAACGTCCACGGGCTGCCCGAGAATCCGATCAGCGGCACGCGTTGACGGCCTTGAGCGTCGGTCAGCGCGGTGCGGATCTCGCGAACCGCGTCGGTTACATACCGCAACGTGGCGTCGATGTCGGGCACCGCGAGTCGCGCCACATCGTCTTCTGTGCGCACAGGGCGCGCAAACGTCGGTCCCTCGCCCGTGACGAACTCCAGACCCAAGCCCATTGCGTCGGGCACGGTGAGAATGTCGGAGAACAGAATCGCGGCGTCGAGCGGGTAGCGCTCAAGGGGCTGCAACGTGACTTCCGTTGCATACGCGGGATTCTTGGCCAGCCCGAGGAAGCTGCCAGCGCGAGCCCGCGTGGCGTTGTATTCCGGCAGGTAACGACCCGCCTGCCGCATCAGCCAGACAGGCGTGTAGTCAGTGGGCTGGCGCAGCAGCGCGCGCAGGAAGGTGTCGTTCAGAAGTTTATGGGCCACGTTGCATGCGACTAGGAGCAAAGGGGCATTTTACCGGACAGCGCGCACCGCATCCTGCTTGATGCAGCCAATAACTGTGATTTGCGAACGGTTTGAAGCCCATTTTCCCGGTCTGCGGGGATCGACGCAACCTGGTCGAATGGCCAATGTTCAAGCGGAAATCTCCTGGCTATTATCCAGCGGCCTGACCATAACAATGCACAATCAAGGAGACTCAATGAATAAGGCAGCAGTCGCATTGCTCGGCGTCCTGACGGGCGCTCTCATGCACACCGGCGCGGCGCAGGCGCAAGCATCGGCCACCACCGCGACACCTTCCCGGCTCGATGAAATCCCCGCGCGTGGCATCTTGCGCGCATGCACGACGGGCGACTACAAACCGCACTCGTTCTATAGGGCAGACGGTCAGTTCGAGGGCATCGACATCGATATGACAGAGTCGCTGGCCAAGTCGCTCGGCGTCAAAGCGGAATTCGTGAAGACTTCGTGGTCGAACCTGATGAACGACTTCGTGGCCAAATGCGACATCGGCGTGGGCGGCGTTTCGCCGACGCTGGAGCGGCAAAAGCGAGCCTTCTTCACCCAGGCGTTTATGGTGGACGGCAAGACGCCGATTGTCCGATGCGACGACGTCGACAAATACCAGACCGTCGCACAGATCGACCAGCCGGGAACGCGTGTAATCGTCAATCAGGGCGGCACGAACGAACGTTTCGCAAAGCAGTTCCTGTCGCACGCATCGATGACTGTTTATCCGGACAACGTGACGATCTTCAAGGAGATCCTCGCCGGCAAGGCCGACGTGATGGTGACCGACGCGTCCGAAACCCTGCTGCAGCAAAAGCTGAATCCTGGCCTGTGTGCCGTGCATCCCCAGAAGCCGTTCCAGTATGGGGAGAAAGCGTGGCTGCTGCCGCGCGGCGATGTCGCGTTTCAACAGTACGTTGACCAGTGGCTGCATTTCGCGCGGGCGACGGGTGAATATCAAGCCGTGCTGGACAAGTGGCTCAAGTGAGGTATTCCGCTCGGCCGCGTTCTTTCCCGGGGTGATTGCGGACGGTCGGCGGCCGCGCCGCTATATAGGGACGGTTTGCCGGTCGCATCATGTAACGGCGGCACGGAAAAGGCCGGCTAGAGGTAAACAAAGGTGAGCGCCAGGTGAATTCGTGAACCGTCCCTTACATTTTTGAAGGTCGCGCGGCGTTTATTGCGCCGCACTCAACTGCGCCGGTCGCTGCGCCCGATTTTCTCTGCACCGGGAACCAGTTGTAACAACAACGGTTTATTGTCGGAAAGATGAACGCGCAACTATTTCATGCGGAATCGACTTAACGCTTTATGCGGCGCTATGCTTCGCGAATATCATTAAACGGTCGTATTAAATTGCCGCGCAGTCATCGGTATATATTACTTTTTTAGCCCTTGAATTCCGCAATAAATCCCTCAGCGCCTTATCTGGCGGGCGTTACAACCTGAAACACTTTGTTACGGCGCTCCTTTGTTAATTCGCCCACAATGCCCTCAACGGTTTCAACACGGATGTGGCTGCGTGCATGGTGTGAGCGGATACGATGCACTTGCCGGTCGGCGTATGCCGAAGCCCTGTAAAGGGGCATCCCTGCTGGGACCGTAGTCGACGCCGGGTCGTCGTCTCAGTCGGTTCCTACATTGGTCTCCTCGCGCTAACCCCGTAGCGTGTGGTTTTTAGCGGGCTCCAGGCCCGCTTTTTTTTCGTCTAGCCAAACGTTTGCGCAGTGCAAGATGGCATGTTTTACATGCTTTTAGGCGCAATTTGCTGTTTTGCGGCGTATGCGGCGGTTGGCGTCGGCAGCACCTCGCTGCGCGGGCCCGCTCCCAAGCAGGTCACCCGCGTATCGCGCACTTATGGCTTGGCCGGGGCCCGTCAGGCCGTCTTCCCTTCCTGCAACTTCAGTTCGCTGATCATGCGCTCACGCATGACGAACTTCTGCACTTTGCCTGTTACCGTCATTGGCAGTTCGTCGACGAACCGGATGTACTTCGGCACCTTGTAGTGTGCTATCTGGCCATTGCAGAACTGCTGGATCTCTTCGGCTGTGGCCTGTTCACCTGGACGTAGGACAACCCAAGCGCACACCTCTTCGCCGTATCGGCTGTCTGGCACGCCGAAAACCTGCACGCTCTGGATCTTCGGGTGGCGGAAAAGAAACTCCTCGATCTCGCGCGGATAGATGTTCTCGCCGCCACGAATCAGCATGTCCTTGAGGCGACCGACAATGTTGCAATAGCCCTCGGCGTCGAGCGTAGCGAGGTCGCCGGTGTGCATCCAGCCGTCCACGATACTTTCTCGCGTTTTCGGCTCGTCGTCCCAGTAGCCTTGCATCACCGAATATCCTCGCGTGCATAGCTCGCCGGTCTCGCTCACCGGCACGATGTCGCCTACCGGATCGACTATCTTCACTTCGAGATGCGGCTGAATGCGGCCGACGGTGGTCGTGCGTTTGTCGAGCGGGTCGGTGGTCGAACTCTGGAACGAGACCGGGCTAGTCTCTGTCATGCCGTACGCAATCGTGATTTCGTTGAGGTGCATCCTCGACACGACTTTTTTCATCGTCTCGATCGGGCACGGCGAACCCGCCATGATGCCAGTGCGCAGGCGTGAGAGGTCGAAGGAGGCAAAGTCCGGGTGATCCAGTTCAGCTATAAACATGGTCGGCACGCCATGCAGCGCCGTGCACTGCTCTTGCGCGACGGCCGCGAGTGTCGCGGCGGGGTCGAAAGCCTCGCCCGGAAACACCATGTTCGCGCCCACCGAGACGCACGCGAGAACCGCGAGGACCATGCCAAAACAGTGATATAGCGGGACGGGAATGCACAGCGCGTCCTGCTCGCTCAGGTTCATGGCCATCGCGATATAGCGCGCGTTGTTGACCACGTTGCTATGCGTGAGCGTCGCCCCTTTCGGATTGCCCGTCGTACCGCTGGTGAACTGAATGTTGATCGCCTCGTGGCACGAGAGCGTCGCGCCGATCTCGTCGAGCTTCGCGACGTCGAGCGTGGCGCGCCCCTGCTCGATCACGTCCGAGAACGTGAGCATTCCGGGCGTTTCCGTGTCGCACATGCGGATCACGTAGCGCAGATCAGGCAGTCGTGCCGCGTGAAGATCGCCGGGCGCGTGTGTAGCAAGCTCGGGCGCGAGTTGCTGCAGCATTTCGAGGTACATCGACGTCTTGAAGCGCTCCGCCGCGACAATCGCCTTGCAGCCCACCTTGTTCAGCGCGTACTCCAACTCCGCAAGGCGGTAAGCCGGGTTGATGTTGACCAGCACCGCACCGATGCGCGCCGTCGCGAACTGCGTCAGCAGCCACTCAACCCGGTTCGGCGACCAGATGCCGACGCGGTCGCCCTTCACGATGCCGAGCGCCAGGAAGCCGGCGGCCAATATGTCGACTTCTTCGGCGAACTCTTTCCAGGTCCACCGGATTTGCTGCTCACGAAAAACCACGGCAGGCCGGTCGGGAAAGCGCTCGGCGGTCCTGCGCAAAAACTCGCCGATTGTCGCTTCGCTCAACGGAATCTCTGTCGATCCGCGGACATACGAGAGTCCGTCTTTCGGTTCAATGATTGCGCCTTCGCCTGACACTTGCGTCGCCATGGTGCTGTCTCCGTGAGCAAATCGCCCTATTGAAATGAATTTGAAACCGATTGTGCCACCGGTGGTTGCTTGCGCGGCATCAAGTCTTACCCGCAGCGGCCCGGCGTATTGGATGGCTGTCCATTGCTTGCGCCGGTCCGGACGGCCTCACAATCTCACTTACCTTTCCGTAAACGTCAAGTGAAGGATAAAAAAAAGGCAGCCACGCGGGCTGCCTTTTCTCTGATACGTGTTGCTTAGCTCTGACCGCGCAGTTTGCGCAGACGCTGGATCGCAGCAAGCTGAGCCGTCGCGTACGCCAGTTCCGCCTGGGCGGTTGCGTATTCGAGGTTCGAGCCCGTGTTCTGCAGCGCTTCTTCCGCACGTTTGCGCGCGTCTTCGGCCTTGGCTTCGTCGAGATCCTTGCCGCGAATTGCCGTGTCGGCGAGAACCGTCACTGCACCCGGCTGGATTTCGAGGATGCCGCCGGCGACGAACACAAACTCTTCCTCGCCGTTTTCAGCTTCGATGCGCACTGCACCCGGACGGATCCGGGTGATGAGCGGCGTGTGGCCCGGCAGAATGCCGAGTTCACCTGCTTCGCCCGGCAGCGCGACGAACTTCGCCTGGCCCGAGAAGATCTGCTCTTCCGCGCTGACGACGTCTACTTTAATGGTTGCCATAAGTGTCGACTCCTGTGGCGACCAGGGTTAGCGCTTTGGCGCTCGCTCTGGCCCCGTGCAAGGCTGGGTTAAGCGTAGTGAGAGGCGCCGGCTTTGCGGACGACTACCGTGCGGAAGTCATCGCGCGCGAGGCCGGCGCCCGCTTCGTTACACCCGACCTTTACTGGATCTTCTTGGCCTTTTCGAAGGCTTCGTCGATCGTGCCGACCATGTAGAAGGCTTGTTCCGGCAGGTGGTCGCACTCGCCTTCAACGATCATCTTGAAGCCGCGGATCGTTTCCTTCAGCGGAACGTACTTGCCCGGCGAACCCGTGAACACTTCAGCAACGTGGAACGGCTGCGACAGGAAACGCTGGATCTTACGAGCGCGCGCCACGGCGAGCTTGTCTTCCGGTGCAAGTTCGTCCATGCCCAGAATCGCGATAATGTCGCGCAGTTCCTTGTAGCGCTGCAGCGTTTGCTGCACGCCGCGCGTGATCGAGTAGTGCTCTTCGCCGATCACGTTCGGGTCGATCTGACGCGAGGTCGAATCGAGCGGGTCCACTGCCGGGTAGATACCCAGCGAAGCGATGTCACGCGACAACACGACGGTAGCGTCCAGGTGGCCGAAAGTCGTAGCCGGCGACGGGTCGGTCAAGTCATCCGCAGGGACGTACACGGCCTGAACCGACGTGATCGAGCCGGTCTTGGTCGACGTGATGCGCTCTTGCAGCTTGCCCATTTCTTCAGCCAGCGTCGGCTGATAGCCCACGGCCGACGGCATACGGCCGAGCAGTGCCGACACTTCAGTACCGGCCAGCGTGAAACGGTAGATGTTGTCGACGAAGAACAGCACGTCGAGGCCTTCGTCACGGAAGTGCTCAGCCATCGTCAGGCCGGTCAGCGCGACGCGCAGACGGTTGCCCGGCGGCTCGTTCATCTGGCCGTACACCAGCGCGACCTTGTCCAGAACGTTCGAGTCCTTCATTTCGTGATAGAAGTCGTTCCCTTCGCGGGTACGCTCGCCAACACCGGCGAACACGGAGTAACCACCGTGTTCCTTAGCGATGTTGTTGATCAGTTCCATCATGTTCACGGTCTTCCCGACGCCGGCGCCACCGAACAGACCCACCTTACCGCCCTTGGCAAACGGGCAGATCAGGTCGATAACCTTGATGCCGGTTTCGAGCAGTTCGGTCGACGGCGACAGTTCGTCGAACGCCGGAGCCTTCTGGTGAATGCCGCGAACCACGTCCGAGTTGATCGGACCGGCTTCATCGATCGGACGACCGAGAACGTCCATGATACGGCCGAGCGTCGGCTTGCCGACCGGCACGCTGATCGGATTGCCAGTGTTCTTGACGACCGTGCCACGACGCAGACCGTCCGATGCACCCAGACAGATGGTACGGACAACGCCGTCGCCCAGCTGTTGCTGGACTTCGAGGGTCAGTTCCGAACCTTCTAGAATGAGCGCGTCGTAAATCTTCGGCATGTCCGAACGCGGGAATTCCACGTCGATCACCGCGCCGATGCACTGTACGATCTTGCCTTCTACCAAAGCAGTAGTACTCATCGCTTTTCCTTTAGATACTCAATTCTTCACTCGCGCAAAGGCGCTGTTTCGATGGAATCGCCCAGACCGGTTGCCTGGACGGTGCGCCTCGGGGGCGCACGCAAGGCGACATGCTGACCAAGAAGGTCAGACGGCCGCCGCGCCACCGACGATTTCCGACAGTTCTTTCGTGATCGCGGCCTGACGGCTCTTGTTATACACAAGCTGCAGTTCGTTGATGACCGTCTTCGCATTGTCCGAAGCGGCCTTCATTGCGACCATACGGGCCGACTGCTCCGACGCCATGTTTTCCGCGACGGCCTGATAGACCAGCGCCTCGACATAACGCACCAGCAGTTCGTCCACCACTGCCTGTGCATCCGGCTCGTAGATGTAGTCCCACTGGGTGGTCGGCGTCGCGCTCTGCTCGTCCTTGCGCTCGAACTGATCTGCCGCCAGCGGCAACAGTTGCTCGATCACCGGCTCCTGCTTCATCGTGTTGACGAAGCGCGTGTATGCGAGATACACCGCCGAAACCTTGCCTTCCGAGTACAGGTCGAGCTGAACTTTCACCGCGCCGATCAGCTTTTCCAGATGCGGCGTATCGCCCAGATGCACGACATTCGATACCACCTTGGCGCGCAAGCGGTTCAGGAAACCCAAGCCCTTGGTGCCGATCGCAGTTGCTTCGATCGTCTTGCCCTGGCCTTCCAGTTCCTTGAACTTCTGCAGCGCTGCACGCAGCACGTTGGTATTCATGCCCCCGCACAGACCTTTGTCGGTCGTGACGAGGATGATGCCCGCCGTCTTCGCGCCTTCGTTCGACACCATGAACGGGTGACGATACTCGGGGTTCGCACGGCTCATGTGCGCAGCGATATCGCGGACCTTGTCGGCATACGGGCGAGCAGCGCGCATGCGCTCCTGAGCGCGGCGCATCTTCGATGCGGCCACCATCTCCATCGCTTTCGTGATCTTGCGCGTGTTTTGCACGCTCTTGATCTTGCCGCGAATTTCCTTCATTCCAGCCATTGCTTGCTCCTTGTCGGCCCGAGTTAGTGCTTCAACGCTTACCCGGGTCCCATGCAAAGCGATCGAAGCAGCGCGGGAGCATTCGCATGCGGCCCGCGCCGCTTCAAGGTCCGTTTATGCCTTGCGGATCACTCGCAGATCAATAAGCGCCGGACTTCTTGAAGTCTTTGACGGCCGTGTGCAGCAGGCCTTCGTCGTCCTTCGAGAGTTCCTTGTTGTCTTCGACGCGCTTGACCAGGTCAGCGTGGCTCGACTTCAGATATTCGCGCAGGCCCTTTTCGAACGGCAGAACTTGCGACACTTCCAGATCGTCGAGGTAGCCGTTGTTCGCGGCGAACAGCGAGATAGCGAGTTCCCACACTTGCAGCGGCTGGTATTGCGGCTGCTTCAGCAGTTCCGTCACGCGGCGGCCGCGCTCCAGCTGCTTGCGGGTTGCTTCGTCGAGGTCCGATGCGAACTGCGCGAACGCTGCCAGTTCACGATACTGCGCGAGGTCGGTACGAATACCGCCCGACAGCTTCTTCACGACCTTGGTTTGAGCCGCACCACCGACGCGCGACACCGACACACCAGCGTTAATTGCCGGGCGGATACCTGCGTTGAAGAGGTCGGTTTCAAGGAAGATCTGACCGTCGGTAATCGAGATCACGTTCGTCGGAACGAATGCGGTCACGTCGCCGGCTTGCGTTTCAATGACCGGCAGTGCCGTCAGCGAACCGCTCTTGCCCTTGACTTCGCCATTGGTGAACTTCTCGACGTACTCTTCCGAGACACGAGCAGCACGTTCCAACAGACGCGAGTGCAGATAGAACACGTCGCCCGGATATGCTTCACGGCCCGGCGGACGGCGCAGCAGCAGCGAGATCTGACGGTATGCCCAAGCCTGCTTGGTCAAGTCGTCATAAACGATCAGCGCGTCTTGACCGCGGTCACGGAAATATTCGCCCATCGTGCAGCCGGCGTACGGTGCCAGGTACTGCATGGCGGCCGATTCCGACGCCGAAGCGGCGACGACGATCGTGTATTCCAGCGCGCCGGTTTCTTCCAGCTTGCGGACCACGTTCATGATCGACGAAGCCTTCTGGCCGATCGCGACGTAGATACAGAAGAGGTTCTTGCCCTTCTGGTTGATGATCGCGTCGACTGCGACTGCGGTCTTGCCGCACTGACGGTCGCCAATGATCAGCTCGCGCTGGCCGCGGCCAACCGGCACCATTGCGTCGATCGACTTCAGACCGGTTTGGACCGGTTCCGAAACCGACTTACGCCAGATCACGCCCGGAGCGATCTTTTCGATCGCGTCGGTCTTCTTCGCGTTGATCGGGCCCTTGCCGTCGATCGGGTTACCCAGTGCATCGACCACGCGGCCGAGCAGTTCCGGGCCAACCGGCACTTCCAGAATGCGGCCCGTCGTCTTGACGATGTCGCCTTCCGAAATGTGCTCGTACTCACCCAGAATCACGGCGCCGACCGAGTCGCGCTCGAGGTTCAGCGCGAGACCGAAGGTGTTGCCCGGGAATTCGAGCATTTCGCCCTGCATCACTTCCGACAGGCCGTGAATACGCACGATACCGTCGGTCACGGAGATCACGGTGCCCTGGTTGCGAACGTCTGCGCTCGCTTCAAGGCCCTGGATCCGGCTCTTGATCAGCTCGCTGATCTCAGAGGGATTGAGTTGCATTATTCGCTCCTGATAGTCAATTCTGTTGCGTGCCAGCCGCTTCAGCGCGAGGCGCTTCAGGCCGTCAGAGCCGTTTGCATGCTGGCAAGCCGCGCGCGGACCGAGGTATCGAGCACTTCGTCGCCGACCGTCACGCGTACGCCGCCGATCAACGACGGGTCGATCTCGACCGTCGGCTTCAGCTTGCGTTTGAACTTGCGTTCGAGACTTGCGACGAGGTCGTTCAACTGCGCGCCCTCAAGCGGGAATGCGCTGACGATCAGCACATCGGCCGCCCCTTCGCGGGCGTTCTTCAACTCTTCGAACTGCACGGCGATTTCCGGCATCAATTGCAGGCGATGGTTGTCCACCAGCATTTGCACCAGATTCTTCGCTTGCGCGTTGTCCTTGAGCGGCGACTTGACCGCAGCCAGCAGCAGTTCGCTGACCTGGGCGCGGCTTACTTTCGGGCTCGAGGCGATCGACAGCACTTCGGGCAGACGCGCAACCTGTGCCAGCTCCTGCACGAGCGTGGACCAGGCGGCGATGTCACCAGCTTCGGCCACGCCAAACAGCGCTTCTGCGTACGGACGGGCGATGGTTGCAAGTTCGGCCATGATCAGAGCTCGGCTTTCAGTTGATTCAGCAGGTCAGCATGCGCTGCCTGGTCGACTTCGCGCTTCAGGATCTGTTCAGCGCCCTTCACTGCGAGCGCGGCGACTTCACCACGCAGCGTTTCGCGCGCCTTCACGACTTGCTGTTCAGCGTCGGCCTTCGCTTGCGCGATGATGCGAGCGGCTTCAGCCTGTGCTTGAGCCTTGATTTCGTCAGCGACTGCCACGGCGCGTTTTTCGGCGTCAGCGATACGCTGCTGACCGTCGTTGCGTGCCTGAGCAAGTTCCTGGTCGACGCGCTTGTGAGCGGCTGCCAGTTCTGCCTTGCCCTTTTCTGCAGCCGACAAACCGTCGGCGATCTTCTTCGCGCGCTCGTCGAGGGCGTTGATCAGCGGCGGCCACACGAACTTCATCGTGAACCACGCGAGGATCAGGAACACGACCATTTGCGCAAACAGGGTTGCGTTGAGATTCACGGTGTTTCCTTAAACGTTGCTAGTTCGGAAAGTGAAACGGCAAGGCGCTCATCGATTCTGTGTTCGATCAGCGCCTAAGTGCCCGTTCCGCCCTGCGCCTTTACCAGTTATAGCTCAGGCGCAAACTCCCGAGGAACCTCAGCCTGCCAGCTTCGACAGCAGCGGGTTCGCGAACGCAAACAGCATTGCCACACCAACGCCAATCAGGAACGCCGCATCGATCAGACCAGCCAGCAGGAACATCTTGGTTTGCAGCGGGTTCATCAGTTCCGGCTGACGAGCACATGCTTCGATGTACTTGCCACCCATCAGGCCGATACCGATACAGGCGCCGATTGCACCCAGGCCGATGATGATGCCGATACCGATGGCGGTCAGACCCTGGATGTTGGCGATGAAAGCTTGCATGATCACTCCTTTGTGAAAAGTCTTTTAGAACTGGTTGGAACTGGGATTTGAAAAACTACGATTCTTTAACGACTGCGCGGTTTAGTGCGTGTCGTGTGCCTGGCCGATGTACACCAGCGTCAGCATCATGAAAATGAACGCCTGCAGCAGAACGATCAGGATGTGGAAGATTGCCCACACGCTGCCGGCGATCACGTGGCCGATGAAGCCAAGCACCGTCGTGTCCGCGCCGAAGCTCCAGATGCTGCCGAGCAGGGCAATCAGCAGGAACAACAGTTCGCCCGCGTACATGTTGCCGAACAGCCGCATGCCGAGCGAGACCGTCTTCGCGACGAACTCGATGATGTTCAGTGCAAGGTTCGGGATCCACAGCAGCGGATGCGCGCCGAACGGAGCGGACAGCAGTTCGTGCACGAAGCCGCCGGCGCCCTTGATCTTGAAGTTGTAGTAAATCATCAGCGCGAACACACCGAGGGCGATGCCGAGTGTGCCGTTCAGGTCGGCGGTCGGCACGATGCGGTGGTGCGGGATGACTTCGGACAGACCAAGCCAGCCGATCACGTGGCCCGGCAGGTCGACAGGAATAAAGTCGAGCGCGTTCATCAGCGCGACCCAGACGAACACCGTCAGTGCCAGCGGCGCGATGAAAGTACGCGTGCCGTGGATCATCGACTTCGATTGATCCTCGACCATCTCGACCAGCATTTCGATTGCACATTGGAAACGGCCGGGCACGCCGGACGTTGCCTTGCGTGCAGCCATGTGCAGGATAAAGATGGTGGCCAGACCGCAAACGATCGACCAGAAGAGGGTGTCCAGATTCCACACGTGGATGTCGAAAATCGACGTCTGGTGTCCGGTGGAAAAGTTCTGCAAGTGGTGCGCGATGTACTCGGACGGATCCATTGCGCGCGTGCCTTCGCTAGCTGCCATATCGTTAAAGCCACCCAAATTGTCGAAAATCGTCTGAGGCCGCCCCGCCGCAATGCTGTATTGCGGGAACGCGCCGGGTGCGGATCCTGTCTTATCCGCACGCTCTCGCCGGCGCCGCGCGCCGGCTTTTGAATCTTGCTGTTACCTGTTGCCTCTTCAGCGCCACGCTAAAGCGATCCAGTACGTCTTGAGCGCGATGAGATAAGTCACGAGCAGCGGAACCCAGCGTGCGTCGTGATACCAGAAGGCGATGGCTACAAACATCGCGATCGTTGTCCCCATCTTGAGCGCTTCGCCGATCATCCAGCTCATTGCTGTTTCGGCGCCGCTCAGCGTTCTCAGCCGCGCCGCGAACAATGCGGCCGGCACCCAGCATATCGCCCCTCCCAGGAACGCGGACAGCGCAGCAGCGCCCGGCGGCTCATAGAACAGCCACCATACCAGCGTTGCGCCTAGGGACAAGACCATTTGCGCTGCCACGACCCTTAAAGGGGTGACGCGCGATGGACGGTTCACACTGGGACCAAACAGCTTTTCAGCCTCGGCCCGCGTGAGCGGAACGATATTTTCCTGCTCGGCGTCCCACGGTTCTTCGTGCGTGACTTGCTGAGCGGGAGACGCCTCTGAAAAGCTGCGTTTTTCGCGGTGCCCGTCTCGCCCATTTTTCGGCGCTTGATTCGACGTTTTGACCGCCATCGCAGTGTTCCGAAGTCTCGTTCCGGTCAGCGAGCTTTCGCTGCGCTTACGGGGTTGCCGTGCAATTAAATCCGGGCGATTGTAAGCGATAGTTGCAGGCAATTCAAGACTTTAGGCCGTTCAATAAACAGTGCGAAACGACTCCTCGCGATGCGGAAAAGGCTTCCGACGAATGGTCAGCCTGTCAACTGTAAGGCGGTCTTGCAAATGTAAAATGTGCTTGTTCATCGAGCCGTTTTTCGGGTCGACAAGCTGACTCGCAACTGTTGCAACAGCCGTGTCGAAAACGCAACAGAGCACAATGAGTTTGCCAAGCCGGCGCGGCGCGGCGCCTCCTCTGCAGACTGTTCGTCACAGCCGCCCAGGCGCCTATGCAGAACCAAAATTAGTTAGGATTCCCTGATATTCGGCCCCTGCTCGACCGTCGCAAACGGCGTTCGGCCGAGCCCACGAGTTCAACGTCCGGGAGTGCAATTGAGCGGCGCTCGACCATCTTTTTCGGCACCGCTCACCGAAGGATCTCCGGTCGTCAGACGCTCAAGCCGTGGCGTTTCCGCGCAACCGCACAAGAATACCCTCGAGCGCGTCCAGATCGCCGAAATCGACCAGCACCTGACCGCGACCGCGTCGGCCGAGCTTGATTTTGACGGTTGCTGCCAGCAGATCGGACAGTTCTTCTTCCAGCCGTCTCGTATCGCGGCCGCCGTCCGGGTTGGCGCGCGCCTTGACCGCCGGAGCCGCCTTCGTGGTCGCCGTCACCAGTTTCTCGGTTTCCCGCACGGACATCCGCTTGTTGACGACTTGATTCGCCAGCGTGATCTGCGTCGCTGCGTCGACCGCCAGCAGCGCGCGCGCATGCCCCATGTCGAGGTCGCCGGCAAGTAACATGGTTTGAACCGGTGTCGCGAGGTTGAGCAGGCGCAGCAGGTTCGACACGGCGCTACGCGAGCGGCCGACCGACTCGGCGGCCTGCTCGTGCGTAAAGTTGAATTCGTCGAGCAAACGCTGAATGCCTTGTGCCTCTTCCAGCGGATTCAGGTCTTCACGCTGAATGTTCTCGATCAACGCCATCGCGGCGGCCGCCTGGTCGGGCACGTCCTTCACCAGTACCGGGACTTCTTCCAGACCAGCAAGTCGAGCCGCGCGGAAACGCCGCTCGCCCGCGATGATCTCGTATTTGTCCGCCGACACCGGCCGCACGAGGATCGGTTGCATCAAGCCTTGTGCACGTATGCTGGCGGCCAACTCCTGCAACGCGCCTTCGTCCATCCGCGTGCGCGGCTGATATTTGCCCGCCTGCATTTTGCTGAGCGGCAACACGTTCGGCGCGCCGTCAATCACCACCGCCTCGGTGATGTCGGCGCTGCCGCCGAGCAACGCTTCCAGGCCGCGGCCCAATCCCTTCTTTCTTGCTACTGCATTCATCGTGCTTCCTCGATCCACTTAGGATGCTTGGGGCGCGTCATTCAGTGCGCGCACCCGCTCAATCATTTCCGCGCCGAACTGCACGTAGGCTTGCGCGCCGCGCGACGCCCTGTCGAACACCACGCCCGGCAGCCCATAGCTGGGTGCCTCGGCGAGGCGCACGTTGCGCGGAATCACCGCGTCGAACACCTTGTCGCCAAAGTGCTCCTTCAATTGATCGGAGACCTGCTGCTGCAGCGTGATCCGCGGGTCGAACATGACGCGCAACAAGCCGATCACTTTCAGGTCACGGTTCAGATTCGCGTGCACCTGCTTGATGGTGTTGACCAGATCGGACAGCCCTTCGAGCGCAAAGTACTCGCACTGCATGGGAATCACGACGCCATGCGCAGCGCAGAGGCCATTGAGCGTCAGCAGCGACAATGCGGGCGGACAGTCGATCAACACGAAGTCGTATTCGCTTTCGACTGTCGCAAGCGCGACCTTCAACTGCCGCTCGCGGTTCTGCACGCTGACCAACTCAACTTCCGCTCCCGCAAGTTCGCGGTTGGCAGGCAGTACGTCGTAGCCGACGGCTTCGGGACGCATCCTGGCATCAGCCACCGAGACCCCGTCAACCAGCACTTCATAGACGGTGTTGGCGCACGCTGCCTTGTCGATGCCGCTGCCCATTGTGGCGTTGCCCTGCGGGTCCAGGTCAATAAGAAGGACTCGCTGTCCCTGCGCTGCCAGGCTGGCCGCCAGATTGACTGCCGTCGTCGTCTTACCGACTCCGCCTTTCTGGTTCGCAACGCAGAAAATTTTTGCCATCGTTGGAGTGTCCCTTTGCTGCTTGAAGAAGTGATTACGTCGTCTATTCGGAATGGCGTCGTGCGCGAGTGAGGGCGGCTAGTCGCCTTCATCCACAAGAACCGTGACGAGGTGGCGCTCGGCATCGAGAAACGGCACGTCGAGGCGGACAATCTGTTCCACGTGGGCGCCCGCAGGCAACCGCTCGATTTCGTCATCGGGACGCACACCCTTCATCGCGAGAATGGCGCCCTGCTCTGCCACCAGATGACGGGCCAGTGTAACGAAATCGGCGAGTTCTGCGAATGCTCTAGAGACGATTACGTCGAACTTTGCCGACACTTCGGCGCCCGGCCGCAGCGTTTCTACACGCCCGGTCACGACCGAGAGGTTCGTCAGACCAAGTTCAGCCTTCGCCTGAGCCTGGAAGGCCGTTTTCTTGTGAACGATGTCGTTCACGGTCACGTCCCAATCAGGGCGGACGATCGCCAAGACGATGCCGGGCAAACCGCCGCCCGAGCCGACGTCCAGCACCGTCCCCGGGTTGCGCTGCACGAGGTGCGGCACGATCGAAAGGGAGTCGAGTATGTGTTGAATCAACATCTGCCGGGGATCGCGAATGGCCGTCAAGTTGTAGACGGCATTCCACTTCGCCAGCAGCGTCACGTAGTCGAGCAGCGTCCCGAGTTGCACATCGCGCAACTCGAGTCCGAGTTCGCCTACGCCATCGGTGAGAAGTTGGTACAGCGCTTCCCGGTCGGCCCCGCCCCTCTTCACCGTCATTGCACCACCGGCTTGTTATCCGGGTCCGGCGCGGCCGTCTTTGCGGGACGACGACCCAAGCCACGCTTGAGATGAACCATCAGCAGAGAGATGGCCGCAGGAGTGATCCCCGAGATGCGCGACGCCTGACCGATGGTTTCGGGACGGAATTGCATCAGTTTCTGCCGGGCCTCGAACGACAGACCTCTCACTTCGGCATAGTCGAGACCTTCCGGCAGACGCGTGCTTTCGTGCGCTTCGTTCCGCTCTATTTCGTCCGCCTGCCGGTCGATGTAGCCCTGATACTTGATACCGATCTCGATCTGTTCCTTGATCTGAGCCAGCAGTACGTCATCGTCGGCCAGTGTTTCCGGTGCAGCGCACGCGCCGTTTCGCAATGCCGAGACGCCGTCGTAAGTCACGCCGGGTCTGCGCAGCAAGTCCGCGAGGCTGTATTCGTGGTCGATTGGCTTGCCAAGCAAGGCCGTCGCTTCATCCGCCGACAGCGTCTTTGGATTCACCCAAGTCGTGCGGAGGCGCTCTGTTTCACGTGAAACAGCGTCGCGCTTGCGGCTGAATGCATCCCAACGCACATCGTCAACGACGCCAAGCTCGCGGCCAATCTCCGTCAATCGCATATCGGCGTTGTCTTCCCGGAGACTCAGCCTGTACTCGGCCCGGCTCGTGAACATGCGGTAAGGTTCTGAGACACCACGAGTCACGAGATCGTCAACCAGCACGCCCAAGTAGGCCTGATTCCGACGCGGACACCACGCTTCCTTGCCCTGAACGAACAGGCCAGCATTGATGCCGGCCAAGAGGCCTTGCGCCGCCGCCTCTTCATAGCCGGTTGTGCCGTTGATCTGCCCCGCAAAGAACAGGCCGTTGATCACTTTGGTTTCCAGCGACGCCTTAAGTCCCCGCGGATCGAAGTAGTCATATTCAATCGCATAGCCCGGACGGAGGATGTGCGCGTGCTCCAAGCCGCGCATGGACCGTACGAGTTCCAGTTGCACATCGAACGGCAGGCTCGTCGAGATCCCGTTCGGATAGAACTCGTTCGTGGTCAGCCCTTCCGGTTCCAAAAAGATCTGGTGCGATTCCTTCGACGCGAAGCGGTGAATCTTGTCCTCGATGGAAGGGCAATACCGTGGCCCTACCCCTTCGATCACGCCCGTGTACATGGGCGACCGATCCAGCCCGCCCCGGATGATGTCGTGCGTGCGTTCGTTGGTATGTGTGACCCAGCACGGCACTTGGCGCGGATGCTGTTCAGCGCGGCCGAGAAACGAAAAGACCGGTACTGGGTCGAGATCGCCAGGCTGTTCCTCGAGTTGCGAGAAGTCGATGGTCCGACCGTCAATTCGCGGCGGCGTACCGGTCTTCAGGCGCCCTTGCGGCAGTTTCAATTCCTTCAGACGCGCCGACAACGACACAGCCGCAGGATCGCCAGCGCGGCCGCCGGTGTAGTTGTTCAGTCCTACGTGGATCTTTCCGTCGAGGAAGGTGCCCGCCGTCAGCACAACGGCCCGCGAGCGAAAGCGGATTCCCACTTGCGTAACCGCGCCGACCACGCGGTCGCCCTCAACCATCAGATCGTCCACGGCTTGCTGAAAGAGCCACAAATTCGGCTGGTTTTCGAGCCGGTGACGGATCGCTTGTTTGTAGAGCAGGCGGTCAGCTTGCGCGCGAGTCGCGCGCACAGCCGGGCCCTTCGAGGAATTGAGGATGCGGAACTGGATGCCGCCCTCGTCCGTGGCCGCGGCCATAGCACCGCCGAGCGCGTCGACTTCCTTGACCAGATGACCCTTGCCAATGCCGCCGATAGACGGATTGCAGCTCATCTGACCGAGCGTTTCGATGTTGTGAGTCAGCAGGAGCGTCTTATTGCCCATGCGCGCTGAGGCCAAAGCGGCCTCGGTGCCGGCGTGGCCGCCGCCGACGACGATTACGTCAAATTCTGTGGGAAAAAGCATCGCGGATCTCACGCCAGATCGTCGCGTGAGCCTTCAAAGGAAAAAAGTATGGGCGAATTATAACGGGTTCGGTTTCGGCCCGAATTAGGCCGAATCGCCAGACAATAAAAAAGCGGCGTGTTTCACGTGAAACACGCCGCTAGAAACTGCACATGCGTTTGACTAGGCTGCCTTTTTGGCTAGCCCCAGATAGGTTTCGATCACTCGAGGATTCTGTGCCAAGTCAGATGCCGCCCCCTCCAGCGCTAGCTCGCCGGTCTCTAGAACGTAACCGTAGTCCGAAATCTGCAGAGCAGCGCGAGCGTTCTGTTCGATCAGAAGCGTCGCCACCCCGGTCTGACGCAGAGCGCTGATGATGTGGAAAATTTCTTTCACGATCAGCGGCGCGAGCCCCAAGCTAGGCTCGTCCAGCATCAGCAGATCCGGCTTGCCCATCAAAGCGCGCCCGACCGCGAGCATCTGCCGCTCGCCACCGGACAACGTTCCGGCTGCCTGCTTGCGGCGTTCCTTCAGACGCGGAAACAGCTGGAACACCGGCTCCATCTGGTCAAGAAAGTTGCGCTCACCCGCTCGCTTGCGCCGATAGGCGCCGAGAACCAAGTTGTCCTCGACACTCATCGACGCGAAAAGCTCGCGCTTCTCAGGCACCAGGCACATGCCGCGAGCCACGCGCTTTTCCACCGGCACCGCACTGACGTCCTCGCCCTGATACACGACCGCGCCCTTGGCATGACCAGTGGTCGGCAAAGCGCCCATGATGGCGTTCAGCAGCGTGGACTTGCCCGCCCCGTTCGGACCGATTACCGACACAATTTGCCCGGCTCGCACCTTGATGGCAGCGCCGTGGAGCGCCTCGACCTTGCCGTATCGGACGGACAACCCGTTCACGTCGAGAATGGGTGCAGCTACATTCATGAGGTTCTCCATTACTCCACTCCGCCAAGGTACGCTTCGAGCACCGCGGGATCTTGCTGCACTTCCTGCGGCAAGCCTTCGGCGATACGCGTGCCGAACTCCATCACGACGAGTCGATCAGTCAGATTCATCACGAAATCCATATCGTGCTCGACGAGCAGCACGCTCATGCCTTCCGCCTTCAACCGACGGAGCAAATCGGCCAGTTGCAGCTTTTCCTGATAACGCAGGCCGGCTGCCGGTTCGTCCAGCAGCAGCAAGGTGGGATCGCAGCACAGCGCGCGAGCGATTTCCAGAATCCGTTGCTGACCTAACGCCAGGCTTCCGGCTTCGTCGTACATGTGCTGTTCAAGGCCGACGCGGCGTATCTGGCGGGCGGCCTCCGCCATCAAGCGCGCTTCTTCTACGCTGTTCAAACGCACGATGCTTCGCCAGACGCCCGCATGCCCACGCAAGTGCGCGCCAATCGCGACGTTCTCCAATACCGTCATGCCAGGCAGCAGCTTGACGTGCTGGAAGGTGCGGCCAATTCCTCGCTTGACGATTTCACGTGAACTCAGCGCGTCGATGCGCTCGCCGCGGAACGTGATCTCGCCGCTCGTCGCCTGGAGCACGCCGGTCACGAGATTGAACGTGGTTGATTTGCCGGCGCCGTTTGGTCCGATCAGGCCAATGATCTGCCCTGCTTTGACTTCGAAGCTCACGTCGTTTACCGCGACCAAGCCGCCGAACTGCTTGCGAGCCTTGTTGACCGTCAACAGGTTTTCCCCGCCCGTCGGCTTGCTGCGCTGCGGCAAAGCTTCCGCCTGATCCGGCGGATGCGCGCGCGGGCCGCGCGGGAAAAAGCGCGCGACGAACGGCCACACGCCTTGCCGCGCATATTGCAGCAACAGCACCATCAAGATGCCGAACACGATCACTTCGAAGTTGCCGTTCTCGCCCAACAGTTTGGGCAGCAGCGTTTGCAGATAGTCCTGCAATACAGTGAGGATTGCCGCCCCGAGCACCGCGCCCCAAACGTGTGACACACCGCCCACCACGGCCATGAACAGGAATTCGATGCCGTGATTCAGACCGAAAGGCGTCGGGTTCACCGCGCGCTGCAAGTGCGCATACAGAAAGCCGGAAACCGACGCCAGCACCGCGGCGTAGACGAAGATGACGACGCGCATCCACGCCGTATTCACACCCATTGCTTCAGCCATCATGCCGCCGCCGCGTAAAGCGCGAATGGCCCGCCCCGGCCGGCTATTCAACAGATTCTGGACCGACACGACCGCGCCGAGCACGACCAGCCAGATCAGGTAATAGATATGGCGGCCGGACTCGAGATCGATACCGAAAACATTCAGCACTGGAATTCCGTTGATGCCGTCGTACTTGCCCAGCATCTCCAGGTTACCGAATAGATAGAACAGCGACAGCCCCCAGGCGATCGTGCCAAGCGGCAAAAAGTGGCCGGAGAGGCGCATCGTCACGAGGCCGAGAATCAGGGCGATCAGCGCCGTCACCAGCACCCCGGCGATCAGCGCAAGCCAAGGTGAGACACCGAAGCGCGTCGTCAGATACGCAGTTGCATACGCGCCGATGCCGACAAACGCGGCTTGCCCGAAACTCGTCATCCCGCCAATGCCGGTGAGCAGCACCAGCCCGATTGCCACGATCGAATAGAGGCCAATGTAGTTCAGCAGCGTGACCCAGTACTCGGGCACGTGGATCGGCTGCGGCAACACCGGCAAGGCGAACAGAACGACGAGGAAGAGCCAGAAGAACTTGTTTTTCATGATCCGTTTCATCGCTTCACTCCTCGTCCTCTTCAGCGTGCGGGCTGGCAAGACTGCGCCAGAGCAACACCGGGATAATCAGCGTGAACACGATCACTTCCTTATAGGCGCTAGCCCAGAACGACGAATACGACTCCAGCAGGCCGACTAGGATCGAACCGGCCGCCGCCAGCGGATAGCTCACGAGCCCGCCGATAATCGCCCCGACGAAGCCCTTCAAACCGATCAGGAAGCCCGAGTCGTAGTAGATGGTAGTCAACGGTGCCACCAGGATGCCGCACAGCGCGCCGAGGCCTGCCGCGAGCGTAAACGCGAGGCGCCCCGCTTGGGTCGTGCCGATACCGACGAGGCGCGCACCGAGTCGATTCACCGATGTCGCACGCAACGCCTTGCCTGAAATCGAGCGGTCGAAGTACAGATACAGCGCGCCGATCAGCACAACCGCTGTCCCGACGACCCACAGGCTTTGCCCCGAAATCGACAGGCTGCCGACGTTGAACGTTGCGTCCGAAAACGCCGTGGTGCGCGAGCCTTCCGCGCCGAACATCACGAGGCCAAGCCCGACCATCGCAAAGTGCACCGCCACCGCGACGATGAGAAGCAACAACGTGGTCGCTTCGGCGATCGGCTCATACGCGAGCCGGTAAACGAACGGGCCCATCGGAATCACGATCAGTAGCGTCAGCGCGATTTGCGCGATCATCGGCAGTGGATGCAGGAAGACGCCTTGGGTGAGCGCATACACCGCAATCGGAAACAGCAGATACTTGCCGACCAGCAGAGCCAGTGTGCGAGCCGCATGCCTGCGCCGCTCCGCGTGCCGTACGAGCCCCGCCACTTCGACCACGAAGCACGCAGCCCCCATTGCCATCAGCAGCCAGCAGGTGGCCGGAAATTTCTGTGTTTGCAACGCGGCGAGCGTAAGCGCGCCATACGAAACAAACTCGCCCTGCGGGATAAAGATCACCCGCGTTACGGAGAACACCAGCACCAGCGCGAGCGCGAGCAACGCGTAGATAGCGCCCGTGGTGATGCCGTCCTGCGCGAGGATCGCCGCAATTGATAGATCCATACTTCCTCGTCCTGAAGCGTCGAAATCGAAACTGGAAACAGTCGTGGCGGCGCAACCCTCAGCCGTCCATCGAACCGCAATGCCTGAAAGACGACCGCCGCGCTGAAGCACGGCGCGGCGGTCGGTGCCATTGTCGTTGAACACAATGGCAATGCGGCGTCATATGCCGCACTTCGCGAGAGGCGCGTACCGCTGTTGTATTAGTCGTTCTGCAGCTTCCACTTGCCGTCGACGATCTGCACGATCACGCGTGCGCGCTTGTCGAGGCCGTTGTGGTCAGTTGTCGTCGTGTTCATGATGCCGTGCGAGACCGGCAGTTCCTTGATGCTTTCGAGCGCGCTGCGCAGTGCCACGCGAAATGCCTCGGTGCCCGGCTGTGCGGTCTTTAGCGCTTCGGGAATCGCACGCTGCAGCATCTGGCCGGCGTCCCATGCGTGACCGCCGAACGTCGCGACCGAACCGGCGCCATACGCTTTCTCGTACGCAGCCTTATAAGCGAGGGAGGACTTCTTCACCGGATTCGATTCGGGCAATTGATCGGCGACGAGGATCGGACCAGCCGGCAGAATCTCGCCTTCGCAGTCCTTGGCGCAAACGCGCAGGAAGTCATTGTTGGCCACGCCGTGCGTCTGATAAACCTTGCCCTTGTAGCCGCGCTCCTTAAGCGTCTTCGCCGGCAGCGCAGACGGTGTACCGGAGCCCGCGATCAACACTGCGTCGGGATTGGCGCCCATTGTCTTCAGCACCTGACCGGTCACCGACGCGTCCGTGCGATTGAATCGCTCGTTGGAAACGATCTTCAGATTGTGTGCATTCGCCGCCGCGGTAAACACGTTGTTCCAGCTGTCGCCGTATGCATCCGCGAAGCCGATGAAACCCACCGTCTTCACGCCGTGATGCTCCATGTAATCAGCAATCGCGTCGGCCATCAGACTGTCGTTCTGCGGCGGTTTGAAGGCCCACGCACGCTTCGCGTCCATTGGCGAAATGATCGCGGCAGACGCGGCAAGCGAGATCACTGGCGTCTTGCCCTCGGAAGCGGGATCGAGCATGGCGAGAGAATTCGGTGTGACGGTCGAGCCGATAATTGCGTCGACGTGGTCTTCGTCGATCAGCTTGCGCGTGTTCTGCACGGCCTTGCCGGTGTCCGATGCATCGTCGAGGATGATGTACTGCACCGTCTTGCCGCCGATCTCCTTCGGCAGCAACGCGATCGTATTCTTTTCAGGAATCCCGAGCGATGCAGCCGGACCCGTGGTGGATAGCGTTACGCCGATCTTCACCTGAGCGATGGCGGCGCTCGCGCCGCACATCAACGCCATCGCGATGCCGGTGCGTACCCATTGTTTTGTCTTTGTCATTGCAAGTCTCCAAACGCTGCGAAGCGCGTATCTGTTATCCGGCTCGTGGGCCGGGTGTCTGAATCTAGTTATCGGATCCAGGTGTGCCAAGCATGGTTTTCCCTGCTCAACACACATGCCTTCTCCGTCTTTTATGTCACTCCCTGCTGCCTGCCGCCACTGCCTGCTGCCGCGATTCCTGAGTGCCTCGCCGAGCCGGCGGACACAAAACACTAACATGTTAGTAGTATTGCGTTGTGCATCGTTGACGGTCAATAGACTGCAACGCAAATGCGGGTTTGTCCTGAAGCCGCATAGCCACAAGTCTCGTGCGAAGCGGGCAATAAAAAAGACGCGTCGGACTGCACGCGTCTTTTGTTATGAGGTCCCCTATCGCTTTGCCTTCGCTCAGTCGCCGGACAACTTCCACTTGCCGCCGACAATCTCCACCATGACGCGCGCCCGCTGATCAAGACCGGCATGGTCGTTCGCGCTCATGTTGAAGATACCGTGCGACGCCGGCAGCTCTTTGGTTCCTTCGAGCGCTGCACGCAGCGCCTCGCGGAACGCCGGCGTGCCAGGCCGCCCTTTCTTCAGTGCGAGCGGAATAGCGCGTTGCAGCAGCAGGCCAGCGTCCCATGCGTGACCGCCGAAGGTGGACACGGAGCCGGCGCCATAGGCGGCTTCATACGCCCGCTTATAGGCGAGCGCGCTCTTCTTCACCGGATTCGAATCGGGCAGTTGCTCAGCAACGAGCAGAGGGCCGGCGGGCAGAAAGGTGCCCTCGCAATCCTTGCCGCACACGCGCAGGAAATCGTTATTCGCGACGCCGTGCGTCTGATAGTACTTGCCCTTGTAGCCGCGCTCGCGGAGCGTCTTCTGCGGCAACGCGGCAGGCGTACCGGCGCCTGCGATCAACACCGCGTCCGGGTTCTGCGACACGATCTTCAACACCTGACCGGTGACGGAAGCGTCGTTACGTGCAAAGCGCTCGTTCGCAACAACCTTGATCTTTGCCAGATCGGCGGCCTTGCTGAATTCCTTGAACCAGCTTTCGCCATAACCGTCGGAGAAGCCGATGAACGCCACCGTCTTCACGCCATGATTGGACATGTGCTGCGCGATGGCGGTAGCCATGAGAATGTCGTTTTGCGGCGTCTTGAAGACCCACGCGCGCTTGGCATCCATCGGCTCGACAATGCTGGCCGCTGCCGCAAGCGAGATCACCGGCGTGGTGCTCTCAGCGGCGACGTCTATCATGGCAAGCGAATTCGGCACGACGGTCGACCCGATCAGCGCGTCTACATGGTCTTCGCTCGTGAGCTTGCGGGCGTTTTTGACGGCCTGAGTCGAATCAGTCGCGTCGTCCAGCACGATGTATTCGATTTTTTGACCGGCCACTTCCTTTGGAAGCAGCGCGACGGTGTTCTTTTCCGGAATGCCTAGCGATGCGGCCGGGCCCGTTGCCGACACAGTGACGCCGATTTTCACATCTGCAAATGCATGGCTGCTCCATGCAGCCGAAATGCCCGTGGCGACCAATGCCGCACTGATCCAACGCAATGCCGACTTCATCCCGCTCCTCTATGCCCCGTTAAAACAATTCAGATTAAATTCGCAATTTAAATCCCGACCCAGCGGTCGGTGAATAAGGAGTGTAGCGGACGTGAGCCGCACGCGGCAAGCACTTTGCAGGGCGTCAGCGTGGGAAATGGAGCAATTATCGGAGACATAAAATAGGTCACCGATTTAGCGAAGGAATTGAACGAGGTAATTCAAAAAAGCAAAATAAAAAGCGCTGTTGGATATCAATCCAACAGCGCTTTCGTGTGGGCACTTAGTGCCTCATGTCTCCTCGTTCTCCACCTGCAAATTCGTGGTTCATCAGAACTGCATGAAGGTTAAACGAGCACCCAGCGTGCCACAACTAGCAATTACCCTAGTGGTGCACTGCGGCACTGAATTGGGGCAAGTTTAACCGGCGATGCGGCGCGATACATAAAATAAGGGCTCAAGTGGTTTGCCGACGTCATACTGCATGGCAGCGAAATCAGATCGGATGCCGAAGCAATTATCCGTGTGACCGCTTTCTCACGCGCGCAGCGGCCGCACCCGCGCGATGATCTCGCCGACAATCCCGCGCCTGAATGCGAGCACGCACGCAATAAAGATCACGCCTGTCACGATCGTTACCGACTCACCCAGCGAACGGAACCACTCGATGCCTGTTGTCGACGCGAGTGCGCCACCGATATCGCCGAGCCGATCCTCGAGTGCGACGATCAGCGCCGCGCCAAGCAGCGGTCCGAACAGCGTGCCCATGCCGCCGACAAGCGTCATCAGCACCACCAGGCCGGACATGGTCCAGTAAGCGTCGCTTAAAGTCTCGAAGCCCTGCACCACCACCTTTAGCGAGCCCGCGAGTCCCGCGAGTCCGGCCGACAGAATGAACGCTAGCAACTTGAAGCGATCCGTATCGTAGCCAAGCGACACCGCGCGCGGCTCGTTTTCCTTGATCGCGACCAGCACCTGACCGAACGGCGAATGCACGATGCGCACGATCAGCAGGAAGGCGAGCACTATCACGGCCAGCACAACAAAGTACAAGGTCACATCCGACGAAAGATTCAGCACGCCAAAGAGCTTGCCGCGCGGCACGCCTTGCAGGCCGTCTTCGCCATGCGTGAACGGCGCTTGCAGGAACACGAAGTAGACCATCTGCGCGAGTGCGAGCGTCACCATCGCGAAATAGATGCCCTGACGCCGGATAGCGAAAATGCCGACGATGAAGCCGAGGAGCGTCGCCGACGCCGTGCCTGCAAGCACTCCGAGCTCGGGCGAGAAGCCGAGCGTCTGCATCGCATAGCCGGTGATGTAGCCGGCCGACGCTAGGAACATGGCGTGCCCGAACGAGAGCAAGCCCGTGTAGCCAATCAACAGATTGAACGCGGCCGCGAAAAGCGCAAAGCACATCACCTTCATGACAAAGAGCGGATAGATGCCGAGCACGGGCACCGCGAGCAGCACCACCAGCAGCAAACCGTAGAGTACTTTTCTCTGCATCATTTTTCCTTGCCGAAGAGACCCGCCGGACGCACGAGCAACACGAGCGCCATGATGACGAACACGACGGTCGCCGACGCTTCCGGATAGAACACGCGAGTCAGTCCTTCGATTACGCCGAGCATCAGTCCGGTGAGAATCGAACCCATGATCGAACCCATTCCGCCGATCACCACTACCGCGAACACGGTGATGATCATCGGTTGGCCCATCAGCGGCGAAACCTGGATAACCGGCGCGGCCAGCACGCCGGCGAACGCGGCGAGCGCCACGCCGAAGCCGTAAGTGAGCGTGATCATCAGCGGCACGTTGATGCCGAACGCCTCGACCAGCTTGGGGTTCTCGGTCCCGGCGCGCAGATAGGCGCCCAGCCGGGTCTTCTCGATCACGAACCACGTCGCAAAGCAAACGATCAGCGACGCCACCACCACCCACGCGCGATAGTTCGGCAGGAACATGAAGCCGAGGTTGGTCGCGCCCGACAGCGCGGACGGCACGTCGTAGGGCTGGCCCGACGAACCATAGATAGAACGGAACACGCCCTCGACGACCAGCGTGAGCCCGAACGTGAGCAACAGGCCATAGAGATGGTCGAGCTTGTAAAGCCAACGCAGCATCGAGCGTTCGATCGCGACGCCGAACAGGCCGACGATCAGCGGTGCGAGCACGAGCATCGCCCAATACGGCACGCCGAAGTATGAGAAGCCCATCCACGCGAGCATCGCGCCGAGCATGAACAACGCGCCGTGCGCGAAGTTGATCACGTTCAGCAAGCCGAAGATCACCGCAAGACCAAGACTCAGAATTGCGTAGAACGAGCCGTTCACGAGCCCGAGCAGCAACTGGCTCAACATCGCGGGAAGCGGAATGCCAAAGATGTCCATTGAAGCCTTAACCCATCGTCAGGGTGAGATCGGTTGTGCACGATCCGGCCGGCACACGACAAGCGCTCATGACGCCGGCCGCGCGCGGCATATGAAAAGAACCGAAACGGACGGCTGCCCGCCCGCGCGCGGACAGCCAGCCGTCAGTCAGCTCTTCAACCCGCGCTTATTTCCACAGCGCGCAGCGGGTTTCCGACTTCGTCGTGAACGCCTGCTCGCCGGGAATCGTCGCGGTGATCTTGTAGTAGTCCCACGGCTCTTTCGATTCTCCCGGCGTCTTCACCTGCATCAGGTACATGTCGTGGATCATGCTGCCGTCCTGACGGATGTAGCCCTTTGCGTAGAAGTCGTCGATCTTGGTCTTTTTCAGTTGCGCCATGACCTTGTCGGCGTCCGTCGAACCGACTGCCTGCACGGCCTTCAGATAATTCATCGTCGCCGAGTAGTCGGCGGCTTGCAGACTCGACGGCATCTTGCGCATTTTGTCGAAGTAGCGCTGTGCCCACTTGCGCGTGTTCGCGTCCTTGTTCCAGTACCAGCTATCCGTCAGCACGAGGCCTTGCGTGGTTTCAAGACCGAGGCTATGCACGTCGTTGATAAACATCAGCAACGCAGCGAGCTTCATGCTCTTCGTGATGCCGAATTCTTTCGCGGCCTTGATAGAGTTGATCGTGTCGCCGCCCGCATTGGCGAGACCGAGAACCTGCGCCTTCGACGACTGCGCCTGCAACAGGAACGACGAGAAGTCCGACGCCGACAACGGATGGCGCACCGTGCCCAGCACCTGGCCGCCGCTCGCCTTCACGACGTCCGAGGTGTTCTTTTCGAGCGCCTTGCCGAATGCGTAGTCGGCGGTCAGGAAGTACCACGTCTTGCCGCCCTGCTTCACCACCGCGGAGCCCGTGCCCTTCGCGAGCGCCGTGGTGTCGTACGCATAGTGAATTGTGTACGGCGTGCATTGCTCGTTGGTCAGCGTGTCGGCGCCCGCCCCGATGCTGATGTACACCTTGTGCTTCTCGCCAGCGACGGTGTTCATCGAAAGACCCGTTGCAGAGTTCGTGCCGCCGACCAGTAGATCGAGACCTTCACGATCGAACCATTCGCGTGCACGCGAAGCGGCGATATCGGCCTTGTTCTGGTGATCCGCGTACAGCACCGTGATCGGCTTGCCGTTCACCTTGCCGCCGAAGTCCGCGACGGCCATGCGAATGGCTTCGAGGCCACCCTGACCGTCGATATCCGCATACAACCCCGACATATCCGTGATGAAGCCGATCTTTACCGCATCGTCAGCCGCTTGTGCGCTGCTCACGGTGATAGCGGCGCCGGCGGCGACCGCGAAACAAACTGAAGCAAGCCGCGCGAGTGGGTTCTTTTTCATTCCTGTCTCCTGGTTCATCGCTTGTGGTTATCAGAGGCAATTGGGCGCGCGCTGTCTATACGCCCAGTAGATCGTGCAGTGTCGGCATCTTGCTTTCGAGTTCACTTGCCCCGAAGTGCTCGACGATCGCACCGTGCTCCATCACATAGAAGCGGTCGGCAAGCGGCGCGGCAAAGCGGAAATTCTGTTCGACCATGACGATCGTGTAGCCGCGCGCCTTGAGCGTCACGATCATGCGCGCAAGCGCCTGCACGATGACAGGCGCCAGTCCTTCCGAGATTTCGTCGAGCAGAAGCAGACTCGCGCCGGTGCGCAAGATACGCGCGACCGCGAGCATCTGCTGTTCGCCGCCGGAGAGCCGCGTGCCCTGGCTCATGCGACGCTCCTGCAAGTTCGGGAACATCGAATAGATTTCTTCGAGCGACATCATGTGCGCCTTGTCGCCAACCGGCGGCGGCAGCAGCAGATTTTCTTCGCACGAGAGGGTCGAAAAAATCCCGCGCTCTTCGGGGCAATAGCCGATGCCGCAATGCGCGATGCGATGCGTGGGCAGGTTGATCGTTTCACGTCCGCCGATGCGGATCGAACCCGTGCGCCGTCCGGTCAGGCCCATGATCGCGCGCAATGTTGTGGTGCGCCCCGCGCCGTTGCGGCCAAGCAGCGTGACGACCTCGCCGCGGTCCACCGTCAGATCGACGCCGTGCAGAATATGGGACTCTCCGTACCACGCCTGCAGACCCGCGATCTCCAGCGCGGGCGCACCCGCCGCGGTGCCGCTCACTTCGAGGCTTTCGCGCTCGGCAATTGTATTCATGCGTGGGCTCCGGCGAGCGCCGCGTCGGCACTGCCCATATAGGCTTGCATCACGAGCGGATTCTTCGACACTTCTGCATAGCTGCCTTCGGCGAGCACTTCACCGCGTTGCAGAACAGTGATGGTGTCGGAGATGCCTGCGATCACATTCATGTTGTGTTCGACCATCAGGATCGTGCGACCGCTCGACACTTTTTTGATCAACGCCGTGACGCGGTCGACGTCTTCGTGACCCATGCCTTGCGTCGGTTCGTCGAGCAGCATCAGCTCAGGCTCCATCGCGAGCGTCGTGGCAATTTCCAGCGCGCGCTTGCGACCGTATGAGAGCTCGACGGTCAACACGTCGGCAAAATCAGTCAGGCCGACCTGCGTAAGCAGGTCCATTGCCCGGTCGTCGAGTTGGCGCAGCGTGCGCTCGCTCTTCCAGAAATGGAACGCGGTGCCGAGCGAGCGCTGCAAACCGATGCGCACATTCTGCAATGCCGTCAGATGCGGGAATACAGCGGAAATCTGAAAGGAGCGGATGATGCCGCGCCGCGCGATCTGCGCTGGCCGCTCATTCGTGATGTCCTCGCCGTTGAAGACAATCTGGCCCGCCGTCGGCTCGAGGAACTTGGTGAGCAGATTGAAGCACGTGGTCTTGCCTGCTCCGTTTGGACCAATCAGCGCATGGATCGAGCCACGGCGCACGCGCAGGTTCACGCCGTTCACGGCAATGAAGCCCTTGAACTCACGAGTGAGGCCGCGCGTTTCGAGAATCGTATCGCCGAGAATCATGTTCCCTTCCATACGGAGTAAGGCGAAGCACTACGATCTTACGCGCGAAACCCTGCGCGACTTTTTTGGACGGCGGCACCCCGTGCTCGCTCGTTGGCGTGGTGCACCAATCCGGACGGTAATCCATGGGGCAACACGCAGCATGGCTGCCATTGTCGCGCCAATGATGCAGCGCATTCATTGGGATTTGCACTTAGTGGATGACGCGTGTGAGCGATTGCGCACCGTAGTCTCCGACTGGAGACACGCAAAGCGTGCCGCCCTCGTCATCGCGCGTGTCACACAGCGGACATCGACACGGCCTGACCCGCATGCGCAGCAAGGCTGCCGGCCACGCGCGCACGGCGATCCTCGCGGATCATGTCGCTCGCGCGCTCGGCGATCATCAAGGTGGGCGAGTTTGTATTGCCCGATGTGATGGTAGGCATGACCGATGCGTCGACCACGCGCAGTCCGTCTACACCGATAACTCGTAGCCTGTTGTCGACGACCGCGCCGGGATCGTCGGTCGTGCCCATCCTGCATGTGCCGACCGGATGGAAGATCGTCGTGCCGACCAGTCCTGCTGCACGCTGCAGTTCTTCCTCGGTTTGATATTCGATGCCCGGCAATATTTCCCGCGGCTGATAACGGGCCAATGCCGGTGCCGCCGCAATGCGACGCGTGAGACGCAACGCGTTTGACGCGACATGGCGGTCGTAGTCGGTGGATAGATAGTTCGGCGCGATCAGCGGCGGTGCAGCGGCGTCTGTCGATTCAATATGAATGCTGCCGCGCGAAGTGGGCCTCAACTGACACACCGACGCCGTAAATGCATTGAACCGATGCAGCGGTTCGCCGAAGCGATCCAGCGAAAGAGGTTGTACGTGATATTCGAGGTCCGGACGCGTGAGCGAACGATCGTCGGGGTCCGACTTTGCGAATGCACCGAGTTGCGACGGCGACATCGACATCGGGCCGCTTTGAAAAAGCGCGTACTGCACGCCGATCATGAGCTTGCCCCACCAATGCGCGGATGCGGTATTGAGTGTGCGGACACCGTCGACCTGATAAGCCATGCGCAATTGCAAATGGTCCTGAAGATTTTCGCCGACGCCGCGCAGGTCGTTGACTACGTCGATACCAAGGTTCTGCAACCGCGCACCGTTACCAATGCCGGAGAGTTCCAGCAATTGTGGCGAGTTGACGGCGCCCGAACTCAGGATCACTTCGCAGCGGGCTTTGGCAAAGTACTCTGTTTCGTTGCCGCGATATTCGACGCCCGTGCAGCGGCGTCCGTCGAATACCACGCGCTGTGTGTGTGCGCCGGTGATGACGGTGAGATTGTTGCGCTTCATTGCGGGGCGCAAAAATGCTTTAGAAGCGTTCCAGCGAATACCTCGCTTCTGATTGACGTCGAAGTAACCGACGCCCGTGTTGTCGCCGCGATTGAAGTCGTCGGTGGCAGGAATGCCGGTCTCTTGCGCGGCCTTCGAAAACTCTTCGAGAATCTTCCATTTGAGGCGTTGCTTCTCAACGCGCCACGGTCCCCCGGCGCCATGCGATTCGCTCTCGCCCGAGTGGTGATCTTCGCTGCGTTTGAAAACCGGCAGCACGGAATTCCACGACCATGATGCGTCGTTCGTGACGCGCGCCCACTCGTCATAATCTTCGCGCTGGCCGCGCATATAGATCATTCCGTTGATCGACGAACTGCCGCCCAGGACGCGGCCGCGCGGATACGAAAGCGCGCGGCCGTTCAGGCCCGGTTCCGCCTGCGTTTTATAGAGCCAGTCAGTACGCGGGTTGCCGATGCAGTACAGATAGCCGACCGGCACGTGAATCCAGTGATAGTCGTCTTTGCCGCCCGCTTCGAGCAACAACACCTGCACATCCGGATCTTCGGTCAGGCGATTGGCGAGCACGCAGCCCGCCGTCCCAGCGCCGACGATGATGTAGTCGAATTCGCCTTCAAGACGCCGCCCGGAAGACGCGGCTTGCGCGTTGCTCATTGTTCCGTCTCCTAATCATTTTTCCCGGCCTATGTAGGACCGGTTTTTATCGATGCCTTCGGCGCGACAGGATCGCCGCCGCCGAAGGTCAACATCTCCAACTACTTTGCAACCGGCATGGTGAACTCAGCACCCTTCGCGATACTGTCAGGCCAGCGCTGCATGATGCTCTTATAGCGTGTGTAGAACCGCACGCCTTCCTCGCCGTATGCGTGGTGATCGCCGAATAATGACTTCTTCCACCCGCCGAACGAATGCCACGCCATCGGCACGGGAATCGGCACATTGATGCCGACCATGCCGATCTGAATCTGCCGCGAAAAGGCGCGCGCAATGCCGCCATCCGAGGTGAAGAGCGAGACGCCGTTGGCAAAGTCGTTGGCGTTGATCAATTCCACCGCAGACGCAAAGTCCGGCACGCGTACCACGCATAACACTGGTCCGAAAATCTCCTCGCGATAGATCTTCATATCAGTCGATACATCGTCGAACAGCGTACCGCCGAGAAAGAAGCCTTTCTCGTGACCGTCCACTCGATGACCGCGGCCATCGACCACGAGCTTCGCGCCCTCCGCGATGCCCGCTTCGATATAGCCGACCACTTTCTCACGATGCACGGCGGTCACCAACGGTCCCATTTCGGCGGCCGATTCCATACCGTTCATGATCTTCAGGCTTTCTACGCGAGGCGTGAGCCGCTCGATCAGTTCATCGGCGATATGTCCCACCGCAACGGCGACGGAAATCGCCATGCAGCGCTCGCCCGCCGATCCGTATGCAGCACCGATCAGAGCGTCGACGGCCTGGTCGAGATCGGCATCCGGCATGACGACGAGGTGATTCTTGGCGCCGCCCAATGCCTGCACGCGCTTGCCGTGCTTCGTGCCTTCCGTGTGGATGTACTCGGCGATCGGCGTGGAGCCGACAAACGAAACAGCGCTTACGTCGGGATGCACGAGCAGCGCATCGACCGCAACCTTATCGCCGTGCACGACGTTGAACACGCCGTCCGGCAAGCCGGCCTCCTTGAGTAATTCCGCGAGACGGTTCGACGCCGACGGATCGCGCTCCGAAGGCTTCAGCACGAACGTGTTGCCGCAAGCTATCGCGACCGGGAACATCCAGCACGGCACCATCATCGGAAAATTGAATGGCGTAATGCCGACGACTACACCGAGCGGTTGACGCAGGTTCCAGTTGTCAATGCCACCGCCGATCTGGTCCGTGAAGTCCGTCTTCAACAGATTCGGAATACCGCATGCGAACTCGACCACTTCAATGCCGCGCATCACCTCGCCCTTCGCGTCGGAGAACACCTTGCCGTGTTCGCGCGTGATCAGTTCCGCGAGTTCGTCGTGATGGCGGTCCAGCAATTCCTTGAACTTGAACAGCACCCGTGCCCGCTTGATCGGCGCGGTCTCGCTCCAGGCGGGAAACGCGGCGTAAGCGGCGGCCACAGCGGCATCAACTTCAGCGACGCTTGCGAGCGGCACACGTGCCGCGACGTCGCCCAGTGCGGGATTGAAGACGTCGCCGAAACGGCCGCTCGTTCCGTCAATCGCCTTGCCGTTGATGAAGTGGGTTAGCGCGCGTGTGCCGGCGTCCGCGCGGACGCCTTCTTCCTGATATGTCTCGCTCATGTTCTGTCCTCTCGGTGGTAGGCCATTCACAGATGGCTGCTGAGACTCTTCCGCCAAGACGCTGGCGTGCTCAAACGCCAGCGTAAGGCGCTTCGCCCCGCGAAATCCAATGAGTAATGCTCAACTGGACCATAAGCGGCGTTAATATCAGTGGATGGATCTGACTCTGCTACGCGCGTTCGTCACGGTTGCACGCGAGGGCAACCTCACGCGTGCTGCGGTGCAACTGCATTTGACCCAGCCGGCCGTTAGCCTGCAAATCAAGCATTTGCAGGAGACGCTGGGCGTGACGCTGTTCACGCGGACCTCGCATGGACTCTCGTTGACCCGTGACGGCCAGGCGCTTCTGCCGCACGCCGAGCGTGCGCTGGCCGCGGCGGGCGACGTGCAACGAGCGGCGCAATCGCTGCGCCAGGAAGTGCGCGGACGCTTGCGCATCGGCACGATTCTCGATCCCGAATTTCTGCGCCTCGGGGGTTTCCTCAAGCAACTGGTGGAGACGTGGCCGCACATCGAAACTGCTTTGCGGCACGGCATGTCGGGCTGGGTGCTCGATCAGGTCCGCGCAGGCGAACTGGACGTCGGCTACTACATTGGCGTGCCTTCCGAAGACGATGCGCGCGATGGGCCCGCCTTCCACACATTGACGCTCACACGGTTCCAGTACCGCGTGCTCGCGCCCGCCGGCTGGAGAGACCGCGTGAAAGGCGCGCGCGACTGGCGCTCGCTCGCCGCCTTTCCGTGGATCTGGACGCCGCCCGCTTCCGCACACAACCGCTTGCTGTCCCGCGCTTTTGGGGAGGCCGGCGTGAAACCGGTGAAGGTCGCGGAGGTGGATCAGGAGCCGTCGATGCTGGATCTCGTCAAATCCGGCGTGGGCCTGACGCTCGCGCGCGATGCGATTGCGATCGCCGAGGCTCACGCGCACGCGTTGACCATCGTCGAAGGCATTACCGTGCCCACGCAACTGAGCTTCATCACGCTCGACGAACGTAAGGACGAGCCGGCGATAGCCGCCGCGCTCAAGCTCATCGAACAGCAATGGACCGGCTGAACGCTTTGCGGCTGCGATATGAGCGGTCCTCATGACAGCGTTCGCGTGAATTCCACCGGATCATGGCGGGCTTAAACCGCGGCGTCATGCAGTTTTTGTTAGATTGACGGTTCTCTCACGCGCGCACGCCGTTGGCACCCGCCCTCACCCCTTTCGTTCCAACCGACTCTGTCCTTCCCGGCGGCTTGGCGCCGCTCACAGCACAAGCCGCCGACCACTCAATTCTTCGACAGGAGCCTGACATGGCACGCAACATCGAAATAAAAGCCCGCGCGCAACATTTCGAGCAACTGCGCGAACGCGCGGCGCAGCTCGCGCCGGACACGCCTTTAATCTTCCGCCAGCAGGATTTTTTCTACGACGTGCCGCGCGGGCGCCTTAAGCTGCGCCAGTTCGACGACGGCACGCCCGCCGAACTGATCTTCTATCAGCGTGACGACCGCGACGGGCCCAAGGCGTCGTATTACACGCGCAGTCCTGTGACGAACCCCGAAGCCATGCACGCGCTGCTTGCCACTGCGCTGACAACGCGCGGCATCGTGACCAAGGAGCGGCACGTGTATCTGGCAGGGCGCACGCGCATTCATCTGGATCGCGTCGACGGTCTCGGCGATTTCGTGGAACTCGAAGTGGTGCTCGCCCAAGACGACAATGAAGAAGACGGTCAGGCCGAAGCGCACGCAATGTTCGCGAGCCTCGGCGTTCCGGAATCGGATCTGGTTGCGGTCGCCTACGTCGATTTGCTGAGCCCGGACAGCGCGCCGACGCAAGTCGCATAAACCGCGCGCGCGGCCACCGTGCGTGCGTCAGGCGGCGGCCGTTCCCGGCGACAGATGGCCAAGCGGCAATGGCCCGTTGCGCTTGAACGTGGTGAGTACGATGTTCGAGCGCACGCTGTCGACGCCCGGCACGCGCATCAGCTTCTTCATCACGAAGGTGGACAGGTAGTTCAGGTCGGGCGCGACGATACGCAGCAGATAGTCGGCGTCGCCTACCACCGCATGGCATTCCAGCACTTCGGGCAAGGTGTCGATCTGCTGCTGGAATTGCTCGATGATCGAATCGCCATGATGCTTGAGCTTCAGGCTCGTAAAAGCCGTCACGCCAAGGCCCAGTTTCTCGGGCCGCAACACCACCCGATAACCGTCCACCACACCGATCTGTTCCAGCCGCTGCAATCGCCGTCCGATTTGCGACGGCGACAGCGGCACCTGTTCTGCCAGTTGCTGATGCGTTGCGCGCCCGAAGCGCTGCAGTACGTCGAGGAGTGCAAGATCGAAGTGATCGAGTTCTAGCATGTAGGGAATTTCATCGACTGTATTACCGCGTGTTAAAGAATTCGTCGTATTGAAAGGGCTTTGCAGGCGACGCGGGGCTCAAACCTTCAGTTCTACAGGCTATTCTTAAGGCGCACGTAAGAATCCCACGCTTGCTGCGCAAACGCGTCCAAACCATCACGCGTGAGCGTGTTCTGACGCTGTACAATCAGGAGCGCATACGGCTTGGAGAGCGCGCTTGCCTCCTTGCACAGAACGAGTTCGTCTCCGCTCGAAGGTGAGCGGGCGCGCCAGAAGTTGATCGCCGCTTCCAGTTCGTGAATGCTTATCTCGGACATGGCTTCGATTACCGGTGTGCGCCAGCAGGCTGCTCGACGACTGCTTCGTGGCCGGTTACGCCAGTTGGGCACAGCCACACCACACGCGGTCCGTGTAGCAGATCTGTGTAGCAGGCGCCCCGGCGAACCGCTTGCCCAAACGCCTAAACCCATTGTACTTGAGCGAAATCCATGCGACTCCTTCTGATCGAAGATGACCGTCCCATCGCGCGCGGCATCCAAAGCAGTCTCGAACAAGCCGGCTTCACCGTCGACATGGTCCACGACGGCATTTTCGCCGAACAGGCCCTCACGCAAAACCGGCACGAACTGGTGATTCTCGACCTCGGCTTGCCGGGCATCGACGGTATGACGCTGCTTTCGCGCTTCCGTCAGAGCAATCGCCACACTCCGGTGATCATCCTCACCGCGCGTGACGAGCTGAACGACCGTGTGCAAGGCCTGAATTCCGGTGCCGACGACTACATGCTGAAGCCGTTCGAGCCCACCGAACTCGAAGCGCGTATTCGCGCGGTAATGCGCCGTAGCGGCCCGCACGGCGACATGCCGCGTCCGGAAGTGTCGCTGGGCGGCGTGCGTTTATCGGGCGTCGATCGCCGCATTTTCAACGACGACAAGCCGCTCGAACTGTCGCCGCGCGAATTCGCCGTGCTCGAAATGCTGCTGCTGCGCCACGGCCGCGTGGTCAGCAAGGCGCAACTACAAGATCACCTCACGCATTTCGGCGGCGATCTCGGCGACACCGCAATCGAGGTCTATGTGCACCGTGTGCGCAAAAAGCTCGAGAACTGCCGTGTCGAAATCGTCACGGTGCGCGGCTTCGGTTATCTGTTGCAGGAAATCCGCCAGGCCGCATAATCGTCGTGAAGGCCGCAATCCGATTGCGGCCCGACGGCGCCGGGCCGGCGCAGCGCACTGCTTGCGCGATTCGCCGGCATCCGGCGAAACTTCACGGCGCGTTGCGCCTGCACTCTTCCCGCGCGTTCGATCATGCCCCAGCCGGCCGCCAATAGTCTGCGCCGCACGCTGCTGCGGCGCCTCGCTGCTCCTCTTTCGCTGCTCGCGCTCATGAGCGGCCTGATCGCCTACTGGCTCGCGTGGCAGTACACGCAGCACGTGGTCGACCGCTCGCTCGCCGACCTCGCGACCGCGATCTCCAAGCAGATCCAGATTGCGGGCCCCGAAGCGCCGATCACCGTGCCGCCGCTCGCGCAGGCCATGTTCTCGGATCCGGTCGAGCATCTCGTCTACCGGATCAGCAATGGCGAAACCGAAATCGCGGGCGATAAGAGCCTTCCACTGCAAGGCACGAGCGTTCGGCGCATGCATTACGCGTATGTGTTCGAAACCCAGCACCAGGGCGTCACCGTCCGCGTCGCGCAAGTGCGGGTCGATCAGCCGGTCGGCAATCCGATCGTCGTCGAAGTCGGGCAGCCGGTGCACCACCGTTTTCGTATCGCGGCCGAATTCCTCGTCGCCATCATGATGCCGCTGCTGTTGCTGCTGCTCGCCGGTTGGGTGATCGTCTGGCGAGTGGTCAATCAGCAGCTCAATCCCCTAACCGATCTCGCAGACTCGCTGAACCGGCAAACTCACACGTCGCTAGAACCGGTGGACGAAACCTATGTGCCCGTCGAAATCCGGCCGCTGACTGGCGCTGTGAACGCGCTGCTTGACCGGCTGAAAACCGCGCTCGACGGCCAACGCAAATTTATCGCCGATGCCGCGCATCAGTTGCGCACGCCGCTCACCGCCGTCAAGTTGCATGCGGAGCAGGCGGCCACTGCGCGCGATCCTCGGCAAACGCTCGCAGCGGTGCGCGAACTGCGTGCGGCGGCCGACCGCGCGGTGCGTCTGTCGAATCAGCTGCTGTCTCTTGCGCGCGCGGAGCCGGCCGAGCAGGCTGCACGTTTTGTGAACGTGGATATGGCCGCGCTCGCGTTCGATACCGGCGCGGAATGGGTGCCTCGCGCTTTGACTTCGCACATCGACTTGGGTTTTCAACGGCTCGACGACCCGACCAACGACCATCCGTTGATCGCGCGCGGCAATCCGGTTCTGCTTCACGAAGTAATCGCGAATCTGCTGGATAACGCACTGAAGTATGTGCCGCCGTCGCGCTTCGATGGAGGGCGCATCACGGTCACGGTCTCGCAGACTGTGATCGACGACGTCCGCATGGCCGAAATCGTCGTCGAAGACAACGGCGCGGGCGTGCCTCACACGCAGCAAGCCGATCTCTTCAAGCGGTTCTTCCGCGGCGACGGTCAGAGCGATAACGGTGTGGACGGCGGCGCCGGTCTCGGCCTCGCGATCGTTCACGACATCATGGCGTTACATCACGGCAGCGTGCATTACGAAGACGCATCGGAAGGCGGAGCGCGTTTCATCGTGCGTATTCCGCTCGTGCATGCCGCCGTTCCGGCTGGCCAGAAAGACGACGTGCAGCGCCACGAAAAAAAACCGGCGCATTCAGCGCCGGTCGATATGTAGCTGTGTGTCTGCTGAACGGGTTGCCTCGCCGTCATTCGCATGACGAACGGAGCAACTCGGGCGCTACTTCTTCTTGGCCTTCTTCGCCACCTTCGTTGATTTAGCCGATTTAGCAGACTTGGCCGTTTTGGCCGCACCCTTCTCTTTCTCGGGCGGTGCGAGCATCGTGCCGCGGCATTTGCGCGAGCCGCAACGGCATTCGTATTCCTTCTTGAGCTTCTTGGTCTGACGCGCGTCGATTACGAGGCCGTAGTCGTAGAAAATCTCCTCGCCCTCGGCGATGTCGCGCAGTGCGTGCACATACACGTGACCGTCGATCTCTTCGGCTTCGCAGTTCGGCGCGCACGAGTGGTTGATCCAGCGCGCGCTGTTGCCGTTCACCTTGCCGTCGATCACCTTGCCGCTGTCGAGCGCGAAGTAGAACGTGTGGTTCGGTTCGTCAGGATTATGCGGATGACGGCGCAACGCTTCTTTCCAGGAAATCCGCTCGCCCTTGTATTCGATTAGCCGCTCACCGGCCGCAATCGGTTCGAGCGCAAACACGCCTTTGCCGTGCACACCTGAACGACGCACGGCGATCCTGCGTGAACTCATTGAATGAATCCTTGTGAAGAACTGGGGATGAAGTCCGGCAGCCGTCGGAAAACGCCCGCGTCTGACGCGCTGATTTTTTCTGGCGCTGATAGCAAACGCGGCGCCCTGCGAGCGCCGCGTCGACTTGCGACGCTCATGCGCCACATCCGGCATCCTACACGCTGAAGACGGCTTCGTTCAACCGTCAAAAACGTGTGGCCGCGTCATGCCCTCGTTATCCGCTCGTTATGCCCTCGTATCGCCCGCGTTGTGCCCACGTCATGGCGATGTGCGGCTTCATCTTTGTCCGAACGAAATCTCGCCAAACAGCGCCTTTTGCTCGCGCGGTTGCGAACGCCAGTACTGCGGAGGCGCTTCAACCGTCGCCCCAAGTTGTGCCGCGGCGTGCCACGGCCAGCGCGGGTTATACAGCAGCGCACGGGCCAGTGCGATCAGATCGGCGTCGCCCTCTTCGATCAGTTGCTCGGCATGAAGCGGATCTGTGATGAGTCCGACGCCAATGGTCGTAAGGCCCGTCGCTTTTTTGACGGCCTTCGCGAACGGAATCTGATAGCCGGGTTCAAGCGGGATCTTCTGCAATGGCGACACGCCTCCGGACGACACGTCGATCCAGTCGCAGCCGCGCTTTTTCAACTCCTGCGCAAACGCGATCGTGTCTTCGAGCGACCAGCCGCCTTCGACCCAATCCGTCGCGGACACGCGCACGCCAACTGGTTTGTCGGCGGGAAACGATGCGCGCACGATGTCGAAGATTTCAAGCGGAAAGCGCATGCGGTTTTCGAGCGAACCGCCGTAGTCGTCGTCACGTTGGTTCGCGAGCGGCGACAGAAACTGATGCAACAGGTAGCCGTGAGCGGCATGCACTTCCAGTGCGTCGATACCGAGGCGCGCCGCGCGGCGGGCCGATGCCGCGAAGGCTTCACGAATGCGGTTAAGCCCCGGCGTGTCGAGCGCCAGCGGCGGCTCCTCGCCAGCCTTGTGCGGCAATGCCGAAGGTGCGTGCGGCAACCAGCCGCCTTGCGATACGGGAATCAACTGACCGCCTTCCCACGGCGCCTGGCTCGAAGCCTTGCGCCCCGCATGCGAGAGCTGCATCGTCACGTTGATATGCGAATGCTTGCGAATCGCGGCGAGCACCGGCTTGAGCGCAGCTTCAGTGGCGTCGTCCCATAAACCGAGATCCGCCGGCGTAATGCGGCCGTCCGGCTCGACGGCCGTCGCTTCGATGCACAACATGCCGGCACCGGATAACGCAAGACTGCCAAGGTGGATCATGTGCCACGCGGTAGCCTCGCCGCGTTCGGCGGAATACTGGCACATCGGCGACACGACGATGCGATTCGGAAGCGTCACGCTACGCAGCGTGAGTGGAGAAAATAGCGCGCTCATGGATCACCGCCCAGTTAAAACCCGAGAGCGAACGAGCATAGCACCGCAGGTCGTTTGCTGCAGGCAGCGAGGTGTCGATAAGAGTCGGCGTTGCGACTGCCGATCGTGTTCAGGCGGTCAGACAAACGGGACGCTCGAGCCACCGCTTGGACCTGTCAACGCGGCGCCAGCTTCAGTCCCGAGATCCGCTCCCGCTCAGGGCTTGCGTTCCACCTGATCCAGCCATTCGCCGAACATGCGGCAAGCGGCGGCTTCCAGAGCCGGACCGAATTGCGCAGTCTCCGCGCGCAACTGGCGTGCGTCGATTCCATGGCCGACGAGCTCACCGGCGTTGCCGATCAGCCAGGGCTCGAAGCGGTCAGCGCGAATCTCGGGATGACATTGCAACGCGAGCACATGGTCGCCCCATGCAAACGCCTGGTTTTCGCACGCGCTCGTGGATGCAAGACGCGTGGCGTTGGCGGGCAGATCGAAGGTATCGCCATGCCAATGCAGCATGGATGTCTGCGCGCCATCGAGATGACGCACCGGCGATGCGCGCCCGGCATCGGTCAGCGTGAGCGGTTCCCAGCCCAGTTCGACATGACCCGCGGGATAGACCCGCGCCCCAAGCGCACGCGCGATCAATTGCGCGCCGAGACAGATGCCGAGTGTAGGCAGCCCTGCCTCGATGCGTTTTTCGATCATCGAGAGCAGCGGCACGAGGGAGGGATAAAGCGCGTCGTCGGTGGCGCTGATCGGGCCACCGAGCACCACCATCAACGATGGCGAGACGGGATTCGGCGCTTCAATGCGCGCAAAGCCGACGTCGAGATAACGGACGGGACGTCCACGCTCGCCGAGCACCAGTTCGAGACTGCCCAGATCTTCGAAGTACACGTGGCGAATGGCCAGAACTTCCTGATTCATCAGCCTCTCACTTCGCGGTTGACTGGAGACCTGCCGCTACGCGGCGCCGAACGGCTGGGCGGGCGGCGAAGGCCGCCTGCCGGAACCGGCTTTGCAGTGTAGCGGATTGTCAGGAAAGCAGCCGCCTTATTGGGCGAAGATCTTCCAGGTCTTCTTCTGCGTAGCGGCGTCAGCGGTTTCATGCACCGCGCAATCGAGACGCAGGTCCGTGTCCGCCATGTTCAGATCGAGAAGCGCGCAGTGATGCGGCGTCTTCTTCGGATTCTTGCTGGGCTCGAAATGCGTGCAGCTCAGGCACATGCGGTGGGGCGGAATGTGGCCCTGCGCTTCCAGTTGATGAACCGTCTTGAGCAGCGTGCGGTAGAACATGGCTTGCTCGTCGTCGCGCAAGGTGCCGACTGCTTTGGCTAGAAAGTCCGGCCATTGCGCAGCGCGCTTGGCGGCTGTGCGGCCACGAGCGGTCAGGCGGACGGCGAGCGCGCGGCCGTCGTCGAGTGCGCGGCGCTTTTCGACAAGCCCCTTGGTTTCAAGCGTGCTGACGGCGTCGCTCGTGGTAGCGGCGGTCAACGCCGTTTCACGCGCGATTTCTCCGAGCCGCATCGGGCCCTTCCGCTGCATCAACAGAACCAGGATTTCGCCCTGCGTGGGTGTAAGACCCGCGCCCTCCGCCCACTCCCAAGCCTGGCTTCGCATGGCCGTGCTCAGTCGCAAGAGACTGTGGGTGACTCGCCCGGTTGCCTGTTCTCCGTATACGCCTTCGCTCATAATCTTCGATTCGTTTATTTACAGCTTTTGTGCGGTGCCGGACTTATTCGCCGGGAACGCCCGTAGCCTGTGTGGGGTAGCCCCGCCCAAAACAGGACGAGACGGATTCGACTATCTCAAAAATTCACCGCCTTGCAAGCCAAAGCAGTTAAGACGACATTCTATGCGAGAGCGGCGAATCGTACAGCTAAGTTATCCCATGCAAGTTGTGGATAACCATGGGACAACATGGGGGAATACATGTGCGCCGATTCTTGATAAGCGTCTGCTGCAAGTTTACCGGTCTTAAGTTGTCCTCGTTTACCGCCGCCCGCGCACTGCTCAACGGCCTACTTATGGTTTACGCAGCGCCTTGACTTTGCAGGGAATTATTCAGTTGTCCACAGCCCGTGGCAATGCTTGTTAACTACTACTACGTATGTATACGTACAAATTCGAAAAACCTTAAGGGCCCCGAACTGGAAAATTTAATTACGAAAAAAAACCCGCCGTCGGCGGGTTTCTTACGTTTGAATACGAAGCGCGCCCCGCGCCTCGTTATGCCCGCCACTTCAGACACTGCTGGCGAACCGCCTCATGCAGCGACTTTTCTTCTTCGACCACGCCTCTGAGCCACGTTGCGTCGTTGACCTGGCCGCGTGCAATCGTGCCGATCTCGGCCAGTGCGTGGCCCGAGGCCAACGCCTCGCCGTGCGGTGCGATCAGATCGAGCGTTTCGAGAATGTCTTCGGCAATCGTCTTGCGTTCGCCGGTTTGCGGATTGATGCAAGTGCCCGCAAGTCCGAAGCGGCATGCCTCGAAACGGTTGAACGTGTAGACGAGGTAATCGTCTTCGTGCGGAGTGATCGGCTTGTCGAGCAACAGATGGCGTGCGAGCGTCTGGATGTAGCACGCAATTGCCGCCGCGCGATCCACCGACAGCGGCGTATCCATCACGCGTACTTCGATGGTGCCGAAGCCGGGCTTCGGCCGGATGTCCCAGTAGAAATCTTTCATGCTGTTGACGACGCCGGTATGGACCATCTTCGAGAAGTATTCCTCGAAACTGTCCCATGTCAGCACGAACGGCGCGCGGCCCGAGAGCGGAAAAGCGAACACGGAATTCAGGCGTGCCGAATGAAAGCCGGTGTCCACGCCCTGCACGAACGGCGACGATGCCGACAACGCAATGAAGTGCGGGATGAAGCGTGACATGGAATGCAGAAGGAACAGCGCGCTGTCCGGATCGGGGCAGCCAATGTGCACGTGCTGGCCGAACACCGTGAACTGCTTGGCCAGATAGCCGTACAGCTCCGAAAGATATTGAAAACGCGGCGTATCCACGATCTGCCGCTCGCTCCATTGCTGGAAAGCGTGCGTGCCGCCGCCGCATAGGCCGACGTTCAGATGATCGGCCGCCGAAACGAGCGTATCGCGGATCTTGCGCAGATCGGCGAGCGCCTGTTCGTGCGTCGTGCAAATGCCGGTGGACAGCTCGATCATGCTCTCGGTGATTTCCGGCGTGATGTTGCCGGGGATCTTCTGATCCTTGACGAGGCGCAGCAGATCCGAGCCGGCTTTGGTCAGATCATAGTCATGCGTATTGACGATCTGCATCTCGAGTTCGACACCGAAAGTAAACGGCTTCGAATCGATGAAGGGTTCGAGTGACATAGCGTCCCCTGAGTGAGGTCGGCCGGGCAGTTGTCAGGCGCCCAGCCGTTTATTTGAGCGAATATGTGGATTAATGCGCGGCCGAAAGCGCGAAACGCTTATTCTTCGCGCCGTTCGGCGACCAGCGCGAGGCTGCGATACACGAGCCATGGCCCGAGAATTTGCAGCACGACGATCGAACACATGACAATCGCCCGGAGTTGCGGATCGAAGTTCGGATAAAGGTTGTACGTGTCGTCGACCAGCAAATAGGCCAGTGCCGACATCGGCGACAACGACAGACCGAGCGCCATGCCCTGCTTCCAGTTCAGACCGCTCGGCTTCGCAAAGGCGAGCACGCCGACAAGTTTCGCGACAAGACGCGCAACAATCAGGCCCAGCGCGGCAACACCGCCGAGCGCAATGTCTTTCCACTCGAACGACGTGAGCGTCAGCACGAACAGAATCACGGTGAGAAGCCACCCTGCGGTGCCGAAATGCTGAGGCCACAATTGCGGCCGCGCCTCCAGATTTTTCACAATAATGCCGGCGGCAAGCAGCGCGAGAATCGTCGACAGCTTGAACAGATGCGCGACCGCAATCGCGAGCAGCACGAGTCCGAACAGCGCGACGAACGAATGCTCGTCCTGCATGTTCATCCGGCGATAAAAGAACGTACAGGTGCGCGCGAGCAGATACGCGAGCACCAGCGAGCCGGCAAGCAGATAAAGCGGCTGAAGGATTGTCGCAAAGACGTTGCCGTAGGCTTCCTGATGCAACCAGCTCGATACCAGTTTTTCGATTACCACCGCATACATGCTGTTCAACGCAGTGAGCGTCAGCAAACGCTGCGTGACCTGACCTTCCGCGCGGAGCTCGGTCTTGAGCTGGATCACCATTGCAGGCGACGTCGCCATGGCGATTGCGGCGAGCACGGTCGCCACCATTAACGGCACGTTCAGGAACAGCAGCACCGGCAAAACCAGTGCGAAAGTCAGTGTCGCTTCGGCGACGCTCGACATGACGAGCCACGGGTTACGGCGGATCCAGCGCAAATCGAGCCGGCTTCCCAGTTCGAACAGCAGCAAGCCGAGCGCGACATCGAGCAACGGTCGCGCGGCCTTGGCCGATTCTGCGTCGATCACACCGGATCCCGCCGCGCCGGCAATCAGACCGATGACCGCATAGCCGGAAATACGCGGCAAACGCCACGCGCGATAACAGAGTTCGCCGCATAAACCCGCGGCAAGCAATGCGAGCCCCGCCCAGAAAATGGCGTCGGGTGCGAGCGGCCAGGCGGGGAAAAATGAAAACGCCGAATTCATCGTTATGGGTTCTCCTTTGCAGCAACGGCAGATGACACGAACCGGCGCAAACCGGCGCGAACACCGGCAAGCGGGTGCGCGCACAAGGCGCTCACTTTCGCAAACGATTCGCGTGATCCGCGTTGCGAGTTTTCAACGAGCAGATGATTCGAACGCGCCGCAGTCGCAGGGAGCCGGCGCATTCAGGGGTGCGGCCGTAGCAACCAGCACGGCACGGTGAAAGAACGCCGTCGACGTTGAATCAGAGTCTGATTGAACGGCACCGTTCCGTTGCTGCGGGTACTGCGAGAGCAGGCACCACGCGGAAAAGAACGGCGATTGTGCCATAGCTTTTTCAGCTTTAACCGAAAAGACGCCAACATGCAGGCAAAACGGTAAAAACATACTTTATCTTGCCGACGTGTGGAAAAAGCGACCGTTTTTCCCGCTCCTTTGGACTCATCGCCGGCGGTGTTGCGACGCTTGCCGACGAAGTTTGCGCCGTCGGCATGTGTTTTTCAGGACAGTGATTAGACAGAGTCGCACACCGCGCCGGGAGGGTTTGATGCGGGCGTCAACGCGTGAATCAGCTCGGGCCTTGCTGTTTACGTGTTTACTGTATGTATACGTAGTAACAGTTAACAAGCTGCACTGGATTCTGTGGATAACCGATGTTTACCGAAGTAAATCAGCGTCTTGCAAAGTTCATAACGGCAAGCACAGCGTGTGCGATGGCAGCGCGTATACGAGGGTAACTTTTCGCGGATTTCGACGGCGGTCGAGTTACCCCGTTTACATCCACAACGGTTCCACACGAGTTGCGCAGGTAAACAATGCGGTTATCCACAATTTGCGGTGGATAACCGGCCGCACTCAGACACGACCATTAACTGGCGATGCTTCCCTGCCGCAACGCCCGCAACAGAAAGCGTGCGGGGTCGATGTCTTCAGCGAGATCGCGCTCCAGCGGCCAAGGCTCGCTTTCTATCTGCGAGGCGATCAGTTCCGCGCCGAGCGCCGCCCACACGAGACCACGCGAGCCATAGGCGAACGCGCTGTAAAGGCCTTCCATCCGTGGCAAATCGAGCGGCCATGCGCCGCGCAAACGCTCGGCGTCGCGCGTGGCGAGCGCTTCATCGGCGACGTTGCCGATCATCGGCATGCGGTCGCTCGTCACGCAGCGAAATGCGACTCGGCCGGCGAGCGCTGCTGGATCGGCATTCGCGGCAACATCTGCGAACGCGGGCATCATCTGCGCAACGCGCTCGATATTTTCCAGATGACCGCCGGGCCGAAGCGACGTATCGGTGTCGTCGAGTTCATACGTGGCGCCCGTCAGCGTGACGCCGTCGGGTAGCGGTATCGCGTAGCCGTCGCCGATCACCGGCAACCCGAGCGAGGGCGCCGAGCCCGCGGGCAGCAAAGTGAGTTGCCCGCGTATGCTGCGAGTCGGCGCATGCTGCAACCCGGCGATGCGAGCCGCATCGTGTGCCCCGGCGACGATGACAACCGGCGCGCGCACCAGCTCTTTACCGCTGGTATCGAACACGCTCCACTGGTTGCCCAAACGCTCGACGCGTCCGACATCTACTCCAAAGCGCCGTTCGAGCAGATCGCCCGCCGCGGCACACTGCGCGGCACAAAGCGATGCCGGGTCGATCCAGCCGCCGTGGGGAAACAGCCAGCCGCCCCGCGCGAGCGGCACGCCGGCGAGCTTTTGCGCATCCGCGGCGGAGACCGGCGTGACGAATTCCGGCGGGTAGCGCAACGCCGCGATGGCTTCGCTCATGGAGTGCGCTTCGTCGTCGTTCTCGGCGATCTGCATCAGGCCCGGCGCGCCGCGTGACGGCGCGTAACCGAGCCGTTCGAGCGCCGCCCAGCGCCTGAGCGCATACAGGAAGCCGGCGCGTGTGACGCGCGAAGCGACGCTGTCGTCGCGCGAAATCATCGGATGGAACACGCCGGCCGGATTGCCCGACGCGTCCTGCGCAACCGACGCGTGCCGTTCCAGCGACGTCACGCGCCAGCCGCGAGCGGCGAGCCGCTCGATCACCGAGCATCCCGCCAGACCGGCACCGATCACGACCGCATGCCGCTCGCCGGGCGCGAGTGGTCCGACCGGCGACGGCGGTTCATGACGGCGAACGCGCCATCGCGGCGCGAAGTGGCCGGCCAGCATTGCCCGCTTCCAGCCGAAGCCTTCGACCTTGCGATACTCGAACCCGCACTGGGTTAGCGCGCGCTTGATGTCGCCGGCGCTGCTGTATGTCGAGAAAGTCGCGCCCTCGCCCGCGACCCGCGCCAGCGACTTGAAGACGGCGGGCGTCCACAGTTCGGGGTTTTTCGCCGGCGCGAAGCCGTCCAGGTAGAACGCGTCGGCGCGCAAGCGCAGGGTCTGCAAGCTTTGCTGAGCATCGCCGAAGACTAGTGTGAGGACTACGCGTCCATCTTCGAACTCGATTCGATGCGTGCCTGGCACGAGCATCGGCCATTCGTCAGCGAGCGATTGCGCGAGCGCCGCTATCGCCGGATCGCCGATGGTCGCGGCGTACGCCCGACGCAGATCGGCGAGCGTGAACGGATGTTTTTCGGTGGATACGAAATGGAGTCGCTCGCAACGCGACGGATCTGCGCGCCACGCAGCCCACGTCACCAGGAAGTTGATGCCCATGCCAAAGCCCGTTTCCAGCACGGTGAAAATGCGCCGCCCGTGCCAGCGTTCGGGCAGCGCATTTCCGCGTAGAAACACATGGTCGGCCTGCTCCAGACCGCCGACGGCGCTGTGATAGATATCGTCGTAGAGGGGCGAAAACGGTGTGCCGTTGTCCCGGAACGAGAGGACGGCGGGGATTAGCGGATCGGTCATGCGTGACGCAAAGTGACGCCCGCGACGAGCGGGTCGAACGTTACCGCCGGCGCGCGGCTCGCCGGGCGGCGAAGAAGACGCGCTGAGCGTTGGCAAAAACCAACGTCAAAGCCCCGTCCGTGCTGGGTTTCGGCGCTCGCGGCGTGCTCAGATACGCAAAAAGTACCGTTTCCTTGCTGTATCTGTTCTAAAACCGCGTAATTCTTCGAAACCCTTGTCCTGATTGGGTTTGCGCTGCGCTATCATAGCAAGCGCCGCGAGAGGAGCGGCAGCACGGCCGACGGACACTTGCTGTCCGGCGCTTTCGATCCGGAGGGGCTCCGGAGCCGTAGCTGCTTAACGGCGTGGCGCGCGCACGTATAATCGGCGCGTTCGCGCTGTTCGTGTCAACCTAAACTCAGAAAGGAACCTTAATGAACAAACAGGAACTGATCGACGCCGTCGCAGGACAGACGGGCGCCAGCAAGGCTCAAACCGGTGAAACGCTGGACACGTTGCTTGAAGTGATCAAGAAGTCTGTGTCGAAGGGTGACGCGGTCCAGTTGATCGGCTTCGGCAGCTTTGGTTCGGGCAAGCGCGCAGCGCGTACGGGTCGCAATCCGAAGACGGGCGAAACCATCAAGATTCCGGCCGCAAAGACCGTCAAGTTCACGGCTGGCAAGGCGTTCAAAGACGCAGTCAACAAGCGCTAAGCAGATTACTGCCAGGCAGTTGACACCCGCCAACGGCGGGTTTTTTTCGCCTGCGCTCCGCCCGTGAAGGTTGCGCGAGACGGGCGCGGTGCTGCGCCGCGGCCCGGATCTCGGCTTTCACGCTAATACGAAAGGCCGCTCAGTCGTGGCGATGCGTGACCTCGCCGTGACCGTGGTCGTGGTCATGGCCGTGGTGGTCATGATCGTGATCGTCTCCGTCGAAATCCCACGCTGGGAACGGGTCGGCGAACTGCTGCCAGCCTTGCGGTCCTAAGGCGTATTCGGCGTCGGTGAGAAGGCACGCGTCGAATTTCGCGGACCACAGCGCCGGGTCGATACCCACACCGATCATCACCAGCTCCTGCCGACGGTCGCCGATGCTCAGGTCGTCCGGCGCGCCGTGCCAGTCGGCGGCAATTTCAGCGGCCAGTTCGTCGTCGGCTTCGGGCCATTCGCTGCGGTCCTGGGCCGCCCACCACATGCCCGCGGGACCGTGCCGGCAGGCGCCGCCCGCCTGAGACAGCGAACCGGCGATGTCGTTACGCGTCGCGAGCCAGAAAAAGCCTTTGCTGCGCAACACGCCCTTCCACTCCTCATGCAGCAGCGCCCACAGGCGTTCCGGATGAAACGGACGACGCGCGCGATAAACGAAATTGCCGATGCCGAACTCGTCGGCTTCACTGTGATGGCTATGCCCGTGCGCGTGCTCGTGTTCATCGCTGTTGAGCGCCGCAAGCCAGCCAGGCGTGCTCGACGCCTCGTCGAAATCAAAGCGGCCCGTGTTCAGCACCTGATCGAGCGGCACGGCGCCGAAGCGGCTCACCACCTGCACCGCCCGCGGGTTGATTCGCGCGAGAATGCGTTGCAGACGCGTGAGTTCGTCGGCGCTGACCAGATCGGCCTTGTTCACCACGAGCACGTCGCAGAATTCAATTTGCTCGACCAGCAACTCGACCAGCGTGCGGTCGTCCTCTTCGGTGGCGGCAATGCCCCGTTCGGCAAGCGCATCTGCCGAGCCGTAATCGCGCAGGAAGTTGAACGCGTCGACCACCGTCACCATCGTATCGAGCCGCGCGACGTCGGATAGCGACGCGCCGTCGTCGTCGACGAACGTGAATGTTTCAGCGATCGGCATGGGCTCGGCCACGCCGGTCGACTCGATCAGAATCGCGTCGAAGCGTTTTTCCGCGGCGAGGCGTTTGATCTCGACCAGCAGATCGTCGCGCAGCGTGCAGCAGATGCAGCCATTCGACAATTCGACCAGCTTCTCTTCGCTATGCGAAAGCGCGGCGGCGTCTCGTACCAGCGTCGCGTCGATATTGACGGCGGCCAGATCGTTGACGATCACGGCGACCCGCAAGCCGGCGCGATTCGCGAGGATGTGGTTCAGGAGCGTGGTCTTGCCGGCGCCCAGAAAACCGGAGAGCACGGTGACGGGCAATGGCGGCTGGTTCATCGCAGTACGGGAAAGCTGGAAATTGGAGGGCTTGCCGGGCGCAGCATTGCTGCGTGAGCGTCGAAACGGGATCGACGCTCGAGCGCCGGCGGCAGCACGAAGCCGCATTGTGCATCAAATCCGGGAAGGCAAGCAGCCAGCGGCCGGCAGCCGGCTATGGACCGGGTCGATCGGCGGGCGGATCAACGGGCAGTCAAAGGACTAATCAGCGTGCCGCCCAGTGGCGTAATCAACAAGCCACTCAGCGCACAGCCGGCATCAGGTTCCACTTGCGCAGAATCGCGGCGATCTGTTGCGCGTACTTGTCGCGCAACGAGGGCGTCTCCGAGTGATACGCGCCGATCGCTTGCCACGTATTGCCGTACTTGTTCATCTGACGGCGCAGATGCCAGGCCGCGATATAGACGTTCTTGCACGGCTCCATCAGCGTGCCCTGCGAGATGCCGTATTGAGCAAGCGTGGGCAAGTGAATCGAGTTGATCTGCATGACGCCGTAGTCGGTCGAACCATTCGCGTTCTTGTGCTGCGCGTCCGGCCGATTGTGCGACTCCTGCCACGCGATCGCGCGCAGAATCAGCGGATTGACCTTCTGATATTTCGCTGCCTCGTCGAAACAATCGGCGCGCGCCGGCCCGGCTAATGCCAACAAGGTAATTCCTGCCAGGGCGGTAACGAGGGATCGATTCATCGGTCAAGCTGACTTGGCAAAACCGCAAGGGTAAGGCTTCGTAATGCGTTGCGTCGGCCATTGTTCAGACGCAGGAAGCCGGAAACCGCACTGTGGTCGGGCGTTGACGCAACATCGGGGAAAACCCGCGTTGGCAACAGCGAACCGGCGGCTCGAACGGCTCGTATGATACCGGCAGGCCGATACCCGTCAAGTTAGCTAACAGACATAAGAGCGCGGAACACGAAGTTCCGGCGCGGTTTTCAGTGCGTATCGGTTGCCTTTCAATGTCCCGACGAAGCGGGCGGATGCTGGAGGAAACTCTCGGCGCCTTTCCATTTGTGACAAATCCGACATGAAAAACTGTTACTGTTCACTTTTTTCGGACATTGGATGGCCAGCATTTTAGGGCGGGATTCCGCCTACCTGGCCCGCCAGCAGACCGACAGACCGGCGCTCTGCTCCCATGTCCGCGCTGCATGACCGCCGGCGGCTCGAGCTGCCGGCATCGACATTACATTCCATGAGAAGAAATCGTATGGCTTTGCGTCGCGTCGCAACGGCGTTGCTGGTGGCTGGACTGATCACTGCGCAGACGGCGGACGCACAGGTGACCCTCAACTTCGTCAACGCCGACATCGACCAGGTGGCCAAGGCGATAGGCGCTGCGACCGGCAAGACGATCATCGTCGACCCGCGTGTCAAAGGTCAGTTGAATCTCGTGTCGGAAAACGCAGTGCCCGAGGACCAGGCGCTGAAGACGCTGCAATCCGCGCTGCGCATGCAGGGCTTCGCGCTGGTACAAGACCACGGCGTACTAAAAGTCGTACCCGAAGCCGACGCCAAATTGCAGGGCGTGCCGACCTACGTCGGCAACGCGCCGACTGCGCGAGGCGACCAGGTCGTCACGCAGGTATTCGTGCTGAAAAACGAGTCGGCCAACAATCTGTTGCCGGTGCTGCGCCCGCTGATTTCGCCGAACAACACGGTGGCCGCTTACCCCGCCAACAACACGATTGTCGTGACGGACTACGCGGACAACGTGCGGCGCATCGCGCAGATCATTGCCGGCGTCGATACGGCGGCCGGCCAGTCGGTGTCGGTCGTGCAACTGAAAAATGCCAACGCGCTCGACATTGCCGCGCAACTGAACAAGATGCTCGACCCGGGCGCGATCGGCAGCACGGACGCGACGCTCAAAGTGTCGATTACCGCCGACCCGCGCACTAACTCGCTGCTAATTCGCGCGTCTAACGGCGCGCGTCTTGCCGCCGCGAGAACGCTCGCGCGCGAACTCGATGCGCCCACCAGCATGCCTGGCAACATGCACGTCGTGCCGTTGCGCAACGCCGAGGCGACCAAGCTCGCGAAGACCTTGCGCGGCATGCTGGGCAAAGGCGGCGAAAGCGGCTCGTCGGGAGGAACGAACGAGGCGAACGCGTTCAATCAGAACACCGGCGGTGGGCTCGGCGGCAACAATTCGACGGGCACCTCCGGCACTCCGCCGCTGCCGTCGGGCGGGCTCAACAGCAGTTCCATGTCCTCGCCGATGGGCGGCTCCGGTGCGGGCGGCTATGGCTCGAACAGCGGCAATGCTGCGGGCGGGCTGCTCGGTGGCGACAAGGACAAGAACGACGACAATCAGCCGGGCGGCATGATCCAGGCGGACGCCGCGACCAACTCGCTGATCATCACCGCGTCGGAACCTGTGTACCGCAATCTGCGCACGGTGATCGATCAGCTCGACGCGCGCCGCGCGCAGGTCTATATCGAAGCGCTGATCGTGGAACTGAATTCGAACACGAGCGGCAATCTCGGCATTCAGTGGCAGGTCGCGAACAACTCGCTTTTCGCGGGCACCAACCTCGCAACCGGTTCGAGCAACAGCATCATCAACCTGACCGCGGGCGCCGCGGCGGCCGGAGCCACTGGCGGTCTCGCCACGGCGCTGGCCACGCAAGGCGTGCAGCAGGGTTTGAACATCGGCTGGCTTCACAACATTTTCGGCGTGCAGGGTCTCGGCGCATTGCTGCAGGCGCTCTCGCAGACCGCCGACGCGAACGTGCTGTCCACACCTAACCTGATCACGCTCGACAACGAAGAAGCGAAGATCGTCGTCGGCACGAACATACCTATCCAGACGGGTTCGTATTCGAACCTGACGAGCGGAAGTGCAAGCTCGGCTTTCAACACGTACGACCGCGTCGACGTGGGCCTGACGCTGCACGTCAAACCGCAGATCACCGACGGCGGCATCCTCAAGCTGCAGCTCTACACGGAAGACTCGGCGATCGTGAACGGCACGACCAACGCGACGACGAACCCGGCCGGCCCGCAGTTCACCAAGCGTTCGATCCAGTCGACGGTGCTCGCGGACAACGGTGAAATCATCGTGCTGGGCGGTCTCATGCAGGATAACTACCAGGTCAGCAACAGCAAGGTGCCGCTGCTTGGCGACATTCCGTGGATCGGCCAGCTGTTCCGGTCGGAGCAGAAGAACCGCAACAAGACGAACCTGATGGTGTTTCTGCGCCCCGTGATCATCAGCGATCGCGACACTGCGCAGGCTGTCACGTCGAACCGTTACGACTATATTCAAGGTGTGCAGGGCGCCTACCGGCAGGACAACAACCTGATGAAGGACAAGGACGACCCGGTGGTTCCGCCGATGCCCGTCGGCCCGAGCCAGGGCGGATCGCCGTTGAATCTGTTCGATCTCGACCAGATGCGCCGTCAGCAGATGCAGCCGCCTCAGCCACGTTCGTCCGCGCCGCAGCCGAATAACGGCACGCCCTACACAGCGCCCGCCGCCCCCGCGGTGAACGGCGCCGTGCAGAGCAACCCAGTGCCGGTTGCGCCGTCCACCGCATCGCCAGGAGTTCAGCCGTGAATACGCCGTCCATGCCGCCGTCAGCCTCAACGTCGCCGGCATCGTCGCGGGCCGCCGGAGTTGCATCGGCGGCAATGACAGAGCACGCCGACCATGCGGAGCGCGCGGCGCCGTCGGCGATCGCCGCGCGGCTCGTGCCCTATGGCTTCGCGCGCAGCGGCCAGATTCTGGTCGCGCATCAGCACGCCGACAGCCTCGAAGTGTGGATCAGCGAGCGTACGAGTGAAGCCGCGCTCGCCGAAGTGGCGCGCAATTTCGGCGCGGTGTCCGTGGTGCGTATTCCCGCCGACGAACTCGCGCAGGCGATCAACCAGGCCTATGCGCGCCAGGACGGCAGCGCGGCGCAGGTGGTCGGCGAAGTGGAAGGCGAAGTGGATCTGTCTCGCCTCATGCAGGACATTCCCGAGGTGGAAGACCTGCTGGAATCCGAAGACGACGCACCGATCATCCGCATGATCAACGCGCTGCTCACGCAGGCGGCGCGCGAACAGGCGTCGGACATTCACATCGAGCCGTTCGAAACGTCGTCGGTGGTGCGTTTTCGCGTCGACGGTACGTTGCGCGACGTCGTGCGTCCGAAGAAAGCGCTGCATGGCGCGCTGATCTCGCGGATCAAGATCATGGCGCAGCTCGATATCGCCGAGAAACGTCTGCCACAAGACGGCCGTATCACGCTGCGCGTGGGCGGGCGTCCGGTCGACGTGCGTGTGTCGACTCTGCCGACTGGTCACGGCGAACGCGCGGTGCTGCGTCTGCTCGAAAAGGACGCGACGCGCCTGAATCTCGAAGCGCTCGGTATGGGCGCGGACACGCTCGGCAAGTTCGACAAGCTGATCGGCAGGCCGCACGGCATCGTGCTGGTAACGGGCCCGACCGGCTCGGGCAAGACGACCACGCTGTACGCGTCGATGTCGCGGCTCGAAACGGCGACCACCAACATCATGACGGTGGAAGACCCAATCGAATACGACCTGGCGGGCATCGGCCAGACCCAGGTGAACGAGCGAATCGGCATGAACTTCGCGCGCGCGCTGCGCTCGATCCTGCGTCAGGATCCGGACATCATCATGATCGGTGAAATCCGCGACCTCGAAACCGCGCAGATCGCGGTGCAGGCTTCGCTCACCGGCCACCTCGTGCTGGCTACGCTGCATACCAACGACGCCGCGTCCGCCGTCACGCGTTTGACCGACATGGGTGTCGAGCCGTATCTGCTCGCGTCGTCGCTGCTAGGTGTGCTGGCGCAGCGGCTCGTGCGGCGTTTGTGTCCGGTGTGCCGCGAAAAGCGCGTCGAAGAAGACGGTCGCGTGCATTGGCATCCGGTCGGTTGCGACAAATGCGGCCAGTCCGGTTATGCAGGCCGCCGCGGCGTGTATGAACTGCTGCTGATCGACGACGAAATCCGCACGCTGATTCACCGTAATGCGTCCGACGCGGACATCCTCGCGGCAGGCCGCGCGCAAGGCATGCTCACGCTGCGCGAGGACGCGGAGCGCTGGCTCGCTTCGGGGCTGACGTCGCTTGAAGAAGTGATCCGCGTGACGGGCGGAGCATAAGCGCATGCCGGCATTTCGTTTTGAAGCGATCGACGCGGCGGGCAAGGCGCAAAAAGGCGTGCTCGACGCCGACAGCGCGCGCGGTGCCCGCACCAACCTCCGTTCGCAGGGACTCACGCCGCTTGTGGTCGAACCGGCGGCCACACGCACGCGCGGCGAGCGCAATCAACGTCTGTCGTTGGGACGGCGGTTGTCGCAGCGCGAGCAGGCGATTCTCACGCGTCAGCTGGCCAGTCTGCTGATTGCCGGCCTGCCGCTCGACGAAGCGCTCTCGGTGCTCACCGAACAATCGGAGCGCGACTACATTCGCGAACTGATGGCCGCGATTCGCGCGGAAGTGCTCGGCGGCCACTCGCTCGCGAATGCGCTGACGCAGCATCCCAAAGACTTTCCCGAGATTTATCGCGCGCTGGTTGCTGCCGGCGAACATACCGGCAAGCTCGGACTCGTGCTGTCGCGGCTGGCTGACTACATCGAGCAACGCAACGCGCTCAAGCAGAAGATCGTGCTCGCGTTCACGTACCCGACCATCGTCACGATCATCGCGTTCGGCATCGTCACGTTTCTGTTGAGTTACGTGGTGCCGCAAGTGGTCAACGTGTTCGCAAGCACCAAGCAGCAACTGCCCTTCCTCACGATCATGATGATGGCGCTGTCCGGTTTCGTGCGGAACTGGTGGTGGGCCGTGCTGATCGCGGTGGCGATTCTCTTTTATGCAGTGCGTTCGACGCTCAGACAAGCCGGCCCGCGCCTCGCGTTCGACGGCTGGCTGCTCACCGCCCCGCTACTCGGCAAACTCGTGCGCGGCTACAACACGGTGCGTTTTGCGAGCACGCTCGGCATTCTGACGGCGGCCGGCGTGCCGATTCTGCGCGCGCTGCAGGCCGCGGCTGAAACGCTCAGCAATACGGCCATGCGCGGGAACATCGACGACGCCATCGTGCGTGTTCGCGAAGGTACGTCGCTCTCTCGCGCGCTCGGCAATACGAAGACGTTTCCGCCGGTGCTGGTTCACCTGATCCGTTCGGGGGAAGCGACCGGCGACGTCACGACCATGCTCGACCGAGCGGCCGACGGCGAAGCGCGCGAGCTCGAGCGCCGCACGATGTTTCTGACGAGTTTGCTGGAGCCGCTGCTTATTCTGGCGATGGGCGGCGTGGTGCTGGTGATCGTGCTGGCGGTGATGCTGCCGATCATCGAGTTGAACAACCTGGTGCAGTGAGGGCGGCGTGAGGGTGGCGTGGCGGCGCCTTTGTGCGGCGGCCGTGCTGCGAGCCGATGCGGAGCGGCGTGTGTGTCGCCCGGCTCTGCTCCGTTTAGCGGACGTAGATCGTGGGACCGGCCGCGTTGGCCGGCAGGAATACTTCGGAATGCGCGCCATTGCGGTCGATAACGATCGAACGGGCGCGGACTTCGGAGAGTTTGGCGCCTTGCATCAGTGTGCTGCCGAGCGATACCGCACGCGGAGGTTCGCCGCCCACGCTGACAATGGCCGCGGCGCCTTCACGCAAAGCAAGAATGCCGAACAGATGCACGTCCTGGTTCGCGGTGCGCGTGAGCTGGCCGCCGAACAGCGTGGCGGCCTGATCGGTCGAGACCTGCGCGTGCGCGGCGGCTGCGGGCAACGGTGCGCCCGACGTCGTGGTGAGCGTGATGATCCAGTAGGTCAGCGTCGCGCAGAACACGGCGAACAGCGCAAGCGACAGAAGGCGGATTTGGATGGCGTTCATGCGCATCATTGTACGGACTATTGTGAAAATTGCGTTGGGTTGAAACCCCGCGATTGCATGACATTAAAATGACCGGCCGGGCGTGTTCAATGGCACCGAAAGTGCTGGACGCGAATCCCGCCCAGTCGAAAATTCACCTGAAAAGAGGTAGCAAGCTATGCAACTGTCGACCACTCGCCGCACAGCAATCGCGGGTCCGCGCAGCCGTCGTCAACGCGGCTTTACGCTGATCGAAATCATGGTCGTGATCGCGATTCTCGGCATTCTGGCCGCGTTGATCGTGCCCAAAATCATGAGCCGTCCGGACGAAGCGCGGCGCGTTGCCGCGAAGCAGGACATCGGCACCGTGATGCAGGCGCTCAAGCTTTATCGTCTGGACAACGGCCGTTATCCGACTCAGGAGCAGGGCCTGCGCGCATTGATCGAAAAGCCGGCCACCGATCCGGTGCCGAACAACTGGAAAGACGGCGGCTACCTCGAACGTCTGCCGAACGATCCGTGGGGCAACGGCTACCAGTATCTGAATCCGGGCGTGCACGGCGAGATCGACGTGTTCAGCTACGGCGCGGACGGCAAGGCGGGCGGCGAAGGCAATGACGCCGATGTGGGCTCGTGGCAATAGACGACAGCAAAGCACGCGTGACGATCAGGCCGCCGCTCGCCGCGGCCGGCACGGCTACGCGCGCGCGTGACTGCCGCCGTTCGGCTGCATGGAGCGCAATGAGCGCAATGAGTGCGAGAGCCGGCCGTCGACATGCGGCGGGTTTCACACTGCTGGAAATGATGGTGGTGCTGGTGATCGCAGGCTTGCTGGTGTCCTTGACCGCATTGACGATGACGCGCAATCCGCGCACCGATCTGAACGAAGAAGCGCAACGTCTCGCGTTGCTGTTCGAGTCGGCCGGCGACGAAGCGCAGGTGCGCGCGCGTCCCATCGCATGGCAACCAATGGACGGTGGCTTTCGTTTCGACATGCGTACCGAAGACGGCTGGCGTCCGCTGCGCGACGATCTGCTGAAGCCCCGTCAGTGGGAAGGCGGCGTGACCGGCGTGACGATCGACTATCCGGGTTCGAGTTCGCAAGCAAGCCGTGTTGTATTCGGCACCGAGGCGATCGACGTGCCGGTGCGCATCACGCTCTTCTCCGCTGCGGGGCGCGCGACGATCGTCGGCACCGGCAACGGCCGTTACGAGGTTCACTGACATGCGTCGTTGCAGCAGCACGGCGGCGCGCAAGGCCGCTAACCGCCAGCGCGGTTTCACGATGATCGAGGTGCTCGTCGCGCTCGCGATCATCGCGGTGGCTCTCGCCGCATCGTTGCGTGCAGTAGGCAGTCTCGCGAGCGGCGAAGCCGATCTTCACCGGCGCCTGCTGGCTGGCTGGAGCGCGGACAACACGCTCGCGCAATTGCGTCTTACGCATGCATGGCCGAACGTCGGCTCGACGAGCTTCGATTGTTCGCAAGGCAATCTGCAGTTGATCTGTACCGAGCATGTGACGTCGACGCCGAACCCGGTGTTTCGTCGCGTGGAAGTCATGGTGACGATGCCTGGGCGTTCCGGCAACCTCGCTCAGATGGTCACGGTGGTCGCGAATGAAAACAACCGTTCGCTCTGAGCGCCGCCGCCGTGCGGGCGCGCGTGGCTTCACGCTGATCGAGCTGCTGGTCGCGATCGCGATCATGGCGGTGATCGCGGTGTTGTCGTGGCGTGGACTCGATCAGATCATTCGCGGCCGGCAGACCATCACGAATGCAATGGAAGACGAGCGGGTCTTCGCGCAGCTGTTCGACCAGATGCGTATCGACGCACGTCAGGCCGCCTCGGACGACGAATCCGGCCAACCCGCGGTGTCGCTCGCGGGCGGCGGCTTGCAGATCGTGCGGCAATTAACCTTGCCCGGCTCCGCGCCGCGTTTGCAGGTCGTGCGTTACCGCGTCACCGAAGGACGCGTGATTCGCTATGCGTCGCCGCCGCTTGCGAGCGTCGGCGATCTACGCTCGGCGCTGCGCGGCGGCGAAAGCGAAGGATGGACCGGCTTGCCTTTGATGGGCGGCGTCGGCGCGATTTCCGCGCGCCTCTACGTGCCGAGAGTCGGCTGGACGACGCAGATGAAAGACGTGCAGGGCGCGATCACGGAGGCCGACAATAACCTCAAGGTGCCGCAGCTCGGCAATGCGCCGTTGCCGCGTTCGGTGACAGGACTTGAAGTGAGCGTGGGCGCGAAGTCGCTCGCGCGGCCCATCACTCGCGTTTTTCTGATCGGAGAATGACATGAGATTCTCCTCGCTTCATACGCGACGTTCTGCCGTTTGTTCAGCCTCGATCGATGGCTCGCGTGGCTTGGCGCAACGTCGGGCGACGCGAGGCAGACAGGGCGGCCAGGGACGTGCGCGACAACGTGCACAGCAGCGCGGCGCGGCCATTATCAGCGCGTTGCTGGTAGTGGCGCTGTCGGCGATTCTGGTCTCCGGCATGCTATGGCGCCAGCAGGTTCAGGTTCGCCGAATCGAGAATCAGCGCCTGCTCGCGCAGGCCCAATGGGTTTCGCGCGGTGCGCTCGACTGGACGCGTCTGATTCTTCGCTCTGAAGGCGATACCTCCGCAGGCATTACGTATCTGGGCGGCGTGTGGGGCGTGCCGATCGCAAAGACGAGACTTTCCGATTTCCTCGGCCAGATCGGCGAGGTCCGCGCTCAGCAGGGCGCCGCCACCTACCTGTCGGGATCCATTGAAGACGCTCAGGCCAAGTTCAATCTTCGCAACCTGGTTGCGAGCCCCGCGCCCGGGGTCATGCAACTGGACACGGAGCAGATCGGCGCATACCAGCGTCTGCTCGTGTCGCTCGGCTTGAGCGGCCAGCTCGCCAAGAACACCGCCGTGCAGGTGCGTGCGAGCCTCGCACAGTCGGCAACGCGTTTTCAGACTGTCACGTCGACGTCCGGCACGACAGCGACGGCGCCCATTCAAGGCGGCGCAACGAGCGGCGGCTTTACCGACAAGCCCGGTATCGAAGACGGCGACGACAGCGCGGCGCACGCGCCGTTGCAAATGACCAGCGTCGACTCGCTGCTCGACATTCCCGGCTACACGCCGGAGATGGTCGCGCGCTTGCGGCCCTTCGTCACCGTGCTGCCCACGGTGTCCGCGGTCAACATGAACACGGCCTCCGCGGAGGTCATCGCCGCGATTGTGCCGGGCATGAGTCTGTCGTCCGCGCAGGCATTCGTCGCGCGCCGGCAGACAGTGTTTTTCCATAATGCCGGCGACGTGCAGCTTGCTTTGCGCGGCGCGGGTGCGCAGACCGTCTCGGTCGATCCGAATCAGTACGACGTCAATACGAACTACTTCCTGATTCACGGGCGCGTGCAGCACGAGCGCGCCGAGGTGGATCGCACGACGCTCGTCTATCGCGACGCTTTGACTCACACTACGCGTATCGTGCGGGTGCAAGACCAACTATGAATAACGCCTTTCCCAAAGAGAGTGGCCTTTGAGCACGCTGATCGTCTTATTGCCGCCGCGTGATCCGGCGGTGCCGTCGCAGGAATGGCAACTGCCGGACTTGCCATTCGTGCTGCTCGACAAGTCGGGACGCACGCAGCGCGCCGGCCGCTCGGCGCTTGCGCTGCTGCCGCGCGCCACGTCGACGGTGCTGATGGTTGCCGCGCGCGACCTGCTGATGATGCCCGCCACGCTGCCGCCGTTGCGCGGCCCGAAGCTGCGCCAGGCATTGCCGAATATCGTCGAGGATCAGCTGATCCAGGACCCGCAAACCTGCCATATTGCCGTCGATTCGCAATCGGCCGCGGGCGGTCGTCAAATGCTGGCGATCATCGACCGTGGATGGTTCCGCTTCATCTACGAGGCTTTTTCCGCAGCCGGCCACCGGAGTCTGCGCGCCGTGCCGGTCACGCGTTGTCTGCCGGAAGCAACGTTGCCCGCTGTGCCGGCCGAAGTTGCCGAAACCGTGAGCGCGACCGAGCCGGCCATGGCGGGGGCGTCGCTCGCCGACGCTGCGCCGGTGCCGGTTGCGGCCGACACTGCGCCCCAAGTCGTGCCGATGGTGGCGGCGGTGCTCGGCACCGTGGTTCAGACTGCGCCCGCGATGCTGCTGGAAGGCGCCGTCGAAAGCGGCATGCCGCGCGTGGAGCTGGCGATTGCCCGCGGCGCGCAAGGCGAAGGCCTTGCCGTGCCTGCAAACGCGGTGAACGCGACGCTTGCCGCGCTCGCCGGCGCAACGCCGGTTTCGCTCTATATGCTGACCGAGGTTCCGGGCAACGAGCCGAGTCTTGGTGCGAGCAGTCCGGCACGTCTCGGCGCACTCGTGCACGGCGCGAGTCCGCTGCCCTTCGAGCAGCTTGCGCGCCGCGCGCTCACATGCCGCTTCGATCTCTGCCAGTTCGAATTTGCGTCGCAGCCATGGCGGCTCGACCGCGCGACGCTGCGCCGTCTGCGCCTGCCGGTGCTGCTGGCGCTCGGCGCGCTGGTGGTCGCCATCGTCGGTGCAAATGTGCAGTGGTTGATGCTTTCACGTCAGCGCGACGCGATCAGCACGCAGATGACCGAGCTTTTGCTGACCACCTTTCCGAAGACGACGGTCGTGCTCGATGCGCCCGATCAGATGTCGCGTCAGTTGCAGCAGCTGCGCGTGGCCGCCGGTGAGCTTTCGCCGGGCGATTTTCTGTCGCTCGCCGATGGCCTCGCGAGGTCGCTCCCGCCTGTGCCGGTCAACGGCATCGCCGCGCTGGATTATCACGACCGGCGTCTCGACGTTACCTTCAAACCTGAAGTGAAGCTCGACCCGGATTTCGCCAAACGCCTTGCGCGCAACGGACTGAGCGGCGCGATCGACAGCAACACCGGCAAGTGGACCATCAGGAACGGACAATGAAAGCTGAACTCGCGCAAACCTGGGCAGGCTTCTGGTACCAGCGAACCGACCGCGAAAAAGCGTTGCTGACGTGGGGCGGCGGCGTGCTCGCAGTGGTGATCGCGTGGTCGGTGCTGTGGGCGCCGGCGCAGGAGGGCCGCGCGCGTCTGCGTGAATCGTTGCCCACCTTGCAGCGGCAGCTCGCGCAGATGACCGCGCAGGCCAACGAAGCGCGCCAGCTTTCGGCTGCGGCACAGGGCGTTGCGCCGACCGGCGGTGCGCTGAAGGACGCGCTCACCGCGTCGCTGAGCGATCATGGCCTTGCGGCCACGCAAGTGCAGGTGATCGGCAACGCGGTGCAGGTGCAGATGAAGAACGCGTCGTTTCCCGCGTGGACGGCCTGGGTCGACGACGTGCGCCGCCAGTTCAAGGTGCAGGTCTCCGAGGCGCACGTGACCGCGCTAAAAGAAGACGGCCAGGTGGATGTCACTGCGTCGTTGCAGCCATCCACGGCGAAATGACCGCGCTGTCACGGGATCTCGCATGACTTACTGGATGCGGCGCCTGCGCGCCGTGCTGCCCTGGGTGCTGGTTGCGGTCCTCTCGAACGCCGCCGTGATGCTCGCGCTGTTACCCGCTGCGTGGATCACGCCGCAATTTGCCCGCCAGAGCGGCGGCCATGTGAACCTTGTCGACCCGAGCGGTTCGCTCTGGCACGGCTCGGCTACGCTGATGCTGGCGGCCGGCTCCGACATGAGCGCCGCGACGCTGCTGCCGGGACGGATTGAATGGCGCACGGCGTTCTGGCCGCTCTTCACCGGCCGTGTGCGCATGACCATGCGCCATAGCGAGGCAATGCCCGATCCGATTACCATCGACGCGACGCCGCGCAGCGCGAACGTCACCCCCGGCACGATAGGCGTCCCTGCTTCGCTGCTAAGCGGTCTGGGCGCGCCGTTCAACACGCTGGATCTGCAGGGCGACGTGCGGCTTTCGTGGTCCGACTGGCGCAGCTTCAACCGCGAGGCGTTCGGCCAGCTGACGGTCGCGCTGAGCGACGTGAGTTCGCGCGTATCGCCGGTAAAGCCGCTCGGCTCCTATCAGCTCGTGTTCCAGGCGGAGGGCGTCTCGTCGACGATCGAGTTGCGCACAATCAAAGGCCCGTTGATGCTGAACGGCCGCGGCGTTGTGTCGCCGGCTTCCACGTCATTTCACGGAACGGCGACGTCCGCGCCCGAGGCTCGCGACAATCTCGCGGGACTGCTGAATTTGCTGGGACGGCCGAGCGGACCGGACACCGTCACGTTGTCTTTCGCTCATTGAGCGCGGTGTGGCGCGGCAACGGGGAAGGTCGCACTTACGTCAGGCCGCGCGAGTTCTCAGACAAAATAAAAAAGAGGCATGCCCGGCTCAGTTAGCCGCTCATGCCTCTTTCGTATTTCAGCGCCGTGCGGCGCTTGCTCACGCCCGCGAGTTCTATTTGCTTTGCGCCTGAATCTGCGCCTGAGCGGGCATTGACGTTTGCGGGGCATCGCTTCGCGCAACCGGCGTCGACGGTGACGTGGATGACGCTGGCAATGGTGCTGGTGCGGCCACATCGCCGGTTTCGCGGTTCATCTGCGTGACGTCCCAGCCACCGCCCAGCGCCTTGACCAGACCGACCGACGACACCATCCGCTGACCTGCGATGGTCTGCAGCTTCTGTTCGGCCGTGAACGCCGTGGTTTGTGCGGTGAGGACGTTCACGAAGCCCACCGTGCCGGCCTTGTATTCGTTCGTCACGATGGCAAGCGCCTGGCGCGCCGATTCCACGGCCTGCTGCTGCACCACGATTTCCTGTTCGAGGATGCGCTGCGACGCGAGGTTGTCCTCGACGTCCTGGAACGCGGTCAGCACCGTTTGGCGATAGGTCGCGACGTTCTGGTCATAGGCGGCCCGGGCGGCTTCGGTTTGCGCGCGGCGCAGCCCGGCGTCGAACAGGGTCGCCGCGAGCTGCGGACCGACGGTCCAGAAGCGCGACGGCGCGGTCAGCAGTTGCGAGAACAACGAACTCTGGAAGCCGCCGCTCGCCGACAACGTGAGCGATGGGAAGAAGGCGGCAATTGCGATGCCGATCTGCTCGTTGGCTGCTGCAGCCTTGCGCTCCGCAGACGCGATGTCGGGCCGCCGCTCCAGCAGCGCGGACGGCATTTGCGCGGGCACGGCGGGCGGCGTCGCGGTGAGCGGCATCGGCGGAATTGAAAACGTGGAAGCCGGTTCGCCCACGAGCACTGCGATCGCGTGTTCGTCCTGCGCGCGCTGAACGCCGTTGTCGATCGCGGAGGCCTGCGCCGATTGCAGCTGCGTTTGCGCCTGAATGACGTCGGAGCGCGCGGCCACGCCCGCGGCGTACTGGTTCTGCGTGAGTTGCAGCGAGCGTTGATAGGCCGCGACGGTTTCGTCGAGCAGCTTCTGGTTCGAATCGAGCGAGCGCAGCGCGAAGTACGTCTGCGCGAGCGTGGCCTGCGCGGATAGACGAGCGTTGGCCAGATCGGCGGCCGCGCTTTGTTGGCCCGCCTTCTGCGCGTTCACGGAACGACCCACCGAGCCCCATAGATCGGGTTCCCAGCTGGCGTCGAGTTGCAGGTTGTAGCTGTTGATGACGCCCGAGCGGTTGCTCCCGCTCGCTGCAACCGCATTCGATGAAACACCGCTGCCGGAGCGCGTAGCGCCCGCGGACAAGCCGACGGTCGGGAAATACGCCGCGCGCGCCTCACCGACCAGTGCGCGGGCCTGACGGTAAGCGGCGGCAAATTGGGCGACGGTCTGATTCGCGGCGTTCAGCTTGTCTTCGAGCGCATCGAGCTGCGGATCCTGATAGACGGTCCACCATGCGCCGCGATCCTGCTGATCCGACGGTTGCGCGACTTTCCAGCCTGGCGCGGCTTCCTTGTACGAGGCAGGAATCTCGGCGTCTGGACGCTTGTAATCTGGACCGACCGCGCACGCGGCCACGAGGCCCGCGACGGACACAGCTACCGCGAGGGTCAGGACGCGCGGGGCAAAGGTCCGCGCGGACGAGATTCGGTCAGACTGCATGCATTGATTTCCTTCTGGACGCCGCGATGCCGCCGATGACGGCGCCGGCCGGTATGGTTTGCCGGCATGTTAGCGTAAGAGCCCGCTGGGCGCGGGAAACAGAAAGGTTAATGCGGCGAGCGATGCAGGTGTGTTACCGACGGTGTCGCGAAGGTTACGCGCTGTTACTGGCGAGCGGCGTGGCTTTCGATGAAAGCGGCGAGGCCACCCATCACGCCCGCGAGTCGACCCGCGATTCCGCCGATGCTGGCTTGCGCGCGAGCTTGCCCGCGGCTGCCCGGCATGGGGCGTCGCCGCGCGATTGGCAGGCGCTCGCCGGGTTTTGCGCGGGGGCGGCGGCAGTCCCGGCCAGGCGCACGGGCTCCGCTGCGATTTCGACAGATGTGCTGCTCGAACTCTTGCGCCCACGCCGATGCTCGACCCACGCCAGAATCGCGACCCCTACCGATCCGCCGGGCAGTACGAACAACACTGCAAATAGCGCGAGCTTCCACCAGCGATGCGGGCCCTGGAAGCTATGCAATGCTGAATCGGTCAATGAGCGGCCGAGGCCGCCGAGGGTATTTTTGAGGTACAGCATGGGAGGAACATCCTTGGGTCACGCCGCATCGGCGGCGGACAAAAAAGCGGTCAGAACATAGTCTCGGGTGGCGCGGAACGCGTAACTCGTTGCTTCGTATAATATTGACTATGCAAGTAAATTTCAAGATACTGATGCGCGATATGTGGGTGCGCTGTTGTTTTTCGGCGGTTCCTTCGGGGCGGTCTGCGAAAATCGCCATTGATCTTCCTGCTTAGGCAGCTAAACTTCGCTTGCCCAGCGATGTTCCGGATACAAGATGACAGACGGCCCCTACAAAGCAGATGAAATTCGGCTCGAGTCTAGTCTCGGCTATTACCTGTCGAAGGCTCGCAACGTGCTGGTTGAGCGCACCGACCGCGCGGTGAAGCCGCTTGGACTGACCGCCCAGCAGATCGGCGTCATTCTGATGCTGGCCGCCGGCCGGGCGAACACGCCGTTCGAGTTGTCTCGCGTTATGTCGTACGACAGCGGTTCGATGACGCGTCTTCTGGATCGCCTTGAAAACAAGGGCTTTGTGTCGCGCACGCGCAGTGACGCGGATCGACGCATGATCAAGCTGGAACTGACGCCGCGAGGCCACGACGCGGCGCGCCAGTTGCCGGACATTGGCGCTGCGGTGCTGAACGAACAGTTGCGTGGCTTCACAGCCGCCGACCTTGCCACGCTGATCGATCTGCTCGGCCGTTTCATTGCGAACGGCGTCGATCCGGATTCGAGCGCCGGTTGTGGCTTGTGTTCGCCAGATGAGTTGCCCGACGAGCCGCTTCACGATTCATCGCCGGAAAACGGCAAGCAGTAGCTGGAGCGCCAATTACAGGCCGTACTGCGCATATGTCTCTGTCTGGGCAGAGTGTGATGGTGCATATATGCGCGATGGCTGGATCGACGCGATAAACGTGGCACAACAATCTTTTCCGCGCTGAGGAGAAAAACACATGGACGCTACGGCTTCCAACGCTACTGGACCGGCGGCCCAACCCGCTACTCCGCCCGCAGCCGAACCGGCGCCGCTTACGGGCGGCGCGCTTGCGCTGCTGACGGTGGGCCTCGCGCTCGGCACCTTCATGGAGGTGCTGGACACGTCGATTGCCAACGTGGCCGTGCCGACCATCTCCGGCAGTCTCGGCGTCGCGACCAGCCAGGGCACGTGGGTGATCTCTTCGTATTCGGTGGCCTCGGCGATTGCTGTGCCGCTCACCGGATGGCTGGCACGGCGCGTCGGCGAAGTGCGGCTTTTCACGCTGTCCGTTCTGCTCTTCACGATCGCCTCGGCGCTGTGCGGTTTCGCGCAGAACTTCGAGTCGCTGATCATGTTTCGCCTGGTTCAAGGCCTTGTGTCCGGGCCGATGGTGCCGCTTTCGCAGACTATTCTGATGCGCTCGTATCCGCCGGAAAAACGCGGGCTCGCACTCGGCCTTTGGGCGATGACCGTGATCTGCGCGCCGATTTTCGGGCCAGTGATGGGCGGCTATATCACCGACAACTACACGTGGCCGTGGATCTTCTACATCAACGTGCCGATCGGCCTTTTCTCCGCGGGCTGCGCGTTCGTGCTGCTGCGCGGCCGGGAAACGAAGACCACGCAGCAGCGTATCGACGCGGTTGGTCTTACGTTGCTCGTAATCGGCGTGGCGTGCCTGCAGATGGTGCTCGACCTCGGCAAGGACCGCGACTGGTTCAACTCGACATTTATCGTGACGCTTGCAGTGATCGCGGTCGTGTCGATTGCGTTCATGCTCGTGTGGGAGATGACCGAGAAAGAACCCGTGGTCGACCTTTCGCTGTTCAAGGACCGCAACTTCGCGCTTGGCGTGCTGATCATCTCGTTCGGCTTCATGGCGTTCTTCGGCTCGGTGGTGATTTTCCCGCTATGGCTGCAAACCGTGATGGGCTACACCGCGGGCCTCGCCGGTCTCGCCACCGCGCCGGTCGGCTTACTCGCCCTCGTTCTTTCGCCGATGATCGGCAAGAACATGCATCGGTTGAATTTGCGCGTGGTCGCGAGTTTCGCGTTTATCGTGTTCGCGTTCGTGTCGTTCTGGAACTCCACTTTCACGCTCGACGTGCCGTTTAACCACGTCATCTGGCCGCGTATCGTGCAGGGTATCGGCGTGGCGTGCTTCTTTGTGCCGATGACAACCATCACGCTATCGAGCGTATCCGACGAACGGCTTGCGAGCGCGTCGGGTTTATCGAACTTTTTCCGGACCTTGTCGGGGGCGATCGGAACTGCGATCAGTACGACGTATTGGGAAAACGATACGATTCGCCATCATGCGATGCTGGTCGACAACGTGAACGTCTACACGCCGAATACGAATGCGTACACCGATGCACTCGCCGGCGTCGGCTTTTCCGGTGGCAGCATTACCGCGCAGCTCGAGCAGGTGGTGACTGCGCAGGCTTATATGCTCGCCACGAACGACTTCTTCCGCATATCGTGCGCGGCGTTCCTCGTGCTTGCGGTGCTCGTGTGGATCACCAAACCGCGCAAAGGCGTCGGTCCTTCAATGGGACATTGATCGGCGCAACGCTTCGCTCATTGACTGACGGCTTCGCCGGTCGTTGGCGTCACCGACTGCCCCTGCAACGCGTCGGGGTGCATGGCGGTGGGTGCGGGCTGCGACGGCTTCACATCGGGTTTCTGTGTGCCCGCCGCGGTGCCTCGAACGTATTGCTTGAAGTCGGCGCCCGCTTCCCACGGGTTCGGCGTGCAGCCAAGCGATCCATCGCAATGTGCGGCGAAGCCGATCGTCGCGGTGCCGTCGGGATTTGCGGTGCGGGTGATCTGATACGCGAGCGCGCGTTTGCCACCATCGGGGCCGGCCGTCTGAATCAGCGTGTCGGTCGCGGATTCGACTTTATATTTTGAGTTGTTCGTGACCCACGTCTGCGCGCGCTGCCACCAGAGGTCGCACTGAGCTTTGTTCGAACACGTCAGGGGCGTGGTTGCTATCTGCATAACGTCGGGATCGACTTGTCCTTGCGTTGAACATGCGGTCGCGGCAACCGCCGCCGTCGCAATGCACAGTGCGGCCAACAGACTTTGCTTCATCACGTTGATCCTCCCTCTCGCTAGCGTGTCGTAACAGTTTGGACCGTTACGCGCGGAGGGCGTTTCCTTTACGTCAAAGAAACCTGCAAGTCGTGAACGTTTTGCCGACGCGCCCGCTGTTGTCCGCGTCGATTACATAGCCGTTACCGCGCATGCACCGCACAATAAAAAAAGCGGCTACTCGAGCCGCTTTCGCACGTTGCTTCGCGCATGTGAGCCGGTGTGCTCAGACGCTGAAACGATTCAACGTGTACGCCCGATAAGCGGCGACAAATGCATCGAACGAGCCTACTTCTTCGCGTTCGAGCTTCGCCTGCTCCTCGAGCGATTGTTTGGCCAGTTCTGCAAACTCCTTGGCCTCGCCGGGCTCCAGCGGACGCGCGCGGAAGTAGGCCGCGTGCGCTTCGCTTTGTTCCAGACCGAATTCGAGGAAGCTCTGCTGCTTGTCGCGCATCGTCTGCAACACCCGCGCCGATGGCGTAAGCGACGGATCGGCAAGTTTCGCCCGTTGAATGGCAACCGAGCGCGCGTGCGCGTCGCCGCCCTGCAGTGCGTCGAGCGTGGCTGCCGCGGCTTCGATCTTGACGAATAGCTCTTCGGCCCATTCGATCATCGCGAGCGGATGGCCGTCACGGATCAGTTCGAGGCCGGGCTTGCGCCCTTCGGTCGTTACGCGCGCGAAGTTCTGGTTGGCGTCCGCGTAGGGTTGCGGCGGCAATGGCGCGCTGTCGTCGAGCGCACACACAAGCAGATAGGCGTCGAGAAAGCGTGACGTCTCCAGAGAAATACCAACCGGCTCGAATGGGTCGATGTCCATGCAGCGCACTTCGACGTATTGCACGCCGCGCGCGGCCAGCGCATGCAAAGGACGCTCGCCGGGATACGTCACGCGCTTAGGACGGATCGTCGAGTAAAACTCGTTTTCGATCTGCAGCACGTTCGTGTTGATCTGCACCCACTCGCCGTTTCGCTGCGTACCGATTGCCTCGTATGCCGGATACGGCTGGCTGACGGCCTTCGCAAGTGCGTCGAGATAACCGGGCAGCGTGTCGTAGTCGGCATGCAGCGCTGCTTGCGCGGTGGTGTTCGAGTAGCCGAGATCGCTCATGCGCAGGCTGGTCGCGTACGGACGGTACAACGTGTCTGCGTCGAAGGTTTCGAGCGTATGTTTGCGCCCGCGCAAGAAGTGGCGATCGAGCGCCGGCGACGCGCCGAACAGATACATCAGCAGCCAGTTGGTGCGGCGGAAATTGCGGATCAGCGCGAGATAACGATCCGACTGGAAATCGACGGCGCTCGCGGTGGTTTGCTGATCCGCATGCAACAGCCGCCAGACTTCCTCGTTCAGCGAATAGTTGTAATGGATGCCGGCAATGCACTGCATCGTGCGACCGTAACGCAGCGCAAGGCCGATCCGATAGACGTACTTCAGCTTGCCGATATTGGAGGTGCCGTAGTTCGCGATTGGAATGCCGTCGTCGGTATCGGGCAAGAGGCCGGGCATTGAGTTGTTCCACAGAATCTCGTCGCCGAGTTCTGCGTACACAAAGCGATGCAGCCGGTCGAGCTTATCGAGCGTCAGCGCGACGTCCTGCTCGGCCGGCGTGATCAGTTCGAGCAGCGCTTCGGAATAGTCGGTGGTCAGCGAAGGATGCGTGAGCGCCGATCCGAGCGCGCGCGGATGCGGCGTCAGCGCGAGTTCTCCGTTGTGGTTCACGCGCAGGCTTTCTCTTTCTATGCCGCGCAGGCCGTGCAGCAGCGCGTCGCGTTGCGGGCCAGAAGTCAGCACGGACAGGCGGTGCGAGAACGCGTCGGTCGTGCGGGATTGTGTGGTGTTTGGCATTGATGCGAGTCGGGCGTTGTCGGCCGCCATGTGCCGCTTCGCTGCTCACTGGCAGCATGGTGCGGTCGACAACGTTCGGCGGAATTTTCAGTAGCGGGCACTTTAACATCTCGCCACGGCGCCTGCTTGAGGCCGCCTCGGCGGGCTGTTCCGGCCGGTCTGACCGACTGTTTTCACGCCGGATTCGCGAATCTGGCCACGGAAATTCGGGTTATTGCGGGTATTGCGGCGGTGAGGTTTCTAGCGGGCGGCGGTGCGTGCCGCACCCACGTTCGATGCGGCGCGACGGAGCAACAGCGAAACGGCAAACCCGCGCGAGCCAGCAAGCAAAGTTAACCGCCGCGCGCGGCGCCGGCGCGGTCCGCCACTTCATTCCACAGATGCATCGCCGCGTAAGCACGCCACGGTCGCCATGCGTCGGTGCGTGCGCGTTGCTGGGTCGCCCGCACGAGCGACGGATCGCGCGCGGAGATCGACTGCATCAACACGAGGTCGAGTGCAGGCCACGCGTCGGCATCGCGCCACGCGCGCATCGCGACGTACTCGACCGTCCACGGGCCGATGCCCGGCAAGGCGAGTAATTCCGTGCGCAGGCTGTGCGCGTCGGCGGTTGCGCTGTCGAGCGGTACGTCGCCGCTCGCGACGGCGCGCGCGAAACCCTGCAGCGCCGCGACGCGTTTGCCCGGCATTCCGATTTGCGCGAGATTGACTGTTGCGAGGGCGTCTGGCGTCGGAAAACGCCACGCGGTGCTTGCGTGCGGATGCCCTTCGATACGCTCGCCCGCGCGCTGTACCAGTCGTCCGATGATGGTTGTCGCGGCCTTCACGCTGACCTGCTGGCCGACGATCGCACGTACCACGAGTTCGAAACCGGACCACGCGCCCGGTACGCGCAGGCCCGGCGCCGCTTCGATCAGCGGCGCGAGCCAGGGGTCGGCCGCCAGGGCGGCACCGATCTTCTTCGGCTCCGCGTGCAGATCGAAGATCCTCGCGATGGGTGCTGCAAGCGCGTCAGCGTGACGGCTCACCGGTCCCTCGATGCTTGCGACGAGGCAGCGCTTGCGTGGGTGCTGCCGCACGCTGAGCGTGCCACTGTCGCCGTCCCATTCGATTGCGCGGCGATAGGCGCCGTCTTCGACCGTCTCGACGCCGGGCGTCGCCCGTCCGCCGAAAAAGCGCAGCAGGCGCGGCCAGTCGAACGGCGATTTGTACGGCAGTTCCAGGGTTGCGACTTCGTCAAGCGTGCTCACGCGGCGTGGTCCAGTTTGGTAGCGACGGTTTCAGTAGGACCCGTCTGGGAATGGCTGGGTTCATCTGCGGAAACGTTGCGCGCGTGCTGCGCCTCGTTGTCCAGAAGAGCAACCTTGCGCGGCAAGCCCCAGCGATAGCCCGCAAGCGCCCCGCCCTTTTGCACGACGCGATGACACGGAATGGCGAGCGCAACCGGGTTCGTCGCGCACGCGCTCGCCACGGCGCGCACGGCGCGCGGCGCGCCAACCGCCTCGGCGATCTCCGTGTAGCTGCGCGTCTGGCCATACGGAATGCGCCGCAGCGCGTCCCAGACACGCTGACGGAAGGCGGTCGCGGCAATATCGAGCGGCAGGTCGAAGTCCTGACGTGTGCCGCGCAGGTGCGCGTCGATTTGAGCGATGAACGGTGCGAGCCGCTCGGGATCGTCCAGCAGGGCCGCGTTGGCAAATTCGCCGCGCAATTCGTCGACGAGGAAGGCGGCGTCGTCGCCGAAACCGATTTTGCAGATGCCTTTGTCGGTCGCGGCCACCAGCACGAAGCCGAGCGACGTCGGCGCGCTCGCGTAGCGGACCGTCAGTCCCGCGCCCTTGCGGCGATATTTCGACGGCGCCATGCCCAATTCCGCCGATGCGCTGTCGTACATCCGCGAAGGTGAATTGAAGCCGGCGTCGAGCGTCGCACGCGTGACGTCCGCGCCGCTCTTGAGCGCGTCGCGCAACGCGGCGCCGCGCTGCGCGGCCTGATACTGGCGCGGCGACACGCCCACCACGCGCTTGAACAGCCGCTGCAGATGAAACGGGCTCACGTGCACGGCGTCGCTCAATTGGGCGAGCGTGAGACGTTGCTGCGGATCGGCGTCAAGCGCGGCGCACGCCCGGTTCACGATCTCCAGTTCGCGCGGCAATCCGCCCGGCTGGCAGCGCTTGCAATCGCGAAAGCCCGCGGCGCGGGCGCCGCCGGCGTCTGCGAAGAAGGCGACATTCTCACGACGCGGCTGGCGCGAAGCGCAGGACGGACGGCAGAACACACCCGTCGTCTTCACGCCGTAGAAGAAAGCGCCGTCCGCGAGCGGATCGCGGCGAGTGACGGCTTCCCAACGCTCGTCGTCGGAATTCCAGGTGGCGGTCTCGGCGGTAAGGCTAGTGTCAACAGGCTTGGCAGCGCGGTTCATGATGGTCCCGGATAGGTGCTCTCGATGCTCACCAATGTAGGCCGCATGCCGACACACTACGCTCCGGTTCTTGCTGTGTCATTGCGGTTCCTCGTTGGCGGACGGCCGTGTAACTCCCGCCAGGCACTCGTTTCGCCGCAAAGTGCGACAAATTTGCACGATATCGGGTTTTCCCTTAAAAAGTTATTGCGTCGCACCAACCCCGTGTGTATATTAGTACCTGTCTCCTCCATGTCTCCTCCTGATATGGATTCAGCCCGCTCCAAGCAGAGCGGGCTTTTTTTCGTCTGTACGTTCCGCATCTGGCCCTCACCGCAAGGCTTCCAGCGCCGCCGCTTTCTCATAAACTGGGTGGTTCATCCGTTCCGTAAGCCGGCCAGAGGACACGTTCCAAATGAAAATCCATATTCGCGAGATCGACCACGTGGTGATTCGGGCGTCGAATGTCGAGGTCATGGCGCGCTTCTACTGCGAGGTGCTCGGTTGCAGCCTCGAGAAGGAGCAGCGCGAGCTGGGTCTCACGCAGTTGCGCGCGGGCCGTTCGCTGATCGACCTGCTGCAGGTGGGCGCGAAGCTCGATCGCCCGGAAAACGGCGCGGTCGGCGCAGGGCGAAACATGGATCACGTGTGTTTGCGCGTCGAACCGTTCGACGTCGACGCGCTCAAGGCGCATCTCAGCGAACACGGCGCACGGCTTGGTGAGCAGGCGCTGCGCTACGGCGCGGACGGCTACGGGCCGTCGCTATATCTGTTCGACCCGGAGGGCAACATGGTCGAACTGAAAGGGCCGCCAGAAGCGGCTCGGGTCACGTCGCTCTGAAGGCGAGCCGCAAGGTCAGCCGCGAGTCGCCGACGTTTCAGCCGTTGGCGGCCGCCTTCAACACCGTCCACTCGATTTTCACCGCGTCGGCTTCCGCGCTGCCGAGCCACGCTTCGCCGTCCTGTACGGTGCATTGAAGCCGCATCGTGCGTTCGGCAAGCGCGCCCAACTCTGCCGCGACGTTCTCGCCAAGCGACCAGACCGTCACATTGCGCATGCGCTCAACCTTGTTGCGCACGCCCTGCCACCAGATATCCGAAGTGCGTCCGCCGTACGCAATCACGATCACGTCGTTCGAGCGGCCGCTCGCCTTTGCAATGCGCCGCTCGTCGGGCTGGCCGACTTCGATCCACGTTTCGATCGCGCCGGTCAGATCCTTCTGCCACAGATCAGGTTCGTCGACATCCGACAATCCCTTGCAGAACTCGAGCCGTTCCTGCGCAAAGAGCGCGAACGCGGCGACGCGGACCATCATCCGTTCGTCGGTTTCCGACGGATGACGCGCGATGGTGAGCGAATGGTCGGCGTAATAGTGCCGGTCCATGTTGGCGATCTGCAATTCCGCCTTGTAAATCGTCGATTTGAGAGCCATGCCGTTGCTAAACCAGACGCTCGCTCCAGCGGAGCGAACCGAAAATGAGTCGTCGACGGCACGCTGCCGTCTTCCGTGTTTGTTGTACATTTTGTCTCCCTCCCGTGCCGTCCGCCGGCCACCACATAGACGGGAAGAAGCATTTAACGAGCCAGGGCCTGCTCTGCGGGAGCGCCATAAACCTCGCCTGCTGCCTCGCGCAACGCGTCGAGCACCACTGAGGCCGCGGGAGAAAGCAGGTGCGACTGGCGCGTGATGATACCGAATGTATCCATCCTGCACGGTAAATCGATCGGCAAGCGCTTCAACACGCCGTACTGTTGGTACTGACGCGCCACTTCGTCGGGCAAAACCGCCAACATGTCGCTCTGGAGCAGCAAACTGGAAATCGCGAGGAAGTTGTTGGTGTTCACCACGTTCTGCGGCGGATTCAGGCCGATCTGCGAAAACATCAGGTCAAAACGATGCCGCAAAACACTGCCCGGCGGATGCAATACCCAGCTCGCGTTGACAATGCCGCGCAGCGTAAGGCCCGCTTCGTTTTCCAGCGGATGGCCTGGCCGCGCGACCACGCACAGCGGTTCGTCGGCGAGCGGTTCGTAGCGAACTTCGGTTTTGAACTGGTTCTGGCGCTCGAGCACGCGGCCGATCATGATGTCGAGTTCACCTTCGGCAAGCCGCGGCAGCATCACATCTGACGTTTCGACTTCCGCCCAGATCTGCAACTGCGGATAACGCTCCTTCACACTCGCTATGGCACGCGGCACCATGGTTGCAGCCGCCGCTGCGATCACGCCGATACGCACCTGCCCGGCGAGTCCCGCGCGCAGCGCCGAGATTTCGTCGTGCGCGTGGCTGAGATTGGACAGCACCATGCGCGCGTGACGGATCATGACTTCGCCGTACAGCGTTGCATGCATGCCGTGCGGCGTTCGGTCGAAGAGGCTCACGCCCAACATGTCTTCGAGTTCTTTCAGCAGGCGGGAAGCCGCCGGCTGCGTCATGCCGAGCACGTCGGCGGCGCGCCGCACGTTGCCCTCTTCTTCCATTGCGGCGAGCAGCAGTAACTGCCGCGTCTTGAGTCGCGCACGGACGAACCAGTTCGAGTAGCTACGCGTCATCGCCTGTCTCCAAAGCATTTTTTCGAATCGCCCCAATGATGCCATACCGAAATTGTTATCGGTGTAGCCCAAAAAGGGATTGGAAAGTTATTGCGCGCACTCATACCATTCGTGGACTTTAAGCTTCTCATGTGGCGCCTTTCCGTCGATGAACCGCGATCCGCTCGTCCCGCTCGTTGCCAGCCCGCTGCGCCATTACATCAATGGCGGATGGGAGACGGGTGCGACCACGGGGGTCTCGCTCAACCCGTCGGATCTGGACGAACCTGTCGGCGAATATGTCCGCGCCGACGTCCGGCAAACCGATAGCGCGATCGAAGCGGCAAGCGCGGCCTTCCGCGAATGGGCGCTCAGTTCGGCGCAGCGTCGCGCCGACGCGCTCGACGCAATCGGCAGCGAAATGCTGGCGCGCCGCGACGAACTCGGCCGACTGCTCGCGCGTGAAGTCGGCAAGACGTTGCCCGAGGCGTTGGCCGAGGCGACACGCGCAGGTCAGACGTTCAAGCTGCTCGCCGCCGATGCACAGCGCGCGTATGCCGAACCGCTTGCGTCGGCGCGCGCGGGCGTCGAAATCGACATGACGCGCGAACCGCTCGGCGTGGTCGGCATCATCGCGCCGTGGAGCGCGCCGCTCGCAATCGCCGCAGGGAAGATCGGCGCGGCGCTGGCGCACGGCAATTGCGTGGTCTACAAGCCGGCTGAATCCACACCGGCTTGCGCGGCGGCGCTCGCGTCGATCGTGAGCCGCGCCGGTTTGCCCGCGGGCGTCTTCAATCTTGTGATGGGCAGCGGCCGGCAGGTCGGCGCGCGAATCGTCGCTCATCCGCTCGTCGCGGCGATCAGCTTCAGCGGTTCGGCGGAAACCGGGACGCGCGTGTTGCAAGCTGCTGCCGCGCGCCAGGCGCGCGTGCAACTGGAAATGGGCGGCAAGAATCCCTTTGTCGTGCTGGCCGACGCCGATCTCGACAGCGCGGTCGATGCCGCATTGACCGGCGCGTACGGCTCGACCGGCCAGCGCAGCACAGCGGCGGCGCGGTTGATCGTCGAACGCTCGATATTCGAGCCGTTCGTCGACGCATTGCAGACGAAGCTCGCCAGGCTCAACGTGGACCACGCGCTCAAGCACGGCGCGGACATGGGCCCGGTAGCGAACGCCGCGCAACTCGAACGCGATCTCGACTACGTGGAAATCGGCAAGCAGGAAGGCGCGCAATTGCTGCACGGCGGCCGTCAACTGGAACGCGCGACGCGCGGCTACTTTTTCGAGCCCGCGCTGTTCGTCGGCGAGCCGGAACACCGCATTGCGCGCGAGGAAATCTTCGGTCCGCTCGCGGTCGTGCTCCGCGCCGACGACTACGATCACGCGCTGCATCTCGCGAACGACACCGCTTACGGTCTATGCGCCGGCATCTGCACACGTTCGCTCAGCCGCGCGCGGCATTTCCGCCGTCACGTGCATAGCGGTCTCGTCACGATCAATCTGCCGACCTCGGCCGTGGAGCATCACGCGCCTGGTGGCGGGCGCAAGGCGTCCGCGTACGGCTCGACCGACGCAGCATTCTGGACGGCCGTGAAAACGGCGTACGTCGCGAGCTGATCGTGAAGACCTTTTTGCGCGCGGCCGCCCGCCTCGATTCCATAGCCAAGTTTTTACGCCCCGGCTAGCGCCGCCGCGTATCGCCTCGCTGCACATAAACGAAATCAATGCAGCTTTTCAACCTCAGGAGACAGAAATGACCAGCAAGCTTCGCCGTTTGACGCTAACCGCGATCGCCGCCGCCGCAATCGCCGCGCCGTTCGCCGCCCAACTTTCCGCGCACGCGGACCAGCCGCTCAAAGTAGGCTTCCTCGTGAAGATGCCGGAGCAGGCGTGGTTTATCAACGAACAGAAAGCCGCGACCGCGCTCGGTCAGAAGGACGGCTTTTCGGTGGTGAACATCGGCACGCCGGACGGCGAGAAAGTGCTGTCCGCGATCGACAATCTCGGCGCCCAGGGCGCGAAGGGTTTCGTGATCTGCGCGCCTGACGTGCGTCTCGGACCGGCCATTCAGGCACGCGCCAAGCGCTACAACATGAAGTTCGTCACCGTCGACGATCAACTGGTCGATTCCAGCGGCAAGCCGCTCGCCAATGTGCCGCACCTCGGCATGTCCGCGTTCAAGATCGGCAACCAGGTCGGCCAGGCAATCAGCGACGAAATGAAGCGCCGCGGCTGGAAGCCCGAGGAAGTCGGTGCACTGCGCATCACGAACTACGAATTGCCGACCGCGAAACTGCGCACCGACGGCGCGACTGAAACGCTGCTCGCCGGCGGCTTCAAGAAGGAAAACATTTTCGACGCCCCGCAAAAGACGACCGACGACGAAGGCGGCTTCAACGCGTCGTCGCCGGTGTTGGCCAAGCATCCGAACATCAAGAAGTGGGTGATCTTCGCGCTCAACGAGGAAAGCGTGCTGGGCGGCGTGCGTGCTACCGAGCAGCTGCATATTCCGGCAGCGGACGTGATCGGTGTCGGCATCAACGGTGCAGGCGAGGCTTTCGCCGAGTTCCAGAAGAAAGAGCCGACGGGCTTCTACGGCACGATCGCCGTCAGCTCGACGATGCACGGCAAGGAGAGCACCGAGAACCTCGTGGAATGGATCAAGGACGGCAAGCAGCCGCCCGCCGATACGCAGACCACCGGCAAGTTGATGGTGCGCGGCAACTGGCAGGACGTGCGTAAAGAACTCGGCATTTAAGCCGCGTTCGACTTTGCACGCGGCGGGCCGCGCCTCGCATTTGCCTGACGCGAGAGCGGCCCGCACAGCTTGTCCACCATTGAGGTTTTTTGATGACGTCCTCACACACTGCGACATCCCTTGGCGGTGCCGACGCGCCGCTACAGACGCCCTCGCCTGTGCCCGCTTCGACCGAGCCGTATCTGCAACTCGACGGCATCACCGTGCGCTTTCCCGGCGTGCTGGCGCTCGACCAGGTGTCGCTCGAAGTGCGTCGCGGCGAAGTGCACGGCCTCATGGGCGAAAACGGCGCCGGCAAATCGACGCTGCTCAAGGTCTTGTCGGGCGTAAACCAGCCGGCGGCGGGCACGTTGTCGCTCGATGGCGTGGAGCAGCAGTTCACCACGACGAAGGCGGCAATTGCGGCGGGTGTCGCGATCATCTATCAGGAACTGCACCTGGTGCCGGAATTGACGGTGGCCGAAAACCTGATGCTCGGCGCGCTGCCCAACCGCTTCGGTGTGCTGGATGAAAAGGCGCTCGTCGCGCGCGCGGTGCGCGAACTCGAACGCCTCGGCGAGAAAATCGATCCGTCGCAGCAGGTGAAAAATCTGTCGATCGGTCAGCGTCAGATGATCGAAATCGGCAAGGCGCTGATGCGCGATGCGCGCGTGATCGCATTCGACGAACCGACAAGTTCGTTGTCGTCGCGCGAGACCACGCAGCTGTTCCGGATCATTCGCGCGTTGCGTGCCGAAGGCCGCGCGATCATCTACGTCACGCATCGGATGGATGAAGTCTACGAACTGTGCGATCGCGTCACCGTGTTTCGCGACGGCCGTCGCATCGACACGTTCGACGCAGGCGCAGGCCTCGACCGTGACCGTCTGATCAGCTGCATGGTGGGCCGTTCGATCGCCGACGTGTATGGCTATCGCACGCGCGATGTCGGCGACGTGCAACTCGACGTCAAGGGATTGATGGGACCCGGCCTGCGCGAGCCCGCCACTTTCTCCGCACGCAAAGGCGAAATCGTCGGCTTCTTCGGACTCGTCGGGGCCGGGCGCTCCGAACTGATGAAGCTCATCTACGGCGCGGTCAAACCCACGGCCGGCGACATCACGCTCAAAGGCAAGCAGGTGCGCTTCGCCACGCCGCGCGACGCAGTGCGCGCGGGCGTCGCGCTGTGTCCCGAAGATCGCAAGCAGGAAGGCATCGTTTCGATCGCTTCGGTTTCGGACAACCTCAACATCAGTTGCCGCCGGCACTTCAGCCGCTTCAACGTGCTCAACGGACGCAAGGAAGCGCAGACCGCGAAAGAGTTCATCGGCAAGCTCGCGATCAAGACGCGCAACGGCGAGACGCCGATCGGCACGCTCTCGGGCGGCAATCAGCAGAAGGTGATTCTGTCGCGCTGGCTCGCGGAAGACATCGACGTGTTTCTGATGGACGAACCCACGCGCGGCATCGACGTCGGCGCGCGCAGCGAAATTTACGGTCTGCTGTATGGGCTCGCGGACGCGGGACGTACGGTGATCGTGGTGTCGAGCGATCTTGCCGAAGTAATCGGCGTGACCGACCGCGTGATCGTCATGAAAGAAGGCCGCCTGGTTGGCGATCTGCCGAAAGCACAGGCGACACCCGATGCGCTCATCAAGCTCGCGCTGCCTCGCTAGAACACATGCTGGCCTCAGGTGCCAGACAAATGAAGGCCCCTGAAGAAGGCACCTGAACCGAACGCAACTGAATCGCGCCGTCGAACCGAACCACGCGGCATTGAAACGGAACACACATCATGCACACACCATCGACCGACCCCTCCACGCCAGCCGTCGCTTCCGCGGGCTTGAGCGCGCGCGCCGCGCGGACCTGGGATCTGATCAACAAGTCCGGCATCGTGATGGTATTCATCATCCTGTTTGCGGTGCTGTCGTTCACCGTGCCCGACTTCCTGAGTTCACGAAACATTCAGGGCCTGCTGCTTTCCGTCACGCTGATCGGCTCGATCTCCGTGACCATGATGTTCGTGCTCGCGCTCGGCGAGGTCGATCTGTCGGTCGCGTCGATCGTGGCGTTCGCGGGGGTCGTGGCATCCACGTTGATCACCGTCACGCATAGCGTATTGCTCGGCGTTGCCGCGGGCGTGCTTGCCGGCGGCGCGGTCGGGCTCGTGAACGGCGTGCTGGTCGCGCGCTACAAGATCAATTCGCTGATCGTCACGCTCGCGATGATGGAAGTCGTGCGCGGCCTCGCCTTCATCACGTCGAGCGGCGACGCGGTGATGATTTCGGAAGAACGCTTCTTCGATCTGGGCGGCGGCTCCTTCCTCGGCATTTCGTATCCGATCTGGAGCAACATCATCGGCTTCGTGGTGTTCGGTTTTCTGCTGAAGAAAACCGTGTTCGGCAAGAACGTGCTGGCGGTCGGCGGCAACAGCGAGGCGGCCCTGCTCGCGGGTCTGCCCGTCACGCGCATCAAGATCACCGTGTTCGTGCTGCAAGGGCTCGTCACCGGCTTTGCGGGCGTGATGCTTGCGTCGCGTATGAGTCTCGGCGATCCGAAGACGTCGGTCGGTCTCGAACTCGGCGTGATCTCCGCGTGCGTGCTCGGCGGCGTGTCGCTGACGGGCGGCGTCGCGACGATTTCCGGCGTGCTGGTGGGCGTGCTGATCATGGGTTCCGTGCAGGACGCAATGAGCCTGATGAACGTGCCGACTTTTTATCAATACCTGATTCGCGGCGGGATCCTGCTGCTCGCGGTGCTGTTCGACCAGTTCCGCCGCAGCAAGCGCGTGCACTAAGCGTGCAATGACGCGCGCCCTGCCCTACATGTTTGCCAACAGGAGATTTCATGGCTGATTCCAACCAGACAAAAAAGCCGCTGCGCAGCCAGGCGTGGTTTGGCCTCAAGGACCGCGACGGGTTTCTGCATCGCTCGTGGATGAAAAACCAGGGCATTCCGCACGACGAATTCGACGGACGTCCGGTAATCGGCATCTGCAATACATGGTCGGAACTCACGCCCTGCAACGCGCATTTCCGCGAGCTCGCGGAATACGTGAAAAAAGGCGTGCATGAAGCGGGCGGTTTGCCGCTGGAGTTTCCGGTGATGTCGCTCGGCGAGACCAATTTGCGACCGACGGCCATGCTGTTTCGCAACCTCGCTTCGATGGACGTCGAGGAATCGATTCGCGGCAATCCGATGGACGGCGTGATTCTGCTCGTCGGCTGCGACAAGACTACGCCTGCGCTGCTGATGGGCGCGGCGTCGTGCAACCTGCCCGCGCTCGCGGTGTCGGGTGGACCCATGTTGAACGGCCGGTTCCGCGGCAAGCATATCGGCTCGGGCACAGGCGTGTGGCAGATGTCCGAGGAAGTGCGCGCCGGTTCGATGACGCAGGAAGAATTCACCGAGGCGGAGTCGTGCATGAACCGCTCGCGCGGCCACTGCATGACGATGGGTACGGCGTCGACGATGGCTTCGATGGTCGAATCGCTCGGCATGGGCTTGCCGCACAACGCCGCGATTCCCGCAGTGGACGCGCGACGCCAGGTGCTCGCGCATCTGGCCGGCCGGCGCATTGTCGACATGGTTCGCGAAGATCTGACGATGGACAAGATTCTCACGCGCCAGGCCTTCGAAAACGCAATCCGCACGAATGCGGCGATTGGCGGCTCGACCAACGCCGTCGTGCATCTGATCGCGCTCGCGAAGCGCATTGGCGTAGAGCTTTCGCTGGAAGACTGGGAGCTCGGCTCCAACGTGCCGTGTCTCGTGAATCTGCAACCGTCAGGCGAATACCTGATGGAAGACTTCTACTACGCGGGCGGTTTGCCGGCGGTGCTCAAGCAACTGGGCGAGCAAGGGCTGCTGCATCGCGAGGCGCTGACCGTGAACGGCAAGACGATCTGGGACAACGTGCGCAACGCGCCCAACCATGACGAGAAAGTCATCACGACGTTCGCCGAGCCGTTCAAGCCGAAGGCGGGCATTGCGGTCCTGAAGGGCAACCTGGCGCCGAACGGCGCGGTGATCAAGCCGTCGGCGGCCACTGCGGAACTGCTGAAGCACCGAGGCCGCGCGGTCGTGTTCGAAAACATCGAAGAGCTGCACGCGAAGATCGACGACGAGTCGCTCGACATCGACGAAAACTGCATCATGGTGCTCAAAGGCGCGGGGCCGAAGGGTTATCCGGGCTTCGCCGAAGTGGGCAATATGCCGTTGCCGAAAAAGGTGCTGCAAAAAGGCATTACAGACATGGTGCGTATTTCCGACGGACGCATGAGTGGCACAGCGTACGGCGCGGTGGTGTTGCACGTGTCGCCCGAAGCCGCCGCGGGCGGTCCGCTGGCTTTCGTGCAGACCGGCGACATGATCGAGCTGGATGTCGAAGCGCGGCGCCTGCACCTCGACGTGAGCGACGACGAACTCGCGCGCCGACGCGCCGCGTGGCAGGCGCCCGAGTCGCCGAAGCGCGGTTACTACAAGCTCTATGTCGAGCACGTGCTGCAGGCGGATCAGGGCGCGGATCTCGACTTCCTGGTGGGTTCCAGCGGCGCGCCGGTGCCGCGCGACTCGCACTGAGCGGCGCGAGTCGTTTGAAGAGTTAAACGGTTGTTCCTGCGCTTTGCGAGAAGGCGTGCTGCCGATGCGGTTCCACATAACCGCATCGGCTTTTTTACGCGCATTGCACGGACACGTCGCACAAATAAAAATCGGCCGGACATTGAAAAATGTCCAACCGATTTTTTTAAGCACAAGCTCACAGTCTCCGGTTTTTAAAGCCAGAGCATCCACTGGAGCGCATGTCTTTCCGGCAACTCGCCGAAAGTCTGCGCACTCAGTGTTCTATAAGATCATTGCTTGATGAATCGATCGTTCGCCCAGAGGCCTTGCGTGTCGCTATTGCTGGCATTCACGAACTCAAAGTCGTGACCGACGACACGCACGACGCGGAAGCTCGAATTCTCCGGCGTCGAAACGCATTGATACCCGGAGAAGAACTCCTGCATTTTCTGCTGTTCACCGGCTTGCGCGTGCTCATTGACGGCGTCGAGCTTGTCTTTCGACAAACAGCCGTACGAGTTGGCTTTGAACTGAATGGTTTGCTGCGGCTTGATCATGACGTCTTGCGCCTGAACACTTGCGGCAGCCAGACTTGCAACGGCGAAAACCAGGGCGAGTCGAGTTTTCATATGTTCCTCCGGGTGCGGGCCGAATGCTCAGGTTAGCTATGTATTTAACTCCATCGTCTAGCCCGCACCTTGCACTTTAGGAGAACGCGCAAGAACCACAAGCACAACTTGTGTGCGGTCGCAACAGTGGCAGATTGTCGCACCGTGCGCGTCATATGAAGGATGGTTCGGCGACGCATCAAAGACACCAAATTAAGAGGGATAACTAAGCGACTCCACCCGCGCACGGCTTTAACCAGTAATGCTTTGCGGGCCGTATTAGCGTTAACGCGATATTCGATTTAAGCGATCTATTAGTAACGGCAAGGGCGCTTGGTGCATTGCACACAAAGTCATTTCGCCGACTTGTTAAAGCGGCGGATATAACGGTGTAAATGCAGAAGATAAACGATGCCAGGCACCGCTCAGCGTTGCGCCGCACCTGGACGGCAACTGGCCGACATTGCAGGTACGTGCGGTGCTCTACAATAAAAACCATGCAACGTGAGAACGGAGGCCGCCGTGCTCGAGAACCTCATATTGGGCGTTTTTCTCGTCCTGCCGCTGCTGATCGTCGCGTTTCTTTTCTCCGACGAATTGTGGCAGGAACACCGGCATCTGCACGACACGCGCCCCATGCAAGCGAGACCGCGTCGACTCGACTGGCGTCATCCGCTGCGCCGCTCGCGGCATCGGCTGTAACGCGGCGCTCGTGCTCCCGTGAGCGCACTCTACGAGCGCGCCGCTTGTCACTGAAGACGGAAGACTCGCGACTCAGTCCGCTCGCCAATGCGCGCGAATGCGTTTGGCCAGCGCTTCGAGCGTGTCTCCGTCCGCGACGTCGCGCGCGTGCATGCGTAACGGCTGACCTTCCCAGCGCGGAATCACGTGAAAGTGCACATGCGGCACCGTCTGCCCGGCAGCCGCGCCATTGAACTGGCCGATGAACACGCCGTCCGGACGCAACGCCGCGCGCACGGCGATGGCAAGCTTTTGCGTCATGCGCATGCATGCGACGGTCGCCGCGTCCGACAGGTCGAAGATCTCCGCAGCCGCTTCCTTCGGCACGACGAGCAAATGGCCGTCGGCTTGCGGCATCAGGTCCATGAAGGCGAGCGCGGCATCGGTTTCCGCGACCTTGATGCACGGTAGCTCGCCGCGCAGAATCTTCGCGAAAGGATTGCTGTCGTCGTAGTTCATCGCTTTTTCTCCTGATTTTTGTTGCACGCTTGTCGCGGGTAAGGTTTGACGCACGCCGTCGTGCCTATTGTCGGCCGCCACTATTACAGCAGCCCACCGCTTTGGCCGAAGCGAAACGAAGCGAGGCGCGGTGACGCGTCAGCGCCAGTCGGTCGCCACGTCGTCCGGGTCGGTCAGCGTTAATCCAGACGACGGCAGCGGCAGCGCCGTCTTATATCGCACCTGCTTGAGTGCAAAGCTGGAGCGAATGTTGGAAATGCCCGGAATCTTCGTCAAATGATCGACGATGAAGCGCTCCAGAGTCCGCATATCGGGCATCACCACGCGCAGCAGGTAGTCGGCATCGCCCGTCATCAAATAGCACTCCATCACTTCCGGTCGCTCGGAAATGGCCTGCTCGAAACGCAGCAGCGCGTCCTCCACCTGTTTTTCCAGACTTACCTGAATGAACACGTTGATGCGTAGCCCGAGCGGCTCGGGGTTCAGCAGCGTGACCTGCTGCTTGAAGAGACCGAGCTTTTCGAGCGCGCGCACGCGGTTGAAGCACGGCGTGGGCGAGAGATTTACCGAGCGCGCCAGGTCGGCGTTGGTGATGCGCGCGTTTTGCTGCAACTGGCTCAGGATGCCGATGTCGATCCGATCGAGCCGTCTGGGTGGCGTGGTCATAGATGAAATATTCCGTGAGCAAGGCGAAATCCGGAATAAATAGCCTATCGCAGCGCGCGATCGCAAGCAAATGAGACGCTCATTTTGCAAGCTCGTAAGTACCATTGACTCACTCGATCTTGAACCGGCGTGTCGATGCGGAGTGGTGCTATGACGGATTTGTCCAGCGGTAGTGAGCAGGTACGGAGCCTCGGCGTTCAGCGCACGGAGGCGGCGGACGCCGATCCGCAGGAAACAGCGGAGTGGCTGGAGGCGCTCGACGCTGTCGTGGAACACGTGGGCCGCGAGCGCGCGCAGTTTCTGTTCGACCGGCTGGCGAGTCACGCGGTGTCGCTCGGCGTCGAATCGGCGCGTACCAACGTCACGCCATACCGCAACACGATCGCGCCCGAAGATCAGCCGCGCTATCCGGGCAATCTCGAACTCGAGGAGCGGCTTGCCGCTGCGCTGCGCTGGAACGCGCTCGCGATGGTGGTGCGCGCGAACAAGGCGTACGGCGAACTCGGCGGCCACATCGCGAGCTATGCCTCGGCGGCCGATCTGTTCGAAGTCGGCTTCAACCATTTCTTTCGCGCGTCGATGCCGGGGGCGGGCGAAGGCACGGGCGATCTCGTGTATTTCCAGCCGCATTCGTCGCCGGGTGTGTATGCGCGCGCGTATCTGGAAGGTTTTCTCTCCGAGGACAATCTGCGGCATTACCGTCGTGAGATCGGCGGGCCGGGGCTCTGTTCGTATCCGCATCCGTGGCTGATGCCGGACTTCTGGCAGTTTCCCACTGGCTCGATGGGCATTGGGCCGATCAATGCGATTTATCAAGCGCGCTTCATGCGCTACCTCGCGAATCGCGGCCTCGCGCTCACTGAAGGCCGCAAGGTGTGGGGCTTTTTCGGCGACGGCGAAATGGATGAGCCGGAGTCGACCGGCGCATTGTCGCTGGCCGCGCGCGAAGGGCTCGACAATCTGGTGTTCGTCATCAATTGCAACCTGCAGCGACTGGATGGTCCGGTGCGCAGCAATGGCCGGATCATCGACGAACTGGAGGCGCATTTCGTCGGCGCCGGCTGGAACGTGATCAAGGTGATCTGGGGCTCGGACTGGGACGCGCTGTTCTCGCGCGACCACAGCGGCGCGTTGCTGCGCGCGTTCGCGAATACGGTCGACGGCCAGTTCCAGACTTTTTCGGCGAACGACGGCGCGTACAACCGCGAGCGCTTCTTCGGCCAGAACCCCGAACTGGCCGCGCTCGCCGCACAACTGAGCGACGAGGAGATCGACCGCTTGCGGCGCGGCGGTCACGACGTGCGCAAGCTGCATGCGGCTTACGCAAAAGCGCTCGCGCATCGCGGCCAGCCGACTGTGATCCTTGCAAAGACGATGAAAGGCTTTGGCATGGGCACCGCTGGCCAGGGCCGCATGACCACGCACCAGCAGAAAAAGCTCGATTTCGACGACCTCAAGGCGTTTCGCGACCGGTTCCGTTTGCCGCTCACGGACGCGGACGTCGAACAGGTGAAGTTTTACAAACCCGCGGAAGACAGTCCGGAAATGCAATACCTGCATGCTCGCCGGGCCGCTCTCGGAGGCTATCTGCCCAGAAGGCGGAGAGTTGCGTCGGAGGGGCTGATCGTCCCGCCGATGTCCTCCTGGAGCCAGTTCGCGCTTGATTGCAACGGCCGCGAAATGTCTACGACGATGGCGCTCGTTCGGATGCTGACCGCGCTGCTGAAGGACGCGGGTCTCGGCCCACGCGTCGTACCGATTGTTGCCGACGAGGCGCGCACCTTCGGCATGGCGAACATGTTCCGCCAGGTCGGTATCTACTCGCCGTTGGGTCAGCTTTACGAGCCGGAAGACCTCGGCTCGATGCTGTATTACCGCGAGGACACGCAAGGGCAGATTCTGGAGGAGGGCATTTCGGAAGCGGGCGCGGTGTCGTCGTGGATCGCAGCAGCGACGTCGTACAGCGTGCACGACCTGCCGATGCTGCCGTTCTACATCTACTACTCGATGTTCGGTTTTCAGCGGATCGGCGATCTCATCTGGGCAGCCGCTGACCAGCGCGCACGCGGGTTCCTGATCGGTGCGACGTCGGGCAAGACGACGCTCGGCGGCGAGGGCCTGCAGCATCAGGACGGCACGAGCCATCTGGCGGCATCGACCATTCCGAACTGCCGCGCGTACGATCCCGCGTTCGCTTACGAAGTCGCGGTAATCCTCGACGAAGGGATGCGGGAGATGGTCGAGCGTCAGCGCGACGTGTTCTATTACGTCACGGTGATGAACGAGAACTACGCGCAGCCTTGTGCGCCGGACGGCGATGTAGCTGCAGTGCGCGAAGGCATTCTGAAGGGCATTTACCCGCTTGCCGCCGGTGCGGAGAAGGGCGCGCCGGCGCAAATTCAATTGCTCGGCGCCGGAGCTATTCTTGGCGAGGTCATCGCCGCGCAACGCATGCTGAAGGACGACTGGCAGATCGACGCCGCGGTGTGGAGCGTGACCAGCTTCAGCGAATTGCAGCGCGACGGCATGGCGGCGGAGCGGCTTGCGCGTTATGGCGATGCGTCGTCGGCCGTGCCTTACGTCGCGCGAGTGCTGGGCGAGTCGGCGGGGCCGATCGTCGCGGCAACGGATTACGTTCGCGCCGTGCCCGAGCTGATTCGCGCATACGTGCCGCGCCGCTACGTGACGCTCGGCACGGACGGTTTCGGCCGCAGCGATACGCGCGAGGCTTTGCGCGAATTTTTCGAGGTGGATCGCAAGGCGATCGTCATGGCCGCGCTCAAAGCGCTAAAGGATGAAGGCGTGCTTGAGGGGCGTGTTCTAAGCGATGCGCGCCGGCGGTATTACGGCGATGCGCCGGTGCAAGCGGCGTCGTGGGAGCGTTGATCCGACCGGCCGATGGTGGCGGTTACACAGGTAATGTGTCGTTACCACTTGCAGCATCTATTTCTGCGCGCGTAGCCGACAATTCGTTCCATGCCTGAACGGCGGGAGCGAAAAATGAAAAAGTTAGCAGTGGCGTTAGTGATGGTGGGCAGCTTGAGCGTCGCGGGGCAAGCGTCGGCTCATGGCCATGGCGGTGGCGGCGGCGATGTAGTGGGCGCACTGATCGGCGGCGCGGTGCTGGGCGCGGTCGTGACGTCGATATTGAATCCTGCGCCCGCGGTGGCCTATCAACAGCCGGTCTATGCGCAGCCTGTCTATGCACAGCCGGTGTACCAGCCGGCACCGGCTTACGCGGGCCCGCCCCCGGGCTACTGCTACGACCAGTACCAGCGCGGCTATGTGGCGTGCGGAGCGCCGCAGCAGCAGTACGAATATGGTAAGCCTGCGCCCAGGTGGTAAGTGGTAGGCGCGTCGTAACTGCACGCTGCAGACAGAAAGGCCGTCGCTCACTGCGACGGCCTTTTGTTTTGACGCCGCAAGGCGTCGGCTTCAGTGCCTGTGATGCAGCCACTCGGCGTAGTGCGTATCCAGCCAGCGCTCGAGCTTTTGCGGTCCCGCCTTGTGGTGATAGCGGGAGGCCGCCCAGATTGCCCCGCCGACCAGCAGCATCACGGTCGGCCCAAGCAGGTAAGCGATCAACGATTCAGACATGGCAGCCTCCACGAAAAGGTTGCATCGTTGCTCCAGTGTAGGCGATCAGTCGCAGGAGAGAAGCGCCGCGTGATGCGAGGGCATGGCTTGGCGCTTTTGCGCTTGTGGGGATGTATTAATAACCTCGTGAACTACGCTCGTTTTCTTTACAGGGCAGTAGCTTCGAGCAACCTGCCGTGTCTTTGTGTACCTAAAACTGCAGGTCGGGGGCATTTCACCTTTACGTGCGTCCTGCTCCTTCGATCAGCCCGCGCCCACGGCTCTTTTCCGCGCTGCGTCGAGCTCTGCATCGACGAAATCCGCCCATTGCTGCGCGATTTGCCGCTGCCCGGTCGGATCGGATTCAGGCTCGCCTTGCGACTCGCTTTGTCGCGTTTGCGCTGATGTTTTGTCCCGTTGTGCATGCTCTGTCATCTCGCGCAGATGCGCCCACGCCGTCCGGCGGAAGTCGTGAAGAACGAAATGTTCGACTTCCAGGCCAAGCGCCTTCACCGCCTGGTTTAGCGTGCTCTTTGCAATCGGCCGGTCGTCGCCCCTTACGCTCGGAAAGACGAAGGTTTTGCTTGCTCGCGTGCGGTGCAACTGTTGCAGCATCGCGACCGCTTGCTGAGGCAGGTAGACGATGCGATCCGTATCTTGATGAAGACGCGCGGCGGAGATGCGCCACAGCGCGCGGTCGAGATCGAACTCGTCCCACGTCGCCTCCACGAGGTCAGATTTGCGTACCATCGTCAGCACCAGCAGATGCAGCGCAATCTTGAGCGGCTGGCGGATGCTCGACGTTTCGATCGAATGCAGCATCGTGCCGATCTCCTCGCCGGAAAGCACGCGGGTGCGGCTCTCGAAGGTAGCGATGGAGCGCGCCGGCACGACTTCCGCCGGGTTTGAGGTTGCCAGCTGGCGAGCGATCAGATACTCGTAGAGTCGCTTGATGACGTTGCGGGTATGCAGCGCCATCTTCGGCGAGCCGCGGCTTTTGATCGCCTCGCAGATGGCGACGACGTGCTCTGCGGTCACCGCCTTGACCCGCATGCCGCCGATTGCGGGCAACACGTCTTTGTCGAGCGCGCGGCGCGTGGTGCGTCGATATTCATCTGACTTCCCGGCCATCTCGGTCGCCATATATAGCTCGGCTGCTTCACGCAGTACGTCGGCTTTCGCTTCGGCTCCGCGGTCGCGGCGCGCAGTGGCGACGGGCGAAATGCCTTGCGCGACGAGCTCCGCGTACTTCTGCGCCTTCGCTCTGGCGACGCGCAGCGATATCATCCGGTAATCGCCGATGGTCGCAAGCGGCTGGCGCTTGCCGTTCAGCGAATACCGGAAGCGCCAGATCTTCGTACCCGTGGTCATCACTTCGATCACGAGGCCGTTGCCGTCGGCCACGCTGTAGCGGGCGGCGCGCGGTTCAAGTGCGCGTATCTGGGATTCGGTGAGCGGGGCGGCTAGGCGAGGCATGTTGGAGTGGCTGGTACGCGACAGACTAAGTTTAAACTGTCTGCGTTTGTGTACCAAGATGAAGCGCCGTTATTGGTCTACAAAGCGCGCTGATCCGGCTCGCCTTACCGCGCTCAAGCGGCCTAGAGTCGCGATTTTCAGCATTTTAAGGCGGCTTGCATGCCCAGTTCTACTTGCCGATACAAAACCTGCTGAAAATCACTCCCAACAGGTCGTCGGAACTGAATTCGCCAGTGATTGAGTTGAGCTGGTCTTGCGCGAGTCTCAGTTCTTCGGCGAAAAGATCCAGCGCCTGCGAGTTCTGATCGGCATGTGCAGCGGCCGTCGCAAGGTGGTCCTGCGCGGCGCGCAACGCAATCAGATGACGTTCGCGCGCAAGGTAGACGCTCTCCGCGCCGGCCTGCCAACCGGCAATGCGCAGCAGTTCGTCGCGCAACAAGCTCACGCCGTCGCCTTGTTTCGCCGACAGGCGGACTTCGCTCAGGTCGAAATCGGCATCGAGCGCACGAGCCTCCGGCGGCAAGCCGACAAGGTCCGTCTTGTTTAACACGCGCACGACCGGAACACCGGCCGGGAAGCGCCCGGCAATGGTTTCGTCTTCCACGGTCATGCCCGTGCGCGCATCCAGCAGATGCAGCACCACGTCCGCGCGCTCGATCTCGCTCCACGTCCGCGCAATGCCGATTTTCTCGACTTCGTCTTCGGTATCGCGCAGGCCGGCGGTGTCGATCACGTGCAGCGGAATGCCTTCGATCTGGATGGTCTGTGCGACCTTGTCACGCGTCGTGCCCGCAATCGGCGTGACGATCGCGAGTTCAGCGCCGGCAAGTGCATTGAGCAACGAAGATTTGCCGACGTTCGGCTGACCGGCCAGCACCACCGACAATCCCTCGCGCAACAGCGCACCTTGCCGTGCCTCGGCGAGCACGTGCGCGAGACGCTCGCGAATGCGCGTGAGCTTGCCGCGGGCGTCGGCAGCTTCCAGGAAATCGATCTCTTCTTCGGGGAAATCCAGCGTTGCCTCGACCAGCATGCGCAGCGTGATCACTTCTTCGACCAAAGCATGAATGTCGCGCGAGAACGTGCCGTCGAGCGAACGGCCTGCCGAGCGCGCAGCGGCCTCGGTGCTCGCTTCGATCAGATCGGCCACCGCTTCAGCCTGCGCGAGATCCAGCTTGTCGTTCAGAAACGCGCGGCGGGTGAACTCGCCGGGCTCGGCGAGCCGCAGGCCAAATCCGCGCCCTGCGTCGATGCAACGTTGCAGCAGCAGTTGCAGCACGACCGGCCCGCCATGGCCTTGCAACTCGAGCACGTGTTCGCCGGTGTACGAATGCGGCGCGGGAAAGTAAAGGGCAATGCCGCGATCGAGCGCGTTGCCGCCGTCGTCGAAAAAAGGCACATAACTCGCGTGACGAGGCGCGAGTGCTTGCCCGGTCAACACCTGCATCAGCGGCTGCGCCGCGGCCTCGCCCGCGCATCCAAATGAAATGCGCACGACGCCGATGCCTCCCCGGCCGGGCGCGGTGGCAATGGCGACGATGGGATCGGAGTCGGTGGTCAGCATGAGTGAGGCGGCGAAATCGGAAGAGTGGGCAGGGCGGCGCGGACATTTCCGGGGCGCCGGGCATTGTAACGCGGGCTATGTGCCGGCCGGTCTGCGCGTCACCTGACGACCAGAACGTGCTTTCCAAGTCGCCGTTGAGATTGATCCTAAGCAAGCTAGGATTTTTACTTGATGAATAGGACTGAGCCAGACTCAACGAGAACACTGTGCCGTGCAGACGCACGTCCCACATGGAAAAGGCGCAAAAATTGACATTGCGCTGAATCGCCGTTGTGCTGCGGCACGCAAGCTAAAATTATCTCAAATACGTTCAACATGAGCCTGATCAGTTGTCAACTGGGAGGACGCTGAATTGCACAATCTGGCCCATGCCAACCCCGAAAGAAAAAGCTGCCTTCTCGAAGAGGCTGAAGGAAACATTGGAGCCGCTGAAGATTCGCGGCGGGACCAAGCTCGCCGAACAGTTCAACCTTCGCTATCGCGGTGACCGTCCGGTTACTCCACAAACCGCGCACAAGTGGCTCACGGGTACGACGATCCCAAAGCCCGATAAGTTGCGCACGCTTGCCGAGTGGTTGAACGTGAAGGAGCACTGGCTGCACTACGGGCCTTCGCCCGGTGCGAGCGCCAGACCGATGGCCCGCGGCGAGAAGTATCCGCCGTCGCAGGAAACGATCGAACTCGCTTCGAAGATCGAGTCGTTGACGCCGAAAGACCGTTTTCTCGTCGAAGAAATGATTGGGCGCTTTTACGGTGAGGATACCGAAGAAGAGTAGCGCGTGCGCCGTCTGCCCACACAGATCGCATGAAAAAAGCCGCCCGGTTCGTTTGAACCGGGCGGCTTTGTTTTTGCAGGCAAGGCGACTTGCCCTCGGCGTTTCACGCAGGGATCAGGCCGGCTTGGCCTTCGACTGACCCATCATGCGCGTGATGTAGTACTGCTGCGCGATCGACAGCACGTTGTTCACGACGTAGTACAGCACCAGACCGGCCGGGAAGAAGAAGAACATAACCGAGAACGCAATCGGCATGAACATCATCATCTTCGCCTGAACGGGGTCCGGCGGCGTCGGGTTGAGCTTCGTCTGCAGGAACATGGAAACAGCCATCAGCACCGGCAGGATGAAGAACGGGTCCTGCTGCGACAGATCGTGAATCCACAGGATCCAGGGCGCGCCGCGCATTTCGACCGACGACAGCAGCACCCAGTACAGCGAGATGAACACCGGAATCTGCACCACGACCGGCAGACAGCCGCCGAACGGGTTCACCTTCTCGGTTTTGTAGAGTTCCATGAGCGCGGCATTCATCTTCTGCGGATCGCCCTTGAAGCGTTCGCGCAGCGCCTGCATGCGCGGCGTGATCGCCTTCATACGCGCCATGGACTTATAGCTTGCGGCCGACAGCGGGAAGAACACTGCCTTGATCAACAGCGTGAGCAGCACGATCGCCCAGCCCCAGTTGCCAACGTAGCTGTGGATCTTTTCGAGCAGCCAGAAAAGCGGCTTCGCGATGATCGTCACCCAGCCGTAGTCCTTCACCAGTTCGAGACCCGGCGCGATGCCTTCGAGCATGCGCTCTTCTTCCGGACCGGCGAAGAGGCGCGCGGACACGTCGACCGTCTGGCCCGGCGCGATGGCCGCAACCGGCTGCTTGACGCCAACGCGATAGAGCGTCGGATCGATCTTCTCGACGTAGATGTCGCGCTTCACGCCCTGCTGTGGAATCCACGCCGACGCGAAGTAGTGCTGCACCATCGCGATCCAGCCGTTGTCGGCTTGCTTCGTGAAGTCTTCCTTGTTCTTGTCGATGTCGCCGAACGTCATCTTCTGGAAGTGGTGCTGGTCGGTGTAGACAGCCGGGCCAATGAACGTGTGCGAGAAGCGCGGCGTTTCCACCGGCTGGTCGTCACGCACCAGTTCCATATAAACCGACGGGCTCACCGGCGCCGTGCCGACGTTCTGGATCTTCGTATCGACGCCGATCACATAGCTGCCACGGGTGAACGTGTAAGTCTTGATGACCTTCAGGCCGCCCTTAACCGGCGACTCGAAGCTGAGCTGGAACGATTTGGCGTCGCCCGTCAGGTCGTGCGGCTGGTTGGGCAGCGGCGTGAAGACGTCGTTGTGATTCGGGAAATCGCCGCCGAGCAGACCCGTACGCGCCAGATACGTGTGATTCGCGGTGCGGTCGAACAGCGTGATGACGAGATCCGGCTGCTTGCCGTCGCCTTGCTTGACGAGCGACAGCTTCGACAGCGTGCCGCCGCGAGTGTCGATTTCGCCGTTGTAGACGTCGGTGCTGAACTTGACGAGTTGCGACTGCGTAGCCGCCGGCGTGTTGGCCGGGGCTGCTGCGTTGGTGGCCGGCAAATCGGCGGGCTGGGTTCCCGGCGTCGTGGTTCCCGGTGCGGCGCTACCGACCGTCTTGGTCGGCGTGGCGCTCGGGAAGAACATCGACGGGCGTCCGTGGTCGCGTTGCCAGTTGTCGAACAGCATGACCGCTGACATGAAGAAGATGACCCATAGGACGGTGCGTTTGATATCCATGCGTTGTCTCAGTGTCGATGGAACGGCGCGTCAGCGCTTTTCAGAAGTGGGAGGCGGGACGAGATCGATGCCGCCCGCGGAAAACGGGTGGCAACGGCAAATACGCCTGGCGGCGAGATAAGTCCCGCGCGCGGCGCCATGATACTGGATTGCTTCGCGCGCGTAATCAGAGCAGGAAGGGTAAAAACGGCACCGATTGCCGAGCATTGGACTCACGGCAAGCTTGTAAAAACGCAGTAAAGCGATGAGTACCGTTTGCATGGCTGGTGCGGCCGGACAGCGCCGCGCAACGTGAAGTACCGGACGACACCCGCTGTTCAAGGCTGCCGGAGCTACTGCAGCCTGAGGGAAAAAGCGGGCGGTCACCTGAGCGTCATTCCGTCTTGGGCGCGTCCGCGGGCGGCGCCTGACGACGGGCAATTTCGCGTGCTGCCTTGTCGAGCAACGACTCGATTTCACTGCGGCACAACGCCTTTAACGGCGGCGACGCGGCGCTCGGCAAAGCCTTTTTGTCGAAGCGCGTGTGCAAACGCAGCAGCACGTCCCAACCGCCGAATTCCGCGCGACGCACCCGAAAGGCTTCACGCGCGACTCGACGTACCAGATTACGCGTGGCCGCGCGCGGCGCATACTTCTTGCCGATCACGAGGCCGAGGCGAGCCTCGTTGCCGGTAGGCCGGCCGTACACCACGAAGTGCGCAGTGCGGCGCCACGGGCGCAAACGAAAAACGGATGAAAATTCATCCGTTTTCAGTAGCCTTGCGGCTTTGGGGAAGGCGGCTTGCGCTCGCAACGGTACCGAGCCCTGCTGCGGCGCCTCTGCCGGTCCCGCTTCGCCACCGGTCTTGCCCGGTACGGACAGAGCGCGCAATCCGCTCGCCTGCCTTAGATGGCGAGGCGCTTGCGGCCCTTCGCGCGACGTGCATTGATGACCTTGCGGCCGCCAGCGGTCTTCATGCGAACGCGGAAGCCGTGGGTACGCTTGCGACGGGTAACGGAAGGTTGGTAAGTACGTTTCATGTTGCTCTCACTTGATCGAAAAAAAACCGCGCGATCATCGCTGAAAGCGCAATGGCCGGAGGTTTGCTGAATTGGTTTTCGCGGAACCCGCTATTTAAACCCGTTTTTCGTTGACCGTCAATACTTTAGCCGGTGCGGTATGGGCGCGCGGTGCGTTTGCGGAGTTGATCCGTCCCTGTGGATAACTCACTTCCGGCTCCCGTTTGGCGTTAGAATCTCGCCTTACTTCCCAAAAATGATGCACGCCGCTCCGGCTCGCTTGCCCGCAAATCCTTTGTGGCACAGGCGCCTGGGGCTGTTACGCCTGGCTGCTTCGGGCCTTGTTGCGTGCGCGCGACGGGGGCACCGGCGAACCTCGTGCACACCATAACGACAGCAACTCGATGAACGAATTCTGGCAACACTGTTCCGCATTGCTGGAGCGTGAACTCACGCCCCAGCAGTATGTGACGTGGATCAAACCGTTGGCCCCGGTCGCCTTCGACGCCGCTGCGAACACGCTCAGCATTGCTGCGCCGAACCGCTTCAAGCTCGACTGGGTCAAGAGCCAGTTCTCCGGCCGCATCGCGGATATGGCCCGCGATTTCTGGCAAACCCCGGTCGACGTGCAATTCGTACTGGATCCCAAAGCCGGCATGCGCGCCCCTGCGGCAGCCGCGCCGGCTGCGCCGCGTCCGGCTTCGGCGCCTCATTCTATGGGCGGTAGCGCGGGCAACGGCGCTGCCGTGGATGCGGCCGTTGGCGCCGTACAAGCGGCGCACGCCGCGCGCGCGAACGGCGCCAACAGCGCCATGGCGAACCTCAACGCGAACGCCCGCGCGGCAGCTGAGCACAATGCAAACGCTCGCGCCGCAGCTGAAGATTCCGCCGACCTGGACCTGCCGAGCCTCGACGCAAACGAAGCCGCGGCCGCGCGCCGCACTTGGCGTCCGGGCCAGAGCGCGAGCTCCAATGGCAACGGCGACAACGACTCGATGTACGAGCGCTCGAAGCTGAACCCGGTCCTGACTTTCGACAACTTCGTGACCGGTAAGGCGAACCAGTTGGCGCGTGCAGCGGCGATTCAGGTCGCGGACAATCCCGGCATCTCGTACAACCCGCTGTTCCTGTACGGCGGAGTGGGCCTCGGCAAGACCCACCTGATCCACGCAATCGGCAATCAGCTTCTGATGGACAAAGCGGGCGCGCGCATCCGCTACATTCACGCGGAACAGTACGTGTCGGACGTCGTGAAGGCGTACCAGCGCAAGGCGTTCGACGACTTCAAGCGCTACTACCACTCGTTGGATCTGCTGCTGATCGACGATATTCAGTTCTTTTCGGGCAAGTCGCGCACGCAGGAGGAGTTCTTCTACGCGTTCGAGGCGTTGGTCGCGAACAAGGCGCAGGTGATTATCACCAGCGACACGTATCCGAAGGAAATTTCGGGTATCGACGACCGTCTCATTTCGCGCTTCGACTCCGGCCTGACGGTGGCGATCGAGCCGCCCGAGCTAGAGATGCGCGTCGCGATTCTGATGCGCAAGGCGCAATCGGAATTCGTGAGCCTCAATGAAGACGTCGCGTTTTTCGTCGCCAAGCATCTGCGCTCTAACGTGCGGGAACTCGAAGGCGCGCTGCGCAAGATTCTGGCGTACTCGAAGTTCCACGGCCGCGAAATCACTATCGAACTGACGAAAGAAGCGCTGAAAGATCTGTTGACGGTGCAGAACCGCCAGATCTCCGTGGAGAACATTCAGAAGACCGTGGCGGACTTTTACAGCATCAAGGTCGCGGACATGTATTCGAAAAAGCGGCCGGCGAACATCGCGCGGCCGCGGCAGATCGCCATGTATCTCGCGAAAGAGCTGACGCAGAAGAGCTTGCCGGAAATCGGCGAGTTGTTCGGCGGACGCGACCACACCACGGTGCTGCACGCGGTGCGAAAAATCGCCGACGAGCGCAGCAAGGACGCTCAACTAAACCACGAGCTGCACGTGCTGGAGCAGACGCTGAAAGGCTGAGCGGTGCCGACGGAAAAATCGACCTGTTTATTTCGTAACTCGCCCCCATTTTAGTGAGGCGGTTCCTTTTTCAGGCACAATACAGGTTTAACCGCCCGGCGGCCGCGGGCGGATTTCACGCCGTGACGGGCGCTGCGTGGCGCCGGCGGGGAGCTGCGGTTGCGTGCCGGAAAAATGCCCAAAAGGGCTGAAAGGCGCGTGGGCCGTTATATCAACGAAGGAACTCTATGCAACTGGTCAAGACCGAACGCGATAACCTCCTCAGGCCGCTGCAAACTGTGAGCGGCATCGTCGAACGCCGCCATACGTTGCCGATCCTCGCCAATTTGCTGATTACCAAGAACGGCCCGGACGTGTCGTTCCTGTCGACCGACCTGGAGTTGCAGATCACCACGCGCGCCGATTTCGGCGTGGGCGGCGATTCGGTGGCCACCACGGTGGCAGCACGAAAGCTCCTCGACATTCTGCGCGCCATGCCCGACGGCCAGGTCACGCTTACGCTGAATGACAAGCGTCTGACGGTGCAATCCGGCAAGAGCCGCTTTGCACTGCAAACGCTGGCTGCAGACGAGTTCCCAACGGTTGCGCAAGCTAAAGACTACGGCGCGAGCCTCGTGGTTCCGCAAAAGACGTTCCGCCAGTTGCTCGGCATGGTCCATTTTTCGATGGCCCAGCAGGACATTCGCTACTACCTGAACGGCATGCTGCTGGTAGTAGACGGCGACCAGTTGATGGCGGTCGCAACCGACGGCCACCGCTTGGCGTTTTCGTCGATGAAGATCGAAGGTGCGTTCGCGCGCCAGGAAGTGATCATTCCGCGCAAGACGATTCTCGAGTTGCAGCGTCTGCTGGAAGACATCGACGACACGCTGAACATCGACATCGCGCAAACGCAGGTGAAATTCACGTTCGGTCAGGTCGAACTGGTGTCGAAGCTGGTGGAAGGAAAATTCCCCGACTTCCAGCGTGTGATTCCGAAGTCGCATAAGAACCAGTTCGTGATCGGCCGTGAAGAACTGCAGCGTTCGCTGCAACGCGCGGCGATTTTGACGTCGGACAAATTCAAGGGCGTGCGCTGCATTATCGAGCCGGGCCAGTTGAAGATCATGTCGACCAACGCCGATCAGGAAGAGGCGCAAGAAGAACTGGAGATCGCGTACGACGGCGACAGCGTCGATATCGGGTTCAACGTCACGTATCTGCTCGACGTGCTCGCGAACCTGAAGGTCGACATGTTGCAAGTGAGCCTTGGCGATGCCAGCTCCAGCGCGTTGATCACGATTCCCGAGAACGACGAATTCAAATACGTCGTGATGCCAATGCGCATCTAACGCGTCCAAAAACCAGAACACACCAAGGGGCGCAGCGCCCCTTTGGCGTTTTTATGGCATTTTGAAAAGTCCCGAGCAGCAACCCAGCAGTAATGCAGAACCGGAAAAAATCCATGACTGAAACGAACAATACGCAACCCGACAACAGCTACGGCGCCTCGTCCATTCAGATCCTCGAAGGTCTGGAGGCGGTGCGCAAGCGGCCGGGGATGTACATCGGGGATACATCGGATGGCACTGGTTTGCACCACCTCGTGTTCGAAGTGCTCGACAACTCGATCGACGAAGCGTTGGCCGGATACTGCAACGACATTCAGGTGATCATTCACGCTGACAACTCCATCTCGATCACCGACAACGGCCGCGGCGTGCCGACCGGCCTGAAAATGGACGACAAGCACGAGCCGAAGCGCAGCGCCGCCGAAATCGTGATGACCGAACTGCATGCCGGCGGCAAGTTCGACCAGAACAGCTACAAGGTGTCGGGCGGCCTGCACGGCGTGGGCGTGTCGTGCGTGAACGCATTGTCCGCATGGCTGCGTTTGACGGTTCGTCGCGACGGCAAGAAGCACTTCATGGAATTCCACCGTGGCGTGCCGCAAAACCGTGTGATCGAAGAGATCGGCGGCATCGCGGTGTCGCCTATCCAGGTGGTGGGCGAGACCGAAAATCGCGGCACCGAAGTGCATTTCATGGCGGACGAGACGATCTTCGGCAATGTCGAATATCACTACGACATTCTGGCCAAGCGGATTCGCGAGTTGTCGTTCCTGAATAACGGCGTGCGGATTCGCCTGACCGATCAGCGTTCGGGCAAGGAAGACGATTTCGCGTTTGTCGGCGGCGTAAAGGGCTTTGTCGAGTACATCAACAAAACCAAGAGCGTGCTGCACCCGACCATTTTCCATGTGAGCGGCGAGAAGGACGGCGTGGGCGTGGAAGTGGCAATGCAGTGGAACGACAGCTACAACGAAAACGTGCTCTGCTTCACGAACAACATTCCGCAGCGCGACGGCGGCACGCACTTGACCGGCTTGCGCGCAGCGATGACGCGCGTGTTGAACAAGTACATTGCTGATCACGAAGTCGCGAAGAAAGCGAAGGTCGAGACGTCGGGCGACGACATGCGCGAAGGGCTTTCGTGCGTGCTGTCGGTGAAGGTGCCGGAGCCGAAGTTCAGCGCGCAGACGAAGGACAAGCTGGTGTCGTCCGAAGTGCGCGCGCCGGTGGAAGATGTGGTCGCGAAAGCGCTCGAAGAATTCCTGCTCGAGACGCCGAACGACGCGAAGATTATCTGCAGCAAGATCGTCGATGCAGCGCGTGCTCGCGACGCCGCTCGCAAGGCGCGTGAGATGACGCGTCGCAAGGGCGTGCTCGATGGCGTTGGTTTGCCGGGCAAGCTCGCGGATTGTCAGGAAAAGGACCCGGCGAAGTCGGAGATTTACATCGTCGAGGGTGACTCGGCAGGCGGGTCGGCGAAGCAGGGCCGCGATCGCAAGTTTCAGGCGATTTTGCCGCTGCGCGGCAAGGTGCTCAACGTGGAGAAGGCGCGTTACGACAAGCTGCTTTCTTCGGAGCAGATCGTGACGCTGATTACGGCGCTGGGTTGCGGTATCGGCAAAGAGGATTACAACCTCGACAAGCTGCGTTATCACCGCATCATCATCATGACGGACGCCGACGTGGACGGCGCGCACATTCGGACACTGCTGCTGACGTTCTTCTATCGGCAAATGCCGGAGATGATCGAGCGCGGGTATATCTATATCGCGCAGCCGCCGCTGTACAAAATCAAGGCGGGTAAGGACGAGCGGTATTTGAAGGACGAGAACGAGGTCAATGCTCACATTCTGAAGCTCGCGTTACAGGGCTCGGAATTGTTGCCGTCTGAGAATGGCACGGCAATTACCGGCGATGCATTGGGCGAGTTGGCGCGTGCTTACCTGCTTGCGCAGGCGGTGGTCAACCGGTTGAGCAGGCTGTATGACGCTGGAGCGCTCGAGGCTGTGATGGATGGAGTCGTCATCGATCTCTCTAGCGAAAATGCCGCTGAGGCTTCTGCGAAAGCGCTCGAGGCTAAGCTGCGGGACGACGCGCTGAAGCCCGAAGTCACCGTTACGACGATGTATGACCCGGTGCGCGAGTTGCGGTCGCTGCGCGTGGCGAGGACGCATCACGGGAATCAGAAGGTTTCGGTGCTGGACGAAGAGTTTCAGCTGACCGCCGATTATCAGCAACTGGTCAATACCGCTAATACATTCAAGGGATTGATTGGTCCTGGTGCCGTTATCAAGCGCGGTGAGCGGAGTATGGCTGTTAGCGACTTCAAGTCTGCGATGAAGTGGTTGTTGGCTGATGCTGAGCGTAACGTTTCCAAGCAGCGCTATAAGGGGCTTGGTGAGATGAATCCCGGGCAGCTTTGGGAGACGACTATGGATCCGGCAGTGCGTCGTTTGCTGAGAGTGCAGATCGAAGATGCTATTGCGGCTGATGGGATCTTCACTACGCTCATGGGGGATGATGTGGAGCCGCGGCGGGCGTTTATTGAGTCTAATGCGCTTAGGGCTGGGAATATTGATGTTTGAGGGTGTTGTAGGTAGACGCATAACCTGAGAAAAAAAGACCCATAAGTTGAGAAACTTATGGGTCTTTTTTCTTAATAGTTGTGAGGTCACCAAAATGTGAAATCTGCCGACGGCGGGCTGCGTGAGGCACTTGCAGTACGTCGAATCCATCCTGTTTTCGAAGAAAGCCAGGCTTGCGAAGCTCGGCCTGACTTACGTCCTTGATGTCTTCGGCACGCCGCACCTGCTCATATTCGACAACGCCCAGAGACGGAGGGGCGGCGATTGGAGGGGCTGACCCGTCTCGACATCGACCCCATGCATTGCAAATCGCGTCATGCGCACGGAAAGCCCTTCGTTGGACGGCTAAACCGCTCGCTCAAGGATTACGAGAATCTGCGCACCATCCTTCTTCTTCCAACTGAACTCAAAGCGCAGTGGTAAAAAACACCATTCACCACGTCGGAATTTCTTTCTACGGGTATTCGTGCGTGCTGACACGACAGTGAGCAAAGGCACTGGACATGATTGGATTCACAGAAACGCACATGAACAGTGTACGGAAACGGCGTACGAAGCTTAGGCGTTGTACATAAAGCCCACGCTATTTTTCGCACACATGTAAGAAGATGTAGGTAATCGATCAAATTCCGGCTCTGGTTAATTTTACCGATATTGCGAACGCATGATTTCGCTGCGGAAGAGCTACCGATTTAACATTTGTTTTTTAAAGTGGGATTGCGATAATCATTTGATTTTATGTAGAATCGCGCGATAACGCGGGGGCGCGTGCCGAATAAGAAGAGGCGGTATGGGAGCACAGGACCTGATTGGTGCGATTACTGGCGGACTCGCTCAGACGGGACGCCTCCTGAAATTGGACAGTCCGTTAGGCATTAATGTTTTACTGCCGCAGCGGCTGGTGGGCCATTCCCGGGTTGGCCGTCACTATGAATTTACGCTCGATGCCGTCTCGACGAATGACAGTATTGAACTGAAAAAGCTAATCGCCCAACCTGTCACGCTGTGGATGCAGCAAGCGGACCAGTCGTACGCCGGGCATCACGGTTACGTTCATACCGCCCGTCGTCTGGGTTCTGATAGCGCACTAACCAGTTATCAGATCGTGTTTGCCTCATGGATGCATTTTCTGCGTTTCCGTAAAGATGCACGAATCTGGCAGGATAAGTCAGTCGATGCGATTCTCACCGATGTCTTCAATATGCATCCGCAGGCGCGAGGTGCATTCCGCTTCGCATTGCGCAATCCATTGCCGCAACGATCGTTTTGCGTGCAATACGAAGACGACTGGAATTTCTGTCACCGGCTGATGGAGACCGAAGGTCTGTTCGGCTATTTCGAGCAGGCCGCCGACGGCAAATCGCATACGCTGGTCGTCACTGATAATCTTGACGCCTTTCCACCGCTGTCACCGCAAACGGTCAACTTCTGTCGATCCGGTACCAATAGCGAAACCGACGCCTTCGTGCAGTGGAGCGGGACCCGGACGTTGCAGAGCACGACCCTCACGACGCGCACGTTCGACTACAAGGCGCCGTCGTCCGCCGCGAATCCGAAGGGCACCACGGTCCCCACACTTACCACACAGGGTGATCTGCCGTCGCAGGCTGAGGTGTACGAGTACACCGGCGCATATACCTATGCACAACAGGAGCGCGGCGATCAGCTGTCAAAGGTACGGATGGAGGAATGGGAATCGCGAGCGAAGCGCTTTCATGGTGTTGGAGCGGTCCGGCGTATCGACGCGGGCCGCTGGTTTGAACTCGCCGACCACCCGGATCACAGCTCCGGCGGTGAACAGGAGCGACAGTTCGCGGTGCTCGGTGTTGAATGGGCGATCGAGAACAATCTGCCTGCATCAAACAGCACGACAGACTTCCCCCATAGCCTGAACGCTCACCTTGCCGCCGCCCGCGCACAGCACGGCGCGCAGGGAATGACGATCCGTTCAGGCGACGGCAGCGAAGGCTTCTTCATGGCGAATGTCGAAACGCAGCGGCGAACAGTGCCTTTCCGCAGCCCTCTCGAGCACCACAAACCCGCGATGCATCTGCAAACCGCGACGGTAGTCGGTCCGGCCAACCAGGAGGTCTTCACCGACACACTCAACCGGATCAAGGTACAGATGCACTGGGACCGGTTGAATCCCGGGGACGAGAAGGCGTCGTGCTGGATGCGGGTCGCGCAGTCTAACGCTGGCGGCAGTTATGGCGCGGTGCACGTGCCGCGGATTGGTGAAGAGGTGATGGTGTCGTTTGTCGACGGCGACTGCGACCGTCCCGTCATCACCGGACGCGTGTACAACGGCGCGAAAGCTCCCGACTGGCATTCGAACGGAATTCTTTCCGGGTACAAGTCGAAGGAATATCAGGGCAGCGGATACAACCAGATGGTCATGGACGATGCCACCGGACAGAACCGCGTGCAGCTCTACAGCAGCAGCACGAACGCGCAGTTGCATCTTGGGTATCTCATCAGTCAGACCGGTAACGCTCGCGGTGACTATCTCGGAAGCGGGTTTGATCTGAAATCCGATGCGTATGGCGCGGTCAGGGCGGGGCAGGGGCTTTACGTGTCGACCCACCCTACCAGTGGCGCGGCGAGCCAGCCGCTCGATGTGCGCAACGCCAGCAACCAGCTAAGCAATTCGGAAGGCCTGATCGAGGCACTCTCGCAGGCGAGCGAGACGCATCAGGCGGAGAACCTGAAGGACGGGAGCGATTCGCTTAAATCGTTCGTCGATGCGACTCAGAACAGCGTGCAGGGCACAACAGGCACGGGCGGCAACACGGCAGGAGGCGGTACTGGCAGCGCCAACGCGTTCAAGGAACCAGTCATGCTGTTCGCGTCGCCTGCGGGTGTCGCGCTGTCGACGCAAAAATCCGCTCACGTTGCGACCGATCAGAACATCAATCTGGTCAGCGGGCAAAGCACGCATATCGCGGCCGGCAAATCGTTGCTGGTGAGCGCTGCGCAAAGGGTCAGCCTGTTTGTGCAGAACGCTGGAATGAAGCTGTTTGCGGCGAAAGGCAAGGTCGAGATTCAGGCGCAGACAGATAACCTCGAGATCACCGCTCAAAAGAGCTTGAAGTTACTGTCTGCAACCGAGCGTATCGATGCTGCTGCAAAGCAGGAGATTCTGCTTACTTCAGGCGGCGCCTATATCCGTCTCAAGGACGGAAACATCGAGATCCACGCGCCGGGCAAGATCGACATCAAGGGTAGTGATCATTCGTTCAGTGGACCGACGAGCCTCAGTCGAACCTACAACGCGGAAGGCAAGAAAGCCGACATGCGAATCCGCTATATGGACGCAGAGGGCAATGTGCCCGAAGGTGAACCGATCAAGCTCGCGTCGGAGGATGGTGCGTTGCATAACGTCGTTCTCGACGGAGAGGGCAAGGGCGAATTGAAGGGCATCGATTTCGGCAAGTTCGTGGCAGACCAAGTCAAGCGAAGCGGAGAATAAAAATGGGCGACCGTCCCCTTATCCAACATACCGTCTGCATTGATCTGCCGGGTGAACCGGTTGAATGCTGGGCCGAGACCGACATCACAGTTCTGCTTCGCAAGCACCGTGATGTGGTATTCGATATCCAGGTGAAGAAAGGCGCCACCTACACTATCGAGGCAACCGAGGACTGGATCTATGACGTGACCAAAAAGAAGCGCGTCAAGCAGGGGCAGTTCCAGGACGGCCAGCGCTATCACATCTGGATCAGCAGGGATTTCAAGGGGCATCTGATACTCAAGCAGGACGGCAAGGTGTACCAGAACTATTCGATGCAGATGTTCGGTTTAGTGAATACCGCCTCGTCGCCGAAAGCCAAGCCTGAGCCGATCATCATCGCGATCGGTACGAATCACGCCTCGCATCCGCCAACCGCTTCGGCATCGCCGAAGCCGACTAGCGTAGCGCCGCTGATCACGTACCCGCAGCCGCCCATCCCCGACTATCTGCGCCCTGCCCCGCCGTTTGATCCGCTACACGCGGATCAACTCTGGTCGTGCCCATTGCCGATCAAGCTGGCACCTCGCACCACCGTCGAGCCGATGCAGGAAGCGCACGTCTTTGAAGTCGACAAGAATTCGATTCCCAAGGAAGTCGTGGATACGCTGGCTGCAGGTGGCGCCGAAGATACGGCCATAGACACTAACAAGATTGCGACACGGAACTGGCTAATAGGACAACTGGCTGGTGCGACGGCATTTCTGAACGACAACAAGCAGTGGATTCAGGAGCTTTGGGGGGAGAAGTTCAGATTAATGAAGATCGTTCACAAGAACGTCGGGGAAAAGACTTACGTTGTTTTCACTGGCAACCCTCGACTGCGTAAGTTGGTGACGGCCGCGCGGTACGGCGTGAGAAACGAAAAAGTACTGACGATTGCAGGGGGAGCGGGTACGGCCGAGTCGGGCGCGGCTGCCGCGTGGGAGGGATCCAAAGGAGCATTCAAGAAAGCTGGCTTGATCGCTTTGATTTTTACCATCACGCTTGATACGGCTGAATGGCTGCATGATTACCAGGAAATCGGTCCAGACGGAAAGAGAAAGAAGGACATCGCCGACCTGCTGGGCAAGATTGGGATCGATCTTGCGAAGGCGGGTTTGAGTGCGGCGATTGCGTCTATGGCGGTCGGCGCGGCCGTCGCGCTACTCGCAGGAACCGTTGCTTTACCGGTGTCGGTAATCGTAGTAGGAACTGTCCTTGTGGCGGTCGCGGTAGGCTATGGACTTGACTGGATCGACAAGAAAACCCACACCACCGAGCATGTGACGTCATGGTTTCGGTCTATCGGGGAGTCGATGAAGCACGCAGCCGAATATCTGGAAAAGTCGATGCCCAAAGACTATGATCAGTACCCCATGATGTACATGCCGTGAGATGGCATCCACCGGAAAGCGAGCCCAGATGCAACGATCGCAATCGATGACGAAGCCCGAGACCGAACCGAAAGACGCAGTTTGGGAGATGACGAAGAAAGCCACGCCGGTGAACTTCATATTTCCCGTACTGGGCGCTGGTGTGTCGTACGCGGCATATGCGGATGATCTTGCGGTATCCGGATTGCCATGGAAAATCGGACTACTGGTTACGCTGGTTTGCCTCTTCGTACCGTTTGCTGTCTCGATGATGTACCGCCGTTCGAACCTGCTGTGGGTATGCGGGCTGATACTATCAATTGCGACATTTGCCATGTACTTCTTCTTTGGCATATTCGCCTATTTCTACTACTTCGTATTTGCACCGATGGCGCCCCTTCTGCGTTGGCCGGGGCTGCTTGGTGGGTTTGTGTTGACGCTGTATTGGGCAGTCATGACACGGCAAGCGGTGATGCATACGATCACAAACACCTCTTTCGTCAAACGGGCTTTCGAAGAAAACGCATCCGACTTTCGTTATCGAACGCAAGCAGGAATGGCACTGTTCGAGCGACTCAATAAAGAGCGCTCGCCTCTTCCAAAAATCTATTCCTATCTCGTCTTCGGTATCGCGCCGTTCTATCTGATACTGGGTCGGCTACTGTCGTCAAACTTCGGAACGAACGGTGTGTTGTTTGCCCTGGCGGTGTTGGGCATGCCCGTGTCACTCTGGTTTGCCGGCCTGATTGTTCGGCTCTATCTCGTGATGGTCAGCCTGCCCAGAAAACTGGAGAAGGAACATCGCAAGCCTGTGTTGGTCGCTGACTAGCGGCGCGGGCCACATTATGTGAAGCGATGCGGCCCGCGTTTGTTGGAACGCGAGGCTTTGGCCGCGCGTCGTGGAACGTGGCGGTGGCAAGCGATCCGCGAGCTTATAGAGTCAGACTTCAATAGAAGTCGAACCTTGGGAAGCGACCAGTTTCGGCGGTGGGTTGCAGTGACAGATGCACAGATCGTCGTTCAGCGCTGCCCGTCGCCCATCCGGTCCAGTCATCGCCAGACGCGGCCCGTCGCACTGGATCCTCCCGGTCGAATGGCAGGCTGGGCATGAGACATCGTCGCCTTCGTGCGCAATTTGACGACCCTGCAATTCGAGCGTGGTCGATCGGGCGACGACGGTCCCATTCGACGTCGTCTTGTCCCCGTTCAGAATCAGAAATCGCTTCATTGTGGACCTGTTCTTTGCCTGTTAGGCTTGGTCGCTGTAGGCAACCAGTTGCCATTCAACCTTTGCGAGATGTTGCCGGGCACCGATCCAGCGGTCCAGCAACGCAACCTTTCGCGGCTCATGTACAACAATCGAGGGTAGCGTGTCCCCCTTCAGGAAGCGCCGCTGTGCGTCGCCAATCTGACCAGCTTCGAGCTTTGCGCACCATACGCCTTCTTCCGGACACTGCTCACCTGTTTGCGCGACAGTACCAAGCGGCACCCTTGTCGCAACATTTGCGGGCTGCTCGTTCTGCGATGTCTTGCTCGAGGACCCGGCCAGCGGCAGTCCCGTAGCCGGATCAAGATTCTTCTCCTTGCTCAACCGGTCGATGAGTTCATCGGACGGCTTCTGCGGCGGAACGGCCGCCGCCCGCTCTTTCTCCCACTGGAATGTGCCATCCCACGGCGGAAGTTTCGCTGGTGGCAAAGGCACAATCTTGTCGATGTCGGGGACCTTGGGATTTCGACCTTCGTTATCGTCGAGGAAGTTGCCGATTTGCTCGTAACGGTGCGTACGTTCGGGGTCGTTTGGCAAGGCAAGATAGTACAGCCGGTCTGATTGAGGCGGTCCCTTGAATCCGTTTCCCAAAAATGATGCTGATTGCGCATCGCCGCTCTCTACACCCTTCTGGAATACTCTTACGGCATCAGCCTGAAGGTCATCATTTTTGAGGTTAACGCCAAGCGAACCCGCAGTTTTGCCATAGCCCTGATCAACCGCGCACTGGCGCATCTGTCTAGCTATTTCTGGAGCTTTGTCGTGCGGCGACAAAAGGTCTCCGACATACCCTTGCGCCTCGGGGTTTCCCAGGTCAGCCGCTTTACGGAAGTAGCGTAGCGACAACTCGGGATCCTGTTTCAAGCCGTAGCCGATTTCGAGGTAGTGGCCAATATCATAGTAGCCGCCGGGTATACCCTGTTCGACCAGTTGACTAGCAAGAGAAATGCTCTCTTTTGGCGCGTCAGGTGAGTCGGCCATTCCCTGAGAAATCAGGAGTTGCGCGTTTTGATTGGCTTTGTAGTGCCCATGGGCTGCTGCAATCCGGTAGTAACGGGCGATATCATTGAAGTTCTTGGGGCCATCAGCGTTCTGCAGGAAACGCGCGTACTTGAACAGAAGGTCTGCCTGCGGATCCAGTGTCGGCAGATGGTCAGCCTCATGCGTGCAGGTAAACGCAAGATTTGCGCGCACGGCGCTCATATCAGGCAGAGAAGTCAAGGGATCGTCCTTATGCGTACAGCCGAACAGGCAAAAAAACAGCGCTGCGATCAAACATTTTCCGAGCATGGTCAGTCCGAATAACTGCGAACGTTGGAGGTTCGCATAAAACCAACAAGAGACGCATACGGTGGCTTTTTGCCTGCGCTTTGCAATTCCGTATTGTTTGTAATGATGTCGCGCCACGCGCCAAAAGCTGCTTTGGGGTCATCGCTCGCACCTAAACCAGCAGTGTGAAGACTCCACAACCGGCGCCGTAGATCCCCGGAAACATTTCCATTATCGTGGCAGATGTTCAACTCGCTGTCGGCTTCCATGCTACGCGTATTGATGTTCGCCGAGCCCAACGTCATGAATGCGTCGTCGACGGTCATCAGCTTCGCGTGCACGTATACCGGGAGCCAATTTCCCGGTAGCGAATCGGGAGCGACCAACGTGCAGACATGAACCTTGAGTCCCGTGATCTCCGTTGGAACAATTTGCTTGCTGCGGTCGGCCACGTCGCGGCGCTTTTGTTTGATATCAGCCAGCTTTTGCCAAAGATCCTGTTGAATCATCCGGCTCTGCTGGAGGTACTGCATCGCGCCAGCAACGGATGAAAAGTCGACTCCAGTGGTTTCTACTTTCTTTTCAGCCTGCTGTTCGCGCTCAAGTTGTGCTTCCACATCTTTTTGCTCTTTCGCCAGGCTATCGGTCTGCTCGAGGCGGCTCACCTCAGGGATCGAATCATCGCGGCCCAGCGCATGAAGCATCCGGTACGTATTGACCGTTCCCGTACCTACCGCTGCATCGGTGGAATTCGTGACGACAAAGAGGTAGATAGGATTTTTGGCGAGATCGCGCCCCCAGGTGGCTTGCTGCTTGACGGCCTGTTTGATCTTTTCGGCAAGCGGGGGCCATCTGAAATACTGGTTTTCGATAAAAATGTGCTTTGTGACATTGTTCACTGCCTGCAGATACATCTTTTCGATGTCACGACTTCCCGCCTGTGATTGCGTACGCAGCACCTGCGCCATCAGGGGTGTGTCGCCTGACGTGTTGCGATACGCGCATAGTTGCGTGGGAGAGCGCTTGCGCGATTTGCCCAGACTTTGGCCCGTCGCGTCGTCCCATGCCTGGCAGAAGTTGTCGTTGAGAAATTGCAGCACAGGGCCTGTGACCCGGCTCGAGATATCCTGCCATGGAGAAGGACCGCTGCGCCCAAAGCGGGGATGCATCCGTGCGAAACTGTGCGCGTCAGTATCCCAATACTGATCCAGCATGTTATGGCCCATGACGAAGCCAAGCGCCAGATCAGGGTATTCATAGTCGACCAGCACCATTTTCTGATGATGAGTGGGTTCGAGCGCGCCCATTGAAGCACTATTTTGAGCTGCAGTTCGTGTACTCCGTGCCGAGTCTTCACCGTGCCAAAAGGTACGCCACGCTATTTCTATTCGATTGACCGGGTTGAAGTCTCGCGTGGCGAACTCAAAATTCTTGAATGCCTCTTTCTGATCAATCCGTCGAACTGCCGCGTCAGCCAATGCACCGGGTGTGGGTAGACGCGACGTCACATTGGTCAGGTTGGCACGCCTGTACCACTCGGTGTCGAACTCCCGTTCGGTGTTATTTTGATAGTCGGGTGACAGCATCGACATGTGAGCGTAGACCGATTTACCGAGGTAGGGCTTTACTGCGGTTGCCGCATTGTTACCCGGCATGTTGTTTTCGCTCCACTCCGCCAGATGGATGTCATCCTGCCAGCAGAGCAGTCTCACCTTGACTCCTTCCTCTCCCTTCTGAACGAGGAGTTGCCCAATCGGCACACCACTACCGTTACGCTTGAAAAGCATCGATGGCTGAAAGCCCCAGCAAATGATATCGACGGAATGTTTTGCAAGTACGATTGCGTCATATACCGCGCCGAATGCTTCTTCTCCATTCACCAGCGGTCTGAACGCACAGGGCGCTGGATCGTACTCGGTTTTTTGCACGAACCACGGCAGAGTTGCCGTAGCGCTTTTCGTGCAGTTCAAGGCAATTGGTGTGGTAATGGTCGGATTCGGTGTTGCCATGACCTATGCGTCCGAAGAGGGGTTAAGCAGATCGTTGTATGCCTGCCGATGTACGGCCCGGTCTGCCGAGGCAAATTTGCTCCCCGGCATGCTTTCATGAAATTGGAACCCTTGATTCGCCAGCGTGCCATTGGCCGCATCACCCCGATAGTCGGCGGGCACGGGAACCTCATGAGTAACACCGTTCGCCAGCTCCAGTCTATATTGTTGCGTGGTGACATGATGATCAATGGGAACCTGGCCAGTGCTGTCAATGACCCCTTGCTTTACCAGCGCGCCGTCCGCAAAGAGCTTGTACGGCATACCTTCTGGAATGACACTCGTTGCAGAGGGCGACGCGATGGTGTTGATCATCAATCGCTGAGTGGGCATGTCTTTGAACGACGGGCTGGTGACATCCATCCGCGTTGGGCCGCTAAATGAGTGTTGTGCACCCTTGATATCGATCTTTCCCGGCGCATGAATCTCAATGTTGCCGTCCTTGACCCGGATATATGCACCGCTCGACGTTATAAGAATCTCCTGTTTTGCAGCGGCCTGTAGCACGTCGGTCGCAGAGAGTAGTCTCAACGTTTTCTGGGCAGTCATCTCAACATTGTCTGCGTGCGCCTGAACCTGGACCTTCCCTTTTGCCGCAAAGAATTTCATACCCGCGCTTTGTGCAAACAGGCTGAGCTTTTCCGTCACGCTCGCAATTAGCGACTTGCCCGTCGCAACGTGCGTGCTCTGTCCACTGACCAGATTGACGTGCTGGTCAGCCGTAACATGAACCGACTTCTGCGTTGCGAACGCGATACCCGCGGGCGCAGCCATCAACATCATTGGCTGCCTGAACGTGTTCGCGCTGCCTGTGCCGCCACCTGCCGTGTTACCGCCGGTTGCCATTGCCCCGGTTGTACTGTTTTGTGTGGCATCGGCGAAATTGCGCAGAGCAGCGTGACCGTCCTTCAGACTTTCGGTTTGGGCGGTTTCGCTAGCCTGTGACAGGGCGCTGATCACGCCTTCCGAGTTAGCCAACTGGTTGCTGGCTTCCCGCGCATCAAGCGGCTGACTGACGGCGGGGTGTGCCGAAACATAGAAGCCGCGGCTCGCCCTAAGTGCGCCATATGCATCTGATTTCAGATCGAACCCGCTGCCAAGGTAGCTGCCCCGCATGTTGCCGCTTTGATCGATGAGATACCCCAGATGCAGATGCGCATTCGTGCTGCTGCTATAAAGCTGAATGCGGTTCTGTCCCGTTGCGTCGTCCATCACCATCTGGTTATAGCCGCTGCCCTGATATTCTTTGGATTTGTAGCCAGACAGTAGTCCATTGGAATGCCAGTGCGGTTGCGCCGCGCCGTTATAGACTCGCGCGGTTACCAGTGGTCGATCGCAATCGCCGTCTACCCAATCGACCAGAACCTCTTCGCCGACTCTCGGCACATGGACGGCACCGTATCCGCTGCCCGTATCGGACATGGCGACGCGTACCCAGCAAGTCGACCTCTCGTCGCCGGCATTGAGCCGATCCCAATGAAAATGTACCTTGATCCGATTCAGCGAATCCGTATAGACCTCTTCGTTGCCTGGTCCAACGACGAACGCCGACTGTAGATACATTTTCGGCTTGTTGTGTTCGAATGGGCTGCGATACGGGACGACCTTGCGTTGCGCTTCAATTACAACAAGGAAGAATCCTTCGCTGCCGTCCGCATATATGACCTTTAATTCGTTTTCAGACGCGTGACTGGCACTGACCGACGCCAGTTCGCTCTTTAGGCTATTGGGGAAGTCTGCGGCCTGAGCTGATGCCGGCAGGTTGTTCTCAGCGAACCAGGTGGTCTCGATGATCGCGAATTGCCGGTGCTGCGCGCTATCTGTTTCGTGCTCGGGGTGATTGTCCAGTTGGAACCAGTGGCCGGCATCCGCGCTTCGCGCACCACCTGCACCGAAGTATCGCTTTGCCCTAGATTCCCATTCCTCCATCCGGGTCTTCGAAAGAAGATCGCCGCGGGACTGTTCGCCGTAGGTATAGGCGCCGGTGTATTCGTAGATCTCTGCTTGTTGTGGCAGATTCCCTTGGGTCGTGAGGGTCGGCACAGTCGTGCCTTTCGGATTGTCCGGGGAACTCGGTGCCTTGTAATCGAAGGTGCGTGTTGTGAGCGTCGTGCTTTGCAGTGTCCGCGTGCCGGACCACTGCACGAGCGCGTCGATTTCGCTGTTGGTGCCCGCCCGATAGAACTGAACGGTTTGCGGTGAAAGTGGCGGAAATGAGTCGAGGTTATCTGTGACGACGAGCGTATGCGACTTGCCGTCGGAAGCCTGTTCGAAGTATCCGAAAAGGCCTTCGCTTTCCATTAACCGGTGGACAAAGTTCCAATCGTCCTCATATTGCATGCAGAACGAGCGCGAGGGTAGCGGCTTGCTCAGCGTGAAGCGAAATGCCCCTTGCGCCTGGGGATGCAAGGTAAAGACATCGGCCAGAATCTGGTCCGCGGACTTGTCCTGCCAGATCCGCGCGTCCTTGCGAAAGCGCAGGAAATGCGTCCACGATGCAAAGCCAATCTGGTAGCTTGTCAGTCCGCTTTCCGATCCGAGACGTCGCGCCGTGTGCACGTAGCCATGGTGTGGAAGATAGGATTTGTCAGTTTGCTGGATCCACAACGTGACGGGCTGCGCAATTAAGGTCTTGAGTTCGAGGTTTGCAGATACGGAAACGACGTCGGCAGTAAATTCGAATTGGCGGCCAACGCGTGAATAACCGACAATCCGCTGCGGCAGCAAAATATTTTCGCCGAGTGGGGTGTCCAGTTTCAAGAGGCGCTCACTTTGGGCGAGTCCGCCAGTTATAACCCCGATTATGTCCTGCGCTCCCATGCCGCCTCTTTTTGTTAGCTGACTGAGCCATCGCGCTCAGCGCGAATTCTACAAAACTTCAGACTAATCAGCCAGCCAACTAATATTAACAAGTGTAAAGCGGTATTTATTTCCGCTGCTCGCGTATGTGTTTAGCATATCGGCAAGCTGTCAAACAGTTATTTTGACAGCGTATCCATTTGCAATTTGACTGCAAGACCAAGTTTCTACTGGCGTCAGCCAGATAGCGGGTTTCATCAACTAGGTTGGTAACAATTTCACATGGCAAGTTCGCTGGCGGGGAAGCTGAGAAGCGCGGCAACGTTTCTTCGGAAGCGCTATTCGAAAGACTACGTTGGCTATCCTGAGATGTTTGTTCCCTGTATATGATCACGCTTATTCTGCGCAATGAAGTTTGGGAGTGCAGTTACCCGAAGCAAGTGCTGAAGAACCCAACAAACTGCATCACATCAAAGATCCCAAAGGTCATGGAACACGTTAAGGCAGTACGAAGATCGTTCGCCGCGGCACTCGTGCTATCGGCTCTCTGCGCATGCAATTCGGCTTTCGCTCACCCTCAGGAAAGTTGCATTACAACGTCCGATCTACAGACTTTGCAGCGGGATTTCTTCACGCGTTTTCCCGATGCCAATGCTTTCGCCTGATATGTGGACAAGTCGCGATTCAAATTGCGCACCAATGCGCCCGAGGGACGCCGACTCGAACAAGGGGGGAGCCCGACCGGCGACAAAATCGACTGGCTGATGCGCACATTTAACGATCACAGCGAGCTGTTTTCCGGCTTTGCATTTGAGAAGCCGGACTTCACCTATATGCGGGGAAAGCTCAAAGGTGGCAAGCCGTCAGTCGACAATCTGCGCACATCCAAGCGCTTTCCGAAAGACGAATGCGTTCAGGAAGTCAACTATGACGTGCCCACTGGCCCGTGCGTAATGTTGCAGCAACTGACCAGGCTTTCGATCACCTTTGTGAAAGACGAGCGTCCCCTATCGCTGCGGAGTGTCGAAATGTTCTTCAACGCATGCACAGCCAAATAAGTTCGTCGCCAATGCAAACGGTGCCTTCACTCGCATTGACGTGGTTTGCCTCGAGCACAGGAGGGGCGCGGCGCATCGAAAAAGATGCGGTTTCGGGAGCGAATGGGCTATGAAAATCCGCGGCTGGATTCGTCAGGCATGCAGAATCATCCGCAAAACGGCACATGGCCGAGCAGCGCCGACAATGTGCCTGATCATATTTCGATCCAACTCGGCATTGACCTCTATGCGTCCGCGAAGCCGAACGAGTTGACGACCGACCTTCTGCTTCGCAAGATATCTGCCGTTCCCATGCCTTGGGGCGCAGGTGACGCTGCGGCCAAGAGGCCGCATCAATGCTCCCAGTGACCGACTAGCAAATGCTTTCTCGACGACTTAAATGGATTGTCTTGCTGTGCGCAATCGCGCTGGCTGCATGGTTCTTCTGCCGGCCGGTGATCGTGCTGCACTACTCGGCCGACGCCCAGAAGCCGGTGGCCTATTTCCTGAACGAAAATGATCAAATCACTCGCGGTGAACTGGCACCTGGGCAGACTGAAAAATTCTATACGCCCATGTTTGCATCGCGGGATGCGTGGATCGAATGGTTTCCTTGCCCGCTTTTGATGTTGAAGACGGCGAGTTGTACTGTGGCAGGTGTTGAACCTCTAACAGCTATGTCAGTCGGGTGCGCGTGTCCAAGTAGACGTTGATGATGCTGTTTGGATCCAGCCGAATGCAGCCATGATTTTCTCCACAAGCATCAACGCGCCTGCACATACAAAAATTATAAGAACCAAAGGGGGAGCGCCCACAAACCGCCAGCAAACCACCCACCCCTCCCACCACCCCCATCTTTGCCGAATTTCGATACCACCTCGAATAATGGCTCACTACCATCGGCGAAAGCCTGTCTGCCCGCACACCGCAAAGCCTTGCGGCGTCGAGCAGCGGCAAACTCACGGAGCGCCCGATGAAATCAGAGTCCAGCGGTCAGCACGTCGGTAAAGTCACGCATCACGAGTTGAAGCAGACGCTCGGCACGTGGCAGCTTTGGGGCATCGCGGTTGGCCTCGTGATCTCCGGCGAATATTTTGGCTGGAGCTACGGATGGGCGAGCGCCGGTACGCTCGGCTTCGTCGTCACGGCGATCTTTATTGCCGCGATGTACACGACCTTCATTTTCAGTTTCACCGAACTCACCACGTCGATTCCACACGCGGGCGGACCGTTCGCTTACGCGCGTCACGCGTTCGGTCCGACCGGCGGTTATCTGGCCGGCGCGGCGACGCTCGTCGAATTCGTGTTCGCGCCACCGGCCATTGCGCTCGCAATCGGCGCCTATCTGCACGTGCAGTTTCCTGGCCTCGAGCCGAAACACGCGGCAATGGGCGCGTATCTCATCTTCATGGCGCTGAATATCGTTGGCGTGCAGATCGCGGCGGCTTTCGAGTTGTGCGTGACGTTGCTCGCGATTTTCGAACTGCTCGTCTTTATGGGCGTCGTATCGCCGGGCTTCCAGTGGTCTAACTTCACGAAAGGCGGATGGGCCGGCGCGGATACGTTCAGCATGGGCTCGTTCAACGGCATGTTCGCGGCCATTCCGTTCGCGATCTGGTTCTTCCTCGCAATCGAAGGCGTTGCTATGGCCGCGGAGGAAGCAAAAAACCCGAAACGCTCGATCCCGATTGCCTACGTCGCCGGCATCCTGACGCTCGTCGTGCTGGCCATCGGTGTGATGGTGTTCGCGGGCGCGGCCGGCGACTGGACCAAGCTGTCGAACATCAACGATCCGTTGCCTCAAGCGATGAAGTTCATCGTCGGCGAACACAGCGGCTGGATGCACATGCTCGTCTGGCTCGGCCTGTTCGGTCTGGTCGCGTCGTTTCACGGGATCATCCTCGGCTATTCTCGGCAGATCTTCGCGCTGGCACGCGCGGGCTATCTGCCTGAGTGGCTCTCCAAGGTACATCCGCGCTTCAAGACGCCGCATCGCGCGATTCTGGCCGGCGGCGTGATCGGCATCGCAGCGATCTACAGTGACGAGCTGATCCAGTTCGGCGGGCAGACACTCACGGCGAACATCGTGACGATGTCCGTGTTTGGCGCTATCGTGATGTATATCATCAGTATGTTGTCGCTTTTCAAGCTGCGCCGCACTGAGCCGAACATGGAGCGTCCGTTCCGCGCGCCGCTGTTTCCGCTGTTCCCGGCGTTCGCGCTGGTCGCCGCGGTAATCTGTCTGGCGACCATGGTGTACTTCAACTTTCTGGTGGCAGTAGTGTTCGCAATCTTCCTCGCGCTAGGCTACGTCTATTTCCTGTTGACGCGCCATCAGCGCGAGGCCGCGCCAGCGGACGCATTGCTCGAAGAATGACGGATGAAGCCGCTGCGCGCGCAGCGGCGCTGGAGTCGTAAAAATGAGCTACACGGAGACAATCGGCAGCCGTACCTATCGCTTTGCCGATCTGAAGACACTCATGGCGAAGGCGAGCCCGCAACGCTCCGGCGATCAACTCGCAGGCGTCGCTGCGGCGAGCGAAGAGGAGCGCGTGGCCGCGAAGATGGCCCTCGCCGAAGTGCCGCTACGCACGTTCCTCAACGAAGCGCTGATTCCGTATGAAAGCGACGAAGTCACGCGTCTCGTTATCGACGATCATTCGCCGCAGGCGTTCGCCGAGATTTCGCATCTGACGGTAGGCGACTTTCGCAACTGGCTCCTGAGCACAACGACGAATGCCGATGCGCTCACGCGCATCGCCGCCGGCCTCACGCCTGAAATGGTCGCGGCGGTATCAAAGCTCATGCGCAATCAGGATCTGATCGCGGCGGCGCGCAAGCGTCCGGTGATCACGCGCTTTCGCAACACGGTCGGCTTGCCGGGACACATGTCGGTGCGTTTGCAACCAAATCATCCGACGGATGACGTGAAGGGAATCGCGGCCTCAATGCTCGACGGCCTCATGTACGGCTGTGGCGACGCGATGATCGGCATCAACCCGGCCAGCGACAATCTTGCAGCGATCACCAGACTGCTGGTGATGGTCGATGAATTCCGGCAGCGCTATCAGGTGCCGACACAATCGTGCGTGCTGACGCACGTCACCAACACGATCGCCGCCATCGAAAAAGGTGCGCCCGTCGACCTCGTGTTTCAGTCGATTGCAGGCACCGAAAAAGCGAACGCCGGTTTCGGAATTTCACTCTCGCTGCTTCAAGAAGCGTATGAAGCGGGGCTGTCGCTCAAACGCGGTACTGTGGGCAACAATCTGATGTACTTCGAAACGGGGCAGGGCAGTGCGTTGTCGGCGGACGCGCATTTCGGCGTCGATCAACAGACTTGCGAAGTGCGCGCCTATGCGGTTGCACGTAAGTTCAATCCGTTTCTCGTGAATACCGTGGTGGGTTTTATCGGCCCCGAATATCTGTACGACGGCAAGCAGATCACGCGCGCGGGCCTCGAAGATCATTTTTGCGGCAAGCTGCTGGGCGTGCCGATGGGCTGCGACATCTGCTACACGAATCATGCGGAAGCCGACCAGGACGACATGGACAATCTGCTCACGTTGCTCGGCGTGGCAGGCATCAACTTCATCATGGGCATTCCGGGCGCAGACGATGTGATGCTCAATTATCAGAGCACCTCTTTCCACGATGCACTCTATGTGCGCGATGTTCTCGGCTTGCGCCGCGCACCTGAGTTCGAAGAATGGCTCGAGTCGATGCAGATCGCCGACGCGCGCGGCGCATTGCTGAGCGCGTCGACACAACAACCGTTGCTGGAAGGTGTGCGCGACTGGATGGGTATCGAATGAGCGACTCTGTCGACAAGAACCCCTGGAATGCACTGCGCCAGTTCACCAACGCGCGTATTGCATTGGGTCGAGCAGGCAACAGCCTCCCCACTGCGCCTTTACTCGCGTTCAATCTTTCGCATGCACAAGCGCGCGACGCCGTGCACCATCCGCTCGACACAGACGCATTGCACGCGCAACTGCGTGCGCACAACTTCAGCACGCTAGATGTGCACAGCGCCGCGCCCGACCGCGAGCACTACTTGCGGCGCCCCGACCTTGGCCGGCGCCTATCCGAAGAGAGTCGCGCAGCGCTCGCGCAATTACCCGACGAGTCGCCCGATGTAGTGTTCGTGATCGGCGATGGTTTGTCGGCGTTTGCCGCGTCGAAACAAGCCGTTCCGTTGTTGCAAGCTGTCACTCCGCAACTCGTGGATTGGGCGATCGGCCCTGTTGTCGTCGCGCGGCAGGCACGCGTTGCACTCGGCGACGAGATCGGCGAGTTGCTGAATGCAAAGATCGTCGTAATGCTGATCGGGGAGCGGCCGGGTCTCAGCTCGCCGGATAGTCTCGGCGTCTACATTACCTACGCGCCGAAAGTGGGCTGCAGCGACGCACAACGCAATTGCATTTCAAACGTGCGTCCTGAAGGACTCGACTATCCGCTTGCCGCGCACAAACTACATTATCTGCTTACACATGCACGGCGGCTGGGCGTCACCGGCGTGGGCCTGAAAGACGATAGCGACGCATCGCTGCCGGGCGCGCCGGCAACAGCCGCAATCGGCGCTGAGGCGGCACCAAGCGCAAACCCGAACCCGAATCCAAACTCAACTGCGGAATAACTCACGCATCGACACGCTGTACGGGATGCGCTTCGAGCCACGCATTCTCGTCGTCGTCGAACAAGCGGGAACGCGTCAGAAAGCGCAGACCGCTTGGTCGCTCCAGCGAGAACATGCCACCGTTGCCCGGCACCACGTCGATAATTAACTGCGTGTGCTGCCAGTACTCGAACTGCGAATCGCTCATGTAAAACGGCACGCCTGCCAGGGTGCCGAGTTTCACGTCGGACGAACCGACCATGAATTCGCTCTGCGGAAACAGCATAGGTGCGCTGCCGTCACAGCATCCGGCGGATTGATGAAACAGCACATCGCCATGTTCCGCGCGCAACGAGTCGATCAACTGGATAGCGGCAGGAGTTGCAATTACGCGCGCTACTTCTTTTCCGTCGGTCATCGTACCCTCGCTTAAACACAGCGAGCCGCACAATGCGGCTCGCTGTGTAATTAACACTTCGCAGCGAACGCTTAGAAGAAACCGAGCGGTTTCTCGCTATAGCTGACGAGGAGGTTCTTGGTTTGCTGGTAGTGGTCGAGCATCATCTTGTGATTTTCCCGGCCGATGCCCGATTGCTTGTAGCCGCCAAACGCCGCGTGCGCCGGATACGCGTGATAGCAATTGGTCCACACCCGGCCCGCCTGGATCTGTCGGCCAAAGCGATAAGCGCGCGTGCCGTCGCGAGTCCATACACCGGCGCCCAAACCGTAGAGCGTATCGTTGGCGATCTCGAGTGCTTCCTCTTCGGTCTTGAACGTGGTCACTGAAACAACCGGCCCAAAAATCTCTTCCTGGAAGATGCGCATTTTGTTGTGGCCGCGAAACACGGTCGGCTTCACGTAATAGCCTTTGCTCAACTCGCCGCTCAACGTGTTGCGTTCGCCGCCAATCAGACACTCGGCGCCCTCCTGCTTGCCGAGATCGACATACGACAAAATCTTCTCCAACTGTTCCTGCGAAGCCTGCGCACCGATCATCGTCCGCGTGTCGAGCGGGTGACCTTGCGTGATGGCCGCGACGCGCTTCAATGCTCGCTCCATGAAACTGTCGTAGATCTTTTCGTCGATCAGCACACGCGACGGACACGTACATACTTCGCCCTGATTAAGCGCAAACATCGCGAAGCCTTCGAGCGCCTTGTCGAAGTAGCTGTCGTCCTGATTCATCACGTCGGCGAAGAAAATGTTGGGGCTCTTGCCTCCGAGTTCGAGCGTCACAGGAATGATGTTCTGACTCGCGTACTGCATGATAAGGCGGCCGGTCGTAGTCTCACCGGTAAAGGCGATCTTCGCGATGCGCTTGCTCGAAGCCAGCGGCTTGCCCGCTTCCAGACCGAAGCCGTTCACCACATTCAGCACGCCCGCGGGCAGCAGATCCTGAATCAGTTCCACCAGTACGAGAATCGACGCGGGCGTTTGCTCTGCCGGCTTGAGCACGACACAGTTGCCGGCCGCGAGCGCCGGTGCAAGTTTCCACACCGCCATGAGGATCGGGAAATTCCACGGAATGATCTGACCCACCACGCCGAGCGGTTCGTGGAAGTGATATGCAACGGTGTCGTCGTCGATCTCGGAGATCGAACCTTCCTGAGCACGCACCGCGCCGGCGAAATAGCGGAAATGGTCGATGGCAAGCGGAATATCGGCGGCCATTGTTTCGCGCAGCGGCTTGCCGTTGTCGATCGTTTCAGCAACGGCGAGACGCTGCAAGTTCGCTTCCATCCGGTCCGCAATGCGGTTCAGAATGTTCGCGCGATCGGTCGTCGAGGTTTTACCCCAAGCCGCTTTAGCGCGGTGCGCTGCGTCGAGCGCGAGTTCGACGTCGGCCTCGCGCGAACGTGGGATCGAGGTGAACGGCTCGCCTGTGATCGGCGATACGTTGTCGAAGTATTCGCCCCCTGCGGGCTTCACCCATTCGCCGCCGATAAAGTTCGCATATTGCTTCTTGAAGGGGAATTCGGTCGTCAGAAACTGCATCTCCGCGTGATTCATCTGTGTGCTCCTCACATGTCTGAATGGGCAATAGCCGGCGCGACGTTGCGCTCGGTTGCAATCCGTTGAAGTCGGCCGCGTCACCGTAGAGCCAGATCTATGCCAATGCACCCGGCTGGTGAGACGTGCACGCGCAGCAGGCACCGGCGCACCGGGGCGCGTGTTTTTGCCTCTAGTCGACGGAGGGCGGCGCGTCGTTTCTGATCAACGCGGTTGTTGCTGTTCACGAATTGAACAGCGGCGCGGCGCGTGCCGAGCCAGTCACTGCAGTAAGCAGGCGCGTGCGATCGGCATGGGACTTGCCTTGTTTTTTCTCTTCGATACTCCATTGCGCGGATTCGCCATGACGATCGGAACCCTCAGCAGCAACCCGGCGAGCGCCCCGTGCGCAAGCTCCACGCTCGTGCCGCAGCCAAGCTTTTGCGTGCAGACCCGTGTCGCCCACGACGCAGACGAGCAGGCCCGCAATCTCCATGGCTGGCACCAGACGTACGACCAGTTGACTGCGGGAAGCTTTGTTGGCGGCTTGACGGAGTTGTGCCTGGATCACATGCAGGTGTTCGTTGAAACAACGAGTCACACCTTGAGGCAAACCTGCGAAGTGCAGAAAGACGCGTACTGGTTCGGTATTCCGACGTGCCGCGCGGGCTCCGGTCGCATCGACGCGCAAATCATCGGCGGCGACGCGCTCGCGTTTCGTCCGGGTGGAATCGAGTTCGAACTGCTGACGTCGGCAGGCTACGAGATTTTCGGTGTGGTCGTGAAGGGAGAGATGTTGCGTCGCTACGCGGCGGACGTGGAGCGCGTGAGTCTTGTCGACCCAATGCCGGATACCGAGGTCGTGACGGTCGGCATGGCCCGCAAGGAGCGAATGTGCGCTTTGCTGCGCGAGCTTCTTGCGCATGGTGCTGCGAGCGCTGCGCCGTTGTCGTCGGCTGCGCGGGAGAACTTGCAGGCGTCGGTGCTGGCGGAGCTGTTCGACGCTGGCGCTTTGCCGGCTTCTTCTGAACCGACGGCAATGCCGGCCCGTGCGCGCCGTCAGTCGATCGTCTCTGACGCGCGCGACTATGTGCTCGCCAATCGCGATCGCGCGGTCGGTGTGCCGGAGCTTTGCGAACGTCTGCATGTGAGCCGGCGTACGCTGCAATACTGCTTTCAGGATGTGCTCGGCATGGCGCCGGCAACCTATGTGCGAGCGATCCGCCTGAACGGCGCGCGCCGCGATCTGTGCAATGCGTCGCGAGACTGCCGCTCGGTGCAGGACGTTGCGGCCGCTTGGGGCTTCTGGCACATGAGCCAGTTTGCAACCGATTACCGCAAGCTCTTCGGCATGCGGCCCTCGGATACGTTGAAGGCTGCGATTGGCGCTCAATCCGTCGCGAGCAGCCGTTCATCTGCGCACTAGTTGCCTCACGGCGTGACGCGGGACGCGTTGCGCGTTGCTATTTCCGCAACAAGCGCAGGCCGTTGGCCACTACAAGCAGACTCGCGCCGACATCGGCGAACACTGCCATCCACATGGTGCCGAGACCCATCACGGTCAACACCAGGAACACGCTCTTGATGCCGAGCGCGAGCGCGATGTTCTGCACCAGCACGCCATGCGTCGCTTTGGACAGGCGGATGAAGAGCGGGATCTTGCGCAGGTCGTCGTCCATCAACGCGACGTCCGCGGTTTCGATGGCCGTGCCGGTTCCCATCGCGCCCATTGCAAAGCCAATGTCGGCGCGTGCAAGCGCGGGTGCGTCGTTGATGCCGTCGCCCACCATGCCAATCTTCGCGCCCTCGGCCGACCACTGTGCGATCGCATCGAGTTTGTCTTGCGGCAACTGATTGCCGCGCGCTTCGTCGATACCTACTTGCTCTGCGATTGCGGCAGCGGTATGCGGGTTGTCGCCGGTGAGCATGGCTGTGGCGACGCCCACGCGGTGCAACTCGGCGATAGCGGCGGAGCTTGTCTCCTTTACCGTATCCGCCACGGCAAAGAGCGCGAGGACGCGTTCGGCGTCGCTCAACAACACCACCGTCTTGCCTTGACGTTCGAGCGCGCCGAGCCGCGCTTCGAGTGAAGGCGAGCACCGCCCGAGTTCTTCCGCGAGCCGATGATTGCCCAGCCAGTACGTCAAGCCGTTTATCTCGCCGCGCACGCCGCGCCCCGGAAGTGCTTCGAACGAATCGACAGTGACGTTGCCCACGCCGTCGTTCTTTGCCGCCGCCGCAATTGCCATCGACACAGGATGATCCGAGCGCGCCGCAAGACTCGCGGCAAGCGTGCGGCAACGTGCGGCGTCGGCATCGGCGAGCATTGCGAAATCGGTTTGCACCGGTTTGCCGTGCGTGATCGTGCCGGTTTTATCGAATGCCATGCGGGTCAGCTTGCGCCCTTGTTCGAGAAAAGTGCCACCCTTGATGAGAATGCCTTTGCGCGCGGCTGCGGCCAGACCGCTGACAATCGTTACCGGCGTGGAAATCACGAGCGCGCACGGACACGCGATCACCAGCATCACCAGCGCCTTGTAGATCCACGCTTGCCACAATCCGTCGAAAAAGAGCGGCGGCACGAGCGCCACCAATAGAGCAACGGCGAACACACATGGCGTGTAGACGCGCGCGAACTGATCGACGAAACGTTGTGTGGGCGCTTTGGTGCCTTGCGCTGCTTCAACGGCGTGAATGATGCGCGCAAGCGTCGTGTTGCTGGCCGCCGCGGTCACGCGGTAGTCGAACGAGCCGGTCTGGTTGACGGTGCCTGCGAACACGGCATCTCCGACGGTCTTGTCCACCGGCAGACTTTCTCCCGTGATGGGCGCCTGATCCACGCTAGAACGCCCTGCAACGATATCTCCGTCGAGCGCAATCCGTTCGCCCGGCTTCACGCGAACCAGCGCGTCCGTCGCGATCGCGTTGAGATCGGTGAGGCGCCACGTGCCGTCCGGTTGCTGCACACTCGCCTGTTCGGGCGTGAGTTGCATCAGCCCCTGGATTGCATTGCGGGCGCGGTCGAGCGACTTCGCTTCGATCAGTTCGGCGACGGTGAAGAGCACCATCACCATCGCCGCTTCCGGCCATTGGCGCAGGATCAACGCGCCCGTCACTGCAATGCTCATCAACGCGTTGATGTTCAGGTTGCCGTGGCGAATGGCGAGCCAGCCCTTGCGGTACGTTGTCAGGCCGCAGGAAGCGATCGCGATGATCGCAAGGCTTGCTGCCATCCAGGCGGGCGCGCCGAGCCAGCCCGCGGCCTCTGAAGCTGCCGCAGCGACGCCCGCGAAAGCAAGCGGCCACCAACGCTTCGGCTGTCGAGGCGCGACCGGTTGAGTGAGCTGTTTAGCGCCTTGCCGCGAAGACGGTGAATCCGGACCCGCGATTTCCGGCGTGAAGTCGAGCGAACGAAGCGCGGCGAGAATCGAGTCGAGCGCGCCGTGCGCGTGCACGACGGTCAGTACGCGCTGCATCAGATTGAACTCCATGCTGCGCACGTCCGGCATGCGACTGAATTTCTTGCGGATCAGCGCTTCTTCGGTCGGGCAATCCATTTGCATGATGCGGATCGCGGTGCGCACGTCGTCGCCGATCGCTTCGGACGGCACCAACTGTGCCTCCAATTGCGCGGGCGCATGTGCCGTGGCGCCGCAACAGCCTCCACCCGCATGGTCATGTCGATGCTTTTCGTGGTTATGGGCGCAGGCGTCGTGCTGTGTGGCAGTTTCGGCATGTGCCTCGTGAGCGTGCGGCATGGTGGCTTCCTCGTTCGATTTGTGGTCTAGTAAACACCTTGAAGCCACTACAAGGTCAAGGCCGGTCTCGGGAGGGTCCATGAAAATCGGCGAATTGGCGAAAATCGCCCATTGCACGACCGAAACCATCCGTTTCTACGAGAAGGAAGGGCTATTGCCCGAAGCGGAGCGCACGGAGGCCAATTACCGCAGCTATACCGCGAAGCATGTCGAGCGGCTGCGCTTCATTCGCAACTGCCGCGCGCTCGACATGACTCACGACGAAATTCGCGCGCTGCTGCGTCTCACCGACGCGCCGGGTCACGGCTGCGGCGGCATCAATGATCTGATCGACGAGCATATTGCCCACGTCGATACGCGCATCGACGAACTGCAGCAACTCAAGGCGCAACTGCGCACGCTGCGTGAGCAATGCCACGGCGAACAGGCCGTAGAAGACTGCGGCATCGTTCAAGGTCTCAGCGACATGGACGTGAGCGCGCCGCGTGCGCGGCACACCCATCTCGGGTGATGCGTCCGGTCGAATCAATAATCGAATCCAGTTGGAGAAGCAACGTGTTCACATGTAGAAATCAGTCCTGCGGCGCACAGTGGGATCAGTCAGACGTCGTCATCAAGAACGAGGGACAGGGTCTGCTATTCCGCTGCCCGATGTGCGGCGCGCGCAATTATGTCGAGCGCTTCGAAGGGGACGACGGCTCGGTGCTGTACGAGCAGATGGAAGGCCGCCCCTTTCCCGGCCCCGTCGCCGAATAGTTCCCAGGCCTCAAGCCGATAACGAGCCACCATCTATGAATAGTCCCACCACCGCCGGCGCTCCGTTTAGTGAGTTGCCACTGCCGCCCGCCGCGCTCGCGAATCTCACGCAACTCGGCTACGTCGAGATGACGCCGATCCAGGCCGCGAGCTTGCCGATCGCGCTCGCCGGCCACGATCTGATCGCGCAGGCGAAAACCGGCAGCGGCAAGACCGCGGCGTTTTCGCTAGCGCTGCTCGCGCGTCTGGATGTGCGCAACTTCGCCGTACAGGCCATGGTGCTATGTCCGACGCGCGAACTCGCCGATCAGGTCACGCAGGAGATTCGCCGTCTCGCGCGCGCGGAAGAAAACATCAAGGTGCTGACCTTGTGCGGCGGCACGCCAATGCGTCCGCAAACCGCAAGCCTCGAACACGGCGCGCATATCGTCGTCGGCACGCCGGGCCGGATCATGGATCACCTCGAGCGCGGCAGCCTGCCTTTGCAGTCGCTGAATACACTCGTGCTGGACGAAGCGGACCGCATGCTCGACATGGGTTTCTTCGACGACATTGCAACAGTCGTCAAGCAATGCCCGAAAGAGCGGCAGACGCTGCTGTTCTCGGCGACCTACCCTGAGGGCATCGTCAAGCTCAGTCAGCAATTCCTGCGAAATCCGAAGGAAGTGAAGCTCGCCGAACGGCATGACAATACGAAGATCCGTCAACGCTTCTACGAAGTGACCGAAGACGAACGTCTGCATGCCGTCGGCCTGCTGCTGAACCACTATCGCCCGGTGAGCACGCTGGCGTTCTGCAACACCAAGCAGCAATGCCGCGATCTGCTGGACGTTTTGCGCGCCCAGGGTTTTCATGCGCTCGCGCTGCATGGCGAACTCGATCAGCGCGAACGCGATCAGGTGCTGATCCAGTTCGCGAACCGCAGCTGCTCGGTGCTGGTCGCGACCGACGTCGCTGCGCGTGGCCTCGACATCGCGCAACTGGAGGCAGTAATCAACGTAGACGTGACGCCCGATCCGGAAGTGCATGTACATCGTATTGGCCGCACGGGGCGCGCCGATCAGGAGGGTTGGGCGCTGAGCCTTGCGAGCATGAACGAGATGGGGCGTGTCGGCAGTCTCGAACAGGCGCAAAAACGCGAAGTCGAATGGCATAAGCTGTCTGAACTGACCGCGGCCAGCAACGAGCCGCTATTGCCGCCGATGGAAACGCTGCAGATTCTCGGCGGCCGCAAGGAAAAAATCCGCCCCGGCGACGTTCTCGGCGCGCTGACCGGCGAGGCGGGTTTCGCCGGCTCGCAGATCGGCAAGATCAACGTGACCGAGATGTCGACGTATGTAGCGGTCGAACGCAGCGTGGCGCGTGACGCCGTGCGCAAGCTGAGCGCGGGCAAGGTGAAGGGCAAGAAGGTCAAGGTTCGCTTGATGGACGACGCCTGATTCGGCGGCGAGGTGGCGAGGGCGGCGAGGGCGGCGCGTCGGCAAAGCTATGCTGAGCGCTCTCGCCGCGACCATTGCTGCGGCGCATCGGCCCGAGCCCTGCGTCACGCTGGCCGCTTGCTACGCTGCGCCCGCGCCTGCTAGTGCATCACCTCCGGTCATACCTCCGGGACGTTCGTCTTCGGCCGCAGGTGGGTCTTTCTCCCGTCGAACATCCTGTGCGGCCGTTTCCTAGGGCTCGCGCGCCCTCGCGCATGCCATGACATAAACGCATGCCGCGCATGACAAAGTTTCGATTGTGACGGTTCTTTGGCTGATGCCTAATCACTCAACCGGCACTCGACTGGATTGTTCGGCCGCGCGATCCGCGCCCGCCAGTCCGCCGCCGGATGGAGACAGGGAGAAGCCTTATGCAGAGCGCTACGCAAGCCCGCTCGAAATTGCCTGATGTTGGCACGACAATCTTCACAGTAATCGGTCAACTGGCCGCACAACACGATGCGCTGAACCTGTCGCAGGGCGCGCCGAACTTCGCGCCGGACGCGAAGCTGGTAGACGGCGTCGCGCAGGCTATGCGCGACGGCCATAACCAATACGCGCCGATGGCCGGCATCGCGGCGTTACGCGAAGCGCTCGCCGACAAAGTGCAAACGCTCTACGGCGTGCGCTACGACCCGACGAGCGAAGTGACGGTGATCGCGAGCGCGAGCGAAGGCCTTTATTCGACGATCAGTGCGCTGGTGCACCCGGGCGACGAAGTGATTTACTTCGAGCCTTCGTTTGACAGCTATGGTCCGATCGTTCGGCTGCAAGGCGCGACGCCCGTGCCGATCAAACTGTCGCTGAGCGATTTTCGTGTGAACTGGGACGAGGTCGCCGCCGCGATCACGCCGAAGACTCGCATGATCATCATCAACACGCCGCACAATCCGACCGCTACCGTGTTCAGCGAAGCCGACGTCGCGCGATTGAAAGCGATTACGCGCAACACGGACATTGTGATTCTCGCCGACGAAGTCTACGAACACGTAGTGTTCGACGGCGCTAAACATCAGAGCATGGCGTGCCATAGTGAATTGGCGGAACGCAGCGTCATCGTGTCGTCGTTTGGCAAGTCGTATCACGTCACCGGCTGGCGCGTAGGCTATTGCCTCGCCCCCGCCGAGCTGATGAACGAGATCCGCAAAGTGCATCAGTTCATGGTGTTTTCCGCCGATACACCGATGCAGTACGCCTTTGTGGACGCCTTGTCCAATCGCGAGAGTTACCTCGGCTTGTCCGCGTTTTATCAGCAAAAGCGCGATCTGCTCGCGCATGCGCTTTCCGAATCGCGCTTCGAGTTGTTGCCGAGCGAGGGCAGCTTCTTTATGCTCGCGCGTTTTCGCGGATTCTCCGATGAGAGCGACAGCGATTTCGTGTTGCGCCTGATTCGCGATGCGCGCGTCGCGACGATTCCGCTGTCCGCGTTCTACAGCGACGGCACCGATTCGGGCCTGATTCGCCTGAGCTTTTCGAAAGACGACGCTACGCTGATTGAAGGCGCGCGCCGTTTGTGCGAGATATGAAACTGCCTCTACGTCGGTCGCGCTGGTGGTGTATTTTGAACGCAGTATGATCGTCGCGCCGTATTACATCCACACGAAGCATGCTTGCACTACAACGAAACTGAAGAGAAGGGACCTGCTATGAAACTGCTCAAGCCTCTTTTGGCGCTGGCCTGCGCATTCGCATCGGTGGCGGCCTCGTCTGCTGCCGTTGCCGCCGATACATCGACGCTGCGTTTCGGGCTCGAAGCGCAGTATCCGCCGTTCGAATCCAAAGGTCCTAACGGCGAATTGCAAGGTCTCGATATCGACGTCGGCAATGCTGTGTGCGTCGCTGCGCATATGACGTGCAAGTGGGTCGAGACGTCGTTCGACGGTCTGATTCCGGCGCTGCAAGGCCGCAAATTCGACGCGATCAATTCGGCGATGAACGCAACGGACCAGCGCCGTCAGACGATCGATTTCACAACAGTTGTCTATCGCGTGCCGACGCAACTGATCGCAAAGCGCGACAGCGGCCTGCTGCCCACGCCCGAAGCGTTGAAAGGCAAGCGCGTGGGAGTGTTGCAGGCGTCGATTCAGGAGACGTTCGCGAAGGCGCATTGGGAACCGGCTGGCGTTACCGTCGTCCCGTATCAGGATCAGAACCAGGTTTACACGGACCTCGTCGCGGGACGTCTCGACGCAACGCTCGTGCTGGCGCCCGCAGGACAAACCGGTTTTCTGTCGAAGCCCAACGGCAAGGACTACGCGTTCGTCGGTCAGCCGGTGCGTGACGACAAGATTCTGGGCAGCGGTATCGCATACGGCATCCGAAAAGGCGATACGGCGCTGCGCGAGCGGCTGAACGCGGCGATTGCAAAGGTGCAGGCCGACGGCACCGTCAAAACGCTCGCGGCGAAATACCTGGGCGATATCGACATCTCGGCGAAGTGACGGCTTACGGCTCACGCCAGGCTGGCTAGCGTCTGAGTCCGCTTGTTGACTGAACGTTTGACGGCTACGATAAGTGGCCTCGCTGCGGCTGCTGCTTTTGCGAGGTCCACGTAAAAGCCGGAGGCGCACGAATGAGCGGAACGACAGAGGCGATCAGTCACGCGAAGCGCGACAGCGAGCCGCGTTTCTGGCGTAGCGAGGCGTTGCCGTACATCGAGGCGCGTTCCATCGACGATGGCCGCGAGATCTGCTACGCCAGACACTCTCATGAAACGTTCTCCATCGGCGCGGTCACAGGCGGACGCAGTCTGTACGTGAATCGCCACGCGCGCGAATGGACCGGTGCGGGTGCGGTTGTCCTGATGAATCCCGACGACGTTCACGCGTGCAATCCCGTTGCAGACGAGTGCTGGTCGTATCGCATGCTTCACGTCGACGTTGCCTGGCTCACTGGCCTGCAGCACGAACTGGGCTTCAGCGAAAACCACGCGTTTCGCGCGTTCTCGCAAATCATGACGACAGATACGGCGCTGTTCAATGCACTGAACGGGCTGCATGCGATTCTCGTCGACGCAAAGACGGATCTGCTGCGCAAGCAAAGCGCAGCAATTGCGTTTTTCTCCGAAGTACAACATCGCTTAAATCCCGCACCTCTTTCCGACGACGATGCGAGCCGGCAGCTTGCGCGAGCGGCGGAATTCATCGCTGAAAACTGCAGAAGTCCGCTGAAACTGGAGGACATCTGCAACGCGGCGGGCTTGTCGGCATCGCATCTGATTCGCGCATTCAAGCAGCGCTACGGCATGACGCCGCACGCGTATCTGATCAATCGCCGGATTCAATACAGCCGCGCGCAGCTGAAGCGCGGCCGTCTGATCGCAGACGTCGCGCTCGATGCAGGCTTCGCCGATCAGGCGCATCTTCAGCGCACTTTCAAGCGGCTCGTCGCCGCGACGCCGGGGCAATATCGCAGTTGAGGCCGCTTGTCCGGCGCGTTATGTCGTAAGCAGGTAAAGCGCGCTCGCGGCGAGCAACGCGGCGAGGACCCGATTGAATAGCCTGACTCGCTTTGGCGCCTGCAAGTACTTGCGCAAGAAAGTACCGGCATAAGCCCAGCTTGCAATAGATACATAGCAGATCACGAAATAGATCGCGGTGAACTGCCAGACGAGTGCACCATCGCCTTCGGCTGCGTACGCGCCCATGCCGGCCAGCGAAGCGAGCCATGCTTTTGGATTGAGCCATTGCAGCGCCGCGCCATAGGCGAACGACGGCCCGCGTGAGAGCTTGTCGGCGCCGAGATGGCCGTCGTCGAGCACCAGTTTGCAGGCCATGTACAGCAGAAACGCGACCCCGGCCCATTTGACGATGCTAATGAGATTAGGGAAATGCACGAGCAGTTCATGCAGTCCCAAGCCGATGAGCAGAAGCAGCAACGTAAAGCCGACGGTCGCGCCGCTGACGTGGCGCAGGCTCGCGGCGAATCCGTGCTGTGCGCCGGCGCTCAACGCGACGACATTGACAGGCCCAGGTGAAATGGACGAAGCCAGCGCGAACGCGGCCATGGAAAGCAAAGCGGACATCGGGTGCCTCGATACGTGAATGCGCGGGATTGACGCGGCTTCACGGTATCGGCGGCGAGGCAAGGTGTATTGAAGGAAATTGCTTTTGCGCGGCGCTCGGTTCGCTGGTTCGTGGCCTTTCTGACGCCTACATCGCGGCGTTTTCGACGACGCGGCCTTCCGCGCGCCAACGCAGCATACCGCCGGCGAGATTGGCAACGTCGTTGAATCCTGCTTGCCGCAGTATCACCGTGGCTTGTGCAGAACGGCCGCCCGCACGGCACACCGCAACGATCGGGCGCTCTTTCTTGAGCTCACTCGCACGCGCGGCCAGATCGCCAAGGGAAATAAGCTGGGCCGCGGGAATGCGGCCGAGTGGTCCGTTGAATTCATCTGGCTCGCGCACGTCGACGATCTGCACAGAGCGGAGATTGTCCTCGAGCCATTGCGGACTGATTTCCCAGATACCTGCAAAGGTGTAGGCGAGCGGCGCCCACTCCGGTTCGGCGGTCTGCGTCGGGTCGCTCGTCGCAACGCCGCATTTGAGGTTTGCGGGTACCGCAATGTCGATCTGCTTCGGATGCGGCAGACGCAGGTTCGTCACGTATCCGACAAAATCGTCTTCGCATAGCTCACCGCCGAGGCGCGGATTGAAACGCCGCTCTTCGCCGACACTCGTGACCGTCAAGCCGCGATAGTCGTGGGCAGGGTAAAGCAGGCACGTGTCCGGCTGAATGAATATCTGGTTCTGGACTGAGCGGAACATCGCGTGCGCGTCGCCGTGCTGGAAGTCGGTCCGGCCCGTGCCTCTTATCAACAGGCAATCGCCGGTGAACATCATGCTGCCGTCGTCGAGCGCGAGGCTGATGCAGCCATTTGTGTGACCGGGCGTTGCGCGAACTTCCAGATGGCGCGAGCCGAACACGCATTGCTCGCCATGGTTCAGATAGCGGTCGGCGCCTTGCGCGCCGCTCGCAGCCGATATCGCAATCTGGCTACCTGTGTGCCGTTTGAGAAGCCACGCGCCCGTCACGTGATCGGCATGCACGTGTGTGTCGATCGTGTATAGCAGATGCAGCCCGAGTTCCTCGATGAGTGCTGTATCGCGGCGCACCTGCTCGAAAACCGGATCGATGAGAATGGCCTCGCGCGTTGCGCTGTCGGCAAGAAGATAGGTGTACGTCGACGATTGCTGGTCGAATAGCTGCCGGAAGATCAACACGATTTTGCTCCGTGGCCCGCGTCGTCGAAAAAGACCGGGCGCATGCGATGCGCCCGGTTCATTGCACGGCAATATTACTGCGGCTGTGTGACGAACCGCAGATAAGGCTTCACGGTCTTGAATCCTTCGGGGTACTTCTTCATTGCATCATCGTTCGAGACGGATGTCGGAATGATCACATCCTCTCCGGGCTTCCAGTTCACGGGCGTCGCCACTGTATGTTTTGCGTTGAGCTGCAGCGAATCGAGCAGACGCAGTACTTCGTCGAAGTTGCGCCCTGCGCTCATTGGATACACCAGCATCGCCTTGACCTTCTTGTCCGGTCCGATGATGAACACCGAGCGTACCGTTGCGTTGTCGACTGCGGTGCGCGTGCCGCCGCTCGCGTTCGGGTGGATCATGTCGTAGAGCTTCGCGACATTCAGGTCCGCATCGCCGATCAGCGGGTAGTTGACCGCGTGGCCCTGCGTCTCTTCGATGTCCTTCACCCAGTTCTGGTGATCGCTGACGGGATCGACACTCAGCCCGATGATCTTCGTATTGCGCTTGTCGAATTCGGGTTTGAGGCCGGCCAGATAGCCAAGCTCAGTGGTGCATACCGGCGTGAAATCCTTTGGATGCGAAAACAGAATCACCCAATGGTCGCCGATCCATTCGTGGAAATGAATCGTGCCTTCGGTGGTTTCGGCAGTGAAATCGGGGGCTTCTTCTCCAAGTCGAATCGACATCGTCTTCCTCCATGAGGGTGCGCCGGGCACCGATGCCGCTCGTCGAGGAGGCGGTCCCCGGGCTGCCTGACCGTTCCATCAGGCAATTGCTTGTCTCACATCTGCCTCCTGCCGGTTGGACTGTATTTGCGCGGGAGGACCATGCGAACGCAGCGAATGCAGAATTTTTCGCTGGATGCTGCGAAGCCGAAATACCGATGCGCTACGCGTCGCGCTTAAAGCGTAGGACAAAAATGCGCGCCGCTCTAGCCAGCTTGCAGGACAAATCCGCCGTTTAGTACGACTTTACGTATCGCTCCACATGCGCAGCAGGTTGTGATAGCAGCCGACGAGCGTGCGACGCGCGGCATCGTCCGCGTTCGATGCGTTCAGACGCTGGATCGCGCCGTCCATGTCGAACAGCATCGCGCGCTGCGTATCGTCGCGCACGAGGCTTTGCGCCCAGAAGAAGCTAGACACCCGCGCGCCGCGCGTGACGGGCCGCACCTGGTGCAGACTGGTGCCGGGATAAACGATCGCATGACCGGCGGGCAACTTCACTTCCTGGACGCCGAAGGTGTCTTCGATCAGCAGTTCCCCGCCGTCGTATTCGTCGGGAGGCGTGAGGAAGAGCGTGACCGAGACGTCCGTGCGTACGCGCGCGCCGCTGCCGGGCACGAGACGAATGGCACCGTCCACATGACTGCCGAAATGCATACCGCCTTCATAGCGGTTGAACAGCGGCGGATAGACCTTGTTCGGCAGCACCGCGCTGATAAAAAGAGGGTGCCGCTCGAGCGCCGCGATGATCCGGTCGCCCATTTCCAGCGCAATCGGCGAGCCTTCCGCGATCTGCTGGTTACGCTTGACTGGCGCGCCCTGATAGCCGGCCGTCGCGCGGCCGTCCACCCACGCGTCCGTCGACGCTTCGAGATGCGCGCGCATGGCGGCGGCGTCGCCGGGGCTGAATACGTCAGGTATCGAGACAATCATGGTTGGACTTTCCTGCGAAACCGCGCGCTTTCCCGCTGCCTGACGGAGCGGGAAAGCGCGCGGCGTGAGTGACGTTGGTCGCTCGTTCCGGCGATCAGAAGAACCGGTAGTTTAACGTCGCGAGGAACGTGCGGCCGTTGCCTGGCACCGCGCGTCCGCCGTCCGACGGAATCAGCGCATCGTAGTAGTTCTTGTCCGTGAGATTCAGCACGTTGAACTGGACGTCGTACTTTTTCGCGTGATACGCGGCCATTGCATCCCAACGCGTGTAGCCGCCGACCTTCACGAAATTGTTGTTCGCGGCATAACGCGACGATGTGTAGATCGGGCCGCCGCCAATTTCCCAATGCGGAGTGAACGCATACGTCGTCCACAGCGTCAGCATGTTGCGCGGCGTGTTCGCTGGCGTCTTGCCGGTCGTGCCGTCTAGCGCCTTCAGGATCGTCGCGTCCATGTACGTGTAGCCGCCGAACACTTGCCACTTGTCGGTGATGTGGCCCGCGAGGCCAAGCTGATAGCCACGCACTCGGACGTCGCCGTCGAGCGTGTAACTGCCGTCGGCATTCAGCGTGCGCGCGTTTGTCTTCTCGATGTTGAAGAGCGATTGGGTGACGGACAGGCCGCCGCCCAGCAGATCCCACTTCGCGCCGACCTCATACGACTTGTTGTGCTCGGGCGGCAGGCTCTGCGTGTTGTTCGTGAGCGTGAGCGCTTCGAGCGACGGATTAAACGACGTACCGTACGACACGTAGTAGGACTGCCAGTCGGCCGGCTGCCAGATCACGCCGCCGCGAACGCTCGTGAAGTAGTTTGTTTGCGTGGCGTATGAAGGCGCATTGATCGAGTTATGAATCGACGCTTCGTAGCGGTCCCAGCGAAGGCCGCCCACGATCTTCCAATGTTCGCCGATGGACACCGTGTCGTTCGCGTAGATGCCGACGCCGTTCGCGCTCGACTCCGCAAGGTTCGTCGCGACGGTTTTCGCGTTCGACGGGCGCGTCGTATAAGTCGGGTCGACGAGCGGCACGATAGCGATCGTGTTCGACGGCAGGCCCGGCGTGGTGGTGGCGAAACTCTGGTTACTGTACGTCTCGTGGCTCAGATCGACGCCCGCGACGACATCGTGCTTGATGAAGCCGGTGTTGAACTTGGCCTCGACGTCTGTCGAGTTGTAGACCGAGTGGTCGTTGATGTTGCGGTCCTTGCCTTGCAGCTTCACGAACAGTCGCGACGGATCGATCGTCGTGTAGTTGCCGTTGGTCAACGCCGTCGAGGTAGGCAGCGGACCTGTCAGCACCGACGCCGCGTTCGTCGCGCGTGCTTCCGTGCTGTAGTGGCTGAACTGGGTCTGGTTGCGCAGCTTGAGGTTGTCGTTGAAGCGGTGTTCGATGCGGGCGTTCAGCGTCTGCACGTCCTGGATCGTGCGGTCGTCGGTGAAGCCGTAGAACGTGCCGCGATTCACCGGCGCGGGATGACCGTTCAGCGCCGGAATGCCGTAGTCGGGCTGATCGCGGTTGTGCTGGATCAGCGCGGACAGCGTGATTTCCGTGGGCGTGCCGATGCCGAATTTCACTTCGGGTGCGACGCCGTAGTCCTTGCTCTTCATCACGTCGCGCGACGAACCCAGGCTTTGGCCGAACGCGTTGATCCGGAATGCCGACGTCGATGTGATCGGCGTGTCCAGATCGACCGTCGTGCGGTAGCGGTCGTGCGTGCCGGCCTGCAGGGAGACATCGGCGCGGGGCTTGAGCGTCGGTTGCTTGCTGACCTGATTGATGACGCCGCCCGTGGAGCCGCGCCCGAAGTACAGGGACGACGGGCCGTACAGCACGTCGATCGATTCGAGGTTGAACGTGTCGCGATAGTACTGGCCACGATCGCGGAAGCCGTCGAGGTAGATGTCGGTGCGCGCCGAAAAGCCGCGCAGGTTGATGTTGTTGCCGATCTGCCCGCCTTCAGCGGCACCGATCGTGATGCCCGGCACGTTGCGTAGCGCGTCGGTGAACGAACTTGCGGCCTGCGATTGCAGCACGGCCTTCGGCACCACGACCGCCGCTTGCGGAATGTCGCGCAGCGCGGTCGGCACTTTGGCGCCGACGCTGGAGACGTCAGGCGCGAAGTCCGCGGACCGACTGTTTTGGCCCGTCACCTTGACGGTGGGCAATGTGGCGCTTTCCGCGCTTACGCTCGACGCGGAGGCGGGCGATCCCGGTTGGGCGCCGGTCGCGGGCGTTGCGGTCGATTGAGCGTAGAGCGGCGTCGCGAACGCGACCAGAACGGCCGCCGCGAGAGGCGTGTTTCGGAACATCGATAACCCTGTCGTTGTCGCTATTTTTCTGATTCGACGGATGCCAGCGCCCGTGCGGCACCGGCAGGCGATCTGCCTGCCCCGAGAGGTGATGGACCCATCGTCTTGCTCTCAAATGAGAATCAGTATCATTACACGGATGATAATAGTTCGCAATAATTCGTTACGCATTGGAAATTTTTGTGCGGGCGAATTGGAGGTTGCGCCGTTGGGCGCGGCGATGCGGTGAGGGGATGGTCGGGAGAAGTCGTGCTTTCCGAGCTTTGGGCGGAGAAAGTGCGAGGCGCTGCCGCGGTCTCCCCGGCGCGCCTCAGCAAACGAAAAAGGCCGGTTAGCTTTCGCTAACCGGCCTTTCAAATTCTTTGGTGGGGCGTGAGTGACTCGAACACTCGACCTACGGATTAAGAGTCCGAGCAATATTCACTTCATAGAGTTTGATTGAGTTCCGTGTAGGCATCTAGAACCCAGTAAATATAAGGGTTTGGGCGAGTGATTCACGGATTTTTCCTTGACCTAGTTCCATCGATTCCCGCATGATTTGCCTACACGGTGCCTACATGGAATTTCGGGATGGAAAAGCAGAGTTTCACGGCCGCGCGGGTTGAGGGGTTCAGGTGCGAGCCCGGCAAGCAGCAGACGATCTATTGGGACGCGAAGACGCCGGGCTTTGGGTTGCGCGCTACCGCATCGGGGGCGAAGGCCTACGTCTTCGAATCCCGTCTGTTCGGAAAGACGATTCGACTGACGATCGGCGACGCTCGGGCTTGGGCTCTCAGCCGGGCTCGCACGGAGGCCGCCCGGTTAAAAACCCTGATAGACGACGGCAAGGACCCACGCGAAGTACGGGCAGAGCAACAGGCGGCACACGAGGCGCGTCGTGCCGAAGCGCAACGGCAAGATGCGACGTTTGGCTCGGTATGGGATCAGTACATCGAGAGCCGTAAGGCGTTCTGGGGCGAGCGGCACTATCGCGATCACTTGCAGCATGCCGACGTAGGTGGCCTGCCGAAGAAGCGTGGCAAGGGACTCACCCAACCTGGTCCCTTGGCGGCGCTCCGGCCGCTGAAACTTTCTGAACTGAGCAGCGACCGGATAGCCGGATGGCTCGCAGTCGAATCGAGCGAGCGTCCGACTATGTCGGCCCTGTCGTTTCGTCTGTTGCGAGGATTCATCCGTTGGGCCGACGACATGCCAATCTATAAGGGTATCGTCCCGGCGGATGCGTATAAGGCGCGCGATGTCCGCGATGTTGTCCCGCGCGTCAAGGCAAAGGACGGCGATTCATTGCAGCGCGAGCAACTGACCGTGTGGTTTCGCGAGGTTCGCCAACTCACTAATCCGGTACATAGCGCCTACCTGCAAGGATTGTTGCTTACGGGGGCGCGTCGGGAAGAGTGGGCGGGGTTGCGCTGGGAAGATGTCGATTTCCGCTGGCGCAGCCTTGTACTGGATGACAAAGTTGAGGGAACGGGAGGACGCACGATTCCACTGACGCGATATTTGGCGACGTTGCTAACGAATCTGAAACGGCTGAACGAGACACCGCCAGAGCGGCGGCAGCTTGCGCGCTTGAAGGAGCGCGGTGAGGAATGGATACCTTCGGAATGGGTCTTCTCCAGCAAGACGTCGGAGGACGGCAAAATTGCCGAACCGCGCATCGCGCATAACAAGGCGCTTGCCGCCGCAGGGCTGCCCCACGTCACGCTGCATGGCCTTCGACGTTCCTTCGGCACGCTGTCCGAGTGGGTCGAGGTTCCGGTCGGCGTCGTAGCGCAGATTCAGGGGCATAAGCCGTCTGCTATCGCAGAGAAACACTATCGCCGCCGCCCGCTCGATTTGCTGCGCCTCTGGCATGATCGAATTGAGGCGTGGATGCTGAAACAGGCAGCGGTTCCGTTCACTCCAATGTTGGCCGTCGCCGCAGTTCCCCCGCTCACTCAAACACCGAAGGTTGCCGAGCATGGAAACTGATATGGCCAGCCAGAAGGTCATCATCATTGCCGGCCCAAACGGGGCTGGCAAGACAACGTTCGCCCGTTCGTTCTTACCCGCGGAGGCACAGCTTCCCCGTTTTGTGAATGCTGACCTTATCGCGGCCGGGCTTGCGCCGTTTGCGCCGGAAACTGCAGCGATCAAGGCGGCCCGTTTGATGCTGGAAGAAATCGGGCAGTATGCGCGACGCGGCGAGAGCCTCGCGTTTGAAACCACTCTGTCAGGGTTGGGGTATCTTCGGCATATCCGGCTGTGGCGAGCACACGGCTACCGTGTTAGCTTTTTTTCCTGAGCCTGCCCAATGCGGAAACCGCTATCGCGCGTGTTGCCGAGCGGGGTACGCCAAAGTGGCCACGATATTTCCGAACCGGTCATCCGACGACGCTTTACGGCCGGCCGGAAAAACTTCGTACAGCATTATCGTCATGCAGTGGGACGACTGGGCACTGTACGATAATTCAGGCGATATACCCATCGTGCTGGAATTGGGGGGAAAACTCATGAAGCAGCAAGAACTTTTCAAAGCAAAGAATCCGGATTTGCGCGCGTCGCTTGCCGCCATGCAACGTGCGGCCGAGTTTGCGCGTCGCACGGCCTTGCAACCGATACCGCTATTGTCGTGGTGCAGGACGGCAAACTGATTCGTATCCCGGCCGAGCAACTACGCAACGGGAAACCGGCGTAAATTTCATTCTGTTTAGAGAGGGCGGTTGGCTTGCCCTCGGTGTCGACGTATCCTGCGACAGTTAGAAATCTCGACTGATCGAACCCGCAGGTAAATGAGAAGTCAACCGCATCAAGTCCGATCCGCGCCGCCGATTTTCAGCTATCCGGGCTTCCCGGATTTTCAATGCACTGCGAGCCGTCCTTTCAGGTTCGGCCACAATGCTTCGGGCGAGGCGATCCATTTCTGTTCGAGGCGTTGGGCCCACTTCGCTGCGAACAATCCCGCCGTTGTCAAGCCCAGCAAGGTGCCTCTGATGGCAATCGGGAACAGGACGCACACATTCCGCAGCGCTATACAGCGCACATCACCACGCCATTTCAGTAATCTAGGCCGAGTTCCTGCGCGTTACGAGCGATCTCGTCGAGGTCTGTCTCTTCCTGTGCATTCTCTCTCCACTCGCGTATTGGCGATGAGGTCACGGAATGCGACGCGGCGATGCGTACCTTTAAGTTGGCGGCCTCGATTTCCTTGGATCACAAACGGCCGCGATACATTCGGGATTGCATGCCGCCTCGACTGTCGTGAATCTCCGTTCGCAAGGAGAATCGTGACCTGCCGTCCCGCCCACACGCCGTTACGTCTAGCGGGGCGCTGGCTATGAGCCGTGCGCTGCACGCATTCGTTGAAGCTCTTTATTCAAGGAAGGTATGTGAAGATTGATTTTGTTACCCTTTGGGAGTTGCTGGGTTCTGTCGCGCTTGGCATATCGATAGAAGATGACCCTTTGCCCAGAAGTCTGAATGCGGGAAAAGCGATGGATGGCGGCGATGTATCCACCAACGAATTTGCTCAAGCAGCAGCGAAAGCGCAGCACCGAAAAATGCTGGCAGCCGATTTGCTCTGCCGATGCCTGGGATCTGGCCCAAGAGAACTAGGCCCTGACTGGGTTGAATATGCGCCGACCGGCGATATCTGGGCGACGACGAACGCCCGGGAGGAAGGGCTTAACTTGCTGGGCCTGTATCTCCGGGGGACCCAGGAAGAGTGGTCTTCGCGCCAACGGCAATTACGTCAGAACTCACGGTGGGGAACAGCGCCGGCTTTTTCCTATGTCCCTGACATGCAACGCTTTCGGGAAATAGGGTTTGAACGAGGTGATCTCATCTGCTTCCTAAATGAGCGAGGCATTCGGCATTCACTCGGCGAGCTTTATCCGATCAAAGGCAGGAACCAGTTACAACTCGCATTGGCTCCAGATTTCCGTGATCCACTGCGCGACGAGTTGCGCGAAGCGTGGATACGTGCGATCGATAAGAATGATTACAAAAGCGTTTTCAAGGCACTGGCATTGCTGGCCGATGAACGCAAAGACGACCCTCGCTCACCACTGAAAGGCTATTTGAAATCTCTTGATGTCGTCGTATATGAATATTTCGACGACGATGGCGACAAGACCAATAGACATTTTAAAGAGGAAACCATGCGTGGGAGGTTGAGGAACAAGTCAGACTGACCGATCCACGTGGTGCCGAAACCGACGCACCAAATTGAGGCGTGGTAAGAACTGGACGTATCGCCTTTGCCTACCCTCTTTTTTAAATAATCGCCCCAAGCGATTCGCATGGAGCCAGATGGAAACGAATCAAAGTATTGCGATTCGAATCTGGCTTCCGTGCGACGTGAAGCCTGTTTGATTTCATATCTGCTTGGGAGATTTTTTATGACGTTGTCTATCGCGGCTGCATTGGAGCGCCGCTACCTCTCGACCGAAGAGTTCGCCGCACGGATGCTGGTTTTGCGCCAGACCGTGTTGAAGGCTTATTCGCGCGACGGCGCTTATTGCTCCGTTCGTCCGATCCGCTTGCCGAATCGCCGCCTCGCGTGGCCGGAAGAAGAAGTCGACAAACTGTTCGGCACCACGCCGGCCGCTTCTTCGACGACGGGGGCGTAATCATGAACCCGATTTACTCCGGTTATGCCACCGATAGCAAGAGCCGCATCGGCGGGATCGACTCGCACACGACGCTGTACGGTGCGGACCAGTTCCACCTGCCGGACTTCCCGCTCGACATCCTGCCCCCGACGATGCACCGCACGGCAACGGAACTGATCCGTCGCGGCGCGCATTCCGGGATCGTTGCAGCGTTGGTGCCGCACTTCGCTTCGCTGTGCGTGCAACCGCTCGTCGATAGCGAAATGCCTCAAGGCGGAACTGCCCGGACGACGAGTTTTGTCTACCTCAATGCCGCATCGGGTTTGGGCAAAAGCGCCGTGCGCCAGTTGCTGGAGCAGCCGTTCGTCTCCTGCCAGCAGGCATGCGAGGCGAACGACGCGCACAAGCTGCATCAATACGAGGTAGCCGCTTTGTCGCGAGGCGCGCCGGGTGCCTTCGCCGACAATGAGCGCAGCGATGACGGACCGGTTTACGCAACGAAGCTGCTGACCGATCCGACGCCCGAAAGCATCTTCGATCAATCCGGGCAGTGCTCCTCGCTCAGCGTGTCCGACGACGAGGGCCAATTTCTGAGGGCGCCGTGGTTCCAGCGTAGCCTGTCCACGTATATCCGCATGCTCGACGGGCAGCCGCAGGCACCCGCGCGCGCAACGAAATCCTCGCCGATGATCGTTGACGCGTGCGGCAGCATCCTGATCTCGGTGCAACCGGAAGATACGGCCGGGTTCGATGCCCGGCACGGCCGGATTTTCCGGCTGAAAGGCTTGGCTTCGCGCGGGTCGATGATCCAGATCCCCGAAAGCACCCCCCGGTTCATCGACGTGGACAACCTGCCGGCACCGCCGAATCTCGATGTCTGGCGCGATCAGGTCACGGGTTTCCTGGGTGAAGCGCTCGTCCGGGCAAAGTCCGGCGTCACGACGCGGCGCGTGATCCGCAGCACGCCGCAGGCGAAGCGCTGCGTGGTCGCATTGCACAACGAGTACCTGCGCCGGGGCATGCCCGGCGGCGACCTCGCGGCGCTGCCCGAGCATGCCCCGCGTCAGATGGAGCGGGCGGTGAAGTTCGCGGTGGCCATGCACGCGTTCGAGCAGCTTCTGGGCGAGGTGAGCAGCGAAACGATGGAGCGCGCAGCGCAGATGGTGCGCTGGGGAACGGAGCACTACAAGCACCGTTTCATGCCCCAGCGAAAGGTCTCGACTATCGAACAAAACGCTCAGTTGTTGCACGTTGAATTGATCCAACTCGTCGGGAAGACGCGCCAGCGAGAGTTCGAGCTGCGCTGGCTAGTGGACACCGCACCGAACATGGGCCTGAGCCCGAGTCAGGCAAAGCGCGCGTTCGATTTCGTCTGCGAAGTGGGTTACGCGCGATATTTCAAGCGCGGCAATCGCACCTGGATCGAGCTGTCGCCCGAGTATTACCCGACTATTTACTTCTCGCATTGACCCCGAGCCAGCAGGCCATCCTGCGGGCCTGATGACGGATCGCCCGGCACCCGGCATCTTTCTGCGGCACGTTTCTGTGCGTCTGGTGCGGCGCGGATTTCACACGTGCAGCGGCACATTACGGTTACGTCATGCACGTAGCAGGGAGAGATTCGCCAGTCGGTCGTTCTGGTTAATTAATAAGATAGCAATTTAACTGAGGATAACGAATGAATAAGCATGATGAAGATGACGATCGAGGTGAAGGTGGCGAGGACGCTTCCATACCTATCGATGATGGTAATAAAAAAGATATCGATGCAGCTGATACCGGCAGTGACGCTGGTATCAGCGACGAGGTCGCCATGGATCAGCGTATGCACTCGGTCATGCTCAAGAACGGAAAGCGTAGCCAATTGCCGATGTCAATTGCGAACTTGCCGATGATCGATGTCATCGCACGGTTAATGCTGAAAGGCAATGAGCCGTTCTTCACGGTGAGCGAAAAGAGCGGCAACAAGCGGGTGACGTCGGAAGCGAAGCACGCGGCCAGCTTTCTGTCGGCGCTGCGCCAGATCCCGTACCTCTATTCGAGTGCGTTGACGTTTCCGCCGCACATCGAGAAGTTGTTCGAAGTGTTCCGCACGCATCCGATCCGCTGCTGCACCTGCCTGAATCCGCGAAGCTTGGTATTCGATGGTCAGCTCGAAGCCGAAGTCGCAGAAGACTTCCGTCGCACCTATCGGGCGGAAGCCGACTGGGCGGGGACGCGCAGAAAGCTCGACGACTGGGATCGGAGATCGGAAACAAACTTCGCTCGCCTCGAACGGTACTTGAACGCCTTGTGCAACGCCTATGCCCGCGTCGTGACGGTTCGCGTCGATTTCTATTACCACGCGGCAAGTATCGAGCCGGAGAAGGAGCGTGAGGTGATCGCGCAGGCAGAGCAGGCGCACGCGGAGGGCGTGAGCGCGTATCTCGGCGGTAACGATCAGGATCTGCCCGGTAACGGTCTGGCTCGCATCGGTATCGAAGAAGTGATGCGCGACCGTGATCGGCTGTTTGAGAACATGCGCGGCAAGTCTTCGTTGTTCGAGCACAAGATCGGGCACGTGTGGCGCATCGAGTATGCGCTGGTTGGCGGGTACCACATGCACGCGGCATTTTTCTTCGACGGCTCGCAGATTCAGCAGCACGAATGGCTCGCGCAGCAGATTTGCGATTACTGGCGCGAGGTAATCACGGAAGGCCGCGGCTACGCGCATAACTGCAACCGTAATCGCTACCCGGATTACGTGCTCGGTCCGACGGACTATTACGACCACGACAAGCGTGGCCGCCTGCTGAAGCGCCTGGCGTACCTCGCGAAGGAGGATCAACTCGTGTACGCGAAGCCGACGAAGAAGTGCAAGCTGTTCGGCACGGGGCGTTTGCCCAGACCGAAGTTCGGGGGTCGCAGGCGCAGCAGGGAATAAGGCTTGAATGGTATTCGGGCAACAAAATCCGCGCTGATATGGTGCGGGGTTTTGTTGTCGTGCATATCCGATTTGGTTCCTGGGCCTGTAGGACAAGGCTCAGTGCCAGACTCGGGACAGACCATTGGTCAATGCCGGTTTTCGGAATTTCAATGTGCGAGTGGCGTTCAGGCGGGCGATGCCGGACGAATGCTTGCTAGCTGATGTCTCAGGTTATTTTTTAATGAGGTTCAAAGATGGGTATGAGTGAAGGGTTTGCGCATGAAAAGAAGCGGGTCGGCTCGATCGACATCGAAGCGTTGAAGGCAAGCTTGCAGCAGTTGCAACCGACTCGTCAGCCGGCCAAGATCGATGTGCTGCGCGATCTGTGGGAAGTGGTTGACCACATGCACGGCATCGGCGTGCCATATGCCGACATTGCTACGCACCTGACGGCAGAAACGAACATCGAGTTCAAGGAGGCGGCGTTGAAAAGCATGCTGTCGAAGCTGCGCAAGGAAGCAAGGGCGCAGGCGGAGCGTGACGTGGCGGACGCATTGCCGACCGGCCAGTCATCCGAAACTTCGCGTTACGAGTAAGGTTCCGCGTCGTTACCATTCACGACAGACGGGTAACGTTGCGTTAGCGGCGCGTTACCCGTCCGTCCTGATATGCCAGATCGGCGTCGCCTCGAGTCCGTTGTCGCAGCCGGTCTACTCCCGCTCCAATGCCCGATTATCTGCGGCGATCGCGTCGATCGTCGCCACCACGCTGGACAGAAGGTCTTCGTGGTACCGCTTCAGATGACTGCGGATGTTCTCGTTGCGCAGCAAACGGGTAATGAATCCCTTCGCCACGACGAGTGAGAGCATGGTGTCGCCGATAGTGTCTTCCACGGCCATGCTGTCCTGTTGCAGGCGCTCCATTTCGGCTTCCATCCGGGATATGTCTTCCGGCGAGATTTCTTCCTGCTTCTTCGGCTTGGCCTTGTCCGTCAGCGCATCGGTGCGCGTGGTCACGAGGATCATTTCTGCATAGGACTTCGTGAACTTGTTCGCGGCGATCATCATCTCGGCTGCTTCAATCTGACGGAACGGCTTCATCTTGCGCAGTACAGCGAAAACGGCGGGGATCACCTGCCGATCCTTCAGCAACCGGGCCGCTTCCGGCGCAATGCCATCAAGCAGATGGGCTTTCTCACGCACACGTTTCACGTCGATGTCGAGCACTTGAGCAATCCGTTCTTCCGATGCCCCTTTGGCAAGCGCCGCACGGATCATGCGATGCTCCTGTACCGACGCGATGCGGGTGATCTGCCGGTTGAACGTGAACCCTTCGTCGTCGAGCGAGACCATGCAGCGGGCCTTTGCATGCCCGAGCTGTTTTAGGGCTTCGAGCCGCAGGCGACCATCGAGTAGATCGAAATGGCTTTCGCGATCCCGTGACGGATGAACGGCCAGTGGCTCGATTACGCCCAGCTCGCGGATTGAACTGAGGATCGTCCGGAACTTCGGCGTTTCCAGCACCTTGGCGCGGATCGGCACGAGAGGATGAATCTGGTCGAGCTGCACCTCGATAATTGTCGGGTCGAATCCATGTCTGACCGTGCTCATGGCAGTATCTCCGGTGGAATACGACGGGCTATGACTTCGGGAATATCGCTGATCTGCTCGGCGCGCAGCAGGGTACGGAAATGTTCGTCAGTCAGAAAGTGCCGCATGGCCGACGTGATCAGCAGCAGGCGTTCTTCCTGGACCCGTGCCTTCTGGATATTGAGTTGCTGTCGCCGCACTTCCGTTTTGTAAATGCGCAGCAGCTTCTGCGGCGTGGGCTTGTCATCGCGGGCGATAGGTTTCGGGTAGTACGCTTTCCCGAGTGCCTCTCGTTTACTGATCAGCTTGCGAACGCGCAGCAGTTGTTCGCCCTTGAGTGTGCCTTGCTCGTAGGCTTCCAGCAGGGCCTTTTGAAGGTCTTCGCTTGATGCGCGCGAGATTTCGACTGCGAGCGAGATTGGTACGATACTTTTCTCCACTGCACGCACGAGACGTTGTTCGCCGTTATCGAGCAGGTGGAGGATGCTGCTGATATAGCTGGTATCAAGATTCGTTTTCCGGGCGATCTGCTCCGAGCTATACCCTCTGGCGCGCAGGACCTGAATGCCACTCAGCAACTCTTCGGTCGTATGTCGCCGGCGCGCGATGTTTTCGGTCAGCGAAATCAGGAAGCGATCAACTTGCGGCGCATCGAAGATACAGCACGGAATCATCGTCTCGCCTAGGTGCTTCAGTGCTTCAAGACGCCCCTGCCCGCAGAGCACTTCGTACCAGTCTCCCTCCTCATCTTTCCCGCCATGCGCCACACTGATCGGCCGCTTCAGTCCGACCACGGCGATGTTCTCCACCAGTTGCGAAAAAAACAGCGGATTGCGTGTGCGCGGATTGAGCACGCGTAGCCGGTCGGCAGAGATCGGCGTGATCTTGTGCGACGACGACAGCGCAGGCTCACGTACTTGGTTGCCATCCATGAATTCCTCCACGTAGCGGTGCTCGGCGGCCGAGATAGACAAGCATCGACAGGTCGTCGTAGCGATACGCATCGAAGCCCTGCTCGTTGTAGTCTCCGAGACGGAGTTGTTCTGACCGGAGATCAATGGCCGGAAGCAGGTAGTAGTCGCGAATCGATTGCGCGTCAGATTCCATCCGCACAGCGACCGTGATGTCGGGTTTCAACGTGGTATCGAACCGAACGGTCCAGCGGTTGGTTCCCGCCTCCGTCGTGCGGCATCGGCACAGAGCGAGCGAAACGGTAAATTCATCGTTGACTCGCAGGAGATCGGTTGCCGAGTCACGTTCCACCCTTGTCCCAGCGGCTGTCATGGCGCTCATCGCATCCGAAACGATTCCCGGGTGCAACTCGCGCAGACGCCGGTTGATTTCGAGATAGCGGTAGTCCCGGTCAGGGGTGTAGCCAATCAGGGTGTATGTGCGGATCAGGCTGCCGAAGCGGCTAGCAAACGCACTGCTCGACGGGCAGTCTGTTGTTTCGTCGATGACGATGCCGGACAGGTAGCCGTGGCGAAGCAATACGCGGCCTAGCGCGGCTAACATTTCTTGGTCCGTAAGTCGGTACGAGCGCGCAAGGATGATCTGGCGTGCGGCGTTGAACATCAGCCGGTCAACGATCGCGTCGAATGCATTATCGGCTCGCGCCCATGCTGCCGGCGGATTTTTGACCCGCTCTTCCTTGAGCTTGAACGAGGTCCGGTTCCACACGTTGTCACCGACGTATTTGTCGTTGATTAGGATCTGGTGAACGGTGCCGCGTGTCCAGGCGGTTTCGCGATCTGTGCGTTTGCCTTCACGATTCAGCAGGACCGCGATTTCCGATTCTGTCAGCCCGTCTTCGACGAACGCCTTGTATATCCAGCGTACGGTATCGGTTTCCTCGACTGGGCCGGGTACAAGGATCACACGGTCGGTCTGGATCGACTTGTGCTCGCCGGGTTTCAGCTCCGCCTTATGCGTGCCAGTATGATCGATCAGCATGCGGCGCAGACCGTAGCCGGCTGGGCCGCCTTGCCGCACGCCAGTCTGTATAAGGCGCATTTGGCCTGCATGCACCTTGACGCTCAGCTCTCGGCTGTACTCGCCAGCCATCGTACGCTTCACATTTTTTATGATGCTGGACACCGCACTGCCATCGTTCTCGAACTGCTCCGCGCAATACAACACGCGCACACCCGCCTGCTTGCAGCGGATTTCGTAGCTGGCGCTCTCGTCGGGGTCTTGGAAGCGGCCCCACCGGCTTACGTCGTACACCAGGATAACTGAATAGTCCGCCTGGCCGGACTCCACATCACGCAGCAGCGCCTTCAACTGATCGCGGCCTTCGAGCCTCAGTCCGCTTTTCCCTTCATCCGCGTATATCTTGACGATTTGCAGGTCGCGCGCTGCCGCGAAGGCGAAGATCACGTCCTGCTGGTTTTCAGTCGAGTATTGCTGGTGCTCGGTGGACATACGCACGTAGGCAGCTGCCCGTGCCAAGCTGCCAGCATCCACTGCACGATCGTTTCGCACCCGTCGAATCACCGCGTTCCCCGTTTCTCTGAAAAGCCGCGCATTTCAATTCCTGCACGTTCCATCACCAATCACGTAGAGGTCGAATCAATATACTTTCGGAGGTCGGAAAGATGTTGCGGGAAACACGCAAAAAGTTGCCAAGTGGACAAAACCTAGGACTCACCGCCCGCGAATATGCGGTGGCGATCGAAGTGGCACTGAAGAGGGAGACCGGCACATCCCGGCATGCAGTGAAGACCTTGGCACGCATGACGCACGCGAGCGAGCGTACGGTTCAGAACTGGCTATCGGGGGTGCGTGGGCCGAACGGCGTACACCTTATCCTGTTGGCGCAAAATTTTGCGTCGGTTCGATCGGCAATCATGTTTCTTGCAGGACAAGGGATGCAGCAATCTGCCGATATTGAAGCTGTGGTTCGATTACTGTTTGAAGCGATTGCCATGCTTACGAACCGCGGGGAAGTCGGCTCACATCCGATCGATTAAAAAATGAGTGACTAACAGCGCTGCTCAACATCCATAACACCTTGCGACTGAGCCGTGACGACTGGCGAAAAACCATCTCCCCGGATTTGATCAGTGCACACACTGACGCAGCTTCGTCGCCTCCACGGGTTCATGAACGCGCCGGAGTCGGCCATCGCGGACGCTCCGCGTATTAGTGCGGCTCGAAGGCACCGGGGACGATTTCGCTATGACTCTGCCGGTCTTCGCAGAGGCACGCGACGTGCATACATCTCGTAATTTGCGATCGGATGGCGGGTTTCGGGTTGTTGCTGACGCTTGAATGCCTGAAGGGCGCCGCATCTGAAGGGCGGCTAATGGTTGATAGTGTTGAAAAACTTGGCGAGCAAGAATTCAGCGAGGTTTTCAGGGGTCTTCCTGCCTTTGACCGATGCTCACGAGCGGCTTGCAGGGCGATCTGAGAGGCCAACTTTCTCGCGAACTGGTCCGGCGTCGCGGAGAAAGAGTTTTTCAACACTATCGGTTGTTTGCCGACGGCGTTACCGAAAAAAAAGTAGCCGACTAAGTGTCGAGCCAGCAGGTCCAAGACCTGCCGACTCCAGCGATGGCGAAGACGCGTGTTTCAGTTAGTCGGCGGGGCGGTCTCGGATGAGACGGTCGCCGTTAGCGGAGCCAGTTCAGGAGCCGCCGGTTCGACGGCGGGCTGAGCCGCGGTGCCCGGATTTGCGTTCGGGTTTTCCCTGCAATATGCCCGTGCGACATCCTCGCGACCGATCGTGTAGTCGCCGGCGTCCTTGACGTCATTGATTACGTGTTCGATGCACCCGATCAGCTCGGGGCTGTCAGGTACCTTGGCCCCGTTCACGTAGTCTCGCTCGTACACGAGTCGTCCGTCCGGGTCCCATGCCCTGGTTGTTCCCGTCAACTGTCCGTTGGCATACTGGCCGTACTGTCTCGGCTTGCCGGTGTCGGGATAGAAGAGTTCTTCGACCCCTTCCTTTGCGCCGTGAATAAACTTCACGTGATGGGTCACCTGCTTGCCGTCCGGGGCGTATTCGGTGAAATCGCCATCGTACTTTCCCTGCGAAAGCGTGGCGTGGAGGGTGCGGTTTCCGGTATCAGGATCGAAGCCTTCTTCCTCGCCGTCCGGCCGACCGTGACTCCAGTGCAGAACGTGCACGAGCTGATGCGTGCCCGGCCTGTGCATTTCCTGCTTACCGTCAGGTTGACCGTCAACGAACGACACGCTGGTGAGCGCGGTCTTTCCGTCTTCGTCATTGACGGTCAGCATATCGGTCAACACGCCGGCGCTGAATGACGCCTCGGCTCGTACGGTGTCCGACTGCGGAGTCTTGCAGACCGTCTTGCCGTCGAGTGCCCCATCGCGCACATGCACGTCGCACAACGCGACGTTGTACAGGCCCGGCACCGGGATCTTGACGGCGGTGTTGAAGATCTGCATCGCCGTGCTGAAACCGGGTTGCGACATCAGGACATGATTGAACGGGACGTTCGTCACCTGGCCCGAGAACGGCGTATTCGAGTCGCCGGCGTAGACCTTGCCGTTGTTAATGTCCGCATTGCGGAAGTCGAGCACCTTGTCGCCGCATGCAGCGACAAGCAGGGATGTGATGATGGCGGCAAGCGCCACGCAGCTTGTTGAGACGTGAGGTTTCATGATTGGAGGTTGGGAAATGAAGAACAAGACAGGCACAGGCCGGCTTGGTGGGGCCGTTCCGACCCATGCCTGCCGCGATGGACGGGGAAATGAAATGCGATGCGGCGAACCCCGGCCCGCCGCATCTGGGGAACGGCGGATGTAGATCAGTCAGCGAGACCCATGGACTTTGCCGCGGCGACCATCGAAGCCGCGATCGTGTTCAATACCGACGCCGGGAATTGCGCGTCCGTCTGAACCACACTGGCCGGGTAATCGAAGCCGGACAGCAGGCTTCCGTTGACGAGCGCAACCGCGAGGTTGCCGCCCGCAAGGATCGCGCGGCGAACGTTGTCGTCGATGTCGCTGTAGGTCGAAAGGGCTGCGACCTGAGCATTCGGCAACGTGATCACCATCACGTTTGCATTGGTCGGACTGACGCTCCAGCTGCCGTTGACCGGCAACGTCAAGCCGGGCGACCCGCAGGCCGGAACGCCGATGTCGGCGTGCGGCTGCTGGTTCGGATTGGCGATGAGCTGCGCGACGCCGTTCGCCTGGATGCTCAGGAGAATGCATGAGCGGTTCTGAACCGTCGTTGACACATCGATCTGCGTACCGACGGCCTGCTGGACCGACGTATTCGACCCGACATGGCCGTCAAGCGTTGCAACATTGATGGCGAGACCGGTATCGGGTTGCACAGAATATCCGGCCGTGCTGTCCGCGCCGCCAATCCAGGGAGGATCAATGCCGGTTGCCGGGATCAGCACCTGGTCGTGGGCATGGCTTAGGGTGCCGATGTACGCGGTCGTGCCGGACGGGAACATGCCCGTCATGGCATTGCGCACTGCGGAGTAATCAGCCGAAACGGACAGGGCGCTCGAAAGCGGCTGGCCACTCACGTCCACCGATTTGTACGCCAGCGTGACGGTGTCGCCGGTATTGGCGTCCGTGCCGGTGAGCGTCGAGCCGACGTTCGACAGGCTGTACGACGGATGCAACCGATCGGGCGACAGGTAGGCCGTGAAGGTGCCATCGGTTTTCTGCAGATAGCCGCCGCTCGCATTCGACATCGAGATCAGGCTGCCCGTCCGGTCACCGTTCAGGTCGCTGTCGATGACATCGCCAGCCGGGTTGGTAATCCAGCTATCCACAGTCGCAATCCAGGCTTCCTGGCTCACGGTCAGCGTCGAACCCGACAGCGTGTAGCGGTTGCGGAACGGATAGCCCGAGTAGTCGGGATAGTCCGCGTCGCCGAAAATCACACCATTGCCCAGATAGCCTTCCATCGAGTAAAGCGGGCTGGCGAGGATCTGGCTCGCGTTTGCCGAAGTGCCGAGTGCGGCTTCTTCCGCGGCAAGGATGGACGGCGTGGTCGAAAGAACGGCGGGAGAGCCGGAATCGACGATCGCATTGAGGACGCCCTGCGTGCCTGTGATGGAGCCGCCTGCGTACTGGATGACTGCCTGGACCGTTTGCTGGGCAAGCGAGAGCGCGGCGCTGTTGCCTGCTGCCACGTAGTCGCTGTCGGGAGCGACGCCGGCAAGCTGCTGGACAGCCGCCGTGGCATAGCCCTGCGAAACCCCCTTGGCCATCTGCGCGACAACCATCGATGTCAGCGGCGTGACGTTCTGGTTCGCGCCCGCCACAACGGCCGACAGCGTAAAGCCGGATGTGAAGGTTTTGCCCGAGGTTGCATCGGTTGTGCCGGCCGGCACAATGGCGAGCAGATGCTTTCCGGTCATGTCTGCCGTGACCTTGAGCGTATAACTGCCGGTGCCGTCTGTCGTGGCCGTGGGCAGTGAGTTGTCGCAGGCTCCCTGCCCGTTATCGAAACAGATCGTCGCGCTCCCGAGGTAGCCGTCGATCGCCTTTCCGGAAATTGTCGTGGTGGCGGACGGGCTACCGCCCGTACCTGTGCCGGAGCCTGGCGAACCTCCGCCGCTGCCACTGCCGCCACCTCCACCACAGGCAGCAAGCATGGCGGATGCAACGGCGCTCAGCGCAAATCGGATGGTTCCCCTGCCGGGTCTGGTCTTCATTGTTTCTGGTTCCTTGTTCTGATGGTTGGCGGGTACCGCTAAAGCAAAAAAAGAAAGGATCAGGGGCGGGCACGGCCGACCGCGCCAGTGGGTGCCCGGGCGCCCGTGTTTGCAGTGTTTACTCTACAAATGCGCGCGCAACTGTCGCGTGCGACAAAGCTCTCGACGCTATATCGGCAGCTCCAGAAGAAAATGAAGAGTAAACACGACATCAAATGTCGTGTTTACAACGTCGAGAATCAATCGACAGCCGGGCATTCTGCCTGGCATGGCTACCCGTCGTCCTTCACCCTCTCCGAACACCCCTGCCCCGATCTCCGTTGCCCTCGGCCAACGCATCAAGCAATGCCGGCATGAGGCCGACAAGTCGCAGGAGACGCTGGCCTTCGAGGCCCATGTGGACCGGACATATATCTCTGCGATCGAGCGCGGCATCGCCAATCCGTCCGTCGAAACGCTGGCCAACATCTGCCATGTGCTGGGCGTCACGCTCGCCGAGCTGTTCGCGCCGCTGGACGGGGTGTCGCTCGCGCCGACCGGCAAGCGTCGGGCCAACGCGGCGACGCCGCCCGAGATCAGACGCAGCCGGCTTCGCTAGCGCCATCTTCCGGTCGGCGGATCGACACCGCGCCGTCCACGTCTGCCTGCACGGTCGCTTCGGCCGTGATGTACGAGGCATGAGGCTTTCCGGATTCCAGCCGCGCGTTGCACGCAGCCAGTACCGGCATGGCGCCTGCCGGATCAAGCAGCAGAAGTGCCTTGGGGACGGTGTCCCGCTCTTCGATTCCCGCGACCAAGTGCGGCGGTGCCGTTCACCGGTTCGACGGTTGACGATCCAGACGATGACCGGCCATCCTGCGGCCAGTTCCCCCGCGCAGAAGCGCAGGATCTCATCGGCGGAGCCTTCGCACTCGACAGGCTGCACACCGGCATCGAGTTCCCAGACGAAACTGACTAGTTCCGAAGGCGTCAACCCATGCAGGTAATGCGGCCAGGCCCGATCCCAGAAGTGTGCAACGGGGCCACTCGCATAGCCGCGTACGTCGACCGGATCGGACAGCTTGCCGAGCATGGCGAGCGCCATTGCCGCGCAATGCAAAGCGCTGCCGCTGTCCCACATCCCCTGCCGGCTGAAGAGCGGTTGACGGCTTCCGGCAAGCCCCAGTCGCCGCCCCGGATACAGCGCCGGATGAAGCTTCTGGATCAGGGTGGACATCAATAGTCCTCCGGCAGCAGGATCGTCGTGACCGAGCGATCGGCTTCGGTGATGATCCAGACCTTGCCGCCGCCCGGTATCACATAGCTCGACAGCAGGCGTCTGCGGAGCAGCAAGGCCAGCTCGTTGCTGGCGATGTCGGCGATGCCCAACTCACCCCAGTCACCGCGCAGATGCCGTCCCAGCAGGACGGTCGGCGAAATCCCGGCCTGTTCCAGCACGGACTGGGCGGCCGGGGTAATGACGGGCTGGCCCATCCGGAAACGCGGGCGATTGCTCATGCGCACCTCCTGACCGGATGGTTGATCGTCGGCCATCGCGGGTAACAGGCATGAGCAGTCGCGGGCGGGCACTGCGGTGCATTGCGGGAAACCAGTTGCCCGATCAGCTCGATGGTGGTGTTCGAGCGATCCCATTCGGTGGTCACGATGAGGCGCGCGCCGTCCGGCAGCGGGTAGATCGACAGCAGGCGCAGGCCGGCCGCGACCGACAGGTCGTTCTGCGCACTGTCGTCGTCGGAGACGATGCCCCAATCCCCGGCGATGTGCCGCATCATGACGCTGATGATGGGAATCTGGTTGGCTCGCAGTGTCTGCAGGGCTTCGAGTGTGACCAGGAGCCGGCCCGGATGAAAAAGCGGTTTGAGACGGATAGTGTCGTTCATTGATGGCTCCAGAATCAGGGCGAGCACGGGCCTCCGGAGGAACCGGATGCGTGATCGCAGGATGTGAAGAAGGGAGACCGGGCGCAGGACGCGCCCGCTTTATGCTGTCGGCTCGATGACCAGCTTGCGCAGCGAGGCGGCTTTCGCCTGCGAGCAGCCGAGGTGCTGGCGGATGCTCGTGACGGTCGGGCGCAGGAGGCCGGCCTCGATGTCGCGACGCAGTTTCATGACTTCGGTTTCGGGTTCGGTCACGGCAGGAGCGATAGCCACGATAGGCACGTCAGCCGTAGTCATGTCGGATACATCGTTCGTGATTGCGGGTACGTGGCCGCGACGATCCGTGATGGGCGATGTGCCCTGCGGCAGCAGCGCGATCGACCACAGCAGGCATGCTGTGCTTTCGAGCACGGCCGCGAAAGCGAGACTCACGTACAGATCGAGTCTCGTATTGGTGACGCCCCGCAGCGCGGCCAGCCGTGCCGAGACCGGGTCGTCACGCGCGGCGTCACGATGCGAGGCGTTACCGTCTTCGATGGCCTGATACCGTCGCACGTCCGCCGCTTCGGCGTCGAGCGCATCGAGCCGGGCGGCCAGTGAGGTTCTTCGTACGCGTAGCGTCGGGCAGTCACGGATGCAGTGCTGCGCATCGGCGACGGCCTGATCGGCTGCAACCGAGGCCCGTTCCGCCATGACGGCCGTCAGCGACCGGTGAGCCGGCACGCTGGCGACGGACACGGCCGACACGCGTACCTCGCCCGCATGCGACTGCGACAGCAGAAAGAATGTCGCGTGCCCCCACGATGCCGCTGCCATGCAGCCGAGCCACAGCAGCGTACCGATACCGCGCACTGAGAGCGGCGCAGAACGGCATAGTGCGGGCAGCAGATGAGCGCCGCCGACCAGCACGACGCTCACCGCAACCCACACCAGCCGCTCCGACAGCCATCCGCCGCGCTGCCAGCCGGCCAACACCGACATGCAGACGGCAGTGCCGGTTGCCGCGACAGCCAGAGCGAGAGCCGGACGACGGATCATGCGGCCTTCCCGCCAAGCAATGCGGCGCGCTGATCCAGCCGGTCTTTCAGGCCGGATGCCGCAGGCGTTCCGCCAGCATCGGCGTGGGCGTTGCCGTCACCGTGACCAGGGTCGTCACGGGACTGGGCCGGATAGAACTCGTCCGCGACGGCGGCACCGTCCTCGATACTGTCCTCGAACGCGCCGTTACCGAAGCCGGCCCGCGCAGCGGCGTCGAGTGCGGCCTGGTCGAAGCCGGCCGCGCGACGTCGCGCATCCAGCTCGCGCGCTTCGGTGACGGCTGCTTCGAGCGAGCTGCCCGTGCGCATGCCGAGATCCACGTAATAGATGGCCGAACGGTAGCTCTGCGTGGTGGACTTGCCGCGCAGCTTCAGTTCCAGCGGCAGGCAGGCGAGCAGGTTGCCCGATACGGCAGCGAAGTAATGCAGGCGTGCGGCGAGCGTGCGGATCGAGTTGTACGAGGTGGTGCGGAAGATGAACGAGCCCATCTCGTCTTCGTCGCCGATCAGCACGTTCAGCCGGCCGTAGGGCTTGCAGGCGCCGCCCTGACCGAATGCACAGCCGTCCGGTGACGGGCACGGCAGGTCTTCGATACCAGCGTCCGTAGCGCGGCGGCAGGTTTCGCCGTTACCGACGCAGACAGGCCGTCCGGTCTCGCGGTCGAAACATGAGTACTCGGCACGCAGGTTCAGGTCGGGATCGTTGAACAGGAACCGCACGGGGATCGCCCGCAGTTTGCCGGTGGTGGCTTTACGCAGTTCCTCGTTGAGCGGATGCAACATCCAGCCGTCGCGGTTCTGGATCTGGGTCGTGAGAGTAAATTGGTCATCTTTTTCCGGCAGGCGTTTGCCGTTCTTCTCAACGACACGACCGATGGAAATCCGCCCGATAACGGGCGGGGTGATGCTCAAGCCTTTCAGCATGAACTTCTCCTGTAAATGTAAGCAGTGGGGAATGAAACGGGAGAGGGAGACGCGCGATCGGCAGGGAGTCAGGTGTTCACGAGAAAGCGGCGTGAACCCGGTTTCGTGATGGCATACTGCGCGGCAAGCTCGGGGTGGTCGGCCAGTAGCCGTTGCAGATCGATGCCGGAGCCGTCCCGGCTGCGTCTGAACGACACCGAACCCGTCTCGAACTCGGCCCGGTCGGCCTCACCCATCGCCTGCTGGATGGTCTGCTTCAGTTTCGATTCGACGACCTGGCGGCTCTCGATATCGGCGCGCACGGCGACCAGATCGGCGAACGTGGACGAGAGCGACCTGTCGCCCGTGAAATCGACCGTGCCGCCTGCGCCCGGATACAGGCAGCGCAGTGCGCGATCCGCCGAGTCCGAGCCGTCGGCGGGCGGTGGCGTACCGGTTTCGACGTAGCGCCAGAATGCCGCTTCGAGTTCGATCAGCCGCGCGATCAGCGCGTCGTCGCGCATTACCCGGTGCACCTCGAGCTTCTGGCCGCAGAGGAGCACGGCTACATCGGCCGCCTGTCTACCCGTGACCGCGAGCTGGTGCTGAACCTGCAATTGCACGTACTCGGGCACGCCGTCACGCCACGGACGCGCGCCGAACTCCCCCGCCGTCTTGCACTCGAGCAGCTGCACGTCGCGGTTGCCCACGACTTCACGATCGACGTTCGCCAGCATGAACGGTATCTGCGGATGCTGGAGCACGGCATTGACACGCCGGACACGATTGCCGGTCTGCTTCGTATAGGACGCGGCAACGATGGGCTCAAGCAGCGTGCCCCAATACACGGGCTCGGTCGTATCGTTCGCGTCCGGCTTCGGCAGGGTCGCATCGCGTCCGGTCTTGATGAGCCAGAGTTCGAGCGGACTCATATACGGCGAAAGCCCTACGGCTGCGGCCGCATCGGAGCCTCCGATCCCGTTTTTTCTCACCGATAACCAGTCCTCGCGCGAGAGGGACTTCGTTTCGACGAGCCGTAATGCGGGTCGATGCCGACCGCGCCCGACCGATTCAGGCAAAGCCATTTGTAACCTCCAGAAAGCAGAAGGCCCGGCGGGAAGATCCCGGCCGGGCCGTATGACGTGATGGACATGGGTTCAGGCAACCAGCTTCATCGCCTCATCCCACGCGCGCTGCTTGATTACATTGCCGGCGCCGAACCAGGCGGCGTCGCGCCGGTGATCCTCGCTGCGAGCACGGCGCTGGTGATCGACAAATTCCGTGATCGAATTCACGAGCCCCCACGCCGTACCGGATGCCGAGGCGAGCGTCGCGCCCTTGCCTCGGCCGGCGAACAGCGATTGCACGACTCGGACTGCGCTGTCGTTGGTGGTCGGCATAGAGACGCCGGAGCTGGCCGGATAGGTCAGCACGCGACGGAAGAACGCCTCGGCTGCGGCGTTGTTCACCTTGCGATCCGCCAGGGCTTTCATCCGCACCATGAAACCGTCCCACGACGAGATCGCGATGCCGAGTTGACGCTTGACGGCTTGAGCGTCGAACTGCGAGCGGTGTGGGACCTTCACCGCGCCAGCCGAATCGCCAAGGGCGATCTGGAGTGTGTTGTTGCACACCACGCGAACGGATGTGAACTGGGCGGTAGTCGCCAGCGTGCCGTCGCAGGCGGTGGCGAGCAGTAGATAACCGTTTACCTCGTCACGCCCCTTGAGCGAGACGGACTGACCGGTACGGGCGAGTGCCCACAGTTTCTTGCCGTCCTTGAGCACGCCGGCCGTTTCCAGTTCGAAGCCGCCGACTTCTGTGAGGTCGCGATAGAACTCGAGGATTTCTCGAGGTTGCACGACCTGATAGCGTGACGAGACGACGGACAGTGGAGCCTTCGTATCCGAGCGGTACAGTACGCGCTGTTCGGGAAATGCGTGGATCGAGCCGAGACCGGAACCGGCTTGTCCGGCGACGAAACGAACATCGGCCGATTCGATCGTCCAGTCCATGCCGGTCTGGCGAGCCCAGACTTCGATCGGTTGTTTCGGGGAAAGCTGATTGCCAAGGCCGTGCCACGGCATTTCGCCAACGTAGGCCATCGATTGAACCAAGTGCATTTATAAAACCTCCAGACAAGTGCATAAAGCCCGGCACGCGGCCGGGCAGTAGGGGAAACAGGGGAAAGGGAAAACCGGAAAGCTGGGTTAGTCCAGCCGGACCGAAAAGATGTGCCCGCAGGCGCGGCAACGCCAGTTGTCGAGCACCTTTTGATCAACGGTTTCGCCGAGCGCCGCGCCAGTCGCACAGCCGGCTGCAGCGCCGGCCAGACCCGCGATGATTGCTGCAGCGATGCTGCCGCACAGCATGCCAAATGGGCCGCCGAGTGCACCGACTGCGGCACCTATCTCTGCGCCGGACAGGGCTGCGGCGGCCGCACTGGTACCGCCGGCAGTGGCGCCTATTGCACCGCCGATTCGTCGCGCAATGTGACGAGGCTCCGTGCGGAACGACTCGCACGTAGGGCATGCGTAGATCACGTCGCCCGTATCCGGACGGTAGCGAGGTAGCTCCTGCCCGAATGGGCGGGACGATTCCTGCGAAGGCTCATGACCGCGCAGGCGCATGTGTTCGCGCAGCGATCCGTCTTCGTTGTCATCGTCGAAGGGGGGATAGGGCAGATGGCGATCAGGCATGGCTAGCCATTGCCTTTCGCCGGATGTGACTCGCGTAGCAACCGACGCACATCGTCCACAGCGTGCCTAGAACGAAGCAGATCACGAATGCGACCAGATAATCGAGGGGTGGGGTAGGAAGCATCACCGGACTCCTGAGGGGGTTCGCCGGTACGCAATCGCAGCGGCGGAGCAGCAGTCTTCTGCGTACTCGGGTGCGTGATATAGGGCTGAAAAGAAATTGGATCGTCAGTCCTGTGTTGTGGCCTCGAGTTGCTCTTCTGACTTCCGGTTTTAATTCCACAATTGTGGTAGAGTAATCGGAAGTCAACTTCTCGGGCATGCCCATGTTTGCCGCTGTGGTCTTTCACGAGCCAGCCGATGTCGATACCCGATTGGCGCAATTGCAGCTTGACCGGCAGGTGCTCATCGAAGCAGTGTTGCAGGCGATTCTGTACCGGGCGCGTCTCACGGCTCACCATCCCAGGCTGTATCGTCATTCCGTGCTGACCAATGAGACAGTTGCCGCCCTGCGGGATTTTCTCATTCCGCGTGGTTGGGAAAAGCAAGATGAAGGCAACTACGAGTTGGTCGTTAATCCGGCGCTTGCTGTCGCAATCGCTGTCGCATCGGGCGATGATGCAACGGGCATCAAAGACCGCACGCCGTCCAATAAGAGCGAAAAAGGTCCACGTACCGTCAAGGCGGTGGACGACAACCGGACGGCGGATCTGTTTCCTGAGACCCTGCCGCCCGTAGAAGAGGAACAGCGCGCTCTGGACACGTGGATATTGCTGCATCATTTCAAAATCGACGAGCTCCATCTTGAACTGTCTCGCCCGAACGGTTACGACTCGACACAGCGTTTCGTGACTTCGTGGTCTGAACGCATTGTGCTCGGTGCGATTGAGTTGGACGGTAGTCCCGCGGTGTCGCCAATTCCCCAATCGCCGGACGTCGACGTGGCTGTGAGCCGTAAGTAGCGCAATCAGGTAAGTGATGTTCAATTCAAAGCGATTCTCGCTCGCGCGGCGGCGACGAGGTATGACCAAACGGGAAGTTGCTGAACGCATTGGCGTCAGCGAGCGGTCGGTGTCCGCGTACGAAAAGGGAGACCAGGAGCCGGAGCCGACCAATATGCAGCGTATTGCGGCCGCGCTCGGCTTCCCCGAAGCGTTCTTTTTCGCCGGCGATCCGAGCGAGCTATCGGGTAGCGTCGCAAGCTTCCGGTCGATGTCGAAGATGAGCGCGCGCCAGCGCGACAGTGCGCTGGGTTCCGGCGCGATTGGGCTCATGCTCAACGAGTGGCTGGAGCGAAATTTCAACCTGCCGGCTCCCGATCTTCCCGACCTCGGGCGCGAGCCCGGTACGTTGACGGACCCAGCGCGTTTGGAAGATTTCGAGGAGGATATTCCGTTCCCCTCTATTTCTACGGCCTATGGCCCGGAGGCGGCGGCTGAAGCGCTGCGTTCGCAATGGGGGCTTGGCGAGCTGCCGGTTAAGAATGTGATAGCCCTGTTGGAATCAAAGGGCGTGCGCGTATTCTCGCTCGCGATTGACGCGAAAGAAGTCGACGCATTCTCCATGTGGCATGGTGGTACGCCCTTCATGTTCTTGAACACGTATAAATCGGCTGAACACTGCCGGTTCGATGCGGCACATGAGTTGGGCCATCTGGTCCTGCATCGACATGGGCAAACCCAAGGGCCGGAGTTGGAGCGTGAAGCGAATGCGTTTGCATCAGCGTTCCTCATGCCCCGCAAGAGTGTTCTGGCTTATGCGCCTCGTGTGACGACGTTGCCGGGGCTGGTACGCGCGAAACATCACTGGAAAGTGTCGGTTGCGGCGTTGAACTACCGAGTGCACGCGCTTGGACTCACGAGCGCATGGATCTACAGGACGTTGTGTATTCAACTGGCAGAAGCCGGCTACCGCACAAACGAGCCGGAGCCTATGGCGCATGAAAAGTCCCAAGTGCTAGAGAAGGTGTTCAAAGCATTGCGCGATGAAGGAACGTCAAGATCCGATGTTGCCCACGCTCTTGCGGTTCCGCCGAAAGAAATCGACTCCCTGACGTTTAACCTGATGCTGAGCGTGTTGACAGGACGCGGGGAGGGGGCGCACTTGGACAAGGGTGCAGCGCGCGACAGACTTCGTGTGATCCATGCACGCGACAGCTCTGCCTCAAAACGAGATAAGCGTACCTGACGTTTGTGATCGAGCGGGCCGCGCAGCTTAAGGCCCACACGCGGCCACGGCCCGGTCATCAAGCCGCGACAGACCGTTTTTCTTTGGGTATTGACAAGGTCCTGATTTCCTCTAGAGCCACAAGGCGTCGTTTAAGGGTTTCGGGTTGAAATTTTTTTGCTAGCTTCCCTAGCCGCGGTGAAACTTGGACGGTCTCGAAGTTACCTCCACCGACCCAAGATGTGGTCTCGGTGACACCACCGGGGTCATTGCCGTCGACTATTCGCTGCATCCTCGGTAGTAGAAAATCAAGGACTGTCTGTGCATTACGTTCGGCCACCATCCATCGACGGCGCATCTTGTGTGCGACCGCGGCAGTTGTCCCGCTACCGCCAAATATATCGACCACGAGTTCCCCTGGATTGGTTGCGATGTGGATGATTCGCTCCAGTAGCGACTCAGGTTTGGGAGTGTCAAACACTTCCATCTCTGGGAACATCGCCATTAAGTGACGCTTTGCGTCATCATTCGTTCCCGTATCTGTGGCACCCCACACTGTGAATGGCACCAGTCCTCTAAGTTGATGCGCGAATAGTTTCAAACGTGGTGACCCATCACCACCTTTAGGAAACCAAAGGCGATCATCGGCAAGTAAGTCGAGATAAGTTTGCTCGGTAGCGTACCAAGAACGTCCTCGCGGGGGGCGCAGCACTTGCCCTGTGGGAGTAACGATGTCGTACTGCTGCGCCTTGCGATATCCGGGGGCGGTGAAAGGCGCGTCAGACCACGGCCCACGTGGATCATCGTCGCGGTTCTGCAACTGAGTCTCGTCTTTCAGTAGCAGATTTCTTGAGGTCTTCCACCGCTTAGGGCCGCTTGGTGCGTACACCAAAATCGTGTCGTGGTTCGACGAGAAGGCGGCGCGGGAATCGCGAGTGGTCTTCTTTTGCCACACGACTGACGCAACAAATGCCTGGTCGCCGAAGACCTCGTCCATGATTGCGCGAGCGCGGTGCACTTCGCTGTCGTCCAGGTGCACCCAAATGCTCGCATCTTCGGCAAGAAGCGGACGCAGTGCCGCCAGACGGTCCCGCATCATGCTTAGCCACATCGACCGTTGCATGGTGTCGTTATACTGGCGGAAATTGACCTGCGTGTTGAATGGCGGATCAATGTAGACGAGTCGAATGCCGCTGTCGAGGACGGTTGTTTGGGCCTTTAGCGCTTCGAGAACGTCCGAACCATCCCCGATCGCTAGGACATTGCTGGTAGCGCTCAGCGGGCGCGCTGTGAGCAGTTCAAGCTTGAGCGGCTCAAGCAGGCGACGGTCCGTTGGATGTATCCACTCGTAGCTTGCCTCCCCCGACGCCTTCAGCAGTTGCTCCTTGTTTGGCCAAACAAGTTGGATGTCGGACATGTGAGCTCCGAGTCTGGGAGGATCGTGGATAACCCTGTATTATGCGCCTTTGATACCTAAAGCAAAAGAGAATTTCATGACGCAGGCTGTTTTGGACATGCTGACTGAGGCGCAGTATGTAGCCACGACCGATCCGAAGCCGATCAAGCCGTTCATTAGGTGGGCCGGCGGGAAGTCGCGCTTGCTCCCGCGCATCCTCCCATACGTACCTGCCAGCATCAACAATTACTACGAGCCATTTCTTGGCGGAGGAGCCGTCTTCCTAGCGTGTGCTTCCCGTGTATCTGGCCGTTCGCATCTCGCAGATCTCAATGAGCACCTTATCGCGGCTTGGGTTGCGATGAGAGACCATCAATCGGAACTTCGACCATTGTTGGCTTGGTATTTGAAAAATGATTCGAAAGAGTTCTACTACGAAATTCGCTCGAATACAGCATCTTCTTGTACCGTAGAGAAGGGTGCACGTTTTCTATACTTGAATGGCGTATCATGGAATCATCTTTGGAGAGAAAACTCTCGAACAGGCGCCATGAATGTGCCTTGGGGCGATCGTCGTTTCAAGCTCATTGATGACAACACGATGAATTCGATCGGTGGGCTCCTGGCCCGAGCGGATCTTACTGTGGCTGATTTTCGAGAAGTGCTGTGCAGCGCCATGCCTGGCGATTTTGTGTACCTTGATCCACCATACTTACCTGTTTTTTCCCGGCCGGATGTCGAAAAAGAACCGACAGCAAAATTTAACAAATACACAGCAAAGACTTTCGAAATAGCAGACCTCGTTGCGCTAGCGGAACTTTGTGAGGATTTGTCGCGACGTGGCGTGCGGTGGGTTATGTCCAATCGTGATACTGAATCGGTGCGATCGTTATTCCCGAGCGCCGAAATTGTCCGATTCACGACGCATCGGTCGCTAGCTGCTCAGAGTCGGCGAGAAGTGGAAGCGCATCAATCACCGGAAGCGATTATTATTGGGAGAGCCTAATGGCCGCGCAGCCGGTTGAATGGGTGCTCGTTGTTTATTATGGTCCGTCAGCGCATCGTGCGACCTATGGGCGATTGAGTAATACGAAGTACACCAAGGACTATATTCAGCTTTCAAAGAAAAAAGGCTTTCTCGACGCACTTCTCAGACTATTCCCGGTGAATGTGGGTGATGAAGGGGCAGTGCCGCTTACGTATAAGTGGCCGGCGGGAACGACACCGGGCGCTCTGGTCTTTAACTCTGCGGATCGCCCGCACCTTAAATGGGAAACCAGCCTTGGCGCTCCACACGCGTGGAAGATGGCGCCTACTCCGAGGGAAGATACTGCGGAGACCATTCCTGGCAATCCGACTCATACCGATTTCGAGTCTGCTGAAAACGAGTTGGAACTGCTTGCCAGCCGTGGTGCTGGTCAGCCCTATTTGATGGCTATCAAGCTTCACGATGAGCCGACGACGCTGCATTTGCGCGCATACTTAAGCGGTCCGAGCTCGGAATACGCATGGGCCAATCTCGATATCGCACCGCCTGCGATTCGGGAACTCGCCGCTAGAACTTCGCAAGGTTCAGCCTTAGCATCAGAAACTTTTGCCAGCGGAGGCACCGTTCCCAGTACTGCAGTTAAGCACGCCCTTTCAAGACTCGAATCCTCGGATGCGCCCGCTGACGTCTTGGATGAATTAGACGCTGATACGGCCAGAGGGCTCGCAGCTTATCTACGACACCCGGGATATGGGCTGTTTTTTGATCCATCTCAAAATCACAGCGCGTGGATACTTCCCGCGTCGATTTCGGAGAAGCTTGCAACATCGGTTGGTGTGTTTCTCGACGTGCTCGACGCACGATACCCTGCGGCGAGACAAGGAGATGCTGCGGCGGAGGCCGCAGAGCCAGATCCCGGAGAGGTCGAAGTATTCGAGGAGCAAATCAAGGACCAAGACTATAGCGTTGCAGATTCAGTTGTAACGGCCAAGACTCGTGGGAGTGCGCAAAGAGCATTTGCTAGCGCGGTCAAATCCAACTACGGATATCGATGCGCAATTACCGGAATTGAGAGCAAAGATTTCCTTGTCGCTTCGCATATAGTGCCGTGGAGCCAAGATCAAAGCATACGGCTTGACCCGTCGAACGGAATTTGCCTGTCGCTGCTCATGGACCGCGCATTTGAGCTAGGGCATCTACTGATCGAGGATGACCTCACAGTTCGAATCGACTGGACGAAGGTGGGGGATGACGCAATGCTTCGGCGTCAGCTTGAGCCGCACGATGGTCAAAAAGTAACACCACCGGCGGTGGCGGCCCCGCGTGTGGCATACCTTCAACGACGTAGGACGCTTGTCGCTCAAACTGGCTAATTCCGCAGGGTGACTACTTTTCAACCGTAGGAACGTTGTGAAGCTGTTCCCCGAGGGACCTACTAATCCAAATCAACTGCCCCATGCTTGGCTTGCACCCGCCGCTGCTCCGTTCGACGAAGCCGGTGAGCGTTGGATTCGAAGGTGCCCAGACGAACAAAGCGGGGCTTCAAGGGGCTTCCCGCTCAGATCGTCCGCGTGGCACCATGCCTTACGACGGCGATGGCACCGCTCAAGCGCTCGGTGCTCCCGTGAGGGGAGGCAGCAACTCATCATCATCTGTGTCCCACGCCGCTCCATCGAGCAACAAAAGCGAAATGCTCATGTCGTAACGATCTGATACGACCGCCATCTCGCGAGTTGTCGAGTGGGGAAACCAAATCCCACTTTCATGTTCAATCCCGTCCCGGGCGTCGACGCTAAAAGTCGCCGAGCGCGGCTGCATAACCAGCGATTGCTTCGGCAGTTCCATACCTTCGTGAAGATGACCGAAGCCGAACCGCTTCGCACTCGTACTGCCTTTCCACCAGTGAAGCATCCCTTCGCGGGCGAAAACGATGATCGCGGAGTGCTCGGTGAAATCGATCCACTTCAGAATGGCCGCCGTCAAAGATACCCCGTATCGGGCGGAGCACTCACCGAGCACGTCAAGGGTGATGTGCTTTCCCTTTACCTGTTCGCGGAAATCATCAATCGGCATGAGCAGATACGAGGCGAACAGATCTGCCTCGCGCTCGATGGCCTTTGCAGCCAGTCCAAGCGTCGCGCTCTGGGAACATCGGAATGCATCCTCGCGCGTGCGATGCAGCACGTAGTGGCCGAACTCATGGCCGATCGTGAAGTTCGCTCGTCCAGGGATGTCTTCATTGGGAGCATGCAGGATCACCCATTCTTCCCTTTTGGGGAGCCAGAACAGTCCACCCTCGAAGCCGTCGAGATCCTGGGCTAGAACTTCGCCGATAGGGCGAGCCGGCGACACCTGCCGTGACCATTCAATGGCCAGTTCGCCAGCCCGGATCGGAAAGGCTGCGCCATGTACAGCCCGCCAGAGCTGCACCAGCTTCATTGCTTCGCGTTGCGGCGATAGAGGCTGATCAGTCACGTTTTCGGTCGAGAACTTCGAGGATGTCCTGGAGCTGCTTTTTAACGGGCTCGTCCAGCTGCTCATACTTTCGGAAAAACGCCTCGTCGGCAACCTTCCTGGACGGCTCGGTTTGCGTGTCGTCCAGCAGATACGCGGAGGTGACGCCGAGCGCTCGCGCGATCGCATCGATCCTGTCGGCCGACGGGCGCGCCTTTTCTTTATTCTCCAGCTCCCAGATCGATGACTTGGACGCGCTAACCTGAAGGGCCAGCTGATCGAGCGTGAGCCCTTGCCGTTTCCGCAGCGTGCGGATCTTTTCGCCTAGAGTGGGCATGATGTTCGGAATTTCGATAAAAAAAATGCTTGACTTCGAGCATTCTGAAGTCCAGTATTTTCATTGTCGGACTTCCGAACCGAAAAGGCAAGAAGACCGAACGCCTTTTCGCGTGCGGGTCCGGTGGTCGGATTCGGCGCGGAGCTCTTGAGCGGAAGGAGAGCATCATGCCGAAAGCACTGACTCCGGGGACGCCGGCACCGTCGTCCGGGCTGTACCGCAATAACGTGACTCGCACCGAAGTGACGGGGGTGAAAGGCCGCCCGCTGCCGCCTACGCCCGGGCGTCATCAGACCTACACCCTGGTTGATCCCGCGAAACATAAGCGCTAATTCGAGAGCGGGAGGACGGCGCAATGAGTACACCAGCACTGACTATTAGCCCCTTGGACGGTGGCAGGGGAGAAGGCCGCGGAGCGACGTTGCAGACGCCGCAACGGCGATCTACCTTTTCGTACCGTGCGGAGACGCAGTTCTTTCACCTTGCCGATACGATCGCGCGCTCGCACGAACTGACGTCGACCCAACTTCTGGCGCTCGAGTCCTCCTACATCAGCACCGCGGAGTATCTTGCCGAGAGTGACGAATTCGCCGGTCTGACGACGAACATTCATGGCCATGGCTCGAGGGCCTTGGGGACGTTGCTTAGGCCGTCGGATGAATCCCGTGAAGGTTTCGACATCGATCTCGTCGCGCGACTCGATCAGCGTGCCATGTTGAGATACGGTGGAGACGGTGGTCCAGGATTGCTGATCAACCACCTGCATGCAGTCCTGTCACGATATGCGAGCGCGCACAGTCTGAAGGTCAAGCGTTGGGAACGGTGCGTCACACTTGAATATGCAAGCGGCATGTTCGCCGACATCACGCCGGTTGTCGACGATCCGCTATCTTGGGCCCCGTACGGCGACACGCATGGCCGTGTCCCAGATCGCCAGTTGCGGACGTACGAACCGACGAATCCGCGCGGGTTGACCCGTAGCTTTGCGCGTGCCGCAGCGATTGCGCCGGTCTTCACTGCCGTCGAGCATCGGACATTCGCGGCCGATTCCGTTCGCAAGTCCATTTCCCCCCTTCCGAAGGCCGATGAGGTTTTCGAGCGATTGCTCAGCCGCCTCGTACAGCTGCTCAAACTACATCGGAACGTAGCGTTCGGGAAGGCGAGCGGTCACGAGGATTTCGCTCCCTCGTCCGTGTTCATCACCACCCTCGCAGCTGCGGCGTACGTTGATCTGGCTCCGAAACCGCATTCCACGCCGCTGGATCTTCTGCTTGATATCGTCGAGGCGATACCGCGGTACTTCACGCGGGAGCGCGATTTCGGTGGCAGGGAAGTCTGGTATCTCCAGAACCCGTCGTCGCCGTACGATAACCTCGCGAGCAGCATGAACACACGTGAGCGCCAGGGGGCATTTGACGAGTGGCATGCCCGAATCTGTAGGGACCTGCGCAAGCTCCTTGACGCGATCGAAGCAAACGCGGGCCTGGATGCCGTCATGCGTATCGTGCGCGCTGTTTTCGGGGAGCGTGCGGAGGCGGAGATTCTCAAGGACGATCGGGCGCGACGGGAAGCGGGCCGGAGAGCAGGGCGCGTGGCTATCATCGGCGGCGGCGCGGCCCCATCTTCCGTCATCGCCAGGTCGAAGCCGCACACCTTCTACGGTGATTGAATGCGCCGCGTCACGCCACCACCGAGTCTTGCTGCACGGGCGCTGGATCTTGAGTCGCTGCGATTGCCTTACAGTTCATTTACCTTGTGTTCCGGCAAGGAGCTGCGCTTTGTGTTCGTGGTCTCCCCCGGACCGTATGCGCGCAGATACAGATGCCTTCTTCGGTTGAAGGCCGGACGCAAGGTGCCCGAACTCTTGGTACTGGAACCCGACCTGAGTGCTCTCGCAAACGGCAAGCGGCCGCCGCATACCTACTTGCACGACGGTCCGGGCACAAAACTCTGCATGTGGTGGCCGAAGGCGCGTGAATGGTCTACGGGTATGAAGTTGTCTGAAACGTACATTCCGTGGGCCGTCGAGTGGCTGGGGTATTTTGAGGAATGGCTGGCGACGGGAAAATGGACGGGCGGCGGTGAGCATCCACCGTCGGTTCCCCGCCGACGGTATGGCATCGGACGAACGGCCGCTTGAGGACCTTCCGGTCGGGCATAGCCAGACATGATTTGCTGGAGTTATTGAACGCTTTCTCTGAAACAAAAATGTCCAACGTAGATCCGATACGAAAACGTTACTTCGATGACGTCGAGCTTGCCGATACCGCGACAGACTGGCTGTTTTACGTCGGCGCGATCTTGTCGGTTCTGTCGCTGCTGCTCGACAAGAGCGTGTACCCGAGAATCTACGATTGGGTTCAGGTCGGGTTTCTGGTTGATGCCGTCGTCCTGTTTGTTCTGGGTCAGGTTTCCCGGTTGTATCTAACGCCCCGGGCTGAGGATAAACGTCGTCAGGATTTTTTCGGGCGCGCGTTCGATGTCAGTCTTAGTCACGAAGTGACCGATGGCTACTACAACAACGATGCCCGTGACCCGAACAGGAAGCTCGCCGCGCAGTTGCTCGAAAATAGCCTCTTCAGCAAAACCATTGCTCTGTCGATGGCGCGCTTCGAGCGCATCAGGCTTCTCGTATATGCAGTGCTCTGGCTCGTCTGTGTAATTAATCGCCAGTCCGATCTCGGCGTAATTCTGGCAGCGTCGCAGGTGGTCTTCAGCGAGCAGGTGGTATCCCGCTGGTTGCGACTGGAATGGTTGAGGATGCGATTCGAGAAGACATACGACGACGTGTACCGCTTGTTTCAATCTCGCCCCGCTGCCTCAACGTTTGCTGCGATGGCTCTCGATTCATTGACGTCGTATGAAGCGGCGAAATCCACGGCAGGCATCACGCTTTCGTCAGGGACGTTCGATAAATTGAACCCGTGGATTTCGAAGGAGTGGACTTCGATCAAGGCGCTGCTCAAGCTTTGACGGCGTGATCGGGAGAGCGAGTCGCGGCCCGTGAGTTCGTATCGTGATGATCGACGTAGCGCGATTAGAGCGGAGCACTGTCACGCTTCGAAAAACTGCGCTAATGATCGTCGGTGTGGCATTGCCATCATTGAAACGATCATGTAGTCGATGCCTGATTGCTCGTCCATCTTGCGCAGCAAGATGGTGTGTCTCGTGTCGACGATCCGAAGCGCAAGTGCTGCTTCACCGTTCCGCGAAATGCTGCGCCATCCGGGGCAATCGATGATTGTTCAAATCGGGGCGTGGTGGCTAAGCTGGTCAAAGGCTTAGTATCGGTTTCGTCGCTTCTTCGACTTGCTGTTATCGTTTTCTGGCGAGATCCGGTATTTGCGTCGCCGACTCGCTGAGCTGGCTCGCCCCCGACATCGAAGCCACACAACTCGCCCGTGCGTTACCCGGCAATATGGATCTAAATTGATTAATGCAGACTTAAAACGCCTACACAGCGCCTACATGGGTCCAGAAAGCAAAAAGCCCAACCGGTTAAGGATGGGCTAAGTGCTTGATATCTTTGGTGGGGCGTGAGTGACTCGAACACTCGACCTACGGATTAAGAGTCCGCTGCTCTACCAACTGAGCTAACGCCCCAACAGAAGCGAAATTATGCAGCATGTTCCATCCATTGCCAAGCCCCCTTTCGCAGATTTCTTAAAAATACCGCTTCGTTCCAGTAGAGTCGTCGCTCGCCAAAACGGGCGCCCGCGAGAACGCGCCGCCTTCGGCGTCCCGGTATCATGTCGCGGACACTTGCCGCTTCCGCGCAGCGCGGCTTTTTACGGGGAATTGCCATGGATGACAAAGAGATCACCGAATTGCTCGACCGCGTCCTCGCGCCCTGGGTCCGTTCGCTGACGCTGACTCCCGTGAAGGTCGACGCGGACAGCGCAACGCTTCGCCTGCCTTTCTCCGGCGAGCTGCGTCACTCAGGCGGCGTCATCTGCGGACAGGTGTTCATGGCGGCGGCCGACACGGCGATGATCGTCGCCATTTCAGCCGCGCTCGGCGGCTTCAAGCCGATGACAACCGTGTCGCTCAACATCAGCTTCATGCGTGCTGTACGCAATGGCGACGTGCTGATCACGGCCCGCGTGCTGCGTCTCGGCCGCAATCTCGTGTTCGGCGAAGTCGAGCTGCTGGACGAGACCGGCAACATGGCCGTTCACGCAACCACGACCTACGCGTTGCTCGCATAAACCGCGCGCCAGACAGCATTAGAGGAAATCGAGATGTTCGACCAGGTTGTGTTCGCGGGCGGCGGCAATCGTTGCTGGTGGCAGGCGGGTTTCTGGGACGTCGTGCAACCGGAATTGCGCATCCGTCCACGCGTGATCGCCGGCATTTCCGCTGGCGCCGCGACCGCGTGCATGCTCTACACGCGCGACTCACAGTGGGTCATGCGCTACTACGAAGACGCGCTACGTCACAATTCACGCAACGCCTATTGGGGCAACCTGCTGCGCGGCGAGTCGGTGTTTCCGCATTACCGCATCTACCGTCAGGCGCTGCTCGACATTTACGGTGAGAAGTTTTCATCACTCGCGCAAGCGCCAGAAATTCGCATCGGCGTTTCGCATCTGCCGCGCTGGCTGGGCGCGCGCAGCGCGGTGGCGGCCGGCCTGATCGCGTACAACATCGAAAAATACGTGCGCAAGACGCTGCACCCTACGCTCGGTCAGACGCTTGGTTTTCATCCGGAATTCGTGCGCGCTCAAGATTGCGCGACTGTCGAAGATCTTGCGGACCTGATCCTCCAGTCGTCGAGCACGCCGCCTTTCACGCCGGTCTTGAGGCGCAATGGCCGCCCGGTGCTCGACGGCGGCATGGTCGACAACGTGCCCGTCGGCGCGCTCGACGCCGACGCGCCCGGCAACGTACTCGTGATGGTCACGCGTCTCTATCCGCGGCCGCAGATGTTCGTCGTGCCTCACGGCGCGCAACAACGGCTTTACGTGCAGCCCTCGCGCAAAGTGCCCATTTCGAGCTGGGACTACACGAGTCCTTCGCAGATGGTGCATGCATACAACCTCGGCCGCGCTGACGCCGAGACGTTCCTCCAACGCATGCCCGATCTGCTGGAAATTGCCGCTTAACGCCGGCGTCCGCCCTGCAACGCTTCGGGATTTGCCACGCTGGCGGTGTCGCCGGCGTCGAAAGCCAGAATGTTCTTGAACGCCGCGCTGAAGTAAAGCTCATAGCTCTCGCGCTCGACATAGCCGATGTGCGGCGTGCAGATCACGTTTTCCATGCGCAGGAGGCTGTAGCCCTGCAGAATCGGCTCGCTTTCATACACGTCGATTGCGACCATGCCCGGACGGTTATGCGAAAGCGCGTTGACCAGCGCGTTCTCGTCGAGCAGTTCGGCGCGGCTCGTGTTCACGAGCAACGCGGTCGGCTTCATGCGCATCAGGTCTTCCTGCTTGACGATGCCGCGCGTGTCGTCATGCAAACGAAGATGCAGCGACAGCACGTCGCTCTGCTCGAACAGCGCTTCGCGGCTCTCGGCCACGCCATACCCATCCTCGCGAGCGGCTTCACGCGAATGCTCGCGGCCCCAGATCAACACGTTCATGCCGAACGCCTTGCCGTAGCCGGCAACGAGCCGCCCGATCTTGCCGTAACCCCAGATGCCCAGCGTCTGACCGCGCAACACCTGGCCCAATCCAAAATTCGGCGGCAGTGCTGACGTCTTCAACCCCGACTGTTGCCAGGCTCCTTGCTTAAGGTTAGCCACGTATTGCGGAATGCGCCGCTGCGCCGCCATGATGAGAGCCCACGTGAGTTCCGCGGGCGCGATCGGTGAGCCGCTGCCTTCCAGCACGGCGATGCCGCGCTCCGTACAAGCCGCGAGATCGATGTGATTGGACACCTTGCCCGTCTGGCTGATCATGCGCAAACGAGGCAGTTTATCGAGGAGTTGCGAGCTGATGCGAGTGCGTTCCCGAATCAGGACAAGCGCGTCGACCTCCGAGAGACGGCTCGCCAGTTGGCCGAGTCCGCGGACGGTGTTATTGAAAACTTTGACCTCATGGTCGGCCAGCAATTGAAAGCAGTCGAGCTTGCGAACGGCGTCCTGATAATCGTCGAGGATGGCAATCTTCATGGTATGTGTCTTGCGTCGCACCACGTTGGTGCGGAACGGAATGTTATGCTGACTGTCCCATCATGTGACCCAGGTCACATGGCGGTCTGGCTGATTGCCTTACCGTAGAAGCTGCCGCATAGAACGACAGCGTGACGGCAAGGCCGATTGACATCGTTTTTAACAGTTTGTTGCGTGTTGAGGCAAGCCGCTTTACAGACGGTTGCATCGCCTGTCCAGCGCGTATCGGCCCAACAGACTGTGTTGAAGCCCGTGATGACCTGCGCAATTGCGCGTCGGTTCCTAGAACTGGCGCAACCAATTAAATGCCTCTCGCATGCAGCATCGCCGGGCTTGTACCGTTTTCCTATTCACTACAAACGGAGACAAGTCGATGAATCATCCATCATTCGAAGGACAACCCACAGTCAAAGCGTCAGTAGAAGCGCCCGGGTGGGTCAAACATCGAAAACTGATCGACTGGGTTCAGCGCGTTGCCGCTATGACCAAGCCGGACAACATCGTCTGGTGCGACGGATCGCAGGAAGAGTATGACCGGCTGTGCGCACAGATGGTCGAAGCCGGCACGCTCAGAAAGCTCAATCCCACCAAACGTCCCAACTCATATCTCGCATGGTCCGATCCCTCCGACGTCGCGCGTGTCGAAGATCGCACGTTCATTTGCGCGCAACGTCCGGAAGACGCGGGACCGACTAACAACTGGGTCGCGCCGCAAGAAATGCGCGAAACGCTCGACGGCCTGTTCGACGGCGCGATGCGTGGCCGCACCATGTACGTGGTTCCGTTCTCCATGGGCCCGCTGGGTTCGCCGATCGCGCATATCGGCGTCGAATTGAGCGACAGCCCGTATGTGGTCACCAACATGCGCATCATGACGCGCATGGGCCGCAAGGTGTACGACGTGCTCGGCGAAGACGGCGAGTTCGTGCCGTGCGTGCATTCGGTGGGCGCGCCGCTCGAGGCAGGCGCGAAAGACGTGCCCTGGCCGTGCAACCCGACCAAGTACATCGTCCATTTTCCCGAGACACGCGAAATCTGGAGTTATGGCTCTGGATACGGCGGCAACGCGTTGCTGGGCAAGAAGTGCTTTGCGCTGCGCATTGCATCGACAATGGGCCGCGACGAAGGCTGGCTTGCCGAGCACATGCTGATTCTCGGCGTGACTTCACCCGAGGGACGCAAACATCACGTAGCGGCGGCGTTTCCGTCGGCGTGCGGCAAGACCAACTTCGCAATGCTGATTCCGCCAGAAGGGCTGAACGGCTGGAAAATTTCAACCATCGGCGACGATATCGCGTGGATCAAACCAGGCAAGGACGGCCGCCTGTACGCGATCAATCCGGAGGCAGGCTACTTCGGCGTGGCCCCCGGCACGAGTGAAAAGACCAACTTCAACGCAATGGCCACGTTGAAGGAAAACGTGATTTTCACCAACGTGGCGCTCACCGACGACGGCGACGTCTGGTGGGAAGGCATGACCGATGAACCGCCCGCGCACCTGATCGACTGGCAAGGCAAAGACTGGACGCCGGCGAGCGCGAAGGAGAGCGGGCGCAAGGCCGCGCATCCCAATGCGCGCTTCACGGCGCCGGCGTCGCAATGTCCGTCTATCGACGCGGACTGGGAAAACCCGGCTGGCGTGCCGATCGACGCGTTCATCTTCGGTGGCCGCCGGTCGACCACAGTGCCGCTCGTCACGGAGGCGCGCAACTGGGTCGAGGGCGTCTACATGGCGGCGACCATGGGCTCTGAGACCACCGCCGCAGCCGCCGGGCAGCAGGGCGTCGTGCGGCGCGATCCATTCGCGATGCTGCCGTTCTGCGGCTACAACATGAGCGAGTACTTCGGCCATTGGCTGAAGACAGGCGAGCGCTTGCAGCAGATGAACGCGAAGCTGCCGAAAATCTTTTGCGTCAACTGGTTCCGCAAGGGTGCCGACGGCAAGTTCGTCTGGCCGGGCTTCGGCGAAAACATGCGCGTGCTTGGCTGGATGGTCGGCCGCATCGAGGGCACCGCGCAGGGCGAAGAGCATGCGTTTGGCACGTCGCCGCGGTACGAAGACGTCGACTGGAGCGGTTTGGACTTTAGCCGCGAGCAGTTCGAGCAGGTCATCTCCGTCGACGACGCAGCCTGGCGCGCTGAACTCGCGCTCCATGCCGAACTCTTCGACACGTTGCAGCAAGGCTTGCCGCCCGCGCTGACGCAAGCCAAAACCCAACTGGAAAGCAAACTGGCCGCCTAGCCATGTGAGTGGTCACTACCAATTGGAAGCCGCCTTCGGGCGGCTTTTTAGCTTTTTGGCCATGTTGCGTGCGAAGCGGCGACGCGCAAACCGGACCACGGCCGAGTCGTGTCTATTCGCACAACGGCCTGTCGCAAGCTGCGCCGCAGCACGTTTGTTTCCGTTTGCGGAACAATCGACACTCGCGCCCCACATTAGGGCGCACAGTCGCACGAAAATTGACGAAATTTCCGCTTTTGCGGGCAACTTCTGCACGATTGCGCGAGTCGTAGGAGAATCCCTAGTTCGCTTCCACTGGTTATCACCAATTGTCAGGAAGCCGTAACACGGCAGGAGTTGTCATATGGACCATTTGCAGTCGATGCGAGTTTTCGTCAAGGTGGCGGATCTCGGCAGTTTTGCCCGCGCCGCGAGCGCGATGGATATTTCCAACGCAGTTGCCACCCGTCACGTCGCCGACCTGGAGGGGCGTCTAGGCACGCGGCTGCTCAACAGAACAACTCGCAGCTTGTCCCTGACCGAATCCGGTCAGGTTTATCTCGAGCGCGCGCGCCAGATTCTCGACGAACTTGAAGACGTCGAGCAGATGGTGGTCGCGCGAAATCACGAGCCCGTCGGTACCTTGAGGATCGTCGCGCCGGTCGTGTTCGGCTTGCACAATCTGGCTCCGGTGCTGCAGACGTACGCGGAGCGGTATCCGAAAGTGATTCCCGACGTGACGCTGGTGGACCGTCAGGTCGATCTGGTGGAAGAAGGCTTCGACGTGGGTGTTGTCATTGCCCGGCAAATGCGCAGCGCGAGCATTGTCACGCGGCGTCTCACCACGGGCTGCATGACCGTGTGTGCAACGCCTGCGTATCTGGAAAAGCACGGCACGCCCACGCGTCCCGAGCATTTGCTGGAGCATCCGTGCCTGAGCCTGCCGTCAGAATATTGGGGCGACGAGCGCGTATTTACGGGCCCGGAAGGCGAAGTGCGGGTGCGTCCGTCGAACGTGATCGTGGCAAACAATACGGAGATGCTGCGTCAGTTTGCGCTGCTCGGCATGGGCATCGCGATTCTGCCGAGTTATCTGATCGGCCGCGACATGACGCGCGGCAGGCTGGTGCGCTTGCTCGGCGACTACCGTTTGCCACAAGTCGAGATCAACATCGCTTATCCGAGCCGCCGTCACTTGCCCGCGAAGGTGCGCACGTTCATCGATCACCTGGTCGAGCATTTCAGCCAGACGCCGAACAGCCTGCTTGGCGAACAGTGGATCAAAGACGGCGTCGGGCGGCCGGCGTCGCAGGCGTCATTCGAACCGGCGGATTCGTCCATGCCGCCCGAAGCTTTTGACGGCGCCGAGCCGCTGTCGCGTCTGCTGGACAGCGAACTGTCACCGGTACCCAAGACGTTGGCGAAGACGTCGAACCGCACGCGGCTCTCGGCGTTGACTCCACTGTAAAGGCGTCGTTCGAGAGTCCGGGCCGCGCAGTACAGGCGCGTTCCGCAAGGCGTAAAAAAAATCGCGGTCACCTTTGGTGATCGCGCTTTTTTATCGTCAACTTGAGATCGGGCAGGCAGCGGCGCAGAGGCCGTGCACGCCCGCCTTGTCGCTCGGTCAGGAGCCCGTCTTACGAGCCGCCGTCTTTTTGGCTGGCGCCTTCTTTGCCGCAGCGGTTTTGGTTGCCGGCGCTTTCTTCGCCGCGGCCTTTTTCGCCGCCGGCGCTGCCTTCACCGCGACCGTCGCGTCGCCTTCGTCCGACTCGAGCTCTGCTCCAGCCTTTGCGGCTGACTTCGCCGCGGCGGTCTTCGCCGCCGTCTTGGCTGAGGGCTCTTTCTTCTCGAATTCGAAGCCGATTTTGCCGTCGTTTTGCTTGACGAGGAACGCCTTGAAGTTACGGCCGGTGCGCGACGACTTGAAGTTGGTCAGCAGGTCGGTGCGGCCTTCTTCGAGCAGCTTCGCCATCTGCTCGCGGGCGATCTCCTGCTGCAGGATCACCTTGCCCGAGCGGAAGTCGCAAGTTTTCGGGCTCGCGACCGAGTTCTCGCAGACGTAGCTCATGCCGTGCTCGAACACGCGGCCCTTGCACTTAGGACATGCGCCCACCGATTCCTGGTCGGAGAAGTCAGGCGGTTCGCCGTCTTCGCCGCCCGCGTCCTGACCGAAGTCGAACTCGAGCTTGTAGTTCTCGATTTCGTCGTCGAGTGAAAGCTTGAGAATCGCCGAGAACGGACGGCCCATCTTGCTGCGGAAACCCGACAGCGGACCGATCGTCTTGTTCTTCAGCAGTTCCTCGACTTCCTCGATCTCGAACTGGCGGCCGCCGGGGATTTTCGAAATCGAGAATTCGCACTTCGAGCACGCGAAGCGACGGTAATTCTCCTTCACCTGACCGCCGCAGTGAGGACACGGCGTTTGCAACGTCGCGTAATCGCCGGGGATCGTGTCCGAATCGTATTCTTTCGCGCGCTTGACGATGGTCTGCGTCATGCGGGCAATTTCCTGCATGAACGCGTCGCGCGGCAGGTTGCCGCGTTCCATCTGCGACAGCTTGTATTCCCACTCGCCCGTGAGCTCCGGCGCGGTCAATTCCTTCACACCGAGCCCGCGCAGCAGCGTCATCAACTGGAATGCCTTCGCGGTCGGAATCAGATCGCGACCTTCGCGAATCAGATACTTCTCACCAAGCAGCCCTTCAATGATGGCGGCACGCGTGGCCGGCGTACCGAGCCCCTTTGCGGCCATCGCCTCGCGCAACTCGTCGTCTTCCACGAGCTTGCCCGCGCCTTCCATTGCGGACAGCAACGTGGCTTCGTTGTAGCGCGCAGGCGGTTTCGTCACGAGCTGCTGGGCGGCGATCTTGTCGGTCTTGACCTTCTCGTCCTTCTGCACCGGCACGAGGTTGGCATCTTCACCGCTGATTTCGCGACCGTACACCTGCAACCAGCCCGGCTCGACGAGCACTTTGCCTTCGGTCTTGAAGTGATGCCCGACCACTTCGGTAATGCGGGTGGTCACTTTGAATTCCGCTGCCGGGAAGAACACCGACAGGAAGCGCTTCACCACCAGATCGTAGAGCTTCTGTTCCGGCTCTGACAGATTCTTCGGCGCCTGCAGCGTGGGGATGATTGCGAAGTGGTCGCTGATCTTCGAGTTATCGAAGATGCGCTTGTTCGGCTTCACCCAGCCCTTATCGAGCACCTGCTTGGCAAACGGGAGATAGTTGTTGCTCTCCTTGAGCATGCCGAGCGTCTGCTTGACCGTATCCATATAGTCTTCGGGCAGCGCGCGCGCGTCGGTTCGCGGATAGGTCAGCACCTTGTGCTTTTCGTACAGCGCCTGCGCGAGGCCCAGCGTATTCTTCGCCGAGAAGCCAAAGCGGCCGTTCGCTTCGCGCTGCAAGCTGGTGAGGTCGAAGAGCGCCGGCGACAACTGCGTGGACGGCTTCGATTCCTCGCTCACCGTACCGATCTGGCCGCGACATGCGGCGACGATCGTCTCGGCCGCGGGCAGCGCCCACAGACGCGAGTCGCGCTTTTCCGGATCGAACTCGTCGCGCTTGAACTTCGGGTCAAACCAGCGGCCCTCGTAGAAACCGGCCGCGCAGACGAACTCCGCTTTCACTTCCCAATAGTCTCGCGGCACGAAGCGGCGAATTTTCTCTTCGCGTTCGACGACGATAGACAACGTTGGCGTTTGTACCCGGCCGACCGTGGTCAGGAAGAAGCCGCCGCCCTTGCTGTTGAACGCGGTCATCGCACGGGTGCCGTTGATGCCGACGAGCCAGTCCGCTTCCGAGCGGCAGCGTGCGGCGTCGGCGAGCGGCTGCATTTCTTCGTCGCTGCGCAGACGCGCGAAGCCGTCGCGGATGGCGGCCGGCGTCATGGATTGCAGCCACAGACGCTGAACCGGCTGTTTCGCTTTCGCATGTTGCGCGATGAGGCGGAAAATCAGTTCGCCCTCGCGCCCCGCGTCGCATGCGTTGATGAGGCGGTCGATGTCCTTGCGCTTGAGCAGCTTGGTCAGCACCTTCAGGCGCGACTCGCTCTTGGCGATCGGATTCAGATCGAAATGCGGCGGAATGACGGGCAGGTTGGCGAAGCTCCACTTGCCGCGTTTGACTTCGTACTCGTCGGGCGCGGCGATTTCCAGCAGGTGACCCACTGCCGAAGAGAGCACGTACTCGTCGCTCTCGTAGTATTCGTCATGCTTGGTAAAACCGCCCAAAGCGCGCGCGATGTCGTTCGCGACGGAAGGCTTTTCGGCGATGATCAGTGCTTTGGACATGACTCGATGTGAGGTTGGTATATCCGGGTTGGTGGCCTTGAGCGCGCCCTTCTGGCGCGACCCTCGTTTGCGACCTTGCGACCCATTAACGACCGCTTTATAGCACACGGCGCGAACGCGGCGTGTCAACTGCCATAAAAGCGCGCCATCAAAATTGCGCGCCTGGCAACTGGCCAGGCCGCGTCAAACATGCACCGCGCCGGCCGCAACGCCTACGCCGTAACGGCGCCTACAGGCGGCCGATCGCTCTCAGGCGACGGTCAGCGCGGGTCGCAATTTCGGCGCGCCGCTCACGCCGGGCAACGCGGTCAAATCCGACAACATCCGCTCCACGATCGCTGCCTGCGGCAAAACGGTGCCGAAGAATCGTGTCGTTACTGAGTCTTCGATCAGGATGGTGGGAAAATTCTCGACATCGAGATCGTCGAAGCGATCAGCATGCGTTTCGATGTCGATCCATGCGAAACAGATTTCCGGATGCCGCTCGGCCAGCTTGTCGAACGCCTCCTGATACTCGCGACAGGTCCCGCACCATTGCGCACACAGGCAGGCAACGAACAGCGTGTCGGGCTCGTTGACGCGCTCGGCGATCCGGTCTTGGTCGGTGTCGAGATTCAGCGCGGGCATGGTGGTTCCTCAGGTGCTTTGTCGGATGCTTTGGCGCGAATGTAGCATGGCCGATCCCGGAGAGTGGTCAAGCTGGGTCAAAGCAGTTCGCGGCGGTCCGGCCTTGGCTTGCGCGGGTGTAACGCCCGCCGGGCAGCGCGCTGACCTCGCCGGCCAGTTCCAGCTGCAGCAACGTCGTTTGTAGTAGGGCGTAATCCATTTCGGTGCGCGTGGCCAGTATTTCAAGGGGCGTTGGGGCGTAGCCGAGGGCGGCGAGCAGTCGCTGGGCGTCCGGGTCCCGGCAGACGGTCATGTCCGATGCCCGCGCTCGTGACACCGTCTGCGTCGACTCTTCACTCTGCGCACGAGCGGTTGCCGCATTGTCGGCCGCAGCGGAGCAAGCCGCCTGCGTCGCCGCCCTATCCCGCCGGGTGCTAGCCCGAATTGGCGTGGTTATCGCGAAGCCCAATTCCTCCAGAACCTCGTCTGGCGTCTCCACGAGCTTCGCCCCCTGCTTGATCATGCGATGGCATCCGCGCGACAGCGGCGCGTGGATCGAGCCCGGCAACGCGAAGATATCGCGGCCCATCTCGTTCGCTAGGCGCGCCGTGATGAGCGAGCCCGAACGCATGGCCGCTTCCACGATCAGCACGCCGCTGACGAGTCCAGCGATCAGCCGGTTGCGCTGCGGAAAGTTGGCGGCGCGTGCGGGCGTGCCGAGCGGCCATTCCGAGAGAATGGCGCCTTGCATCGCGATTTGCCGGGCGAGAGCGTGGTGCGCAGCCGGATAGACGAGATCGGCGCCCGTACCGATTACGGCGACCGTGCTGCCGACGCCTTCGAGCGCGCCCCGATGAGCCGCACCGTCAATGCCTTGCGCCAGCCCCGACACGACGGTGACGCCTGCCGCCGCAAACGTCCGCGCGAACCGCTCGGCGTCTTCCATGCCTTGCGGCGTGGCGCTGCGGCTGCCCACCAGCGCGACGGCTCGTGTATGCAACAGGTCCAGCCGGCCCTTTATATATAGCAACGGAGGTGGATCGGGCATGGTGAGGAGCGCTGGCGGATAGGCCGGGTCGTCGAGCGTGACCAGATGGTTGCCCGGCAGCTCGCGCCATGCGATTACCGCGTCGAGCTGAGCGTCGAATTCGGGGCCGGTGGGAGCCAGGGCGGCGCGTGCTGCAGCCTCGCCGGCGATCGCGGCGAGCGTTTCATGGTCCTGCTGGAGAATCGTTTCGGGTAGGCCAAAGGCGCTCAGCAGCAGGCGCAGCGCCGCGGGTTTGAGCCCCGTGGCGAGAGAAAGCCGCAGCCACGCGGCGAGTTCGATATGGGTTGCAGGCAAGGTGTGCATTGCGGGGCGATCCTCGTGCAGGGCCAGCGGGCAGACGGGCGCCATGCTAAAATTTTCATCATCCGAAATAACTGCGGCGCCGCGCCCACCCGCGCGGGCTCGTCGTTTGGCGCATCTGGCGCGTTGAATCGAACCGGTTCGACACCATCTATCGTGTGCGTATTGCGACGGGCCGACAACCTGGCCGAATGGCCAACGTGAGCCCTCACACGGCTGGCGGCGCCAAAAAATCACACTCGAAATCATGGCTTTACTGAACATTCTCAATTACCCGGACAAGCGCCTGCACAAGGTCGCGAAGCCGGTCGAACAGGTCAACGACCGCATCCGCCGCCTTGTCGCGGATATGGCCGAGACCATGTATGCCGCGCCGGGCGTTGGCCTTGCGGCCACCCAGGTGGACGTGCACGAGCGCGTGATCGTGATCGACGTGTCGGACGCGCACGATCAACTGCTCGCCTTCATCAATCCGGAAATCGTCTGGTCCAGCAACGAGAAAAAGCTGTCGGAAGAAGGTTGTCTGTCTGTGCCGGGCATTTACGACAACGTCGAGCGCGCCGAGAAAGTGCGCGTGCGCGCCCTGAACGAAAAGGGCGAAACCTTCGAAATGGACTGCGAGGGTTTGCTCGCCGTGTGCATCCAGCACGAAATGGATCACCTGATGGGCCGTGTGTTCGTCGAGTATTTGTCGCCGCTGAAGCAGACGCGCATCAAGAGCAAGATGAAAAAGCTCGCCCACGCAATGTAATGCGCGTTCATTCCGCTCCCTGCTTCGGCCCCTGCTCATGAGCCATTCGTTGCGCGTTGTCTTTGCCGGTACGCCGGAATTTGCGTCGGCCGCGCTGGCCGCAATTCACGACGCCGGTTTTCCGGTGCCGCTCGTGCTGACGCAGCCCGACCGCCCGGCCGGGCGCGGCATGAAACTGCAGGCGAGCCCGGTCAAGCGCTACGCCGAAGAACATGGGCTGGCCGTCGCGCAACCGCCTTCGCTGCGCCGGGAAGGGAGATACCCAGCCGAGGCCGAAGCCGCCATCAATCTCCTGCGCACCACGCCGCACGACGTGATGGTGGTTGCAGCCTACGGCCTGATCCTGCCGCAGGAAGTACTCGATATCGCGCCGCTTGGCTGCATCAACATTCACGCGTCGCTGTTGCCGCGCTGGCGCGGCGCCGCGCCGATCCATCGCGCGATCGAAGCGGGCGACGCTGAAACCGGCATCACGCTGATGCAAATGGATGCCGGTCTCGACACCGGCGCCATGATCTCCGAGGTGCGCACGCCGATTTCCGCGAACGAGACAACCGCCACGTTGCACGATCGCCTCGCCGAACACGGCGCGAAGCTGATAGTCGCGGCGCTCGTCGAACTGGAGCGCAATGGCAAGCTGACCTCGACGCCGCAACCCGCCGATGGCGTGACGTACGCCGAAAAGATCGGCAAGCACGAGGCCGCGCTCGACTGGCGCCGCCCGGCCTCGGTGCTCGCCCGCCAGGTGCGTGCGTTCGATCCGTTTCCGGGCAGCGTGGCGACGCTCGAAGACGGCACGTCGATCAAGATCTGGGCGGCGGCGGCCGAACCCACGCAAGCCGGGGATGCGCCCGGCACGATCGCCGGCGTTTCGCCCGAAGGGGTCGTCGTGACCTGCGGCGACGGCGCGCTGCGTCTCACGCAATTGCAGAAGCCCGGCGGCAAACGTCTGCCGGTACGCGAATTCCTGGCCGGCTTTGCGCTGGCTGCGGGGCAGCGTTTCCAGCTTCCCGAAGCAAAGTAGCACCAGTCGGCGGCGCCTGAACATCGTCCGTTTGGCCGATGCTCAACGGCCCCGCCCGACAGTCGCCGCGCGTTAAAATCCTCTATGCAAACGCTCATGTTCCGAGGATCCTCATGTTCGGCATCACCCATTTCGAATTCTTCGTCGTCGCGGTCTTCCTGCTGAACGTGACGCCCGGGCCTGACACGGCTTATATCGTCGGGCGTAGCGTCGCGCAGGGCCGCGGCGCGGGGCTCATGTCCGCGCTGGGGATTTCGGCCGGGTGCTGCGTCCATTCGCTAGCTTGCGCGTTCGGCTTGACCGCGCTGCTCGCCGCGTCGGCCACGGCGTTCACCGTGATCAAGTTTGTCGGTGCGATTTATCTGATTTATCTCGGCGTGCGCCTCATCTTCGCGAAACCTGCCGAAGACCAGGCCCGCGGCGAAGCGCGCGGGGCGGGTGCACCAAAGTCGCTGCGCCAGCTGTTCCTGCAAGGCTTCTGGACAAACGTACTGAACCCAAAGGTCGTGCTTTTCTTCGTCTCTTTCTTTCCGCAGTTCGTTACTGCCGGCACGGATCACAAGGCGCTCGCTTTTCTCACGCTCGGCGCCGTATTCGTCGTGATGAGCATGCTGTGGAACAGCTTCGTCGCCTGGATCGCCGGCAGCGTGACGCGGCGTTTCTCCGGCAAGCCGTCGGTGAAGAAGTGGCTGGACCGCGGCGTCGGCAGCGCCTTTGTCGGCCTGGGAATCAAGCTCGCCACCGCATCGAGATGATTGAATTTTCCGCGCGCGCCTATATCTAACAGTTAGCTTACAATCAGGCGCCGCGAAGATGCGGCATGGAAATGAACCCCGCGTTAGGGCAAGGAGTTGCAGACATGTTCAATTGGGTCAAAACCGCGATGTTGATGGCCGCGATCACGGCCCTTTTCATCGTGATCGGCGGAATGATAGGCGGCACGCGCGGCATGACGATCGCGCTCGTCATCGCTCTCGGCATGAATTTCTTTTCGTACTGGTTTTCGGACAAGATGGTGCTGCGCATGTACAACGCGCAGGAAGTCGACGAAACCAGCGCGCCGCAGTTCTACCGCATGGTGCGCGAGCTTTCCACGCGCGCCGGCTTGCCGATGCCGCGCGTGTATCTGATCAACGAAGACGCGCCTAACGCGTTCGCCACCGGCCGCAATCCGGAGCATGCAGCGGTTGCCGCGACCACGGGCATTCTGCGCGTGCTGTCCGAGCGCGAAATGCGCGGTGTGATGGCACACGAACTGTCGCACGTGAAGCACCGCGACATTCTGATTTCGACAATTTCGGCCACTATGGCCGGCGCGATTTCCGCGCTCGCGAACTTTGCTATGTTCTTCGGCGGCCGCGACGAAAACGGGCGTCCCACGAACCCGATCGCCAGCATTGCGGTCGCGCTGCTCGCGCCTATTGCCGGTGCCCTGATCCAGATGGCGATCTCGCGTGCGCGCGAATTCGAAGCGGATCGTGGCGGCGCGCAGATTTCCGGCGACCCGCAAGCGCTGGCTTCGGCGCTCGACAAGATTCATCGTTATGCGAGCGGCATTCCGTTTCCGGCAGCCGAGCAGCATCCGGCCACTGCGCAGATGATGATCATGAATCCGCTGGCGGGCGGCGGCATCGCGAATCTGTTTTCAACGCACCCGGCCACAGAAGAGCGCATCGCGCGCTTGATGGAAATGGCCCGAACCGGGCGCTTCGAATAACGGCGATGCGCAGTGCATGACCAAAGGCGAGTCTTCTGACTCGCCTTTTTAATTTGGTGACAGCGCGCGCTTCCGCGGCCGCCGCGCGTGCGGGGGCCGTTAGCCGCGCCACGCTACAATGTGTGTTCATTGTGTCGCGCGTACCGCACGGCCTGCCTTTGCCTTCCCATGAATCTAAAGCCTTCTTCGCGTTCTGCTTCTTCGTCGGCGCGTCCGCGCGAATCCCGTTTGTCCGTGCTGCATCTTGCGCCGGAATCGCTCGGCTTTGCGCTCGACTGCGCAGCGCAAGCGGTTGGCGCTGTCCGCCTCGGGGCAGCTTTGCCGGCCGCGCTGCAATCTGTCTTCGTGTCTGCGCCCGAGGGTAGTGCGGCCGCTGCGCGCGGCGCGGTGCAGGACATCGCCTATCGCACGATGCGCCGTCTCGGGACTGCCGAATGGTTGATCGCAAAGCTCGTCAAAAAGGCGCCGCCGCCGCACGTCGGTCATGTGCTTGCCTGCGCGATCGCGCTTCTGATCGACGACGAAGCCAGTGCAGCCTACACGCCGTTCACGGTGGTCGACCAGGCAGTGAGCGCGATCTCGGCGCGTCGCGAATTCTCGTTCGCCAAGGGGCTTGTCAACGCCGTGCTGCGCAACTTCCTGCGCGAACGCGAGGCGCTGCTCGAAGCGGCGCAGACCGATGAAGTCGCGCGCTGGAACTACCCGTCATGGTGGATCGACGCGGTAAGACGCGCATGGCCGGACGCGTGGCAGGACGTGCTCGCAGCCGGCAACACGCAAGGTCCGTTGACGCTGCGTGTGAACGCCCGTCATTCGACGGTTGATGCGTACCTGCAGGTTCTCGAGCAGCATCACATTGCCGCGAGCAAGGCCGGCGAATATGCGGTGAAGCTCGCCACGCCCATGCCCGTCGACCGCATTCCCGGCTTTAGCGAAGGCGTGGTTTCGGTGCAGGACGCAGGCGCTCAGCTCGCCGCGCAACTGCTCGGCGTGCGTGACGGCATGCGTGTGCTCGACGCCTGCGCGGCGCCCGGCGGCAAGACCGGGCATCTGCTGGAACTGGCGAACCTGCAACTGATTGCGCTCGAAAGCGATGCGACGCGCGCCCGGCGCATCGGCGAAAACTTGCAGCGGCTGAAGCTCCAGGCGGAAGTGCGTATTGGCGACGCGGGCACGCCGTCGAAATGGCACGACGACATCGATCAGCCGTTCGACCGCATTCTCGCCGACGTGCCGTGCTCGGCGTCGGGAATCGTGCGGCGTCATCCGGATATTCGCTGGTTGCGCCGCGCCTCCGATATTCCCGCGCTCGTCGACGAACAGCGGCGCATTCTCGACGCGCTGTGGCCGCTCGTGAAGCCAGGCGGTGAATTGCTCTACGTTACGTGCTCGATCTTTCCCGAAGAAGGCGAGTTGCAGGCGCAGTGGTTTGGAAACAAGCACCAGGATGCGGTACGATTGGACGCGCCGGGGCAACTTTTACCTACGGTCGCCCGCGCGCCCGCCGACACATCGGCCGGTTCCCATGCCGGAGAATTCGCTGACATCAGCGCCGGCGCGAACTCAGACCACGACGGATTTTTCTACGCGCGCTTTCAGAAACGGTGACCATCAAACGCTTCTTCCCGCTTCGGCTCGCTGCCGTGCTTTGGGTCGCGCTGGCCGTCTGGCTTGTCGCGCCCGGCGCGGCGTACGCCGACTCGATTGCCGTGCAGCGCGCTTCGCTGCAGGCCGACAACACCGGTTGGAGCCTGGACGCGCGTTTCGACTTCGAGTTGAACAGCAATCTCGAAGACGCCGTGAATAAGGGCATCCCGTTGTATTTCACCACCGACTTCGAGTTGAGCCGGCCGCGCTGGTACTGGTTCGACGAGCAGCCGGTGAACGTGTCGCAAAGCCTTCGCCTGTCGTTTCAGCCGCTCACGCGCGAATATCGCGTGTCCAGCGTGTCGTCGGGCGGTTTGCAACTCGGCTTCACCACGCTAAAGGATGCGCTCGCGGTCATCAAGCACGTGACGTCGTGGCACGTGATCGACCGCAACGAAGTGCATGCCGGCGAGACATACAACGCGTCCGTGCGTATGCAACTCGACATCGCATTGATGCCCAAACCGTTCCAGATCGACGCGGTCAACAACCGCGACTGGAATCTCGCTTCCGAATGGAAGCGCTTTACTTTTACGGTGACCGAACGTGCTAAATAAAGTGCGCTCCGCCACCAGTGTCAGCAGCATCGTCGTGCGCGTGCTGGTTTCCACCGTCGCCGTGACGGCTGTGTTGCTGCTCGTGCTGCTCGCGGCGGCAAGCGCGAACACCGAATTCTTCGACCGCTATTACCAGTGGCTTTACGCCGCGAATCTCGTGGTCGCGATGATCTTTCTGCTGGTGGTGGCGACGCTCGTCATCATCATCATTGCCCGATTACGAAAGGGTAAGTTCGGCACGCGGCTTCTCGCAAAACTCGCGTTCTTCATGGCGCTGGTCGGCGTGGTGCCGGGCGGCATCATTTATGTGGTCTCGTATCAGTTCGTGTCGCGCAGTATCGAGTCGTGGTTCGACGTGAATGTCGAAACCGCGCTCACGTCGGGTCTGAACCTCGGGCGCGGCATGCTCGACGCGTCGCTGTCCGATCTGCAAACCAAGGGCCGCCTGATGTCCGAGCAGCTCGCGAGCGCGGACGCCGCGGGTACGACGCTCACGCTGCTGCGTCTGCGCGACCAGTTCGGCGTGCAGGACGCGACAATCGTCGAGCCCACGCGCAGCATGTCCGGCGCAACGCCCGACATGCATGTGGTCGCGCAGGCATCCAGCAATTACGCGTCGCTCGTACCGAACGATTTGCCTACGCCGCTAATGCTCGACCAGGCGCGCGGACGCGGCTACGCGGCAATAGAAGGCGAAGTCGACGGCGATCCGCGCGCTCACGGCAGCAAGGGCGCGCTGCGACTGCGGGTCGTGCAGCGTATTCCCGACTCGAACGCGTCGCTGTTGCAGCCCACTGAACGCTTCCTGCAACTCACACAGCCAGTGTCGCAATCGCTCGCACGCAACGCCGATGCTGTGCAACGCGCGTATCGCGAGTATCAGGAGAAAGCGCTCGGACGAACCGGCTTGCGCAAGATGTATATCGGCACGCTGACGCTCGCGCTCTTTCTCGCCACGTTCATCGCGATGATGCTCGCGCTCGCGCTCGGCAATCAGCTCGCGCGGCCGCTGTTCCTGCTCGCGCAGGGCACGAAGGAAATCACCGAGGGTGACTACACGCCGAAGCGCGAAATCAAATCGCGCGATGAGCTCGGCTTTCTCACCCAGTCGTTCAACGCAATGACGCGGCAATTGTCCGAGGCACGCGCGGCCGTCGAGAATAATCGCATCGCACTGGAGCATTCGAAGGCGTATCTGGAAAGTATTCTCGCGAACCTCACTGCGGGCGTGTTCGTGTTCGACCGCCAGTTCCGGCTCACCACCGCGAATCGTGGCGCCGAGCGCATCTTCCGTCAGCAGTTCCAGGAGGTGCTGGGCTCGGCGCTCGAACAGATCGGCGTGCTGAGCGAATTCGGCGGCATGGTGCGCAAGGCGTTTGCCGATCGCGAAGCGGCAAGCGGCGACGGTCACGACGACGGCGGCCACTGGCAGCAGCAGTTCTCGGTTCAGGTGGCGGGCGAAAGCGAGCCCCTCACGTTACTCGTGCGCGGTGCGCGACTCGTGTCGGCGACCGATCGCGACGCTCAGGACATGCAGACGTCGGGCTATGTCGTGGTATTCGACGACATCTCGGACGTCATTTCCGCGCAGCGTTCCATTGCATGGGGCGAGGTCGCGCGGCGGCTCGCGCATGAGATCAAGAATCCGCTTACGCCGATTCAGCTATCTGCCGAACGTCTGCAGATGAAGCTCGCCGACAAGCTGTCGCCGTCGGACGCAGATGTTCTCAAGCGCGGCGCGACCACAATTGTGAACCAGGTCGCGGCGATGAAGCAGATGGTCGACAATTTCCGGGACTACGCACGCACGCCTCCCGCCGTGCTGGCGCATCTGCAATTAAACGATCTCGTGACCGAAGTGCTGACGCTGTATGGCATCGAGGAAGGCAAGGGCGCGATTCATGTCGAACTCTCCGCGCTGCCCGCGATTCGTGGCGACGCAACGCAATTGCGCCAGGTGATTCACAACCTGCTGCAGAATGCGCAGGACGCGGTGGCAGAGATCGAGCACCCACGTGTGGTGCTCGAGACGAGGACAGTAGAATACGGAGACCCCGACGCGGAAGGCAAGGCACGCGTCGCGGTACGTCTGACAGTGTCGGATAACGGACCGGGCTTCCCAACGCGTATCCTCACCCGTGCATTCGAGCCTTACGTCACGACCAAGGCGAAAGGCACGGGCCTGGGTCTTGCGATGGTCAAGAAGATCGTCGACGAACATGGCGCGCGCATCGACATTCGAAACCGCCTGAAAGCGGGCGATGTCATCGAAGGCGCGCAAATTTCGATTCTCTTCCTTCAACTGGCAGACGACGCCGCGGCTCCCGAAGCGGGACCGCGTCCTGCGCACGGCAGTACGTCGCAGGGAAAGACAAAAGCAACATTGCAGACAAAGGCAGCGTAAATGGCAACCATCCTGGTGGTAGATGATGAAATGGGCATCCGGGAATTGCTCTCGGAGATCCTGAGCGACGAGGGGCATGTCGTGGAGGCAGCGGAAAACGCGCAGCAGGCGCGCGAATTCCGTTTGCGTCAGGCGCCGGACCTGGTGCTGCTCGACATCTGGATGCCCGATACCGACGGCGTGACGCTGCTCAAGGAATGGGCTGCGCAAGGGCAGCTCACGATGCCGGTGATCATGATGTCAGGCCACGCGACGATCGACACCGCAGTCGAAGCGACGAAGATCGGCGCGCTGAATTTTCTCGAGAAGCCGATCGCGTTACAGAAGTTGCTGAAGGCTGTGGAGCAAGGCCTTGCGCGCGGAACTGCGGCCGTAGCGCCGGGCGGCACCGCCGCCAAATTGACGTCGCCGATGAATTCTTCGGCGGTGGCTTCGGCAGCGGCATTGCCGATGCTTTCCTCGGCTGACGGCTTGGGCAGCGGCGTGCTCGCGGCGCAAACGGCATCCATCTCGTTCGACATCCCGTTGCGCAATGCGCGCGATGCGTTCGAGCGCGCGTACTTCGAGTATCACCTCGCGCGCGAGAACGGCAGCATGACGCGTGTCGCGGAAAAGACGGGCTTGGAGCGCACGCACTTGTATCGCAAGCTCAAACAGCTCGGCGTCGATCTCGGGAAGAACAAAGGCGAGTGAGCACCGCGTTACCTGCGCGGATTTCACCTCCCCACATTTTTTCGGGAAGGGGCTTGCCCAGCGAATGACCCTTTGATATCATTTCGTTCTTCGTTGGCCCGGTAGCTCAGTTGGTAGAGCAGCGGATTGAAAATCCGCGTGTCGATGGTTCGATTCCGTCCCAGGCCACCAAGATTCAGCCCCAGGAAATCGCAAGATTCTTGGGGCTTTTCCTTTTGCGGTGAGCTTTCGTTGCTTCGGTGCTCGCCGGTAGTACGTCGGGGCGCGCCGGGCGAGGTTCGGCATCGCGTGATAAAATCGCGCCAGTTCAAGCACTTGCATGCGAGTGCGTCGCCCGCCGAATTCGTTCAAGGGCCCGCGGCCGAGCCGCGATCCGCACCGAACCCCTCGCCCGACGATCAACGGTATAAGCGCCCAGCGACTTTGCAGGCCGAAGGCGCGGCCTATACTGCTTTGGGCCGGCAGCAGTGCCGGCTCGCGTCGCGCCGCGTTGCTTGCATGGCGCACCTCGCGCAGCGCGACGCGGCACTCATCATTCACGGAGTTTCACGGTGATCCGCAAAGACGCTAAACGTAGCGCTCTGGTGCTGTTTTCCGGCGGCCAGGATTCCGCCACGTGCCTCGCATGGGCACTTGAACGTTATGAAACGGTTGAGACGCTCGGCTTCGACTATGGTCAGCGGCACCGCGTCGAACTCGAATGCCGCGAAGGCTTCCGCAATGCAGTAGTGCGTACGTTCCCGGCGTGGAGCGAGCGCCTCGGCGACGATCACATGATCGATCTGTCTGTGCTCGGCGCAATCAGCGACACGGCCATGACGCGCGGGATCGAAATCGAGGCCACGGCCAACGGTTTGCCGAATACGTTCGTGCCGGGCCGCAATCTGATGTTCATGACGATCGCGGCGGCCATCGCTTATCGGCGCGGTTTGCAGGTGTTGGTCGGCGGAATGTGCGAGACGGATTTTTCGGGCTATCCCGATTGCCGGGACGACACCATGAAGGCTTTGCAGGTCGCGCTGAATCTCGGCATGGACACGCGCCTCCTGCTCGAAACTCCGCTGATGTGGCTCGACAAGGCGGATACGTGGCGCCTCGCGCATGAGCTAGGCGGCGACGAACTGGTGGAACTGGTGCGCATAGAGACGCATACCTGTTATGTCGGCGAGCGCGCGGAATTGCACGCATGGGGCTTCGGCTGCGGCGAATGCCCGGCCTGCCGCTTGCGTAAGCGTGGTTACGAAGCCTATCTCGCCGGTGAAAAGGTAACCGAGCCGGTGTGAAAAGGCCTCGCCACAGCGGGGCTCCAACAGTCGTTTTTAGGTACACAAGTACAAATCTAGGCAGAAGGCAGCATGACGTACGCGGTCAAGGAAATCTTCTATACGTTGCAAGGCGAGGGCGCGAATGCCGGGCGTCCGGCTGTGTTTTGCCGCTTTGCCGGCTGCAATCTGTGGTCGGGCCGCGAGGAAGACCGCGCCGAAGCCGTCTGCCGGTTCTGCGACACGGACTTCGTAGGCACGGACGGTGAGAACGGCGGCAAGTACCGCACGGCCGAAGACCTCGTGCAGATGATCGCGTCGCAATGGCCCGAAGGCGAGGGTCAACGCTTTGTCGTGTGCACAGGCGGCGAGCCGATGTTGCAGATCGACCAGCCGCTGGTAGACGCGCTGCATGCGGCCGGATTTGAAATTGCGATTGAAACGAACGGCTCGTTGCCGGTGCTCGAGACGATCGACTGGATCTGCGTGAGCCCGAAGGCCGACGCGCCTCTCGTCGTTACGAAGGGCAACGAACTGAAGGTCGTGATCCCGCAGGACAACCAGCGCCTGTCCGACTACGCGAAGCTCGACTTCGAGTATTTCCTCGTCCAGCCAATGGACGGCCCGTCGCGCGACATCAACACCAAGCTCGCGATCGACTGGTGCAAACGCCATCCGCAATGGCGCCTGTCGATGCAGACCCACAAGTATCTGAATATTCCCTGATTTGCCGTGCTGACGATTACACGAAAACTCGAATTCGACGCGGGTCACCGCATTCCCGATCACCGCAGCCAGTGCCGTAATCTGCACGGCCATCGCTATGTGATCGAAATCACGCTGCAAGGCGATCTGGTCGACACGGAGGGTGCGCCCGACCGCGGCATGGTGATGGACTTCGCCGACGTCAAGTCGCTCGCCGTCGAACATCTCGTCGACAAGTGGGATCACGCGTTTCTCGTCTACGAAGGCGACACGCAAGTGCGCGGCTTCCTCGAGACAATGGCGGGCCACAAGACCGTGGTGCTCGACCGCATCCCGACCGTGGAAAACCTCGCGGCCGTAGCGTTCGCCATTCTGGCAAACGTTTATGACGCGCACTATGGCGTGAATCTGCGCCTCCACAAGCTGCGTCTGTACGAGACGCCGAATTGTTGGGCCGACGTGGTTCGCGACTAATCCTCACACGCGTTACGCGGGCCAACCGCCGCGTTATTGTCACGGTATGATCGCTCCGATAACCACACGGAGCGAGACATGCCGGTCACCGCAATGCGTTGCAGCAGCCAAACGAGCCGTCCGCGTTCGAGCCTGGCTCGCCTGACGAGCGCGCTTCCCCTCGTGTCAGGCAATGAAGCTGGTCGTCGTCACGGAGTGTGGCGATGAGCACCTTCACCAATCCCCTCAAGCAACGTCTTAGAGATGCCGATCCGCTGTTCGGGCTATGGCTGTCGCTCGGCAGCGATTCCGCCGCTGAGGCACTCGCTCACGCCGGCTTCGACTGGCTGCTGATCGACATGGAGCACGCGCCCAACGACAGCGGCGACGTGACTTCGCAATTGCGTGCGATTGCCGCCGCGCATCTGCCGAGCGAACCGGTGGTGCGCGTACCGGCGAACGAGGGCTGGCTCGTCAAGCGCGTGATGGACGCTGGCGCACGCACGCTGATGTTCCCCAATATCGAGTCCGCCGAAGAAGCTGCGCATGCCGTGCGCCTCACGCAATATCCGAGCGCCGAGGCGCTCGATGGTCTGCGCGGCGTCGCTGGCGTCGTCCGGGCCGCCGCCTACGGCATGCGGCGCGATTACGTGCAAACGGCCAACGCGCAAATCGCGACCATCGTGCAGATCGAATCGGCGCGCGCCCTCGACGAGGTCGACAAGATTGCAGCGACGCCGGGCGTCGATTGCCTGTTTGTCGGACCCGCCGATCTCGCCGCGAGCCTCGGTCATCTCGGCGATTCGAAGCACGCCGATGTGCAAGCGGCCATGGCGCGCATTGTGAGCGCCGCGGACAAGGCGGGCATTGCCGCCGGCATTTTTTCGATGGACGTCGCGAGCGCAAGGCAGCATCGCGATGCCGGTTTTCGTTTTATCGCTCTGGCCGCCGACGTCATGTGGATGTTGCGCGCAACCCGCCAGGCGCTGCAGGAGGTGAGGTCATGAAGTGGATGGTGCAAGGCGTTGTCGCGCGCATGTTGATTACGGCGGCGTTGACCACGGGCGTCGCAGCGCATGCGCAGGATCGTCTCGCGAAGCCGAACGATCCGGAAACGCAAACCGCGGTCGCCGACTACAACGCCGGCAATTTCGGTGCGGCGCTTGCAGAGTTCCGCAAGGCCGCCGAGCGCGGCAGCCGGCTTGCGCAGTTCAATTACGCAATGATGCTGCTCAACGGGGAAGGCACCGCGGTCAACGTCGACGAAGGCAAGAAGTGGCTGCGCAAGGCCGCCGACGCGAACATGTCGCACGCGCAATATGTGTACGGCAAGATGTATGACGATGGCGAGTTCGTCGGCCGCGATCCGGTCGAGGCGCACCGCTGGTTTCTGAAAGCCGCGCAGCAAGGGCACGTGCAGGCTGAGCTTGCGCTCGCTAATCAGTTCCTCGATGGCCGGGGCACCGATCGGGACAACCAGCAGGCGTTCGTCTGGTACAAGAAGGCTGCCGAGGGCGGCGATATGACCGCGCAGTACGTGACAGGCTCTTTCTACGAACGCGGCGGCGACGGCGTCGACAAAAACCTCAACGTGGCGCGGGCTTATTACGCGGCTGCAGCTGCGCAAGGCGATCCGGCGGCGCGCTTGAAGTATCAGCAACTGAGCGCGCAGCTGCGGGACCACAAGGAAGTGAAACCGCAATAACGAGAAAGGGCGCATCTGGCGATGCGCCCTTTCTGTTTTGCAACTTGCGATGCGGCGTGCTGGCAGTCCGCGTTGCAGTCGGTCTTGCAGTTTGTCTCGCAGCTAGACGAAGCCGCTTCTCTCTATCAGCTCAGCCGACCGGCTAGCTTTGCATCAACCGTTTCTGTCGCGCGACGCTCATGATCAGGCCGATGGCGACGCCAAGCGTCGTCAGCGCGGTGCCGCCATAACTCATGAATGGCAGCGGCACGCCGACCACCGGCAAGATGCCGCTCACCATACCGATATTGACGAACGCGTACGTGAAGAACGCCATTGTCAGAGACCCTGCAAGCAGGCGTCCGAATAGCGTCGCGCCGTTGGCGGCGATATACAACCCGCGCGCGATCAACAACATGTACAGCGTGAGCAGCACGACGCCGCCCGCGAGCCCAAATTCCTCGGAGAACACAGCGAAGATAAAGTCGGTGTGTTTCTCGGGGATGAACTCCAGATGCGCCTGTGTGCCCTTCAGCCAGCCCTTGCCGAGCGGGCCGCCGGAGCCGATCGCGATCACCGCCTGAATGGTGTGGAAGCCCTTGCCGAGCGGATCGGAAGTCGGGTCGAGCAACGTACAGATGCGGTGCTTCTGATAGTCGTGCATGAGCGGCCACTGCACTTCCGGCTGGCAGATCTTGTCCTGAAACGCTGCAATCGAGCCGACCGCGATCACGCCGGCAATCAGCACCGGAACGATCAGTTTGAAGCTCAAACCCGCAAAGTAAATGACGAAGAAGCCGGCTGCGAAAACGAGCACGGCGGTGCCCAGGTCGGGCTGTTTAGCGATCAACCCCACGGGCACGGCAAGAATCACCAGTCCGACCAGAAAGTCGTACCAGCGCATCACGCCTTCGCGCCGCTGATAGTACCAGGCGAGCATCAGCGGAGTCGCGATCTTCATGATCTCCGACGGCTGAATCACCACGCCGACATTGATCCAGCGCTTCGCGCCTTTGCGCGTGAGGCCGAAGAGCGCCACCGCAACCAGTAGCGCGATCCCGAAGGTATAAAGCGGGACCGCGAAGCGCATCAGCGTGGTGGGCGGAACGTTGGCGAGCGCCCACATCAGCACGAACGTCAGCATGATGTTGCGCAACTGGTCTTCAACGCGGCCCGGTACATCGAGACTCGCGCTGTACAAAGTGACGATGCCCACGCACAGCAGCAGAAACACTACCAGTGCGAGCGGGCGGTCGAAGCCTGCGAACATCCGCTTGATGCGGTCGATCCAGGCGCGCTTGTCGAATTGCATGCCTTTCTCCTTACTCGTCGATGCCGCCGGTAACCGGCTGGCGTGGCGAGGTGGCTTGAGTGCCGTTATCGCGCGATGGATCGCGTAGCATGCTGGTTCCCGAGCGTGCGGCGACCGGTGCCGGCTCGCTCGCCGGTCGCGGTTGACGCGGGGCGCCAGTTTTGCGGGGCACGGAACCCTTTGCCGCCGACGCGGGTGTGCCCGCAGTGGCCGCAGTGGCCGAGGCCGGTAGCTTTGGCGTGGTCGCGGGCGTCGCCGTCGATGCGGACAACTTCGATGTGGGCGTGACGGCAGACGCTGCAGCCGCTCCCGACGCCGCACCTGCGCCCGATGCCCCGTTCGCCGCTGCGGCCGCGGCCGCAGCCGACGCAGCCGCCGCGGCTGACGCCGCTCCGGGCATCGGTAGCGCGGCGAAGCCCGCGGCGATCCTGACCGGCTGCCCGGCTTCCTGCGGCGCCGGCGCACCGCCGACTTCCGGCGCAGACGCGTCCTCGGTCGCGGACGCTGCCGCTGCAACTGCCGCTGCCTCCGCGCCCGGCTTATTCTTGCCGACGAGGTAGTAGTCCAGCACCTTGCGCGCGATCGGGCCGGCCGCCTCCGCGCCCCAGCCGCCGTTCTCCACGATCAGGGCGAGCGCGATTTTCGGTTGCTCCGCCGGTGCGAAAGCGATGAAAAGCGCGTGATCGCGCAAGTGCTCCGCAATCGCATGGCCCTTGTAGTTCGCGCCTTGCAGCGAATACACCTGCGCCGTGCCGGTCTTGCCCGCGGCGACATACGGCGCGCCAATGAACAGCTTGGACGCCGTGCCGTTCGTTATGACGCCTTCCATCGCGCGCTTGATGATGTCGATGTCGGACTGCTTCACCGCGATTTTGTCGCTCGGATCGCGCACGACGGGGCGCGTGCCTTTGGTGATCGGATTTTCGATGTCGCGCACGAGGTGCGGCTTCATCACGACGCCGTTGTTGGCGAGCGTGGCCGTGGCGTGCGCGAGTTGCAGGATCGTGAACGAGTTGTAGCCCTGGCCGATGCCGAGGCTGATCGTTTCGCCTTCGTACCAGCGTTGCTGTTCGGGCTTGCGGTAGGCCTTGCGCTTCCATTCCGTCGAAGGCAGGATGCCGCGCGCCTCGCCCGAAATGTCGATACCCGTGATCTGGCCAAAACCCCACGGTTTCATGAAACCGGCAATGGCGTTCACGCCCAGGTCGTGAGCCAGCATGTAGAAGTAAGTGTCGTTCGACACGACGATCGCGCGGTTCATGTCGACCCAACCCTGACCCGAGCGCACGTCGTTGCGGAACGTGTGACCGCCGAAAGTGTAGGAGCCGGGGTCCTGGAAACCCCAACCCGGCGTGCGCTTGTGCAGCGACAGCGCGGCGAGCGCCATGAACGGCTTATACGTCGAGCCTGGCGGATAAGTGCCGTGCAGCGGCCGGTTCAGCAGCGGATGGTCAGGCGAGTTGTTGAGTTCGTCCCAGGTCTGCTGATCGATGCCGTCGACGAACGAATTCGGGTCGAAGCTCGGCGCGGAGACGAACGCGAGCACGTCGCCGGTGGCCGGCTCGATAGCGACGAGCGCGCCGCGGCGGCCCGCGAAGGCCTGCTCGGCAACCTGCTGCAAACCGATGTCGAGCGACAGCACGAGGTTGTTGCCCGGCGTTGCCTGCGTGCGCGACATTGTCCGCACGGGCCGGCCGCCGGCGGTGACTTCGACTTCCTCGAAACCCGTCTGGCCGTGCAACTCGGTCTCGTAACTTTGCTCGACACCGATCTTGCCGATGTAGTCGGTGCCCTTGTAGTTGTTTGCGTCCAGACGCGGATCGTAGTGTTCCGGATCGCTGTCGTTCTGATCGCTGGCGTCGTCGATACGATCCTGGTCGCGCTGCGAGATGCGGCCAATGTAGCCGATCACGTGCGCCGCCGTCGGCCCGAGCGGATATTGGCGGAACAGGCGGGCGCGCACCTCCACGCCCGGAAAACGGAAGCGCTGCGCGGTAAAGCGCGCGACTTCGTCGTCAGTCAGACGGGTGCGGATGGGCAGGCTTTCGAAGTTTTTCGAGTCTTCCTGCAGCTTCTTGAAGCGGCGCCGGTCACGTGCGTCGATCGACACGACCGAGGCCAGATCGTCGATCACTGTTTCGAGCGGCGCGCCTAGCTTGGACGGCGTGATTTCGAGCGTGTAAGCGGAATAGTTCTTGGCCAGCACCACGCCGTTACGGTCAGTGATGATGCCGCGGTTCGGCACGATCGGCGCGACGGAAATGCGGTTTTCGTCGGCTTGCAGCGAGTATTTGCTGTAGTGCCACACCTGCAGGAACAGAAAGCGAAAGCCGATCAGCCCAAAGCAGACGAACACGAACAGGCCCGCCGCCGCGACCCGCAGGCGGAACTTCGAGAGCTGTTGCTGAGTGTCCTTGAATTCGGTCATGCGATTCTGCAAAAGGCCGGGCGACGGCCATCATGAGTGTGCGCCTGATCCGGCCTGAACCGGAAGGCATGAACAGCGATGGGCGTCGAACGGGCAGAAAAGTTGAGTTCCATGAGGACTGCTTGCGCGCTCGACGCCTTGTTAAATTGGCCGCGTGTCGTCGGGGTCGGCTGGCCGGCGTTGCGGCATCAGCAGCAGCAGGCTCGCGACGGGCCACAGCGCGGCTTCGACAAACCCGTCGATCAGATAACCCCAGCCTGGAAAGGCCGCGCCCGTCAGCAGGCGGATGACGAACGGCACCAGTTGAGCGATCACCAGCAGCGGCATGACGGCGAAAGTCTGCACGCCGAGCGACATCCACAGGACGCGGCGATGGATCGTGATCGCGCCATACGACAGCAGCGTGTACGCGAGCGCGTGCTCGCCCAGCAGGCTGGCGTTGTGCACGTCCATTAGCAGACCCAGGAAAAACGCGATCCCCATGCCGACCTTGCGCGGCTGATGCACATTCCAGAACAGCAGCACGAGCGCGACGAAGTCCGGCACGCCGATCAGGCGCCCCCACGGCATCAGGTTCAGCAGAAAGGCCGCAGCGAGGCTGAACGCGATGAAGTACGGATTGACCGGCTGCAGAATGTATTGCGGACGGTTCATGGCTTCACCCCCGGCGCGGCTTGTGGCCTCGCTTTTTCGACGGCGGCGGGTTTCTTTGACGCAGCGGGTTTCTGGTCGACCGGCGCCGCTTTACCTGCCTGGCCAGGCGCGCTTGCCGCGGGCTTGGGGGCGTTCTTGTCAGCGGCCGGTTTTTCCGCCGGCTTGGCGGATTTATCGGCGGCGGCCTTGCTGTCTGCCGCTTTCGCGCTCTTCTTTGCCTTCGCGTCTTTAGCGGACAGCTCCGGCTCTTCGGCTGGACGCGGCGGCACGTCGGCCACGTAATGCAGCACCAGCAACTGACGCGCGCCGCGTACCGGCGCGATAGGCAGGCAGATGACGCGCGCAAATGCGGTGTCCGCCTGCTTATCGACGCGGACCACCTTGGCAACCGGCAGCCCCGGCGGATACACGCCGTCGAGCCCGCTCGTGACGAGTTCGTCGCCCGTCTGGACGTCGGCGCTGATTGGCACGAAGCGCAGATCGAGCGTGTCGCCCTTCGGCGTGCCGTAGATCACGCTGCGCAGGCCGGTGCGAACGATCTGCACTGGCACAGCCTGGTCTTTGTCGGTGAGCAGCGTTACTTCGGCCTGTAGCGGGAACACGCGCGTAACCTGGCCGATCACGCCGTCTTCGTTGACGACCGGCGATCCGTTCTGGATGCCTTGCTGCGCGCCGCGGTTGATTACGACCTTCTGCGTGAACGGATCGCGTGTGTCGTACTGGATTTCCGCAGGCAGCGATTGTGTGGTCGCACGTTGCGAAAGTTGCAGCAACGCGCGCAAATGGGCGTTTTCAGCGGATAGCTCAGCCGCCGTGTTCGCCTGCTGTGCGAGCTGGAGGTTCCTGGTATGCAACTTTTCGTTGTCGCTACGCAGCGTGGCGCTGGTCACGGCCAGATCGGCGGCGCCCATGAAGACGTCGCGCGGCACAAGCGCCGCGCGTTGCAACGGATAAAGACCCGCGCCGAGCACACCCCGAACGATTTCGAGCGTTTTGAAGCGTGCGTCGGAGATCAGCAAAGCCAGCGCGAGCACGACGAAAAACAGCAGTCGGGCGAGAGCGGATGGGCCTTGCTTGAACAGGGGCGGCGGACTGTATTCCATGGTCGGCGCCGGGGGCGTAAGCGGTTGGGTGAGGCGGCGGCGCGCTGGAAACGCGGGTTCAGCGCACGGAGGCTGGTTGGCCCAGCCAACGGCAAACCGGCCCGCAAGGGGCCGTTTGCCAGATCCGCGCTACTGACATCGATCTCGCTCGCTTACTCGTACGAGAAGATGCTGCCGAGCTTGTCCATGCGCTCGAGCGCCATGCCCGAGCCGCGCACGACGCACGTCAGCGGGTCTTCAGCGACGAGCACCGGCAGACCGGTTTCTTCGGCGAGCAGGCGGTCCAGATCGCGCAGCAGCGCGCCACCGCCCGTCAGCATCATGCCGCGCTCGGCGATGTCCGCGCCCAGTTCCGGAGGCGTTTGTTCGAGCGCAATCTTGACCGATGAGACGATCTGGTTGAGCGGATCGGTCAGTGCTTCGAGAATTTCGTTGCTGGAGATGGTGAAGCTGCGCGGAATGCCTTCCGACAGATTGCGGCCCTTCACTTCCATTTCCTTGACTTCGGAACCCGGGAAGGCCGAACCGATTTCCTTCTTGATGGCTTCGGCGGTTTGCTCGCCGATCAGCATGCCGTAGTTGCGGCGGATGTAGTTGACGATTGCTTCGTCGAACTTGTCGCCACCCACGCGCACGGAGCCCTTGTACACGATGCCGCCGAGCGAGATCACGCCGACTTCGGTCGTGCCGCCGCCGATGTCGACGACCATGGAGCCGGTCGCTTCCGACACCGGCAGGCCGGCGCCGATTGCGGCGGCCATGGGTTCTTCAATGAGATACACCTGCGAAGCGCCTGCGCCGTGAGCCGCTTCCTTGATGGCGCGGCGCTCGACCTGGGTCGAACCGCACGGCACGCAAATGATGATGCGCGGCGACGGCGAGAACATGCGCGACTCGTGAGCAGTTTTGATGAACTGCTTGATCATCTGCTCGGTCACCGTGAAGTCGGCAATCACGCCGTCTTTCATGGGGCGGATCGCCTCGATATTGCCCGGCACCTTGCCAAGCATCTGCTTGGCTTCCTTGCCGACTGCCTGAATGGTTTTCTTGCCGTTGGGACCGCCTTCCTGGCGGATCGAAACCACCGACGGTTCATCGAGAACGATGCCTTTGCCACGCATGTAGATGAGCGTGTTGGCGGTGCCTAGATCAATCGCCAGATCGTTGGAGAAGTAGCTGCGCAAAAAACCGAACATTCAAAATCCTGTCTCGCTTGGGGCCGGCCCTCGCAACGATGCGCAGGGCGGCAGCGGAAAAAATAACAGCTTCAACCGGGCGAAGCGGCGCCACCGGAACTTGAAGCTGCGAGGGAGTCTACCGGAGGCCGAAGCAAGGCCGAGTCAGAAATATCTGAACTATCTTTACGAATTGTCCAGAAAGGCCTTGGTCAGTCGGTCCGGGTTTGGGTCGAACGCGTAATGATACCTTATAATTTTGGATGTTTTGAAGGAAACGGACGGCACTTTTTGCCGCCGCTGGCCCCTTTTTCGAGGTCATCCTCCCGCGTCGTAACCCACTGTCGCAGCGCTCTTTTCGCGCTGCGGCGGTCTGCCACTTTTTCCGGTGACTGCATGGCTTTGACCCTGACCGATGTTAAGCGCATCGCGCATCTTGCGCGGCTCGAACTGGCCGACGCCGACGCCGAACACACGCTTGCCCAGCTCAACGACTTTTTTGGCCTCGTCGAGCAGATGCAGGCGGTCGATACCACAGGCATCGCGCCGCTTGCCCATCCGATCGAACAGATCGAAGACGTCGCGCTGCGCCTGCGCGACGACGTGGTGACCGAAACGATCGAACGCGAAGCTTTTCAGCGTCCCGCGCCGGCCGTGCAGGACGGTCTGTATCTCGTGCCGAAGGTGATCGAGTAAGACCCGCATGGCGAGCGCCGCGGCCCGCGGGCAGCGCGCCGGAAAACAGCATGCCGTTTTCCGGGCGGCCCTCGCGGGTGCTGCTGGGAGCCCACACCCGGCCGGGCTCGCCGGCGCGCAATCGAACGCCTACACGGCAGCGTGATCCGCGCTGCCGCGCTTTCCAGGACAAAACGCAATGCATGAAAAAAGTCTGACCGAACTGCGCGCCGCACTGGCGGCCAAGGAATGCTCCGCCGTCGAACTGGCGCAGCTTTATCTCAAGCGCATCGACGCGGCCAATAGCCTGAACGCTTTCATTCAGGTCGACGCGGACCTGACGCTCGCGCAGGCGAAGGCCGCGGACGCGCTGCTCCACGCGGGCCACGGCGGTCCGCTGACCGGCCTGCCCATCGCGCACAAAGACGTGTTCGTCACCAAGGGCTGGCGCTCCACTGCCGGCTCGAAGATGTTGTCGAACTACGAAAGCCCGTTCGACGCAACGGTGGTCGAGCGTCTGCAGAAGGCGGGCATGGTTTGCGTAGGCAAGACCAACATGGACGAATTCGCGATGGGCTCGTCCAACGAAAATTCGTACTTTGGTCCCGTGCAAAACCCGTGGGATCGTCAGGCCGTGCCGGGCGGCTCGTCGGGCGGTTCTGCGGCGGCGGTCGCCGCGCGCCTTGCGCCCGCCGCGACTGGCACCGACACCGGCGGCTCGATCCGTCAGCCGGCGTCGTTCTCGGGCATCACCGGCATCAAGCCTACGTACGGCCGCGTGTCGCGCTACGGCATGATCGCGTTTGCGTCGTCGTTGGATCAGGGCGGCCCGATGGCGCAAAGCGCCGCCGATTGCGCCACGCTGCTCAATGCCATGGCCGGCTTCGACGAGCGCGATTCGACGAGCCTCGTGCGCGACGACGAAGACTACACGCGCTATCTCGGCCAGCCCTGGAAACAGGACGGCGCCGGCAAGCCGCTCGCCGGTCTGCGCATCGGCCTGCCGAAAGAGTATTTCGGCGCGGGTCTCGCCGACGACGTGCGTGCTTCTATCGACGCGGCGTTGAAGGAATACGAAGCACTCGGCGCAACGCTCGTCGAAGTGTCGTTGCCGAAAACCGAGCTGTCGATCCCGGTCTACTACGTGATCGCGCCGGCGGAGGCGTCGTCGAACCTGTCGCGTTTCGACGGCGTGCGCTTTGGCCATCGCGCCGCGGAATACCGCGATCTGCTCGACATGTACAAGAAGTCGCGGGCCGAAGGTTTCGGTCCGGAAGTTAAACGTCGCATCATGGTCGGCGCTTACGTGTTGTCGCACGGGTATTACGACGCGTACTACCTGCAGGCGCAGAAAATCCGCCGCATCATCGCGCAGGACTTCCAGGAAGCGTTCAAGCAGTGCGACGTGATCATGGGACCGGTCGCGCCGTCGGTGGCGTGGGATCTGGGCGCGAAGGGCGACGACCCGGTGCAGATGTATCTCGCCGACGTCTACACGTTGTCGGTGAGCCTCGCCGGTTTGCCCGGCATGAGCGTGCCGTGCGGCTTCGGCGCGGGCGCGAACGCGCAGCGCCCCGTGGGATTGCAGATCATCGGCAACTATTTCAATGAAGCCCGGATGCTGCAGGTGGCCGACGCGTTCCAGCGCGCGACCGACTGGCACCGTAAAGCACCGGCAGGAGTGTGAGCACCATGACCAAGCAATGGGAAGTCGTGATCGGTCTGGAGACCCACGCGCAGCTGTCCACGCAATCGAAGATTTTCTCGGGCTCCCCGACGCAATTCGGCGCCGCGCCCAACACGCAGGCGAGCCCGGTCGATCTCGCGTTGCCGGGCACGTTGCCGGTGATGAACCGCGGCGCTGTGGAACGCGCAATCCAGTTCGGCCTCGCAATCGGTGCAACGGTCGCGCCGCGCAGCATCTTCGCGCGCAAGAATTATTTTTATCCCGATCTGCCGAAGGGCTATCAGATCAGCCAGTACGAAATTCCCGTCGTGCAGGGCGGCCAGGTGACGATTCAGGTGCCGGCCAACGAGAAAGCGGGTAAGGAAGCGTATTCAAAGGTCGTCAATCTCACCCGTGCGCATCTGGAAGAAGACGCAGGCAAGTCGCTGCACGAAGACTTCGCGGGCATGACGGGCATCGACCTGAATCGTGCGGGCACGCCGCTGCTCGAAATCGTCACCGAGCCTGAAATGCGCAGCGCGGCAGAAGCCGTCGCATACGCAAAAACGCTGCATACGCTCGTGACCTGGCTCGGCATTTGCGACGGGAACATGCAGGAAGGATCGTTCCGTTGCGACGCGAACGTGTCGGTGCGTCCGGTCGGTCAGGCGGAGTTCGGCACACGCGCCGAGATCAAGAACCTCAACTCGTTCCGCTTTCTGGAAGAAGCGATCCAGTACGAAGTGCGCCGTCAGATCGAACTGATCGAAGACGGCGGGACGGTGGTGCAGGAAACGCGTCTATACGATCCGGATAAGCGTGAAACGCGTTCCATGCGCAGCAAGGAAGACGCGCACGATTACCGCTATTTCCCCGATCCCGATCTCATGCCGCTCGTGGTCGACCCGGCGTGGGTCGCGCGCGTCAAGAGCGAAATGCCGGAGTTGCCCGAAGCGATCCAGCAGCGCTTCGTGTCGCAATACGGTCTGACGCCGTACGACGCGAACGTGCTCACGTCGAGCAAGGCAATGGCCGCGTATTACGAAGCGGTAGTCGTCAAGCTCGGCGCAGGCAACGCCAAGGTCGCGGCGAACTGGCTGATGGGCGAGGTGTCGTCGCAACTGAATCGCGAAGGCCTCGATATGGCGGACTGCCCTGTGTCGTCCGCGCAACTGGCATTGCTGCTGCAGCGCATTGCAGACGGCACGATCTCCAACAAGATCGCAAAGGAAATCTTCCTCGCGATCTGGGAAGAGAAGGCCACAGACGAAGCCGCCGCCGACCGCATCATCGAAGCGAAGGGTTTGAAGCAGATCTCCGACACGGGCGCGCTTGAGGCGATCATCGACGAAGTGCTCGCTGCTAACCAGAAGTCGGTTGAAGAGTTCCGCGCGGGCAAGGAGAAGGCATTCAACGCGCTGATCGGCCAGGCAATGAAAGCGACGAAGGGCAAGGCCAATCCGGCGCAGGTCAACGAACTGCTGAAGAAAAAGCTGTCGTGAGCCGGAGCGTGGCTGAAGCTGAAGTGAAGTGCAGTTGAAGAAAAAATACGGCTGAAGCGCTCGCGCTTTGGCGACAGCGGGCTGTTGCCGGAAACGAAAGTTGGAGGCAACGGCCCGTTTCATTTCGCGGCCGCGCTTTTGCGAGCCGCTGAACGCAGATCACGGAGTGTGTTGATGGCCAAGCAACCCGAACTCGACGATTTCCGCGTGCCTTATTTCGAGACCAAGAAGAACGACAAGTTTTCGCTCGACGATTTCGATCCCGCTGCAAAGCCATTTTCGACGGGATCGAAAGACACCGACCGCGCGCGTCTGTCAGAAATTGGCGCGAAGCTCGACAGCTTGCAGGAATGCTTGCACGCGCAGCAGAAGCGACGCGTGTTGCTGGTCCTTCAAGGCATGGACACGAGCGGCAAGGACGGTACGATTCGCGCGGTGTTTCACGAAGTCGATCCGCTCGGTTTGCGGATTGTGCCGTTCAAGGCGCCGACGCCCGTGGAATTCGCGCATGATTTCCTTTGGCGCGTCCATTGGCAGGCGCCTGCTGCCGGCGAGCTAACTATCTTCAATCGCAGCCACTACGAAGACCTGTTGGTCCCGACCGTCCTCGGCGAACTCGACAAGGACGCGTTCCAGGTGCGCAGCCGACACATTCGCCAGTTCGAGGAGTTGCTCGCCGACACTTGCACGACAATCGTCAAGTGCATGCTGCATATTTCGACAGACGAGCAGCGCGCGCGCCTGCAAGCGCGGATCGACGACCCGACCAAGCACTGGAAATTCGACGTTTCCGATCTCGACGCGCGCAAACAGTGGGATAAGTATCAGGCCGCGTATCGCGACGCCCTCGCCGCGACTTCCACCGAATACGCGCCGTGGTACGTGATTCCCGCCGACTCGAAAACGCATCGCAATCTGATGGTCGCCGAACTGCTGTTGCGTACGTTTGAGGCGCTGAAGCTCGAATATCCGCCCGCGAAAGAATCGCTGAAGGGCGTCAAGGTCGAGTGACTTTCGCCGTTCGGCTCGACCAAATCTCACAAACGAATTGAAGATAAAAGGAACGACATGTTGCGTGTGATTACCGCCAACCTGAACGGCATCCGCTCAGCGGCGAAGAAGGGTTTTTTCGACTGGTTTGGCGAGCAGAATGCCGACGTGCTCTGCGTGCAGGAAATCAAATGTTCGCAAGACGACATGACGCCGGAATTCCTCGCGCCGCACGATTTCACCGGCTATTTCCAGCACGCCGTGAAGAAGGGCTATAGCGGCGCGGGTGTCTATACGCGTCATGAGCCGGACGAAGTCGTGATTGGCTTTGGCAGCGAGGAGTTCGATCCGGAAGGGCGCTACGTCGAACTGCGTTTCGGCAAGCTGTCGATCGTGTCGGTGTATGTGCCGTCAGGGTCGAGCGGTGACGAGCGCCAGCAGGCCAAATACCGTTTCATGGACGAGTTCATGCCGCATCTCGCGGAACTTGCCCGCGAGCGCGAAGTGATCGTGTGCGGCGACGTGAACATCGTCCACAAGGAAATCGACATCAAGAACTGGAAGAGCAACCAGAAGAATTCAGGTTGCCTGCCCGAAGAGCGCGCGTGGCTCACCAAGCTTTTCGACGAAGTCGGTTACGTGGACGTATTCCGCACGCTCGATCAGCGTCCGGAGCAATACACGTGGTGGAGCAATCGCGGCCAGGCGTATGCGAAGAACGTGGGGTGGCGGATCGACTACCAGATCGCGACGCCGGGCATCGCGAGCAAGGCGAAACGCACGGACGTGTTTCGCGATATCAAGTTCAGCGACCACGCGCCGCTGACGGTCGACTACGACCACGACGTCAAGAAGTGAAATTCGCGTTCGTCGTCAGGCGGCTGGAACATGCGTAGCTCGATCGCGAGCAACGTCTGACGCGACGCGTGCGGAATTGATCGAGCCGTCTTAATCGCGTGCAAGCTTGCGGCGCGGGCGCCCCATGCCGGCGTAGTCCGGGAGCGCATCCACGGTCTTGCCAATGGCTTTCGCATACAGCGGCAGCATATCGGGCAAGCGCTTGATGATGTCCTCGCGGCGCGCCGGCGTGTACGGGTGCACGTAGATGAAGCCCTGCTCGCGATTGCTGCGCGTGGCCTGAGCGAGTTTGTCCCAAAGCGTGACTGCCGCGCGCGGATCGAAGCCCGCGCGAGAGGCGATGTCGCTGCCGATCACGTCGGCTTCGGTCTCGTCAGTGTTCTCGTACTTCATTTCGAGCAGGCGCGAGCCGATGCCGAGCGGCGCCATGCCGAGATCCGCAAGTCCGAATAGCTGCGGAATCGTGCCCGACGAATTGAGCTGGCTCGCCTGCAATTGACCGAGCCGCTCCCGCGCATGTTCACGCAGTGCGTGCGCGATCTCGTGGCCAATCAGCATGCCGAGTTCGTTGTCGTTCAGATGCGCGCGGTCGAGCAGCCCACCATACACGACAATCTTGCCTCCCGGCAGACAGTACATACGAACGTCGGTCGAGCGCACCACGGCGACATCCCACTTCCAGCCCTTCGCCCGCTCGTTCCATTTGAGCGAGTACGGCACCATCTTGTCGACGATCGAGCGCACACGTGTCACGTGCGCGTCAGTGTCGCCGTAGAGGCGGTTTGCATGCTCCGCACCGTACGCGATCTGGCTGAACTCGTCTGCGGCTTGCGCCTCGAGCACCGGCGACGGCACCAAATTACGGAACACGAGATAGCCGCCGAAGCGCAACTGGTTGTTCGGGCTGTATGGCGCCGACGCGCCCGCGCCCGCTGCAGGCTTTGTCACGCCAGTGGGCGAAGACGTTGCCGTCGGGGTTCGCGCGATAGCGGGTGGTTGCGCCGATGCCCCGGGCGACGTGCCTGCGGCCTGCCCGCTCCCGGAGGGTGTCGCGTTGGCCGCACTGCTCGCGGCCGGTGTTGCGGAAGTGGCGCTGTCCGCCCCGGCGGATGGCGCTGCGGATTTCGTGACCGGCGCCGGCGGTGCCGCCGTTGTTGCATTAGCGGACGTGCCGGCGGCGGCACTGTTACCGGTAGCCGGGGCCGCAGCTGCGGGGAGCGCTGCCGCGGCAGCGTAGGCGCTGGACGGTGCGGCGGCACTCAACAGGCTCAGACAGACAAGGCTAAACGCTGCATGCAACGCGCCGCGGCGGGCCTTGTACCACGCATCGCGCGGGACCGGCGACAACAACCGCTTCGGGAGACGCACCTTCACGACCTGTCTCTCCACGGCGCAATGCGCAACAGAAGCAGCATGCCCGGCACAGCCAGCGCCGTGCAGACAATGAAGTAGTCGAACCAACCGATCTTGGCCACCACGTAGCCGCTCGCCGCCGAAGCCAGCGTGCGCGGCACCGAAGCGAGACTCGTGAAGAGCGCGAACTGGGTAGCCGTGTAGCGCGGGTCCGTAGTGCTGGCGATGTACGCGGTGAAAGCCGCCATCGTCAGACCAGTAGAGAAGGTCTCGAAACCGTAGACCAGCGCGAGCGCGACCGAGCGCGGTTCGAGTTGCACTGACCAGTCGACGCCGACGAAGGCGAGCAGTCTCGTCGTACCTTCGCTTATCCACACGGCGATGTCATAGACCGCCGTCAAACCGGGCGAGGCGGGTCCGAGATGGGCGAGCCACGCGAAGCCGAGCGTCGACACCATCTGCAGGATGCCGAAGATCCACAAACCTCGCCCGATGCCGATTTTCATCAGCCAGATACCGCCGACGATTCCGCCCGCGAGACTCGCGCCGAACGCCGTGGTTTTCGCGATCACGCCGATCTGCGTGCGCGAGAAGCCGATATCGAGGAAGAACGACGTGGACAACGTCGTTGCCATCGTGTCGCCGAGCTTGTACAGAAAGATGAAGCCAAGCACGAACAGCGCGCCGCGCCAGCCGTCACGTTCGAGGAATTCGCGGAACGGCTGCACGATCGCTTCGCGCAGATTCTTGGGCGGCGTGCCGTGCACCTCGGGTTCGCGCACAACGAGCGTCATCACCATACCGGGCACCATGAACGCTGCGGTGACCATGAAAACGGTAGTCCACGGCAAATGATCCGACAGAATGAGCGCGAGCGACCCGGGTACTAGCGCTGCAATCTTGTAGGCGTTCACGTGCACCGCGTTGCCGAGGCCTTGCTGCGTGTCGCTTAGCAATTCACGCCGGTATGCGTCGATCGAAATGTCCTGGCTTGCGCCGAAGAATGCGACGAGCGCCGTCAATGCCGCGACGGTCCAGATCGAGTCGCGCGGCGACACGAAGCCCAACGTTGCGATGGCCCCCGCGACCAGAATCTGCGTGACGAGCATCCAGCCGCGCCGTCTGCCCGGGCGCCAGCCCGGAAAGCGCGGGACGTAGCGGTCCATCAGCGGGGCCCAGATGAATTTCCAGGTGTACGGGAACTGGATCAGCGCAAAGAGGCCGATTTCCTTCAGATTGACGCCTTCGGAGCGTAACCACGCTTGCACCAGGTAGACGAGCGTGAACAGCGGCAATCCCGACGTAAAGCCGAGAAAGACGCAGATCAGCATGCGCGTATTAAAAAACGCGCGCCAGCCGGGATGTTCTTCGTGAGCGGTAAGTGCAGGCGCCTCGTGCGGCGGGTTCGACATGTGGATAACTTGCGTTAGCTTTTCTTGACGCGATAGACCGCAAGACTACCACGCCAGTTCACCCCCCATCGCACCGTCTGACCGTCGTGCAGCACCACACGGTCCAGAATTTCGATGCCGACTTCGGGCGCGAGCGCCTCGAAGTCCTTGATGGTCAGCACCCGCACGTTCGGCGTGTTGTGCCATTGATAAGGCAGTGACTTCGACACCGGCATGCGTCCCTGCAGCACGGAAAGACGGTGCGCCCAGTAGCCGAAGTTCGGGAACGACACGATACATTCCCGGCCGACCCGCACGGTCTCGCGCAAAATCGCGGCGGTCTGATGAATGGTTTGCAGTGTCTGCGACAGAACCGCGAAGTCGAAGCTGCCGTCTTCGAAGAGGCGCAGGCCGTCTTCCAGATTCTGCTGGATCACGTTGACGCCGTTTTGCGTCGCGGCCAGCACGCCAGCGTCGTTGATCTCGATGCCGTAGCCTTGCACGTCCAGTTCCTCGGTGAGCAGCGACAACAGCGAGCCGTCGCCGCAGCCGAGATCCAGCACCGTGGCGCGCGGTTCGACCCAGCGGGCGATCGCGCGAAAGTCCGGGCGCAGCGCCAGATAGTCCAGGGCTCGCTGGTTCATGCGTTCACCTCGTTCGCAATGCGTTCGTAGTAGGCGCGCATCAGGTTGTGATAGCGCGCGTCGTCGAGCAGGAAGGCGTCGTGACCGTGCGGCGCGTCGATTTCCGCGTAGGTGACGGTGCGCTTGTGATCGAGCAGCGCCTTCACGAGTTCGCGCGAACGGGCCGGCGCGAAACGCCAGTCGGTTGTGAAGCTCGCGATCAGATACTTCGCCGTTGTATGGGCAACGGCCGCTGTCAGATCTCCTTCGAAGGCTTTGGCCGGATCGAAGTAATCGAGCGCGCGTGTGATCAGTAGATAGGTGTTGGCGTCGAAGTAGTCGGCGAACTTGTCGCCCTGATAGCGCAGATACGACTCCACCTCGAACTCAACGTCGAAATTGAAGTTGTATGCGTCGAGCGCGCCCTCGGCGCGGCGCAGCGACCGGCCGAATTTTTCGGCCATGTCGTCGTCCGACAGATACGTGATGTGGCCGATCATTCGTGCAACCCGCAGGCCGCGTTTCGGCTTCACGTTATGCGCGTAGTAGTTGCCGCCGTGGAAGTCGGGATCCGACAGGATCGCCGAGCGCGCCACCTCGTTGAACGCGATGTTTTGCGCCGACAACTTGGGCGTCGACGCCACCACGATGCAATGCCCGACCCGCTCCGGATACATCATGCTCCACGCGAGCGCCTGCATGCCGCCCAAGCTGCCGCCCATCACAGCGGCAAAGCGTGTAATGCCGAACTGATCCGCGACGCGCGCCTGGGCGTTGACCCAGTCTTCCACCGTGACCACGGGGAACGTCGCGCCGTACGGATTGCCGGTTGCAGGATCGATGCTCATGGGACCCGTCGAGCCGAAGCACGAGCCGAGGTTGTTCACGCCGATCACGAAGAACTTATTGGTGTCGAGCGGCTTGCCGGGGCCGACCATGTTGTCCCACCAGCCGATGTCCTTCAGATTGTCCGCATAGACGCCCGCGACATGATGCGACGCGTTCAGCGCGTGACACACGAGTACCGCATTGCTGCGCGCAGCGTTGAGCGTGCCATAGGTCTCGACCATCAGGTCGTAGCTGGCGAGCGAGCTGCCGTTTTGCAGACGCAACGGCTCGGTGAAATGCATTTTTTGTGGAGCGACGATACCGATCGATTCCATTCATTCCGCCATTTGACAAAGACAGGGCGGCTAGACGGCGTCGGCAAGCACGGAGGAGAAAGACTTGTGCGCGGCTGACGACCTCTTTAGCCGCATTTATAGTGAACCGCGGAAATCTTCCACTGGTTCGCGCGCCCGCAATCGAGTCAGCAAATCGGCGCGTACTAGGTTTTCACAACAGGAATTCACACACGTATTCAGACGTGTTCTGAAGCGCGGCATTAGAAGCTGGGGAGCGATTTCCGGAGACAATCAGGGCCGCGATCAGGCGCAAAGTATAGCGGAAAAACTCGCGCGGCAGCGTCTGACACCCCGTGGCGCGCCTTCTTCAGCGGACTACTGAAGGATCACTCGCAATTGGGAATCCGCGTCGGCGGCCGGCATACGCATGAACCCGCTGCGAACGAACCGATGCCAGCGGCCGATGATATAGCTGAGCAGCAAGCTTGCCCTCACGGCCGGGTCGTAGTCGGCCGGGACGGGCACCGGCGACGGCGCGTCTTGAGCGGATGCATCGGCGTTCGTTGCGGCTAAGCGCAGACATTGCTTCAACGAAGCTTCCACGCGCTCGAGCATCTGATTGACGCGCACGGTCAGCCGCTCATGTTCGCCGACCAGCGCCTCGCATGTGAGTACCCGGGTCATGCCAGGATTTTTCGCGGAGAAATTCAGCAGCATCAATGCGATTGCGCGCGCCTGCAGCACACCGCTCTCTTCCCTGTCGACAATCTGATTGATCAATCCGAAGATGGTCTGCTCGATGAACTCGATTAGCCCTTCGAACATTTGCGCCTTGCTGGCAAAGTGCCGATAAAGCGCGGCTTCGGACACGCCGAGCCGTGCCGCAAGCGCAGCCGTGGTGATTTTTTCGCTCTTCGGCGCTTCAAGCATGGAGGCGAGCGTCTGGAGAATATGCACGCGGCGCTCGCCCGGTTTCAGGCGCTGCCCGCGCGGTGCAGTAGGCGCGGCGGGTTCGTGTTCGGCTAGGGCTTCGTCAGGCTTGTCGATCGGCTGCATGGCTGTCGTCCCGTCTGCTGGCGCTTCACTCGAACCGAGCGGGTGCTCAGTCGTAGCGATTTTAACGAACGAATGCTGCGATCGACATAGTGCGGCCGGCCTGTACCCGGCAGCCGGGTGGGCACGCCGTCCGCATGAGGCTTACGCGGCAGATGGCCGGTGATCCATACGGTGCGGATGCCGAGGCGCCGGTAGTTCTTCAGGTGCGAACGCGTGTCTTCGACGAGGATCACGTCTTTCAGCGACACATGAGCGTCGCCCATGGCCTTGCGCAACATCGCGTGGTCGGGTTTTGCGCGCCAGCGGCGCCGGTCGCGCATGTGCTCGATGGCGATTACCTGCTCGAACAGACGCTCGATACGAAGTTGCGCCAGGACTGCGCGCGCGTACGCTTCGGGCGCATTGGTCAGCACGATCTTGCGCCCCGGCAGCGCCGCAACGAGACGCGCCACGCCGCGCTCGTGGCGGACCATAGAGCCGAGATCGGGGAACGTGTGCACGACCTTCAGGAAGTCGCTTGCGTCGAGTGGATGATGGCGCGTCAGACCCAGCAGCGCAGCGCCGTAGCGCTCGGTGTAGCCGGTGCGCAGACGGTTGGCTTCGTCGAGCTCGACCTGGAGCGCGTCGATGATGTACTGCGTCATCGCCTGATTGATTGCAGGGAAGATGGCGTGCGACGCGTGGTGCAGCGTGTTGTCGAGATCGAACAGCCAGACCGGACGGCCGCCTGCGATGTGCGGACGGCGGCGTCGGGAAGTTGGAGTGCGCATGGTCAGTAGGGCCGTTCAGGCCGGAGCAGTTGCTGCGCGCGGCGGCCATACGTTGCCGGATTGTTGCCGCAGTGCACATAAGGCGCGCCGGTTTGGCGTGCCTTATGTGCTGGGCGGGGGACAGCAATCAATGCGAGCGGATCATTGTGCCGAACGGCTGCTCGGTGAGAATCTCCAGCAGCACCGAATGCTCGATACGCCCGTCGATAATATGCACCGAGCGCACGCCGCTCTTGGCCGCGTCAAGCGCCGACGAGATTTTCGGCAGCATGCCGCCGGAAATCGTGCCGTCGGCAAACAGGCCGTCGATTTCGCGCGCTGACAGGTCGGTGAGCAGATTGCCTTCCTTGTCCATCACGCCGGGGATGTTCGTCATCATCACGAGCTTTTCGGCGTTGAGCACGACCGCCAGTTTGCCCGCGACGAGGTCGGCGTTGATGTTGTACGACAGGCCGTCTTCGCCGAAACCGATTGGCGAGATCACCGGAATGAATGCGTCGTCCTGCAGCGCCTTTACAACCGCAGGGTTGATGGCTTCGACTTCGCCCACCTGGCCAATGTCGACGTACTGACCGGGATTGTCACGGTCGGGCATCAGCATCTTGCGCGCGTGGATCAGGCCGCCGTCCTTGCCGGTCAGACCGACCGCGTGTCCGCCGAAGTGGTTGATCAGTGTAACGATGTCCTGCTGCACTTCGCCGCCGAGCACCCATTCGACGACTTCCATCGTCTCTTCGTCGGTGACGCGCATGCCTTGAATGAACGTGCCCTGCTTGCCGACTTTCTTCAGCGCCTGGTCGATTTGCGGACCGCCGCCGTGCACGATGACCGGATTGATGCCGACCAGCTTCAGCAAAATGACGTCGCGCGCGAATCCCTGCTTTAGCCGCTCCTCCGTCATGGCGTTGCCGCCGTATTTGATGACCACGGTCTTACCGTGATACTGGCGAATGTAAGGCAGCGCCTCGGCCAGGATTTCAGCCTTCAGGGTGGGCGCAATCTGCGAAAGGTCGGGAAGCTCGGACATGGCGGCAGGCTCGGGCACGGAACAGTTAAAACACGGCGAATTGTACAGGACTGGCGCGCTGCAACAGGGTTTTCGACACGCGCGCTCGCGGCACGCAGCCGGTGTCTGCGCGCGGCGCGAGCGGTGTTTGCAGCGCCAGCCGACGACCAAGCGTACCGCGCCTCGCGCGCACCTGTGAACTAGCCGAATGGACGACTCACGGCCGGACGCCGGCCGTGGCATTATTGGCTCGTCGATGCTTCGCGAGGCCATCCGCCTGCCATGAAACCATCTGCTTCCCGCCCGCAAGGCAGCGCGCGTTGCCCGCGCTGCGGTAACGCGTTCGACTGCGCGATGCATGCAGAGCCTTTCGACTGCTGGTGCCGCGAAATGCCCGCACTGCCGCGCGACCGACTGGACCCGGCCGGACGTTGCCTTTGCCCTGAATGTCTCGTAGCGGAGATTGCGAAAGCGGCGCAAGCCGAGCCGGGCGCCAATCCGCCGTGACGCTGCCGTGACAGCCGCCGTGACCGTCGCCGCGACCGTCGCCGGGCTGCTGGCGAAGCCGCGGCTGGCTTCAGCGGCCCGTCAGGCCGCGCGGTGCCGGGCAGCGAGCGCTTCGAGATCGCGGGCCACCGCCTGGAGCACCGGATCCCAGTTGCCGAATTCTTCCTGCCGGTACAGCGTCGCGCCCGGATACCACGGACTGTCGCGGCGACCGGTCAGCCAGACCCAGTGCGGATTGACGTCGAGCAGCACCCATGTGCGCTGTCCGAGCGCGCCGCTCAGATGCGCAGCCGACGTGCAAACGCTGATAACAAGATCGAGCCCGCCGACAAAGGCGGCTGTATCGTCGAAAGTCGAAAATTCGGCGGTGTAGTCGGCGAGCGGCAGGCCTGCGGCGTTGGCCGCGCGGACATCGGCAACTGCACCGGGTTGCAGCGAATAGAACGCTACGTTCTGAATGGCGCCGAGGTGCTTCGCATAGCGTTCCCAGCCTACCCGGCGGAACGGATTGCGCTGATGACCATGGCTGCCGGTCCACGTGAGCCCTACCCTGAGCCTCGATTCGCCGGCAAGCCGTTGCTGCCAGCGCTGCACGGCAGCGCGGTCCGCATACAGGTAAGGCGTGGTGGTGGGAACGGTCGCCTCGCGCGTGCCGAAAATCAACGGCAGACTCATCAATGGAATCTCGAAGTCGAAAGGCGGCAGCGATTCGACGCCGCCGCCCGCCGAGTAGTGGTCGACATGCCCGCCGAGACTGCGGGCGAGCAAGGCGCCCATTTGCGGAAACGAATTCCATGCGAGGCGGCCGCCTTCACGATGCACAAGCTCGGCCAGCATCGGAATGTAGCGGCTGAACTGCAACACATCGCCCATGCCTTGCTCGCCCCACACTAGCAGCGTTTTGCCGGCGAGCGGCTCCCCGCGCCAGGTGGGTGCAGGCAAGGCAGGACGATTGCCGCGCAGTTCGGACGAACCGCTCCAGCGCGCTTCATGCGACTGCCAGCCGTTCGCATAATCGCCGCTCATGAGTTGCAGCATCGCGAGGTTCGAACGCATGCTCGCGTCAGTGGGCGCGAGCGCGCAAGCGGTTTGCGAGGCGTGTGCCGCCTCGGCCCAGCGTTGCGCTTCACGTAGTGCCAGCGCATAGTTGTTGTGGGCGAGGGGACTAAGCGGTGCGCACTGGACGGCTCGCGCGCCCGCTTCAAGCGCGCGAAATACATCCATATTGTTGCGATAAGCGTTCGACAGGTTGGTCCAGCTGTTGCCGTCGTCGGGTTCATCCTGGAGCGTATCTTCGAGCAGCTGAATCTGTTCGCTCAGCTCGCCGTGCGTGACCGCAAGTGCGCCGGCGAGATTGCAGCGGAGTGACGGCAATGAGGGGTTCAGTGCGAGCGCGCGGCGATATGGAGCGATCGCTTCGTCGTGACGATTCGCCATTTGCAATGCGTAGCCGAGACGAAAATGCGCGTCGGCGTTGCTTGCTTCGAGTTGCGCAATAATGGCGGCCAGTTCGATTGCGTCGTCGTGGCGTTGCTGCTCGATCAAAGCGTGGATGTGCGAGGCGAGCGACGCGTTGTCGAGAGAGTGGAGTTGCGCCGCGGCGTCGAGCCATTGCGCTTCGGATTCCGCAGCGCCGTTCTTTCGGGCTGCGGCGGCTTGCCGCATGAAGTTAAGGAAAGCTGACGACATGTCAGAGGTGACCATGGATAATTGGCTGCCGAACGACCGGCTCCGCGCGCTAACAAGGAAAGCTATGGTATCGCCGTGCAGCAGCGAGATGATTCGGAAGCGTCCGAACGGGTAAACTGAAGTCATGCATCGTATAACCAACACGGGTCGGGTCAATCTGGGCCATTTGTTCTGGCTGCGCAGCCTCGCGATCATCGGTCAGTTGCTGACAATCGCGTTCGTGCAGATCTTTATCGGCGTGCATTTGCCGTTGCCGGCCATGCTGCTGGTCATCTCACTCGAGGTGCTCTTCAACGGACTCACGTGGTGGCGCGTCGCGCAGCAGCGGCCCGAGTCGAACATGGAGCTGTTCGGTCAGATCTGGGTCGATCTCGGTGCGTTGTCCGCGTTGCTATTTTTATCTGGCGGCACGACGAATCCGTTTGTTTCGCTGTACCTGCCGTCGCTCGCCATTGCCGCGGCTGTTTTGCCGTGGCAACTGATGGCGTGGCTCGCCGCATTCGCCGTGGCCTGTTACGCGGTGCTCGGCTTCGACTCGGTGCCGTTGAATCTCGACAACCCCGCGAACCTGTTCGACTACTATCGCGCCGGCATGTGGGTCAACTTCATGGTGAGCGTCGGTCTGATTGCATGGTTCGTCGCGCGCATGTCGCGAGCCCTGCGGCTACGTGACGCAGCGCTCGGAGAAGCGCAGCAGCGCTTGCTTCACGACGAACGCGCGGTCGCGCTTGGCGTGCAGGCCGCTACCGTCGCTCACGAAATCGGCACGCCTCTGTCTACAATTGCGATGCTGTCCGAAGAACTGCGCGACGCGGCACGAACCGATAAAGGGCTCGCGCCATACAAGGCCGATCTCGAATTGCTCGAACAGCAAATGGGTCTGTGCACGTCGGCGCTTGCCAGGTTGCGCAGCCGCGCAACGACCGCGACGAACCGTCAGCCTGTCGACGAATGGCTCGAGTCGTTTGCCGAGCAGTGGCGCTTGCGTCATCCACATGTGAAGTTCGAGCGGATCGGCACGCCGCCCGCCGATGTCAGTCTCGACGACACGGTTGCCGTCAGCCAGATTCTGACGATTTTGCTCGACAACGCCGCGCGTGCGAGTCGCGATCACGTGACGTTGTCGTGCGCGTTGACGGCGCGCGGCGATCAGGTCGAATTCGAAGTATGCGACGCCGGCCCCGGCATTCCAGCCGCGCTGCGCGGCTCGCTCGGCGCGGTGCCGGTCGAGAGCACGCAAGGCGGCCACGGCGTCGGCTTGTATCTGGCTTTTTCGGCGGCGGCGCGCCTCAAAGGCTCGATCGAATTGACCGACGTCAGTTCGATCAAGCCGCGTGGCACGCGCGCGGTTTTGCGGTTGCCGCTCACCGAGCGAAAAATATCCGGCACGGGCCGTCAAGGCGCCGCACCATCCAACACGGAGAAACAGGCATGAGCGAAATGAATTTTCTGGTGATCGACGACGACGAGGTGTTCTCCGGCATCCTCGCACGTGGCCTGACGCGCCGCGGGTACACCGTGAGCGAAGCGCACAACGCGGACGAAGCGATCAAGCTGGCAAACCAGCAAAAATTCAGTCAGATCACGGTGGACCTGCACCTCGGCAACGACTCCGGCCTCACGCTCGTCGCACCGCTACGCGATTTGCAGCCCGACGCTCGCATGCTGGTGCTGACGGGCTATGCGAGCATCGCCACCGCGGTGCAAGCGGTGAAAGACGGTGCGGACAACTATCTGGCAAAGCCTGCCAACGTCGAAACGATTCTGTCGGCGCTGCAAAGCGAGGCGAGCGCGTTGCAGGCGGAAGAGGCGATCGAGCACCCCACGCCGTTGTCTGTCGCGCGGCTCGAGTGGGAGCATATTCAACGCGTGCTCGCCGAGCATGGCGGCAATATCTCGGCCACCGCGCGCGCTTTGAACATGCATCGGCGGACGTTGCAGCGCAAACTCGCGAAGCGGCCAGTCAAGCAGTAAGCGCGGCTTTATCGCTGATATTGTGTAAAAGAAAACGGGCTGCCTTTTTACAGGCAGCCCGTTTTTTGCGTCCGTTCAAAGCTTGATGTGACTAGGTCACTACGTCACAGCACATAACGCGACAGGTCTTCGTCTTCGGCAACTTCGTTCAGCGCGCGATCCACATATGCTGCGTCGATTTGCACCGTGTGGCCGGAGTGGTTGCCGGCGGAGAACGACACTTCTTCGAGCAGCTTTTCGATAACCGTATATAGACGGCGTGCGCCGATATTCTCGGTCTTTTCGTTCACCGAATAAGCGATTTCGGCGAGGCGGCGAATGCCGTCGTCGGCGAATTCGAGGTGCACGTCTTCTGTTGCGAGCAGTGCCTGGTATTGCTTGACGAGGCTCGCGTCCGTCGACACCAGGATCGACTCGAAGTCCTTCACAGACAACGAATCCAGTTCGACGCGGATCGGAAAGCGCCCTTGCAGTTCGGGAATCAGATCGCTCGGCTTCGCCAGATGGAACGCGCCGCTCGCGATGAACAGAATGTGATCCGTCTTCACCATGCCGTACTTGGTGTTGATGGTGGTGCCTTCCACGAGCGGCAGCAAATCGCGCTGCACGCCTTGGCGGGACACTTCGCCGCCGCCTGCCTCATTGCGCGACGCGATCTTGTCGATTTCGTCGAGAAACACGATGCCGTTCTGCTCGACGTTCTGAACCGCCTTGGTTTTCACCTCTTCGTCGTTCAGCATCTTGCCGGCTTCTTCGTCGGTGAGGACCTTCAGCGCTTCCTTCACCTTCATCTTGCGGCGCGTTTTTTTGCCGCCGCCGATGTTGGCGAACATCGAACGGATCTGCTCGGTCATGTCTTCCATTCCCGGCGGCCCCATGATGTCCATGCCGACTTGCGGCTGTTCGACGTCGAGTTCAATCTCCTTGTCGTCGAGCAGTCCTTCGCGCAGGCGCTTGCGGAACGTCTGACGAGTGGTGCCGCCTTCGTCGGCGGTATCAGTGGCGCTCGAACTGGAGCCGAAGCCAACCGGACGCGCGCTCGGCAGAAGGATGTCGAGAATGCGGTCTTCGGCCTGGTCTTCAGCCTTGGTTCGCACCTTGCGCATTTCCGATTCGCGAGTCTGCTTGACCGATATCTCGATCAGATCGCGCACGATGCTGTCGACGTCGCGGCCCACGTAGCCCACTTCGGTGAATTTGGTGGCTTCGATCTTGATGAACGGCGCGTCCGCGAGCTTGGCCAGCCGCCGCGCAATCTCGGTCTTGCCGACGCCGGTCGGTCCAATCATCAGAATGTTTTTCGGCGTGATTTCCTGGCGCAGCGGGTCTTCTACCTGCTGACGGCGCCACCGGTTGCGCAGCGCTACGGCCACCGCTTTTTTCGCGCGGCCTTGGCCGATGATATGTTTGTCGAGTTCCGAGACGATCTCGGCAGGGGTCATGGTGCTCATCGTGGGTCCTTACTCGATCGTCTCGATGACGCGGTTATGGTTCGTGTAGATGCACATGTCGCCGGCTATCTCCAGCGACTTTTCCACGATCTCGCGAGGCGACAACTCGGTGTTGTCGGCGAGGGCTTTGGCGGCGGCTTGCGCATATGCGCCGCCCGAACCGATCGCGCAGATGCCGCCTTCGGGGTCCAGCACGTCGCCGTTACCGGTGATGACGAGCGTGGTGGTCGCGTCCGCCGTAATCAGCATGGCTTCGAGACGACGCAACATGCGGTCCGTGCGCCAGTCTTTTGCAAGCTCCACTGCGGCTCGCGTAAGGTTGCCCTGATGCTTTTCGAGCTTCGCTTCGAAGCGGTCAAGCAGCGAAAATGCGTCGGCCGTGCCGCCTGCGAAGCCGACCAGCACCTTGCCGTTATAAATGCGCCGGACCTTCTTCGCACCGCCCTTCATGACGATGTTGCCAAGCGTCACCTGGCCGTCGCCGCCGAGCGCGACCTTGTCGCCGCGGCGCACGGAGACGATCGTCGTGCCGTGAAATTGCTCCATATGCGTTCCTCTTTGCAAAGCGGGTAGGACGCGGCGGCGGGATGCGCCACCGCATGAATCCTGGAAGCGGACGGCGCGCGACGCCTGTAGTGCTGGCGGTCGGCGCGCTCGTACAGCGCATGTCCGGTTTATTTTAGGGCTTGCGCTGTCATATCAAGAGCCGGCAAACGGCATAAGACAAAAAACGTGACTTCGCAGGATGACTTGCCCGCGTGATGTGCGAGATTCGCGCGCAAAAGAAAAAAGGCGCACGGATCACCGTGCGCCTCTCGACGAAGCAGCGTTTGTTGGCGCGGCGCCGAAGCCGCGCCGCCGGCGTTCAGTCGCCGAACAGCTTCTGGCGCAGTTCGCGGCGCTCCTGCGCCTCGAGCGACAGCGTAGCCGTGGGTCGCGCGAGCAGACGCGGAATGCCGATCGGCTCACCGGTTTCTTCGCACCAGCCGTAGTCGCCAGAGTCGATGCGCGCGATCGACTGCTGCACCTTCTTCAGCAGCTTGCGCTCGCGGTCGCGCGTGCGCAGTTCGAGAGCGTGCTCTTCCTCGATCGTTGCGCGGTCGGCCGGGTCCGGCACGATCACGGTCTCGCGCAAGTTCTCGGTCGTCTGGCCGGCATTGCGGAGAATGTCCGCCTGCAGCTGTTCGAGCTTGTTCTTGAAGAAAGCGAGCTGATCCTCATTCATGTAATCCTTGTCGCTCATCTTCAGGATTTCGGCTTCGGTCAAGAGTCGTTTCGTCGTCATCTGGCTTACTTCTTCAATGTGAGGCAAAACTCTGCATAGTGCCCGCACTTTCGTATTGCCCGCAAGGCGCCTGGGACGCGGAGCGCAGGGCGGACACGGACGATGGGCTGTCGTGACGCCGGAGCGTCTCTCGCCCAACTCGGGCGTCGTAACGCCAATGCGGGGCCGAACTCCTCTGGAAACCGATTCTCAAATGCTCCTGAGGTATTGCTCCCGGGCACCAACCTTGTCAGGCGGCGGCGGGCACTGTCGGCGTGTTCCCCGGATTAGATTTTCCGGCGCCGCTTCAGGCCCGGCGCGCACTGTTCACTGACCGCGCACTGACCGGGCAAATCGTTCTCATTCTCCAGTGGGCACGTATTGTAACTGAATCACAATCCGGCACCGCAACTGGTGGAAATCCCTCTGCGGCGCACCGGTATCCCGAAAATATAACGCGCGAACGGTCAAAAAGCGATGGTCGTGCACGCATTAATACAGCAGGGTTTTCACGCGCTTTTCACACGTGTGCGCCAGCGCACATTTCACGGCGGCAATTGCGCCGCCGCCTCATGCTTTTTCTGCTGACTATTGCCTGAATGCCGACAACGTCGTTCAGGCGAGACAGGCGTCCAAACCGTCTGTAATCAGGTCTTGCGGCAATTCGATACCGATAAACACCATCTTGTTGGTCTTCTTCTCGACCGGCTGCCATTTCGCCGCGAGATCGCTGCCCATCATCTGATGCACGCCCTGGAAGACGACTTTGCGATCCACGCCCTTCATGTACAGCACGCCCTTGTAGCGCAGCAGCCGTTCGCCGTAAATCTGCAGAATGCCGCCGAGGAAGTCTTCCAGCTTGTTCGGATCGAACGGACGGTCGTTGCGGTACACGAACGACTTGATTTTGTCGTCGTGATGCGCGTGATGATGGTGCGCGTGATCATGGCCTTCGTGATCGCAATGGCCATGGTCGTGATCGCAGTTCGCATGATCGTCGCCATGAGCGTGCGTATGGCCGTGCTCGTCGTGCGCGTGCGCATGGCTATGCGCGTGTTCGTCTTCAACGAGGAAGTCCGGATCGATCTCGAGCTTCGAATTCAGGTTGAAACCGCGCAGGTCGAAGATCTCCTTGATGTCCGCTTCGCCGAAATTGACGACCTTGATCGCGGCCTTCGGATTCATGTGCAGCAGACGGTGGCGCAGATCGGCCAGGTGCTGCTCGTCGACGAGATCGGCCTTGGTGATGAACAGGCGGTCGGCGAAACCGACCTGGCGTTGCACGACTTCATGCTCGTCCAGCTGATGGTTCGCGTGCTTGGCGTCGACCAGCGTAATGATCGCGTCGAGCAGGAATTCGCTGGCGATCTGATCGTCCATAAAAAAAGTCTGCGCAACGGGGCCCGGATTTGCGAGGCCGGTCGTTTCGATGACCACGCGGTCGAAATCCAGCTTGCCCGACTGCTTTTGCGCGGCCAGGTCGCTGAGCACCCGAGACAGGTCGCCGCGGATCGTACAGCAGATGCAGCCGTTGCTCATCTGGATGATCTGCTCGCTCGTGTCCTGCACGAGAATTTCGTTGTCGATGTTTTCTTCGCCGAACTCGTTCTCGATCACGGCGATCTTCATGCCGTGCTTTTCATTCAGGATGCGCTTGAGCAGGGTGGTTTTGCCGCTGCCGAGAAAGCCGGTCAGGATAGTGACTGGGATCATGTTGTTCGCCTATATGGTCGTGAAACGATGCGTATGCATAAGCGGGCGCGGCAGCCTCGCGGCGCGCGGCCCGTCTAGCCGATTATTGAAACATATCTGTCAAGCCGGCGCTGGCAGGCGGGATTGAAAGCCCTCGCCGCGCACGCCCCAGCGCGAAATAACCCTGAATCTATAGGCGATCAGGCGATTTGCAACAGCAGGCCTTTCAGGTATTCACCTTCCGGGAATGCTGTGAGCAACGGATGATCCACCCCGGCGCCGAGGCGCTTGAGGATGCGCGCGTCGACGCGTGCATCGGCGGCGGCGCTCGACACGATCTTCTGAAACAACTCGGAATCGATCGCGCCGGAGCACGAGTAGGTGAACAGCAGGCCGCCCGGGCGCAGCAGTTTGAGGCCGGTCAGGTTGATGTCCTTGTAAGCGCGCGACGCGCGGTCCACGTGTTCACGCGAAGGCGCGAATTTCGGCGGATCGAGCACGATCAGGTCGAAGCGCTCGCCTTCGTCGTAGAGGCGGCGCAGCGTTTTGAACGCGTCGGCGTCGAGCCAGGTCGCGCGTTCGGCGTCGAAACCGTTTGCCGCCACGTTCTGCTGGGCTAGCGCCAACGCTTCGCCGGACGAATCGATCGAGACCACGCGCTTCGCGCCGCCTTTCAGCGCCGCCAGCGAAAAACCGCCGGTGTAGCAAAAGCAGTTCAAGACGTCGCGGTCCTGCGCGAGCTGCTGCACGAGCAGGCGGTTGTCGCGCTGATCGACGTAAAAGCCGGTTTTATGGCCATTGCGGACGTCGACGTGATAGCGCACGCCGTTCTCGCTCGCGATCAGCGCCTCCGAGGGCGGTTCGCCCGCCAGCACGCCGGTCGTCTGTTCGAGCCCTTCCTTCTGACGAATCGACACGTCCGAACGCTCGTAGACGTTTGGACAGCCGGTCGCGTCGACCAGCGCCGCAACGATCGCCTCCTTCCACGCCTCCACGCCCGCCGCCATGAACTGGCACACGAGCTGGCTGCGCTGGCCTTCGTCTTCGGCGACGTAGTGATCGACGATCAGTCCCGGCAGGCCGTCCGCTTCGCCGAAAATGAGCCGCACTGCGCCGGTGTCGTGAACCATCGTTCGGCGGTGCGCCAGCGCACGCTGCACGCGGCGCTTGAAAAACGCGTGATCGATCGGCTCGCTTTCGTCGAAGCTCCACACGCGGGCGCGGATCTGCGAGTGCGGGCTGTACGCGGCGCGCGCGAGAAACCGGCCGTCGTGCGCGCGCACCAGCACGGTCGCGCCGGGCGCGGGATTGCCGTCGATCCGGTCGATCGCGTTCGCGTAGACCCACGGATGGCGGCGCAGCAGCGATTTATCTTTCGACGGTTTGAGCGTAACGATATTCATCAGGATGTCAGCGAGAGCAAAGGGCCGCGCGGCATGCTGCGCACGCGCGACAGATAAAGCGAAGGCGGAGACCGAAAAGCCGCAAAGCGGCGTCAGTCGCGTTTTTTGGCGCGCGGATGCGCCTGATCGTAGACGTGCGCGAGATGCTGGAAGTCGAGCCCGGTGTAGACCTGCGTCGCCGTGATGCTCGCGTGCCCGAGCAATTCCTGCACGGCGCGCAGGTCGCCGCTCGACTGCAGCACGTGCGTGGCAAACGAATGCCGCAGCACGTGCGGATGCACATTGGCGGGAATGCCGGCCACGAGGGCCGCGCGCTTTACGCGCTCGCGCACCACATTCGGTGACAGCCGGTTGCCGCGCGCCGACAGAAAAAGCGGATGCGGGTCGTGCTTGACCATCTGGTCGCGCACTGCCAGCCACGCGTTGAGCGCGTCGAGCGCCTTGCTGCCGACTGGCACGATGCGGCGCCGGTTGCCCTTGCCGAGCACTTCGACTTCGGCGGAATCGAGCTTGAGCCAGCCGGCCGAGCGATAACCGTCGGCGTCGGCGAAACGGGCGTCCAGACCGACAAGTTCGGCGAGACGCAGCCCCGACGAGTAGAACAATTCAAGCATGGCGTGATCGCGCAAACCTTCTGCCGATGCGGCGGGCGGGCTTTCCATCAGGCGGGTGGCGTCGTCGACGGACAGTGCCTTCGGCAGCGTCTTGGCCTGCTTCGGCGCGCGCACGGTGGCGACTGGATTGGCAGGCAGATCGACGCGGCCGGCGAGCCAGCGATAAAACGCGCGCCATGCGGACAGGCGGTGACTGATCGAGCGCGCCGTCAGTCCGCCGGCATGCGCGCGTGAAACGGCGCCGCGAATGTCGACGGCGGTAAGGCTTTCCAGAGGCCGGCCCTTGGCCAGCAGCCGGAGTTCTTCGAGTTCGTGCGTGTAGCCGCGCAAGGTATGCGCCGACAGCCGCCGCTCATGTTCGAGATTCGACAGATAGGCGGCGATGGGATCGGCTTCGGTCACGTTGGCTTTTTAACCGGCGGTTGACGCGTGGCGCTCGCTGAATCAGCGCGGCAGCAAACGGCTCAGCGCCGCGCTCGCGAGCCCGCCGATCTGCGTGAGGAAGTCGGTCGCCATGCCTTCGTGGAACCGTCGCGCATCCGCCGAGCCCATTACCAGCAGGCCGAAAGCCGACGCTTCTTCCTTTCCCTCCGGATCGCGCAGCGCGAGAAGTGCAATCGACTCCGTCGCATGCGCGGACTCGGGCGCGGCACCGCCCGACGTGTTTTCGTCGGCCGCGGCCTGTGCGCCCGGTGCACCGTGCGCGGGCACCAGCCATTGCGCCGCTTCGAAACCCGTGTTCGCGCCGCAATAGGGCGCGGTCAGGCTGTTCGCAAAAATGCGCACTTCCTCGCCAACGTGGCGCGCGAAGTCCGCCTGAGCGTACGGCTCGGCGACGTCCCAAACGCGCAGCGCGGCCTGCGGCACGTCGAAGATGTCGCGCAAGCCGTTGGCGATCGTGCGCGGCAGCGCGTACGAGTCGCGCTCGGACATGACGCGGATCGTCCAGCGGTTGAAGCGCGAGGCGATGCTGTCGTTTTCGTGGCCGTAGCGCAGCAGTTCGGCAAGCCGGCGTTCGAGATGTTTGTTCTTGTCGCGCAACATTTCCATTTGCCGCTCCTGCAGCGACACCGCGGCTTTGCCGTGCGGGTTCGCGAGGCGAATGGTCGCGAGGATTTCCGCGTGTTCGGCGAAGAATTCGGGGTTGGCGAGCAGGTATTCGGCGACTTCGCGATCGTTCATGGTTTCGGCTGTAGGACTACGGGACGACGCCTTCATGCGACGCGTCGGTCAAAAGAGTTTGTGCACCAGTCGTGCGCGATGGAACTGGAGGCGTTCAATCGGCCAGTTCGATCTCGCCCTGAAAAACGGTTGTGGCGGGGCCCGCCATCAGCAAAGGCTCGTTTTGCTGCTTGCTGTCCCATGAGATGGTGAGCTTGCCGCCATGCGTATGGACGAGCACCGGCGCGTCGAGCAGTCCGCGGCGAATGCCGGCTGCGACTGCCGCGCAGGCGCCCGTGCCGCATGCCAGCGTTTCACCGGCACCGCGCTCATACACGCGCAGTTTGATTTCGCTGCGACCGACGATCTGCATGAAGCCGGCGTTGACCCGCTGCGGAAAGCGCGCGTGCCGCTCGATCACCGGACCTTCGACGAGCACGGGGAACTGCTCCACGTCTTCTACTACTTGCACGGCGTGCGGATTGCCCATCGACACGACCGAGATCCAGCGCGTGGTGCCGTTGACGTCGAGCGGCCATAGCGTGTCCGCGCCTTCCCGGCGCCCTTCGAGACCTTTAGTAGCGAAAGGCACACGTTCCGGGTCGAACACCGGCGCGCCCATATCGACCAGCACTTCGCCGTTTTCCTGCATGGTTAGCGTGATCGTGCCGTTCTGCACCTGCACGCGCACGCTGCGCTGATCGGTGAGACCGCTGTCGCGGACGAACTTCACGAAGCAACGGGCGCCGTTGCCGCAATGTTCGACTTCGCCGCCGTCGCAATTGAAGATGCGATATCTGAAATCGACGCCTTCTACCGTTGGCTTTTCGACCAGCAGAAGCTGGTCGGCGCCCACGCCAAAATGCCGGTCCGCAAGCGCGCGCACCTGCGCCGGCGTCAGGTTGACCGGTTGGGTGTAGCCGTCGAGCACGACGAAGTCGTTGCCCGCGCCGTGCATTTTGGTGAATTTCAGTTTCATCACGCTATTGTAAGTGACGCGCCCAGAAGTGAGCCAAACGGGTGAGCCAGGTCGGTGAGCCGAACGGCGCGCTGCTTCCAGCTTCACCAGCCTTCCAGCTGGCGTCAATACACGCTCGGCACGCCGGGCGGCCGCGTCTTGAAACGCTTGTGGACCCAGTAGTACTGCTCGGGCATCAACGGAATCTGTTCTTCGAGGAAAGCGTTCATGCGTCGCGCATCCGCTTCATCGTCGCCGGTCGGATAGTTGTCCCACGGCTTGAACACCTTCAGGCGATATCCCTTGTAGTTAGGCAGCACTTCGCCGATGAACGGCACCACTTGCGCATGACCGACTTTCGAAAGACGCCCGACGGCGGTCAGCGTGCAGGTCGGCACGCCGAAAAACGGCACGAACGTTGAATTGCGCGCGCCGTAGTCCATGTCGGCGCCGAGCATGACCGGCTTGCGTTCGCGCAACCAGCGCAGCACGATGCGCGCGCTGTCGGCGCGGCTTGCCATGTCCGCGCCGAAACGCGCGCGGGCCGCCTTGGCGACTTCTTCCAGTTCCGGATTCGACATCGGCTGATAAAGTGAGCCGCAACGGCGCTTGAGCGAGTAATTGAGAAAGATCGAGCCTGCCTCGATGCCGACGAAGTGAAAGCCGAGAAAAAGCGTGGGCGGCAGATTCGGGTCGGTCAAATCGATCGCGCTGTCGAGCTGAATGAGCTTTTCGAGTTTCCTGGCGGAGCCGAACCACTGCACGCTGCGTTCGAGGTAACTGCGGATCGCGTGACGGAAATGCTTCTGCGCGACTTCTTCACGCCGCTCGTCGCTCCATTGGGGGAAGCACAGGTTCAGGTTGATATGGACGATGCGCTTGCGCCGGCTGGGAATCTGATACAGCAGCCAGCCGAGTCCGTCGCCGAGACGGGCGATGAGCCCATACGGCAGCAGCGCGAAAAGTTTGAGCAGGCCGATCGCGAGCCGGGCTCCGAGGCGGCTCAGCATGTGGCCTCCGTGGAGGCGCTTTGCGGGACGGGGTTCAGGAAAGCGGAGAGGTGGACGTAATACCGCACTCGTGGGCACTCTGTGACAATCAATGGAAGTCGCTATAATAAGGGCTTCGCCGAGTTAATAGACAACTTGCGGGGCGAAGCCGGGCGGTGCGATCCACGTGATATGCGCCTGCCGGTAAGGTAATCCGCTAAAGCGTCGCCGCTTCAGACTCCCGAAGCTGGCTACGTGAAACTCAACCGTAACCACAAAACAGGAGTCTGCAACGTGGCAAACGACTATTTCTTCACCTCCGAATCCGTTTCCGAAGGCCATCCCGACAAAGTCGCGGACCAGATTTCCGACGCGATTCTCGACGCCATCCTGACGCAGGACAAGTACTCGCGCGTTGCCGCGGAAACGCTGTGCAACACGGGTCTCGTGGTGCTCGCGGGCGAAATCACCACGACCGCCAACGTCGACTACATCCAGATCGCGCGCAACACGATCAAACGCATCGGCTACGACAACACCGACTACGGTATCGACTACCGCGGTTGCGCGGTGCTCGTCGCGTACGACAAGCAGTCGCCGGACATCGCGCAGGGCGTGGACCGTGCGCACGACAACAACCTCGATCAGGGCGCGGGCGACCAGGGCCTGATGTTCGGTTACGCGTGCGAAGAAACGCCTGAATTGATGCCGTTGCCGATCCACCTGTCGCATCGTCTGGTCGAGCGCCAGGCGAATCTGCGCCGTGACGGCCGTCTACCCTGGCTGCGTCCCGACGCCAAGTCGCAAGTCACCGTGCGCTATGTCGACGGCAAGCCGCACTCCATCGACACCGTGGTGCTGTCCACGCAGCATTCGCCGGACATCGACCTCGATACGCTGCGCGAAGCCGTGATCGAAGAAGTCATCAAGCCGACGCTGCCGGCTGAGCTCATCAAGGGCGACATCAAGTTCCTCGTGAACCCGACCGGCCGTTTCGTGATCGGCGGTCCGCAAGGTGACTGCGGTTTGACGGGGCGCAAGATCATCGTCGACACGTACGGCGGCGCGGCGCCCCACGGCGGCGGCGCGTTCTCGGGCAAGGATCCGTCGAAGGTCGACCGTTCGGCTGCTTATGCGGGCCGTTATGTCGCGAAGAACATCGTGGCCGCCGGCCTCGCATCGCGCTGCCTGATTCAGGTGTCGTACGCCATTGGCGTCGCGCAGCCGACTTCGGTCATGGTCAACACGTTCGGCACGGGCCGCGTTTCGGATTCGACGATCACGCGCCTCGTGCAGGAGCATTTCGATCTGCGTCCGAAGGGCATCATCCAGATGCTCGACCTGCTGCGCCCGATCTACGAGAAGAGCGCGGCTTATGGTCACTTCGGCCGCGAAGAGCCGGAATTCACGTGGGAAGCCACCGACAAGGCTCTGGCACTCGCGGAAGCTGCCGGTACCGAACCGGTCGCTGCGCTGGCGGATTAACGCTAGCTGCACGCATTTCGCGTAAAAAAACCCCGCCGGCTTGCGCCGCGCGGGGTTTTTTATTGGCCGTCGATTGTTCGGCGGTTCGGCGCGGACAAAGGGCGATGCGTCGGCATCGCGCGTGGGCTTGAGCGCTGGTGTGCTCTAAACCGTCCGCAGCCGCCTCATTGCGGGCTATCGACGCGTGCTGTTCAGCGGCGCTTTAGCGGCTCGCAAACGCGAACGCAAACCAGCCCGTGCTGCCGTTCGTCGACATCCGGCGGGGCCGGCGGCTCGCGTTTTGCGCGGGCACGGCGACGGGCGCGCGCTGAGTAGCGCTCAGACGCAGCGGTGTCGGTTTGCGCAGGAGAGTGCGCAGTGAGAAGCGGCGCGAACCGCCGCGTGTGCGCAGCGCCGAGAAGAAGGTATTGAACCAGGTGCGAATGCCGTCGACCGCTCGGGCATCGCGCCATTGTTCGCCTAAAGCGCGCGTGCGCGTGGCGTGGTGACGCAGAGCGCGCACTACGTGGCGGCGCGCGGGGCGGGCCGCTTTGAGTGCGGCTCGGGTAAAACGGGTGCTCAGAAGAGTATGCATGGCTTCACAGGTAGGCAACGTGTCGCGCGGTCAGATGTGCGCCAATAGCAGCACCAAGCATGCCAATGGCGGCATCGCGATCGACTGCGCGGCAGCCCGGGATTCGATGGAAAACTGCGCGACGGACAGCCGGGCGGGCCTTGATGGCCGGTGCAGCGCGCAAACAGGCGGGAATAGCGATCAACATGCGAGCAGGCTACACGTGATTCGTGACGTCTGAAAGTCGGTTTTTACCCTGCGGATACGGGTTTTCACGAGGGTGCATGAAGCTTTGAGACGGACATTGCTCCCACCCTTCGCGGACGATTAGCGTGCGCGGCTGCCCGGGAAATGTGCGGCGCCATCGCGAGCCGCATGCAAACAGTGCGCAAATGGCCGGGTTGCATCAAGTTCATCGCAGCGTGCGACGTCAAACACCGGGCGATATGATCGCGCCCGTTTTACAATCGAACATCGGTTTGTCGACGGTCACGGAACACCATGTCATTTCATTCGAAGAAAGAGCAGATTCAAGCATTGCGGGAGCAGGGCTTCGTCGTCGTGCCGGGCCTCGTGCCGGTCGAGCGATGCGAGGAGATGAAGCGGGTCGCGCAATGTCAGTTGAACGAAGCCGCGGCGCCGGTCGAGTTCGAAGCGGATTTGCAGTACCCTGGAGCGCCGTCTTCCCGGCATGCGCCCGGCGGCAAGACCGTGCGGCGATTGCTCGACGCGTATGCCCGCGATCGCAGTTTCGCCGAATGGGCGACTGCGCCGGAAATTCGCGGCTGGATGGAACTGTATTTCGGTGAGGAGCCGCGCCTGTCGCGCGCGCATCACAATTGCATGATGACGAAGCATCCGGCGTACGGCAGTTTGACCGGCTGGCATCGCGATGTGCGCTACTGGTCGTTCGAGCGCGACGACCTGGTTTCGGTATGGCTCGCGCTGGGCAATGAGAACGTCGACAACGGCGCGCTATGGTTCGTGCCTAGATCGCACACCGCTGCATTCACGGGTGAACGCTTCGACGACGCGAAGTTCTTCCGCTCCGATCTCGAGGAAAACCAGGCGTGGATTCGCACCGCCGTATCGCCGGAACTGAAAGCCGGGGACGTGGTGTTCTTTCACTGCAATACGCTGCATTCGGCGGGCAAGAACATCAGCGATCAGGTGAAGTTCTCGCTCGTGTACACGTACCACGGCGCGAGCAATGTTCCGTTGCCGGGAACCCGGTCAGCGGCGAAGCCTGAAATCGCGTTCTGACTTTTCGGCGCTTTTCAGCGCCGTTTTGTTGCCTTCTTGTCGGCACCCAGGCCTGCGCCGCTTCGCGCCTAGCGCTTGCGGCCGGACAGGGCGATGCCCGTTATTCCCGCGAGCGTCGCCACCACGCCGCCTACGATCAGCATGATCGCCTTGTTCGACGGTGAGCCTGTAAAGACGCGGGACACGTCGCTGCTGACCGAATTCAACGCCTGCCCGCCGAAATACAGCAACAGAATGCCACCGACAATCAACGCGATTGAAATCGCCTTCGTCATTTAATGCTCCATAAGCTCGAACGACGAAAGTGTAGGGGACGTGCAAGCAGTCGTCCATCCTGCATATTGGGCGTCTGCACGCATCCCGTCGATTGGCTACCATAGCGGTCTGACCGCACATAAAACAAACCCACAGCAGCACGCCTCCCGCAGCATGCGATTGCCCATGCCCGCAGATTCCCGGGCGACATCACCATCAAGGACACCAGCAATGGCTTACGAAGCAGCTTCAGAACGCTATTCGGACATGCAATACCGCGTGTGCGGCAAATCAGGTCTCAAACTTCCCGCACTGTCGCTCGGCTTGTGGCACAACTTCGGCGATACGACGCCGCTCTCGACTCAACGCGAAATTCTGCGTGCCGCGTTTGACGTGGGCATCACGCACTTCGATCTCGCGAACAACTACGGGCCGCCGTATGGCAGCGCCGAAACGAATTTCGGCCGCCACTTCAAGGACGACTTCAAACCGTATCGCGACGAGCTGCTGATTTCGTCGAAGGCCGGTTGGGACATGTGGCCCGGTCCGTACGGTCAAGGCGGCGGTTCGCGCAAATATGTGCTCGCGAGTCTCGACCAAAGTCTGAAGCGCATGGGTCTCGACTACGTCGACATTTTCTATTCGCATCGCTTCGACGCGCACACGCCGCTCGAGGAAACCGCTGGCGCACTGGCGAGCGCCGTGCAGCAGGGCAAGGCGCTCTACATCGGCATTTCGTCGTACTCGGCGAGCAAGACGCTCGAAATGGCGAAGCTGCTCGCCGAATACAAAGTGCCGTTGCTGATTCATCAGCCCGCGTACAACATGCTCAATCGCTGGATCGAACAGGATCTGCTCGACACCCTCGAACAGGTCGGCGCGGGCACCATTGCGTTCACTCCGCTCGCACAGGGCCTGCTCACCGGCAAGTATCTGAATGGCGTGCCGCAAGACGCGCGCGTCAACAAGCCGGGCGGCGGTTCACTGAAAGAGGAGCATTTGAGCGCGCAGAACATCGAGCATGTACGCAAGCTGAACGATATCGCTCAGCGTCGCGGACAAAGCCTCGCGCAAATGGCGCTTGCGTGGGCGTTGCGCGATCCGCGCGTGACTTCGGTGCTGATCGGCGCGAGCCGCGCGGAACAGGTGCGCGAGAACGTCGGCGCGCTGAAGAACCTCGCGTTCTCGAAAGAGGAACTCGCGGAGATCGACCGCTACGCGACGGAGGGCGGCGTCAACTTGTGGGAAAAGCCGTCGACGGATCAGGCGGTCTGATTCCAGCGGCGCTGCCGCATGCAACTGAAAATCGAAAGCCGCCGATCAGGCGGCTTTTTGCTATACGAGCGCGGGCAAGCCTTCGACCAGCACGACTGCGAACATTACGCCGAGCAGGGCGCCCAGCACGCGCAGCGCGTTGTGCCGCAATTCCGTCTTGCAAGGAAGCGCGCCTACGAACAATGCCCCGGCGAGCGCCATCGGAATGACCAGAATGAAATCGCCGATCGTGAAATAGGTCGTCATACTCGTCTCCTTTTGTATTGGCGGCGTAATGAGCGGGTCTCGTTCAGAGTCGCACGCTGCAACGCTCGATTTGAGTATAGGTGACGGCGGAGGCGGCGTAGGCGCGTCCGTTACTTCCAGAAGGTTTATTCGCAATCCGTAGAAGCCAGTCGCCGCAAGGCTTCCCGCGGTTGCCGCGACGCAGCAAACTCAGCCAGAAAGTGTGAAGCGTTTGCTTACGCGCTGCTTACTTTTTATGGATTTCCAATGCAGTGTGAATCACTGGGCGAACTGTGCGATGCAGACAGTCGCACATTCGCCCGTCACGCTCAGGCCTGGTCGAGCCGGCGTAACCTCAGCGTCGCCAGCACGCCGATCACGAGCAGTGCGAAGACCAGTCCAGCAACGCCGTTCCACCCGTAACCGGCCCACATGTGCCCGCCGTACGAGCCGACCAGGCTCGAGCCGATGTAGTACGCGAGCAGATACAGCGCGGCCGCCTGGCCTTTCGCCTCTTTGGCGAGTCGCCCGACCCAGCCGCTCGCGACGGCGTGTCCGGCGAAGAAGCCGAATGTCACGCACGCGATGCCGCCGACAATCGCCGAAAGCGGACTCAACATGGTGAGTGCGAGTCCCAGGGCCATCAACAGCAGGCTTGCCGTCAGCACACGAGCGCGGCCGAATGTGTCGGCCATGCGCCCCGACCACGGTGAGGCGATCACGCCCGTCAGATACACCACGAAGATCGCGCCGATCTCGGTTTGACTCAACCGGTACGGCGGCGCGAGCAACCGGTAGCCGATGTAGTTGTACAGCGTGACGAAGCTGCCCATCAGCATGAAGCCAAGCAGGAACAACAAGGGCAGACCCGGCCGCCTGAATTGCCTGACGAGTGCGCTGCGATGATGCGTGAAGCCCAGCCCGCGCCGCGGCACGAAATGGCGCGACGGCGGTAGCAGCGAACGAAACGCGAGCATCGACAGAATGCCGAGCACGCCAATCGTGCCGATTGCAACGCGCCATGAAAACAGATCGGCGACGATGCCCGTAATCACGCGCCCCGCCATGCCGCCTATTGCGGTGCCGCCGACGTAGAGACCCATTGCAAGACCGAGGCCGTCGGGGTGCACTTCTTCCGCGAGATAAGCCATCGCGACGGCCGGCACACCGCCGAGCGCGAGACCTTCGAGCGCGCGCAGCACGAGCAACTGGTGCCATTGCGGGGCGATGGACACTCCGATGGTCAGGAGCGCGGAGACGGTGAGCGACATCGTCATCAGCTTGTGACGGCTCCAGCCTTCGGAGACGAAGCCGGCCATAAAGATGGCGACTGCTAGCGCTGCCGTACTCAACGAGACCGTGAGACTGCTTTGCGCGGGTGTCACGTTGAATGCCGCTGAAAACGACGGCAGCAGCGGCTGCACGCAATAGAGCAACGAGAACGTGGCGTAGCCCGCGAACAGCAATGCGATGCTGGCGCGCCAGTAAGCGCGGGTGCCGCGTTCGAGATAGGGCGTGTCGGAGGTGTTGGGCACGGCAGAGAGCAAAGAGCAGAAGGCGGAACGAAGCAGATGAACAACCGGCAGCGATGTATCAGGCGCGGCGCGATGGCGACCGTCACGCGCGAGACGACGCTCGTGCAAAACAGTTAAGGATACGCTGAAAATGGCGCCTGCGTGCGCCGCAACGCACGCGTCGCGCAGACGCCGCACGTTTTTGATATCTCTGCCCACGAGGGTTTATGATGGTCTCGTCGCGATGCCGCGCGTCTCGACGAATCAAGCGAAACGACGGGTGAAGCGCCCTCAGTTCCCGCTTTCCAAGGCCCCGCAAAACGGGAACAATGACTCGAAGCTCTCACGCGTATTCACGCGCAGCTGTTTGGGTGCGTACGCAACGTTACCGGCGAAGCGGCGCTTTTATCATCACCTTGACCGGCGCGAACTTATAAAGCCGGCTATGGGAGAACGGGGAAACATCATGCAAATCGGTTCCATTGTCCGATCAGTGCATATCGCCGTGCCGCAGGGCGCGCGCGGAATCGTCATGCGCATTCTCGGCGACATGGCCATGGTGGCGTGGTATGCCGGCGAGCCCGGCGCTTCGCCGCAGCTGAACACTGAACCCTTTTTCCTCGAAGACCTTATCGACACCGGCGAACTCGTGCGTCCGTCAAGCGCGCAGATGCATTGAAGCGATTACCGTTTGGCGTGTCTGTCGCGTGACGGCAGACGCGTGCCCCATGTTCACTCGCACTCGTCTTTGACGGCGGCGCGGCGCACAATGCGGGCATGAACGACATTCTCGATACACAGGACGGCGCAGACCGCGCCGTGCCTTTCGCCCGGCTCCAGCCGGAAATCGTGCTCGACGCGCTCGACAGCGTGCTCGCCACAGTCGGCGTACGTACCGACGGCCGTATGTTGCCGCTCAACAGCTACGAGAACCGCGTGTATCAGGTGGGCGTCGAAGACGGCCCGCCCGTCGTTGCGAAGTTCTATCGTCCTGAGCGCTGGAGCGACGCCGCCATTCTCGAAGAACACGCGTTCGTTGCCGAACTGGCCGCGCGGGAGATTCCCGCTGTGCCGGCGCGTGCGTACGAGGGCCGCACGCTGCATACCTTCGATGGTTTCCGTTTCTCGATCTTCGAGCGCCGCGGCGGACGCGCGCCCGATCTCGACCGGCGAGATACGCTTGAATGGCTTGGGCGTTTCATCGGCCGCATTCACGCGGTTGGGCAGACGCACGACTACACTGAGCGTCCCACGCTCGACAGTCAGACGTTCGGCTATGAACCGCGCGATTTCCTGCTCGCGCACCGCTTCATACCCGACGACGTGCGCGCTGCCTGGGAAACTGTCGTCAATCTGGCGCTGGAAGGCGTGGAGCGTGCATTCGAGCGGGCCGGCGAGATCCGCATGCTCCGCATGCACGGCGACTGTCATCCGAGCAACGTGTTGTGGACCGACGCGGGCCCGCATTTCGTCGACTTCGACGACAGCCGCATGGGTCCGGCCGTGCAGGACCTGTGGCTGCTGCTGCCCGGCGAGCGCGCGGAGGCATCGCGCGCGCTGACGGATCTCCTCTCCGGTTACGAAGACTTCTGCGACTTCGAGCCGCGCGAACTGCATCTGGTCGAAGCGCTGCGCACGTTACGGCTGATTCATTACCAGGCGTGGCTCGCACGCCGTTGGGACGATCCGGCGTTTCCGGCAGCGTTTCCGTGGTTCAACACGCAACGTTATTGGGAAGATCGCATCCTCGAAATGCGCGAGCAACTCGGCGCGATGCAGGAAGGGCCTTTGTGGCCGGTGTGAGCTTTTTGCCGCGATTGAGCAAAAGCGCCAGTTGTGTAATGATAGCCATTCTCAATTGAAGGGCATCGCCAGCTTCCTGTCACATTTCTCCTCCTCTGTGACTGCCAGCCAGCCTCTCAACAGGACGGCTCTGGACCGCAAGCCGGAGCTGTCCGCTCTCTCCTTCAGAAATTCCGTCGCCGCCCGTCTCTGAGCGCGCTCCTGTCTGCGCGCGGTCGGCGGCTTAACCTGCCGTGCCTGGAGCATGATGTGAACGCGCCTGATTCGATCGATATGAAACCTGCTGCCAATGGCGCTTCGCGATATGTCGCCCATGAACAGCGGCCCGGCCATCATCTGATGGACGACGCAGAGCAGGCGGCACGGCGTCAGCGTTCGCGGCGCGCGAACTTCATTAAGTGGCTGCGCAAAGTGCATGGCTGGGTTGGCTTGTGGGGCGCGGTGCTCGGACTCCTGTTCGGCGCAACCGGCTTCCTGCTGAACCATCGCGCGGGGCCGATGAAGGTGTCGACCGGGCAACCGCAGGTCGAAGAGTTGCAAATGGCCGTGCCCGAAAAGCCGTTTCATTCGCCGATGGACATGGCGAAGTGGCTCAAGGGCGAACTGAAGATCGACGGTAAGCCTGGCAGGATGAAGCGCGAGCCGGCGCATCCCGTGGCTTGGGGCGATCGCAGCACGATTCAGCCCGAGTTCTGGCAGATTGCGTTCGCCGCGCCCACGCAGAACGTTCAAGCCGAGTACTGGGTCGGCAACGGCTTCGTCGCGGTCAAACGCACGCAGAATTCCTTCCTCGCGACGATGACCAATCTGCACAAGGGCGTGGGCTTGAGCATCGGATGGATGCTGCTGGTCGATACGATCGCCGGCTCGCTGATCCTGCTTTCGCTGACCGGCGTGCTGTTGTGGACCGAACTGAACAAGCGCCGTGTGGTGGGCGTGGTGCTGATCGGCGGATCGGTGATTGCCGCCGTGGTTTGCGGAATGATGTAAGCCGCCGGGCGTTGCGCCAGCCATGTGGCTGAACGCCCGGGGTGTTCAGACGACTACGCGCTACAGGCTTCCCCGCCGGACGCCGCAATCTCGCGCGCTGCCTTCGCACCCTCGACCTGCAGCAGCGTCGGCAACGAAACGCCGTTTTTCGCCGCCGTCACTTCGGCGAGAATCGACACTGCGATTTCAGGCGGCGTGCGGCTGCCGATGTAAATGCCGACGGGCCCATGCAATCGCGCCAGTTCCGTGTCGCTCAGGTCGAACTCTTTGAGCCGCTCGCGACGCGCCTGATTATTGCGCCTCGAACCCAGCGCGCCGACGTAGAACGCCGGCGTCTTGAGCGCTTCCATCAGTGCGAGATCGTCGAGCTTCGGGTCGTGTGTGAGCGCAATGACCGCGCAGCGCTCATCGAGCTTCATGTCGAGCACGGTGTCGTCCGGCATGGTCCGTACGATCTTCGTGCCGGGGATGTTCCACTCTTCGGTGTATTCCTCGCGCGGGTCGCAGACCGTCACCTGATAGTCGAGACCCACGGCAATATTGCACAGATAGCGCGACAACTGTCCCGCGCCGATTACGAGCATGCGGTAACGCGGACCGTGAATCGTCAATAGACGCTCGCCGTCGAAAAGCACGCCGTCTGTTGCGAGCGCTTTGCCGAGCCGCGCCTCACCCGAATTCATGTTCAGTTCGCGCGCTACGAGGCGGCCTTCTTCCACGGCATTGCAGAGTTCGGCGATACCGCTTTGCGGCGTCAACGGTTCGAGCACCAATTGGATCGTGCCGCCACAAGGCAGTCCGAAGCGATGCGCCTCTTCTGCCGAGATGCCGTATTTCACGGCCTCGGGATGCGCCTGCTCGATGCCACGCTGCCGCACGCGATCGATCAGGTCGTCTTCGATGCAGCCGCCCGACACCGAGCCGACTACGAGTCCGTCGTCGCGCACCGCGAGCATCGCGCCCTCGGGGCGTGGCGACGAGCCCCACGTTTTCACCACCGTCACCAGTAGCGCGCGATGTCCCTCTTCCAGCCAACGTGCACTGGATTTCAGGACTTCGAGATCCACGCTGTCCATGATTTCTTCCTCTTCGTTGCATCGCCGCCGGACTCGCCGTCCGCGGCCTCGGTCGATGCCGTATTGTGCCCCTCCGCGTCGGCGGCTGCAGCGCCGCCGGCATCTTCAGGGTTTTCATCGCTGACGGCACCGGCGCCTTCGCCATCGAATCGCGCGCCGAAGCGCTTGAAAAACTCGCCGGCGATCTTGCGCGCCGCGCCATCGACGAGCCGCGAGCCGATCTGCGCGAGCTTCCCGCCGACCTGCGCGTTCGCGGTATAGCTGAGCTTCGTCGCTGCTTCGCCGTCGGATTCGAGCGTGACTCGCGCGTTGCCTTTCGCGAAGCCAGCCGCGCCGCCCTGGCCTTCGAACACGATGTTGTACGCGTTGGGCGCGTCGATATCGGTCAGTTGCATGCGGCCTTTGAAGCGCGCCTTGACCGGGCCGACCGCGGCGCTCAACGCCACCAGGTACGCATTCTCGCCGTCCGGGTCGATGCTTTCGCAGCCCGGAATGCAGGCGCGCAAAACCTCGGTGTCGTTCAGCGCATCCCACGTACGCTGCTGCGAAACCGGCAGCGTATGAGTTTCGGTCAGTTCCATGGACTTGCTCCTGCGGTTGACGTGGCAGCAACTTCCCGACGCGGCGCGCGCGTGAGTTGCGCGAGGTCGCGGCCGAATGCGGCCAGGCTGTCTAGATTATGAACCGGACGATGCGCGTCGACGTAGGGCAGAATCGCCTGCACGCCGCGCGCCTTCGGAGAAAAGCCGCTGAAACGCAGCAGCGGATTAAGCCATACGATACGGTGCGCGAAGCGGCGCAGACGGGCCATTTCCAGCTGGAGGACGTCGATCGCTTCGTGATCGAGGCCGTCGGTCACGAGCAGCACCGTTGCGCGACCGGTCAGCACGCGCCGCGCCCAGCGCCGGTTGAATTCAGCGAGCGCCGCGCCGATTCTCGTGCCGCCCGACCAGTCGACGACCTGTTCGGTGAGCGCGGCAATCGCCACATCCGGATCGCGCTCGCGCAATGCGCGGGTCGCGTTGGTAAGGCGTGTGCCGAACAGAAAAACCTGCAGGCGTTCACGCGACTGCACGAGCGCGTGGCAGAAATACAGCACCGCGCGCGAATAACTGCTCATCGAACCGGATATGTCGAGCATCAGAACCAGCGGCGGCTTGCGCTCGACCACCGCGCGATATTTCCAGACGGTCCAGTCGCCGCCCGCGCGCACCGCCTGCCGCGCGCTCGCGCGCAGGTCCGCATGCGTGCCATGCGACGCGGCCTTGAGGCGGCGTGTCGGCTCCTTCGCAAGCGGCAGACGCTGAGCGCGGATCAGATGGCGCAGTGTGCGCCATTCATCGGCGGAGAGGGTGTCGAAATCGCGATGACGCAGCCGCTCTTCCGCGCTGAAGGTGACGTGCGCGCGCAATTCCTGCCGCTCGGTTTCCTGCGGGCTGTGCGTCTGCGGCGAGGGCGGCGCGCGGACCGCCAGCGCGTCGGCGAGACGGTTGTTGCGTCTTGGCGGCGGAAGGCCGTCGCGGACTTTCGGCAGAAGCAGTGCACGCAGCTTCCCTTCCCAATCCGGATCTCGCCAGAACAGATCGAACGCGGCGTTGAAAAGCTCGCGCTCGTCGGGCGCGGAGACGAGCGATGCGGCTAGCGCTGCGCGCACGTCGTCACGGCGACTCAAGTCGATCCAGTGCAGCGCGGCGAGCGCATCGACGGCGTGTGCGGGCGACATCGGCAGGCCCGCGCCGCGCAGCACGCGCACGAAATGCACCACGTTGCGAGCGAGCGTTGGCGTCCCGGCAGGAAGCGGCGCTGGTTCGTCTGCGGAGGGTCGCGTCGTCATGCCCGCTACCCCGGCGCGGCGAGGCATTGCGCGATCTGATCCGCGTCGACACGCGCCAGATCGTCCTGATACTTGAGCAGTACGCCGAGCGTGTTCTGCACCGATTGTGGATCGAGTTCCGTGACCGACAGTGCTTCGAGCGCGCGGCACCAGTCGATTGTTTCGGCGATACCCGGCGCCTTGAACAGGTCCATGCCGCGCAGACGGTGCACGAAATCGACCGCGCGCCGCTGCAACTCCGCCGATGTCTTCGGCGCACGCGCCGCGACAATTTCAAGCTCGCGATCGCGCTCCGGATAGCCGATCCACTGATAGAGACAACGGCGCTTCAACGCGTCGTGCACTTCGCGCGTGCGGTTCGACGTCATCACGACGAGCGGCGGTTGCGTTGCGCGCACGGTGCCGTACTCGGGAATCGACACCTGGAAGTCGGAGAGCAGTTCGAGCAGGAACGCTTCGAACGGTTCATCTGCGCGGTCGATTTCGTCGATCAGCAGCACGCGCCGCGCGCCCGGATGATTTTCGTCGGGCATCAGCGCTTGCAACAACGGACGCTTGAGCAGGAATTCGCCGCGATACAGGGTGTCGTTATCGGGCCGTCGACCGGCGGCTTCCGCAAGACGCAACGCCATGATCTGCCGCGGATAGTCCCATTCGTATAGCGCGCTGGCCGTGTCGAGCCCTTCATAACATTGCAGCCGCAGCATCGACGTATCGAGCATGCCGGCGGCGGCCTTCGCAAGTTCCGTCTTGCCGACGCCCGGCTCGCCTTCGACGAACAACGGCCGGTCCATACGCAGCGCGAGATACAACGCAGTCGCAAGCTCGCGGCTCGCGAAGTAGTTCTGAGCGGCGAGTTGCGCGAGGGTGTCGTCGATTGAAACGGGGTGCATGGCGTTCCTGAATCTGCGCGCTGTCTGCTCGTCAAATGCAGCGTCAATGAAACGTGAAGCGCGTTCGTTGCGCGATATAGCATGCGCTGGCGAATGCGAGCGACTGACGTGTGCGAGCGACTGACGTGCGCGAGCTACACGCTCGACACGTCAGCAGCCAATAGCAAGCAAGACTAAGCGTTTGCCTTCGCTACCGCTCGCGCCGCCAGAACGGGGATCAGATGCGCGCGATACTCGGCGCTCGCGTGCATGTCGTCGTTCAGATTCGCCGACGGCACACTGACCGCTCGCGCCGACTCCGGCGTGAAGTTCGCCGACAACGCGCTTTCCAGTTCGGGCACACGAAAGACCGACGCCGCCGCGCCCGTCACCGCAACACGCACGCCGCTTGCGAACTTCGCGACGAACACGCCGACGAGCGCGAAATGCGACGCCGGATTGCGGAATTTCTCGTAGGCGGCGCGCTCGGGAACCGGAAATTCGACGGAGACGATCAACTCGTCCGGTTCCAGTGCCGTCTCGTACATGCCGACGAAAAAGTCGTTCGATGCAATGCGCCGACGCTGCGTGACGATGGTTGCGTCCAATCCCATTGCAGCAGCCGGATAGCACGCGGCGGGATCGTTGTTGGCAAGCGAGCCGCCCAGCGTGCCGAGCGCGCGCACCTGGCGGTCCCCGATATGCGCGGCGAGATCCGCGAGCGCCGGCGACACACGCCGCAATTCGGCGTGATCGGCGACGTCCGCATGGCAGACGGCCGCGCCGATCGTGACCAGATTTGCGTCGACGTCGATCGACTTGAGCGCGGGAATGCGCGTCACGTCGATCAGTCGCGATGGCTGCGCGAGACGCAGCCGCATGGTGGGCAACAGGCTCTGACCGCCGGCGAGGAACTTGGCGTCGCTGTCGGCAGAAATGGCTGCGGCGGCCGCTTGCGGATCCGTCGCGCGTTGATACTCGAATGAATACATGTCGAATGCTCCGCTCAGGGTCTCAATGGGCTGCCTGCTTGACGGCGTGAATCGCCGACCATACGCGATGTGGCGTTGCCGGCATTTGCAGATCGGTCACGCCCAAGGGCGCGAGCGCGTCGATGATCGCGTTGATCACCGCCGGCGGCGAACCGATCGCGCCCGCTTCGCCACAGCCTTTGACGCCGAGCGGATTGTGTGTGCACGGCGTGCCCTTCGCGGTTTCCACGGTGAAGTCGGGAAGGTCCGACGCATGCGGCATTGCATAGTCCATATACGAGCCCGACAGCAGTTGACCGCTCTCGTTGTCGTACACGCAGCGTTCGAGCATGGCTTGCCCGATGCCTTGACCGAGTCCGCCATGAACCTGGCCTTCCACGATCATCGGATTGATCACGTTGCCGAAATCGTCCACCGCGGTGAACCGCTGGATCCGGCACACGCCGGTATCCGGATCGACTTCCACTTCGCAGATGTACGCGCCGGATGGATACGTGAAATTGCTCGGATCGTAGAACGCGCTTTCTTCCAAGCCGGGTTCGAGCACGTCGAGCGGATAGTTGTGCGGCACGTAAGCAGCGAGCGAAATTTCGGCGAAGGCCTTGGTGCGATCCGTGCCCGCGACCCGGAACACGCCGTCTTTGAACTCTATGTCTTCCGTCGCGGCTTCGAGCAGATGCGCGGCGATTTTCTTCGCCTTGGTTTCGATCTTGTCGAGCGCCTTCATGATCGCCGAGCCGCCCACCGCGATCGAGCGTGAGCCATACGTGCCCATGCCGAACGGAATGCGGCCGGTGTCGCCGTGCACGATCTCGACGCTTTCGAGCGGAAGACCGAGCCGGTCCGCGACCACTTGCGCGAAGGTCGTTTCGTGACCTTGGCCGTGACTATGCGAGCCGGTGAATACGGTGACCGAACCGGTCGGATGCACGCGAATCTGCCCGACTTCGAAGAGGCCCGCGCGAGCGCCCAACGCGCCGGCAATATTCGACGGTGCGAGTCCGCATGCTTCGATGTAGCACGAGTAACCCAGGCCACGCCGCTTGCCGTTCCGTTCGGATTCCTGCCGGCGCGCTTCGAAGCCTTTCACATCGGCGAGTTCGAGCGAGCGCGCGAGGATCGTCTCGTAGTCGCCGGTGTCGTAGGTGAGGCCGACCGGCGTCGCATAAGGAAATTCGCGGATGAAATTGCGGCGGCGAATTTCCGCCGGGTCGAGCTTCATCTCGCGCGCGGCAGTCTCGACCAGACGCTCTACCACATAGGTCGCTTCCGGACGGCCCGCGCCGCGATACGCATCGACGGGAACGGTGTTGGTGAAAACGGCTTTCACTTCCGCGTAGATCGCGGGCGTCGCGTACTGGCCTGCGAGCAGCGTCGCGTAGAGGATGGTCGGCACGCTCGAAGCGAACGTGGACAGATACGCGCCCATGTTCGCGATGGTGTGAATGCGCATGGCGAGGAACTTGCCGTCGGCATCCATTGCCAACTCGGCTTTTGTCACATGGTCGCGGCCATGCGCATCCGACAGGAAAGCTTCGGAGCGCTCGGCGGTCCATTTCACGGGGCGGCGAATTTTCTTCGACGCCCATGTCAGCGCGACGTCTTCCGCATAGAGGAAAATTTTCGAACCGAAGCCGCCGCCGACGTCCGGCGCGATCACGCGCAATTTCGACTCGGGCAACGACAACACGAAAGCGGCCATGAGTAGACGCTCGACGTGCGGATTCTGATTGGCGACGTAAAGCGTGTAGCTGTCGTCCTGCGACGAATAGCTGGCATTCACGGCGCGCGGCTCGATCGCGTTCGGCACGAGGCGGTTGTTCACGATGTCGAGCGTCGTGACGTGCGCGGCCTTGGCGAAGGCGGCGTCGGTCGCGGCTTTGTCGCCGTGGCCCCAGTTGTAGCAGACGTTGTCCGGCACTTCGTCGTGAACGGCCGGCTGGCCTGCATCGGCTGCATGCGCGGTATCGACCACAGCGGGCAGAACGTCGTAGTCGACTTCGATCAGTTCGGCGGCATCTTTCGCGGCCTTGATCGAATCGGCGATCACGAGTGCGACCTGATCGCCGACGTGCCGCACTTTCGTATGCGCGATGATCGGATGCGGCGGCTCGTTCATCGGCTTGCCGTCGGTGCTGTGGATCAACCAGCCGCACGGCAGGCCGCCGACGTTTTCCGCAGCCATGTCCGCGCCGGTAAAGATCGCGACCACACCCGGCGACTGTTTCGCCGCGGTCGTGTCGATGCTGTTGATCTTCGCGTGCGCGTGCGGCGAGCGCAGGAACACTGCGTAGGTTTGCTGCGGTAGCAGGATGTCGTCGGTGTACTGGCCGTTGCCGGTCAGAAACCGGTAGTCTTCCTTACGTTCGACGGAAGCGCCGATCAGGCTGTGAGTTTCGGGTGCGTTCATCGTCGGCTCCTCAGGCGGTGGCCGCTGCGTTGGCGTTTGCCGATGCATTCGCATCGGCATTTGCGGTGGCGTTGGCTGTGCCGGAGGACTTCATCCCTTCGGCGCCCTCGAGCACTGCCTTGACGATGTTGTGGTAGCCAGTGCAGCGGCAGAGATTGCCGTCGAGTTGCGTGCGGACGTCTTCGCCGGTGAGGTCTGGCTGACGCTGCACGAGCGAGATCGCGCTCATCACCATGCCGGGTGTACAGAAGCCGCACTGCAGGCCGTGACAGTGTTTAAAGGCCGCTTGCATTGGATGCAGCGCGCCGTCTTTGGCGAGGCTTTCAATGGTGGTGATCTGCGCTCCGTCCGCCTGGGCCGCGAGGATATTGCAGGATTTGATTGCGCGGCCGTCGAGGTGGACGGTGCATGCGCCGCATTGGGCCGTATCGCAGCCGACGTGCGTGCCGGTGAGTCGGAGCTGATCGCGAAGGAACTGCACAAGCAGGGTGCCGGGCTCGACTGAAGCGCTGATGGGCGCGCCGTTCACCGTCAGACTGATGCTGATCGCCATGAAGTCGTCTCCTTATGGGGTGAAACCGGACCGTTTTGTTTTCGCCTTCAGCCTGCCTTCATGGGCCCGATTAGGGTGCTGCGGTTTTTATGAGTCTGCCGAAAAGTAAAGCACAAATCGGGCGGGCGCGCTATGAGGGGTTTTTTGCCCGCCCTCAGCAACCACCCGTTATCTGGCCAGATGCGACCGACGCCGCGAGTAGCCGAAATAAATCACCATTCCGATCAGAAGCCACACTACAAAGGCGACCCACGTCACGGCTTGCAGATTCGCCATCAAAAACACACACGACGCGACGGCGAGCACCGGCACCACCGGCACACCCGGGCAGCGAAACGCCCGTGGCAATTCAGGATGCGTCTTACGCAAGACGAGAACCGCAATCGACACCATCGAGAATGCGGCGAGCGTGCCGATGTTGATCAATTCGGCCAGCACATTCAGCGGCACCAGCGCCCCGATCAGCCCGAAGAAAATGCCGACGAGCCATGTGGTGAAAAACGGCGTCGCGAAGCGCGGATGCACGCGCGAGAGCCGCGCGGGCAGCAAGCCGTCGCGCGACATCGCGAAGATCACGCGGGTCTGGCCGTAAGCCATAACCAGAATCACGGTGAGCATGCCGAGTACCGCGCCAAGGTCGATAAAGCCCGCCACCCACTTTTGCCCCGCCACCTGCAAAGCGTACGACACCGGATGCGAAATGTTCGCGAACTGCGCCGACGGCACGATGCCGGTCACGACTGCCGCGACCGCCACGTACAACACCGCGCACACGCCGAGCGACGCAATGATGCCGATGGGCAGATCGCGCTTCGGGTTTTTGACCTCTTCGGCGGCGGATGACACCGAGTCGAAGCCGATGAACGCGAAGAACATCACCGCCGCCGCGCCGAACACGCCGTTCCAGCCGTTTGGCATAAACGGATGCCAGTTGGCCGGCGTCACGTGAAATACGCCCACGGCGATCACCAGCAGCACCACGACCACCTTGATCGCGACCATGATGTTGTTGATCCGCGCGGATTCGCGCACGCCCACCGACAACAGGGCGGTAATCGCCATCATCACGAGGAACGCGGGCAGATTGAAGAGCGTTTCGTGACCAGGGAGCGCGCCGGGCGCCGCCGTCAGTGCGACGGGCAGCGAGACGCCAAAGCCCGACAGCAGCGATTGCAAGTACCCCGACCAGCCAACGGACACAGCCGAGGTGGCGAGCCCATATTCAAGCATCAAATCCCAGCCGATGATCCACGCGGCCAGTTCGCCGAGCGTCGCGTACGAATAGGTGTAGATAGAGCCCGCGACCGGAATGGTCGACGCGAACTCGGCATATGCCAGCGCGGCAAAGCCGCAGGCCACGGCGGCGATCAGAAACGAGACCATCAGCGCAGGGCCTGCCTGCACGGCGCCCGTGCCCGTGAGCACAAAAATGCCGGTGCCGATGATGGCGCCGACGCCGAGAAACGTGAGATCGAGCGCGCCGAGCGCTTTTTTGAGGCCGGCATTCTGAGCGCTCGTTGCGATCATGTGCTCGACGCTCTTTTTGCGGAAGAGGGACATTGGCGGGGGTCTCCAGTAGTGCACGCGCGTCGCGCGCCGAATGTCGGGGAAACCCGCAATTTTAGCGGATGCGCGCGCTATGCACCTTTTTGGGACGCGCTATTGGACTGGCGTGATCGCCGGTTAATTGCTCAACGTCGGAAGGGGGCGACGAAAGCGAGAAAGAACCGGCAAGAACGATAACAAGCCGCGGTTCAGCCTGCCATCGCCGGATTCAGGTCGACGAGGCGGTTGCTCATCACGTAGAAAGTGAGTTCCGCGTTGTTGCGCAGCTTCATCTTCTCGAGCAGACGGGTGCGGTACACGCTCACCGTTTTCACCGACAGCGACAGTGCTTCGGCGATGTCGGTCAGCCGTTTGCCCGAAGCGAGCATGCACAGCGTCTGGTATTCGCGGTCGGAGAGCTTTTCGTGCGGCAACTGTTCGCCGTCGAAAGAGACGTAATCGGCCAGCGCCTCCGCCATCGCCGGGCTCACATACTTGCGGCCCGCGGCGACCTGCTGGATCGCGCCGATCATCTGCGCGGCGTCGACGGTCTTCGACAGATAGCCTGCAGCGCCGGCCTTCAGCGCGCGCACCGCATACTGATCCTCGCGGTACATCGAGAACATCAGCACCGCCACGCGCGGCGCCTTGCGCTTCAGGCGCTTGAGTACTTCCACGCCGTTCATGTCCGGCAGCGAAATGTCGAGCAACACCACGTCGTAGTTCTGGCTGGCGACGGCGTCGAGCGCTTCGGCGCCGGTTTGCGCCTCGGTGACCTCGCGCGCCACGCCGCGGTCGAGCAGTAATTGACGCACGCCCTGGCGGACCACGGCGTGATCGTCGGCGAGCAGGATGCGCAGACTCATGACGGCTCGCTCACGATTGCACCGCGCGCAGTCCGGCGGCGTACCCGTCCGCGAGCATCGCGTCCCACGCGAAGCGCGCACGCACGAGCGTGCCGCGCGAGCCTTCGCCGCTGTTACTGCGCGAACCGTCGTTCTTGTCGCGCCGTGCAGTCACGCGCAGCGTGCCGTCGAATGCGGCGCAACGCGCCTTCATTCCGCTCAGGCCGAAATGGCCACTGCGCCGCTGGGCGTTGCGCGAAACGCCGATGCCGTCGTCGCTGACTATCAGCGTGAGATGGCGGCGGCTTGTCTCGATGCGTACGTCGGCGGATTGGGCGCGTGCATGTTTGGCGATGTTGTTGAGCGCTTCCTGCGCGACGCGAAACACGGCTAGCGCCGCGTCGCCGGGTAGCCGCGTGAGACGGACGTCGGCCGCGCAGACGAAACTCGTGCGCAACTGCGTGCGTGCGGCGAAATCACCGGTCCATTGCGAAAGCGCGCCGACGATGCCCGCTTCCAGCGCCGGTGCGTGCAGTTCCGCCACAGCCTGCCGCGTTGCAGTGCAGACGGCGTCGAGCGAGCGGTTCGCGACGGCGAGCGCGGCCGAGCATTGTGCGGGAGCGTCGGCGGGCAACCATGTTTGCACGCCGGCGAGCGCAAAGCGCGTTGCGGTCAACTCGGCGCCCACGCCGTCGTGCAGTTCGCGCGCAACGTGGCGGCAAGCCGCTTCCTGCGCCCTGAGGAGTTCCGTGGAAAGCTCACGCACCCGAGCGCGCAGCCGCGCCAATTCGCGCTCAGCCGACGCAGCGGTTTCACCGCTCGCGTCGAAACCGCCGCGCAGCAACGGCGTTGGCGAATGGGCGGTTAATCGGACGACAGTCGACGTATCCATGACTTTCTCTCAGCAAGCGGCGCGGACAACGACAGAGTGGCGCATCGGCGCCGCAAAAACGAAAGAATGCATAAGGTCTCGGTACACCCCGGACGGCCCGTATCGAAAAAAGCGCGAGGCAAATTCACTACCGCAAACGTAACGAAATTTACATTCAGTAACAAGCGGGGCGCACCATGAGCCGCAACAAAGTCCACCGCCGGTGCGCCGCGATCATATCTTAAAAAGACGAAAAATACAGGCGCACCAAGGGTTAGCGCCAATATTGACAGCAATGACTGACCCCGGTCACGAGCGCTTTTGTAGGAAGAATTCCGACATTAAACGTCAAATGTGTGACGCCTAATTGTAACCACGAAAAAAAAGGAGCCAGAAGGCTCCTTTTACGCGACTTGCGGCGCGGCCGCGACAGTCGTCTTAACCGACAAACGCTTTTTCAACCACGTAGTGGCCCGGCGCGTTGTTGCTGCCTTCCTGGAAGCCCAGGTCGTCAAGCAGTTTGCGCGTGTCGCGCAGCATGTGCGGGCTGCCGCAGAGCATCACACGGTCGTCTTCGAGCGAGAAGCCGGGCACGCCGAGGTCGGCGAACAGCTTTTCGGTTTCGATCAGTTCGGTAATGCGGCCACGGTTCTGGAACGGCTCACGCGTGACGGTGGGGTAATACAGCAGCTTTTCCTGCACCAGTTCGCCGAGGTGCTCGTGCGCCGGCAGGTGGTCGGTGATGTATTCCTTGTACGCCAGCTCGTCGACGAAACGGCAGGTGTGCGTGAGAACCACGCGCTCGTAACGGTCGTAGATGTCCGGATCTTTGATGATCGACATGAACGGCGCGAGGCCCGTGCCCGTGGACAACAGCCACAGCGTCTTGCCCGGCAGCAGGTTGTCGGCCATCAGCGTACCGACCGGCTTTTTGCCGATCAGCACCTGGTCGCCCACCTTCAAATGCTGCAAACGCGACGTGAGCGGGCCGTCCTGCACCTTGATGCTCAGGAATTCGAGATGTTCTTCGTAGTTCGCACTTGCGAGGCTGTAAGCGCGGATCAGCGGCTTGCCATCGACTTCGAGGCCCACCATCGTGAACTGGCCGTTTTCGAAACGGAACGACGGATCGCGCGTGCAGGTGAAGCTGAAAAGCGTATCGGTCCAGTGATGGACGCTCAGGACGGTTTGTGAATTGAGGTTGCTCATGGCTTCTTGGATAGTGCGAAAACAAAGGCGGCCAGTCGTTCAAGCCGGCCGGCACGGCAAGGGCGATGCTGCGCTCACCCGCGAACGGGAAGTGCGCGCAATCCATTATTTTACCGCGCCCGCAGCCGATGGGCCGTGGCGCGGGCGATAGGGCGCGACAAATACAGAGACAAGCGCCGCCAGAAGCGCGGCCAAAAGCATTGCCGCTGGCACCGATACAGCAGTCCAGGCGACGGTTATCGGCCTGCGGTCATCGAGCGGATTACTGGTTTGAAAGCGCCCGCGCCTGATCTGGGTGAGATCTAAGTCCAATCGGCGGCGGGAAAACCTGGCGTGATGGCAGCCGCGCTTCACCACGGGTACGGCGATGAGCGAACGCCGCGCAGGGCGGTCGCCATTGGCTGTCGGCTTGCGCCGGGTAGGTGCGCCGCGCGGCCAACATTTTCGGGATAATACCGAAACCTGCCATGCGGCGCAGCATAGACCCTGCCGATAAAGCAGGCAAACGCGCCAGAAAAAAGCAGTGTGGAGCGGCCTGGCGGCAGCTTGGCGCCGCTCTCTGGCCCGTCCATCGCGCCTAACTCTGCGCGGCTGCCTCAATCCGCTTGTTGCCCCGCTGCTTCAACACTCTCGCTTGCAAAACGATGACGAGCAGCAGAAACACGCCCCGAATCACCGATTGCCAGTACGCCGACAAGCTGATGAACCCGAGGCCGTTCTCGAAGTTCAGCAGATTGAAGACGAGGCCGAGCAGCAACACGCCGGCAATCGTCATCGCAATCGAGCCTTCTCCGCCCGTGAGCAATGTGCCGCCGAGCACCACTGCGGAGATCGCGAACAACTCCCAGCCGACGCCCTCGTTCGGCTGCCCCGCGCCGAACTGCGCGGCCAGGATCACGCCCGCCATGCCGGCAAGCAGGCCGCTGACCGCGTAGGCCATCACGAGCGTGCGGTCCACGTTCAGGCCCATCAGCCGCGCTGCTTCCTCACTTCCGCCGATGGCGAGCGAATGCCGCCCGAAGCGCGTGCTACGCAGCGCGAGCCAGCCGGCCACGGCGACCAGCGCGGCGACGATCCCGGGAATCGGCAAGCCGAACAGATCGCCTTGGCCGAAATTCGCGAAATTCGAATCCGACGCGATCGACACTGCATCGTTCTTGCCGAGCAGCAACGCGACGCCGTGCGCGCCGAGGCTCGTCGCGAGCGTCACGATGAAGGGCAGAATCTTCAGCCGCGTGATGATGACTCCATTCAGCACGCCGACGGCAAGCCCGGCCGCGCAACCCGCGACCACGGCGACCCAGCCTCCGTGCGCGCTTGCCAGTGCCGCCACGACGCTCGACATGGCCGCGACCGTTCCCACCGACAAGTCGATGCCGCCCGTGATGATCACGAACGCCATGCCGACCGAGATCAGCGCGAACATCGAGTTGTAGCGCCAGAAGGAAGTGATGTTGTACGCCGACGCGAAATGCTCGTAGCGCACGAGGCCGAGCACGACGAGCGCAACCAGCGCGAGCAGGATAGGCAGATTCTTTTTCATCGCGATAAGGTTCCTGGCGTTAGCGCGAGCGACGCTGCACGTACACCGCGGCGACGATAATGCCGGCCTTCACCACCAGCGCGGCCGCATCGGGAATGCCGTGCGCGAGCAACGTGTAGCGCAGCAACTGGATGATCAACGCGCCGACCAGCGTGCCGCCGATAAACGCCTTGCCGCCGGTCAGCGCCGTGCCGCCAACCGCCACCGCGGCGATTGCATCGAGTTCGATGCCGAGCCCGACCACGTTCGCATCCGACGAAGAATTAACGGAGATCGAAATCAGCCCGGCGAGTCCGGCCAGCGCCGCACACAGCGTGTAGGCGATCAGCTTGACGCTCGCCGTCGGCACGCCCGACAGATAAGCCGCCTTCTCGTTGCCGCCGGTGATCAGCAGATACTGACCAAACAGCGTCTTACGCACGACCCACGCAAATGCGACCACCAGCGCGAGCATGAGAAGCACCTGGAACGGCACGCCCGCGACCTTGCCAAGCGCAATCCACTGGAAGGCCGGCGTATTGAACGCCTGCAGGCTGCCGTCGGTGACGACCTGGGCAATGCCGCGTCCGGCGATGAAGAGCACGAGCGTCGCGACAATCGGTTGAACGGCGAGCCTTGTTACCAGCAGTCCGTTGAAGACACCGCACAACGCCGCGGCCAGCACCGGCAGCACAAACGCCAGCGCGATGCCGCCGGGTACGGGTATGTTGAGGAAGAGCATCGGTGCGAGCGCGCCCGAGATGGCCATCGAAGCGCCGACCGACAGATCGATGCCGCCTGTCGCGACCACGAGCGTCATGCCGATGCCGACGATCACGATCGTCACCACCTGCGTGAGATTCACGTTGAACGTCTGCAGCGACCAGAAATGCGGCGTGAAGATCAGGTTGAACAGCACCATCGCGAGCAGCACGATCACTTCTCGTTGCATCGCGAGGCGCCGCCAGTTGCGCACGCCGGTGGCTTGGGAAGCCTGTGAACTTGCCTGCTGAGGCGACGCTTCGCTGCCAGGTTGCGGTCTGGCTTCCTGCCCGGCCTGCGGCTCGCTTTGCAAAGACTCCGCGTCCAGCTTAAACGCCATGACGGTCGCCCTCCAGCGCGTCTTCGATATGAGCGGCACTCGCCGTCTGTGCCGCTTCGGCCAGTTGCGAACTGCTGTCGCCGCCGTACGCGATGGCGTCCATGATCGCGCTCTCGCTCATTTCGGCGCCGTTCAGTTCCGCGACTGTCCGGCCGTCGCGAATTACGACCGCGCGGTCGGACACCGCCGTCAGCTCTTCCAGTTCCGAAGCGGACATGAGCACGGCGAGTCCCGCGTCGCGCAATTCGCGCACGATCTTCGCGACGTCCGCCTTCGCACCCACGTCGATGCCGCGCGTCGGCTCGTCGAGCAGCAGAAGCGACGGCTCGGCGGCGAGCCAACGCGCAAGCAGCACTTTCTGCTGATTGCCGCCCGACAGTTCGCGGATCGGTTGATCGGCGGAGCGCAGCTTGATGCCGAGCGACGCAATGAAGCGGTCGACAATCGCCTGCTGTTTCTTCACATCGACAATGCCGTTTCTCGTCAGCGTGCGCAGACAGACGAGCGTGAGGTTGTCGCGCACCGACAGTTCCGGAACGATGCCTTCGGCCTTGCGGTCCTCGGTCAGATACGCGAGACCGCGCGCGATTGCGTCTTGCGGCGATTTCAGCGTCACCGTTGCACCGTCGATCGAGACCGACCCGCGTTCCAGCGGATCGGCGCCGAACATCAGCCGCATGGTTTCGGTACGCCCTGAACCGAGTAGGCCCGCCAGGCCCACGGCTTCGCCCGCATGCACTTCGAGCGAGACGTCGCTCACTTTTGGATGCGCGCCGAGATCGCGCGCGGCGATAGCCTGCTTGCCGCGTCGTGCGAGATTCGCTTCGCGTGCCGCGGGATCGTCGTGCACGACGGCAGCGAGCGTACGGCCTAGCATCGTCGTCACGAGTTGCAGCTTGTCCATCTCCGCCATCGTGCTTTGCGCAACGGTCTGACCGTCGCGCATCACCGTGACGCGGTCGCACAACGCATACAGTTCGTCCAGCCGATGCGACACGAAGATCACCGCCCGTCCGTCGTCACGCAGCTTGCGCACCACGGTGAATAGCAACTCCACTTCACGTTCGTCGAGCGACGAAGTGGATTCGTCCATGATGACCATCTTCGCGTCGGAAGAAACGGCGCGCGCGAGTGCCACCATTTGCTGAATGGCGGTCGAATAGCGACCCACCGGTTTCTTCACATCGATATGCAAACCGAACGAGTCGAGTAATGCAGCGGCGCGATGCTGCACCGTGCGCCAATCGATCAGACCGAAGCGGCGCGGCTCGCGGCCAAGAAAAATGTTCTCGGCCACCGAGCGGAACGGCACCAGGTTGATTTCCTGATAGATCGTGCTGATACCGGCTTCGCGTGCCTGCTTCGGCGTGCGGAAATCGACTTCGCGGCCCTCGAAGCGCACGCTGCCCGAGCCGCGCCGATAAGCGCCGGTCAGGATCTTGATCATGGTGGATTTGCCTGCGCCGTTCTGGCCGATCAGCGCGTGGACTTCGCCCGCCGCGACGCTGAGATTCGCGCCGCGCAATGCGGGCACGCCACCGAAGCTGATGCCGATGTCCTGCATCTCGAGCAATAGCGGACGTGTAGCTGGAGACTGCGAAGGCTGCGGGGAGTGCGGCGTGTGCATGCCGGATTGCGTCACAGGTGTCCTCCTGATGCGCGTACAACGCTCGGCGCTTTGCGCCTGATCATCTTACGCTGCATAAAAGCGAAGCGACGGTCCGTGGTTCACGGGCGCGTCGCTTCGAACCCTTCCGTCATCCGCTTGCAGAGGAGACTGCTTCAAGCCGGAGACTTCTTGCTGCCTGGTTGGCGAGCTTCGCCAGCAACGCGGTCAATAGCCGTATTGCATGCTCTGTTGCACGTTGCTCTTGTCGTAGAAACGGTCCGACACCTTGACCCAGGTCGGGATCTTTTCACCTTTCGCATAACGCTGAGCGACGTCGCAGGCGAGCGGCCCGAAGAACGGGCTCGACTGCACGCTCGCGCCCAGTTCGCCGGCGGCGATTGCGTCGAGTCCGCCCTTGGTGCCGTCGATGGTGACGATCTGGATGTCTTTGCCCGGCTGCTTGCCTGCCGCCTTGATCGCGGCGATCGCGCCGAGCGCCATCTCGTCGTTGTGCGCGTAGACGGCGGTGACGTCCGGATGCGCCTGCAGCAACGTTTCCATCACTTGACGGCCTTTGTCGCGCGCAAAGTCGCCGCTCTGCGACGCGATGATCGTCATGCCCGGATTCTTCGCGATGATTTCGTCGAAGCCCTTCTTGCGATCATTCGCTGCGGACGCGCCTGTCGTGCCTTCGAGTTCGATGATCTTCGCCTTGCCGCCCGTTGCCTTGACGAGCCAGTCTGCGGCGCGATGACCCTGATCGATGAAGTCGGAGCCGATGAACGTGATGTAGTCGCGGCCCGCGACGGCCACCGACTGATCGACGTTACGGTCCACCAGAATCACCGGAATGCCGGCCTTTTTCGCCTGCAGCACGACGGGAGCAAGCGGTTTTTCTTCGCGCGGCGGGAACACCAGCAGATCGACGTGCTGCGCGATCATGCTTTGAATGTCGGACACCTGCTTGGAGTTGGAGCCGTTGGCGTCGGTCATCACGAGCTGCCAGCCGCATTTCGCGGCCACTTCCTTGAAGCTGCGTGTTTCCGCGAGACGCCACGGGTTGTTGCTTTCGGTCTGCGCGAAGCCGACCTTGAGCGGAGTCTTGCCGGGCAGTTTCGGCAACGCGTCTTCCGCGTGCGCCGCGATCGCACCAAGACCCGCGCCGAGACCGACTGCCAGAGCCAGCAGCGAACCCGCCAGCGGACGAATCTTCTGCGTGCGCGCATTCCTGCGCGCCTCTTTGTTGAGCAACGCCATGTCTTCCTCCAGTACCTGGTGAGGTGTATTTTGCTTTTTGATTTTGCTTTCGCCCGACAACTTTGCCACGACCGGACGCGTCGATTATTTCACCGCGAATTATTATCGGTCAATCACTAATAATATTAGTCATGGGAGTTTTTGCCTCGGTAATTACCCGCACTGAAGCACGTTCGACCAGCGGTCCGTCGAGCTTCACCATGCGGTGCCGCACCGGTGCGCCGGCTGCCCGGTTGTGTTCTTCCTGAAGCAGGGTTTCGACAGCCCAACGTCCCAGTTCGTAGTTCGGCAGCACCACCGTGGACAGCGGCGGATGCGTATGGCGAGCAATTTCCTGGTCGTCGTAACCCAGCACGGAGACGTCGTCGGGAACGCGGAGGCCGAGTTGCTTTAGCGCTTCGATCGCGCCGATCGCGGTCAGGTCATTCGCACAGAAAATCGCTGTCGGCGGATTGGGTTCACGCATCAGCGAAAGCGTCAGCTCGAAGCCGAGTCCGGAGCTCCAGTCGCCGTCGCGCACCAGTTCGGGCGCGTACGGCAGATCGGCCGTTGCCAGCGCCGTGCGATAACCTTTGAGCCGGTCTTTCGACGCATCCTGCCACGGCTCGCCGTTGATATAGCCAATTCGCCGATGTCCCGCTTGCAGCAGATAGTCGGTGGCCAGATGACCGCCCGCGACTTCGGCCGGCACGACCGACGAAAAGCCGCTGTCGCCCGTGTAGCAGTTCAGCAGCACGGTCGGCACACGGGAGAGCGCGGCCGGCGGCGTCACCTTGCGCGTATAGACGGTCGCGTAAATCACGCCGAGCACATGCGGGTTCGACAACGTTGTATCGAGCACCTGCTTTTCGATGTCGGCGTTGCCGTGCGTCGAATAGACCGCCAGCATCTTGCCGCTCGCGTAGGCCGCGTCGCGCGCGCCGTCAACATTGACGACCGGATGCGGGCTCGTGGAGATTTCGTCGGCGAGATAGACGATCAGATTGCGTTCGTCGCTCGAAGCCGCGACCGGCGCGCGCGGTGCAAGCCGGTAGCCGAGGTCGTGCGCGGCCTTGAGAACTTTCTTGCGGGTATTCTCGGAAAACTTCGCGCCGGTCGCGTTGTTGAGCACCAGTGAGACAGTGGATTGCGACACGCCAGTAAATTTGGCGATGTCGGTCATGGTGGGACGGCGTTGAGTCGATTTTTTCATTGTGCGGGCCGCGCGGCAGCGGCGCTAAAGCGAAGACATGCTGAAGATTCCGTGCTGACGGTACCACTAATAATATGCGCCCGGCAACGCGCGCTAACCCGTCACGGTGGGCGCAGGTGGTGGGATGTTTCGAAGTCGCGGAGACTCAGTTTATTACTAATAATATTGACCAGCGCGTCATGGCGTGCGATTCTGCGACGCGCGGACCTCGATCCGCACGGACCGCGCAGAGTGCGCGGTACATCGACGCCAACAGGGTCCGCGCTGTAGCCGTTAGCCGTCTTCGCGCGATGCCACGTTTTCTCTCTCCACATGCCCGACGTTTCCGCCAATCCCAAGCTGCCTCCTGCAACCGAACTGGCATGGCTCGACGATCCTTCCATCGCGCCGCAGCTTGTCACGCTGACGGCCGGCACGCTACGGCTCGTGATCGCGCCTGCAATCGGCGGCGCGCTGGCTGCTTTCTACGAGAGCACGGCGAACGGTCCCCTGCACTGGATGCGGCCAGCTTCGCATGCCGCATTCACCGGGCAGGACCCGTTGCGCATGGCGAGTTTTTCGCTCTTTCCGTATTGCAACCGGATTCGCAATGCGCGCTTCGGATTCGACGGCGCCATAGTCGATCTCAGCGGTAACGACCCGCGCTTTGCACACGCGCTGCATGGCAATGCGTGGCGACGTCCGTGGCAGGTTGGCGCGTTGACGCAAAATTCGGTGGACCTGCATTTCGAGCACGAACCCGATTCGCGCATTACCGGCGATTGGCCATTCCGGTACCGCGCGCGGCAGCGCATCGAACTCAGCGATCAGGCGTTGCGCATCACGCTGTCGGCGCAAAACCTGGCAGGGCGGCCGATGCCGTTCGGCATGGGGCATCATCCGTACTATCCGCGCACGCGGCAAACGCGCATCTACGCCGATGTAGCGGCAATGTGGCACGCCGACGCTCACGTGCTGCCGACGCATCTTGGTCCGCATCCGGCTGTCGATGCATTGCGCCGCGACGGTCTCTCGCCGGATGCTTTCGATCTGGACAACAACTTCGCAAACTGGGCGCGCGAAGCGACGATTGCATGGCCCGACGAAAGCCGTCAATTGACGATGACCGCCGAGGCGCCGTTCGACCATATGGTGATTTTTGCGCCCGCCGACGACTCGCAGCTATGCGTGGAACCGGTGACGAACACGACCGATTGCTTTAACGCGTCAGGGCCGCGCGAGCATGTCGGCGGCTGCGTGCTGCAGCCGGGCGAAGAACTCTCGGCTACGGTGACGTGGACGCCTGAACGGATGTAGCTGCTTTGGGCGCGGAGTCTGGCGGGATTAAAGAAAAGGGGCGGTCGCACCGCCCCCGACAACGTCGATTTCACGCTTTCGCGCCGTCACTCGACGCGCAACCGCGCCATGTACGGCAGGTGATCGGAGAGCCACGCGGTCTCCTGCGTCGGTTGAATCCACTCGATCGGCTTCATGCCGCGAATGAACATCTTGTCCAGCGCGAGGGCCGGCGAAAAAGCCGGGAAGGTGCGGCCGGATTCGCCGAGCAGTGTCGCGACTTCGTGCAGGCCATGTTCGCCGAAAAGCGGCACCGAGTCGTTGCGCCAGTCATTAAAGTCGCCGGCCAGCACAAGCGGCCCGTCCGGCGCTTCCTTCGCGATCCAGTGGGCGATCCAGTTCATCTGACGCAAGCGCGCCGAGCGCGTAAGGGCAAGGTGCGCGCACAACAAGGTGACCGAGTGCCCGCCGAACGTTGCGCGCGCGACAAGCAGGCCGCGTTTTTCAAAGCGATGCGCGGAGATGTCCCAGCGTCCGCCGAGATCGAGCGGATGTGGCGACAGAATCGCATTGCCGTGTCGCCAGGACGGCTTGAAGACGTTCGGCCCGAGCGCGATTTCGAGTTCGAGCGCCCGCGCGATTTCGGTCGCCTGGCAATGCCAGACATCGCTTAGCGGATCGGCAACGGGTGCGCCGAAACTGCTCCCCAGCACCGGCGACGGCATGCGTCGCGCCATGGCTTCCTGGAGAAAATAGGCGTCGGCCTGGGTCGACTGAACCCAGCGCTGCATGGCCTGCCAGGCCTGAAAGCCGAGCGGCGTTCTCCCTTTGTGAAGGTTCCAGCTCACCGCCACAAAATCTTTGGGTGCTGTGCTTTCGCGGATCAATTCTTCGGGGTTTCGCATGCCGCGTTATCCACGTGTTCTGTTTTCGGGGCTTTGATTATTCGTGCGTTGTTCGCACAACGTTCAGGTTGGCTCTTCAGCTTCGCTTTTCAACCCTTCGCCTTGCCGCTCAGTTCGTAGCGTTCGCGCCACTTGCGCCACTCGCGGCACCCGCGGCACTCGCGCCTGCCGCCTCACTTGCCCCGTTAGTCAGGCTCGCGCGGACGCGATAGACCAAGTTCGGATCTTTGGCGACGATCGTCCAGCTTGCCGATTGACCCGCTGCCACTTTCAGACCCGGATGGCTCGCGCTCACCTGACGCGGCTGCGGCGGCAGTTTGCAGCCGGTGTCCGTTTGCCGCGCGGCGGAGTCCTCGAAAGTTTCCTGCGCCTCGATGGACAGCGTGACCTCGTTACTGTCCGCCTGCAGCGGCGACACGGTTAGCGTCCGAGCGAGGTCGATGCTGCCGGCCGGCCGATCCTTGCAGCCGACGTTATGCTGAACCACCTTGTGATGCGTATCCGTGCGCGCCTGGCCAACCGTGGTCGTGCCTTGGAACGTGTCGATCTGCTGACCGTCGCGCAATACTTGCAGCTCCCATTGAACAACCGGCTGCGGCGGCCGTTGTTGCGCGTGTGCGAGCAACGAAGTGCCAAGCAGCACGGCCACGATACTGGTTTTCCACATAAAGCAAATCTCCGGTGACTGCGTCCGGCAGCGTTATCAGATGGCCATCTTACGCCTGAAGAGCAGAACGCTTTTCTGACAGGTTAAACGGGGCCGGGTTCAGCAACAATGCATTTCCGGTTGGGCCGGTAATCCGGACGGCGCTTCCCGCGCCCGTCTCAAATGACCGGCTGTTAGCAGCAGAGCCGCGCGACTGCTGGCTTGCGTGTCGATTTGTCCTCGTTAAACTGAACCTGAAACGGCGCCCGCCTTGGGTGCCGCCGAGCAAGGCCAGCCAGAACGGGGTGAGCAATGACAACAGCAATGGTCAAGCAGGAAATCGCCGTCGCATCGTTCAGTCAGGTGTACGACCTCGATCAGGTCGAGACCGCTCTGAACGATCTCGGCGAAGGCGCCAACGACGCGCTGCGTACAACCTACGAAAAGATGCTGAAAACCGGCAATCTGCGCTTCTGCGTCAAGCCGAACCGCATGCCGTCTATCGACGATCTGATCGACGCACTGCCGAACTTTGCCGACCCGCTCGACGACATTCGCAAGCAGGTCGCCCTCTGTCTCGAGACGGAAGACCGCCTCGAACTGATGCCGATCCTGCTGCTCGGCGACCCCGGCATCGGCAAGACGCATTTCGCGAAGCAGTTAGCGCGCCTGCTCGGCACGGCTTACCACTACGTCGCGATGAGTTCGTTGACGGCTGGGTGGATTCTTTCCGGTGCGTCGTCGCAATGGAAAAATGCGAAGCCGGGCAAGGTGTTCGACGCGCTCGTGAACGGCAGCTATGCAAACCCTGTTATCACGGTCGACGAAATCGACAAGGCTACCGGCGACTCGCAATACGATCCGCTTGGCGCGCTGTACGCGTTGCTGGAGCACGACACGGCGCAGACTTTCATCGACGAATTCGCCGAAGTTCCCATTAACGCCGGCCATGTGATCTGGATCGCCACAGCCAACGACGAGCGCTCGATTCCCGAGCCGATCATGAACCGGATGAATGTGTACGAAATTCCACCGCCGGACCGTGACGGCGCGCGCCGGATCGCGCAATCCATCTACGCGGAAATCCGCGGCGCACACAACTGGGGTCTGCGTTTTCCTGAACAGATTGGAGAGGGTGCCTTGGAGGCGTTGAAGAACGCGTCGCCACGCGAAATGCGCCGCGCGATTCTGAACGGCTTCGGCGCTGCGCGGATCGACGGGCGCGACGAGATCGGCGGTGGCGACATCCGGCTCGACTACGGCAACCGTCGCAGACCGATTGGCTTCTAACGTTCCTGCGCGCTCCTCTGCGCTTCTGTGCGCTAGTTCCGGCGCCGATGCCCGCTTAACGCCGCCTCGGGAACCACGGAGGGCATCAAGCTCTGTGCGGCGTCGTACAATTCCACGCAGCGGGTTGCGAAACGGCAGTGCGTTCGCCAGCGAGCGGTGTAAGACGCTCGTTGGCTGCATGCTGGCGTCATCTATATTGGTGAACGAGGCGGCGCGCGGCGAAGTTGGCTGCGTCGAGGGACATGGACCAAATCGAATGTGTCGTAATCGGCGCGGGCGTGGTCGGGCTCGCGGTAGCGCGCGCCCTCGCGGCGCGCGGGCGGGAAGTGATCGTGCTGGAAGCGGCCGAGGCCATTGGCGTAGGCACGAGTTCGCGCAACAGTGAAGTGATTCACGCGGGCATCTACTATCCACGCGGCTCGCTCAAGGCAACGCTATGCGTGCGAGGGCGCGAGATGCTCTACGACTACTGTGTCGAGCATAACGTGCCGCATTCCCGCTGCGGCAAACTGCTTGTGGCGACGTCGTCCAATCAGATTCCGCAGCTGGAAAGCATCATGCACAAAGGTCGCGAGAACGGCGTGCTCGACCTGATGCGTATTACCGGCGACCAGGCGCAGGCGCTCGAACCGGCGCTCGAATGTGTGGCGGCGGTCTTCTCGCCGCAGACCGGCATTGTCGACAGTCATCAGCTGATGCTTGCGTTGCAGGGCGACGCCGAGCGCGATGGCGCGGTGTTCGCGTTCCACTCGCCTGTGGAGGCAATCGAAGCGAGTAATGGCCGCTTCATCATCAAAGTGGGCGGCGACGCGCCGGCCACCATCAGTTCGGCTTGCGTGATCAACAGTGCGGGCCTGCACGCGAACGCGCTGGCCCGCAAGATCCGCGGACTCGACGCGCGGCACGTGCCGCCGCTTTATCTCGCGCGCGGCAACTACTTCGGTATCTCGGGGCGCGCACCGTTCAGCCGGCTGATTTATCCGATGCCCAATGAAGCGGGACTCGGCGTGCATCTGACAATCGATCTGGGTGGCCAGGCGCGCTTTGGTCCCGACGTCGAATGGGTCGATGCAATCAACTACGACGTCGATCCACGGCGCGCCGAATCGTTCTACGCGGCGATCCGCGCGTACTGGCCCGCGCTTCCCGACAATGCGTTGCAGCCTGCCTATGCGGGCATCCGTCCCAAGCTGTCGGGTCCGGGCGAGCCTGCCGCCGACTTCGTAATTCAGGGGCCGGCCGCGCATGGCGTGCGCGGACTGGTCAATCTGTTCGGCATCGAATCGCCGGGACTGACCGCTTCGCTCGCGATCGCGCAACGGGTCTGCGAGTTGAGCGGGCGCGCGTGAGGAGGGCGGCTGCGTCTGCCGCCATGCTGCGTCAATTCGTACCGATTCGCTTATCTCTATCATTTGAGCCGTCACGTACGGCGGCTTCATTGCTATGCTTGGGGACCGCTGTCGATAGAACGGCGATCAGTTCAATATAAATGGAGTGAGTCCCCATGAAAGCTTCCCGTCGTACGTTTTTGATCACCAGTATCGGTGTTGCCTCATCGCTCGCGCTGTCCCGGCAGGCGCTCGCCGATGCGCCGAAGGTCGCCGAGAGCGATCCGACCGCGCAAGCGCTCGGCTACAAGGAAGACGCCAGCAAGGTCGACAAGGCGAAGTTCGCCAAATACGCGCCGGGCCAGGACTGCGGCAATTGCAGCTTCTATCAGGGCAAGGCGGCAGACCCATACGCGCCGTGCCCGATGTTCGCCGGCAAGCAGGTCGCGGCCAAGGGTTGGTGCAGCGCATATAACAAGAAGGCGTGAACGCGTGCCTCACATGTCGTGCTGACATGTGAAGTGAATAGCGCTGCAAATATTGCGGCGCACGTTCAATGACCTGTCACTTGGGCGTCTGCCGCCATGCGCGGCAGACGCCCTTTTTGTGGCTTCATCGCGCGGACGCATATTGACGCTCACACCTCACGGGACACTTTCCGGAGTTTCGATTTCCGCATGGCGTTGGCGCTCTTCACGCGGCTCACCCCAGCGCCGGGCGTGTCATAGCTACTGAGCCCGAGTCCAACATCAACTGCGTCACCTAGCTGCGCGCCTTGATAAGCGGCGGCCGCTTGTCGAACCAGGGACGCGCCGCTTCCAGTTGCGCGGCAAGGCGCAACAGCGTCGCTTCGCCACCGTCGCGCGCGGCGAACTGCACACCCACCGGCAGTCCACGTGCATTCCAGTAAAGCGGTATCGACATGGCCGGCTGGCCGCTCAGATTGAACAACTCCGTGCAGCCTGCCCACGCAAATGCTTTATTCGACGCTTCGGCAAGCAGCTTCTTGAGCAACGGCTCAAGCGGCATCGCGCTGACGGCGCGCATTTGCATGCGTTCCGTCGAAGTCGGCTGCATCTCGCCGATCTTGATTGGCGCGCTCGCAAGCGTCGCGCACAGAATCACGTCGTAACGCTGCAGCAGACCCGTCAAACGTTCGGTGATGCGGCGCTGTTCTTCGAGCGCAGCGGGCAAGCCGCGTTCACCGAGCTTGCGGCCCACGTGCGCCATCACCCATGTCGAGATTTCGAACTCGTCGCGCAGCGGTTTGCGCCCGGTGATGCGCTCGGCGTTCAGCACGAGATCTTCCGCGGTGACGGACCAGAGCGTGAGAAACGCGTGTCTGACGGCCGCGAAATCGATGCCAAGCGAAATCGGCTCGATGTTATGGCCAAGCGAACTCGCGAGTTGCGCGGCGTCCTCCAGCGCTGCGCGCGCATCGGCGGAGAGGGACGGCGCGAGCATCGGCTCGGTGACGTAAGCGATGTTCAGCGGTTTGCACGGCTCGCGGCTCGCACCGAGAAACGTGCCGGGCGCGCCGAGCGGACGCTCGGCATTGCCAGCAAGAAGGTCGAGCAACACCGCACTGTCGCGCACGCTGCGCGATACGCCGTGATCAATGCCGAGTTCGCCGGCCGTCACTGCGGCGGGCATGCGCGGCACGCGTCCGCGCGACGGCTTCAGTCCAAAGAGCCCGCAGCACGATGCAGGAATGCGGATCGAACCGCCGCCGTCCGACGCATGCGCAAGCGGCACGATTCCGGCGGCGACTGCCGCTGCCGCCCCGCCGCTGGAGCCGCCCGGCGTATGGTCGAGATTCCACGGATTGCGGCAGGCGCCAAACAGTTCGGGCTCCGTATAAGGCATCTGGCCCAGCTCGGAAGTGCTCGTCTTGCCGAAGATGTTCAGCCCTGCGGCCTTGGCAAGCGCGACCACTGGCGCGTCGTCGCCGGGAATGAAATGACGGTAGTGGCGGCTGCCCATTGTCATGCGCAGTCCTGCAACGGGAGCGCCGAGATCCTTGATCAGATACGGCACACCGGCGAGCGCAGTCTGCGCGCTCGGCGTCGTTCCGTTGCTGCCGGTGTCTGCGGGATTCGCTCCGTTCGTCGTGCTTGCGTCGTAACGCGACGCGCGTTCACGGGCCGCGTCATAGTCCTTCAGCACGATCGCATTGATCGCGGGATTGACCGCTTCGGTGCGCGAGATCGCTGTGTCGATCAACTCGCGCGCGCTCGCTTCACGAGTTCGCACCAGTTCGGCGAGGCCGATGGCGTCATGGGCAAGATAGTCTGATAGCACGACGGAAGAGCCCTCGTTGCCGAATGTTGAATACCGGATATTCATGCGCGCCAGCGGCTGCGGCAAACAGGGCGCCGCGATATTCGAGCCGCTCATGGGCGCGCACAAAAGAAGACGGCGCGCTGGCGACGCGCCGTTCTTGACAGGGTAGCCGACTTACGCGCAGACGTGAAAAGCCGCGCGCATCGTGCCGACTATTGGCTTGACTTAAGCACGCTCGCCAAGGAACGTCAGCGTGCGGCCATGCGCGAGCGCCGAAGCGCGCTGGTTATACGACGCACGGTCCCAGCAGTTGAAGCCGTGATCGGCATTCGGATAGATGTGGAATTCGGTATCCGTGCGGCCCGCAAAGCGCTCCTGAATCTGGCCGACGGCCGACAGCGGAATGTGCTCGTCGAGTTCGCCGTAGTGAAACTGCATCGGCACCTTGATCTTTGCGGCTTCGTCGAGCTGGTTCTGAATGCCGCCGCCGTAATAGGCGACTGCGGCGTCCACGCTGCCTCGCGCCGCCGCCATATATGCAAGGCGTCCGCCGAAGCAGAAGCCGATGGCGGCGATCTTGCCGGTGACTTCGGGCATCGCGCGCAGTGCCGCGGCAGCGGCGCCGATGTCGTCGGCGGCCTCGTTCGCGTCGAGCTTTTGCATCAGTTCGATGCCCTTGGCGCGGTCGGCGCCTTCATATGTCAACTCGACGCGCGGCTGCACCCGCCAGAACACGTCCGGGGCGAGCGCGATATATCCGTCTAGCGCGTACTGATCAGCGACCGAACGAATATGGCTGTTCACGCCGAAAATTTCCTGGATGATGATGACGGCCGGTCCCTTGCCGCCTTTGGGCAACGCCAGATAGCCGCCGAACGTGTCGTCGCCGGCAGGGATGTCGATCCATCGGGAAGTGGTGCTCATGATGTTCTCCATAGTCGCGCGTTGCGCGCGAGGTGAGTCTGCGGATTGAGTCCAGGTCAACGCAAGAGGCTCGAATGCCTGAAGCGGGCGGTCAGTTTGCCATCAAACGAAAGCCGCTGCAGTCAGGGGTCCGGCAGCCTTGCGCGCAGCCTTCGGAAGCCGTGGCGACGCGCCTTCGGAAGGCAATCTCGTAAGGCGATTGAAACGTTCTCGATAATTCATTTTTCCGTTGCGCGTGGTGCCGGTAGAGTCCACGGTAGTGGTTTGCCGTAATGAAGAGCGGGTCGCGCGAAGGAGAATCGATCATGGGTGAAGTCAATTTTGTGACGCCGTTTGCCGAGCGTTTTGAAATGCGGGTGCCGGTCGTCCAGGCGCCGATGGCGGGCGCGACCACGCCGGAGCTGGTGGCCGCAGTATCGAATAACGGCGGCCTGGGGACGCTGGCGGGCGCGGCGCTGTCGCCGGAGAAGATTGCAACCGATGTCGCGGCGATTCGCGCGCTCACCGATCGTCCGTTCGGCGTCAATCTGTTTGTGCTGGAACCGGCCTCGCCGGACGACTCCACAGTGCGCCGCGCGCTCGAAGCAATCGACCCGGTGCGCGCGGATCTCGGCTTGCCGCCGGGCCGGCCGCTCGAACGCTATGCGCCCGATTTTCGCGCGCAACTCGAGGCGCTGATCGAGTCGCGCGTGCCGGTGGTCAGCTTCACTTTCGGAGTGCTGTCGAGCGAGGACGTCGCGCGGCTTCATGCCAACGGTCAGTATGTAATCGGCACCGCGACGCACGTCGCCGAAGGTGTCGCGTGGCGTGACGCCGGCGCCGATGCAATCGCCGCGCAAGGATCGGAGGCGGGCGCGCATCGCGGTACGTTCATCGGCTCATTTGAAGAAGCGCTGGTCGGCACGATGGCGCTCGTACCGCAACTCGTCGATGCAACCGGGCTGCCGGTGCTGGCCGCGGGCGGCATCATGGACGGACGCGGGATCGTCGCCGCGCTTGCGCTCGGCGCACAAGCCGCCGTGATGGGCACCGCGTTTTTGACGAGCCGCGAGAGCGCTATACCGCAGGCATGGAAAGAGCGGCTGCGTTCGATCACGGACACATCGACTTCAGTGACGCGTGCAATCACAGGCCGTCATGCCCGCGGCATACGTAATCCGCTGATGCAGCGGTTGAGCGATACGCCGCAGAACATCGCGCCGTATCCGGTGCAGAACGCATTGACGCAAGAGTTGCGTCAGACGGCCGCCCGCGCGCAGAACGGCGACTATCTCTCGTTGTGGTCGGGGCAGGGCGCACCGTTGGGCCGTGCGCGACGCGAAGACTTCGGCGCTGCTGAACTGATGGAGCAACTCGAGCAGGAATGGCGTGCGGCAAGCGCGCGTATTGCGGCATTCGGGCGCTGATCGGCATGAGTCAGGCGTGCATCGCCCCTGCTTGCGATGCACGTCGTTTTCACAATCAAAAGCCGCTCGAAGCTTATTCGAACCATTAACGGTTTAACCCGCTAAAAGCTTGAGGCCGGGTTCCTCAATGAACGCTTTACATAGCGGAAACCCGCATGGGCTGGAGTTCTCCGGCCCGCCATGCAAGCCGGAAACGGTCGCTGTTGGATAAACGCTATTAGTGTTCATCCCACTTCCTCAAAAAAGTCCCACAAATTAATTTGATAGCCTACACTTGCGCGCAAGTACGGGTCGCCGCCTGCCACAAACAGTCCGGCGAACGTGCTGGCCAAGTGCATGAACGATGCAACCGGCGTGGTCGTCCACGGGACTGAGCGACACGTGTAGGGGAAGCGGGGGCACAGGGCGATTACGTTGTTTTTGGGACCGAAACTGGAGACTTACATGAACATCAAGATTCAAAAGCTGTTGCCGATCAGCGCTGCGGCGATGCTGTTCGCGACGTTGGCAACATCGGCTGCGGCTGACACGGTCGTCAAGATCGGTCACGTTGCACCGTTGACTGGCGGTATCGCTCACCTGGGGAAAGACAACGAAAACGGCGCTCGCCTCGCGGTTGAAGAAATCAACGCGAAGGGCCTGACGATTGGCGGCCAGAAAATCACGCTGCAACTCGACGCACAAGACGACGCAGCCGACCCGCGTACCGCTACGCAGGTCGCGCAGAAGCTGGTCGACGATAAAGTCGTCGCAGTGGTCGGCCACCTGAACTCGGGCACGTCGATTCCGGCTTCGAAGATCTACAGCGATGCAGGCATCGTGCAGATCTCGCCGTCGGCAACGAACCCGGCCTACACGCAACAAGGTTTCAAGACGACGTACCGCGTCGTCGCAACCGATGCGCAACAAGGTCCGGCACTGGCTAACTACGCAGCCAAGGGTCTGAAAGTGAAGAGCGTCGCGATCGTCGACGACTCGACCGCTTATGGCCAGGGTCTCGCGAACGAATTCGAAAAGACCGCAAAGTCGCTGGGCCTGAACGTGATGTCGCATGACGCGACGAACGACAAGGCTGTCGACTTCCGCGCAATTCTGACGAAGATCAAGGGTGAGAATCCTGACGCCATCATGTACGGCGGCATGGACGCAACCGGCGGCCCGTTCGCGAAGCAAGCCAAGCAGCTCGGCCTGCGTGCGAAGGTGCTGGCAGGCGACGGCGTGTGTACCGACAAGCTGTCCGATCTGGCCGGCGACGCAACCGACAACATCGTCTGCTCGGAAGCCGGTATGGCGCTCGAGAAGATGGAAGGCGGCCCGGCGTTCCAGGCAAAGTATCTGAAGCGTTTCGGCCAGCCGATCCAGATTTACGCTCCGTTCACGTATGACGCGGTGTACATCATCGTCGACGCAATGAAGCGCGCTGGCTCGACCGATCCGGCGAAGATCCTGGCTGCAATGCCGAACACCGACTACAAGGGTGTGATCGGCCAGACGACCTTCGATTCGAAGGGCGACCTGAAGCACGGCGTGATCTCGCTGTACAACTACAAGTCGGGCAAGAAGACGCTGCTCGACGTGGTGAAGATGTAAGAGCGCATGTACGCGGGCAGCTTGCGCTGCCCGTGAACGCATGATTAAAAAAGGCACGCGTACCGTCAGGTCGCGTGCCTTTTTCTTTGATGCCGCGCGTTGTTGCTAGATTTTCAGGCGTCGCAGTACTTTCGGGCCCGCGAACGCAATCAACGCACAACACACGGCGACAACGGAAAGCCCGATCGACAGATTGGTCACCTGCGCGACTGCACCGATCACCACTGGCCCGAACAGCAGCCCGAAATACGCGAGCCCGGCGACGTGCGCGAGGCCTTCGGCTGCGTGAATGCCCTTTACGCTCGCTGCGGCCGCGAACAGCACCGGCATCATATTGGCCAAGCCGAGGCCCATCAACGTGAAGCCGACTAGCGCGGCGACCGGCGTCGGCAGCAGGAGCGCGCCGATCATTCCCGCGAGCGCGAGCGTTGCGCTGCCCATGACGAGTTGCGGAGCGCCGAAGCGTGCGCGCACGGCGTCGCCGGCAAAACGGGCCGCCGCCATGCCGCCGGAAAACGCGGCATACGCAGCGCTCGCGAGCGCGGGCGTGGCGAGGACGACGTCGCGCATATAGACGGTCGCCCAGTCGTACATTGCGCCTTCTGCGATCAGCGCGACGAGCGCCATGGTGCCGAGCGCCCACAACGCCGGCGAGCGCCAACGATTGGCGCGCGGCGTCGCGGAATCCGGATGATCGTCGTGCGGTACATGCGGCAACACTGCCGGACACGCGGCGATCAGCACCAGTGCGCTGACGGTGGCCGCCAACGCCAGATGCACGGCCGGCGCCATGCCGTGCGCGAGCAGCGCGCCGCCCGCCGCCGCACCGAACATCCCGCCGACGCTGAACATGCCGTGCAACGACGACATGATCGGCTTGCCCAACGCTTTCTCAACGGCGCTGGCCTCAGCGTTCATGGCGACATCGAGCGTGGCCATGCCCGCGCCGAACGTTGCCAGCACGATCAGCAAAAGCCAGTAATACGGCACCACCAGGATCAATGCGGCGCAGACCGCCATCACGAGGCCGCCGGTCAGGCAGGCGCGGCGTGTGCCGACACGCGCGATCCACGACGCATTGGCGGCCATCGCGCCGATCGAGCCACCGGCGACGGCGAGAAGCGCCAGCGACAGCAATGCTGGACTAAGCTGGAAACGATCGCGCACGGTTGGCACGTGCACACCCCACGACCCGTACACCATCCCGGCGATGAAAAACACTGCCATGGTCGCAATGCGGGCTCGCTGACGAACTGTGTAGGACAGGTCTCGGTGAGCGGCGGGGATGGCGGCGAAGTCGGGAGAGCGATCGGACACGGAAGTCTCGTGGAGAAAGATGCTGGGAGAAAGCGCACTGAAAGCGAGTTTCCGATTCTAACCAGGCACGCTGTCTTATGCTTGAAGCGCTCAAGACCGTGAAAGCTTGCGTCCGGAGGCGATCGGCGCCGACTGCAAGCGCTAGCGCCGGCCCCGGGCGATAGCTCAGGCGTCCCCCGTGCAACTGCGCTTTCGGGGTCTCAGGCGAGCAGAGATCATTCATCAAGGAAAGCAATTGAACATTCCCGCACAAGCGCCATTGCACCTGCTGCATACCTCCGCCGTCGGTACGCTCGCGACGCACGCTCGCCAGCCGGAAGGTTTCCCTTATCCGTCCGTGCTGCCATTCGCGCCAGACGCGCGCCACCGGCCTACGATTCTGATAAGTCGGCTCGCCGAGCATACGCACAACCTGCATGCGGACCCGCGGGCCGGCTTTCTCGTCGTCGACGCGCCCGACGGCGACGTACTCAATGGTCAGCGCGTCACCTTGCTGGGAACGTTTGAACCGGTCGATCCGGCGCCGGAACTCGTCGCGCGCTATCTGCGCTATCACCCTGACGCGGAGCGCTACCTCGTTCTCGGCGACTTTACGTTCTGGACCATGACGCTCGACCGCCTGCGCTATATCGGCGGGTTCGGTGCGATGGGGTGGCTTGGCGGCGACGAACTGGACCCGCTGCCCGCGCTGGAATCCGATCAGGAAGAGGCTTTCATAGGTGAATTCACCGATGCGTTTTTTAACCGATCCGGTTATCAGCTCATCGGCGTGGACCGGTATGGCGCTGATTTAAGAAAAGACGGGCTTCGCAAACGTTTTCCATTCGACAGCGGAATGCCAGATCGGGAAACCTTGCACGTGGCGCTAGAAGATTGCATGAGGCGACAAACAGATTAGGCGTTTATTGCCGATTGCCAAAGACCTTATCGCAGAAAAGACGGCGGAAAAGTTCTATCGCAATATGTTACATGGTCTCATATCAAAGCTTTCATGAAATGACATGTTCGGCCGTTCAAACGTATCTTAATTTTCATCTGCTGATAATTAATCCCATAATTACCGACACGACAAGGCCTTCCGCTGCAAAATGCGGACATAGCCAAATGAAAGGGAACACGTGGACACCGCGCCAAACGGAAAGTTTTTGAAACGAAGAAGTATTAGTTTCACGCCGATGCATTTGTAGTCTTTCTATTTTGTGTTAATCTCGCGTTCAAATTCCGAGGCATGAACACCTTCAAAGGGCAAGCTGGCTTAAGACTGGCAGTCGTTAATTCAAACCACAAGGGAACCTATGTCTTCCTACAAGGAACTACTCGCACAGCGAGAGAAGCTTGAAAAGCAGATCGAAGAGGCTAAGTCGCGCGAATACGCGGAAGTGCTGAACGAAATCAAACAGAAAATGGCCGACTACGGCATCTCGCTTAGCGAACTGGGCGGCGGTCGCGCACCTAAAGGCGCCAAAGCCGCGCGTCCGCGCGCGGGCGTTGCACCGAAATATCGTGACCCGGAATCCGGCAGCACGTGGTCCGGACGTGGCAAACCGCCGCGGTGGATTGCCGGTCTCGATCGTGAGAAGTTTCTGATTCAAAAGTAATTCCCTCCGAATTACTCAGATGTAAATGGCTGCCCCATTAAATGTAATACGAATACGAGCCGGTCGCGCAAGCGCTGCTGCCTCGTCATGAAAGGTCGCGTGTTGTTCGGAACGCGACCTTTTCATTGTCGCGCCTAAACCATCCAAAGTTGCCGCACGCGCCTACTTCGCGTAATTTGAATGCGAATAGTTTTCGTTTTCATAAGCGGCTGATTTTTATGGATGTTTTTCGAGTCAACGCAGTTTAAGAAGGCCCGGCGGGTAGAATGTAGGCATTGAACTCCTGCTTTCTTCAAGATGCCCTCCGCCGCCGTTGAGTCCGCCGAGAAACACCGCGTCGCGCGCAAAAGTACGTTTGTCAGTATTGCGCTGAATGCCGTATTGATGGCGCTGCAAATCGCCATCGGCGTGTTCGCGCACTCGCAGGCACTCGTGGCCGACGGCATCCATTCTCTTGCCGATCTGATTTCAGATTTTGTCGTGCTGTTCGCCAATCGGCACAGCGGCGCAAAGCCGGATGCGGATCACAATTACGGACATAGCCGTTACGAAACGGTCGCTTCGTTATTTCTTGGCGCGCTGCTCATTGCAGTCGGCGTCGGCATGTTGTGGCGTGCCGGCACTCGCCTCGCCGATCTCGACAACATTCCGGCCGTTCATCTGAGCGCTCTGTTCGTGGCAGTGCTCGTGCTCTTTTCCAAAGAAGGACTGTTCCGCTACATGCTGCGCGAGGCGCAGCGCGTGCGCTCGGCCATGCTGATTGCGAACGCGTGGCATGCGCGGTCGGACGCGGCATCGTCGCTGGTGGTCGCGCTCGGTATTCTCGGCAGTCTCGCCGGCGTGCGGTTGCTCGACCCCATCGCCGCCGCAATCGTCGGTTTCATGGTGGCGCGTATGGGCTGGATGTTCGGATGGGACGCGCTGCAGGATCTGTCGGACCGCGCGCTAGACGAAGCCGCCACTGCCGACATGCGCGCACTGTTGCTGTCGACGCCGGGCGTGCGCGACGTCCACGAACTACGAACGCGAAAAATGGGCGACTTCGCGCTGGTCGACGCACATATTCTGGTCGATCCGCTGATCTCGGTGTCCGAAGGGCATTACATCGCAGAGAGTGCACGTTTGCGTGTGTTGAGCGACAACCGTGTGCTCGACGCGCTGATCCACGTTGATCCCGAGAACGATGCGGTTGCGCATCCGCCGGTGGGGTTGCCTTCGCGCGAGCGGATCGTTGCCGACGTGAACGCGGCATTGGCGACGGTCGGCCTCAAGGCCGCGGCGGTCAACATTCATTATCTGAGCACCGGGCTCGACGTCGAAGTCGTATTGCCCGCGCAATCCTTGCGCCATGACAACAGCGAAAGCATGGGGGCGCTTCAACGTGTCGACCTCGCCGCGCTCAAGCGCCGCCTTGGCGCGCGCAAGCTCGATTTACTGCGCGAAGTCGACACGCCGTCGGCGCAAAGCGGTTCGCCGACGCAGGCCGGCGCGGGTGCGGATCGTCACAAAAGCACGGTCCCGCACGGCACCAGCTAAGCTGCGAAAGGATGCAATTCGACGCGACGCGTCGAACGCCGCTGCAACCCTCGTTGAACGAGCCACCGCACGCAGCCGCACCGGTTTGTGCTGCAATTAAACGGCTTGCGGCCATCTAACAGCGCGCGTCAGCGCCTGTCCGCGCATATCACAGCGGTAGTTGCGTATCGAATTTGATTTCGCGCAGCACGACGCTCGTGCGTACCTGAGCAACCGCTGGAATCTTGAAGATGCGTTCGTGAAGGAACGTGTCGTACGCCTTGATGTCCGGGGCGACGATCTTGAGGATGTAATCGGACTCGCCGGTGGTGCTGTAGCACTCAGTCACTTCCGGGCAAGTGGCGATTTCCCGCTCGAACTGTTCGACGCCGCCCTCGGTATGACGCGTGAGGTGAATGTGTGCGAGCGCGCACACGTGCAGTCCCAGCTTCTCGCGATCCAGCAGCGCCGTGTAGCGCTGGATCACGCCCGATTGCTCCATGTCCTTGATGCGCCGCCAGCATGGCGTGCTCGACAGACCGACCTGGTCGGATATTTCTTGCACCGAGCGGCGTGCATCTAGCTGCAAAAGGCGCAGGATTTTTTGAGAGAACGTATCGAGTGTCAACTGCGCCTCCGTTGGCGTCGCCGTATCACCGCATGGTAGAGGGCGCGAAAACGAAACGCAATGCAAAACGGCCTGAGCGAGGGAGATTACCTAATTTGCCGGTTCCTCAGCGGGATTTTGTCCTGACGCGTCCCCTTCTACGCCGGCCGCCGAGCCTGCGGCCTGCATTGCGCGCAGATCCTTCAGCATGTTGCAGAAAAGCGCGCCCTGCTCGATAGCGTCGTCGAGCGCCACATGCGTATGCGGATGTTCGTCGAACCAGTGTTTCGGAAAGCGCGGCTTGATGTTCTTGCGATACGGCAAGCCGGTCATTGCGAACGCGAGTGTCTTGATGTCGAGCGCCGACCACGAGAACGGGCAACGGCCGACAAAACGCATCATGTACCAGAACATGTAGGTGAAGTCGAAGCCCGCCGGCATCGCGACGAACACCGGTTTGCCGGGCAGCGCCTCGACCCAGTCGACATACGCCGCGAGCGCCGCCTCCGGACGTTGCAAGTCCTTCCGGCACGCTGCCCAGGCTTCCGGCTGCGTCTTCCACCACGCTTCTTGCACGGGATGCGGCGCGGCGCCTTCGAGCAACTCCAGATTCGCGGAGAAAGTGGCGATGAGTTGCTTGTCTTCCGTATAGGCCGCCGACGCGAAGCTCAGCATCGAATGCGGGCCGGGAATCGGGCCATCCGCTTCGACGTCGGTGCTGACATAGATTTCGCTGCTCATGCGACGACTCCGTCGGCAACATAGGGATTGCTACGCCGCTCCGCGCCGAAGGTCGACGTCGGACCGTGGCCCGGGACAAAGGTGACGTCGTCGCCGAGCGGCCAGAGCTTTTCGCGAATCGAGCGCACCAGATCCGCATGATTGCCGCGCGGAAAATCCGTGCGGCCGATCGAACCCGCGAACAGCACGTCGCCGACCAGCGCTAGCCGGTGCGCACGGCTAAAGAACACGACGTGGCCGGGCGTATGCCCGGGGCAGTGATAGACCTCGAGCGTCTCGTCGCCGAATTGCACGGTGTCGCTATTGTCGAGCCAACGATCGGGCTCGAATGCGTCGGCTGCCGGAAAGCCGAACCGCGTGCTTTGATCGGGCAGTTTGTCGAGCCAGAAGCGTTCGTCGGGATGCGGGCCTTCGATCGGCACTCCGTAATGCGTGGCAAGTGTCTTTGCACCTGCGCAGTGGTCGATGTGACCGTGCGTCAGGAAGACTTTCTCGACGCTCACGTTCTGGCGCGCGATCTCAGCCTGAATGACGTCCAGATCGCCGCCCGGATCGACGACGGCCGCGCGCCCGGTTGCCTCACAAACGAGCAACGAGCTGTTTTGCTGGAACGGCGTGACGGGGATCAAAGTGACTTTCATGAATGACGGCGCCGCGGGGAAAACGTTGATTGTACCGGCGTCTCGACGCGCCGCGCCGACGTTCGCCGGCGCCCGCGAATGCTTGCGGCGCTGCGTTTTGTCTGCTCATTCTTGCAGCAATGGTGAAGATTCATCAAGGTTTTCAGTCGCTTAGCAACACAGCATTCTGTTTTGGGTATAATGGACCCCATGCACGAGGAATCGTGCTGCCACAAGGCGATGCGTCCCTATCACAAATAGGAGCGCGGATCGCCACTCAAGTATGGGCTGTCGCGGTTTTGGACGGCCATCAGGTATCGAGCTTTCGATGCACACGTCTTGCCCAGCCAGGCGCCACGCGCCTGCTATGACTCTTACGGTCGTGACGCTGGGTGGGGCCTACGCCGCCGTTCCTGCACGCTGAGTCTCGCGCGCAAGAACGTGTTTGCCACGTTCGATGGCGGCATGTGGGGTCTGGTCAGGCTGCCGGGGACAGGTTGCGCCAGACGTGAAAATTAACCGTGCGGTAGCGGCTGAATGAGCCGCATCCGGGCTTTGACGTTCTGCGCTCGTCTGCGCGGCGCGTTGTCGTCCTTTGCCGCCGGAGTCGCAGGCAACACGCTCAACTACGCGTGATGCGGCTCGACAATTTGATTGCACGTCTTATGAAAACTCGGTTATCCCGTAGTCTGGGGACACTTTTTGCCTTTTTTGTGCTGGCCGGTTGCGCCACGCCGCCGGGCGCCGACAACAGTGTCGCAAGCGCCGTGCCGCTCCGCACAAAGAACGCGCAAGCTGCGTCTTTCGGACCGCAAGCCTACGGCAGCGCGCCGGCGTCCGCCGATGCTGCCGCGCAAGGGCCATCGCTGGCCGATGCGAAGCCTCTTTCGGATGACAGTACCGGTGCTTCGGACTTTCATCAGACCGGACGCGCCTCCTGGTACGGCCGCGGCTTTCATGGCCGCCGCACCGCCAATGGCGAGCGTTACGACATGCACGCGCTGACCGCCGCGCATCGCACGTTGCCACTCGGTTCGTATGTGCGAGTGACGAATCCCGCCACTTCGCGTTCCGTCGTTGTCCGGATCAACGACCGCGGCCCGTACGCTCGCGGCCGCGTGATCGATCTGTCGATGGCGGCAGCGAATGTTCTCGATATGCGCCACGCGGGCACCGCGCGCGTGAAAATCGAAGGTGTGACGCAGGACGAAGCGCGCCAGGCGCGTGACGAAACGCTGGCGTCCGATTCGGGTCCGATCGCGCAGAAGTAATAGGTGCAGGGCGCTGTTTGCGCCGGTCGGTATGGCGAACTACGTCCGCCTGCAGAAAAAAAAGGGCCGCTCATGCACATGGGCGGCCCTTTTTGTTTGATCTTTGCTGCTGCGTGTAAGGCGCTGCCGTTTCTCTCAATCGTCTTCTTTCTTGAGCGCCAGTGCGCGCGTGTACAGCGCGTTGCGCGACGCGCCGGTGATCGACGCCGCGATCCTGGCCGCGCTGCTCACCGTCAACTCCTCCAGCAACATCTCGAGCAACGCGTCGTGATCGTGTTCGCCGGCCGTTTCCTGCTGCGCGCCTTCTACCACCAGTACGAACTCACCGCGTTGGCGGTTTGGATCGGCGGCGAGCCACGTTGGCGCTTCGGCCAGGGTGCCGCAATGCAAGGCTTCGTGTAACTTCGTCAGTTCTCGCGCGATGAGCAGCTTGCGCTCGCCGCCCCACGCATCGGCCAAAGCCTGCACCGTTTCTACGATGCGGTGCGGCGCTTCGTAGAAGACCATGGCGTGCGGATGCTGCGCGAGGGTTTGCAGCGCGGCGGCGCGGGCTTTAGGTTTCGGCGGAAGGAAGCCGAGGAACGAGAACGTCGAGACCCAATCCCCCGCCGCGCTCAGCGCAGTGGCAAGTGCACTCGCGCCCGGCAGCGGAATCACTGCGAAGCCCGCTTCGCGAGCCGCGTCGACGAGCTTTGCGCCCGGATCGGAGATGCCGGGTGTGCCCGCGTCGGACACATAGGCCACGCGCTCGCCTGCTTGCAAATGCTCGACGATGCGTTGCGCGGCGGCTCGCTCGTTATGTTGATGCACCGCGATGAGCGGCTTCGAGATGCCATAGCGCGCGAGCAACTGCCCGGTGTTGCGCGTGTCTTCCGCGGCGATGCGATCCACGAGTCCGAGCACATGCAGCGCGCGCAGCGTGATGTCGGCGACGTTGCCGATCGGCGTGGCCACCACATACAGCGCGGCGGCGGGGTACTGCTGTCCTTGCGCGAGTTCAGAGAGAGGAGTCATGAGGCAGAAAACGCAAACGGACGGAATGAGGCTGTCATTGTGCCACGCAGCGCCGCGCGTTCCGGCCGCCGAGAGGAATGCCGACGCGGCGACGAAGAAGCCGAACGCAAGCGCCGCCATAACGAACAACTTTTCCGGACAGGCGGGGTCCAAACTCGTCGGCGCGGCGTTCGAGGCGCGTGCGCAGGAGTTTTTGCAGCGTCAGCGTTTGCGGTTCGTGGCGCGCAATGTGTCTTGCCGCGGCGGGGAAATCGATCTCGTGATGCGCGAGCGCGACGGCGCGCTTGTATTCGTCGAAGTTCGTGCGCGCGCGCAACGCAAGTATGGCGGCGCGGCTGCGAGCATCGGTTGGCAGAAGCGGCAACGAATCGTACGCGCCGCGCAGCACTATCTTGCGACTCAGCGTTCGGATTCGCGGGCTCAGCCTGCTTGCCGCTTTGACGTGATTGCGTTCGAAGCGGGGCGCCTCGTCTGGTTACGCGATGCTTTCCGCGCGGACGAAGTGTGACTCAATTGCGCGGAGAACATGGGTTAGTGCGATAAACTTGCGCTCGCGTGCGAGCTACGGGGCGAAATGGTGAGATTTCAGTGTGCTTCACAGCGCATTTTGCGAGGTGTCGAAACGCACACGGTTCGTTGCGCTCAAAGGTCGGTGGAGCGCTATTGCTTGCAGCAAGACTTCATTCATACAACTTCACAACACGGCCGCATGTCGCGGCTTATTCGCGGTAGAAGATAGAGACTCGATGTCAGTCGAACGCATTCAACAACACTTCCGCGATAGCGCGGCAGTCAAACTCGAAGCTTTGGAAACCTTGTCGATGCCGATTGCCGCAGCAATCGACACGATGTTTGCCGCGCTTGCCAATGGCAACCGTATTCTTGCGTGCGGCAATGGCGGCTCCGCAGCGGACGCGCAGCATTTTGCCGCTGAACTGATTGGCCGCTTTGAACGCGAGCGGCCTGGCTTGCCGGCCGTCGCACTTAGTACCGATACGTCGGTGCTCACCGCCATCGCTAACGATTATTCGTTCGAGCAGATTTACTCGAAGCAGGTGTGGGCGTTGGGTCAGCCGGGCGATGTCCTGCTCGCGATCAGCACGTCGGGCAATTCCGCGAATGTGATTGCCGCGATCGAAGCCGCGCACGAGCGCGAGATGATTGTTGTCGCGTTGAGTGGAAAGGGCGGCGGACGCATGCAGGAAGTATTGAGCGATACCGACATCCACGTGTGCGTGCCGTCAGATCGCACCGCGCGCATCCAGGAAGTGCATTTGCTGACCATCCATTGTCTATGCGACGGCATCGATGCCATGTTGCTGGGCGAAGACTGAGATTGATCCGAAGGAGAGCTAGTTGATGAGCGTATTCCGCGTCAAGAAGACACTGGTGAGAACCGTGCTGGTGATTGGGTTTGCGGCGGGGTTGTCCGCGACGTTGCAGGGTTGTTTTCTCGCCGTTGCGGGCGCGGCGGGCGGCGGCGCGTTGATGGCGACCGACCGGCGCACAATCGGCGCGCAGACCGAGGACCGCGAAATCCAGGTGAAGGCGCTTTCGCAGATCAGTCAGAATTTGCCGGATTCGGCGCACGTCAACGTGACGGTATTCAACCGCCGCGTGCTGCTGACCGGCGAAGTGGCAGGGGATGCGTCCAAGCAGCGCGCCGAGAGTATCGTGCGTGGTTTGAACAACGTGAATACGATCGTCAACGAACTCACGATCATGCCGGCGAGTTCATTCTCCTCGCGCACGAACGACACGTATCTCGAGACGCGCGTGAAGACCGCGCTGATCGCCGAGAAGGATATCTCGGCGAACGATTTCAAGGTCGTCGCCGAGCGCGGCTCCGTGTATCTGATGGGCCTCGTCACGATGGACGAAGGCAATCGCGGCGCGGACGTCGCGAGCCGGGTGCCGGGCGTTACGCAGGTCGTGAAGGTCTTCCAGTACATCCAGCCGCAAGAGGCCGCGGCGGCAAATGCGGCTGCGGCGACAGCGCCTGTTGCCGCGTCGCAGCCGGACGCTGGCGCGGCGACGGTTGGGACGATCCCTGACTCATCAGTCAGCGCGAGGCCGCTCGAGCAGCAGGCGCCGGCGCCGGTCACGAACTCGAACGCGGTGCATCCGGGCAATCCGAAGGCGCCGCAATGAAGCTCGGGGTTGTTGGCGTTGTTGTCGCTTCTTTGATGTTCGGGGCGGCGAGCTTGTTTGTATCGACGGCCTACGCGGCCGATATGCCGAGCGGTCAGCGGATCGCTAACGCCAATGCCTGCATGGGATGCCACGCGGTGGATCGCAAACTGGTCGGTCCGTCGTTCCAGCAGATCGCCGCCAGATACAAAGGCGACGCGCAGGCTCCTGCAAAGTTGGCGCGCAAGGTGAAGGACGGCGGCTCGGGTGTGTGGGGCATGATTCCGATGCCCGCGCATCAGTCGATGAGCGATGCGGACATTCGCGCGGTGGTCGATTGGGTGCTTGCTGGGGCGCCTTCGAAGTGAGTTTTTGCTGGGCTGGCGGCTTGGCAAAACGGAAAATGCCTGTGCTAGAATAATTTGCACGTTGGGGGGGTAGCTCAGCTGGGAGAGCGTCGCGTTCGCAATGCGAAGGTCGGGAGTTCGATCCTCCTCCTCTCCACCATCACGTGTTCCATGCAGTTCCGTAGAATTCCGCAAAACCCCGCGTCCCGTAAGGCTCGCGGGGTTTTTGTTTCCATTCCGGGATTGTGGTTTCCGTTGACAGCCGGGGGCCTTTCAGAGCAGCTTTAGGGGCATCAGGCTCATTTTTGAGCCCGCCGGAAATTTAGGCCCCCACGCTGTTGGAGGTGTCCCATGCCTCTTACCGATCTGGAAGTTCGCCGCGCTGCGGCTCGCGAGAAGACCTACCGGGTCTCGGACGGCCGCGGAATGTATCTCGAGATTTCTCCGTCCGGCGGCAAATACTGGCGCCTCAAGTACCGGTTCAACGACCGGGAGCGGAAGCTCGCGCTGGGCGTCTATCCCGATGTCACGCTTGCCCATGCCCGCAGGAAGCGCGGCGAGGCGCGAGCCATGCTCGCCGACGGCATTGATCCCGGTCAGGCGAAGAAGGACAAGAAACGCCTCGCGCGGCTCAACGCGGCCACTACCTTCGAAGCCGTCGCGCTCGAGTGGTTCGAGCAGCAGGCACCCGGGTGGGCGCTGAGCCACTCCGAGAAGATCATGGGGCGGCTGAAGAAGGACCTGTTTCCATGGCTGGGTTCGCGTCCCATCGCCGACATCACTCCGCCTGAAGTCCTCGAAGTGCTGCGCCGTGCCGAAAAGCGCGGTGCTCACGACACCGCGCACCGGCTCCAGCAGAACTGCGGGCAGATATTTCGCTACGCCGTGGTGACGGGGCGCGCGATGCGTGACGTGAGCTCCGACCTGCGCGGCGCGCTGCGGCCCAATCGCCATACCCACTTCGCCTCGATCACGGATCCCGAGAAGGTCGGAGAAATGCTGCGCGCCTTTGATGGCTTTTCCGGGACACTGGTTGTGCGCGCGGCGCTGCAGCTTGCGCCGTTGCTGTTCGTGCGACCTGGCGAACTGAGGCAGGCTGAGTGGGCGCAGATTGATCTCGAACGGCGCGAATGGCGCTATACCGTCTCCAAGACGAACACGGAGCATCTGGTACCACTGGCTGCGCAGGCGGTGGAGATCCTGAAAGAGTTGCAGGCGCTGACCGGAAAATGGCGTTGCGTCTTTACAGGCCGGGATCGCAGAAAACCCATGAGCGGCGCGGCGATCAATGCCGCGCTGCAGCGGCTGGGCTTCGATACGAAAACTGAGATCACGGGTCACGGATTCCGGGCCATGGCCCGGACCATTCTTCATGAGCGGCTCCGGTTTCCGGCGGAAGTCATCGAGCACCAGCTGGCACACCGGGTGCCCGACTCGCTCGGTAGTGCATACAACCGTACGCGGTTCATCGATGACCGGGTCGCGATGATGCAGGCGTTTGCCGATTATCTGGATCGGTTGAAGGCCGGGGCAGAGGTGGGTCCGATTAGGCCAAGAGGCGTTTGAAGTGAGCTTTGTTGTAGTGAGCCGAACTATCGAATGTCGAATTCCAGCTCTAGGAATTGGCCAGGCAGGAAAACGTCTGCCGTTTTTCGAATTGCGGCCTAAGTGAAACCACCAATCTCCTCCTTGTGTATGACGATACAAGTGTGCGGCGGCGAACGGACCCAGCATCAGACAACTGGCTCACTGTGGATGGCACGGGGTCGGCCTACCCATCTCCGATCGAAAAGGCATAGCTGGTTGAAATTCTGGCGAATGATTCTTTTTCATGCGGCATGGTGTTCGCCCTTCGAAAGGACTGAAGGCGTGAAACAATTACGGATCCATTTCGCCAGGCAAGTGATGGACAAGGATGCCGGTGGACATGATTCTGCCAGTTGGGTATCCGGAGATGGGCCAATACGTCGAATGCGCGTTGTGGATGCAAGCGTACGCCACAGGGCACGCGACGCCTGCGTTTTAGCTCGGCGCGGTAATCACATTGCAGCTAGTCGATGCCTGAAAATTCCCGCCCACCGCTCCTGCCTCCTATGACGGACGAGTGGCAACTGGCCTTGAATGTTGCTCGGTTCGACGAACGGCAGCGTCAGCAACGCCTGCGCTTGCCTGTTAACCCAACATGCTGGGACTATGCGCCTTTGATCGACGTCGTACTGAAAGCTCCCGGCTCGAACGCATTTCGGTTTACAGGCAGGACGGCCGGTCAATGGATGGCAGAACTCCGCGGCAGGTGTCTAGGCGAATATGAAGACTTTCGGAAACGGTACGAAGCCGCCGTCAATCGTCGAATGGATGACCTTAACCGACGCCCCCGGGTTGCCAGACAATCACTACTGTGCGGAATTCGCGGTCCCGCCAATTCGACCGTCTCTGCCCCGAATGATACGTGACTTGGGCCTGAAGAGGGCTAGCGTCGAGCAATGGCTGGCGACTCTTCGGAAACTCACACAGAAGCGCCTGAAGACTGAAGAACTCGAAATGTCGGGGATCGTCTCACGTTTGTCGGCAATGCCCCTTAATGGCGTGCTTGAGCACACGCAGGTCATTCAACTGCTTGACCTCAAGCACGTGACGCCCAAGCTTTCCTGCGAATCACGATTTGGCTTCGTAACGACGTCTGGATGGAAGGAGGTCTGCGAACGCATTCCAGAAAAAGAGTACAGGGGCCGACGTTTGCCGGGTGTCGGGTACGGTGCCACACATCTGATTCGCTATCGGCATCGTTCACTCGGTTGGGCGCTCGTGCGGTGCCGATACCGCGACCTTTTCTCAGAGCGAGCAGACTGCTGGGGTGTTCTCGACGAGCGAGGTCGGGCGATAGGCCAATCTGCCTTCGGATTGAACAGCCCCGAGCAAGCAATGAAGCTCGCGGAAATCGAGATGAGTCGCCGCTTCGCGTCGTGGGGAAAAGATAATGCACTATCGAAGTGGCGACGCTTTTCTCTAGCGGGTGGTGAGGGCTACCGCGAGATTCTCGTTACCCTTGACGATTGGCCAGCCAGCTATCGGTCCCGGCACTATCGCACCCGAAACATCCTTGTCCATATCCGTACCAGTGTACGTAGCACCAAGGATAGACGTAGGGTGCTCTTCCTGGACGAGGTGCAGAGCGATTGGCATGCTGATCTGCACACACGATCCAAGGCAACGTTGCATGAGCAGGGCACAGCGGAACTTCCTGAGGCTCCGTTTCGACGGGAGTGGCCGCTGTTGTCGATGAAACTGATGCTCTGGTGGGCACAGCGCTTAGGCGTTGATGGCCTTGCATGGAGCAGCGCCGAGCAGCAACTAACGCGCTGGGGTGCATTCCGCGTGCCGGAGATTCTCTATAGGGAGATACTCCCCGATGTCGCCAAATCTGTGACAGCAACGCTATCAATCGAACTCAACCGCACAGTATTGCCAGTCCGAAGCACCAGACAGGTCTGCGCTGGCAAGGATGGGTGGGGAGTGCACAACCGGGAAGGCACCCCTGTCACTAAGTCATTTCATACAAGAGCGCAGGCCGAGTGTTTCGCCAACCTTACCGATGTCTTCGTCAACATCGAGGTGCCAGTACTTTGGATCAGCGGACTACAGCTAATCAAATCAATTCCTCTCTACGGAACCGAAAACGCCGAAGCCTGGTTCGACCGTTCTGAACGACCATCCCATGTTAGCTGAACAAGTCCAAATAAAGGATGCAAACGATGTTTACATGGCGCACCCGTCCCGCTCAGAACCTCAAGCGCCAGACTGAGCCATCGCAGATGAAGTTGCTTGGAGCACGACAACAACAACGACGACAACACGGTGCCGCAAACCATGCTAAGTGACCAACAAATCGACGAACTACTCGCGAAGGCCATCACCTGTCTTGAGGCTGGCTATTTCGATGGCGCTTTGCGTCTATGCGAGAAACTAGAGCGTCATGGAAAAAAGTCTCGAGACGCTGTGTCTCACGCGGCGTGGCTCACGCGTGTGTACCTCGGCGGCCGTCATCGCGAGGACGCGCTCAAAATGTGGGACGTAACACGCGCCGCAGCACATCTTCCAGGTGGGCAAGGTTTAGCTGAAGGCGCGCTGCTCGCGGCCCACGTGGGTCGGGTTGAAACAGTCGCAGCCTGCATAGAGGAGACGTTACGCGTTGCAGCAGCACAAAATGGTGTACTCGTTACGTTTCATCCAACAGCGTTACTACAGCTAGCGGAGTTCGCTTTCGACCGGCTTAATGACAAATTCTCGGCGCTGAAGCTCGTGAACTGCGCGCTCGGGTTCAGAGCCGCGTTCCTTGTGCTGGACGACGTGGAACGTCTTGGGCGATTGCTGTCACGCCTAAATGCCCCGTTGCCGCTGTGGGTCGACTGGGGAGCTATCTTCATCCGCCACATTAGCCTTTCTACCGATCGGCACTGGTTGCATGGACGCAAGATCGGGGATCCGAAATTCGTAAAGTGGGCGAAGGAGCAAGGTGCTGCTTCAGAAGGCGTACTCAAACGAACGCTGAGCGTTGGTCCACCGCAATTACATGAAATGCTGGTGCGTCTGGCTCCACAAGTCGGTGCACCGGAGTTAGGAATTGTGTTGCATGAGCGCTTCAGCGGCACGAAAGACAAAGGTGATGCCGCACCCACCGAGCCCTTGTGGTTTGATCCACAGGTGTTGCGGCTTCGCTATTTCTGGCACGACATGCTCACCGAAGACGAACAACACATGCTGCGAAACGGCGAATGGGCGATGTTTAACACACCCACGCCGGACTTCTCGATGGCACTCGCACAATGGTGGAGAATGATGGAATCGGTGCTTAAGCGAGCGCTGGCGAAGCCGATACACGAGTTGTTTGCCGCCAATCCAGAATGGATTGCTTGGGATCGCGATAACCTTGGCGAGCGCGTAAAAAAGCGCGAGACTATCTTCATTGATAAGTTAGCAGAACAAAACAAGTGGCAGCGGCTTACGCTTGGTGACATGGTTCTCATTCTCAGGAAGTGCATTTCGGACGAGCCCTCGAAGAGTGAAGACGTTGGAGGCGGTTCCCGACTTCGCAAAGAGGCAAAACGATTCCTCAATAAGCATCGCGACCAACTTGGTCCTTTGGTCCTCGGTGGTGGTCGCTGGACGCATGCTCCTCAACTCACTGCGGAAAACGTTGACATCTTCCGTAACCAATCCTCTCACAACGAGTCCGTCAACATCATTGAAAGTTCAATCGGACGATGGGCCGGGAAGCATGTCCTCGATCTGCTTTTTGCCACCTATGTCAAGCAGTGGGGCTTCACTCCGACCATGTATCTTGACCTTTTGACCGCCGCCGAAGAAGCCGATATCTGACACTGACACGGTGAGTTCGACGCCACAAGCGCCGCTGTCTTCGGAGATCAATCCATGCACCATCCACGTGTTCCAAAGGATTGAGCGCTTGAACTACACTCCGAATCCCTGCGTCTCCTCGTCGGTAACGTCGAGGTACCTGGCCCATACCTCGACGGTAATTTGGTCCCAAAGCCGGTCGCGCCCACTCGAATCCGCCGCCGACAGCAGTCATTCGCGGTCCCCGGATTATGCAGATCATCAAATGTCGGCGAAGGCGAGTTTTGCCCTCAATGGTTTGGAGCCACCTCGATCAGCCGTTCACCAAAACAACGGCAAGTACGCACGGGAGGCACAACTACTTAGATCTCAAGTCTCAATGTGCTCGCGCGCATTTAACCTTGCGAAAGGTGGACTGTGCGGGCGCGCTTGGCGAGCGGGCGTGCAATGTCCACCCGGCCCGTGTTATTGATCGGAGCGTTAAGCTAATCGGCGGCTGCACTGAGTGAAAGGGACCCGTTACTTACTCAAACGCACGAGACGGGTGCCACCAGGTGATTCACCCGTGACGTCGAGAAACAGGCGTCACCTGGGCGAACATTGTGCTGAACAATGCGCGCCAGCGCAGCAGTTCCGCTCTCTCTCCAATATGCATTGTTTCTGCCGCCTTGCATATCGACAGACGTTGGCTGCGCAGTCCGTCTGCGACACGATCCGCGAGATCGGGAAAATCCAGCGACTGACCTTGTGCCTCGATCGCCTTGCGCAGGTCTGACTCCCGGTACAAAGCGAACTTTTCCGACGCTCCGAAATAACCGTTGCGCACGACATGTGTAACAGCCCTCGGGAAAATCGCACCGAATTTCAGAAGTAACTCCACGCTATCGCGTTGTCGATTGATGACCCACAGTACGACGAGACCTCGCGCGAGTTCGTCGAGCGCATTGGCGAGCGTGCCGCCGTAATGCGCTACACCCGCCTGGCTACGAGCCGCCGTGTTAACGACGACCACCGGATCACGGTGCGCATCGCAAAAGTTGACGAGATCCATCCAACCACTTACGTCGTCCAAATCGCACGACGCGCACTCCACTTCATCATGAACGGCCTTCATGACATCGGGATTGGACGTATCGTTCTCGACCAGCGCGACATTGACGTCCACGCGTCGCAGATAGTCGACCAGCGCCAGCGTAACGAAACTCTTGCCAACGCCGCCCTTGCTGCCGCCGACCATATAGATAGCAGGATTTTCCATTGCCATTTCATACCTCTACAGGTTTTCGGTATCCGGCCTGATCGGAAATCCGAGGAAGCCCTTGATCTCTGTGTGTTCCGGACTGGTGATTCCCCCATCCCCTTTCTGTTGTGATCCGACGCGCGCATGGCTCGAATGTGATGGCTTCGCCTGAGTGCCCTTCTTCACGCGAGGTGATGTCATGGCGGCATTCGTAGCGACGTGTCGCTCCGCCTGCACGGCCAGCGCTGATTTCAACACCGTCCTGGGCGATCTGCTGGACGATTTCTTCCTGTGTGTAGCCCTTTCTCTGTGCATCGACGATTTGAGGCTGTATGGACTTCATTGCATCCTGGACATTGACGCGGTGCTCATGCGCGGGCTTTTCCGGCAGTGCATCGAGACGGCGCGCTGCGGCGTCCCATTGCGCCCGGGTAAAGCTTTTCACCGCCGGCATGATTGGCTCCTGCACACTCCTTCCATGCCATCTTGCAAAGGGGACTGGCACGCGTCAATACCTGGAAACAGACTCAAATCGGGCTGATGGACGGTACTGGATTGAGTTGGACTTCTCTGGAATAACAAATTTATTTGCGCCGTCGCGTACGCGCAACGTACTGTCATTTGCGCGTCGGCCAACACGAGTGCATCAGCCTTCGAGTCGAATGATCCGAGGCTGTGTATTGACAACGGGCAGCACATGAAATCCGTCGCGCGCCAATTTGCGTCGAATGATCGTGGGATTCGATATGACATATCGGTCTGATGCGCGGCCTGCGGTACGGGCGCAGAAATGACTTTGTTCAATTTGCGCGAGCGTTTACATCCTCGCGCACGGATTCAAGACGGCCTTTGTTTTTTCCGTGCGGAGCGCGGCCGCCCATGCTCATCCATGTTGCGCCATCGGTCATACCTTCGCGATCCCTTTCAATCGTCTATTTGCGTGTGGGGGGAAGACCCGCTCACGCGATACGCCACTTTTTCAGCCGGACCACTTCATCTTGCTGCGCGGACGAGTACATTCTTTTTGCAGCAGGTGTTCATCTTTCTGCGCGACCACCGGCGACCACACTCACAGGATTTGCGAATGACAAAAGAAGAAGAATAACAACGAGGGATGGCAGGATAGGCTTGCGCCGGTTTTGGGTGCCATCTTTTCGTCGAGGTATTGTTTCGCGCAAGCCGGTGCCTTTGCAGCTCGCTCAAAGCCCTGATTAACGATCAATGGTCTCGACCAAGCAATTCGTGCGAAAACCGCAGCATCCCGGTTATCAGTTGGCACGATGAGGCGACTGTGATGTCTCGTCAGCCTATCATCGATTGAGTAGCACCTCGGCCATGTTATCGAGCTCTGCCTTTCGTACCACCCAGTCGGGCAACGCACGATCCAGTTGCCGATAGAAGCGCTCACTGTGATTGAGTTCCTTGAGGTGACACAGTTCGTGAACCACGACATATTCGATGCACGGCCTAGGCGCTTTCACCAGGTGAGTGTTGAGCAGCACTTCACCTTTGGGTGAGCAGCTGCCCCACTGAGTTCTCATGGACAGCAGGCGCAAGGGCGGCGGAGCACGCCGAAGGCCGACGCGTGGTGACATGTCCGCGATCACCCGGGCGAACACCTCTGTCGCGCGCTCCCGGTACCACCCTTCCAACATGTAGCGGACTGTCAGCGCGTCGCGTTTTGCTGTGGTGATCTCAAGTCGTCCACGCCAAAGACGCACGCCAAGCTCGTCACCGTGCGCCGGCTGCACCTTCAGCATGTGACGCCTGCCCAGATAGAAGTGCGTCTCCCCACTGATGTACTCCCGCGGGAGTACGTGCAACTTGCGCGCTTTCGACGCTTGCAACTGCTGCCAAACCCAAGCGGCGCGTTGACGAACAGCCTTCTTGACCTCCGGCAGGGTTGTGCCCTCTGGCGCATCCACTAGCACCGCACCGTCCGGTGTCACATGGATCGATACGCTCCTAGCAGCTCGCACCAAGAACCGAAGCGAAAAGCGAATATGCTCGTCACCGTAGGCAACATCGTACAACGCCATATCAGCCGCTCCCACGGGACAGGCCCACTCGGGTGACCTGAATCACTTGATCGATCGCCTCTTTGGCTTTGTCGAGGCCCATCAAGCCAAAAAGCTGGGGCAACAATGCCTTCCGAATGGCAGCCTCAATGTTCTGCGGGTTCAGCGAATGTTCTGCCACGGCCTGCTGCACCACTCCGTGAATCTCCTGGGCTTGCTGAACCCATGAAGCTTGATCGGTCTGCACAAACGTGTCTTCGCCCAGCACCATTCGGCAGATGCCGAAATAGGCTCGGATGTGCTTGTTATCGCCCAGCCCATCAGGCAAACCACCGACATTGCGGGCATCCACCTGCTCTTCGAACTCCTTAAACAGGGCGTACTGTTTCAGGGGGTGATCGAACATCGCCTCCGCTTCGGCAATCGCCTGCTTCAGCAATTCGGCAAATACCTTCTGCGCATAGGGATCGTCTGCCAGATCCTGTTCGATGGTTTTCTTCAGGCGCGTGCGGATCATATCCGTCTCGTTACGCGTCTTCTCTTCACTCCACTGCTCAGTTGCCTCAGGTCGGCCCAGCTGATGGACCAAATAAACGCCCTCGGGCTCTCGCACTTCGCTGCCAATTACCTGCTTGTCGACGAGGCGCCGAATCTGCTCTTCATAGACGCTGTAGTCCACGGTCTCCAAAGCATCCTGACGAGCGATCTTGCGCAAACTCGTGAAGAAGCGAAGGTCTTCCTTATAGCGCCAGACGTCGCCTTCGGAAAAGCTGTGGTCCTCGAAGAAGCTACGTGAAGACAAAGCCGTTTGCAGGCACAGCCCGAACGCGGTGAGTGCGCTATAGAAGTCATCACGCACTTTCTGGCGCGTGTCGTAGGCCTGGCCGTCCTCGTCTTCTTTGTACCGGGGCATTAGCACCTGGCGGTATTGCTCCAAATCTTGCTTGTTCTCCACCTCGGCAAAGATCGCCCACAGCGAATCGTGCAGGCTGGGCAAGCGCTTGTATTCGGTGCTGATCTGCTGGTACAGGCCATCAATATCGGCTAGCTCGTAGCCACCTTGGGTACGAGTTTCCAAGTCCTGGTAAGCACGCACTGCGGTGTCCAGCTCTTTCAGGATGCCGCGGTAGTCCACGAGCACACCATAGCGCTTGGCCTCGTGCAATCGATTTACGCGAGCCACTGCTTGGATCAGGTTGTGCTCTTTCAACGGCTTGTCGATATAGAGCACCGTGTTGCGTGGCTCATCGAAGCCGGTGAGCAGCCGATCGACCACGATCAGCAAGTCTGGCTCACCTTCACTGCTGAAATCCAGGAGTGTTTGCTCTTCGTAGCCCGCAGCGTTCTTGCCTACATTGGTGTTCCACCACTTTTGTACCTCGGGCAGCTTGCTTTCGTCTACCTCGGTATTGCCTTCGCGACTGTCGGGAGCCGAGATGATGACGGCGCTGCTGACCAGGCCGGTGTCATCCAAATACTGCTTGTAGCGAATGGCTTCCAGCTTGCTGGCCGTGGCCACCTGCCCCTTGAGGCCCAGACCTAGTTTCTTGATGTTCTCACTGAAATGATGCGCGATGTCCCATGCGATCAACTCAATGCGATTGGCAGCGCCGTACACGGCTTGTTTGTTGGCGAACTTGCGCTTGAGGTCCGCGGCCTGCTCAGGGCTCAGGCCTGCCGTGATGCGGTCGAACCAGCGGTTCACGGCTTCTTCGTTGATGCTCAGCTCAGGCACGCGCTCTTCGTAAAGCAGCGGGGCCACAGTGCCGTCTTCGACTGCACGCTGCATGGTGTAGGCGTGCACGATGGGACCAAATTTGTTGGCAGTCTTGTCTTTCTTCAACAGCGGTGTGCCGGTGAAGGCCACGTAGGCTGCGCGCGGCAACGCCTTGCGCATGCGCTCGTGGGTTTCACCGCCATGGCTGCGGTGCCCCTCATCCACGAGCACAATCATGTCGCTGGATGGGTTATAGCACTCCGCCAGCTTGGAGGCCGTTGCGAATTTGTGGATCAAGGTGAAGACGATCCGCTCCGTGCCTTTGCCAATGCGCTTGGCCAACTCGCGGCCGGATCCAACCTTGGCCTTCTCGCCATCCTTTTTGGTCGCCACGGCGGAGCCGAAGGCGCCGCTGTTCATGAAGTTGCGCGCCAGCTGGTCTTCTAGGTCCAGCCGGTCGGTCACCACCACCACGCGACAGGCTTGCGTGCTTTGGTGCAGCACCAGTGCCTTGGTCAGGAAGACCATGGTGAAGCTCTTGCCTGAGCCCGTGGTGTGCCACACGACACCGCCGTCGCGTCCACCGTCCGGCTTGCGAAGGTTGATGCGTTCCAGCAACGCACGAATGCCGAAGAACTGTTGATACCGCGCTACAACCTTGCCCGCCTTGCGGTCGAACAGGACGAACAGACGCAGAAACTCCAACAAGCGCTGAGGATGTAGCAACGCGGCCAGCAACCGGTCTTGGTCTGCGGGCAGCAGGGGATGGGTTTGCGACTGTGCCCACAACTGGCTGAAATAAGCTTGGATCTTGGGCGGTTTGTCGGCCAGCAGGGCCGTTTCCACATCGGCACCGAGAGATCGGTTCTTCCATTCGGTTAACTGAGCATCGCTGAACTGCTCTTCACGCCAGCGCGCCCAGAATTTCATCGGCGTGCTGGTGGTGCCATAGCGGCCCTCGGTGTGGCTCACGGCCAACAGGAGTTGGGCATAGGCGAAGAGCTGGGGAATTTCGTCATGCCGCTGGTTGCGCAACTGCTGGCTGATGCCTTCGTCGACCATGGCTTGACCGGGATGTGTGGCATCGGGCCGCTTGGCCTCAATCACCACCAGCGGCAAGCCGTTCACATAGGCCACCACATCGGGCACGCGTCGGTGCGTGCCTTGGGTGGAGAGCACCTCCAGCTCCTCCGTGACATCCCAGCGGTTGGCCGAGGGATCGGCCCAGTCCACTAAGGCAATCGTGGGCTGATGCTTCTTGCTATCGGGCATGAACTCAGTGACAGTAACACCCAGAGCGAGGATCTGGTAGAGCCGCTCGTTGGCCCGCAACAGACCCTCCGCCAGATTCACGGCCTGCACCTGCCGTAGGATCTGGTCGATGCCGCTGGGCGAGAGCGGGAACTGCTCACCCTTGTAGTCGAAGCGTCGGGTTTGCAGCACCTCGATTAGTCGGGTTTTCAGGATGACCTCGCGCGTGCTGCCGCGTAGGGCCAGCGCTTCCGCTGTGGACAGGAAATGCCAGCCCAGGCTGATGAGCAGGTGTAGCGCTGGGATGTGGGCGCTGTATCGTTCGCAGGTCTGTGGCACGGCACTCATGCGGCCTCCGGCGCCGTGTCCGATTCAGTCAGGCGCACGCGGCGTTTGCCAGTGAGCAGATCAGCCATGAGCGCAAGTTTTTCTTCTTTCAGCTTGTCCCGTTGGCGTTCGACGCAGCGCTCCTCAGACTCTGCGGCGCTAAGCACCTCTGCAATGCGTCGTTGTGCATCGATGCTGGGCACTCGAAGTTTCAGCTTGAAGAATTCCTTGACGCTGACGTTGAGCAGGCCATGGTTACGGGCGCCTTCCTGAGCGATACCCGAGATGGCATCGTTGAGCATGCCTGCCTCGAAGTAGTGCCGAAAGAAGTCGGCATCTGCTTCAACTCCCGGTTTGATGCGGAAGCAGATGTACAGGCTCGACACCACGCCCGCCTCGTAAGCTAGTAATGGTTTGATTGCACCAACTGGATAACCGGCGGAATAACTCTTGTTGTAGGCGAAGTCGCCGCGCTCCAAGTACGTGTAACCCTGAAGGTTTTCGCTGGCCACGCTCTTGTTGAAATACTCACGCTGGCTGATTAAGCCATGCTGACCCGAAATCGTCAGCACGTTCTGGTTACCAACGGTATTCTTTCGCACGATGCGTTCGAATACCTCTTCGAAGGCTGGCTGCTTCCAGCGCGTGTTGGCAGGCCCGAAACCGCGATGGCCGCTAAGCAAGCTTTTCATAAAATTCTGCTTTTGCTTGCGGCAATTGATCACGAGCTGATCGGTCTTTTCGATAGCATTGCTCCAAACACTCAGTGTTTCGGCGATCGCCCGCTGTTCCCGCTGCGATGGGTAGTTCACTTGGAACTGCTTAAGTTGTTCTGTGTCAAGCCGGCCTGTTCCGTGTCCTGCCGTGTCCACAAGCGCAAGGATTTCTTTCTTTCGCCCCAACAGCTGAAGCGCTAGAAACTCAGCGTTAATTCCCTCAACGGGAATCAGTGCCTTGATGTCCTGATTGAAAGACAGTTCTCGCTTTGATATGCCAACAGGCAGATCCTTCAAGAGTGTCATTCCTCGTGTCAAAACAAGTATGGCTCCCGGAGGAACGATGGCGGCTACCGCCCTGCCTGCCGGCGTGAGACGAAGTCTGGTATCCGCTAACCAAAGCGTCTTCATGTCTTTGGCGGTTACCCAAGGAAAGTCCCCTTCCCAGTAGTCATCGCGTTCCTTGCTGGGCGTACCTCCGGAAATGAACTTGGCGCATGCGCCTAGCGGCGTGCTGATCCATCCGTTAGGCGACATCTTTTCCTCCGGGTTACGCGTGCGCCGGCTGCCTATCTGCCTTTCCACCTGCACCAATTCTCGCTTCTCTGGTAGGTCCGTCTCCAGCGCCTCCGCTTGACGCCGAGCTGCGTCGAAGGCGTCATGGCGCTTATTCATAGCCGAGCTCCTTCAGGTAGCCCGTCATCCTCTCTTCCAGTACTGCCAGCTCGGCCTTGAGATTTAGGCGCTCTTCACGCACCGCCTTCATGTCGATGGCGTCAGCCTCTTCGAAGGTGTCCACGTAGCGTGGGATGTTTAGGTTGAAGTCGTTTGTCGCTAGCTCGGCTGGGCTGGCCAGGTAGGCGTATTTGTCAATCGTTCGGCGCTTGAGCACAGCCTGCTCGATGCGGTCCAAGTCTTGTGGTCGCAGGACATTCTGGTTCTTGCTGTCTTGGTAGTCACGGCTCGCGTCGATGAAGAGCACCTTGTCATCGGCCTTCTTCTTGCGCAATACCAGGATAGCCGCGGGGATGCCGGTGCCATAGAACAGTTTTTCGGGCAGGCCGATGACGATATCGAGCAGGTTCTCTTCGATGAGTTTCTGGCGGATCTTGCCCTCGGCTGCGCCGCGGAAAAGCACGCCATGAGGCACGACTACGGCCATGCGGCCGGTGCCCGGCTTCATGGTTTCGACCATGTGCAGGATGAAGGCATAGTCAGCCTTGGTACGCGGCGGAACGCCGCGGCGGAAACGCTTATACGGGTCGTCAGAGGCCGTTTCGTGGCCCCATTTTTCCAGCGAGAAAGGTGGGTTGGCTACGACGATGTCAAAATGCTTGAGCAGGCCTTTGCCATCGAGCAGCTTTGGGTTACGCAGCGTATCGCCCCACTCCACACGATGGTTATCCTCGGCGTGCAGAAACATGTTCATTTTGGCCAAGGCCCAGGTGCTGCCGATGGCTTCTTGCCCATAGAGGGCGTACTTGCGGCTGCCCGCGTTAGCGCGGATGAGCTGGCCGCATTTCATCAACAGCGAACCAGAGCCGCAGGTCGGGTCGCAGATTTCGTCACCCTCCTGCGGAGCCATCAATCGTGCCATGAGCTGCGACACCTCGGGGGGCGTGTAGAACTCGCCGGCCTTCTTGCCGCTAGTCGAGGCGAAATTCTTGATCAGGAACTCGTACGCATTGCCGATCACGTCGAGGTTGCCCACGCGGCTTTCGCGCAGATTGAGCGCGGGCTTGGCAAAGTCTTCCAGCAGATGCCGCAGAATGTCGTTCTTCTGTGCCTCATCGCCCAGCTTGGCCGAATTGAAGCTGATGTCCTGGAATACGTCTCGCAGCTTGGTGAGATTGGCCTCTTCGATGGCGTGCAGGGCTTTGTCGATGCGCTCGCCGTTGCCGGGTTTGTGACGAGCGTCATGCAGGGCATAGAAGTTGGCGTTGCGCGGGAGCACGAAGCGCTCGTTTTTCAACAGCTCTTCGATCAACGCCGGGTGGTCGCCATGCTCAGCCTTGTAGCGGTCGTAGTGGTCCTGCCAAACATCCGAGATGTACTTCAGGAAGAGCATGGTCAGGACATAGTCCTTGTAGACATCTGGTGAGACCGTACCGCGGAAGGTGTCGCAAGCGTTCCAGACGGCAGCATTGATCGTGTCTTGCTGGATGGGCATGGTGTTCATGGGTTTAATTCGTAGGGGATTCTTGAGAAAACAGCGCAAGTGCAAGCGCGTCGAGTTGCTGCTGCCGGTTGCGAATTAGGGCGTGGAGCTGCCGCTCTTCGTGAATGGCGGCATCGGCCAGCGAAACGATCAGCTGCTGCTGGGGCAAAGGGGGGACGGCCAACGGCATGACCTCCAGGACCGGCCGGCGGATGCTCAACTGATCGGACCCTTCGGCGTTGCTGGCCAGATAGCGCTGAGCTGGCGCACGATTGATTTGCCAAGCCAGAAATTCCGGCAACAAGGCTGGTGATTTGATGCGCAGCAGGAAGAAGTTCGGAGAGCACACCGTGGGCTTGGGCACCTCGCGCAGACAAACAGCGTAATTGCGCGCGCCGCGGGCGACGAAGACCACGTCGCCTGGCTCCAGCCATTGTGGCGACTTACTCACGTCGATCTCCGTTCGCACTAATCCATCCCACGCAACATCTCCTGCAGGGCTGAGATCGCGCATTTGAAGCGCAAACGCGTTGCCCCCTTCAACGAAGGGCACGCTGCCACGAAAGGGGTGGCCCGCCTGAACATCGGAAAAGTTTCTTAGTAGCTTGCTCATTTGCATCAATCTGGTTGATGCGTAAATTATGCTTGCGGCTCGCCACGGATGCAACTATGATGCGTCCCTGTTCGCATCATTTCGATTGATGCATGCAATTTTCTCAACTTCCGCAAGGGCCTTACGATGAAAGAATATGAAGTTAACTGCGTGAATAAGCCGAACCGCAACAGTCCCCATGAGCACATCACTCACATCGGGCATACGGCAAACAAGTGGCGCCTTACTAGGGAATCGGCGATTTCCCGAATCGAATCAAAGGCCGAGGCGTTCTACACCGTCGACAGATCTACCGGGAAGCGGATCTTCATCGGTGTCGTTCGCGAGGCGGGGAAGGCGCCGTACCTCCGGACCCATGCAGACGGGAAATGGAACGACAACTTGCTCGCACAGGGAGAATGCGGTTCAGATTGCAAGATTCTTTGAGCAGCGTGCCGTGCCATTGAGTTGCCCCGGCTAGAGCCGGGGCACAGCGGGAGATTCCCCTACGGGGCCGCCGCGTACTTTGTAAAAGGGTGCGAAGGCAAAGTTACGGCGATTGGTCAGGGCTTGAATTGCTCCGGCGATGTGCAAAGCCCGAGCCGATTTTGGTGATTGCGACCATAGATGGAATTGCATATGCAGAAAAAAATAAAAGATATGTTTCGAAAAATCTCGGCAAGCGACGTTATCGCAATCGTCGGGATATTGGTCGCCATCTGGCTCACCTATCACAGCGACGCATTACAGGGGGTATTTCAGAAATCCAACGTAGAACTCGGCTTCGAAAACGCTCCACCCATCAAGGCGGGGGAGAAAATCCAATTTCTTGTGTCCGTCAATGAGAATATCAAGCCGAGCGACACGATCTATATTCCAGTCGAATTCGACGTAAAGAATGCTGGCGATAAGGAGTTGGAAAACGTTTTATTGTCGCTTGCTTACGATAAGCGGGGAAAGCATGCAAGCGACGTTTTCAGTGAGTCGTCCTACGATCATCACGGAACAATGACATCGGGCAACGTGCGACACGAGTCAAATTCAACGGATCATTTCGACTATTCAAATTTCACACTTTTTAAGCTGAATGTCGGCGATCATCCAATGCTGTCTGACGGTGTTGTCGCATACCAACGGCCGGAACAGGAGCCAATGCTGGCTTTGTCGCCTTTAGGGGCCTTGGTGAAGGTCGAATTAGAGGCGGGCAATGTACCGAAAAAGAAGTATTACATTGACTACAAGGTCGTTGAGGTTGCCGGTCAAGAGCAACTTGTGGGCTGGTATAAGAGCTACTATGTGAAAGCGATAGCAATTGAAAAACGAGAGCATGCAAGCTTTTTCGAGTACTTGCTAAAAATTATTCACAACAATGAGGAGGAGATAGCGTTCTTGGTATCCCCGAATTATCAATCGGTATTGGCAGATGAGCGAACTGTGTGGGTGCCAAATAAGAGCGACTCGAGGCTCCAAATGGTTTCATTTAATCCCTATACATGGTCGCTTCTGTTTAACTGACCGAAGGAGACGAGAGAAGTGAATCGCGCCCGTGCAGCGGCTTCCACTTGAAAACTCAGAGAAGGACTTATAAGGCCTTCGAGGCGGCTGTCGAAGGGGCGAAATTCAGTGGCGGCTGGACGCGCAGAATCCGTGCTGAAAGCACCGTCACAACGTTGTGGGCAGGATTGACAGCGTGACGCTCCCTTCGATCGGTTCCCGAATTTTGCTCCGAAGTGCAGCGCGACCCACAGCGCGGCAATGCTCGGCTATAAGCTCAGGGTAAGATTAACCCAATTCCAGTCACATGGACTGGATTCGCCTCGACCATCAGGGAGGGGTCAATACAGCTAGTCTTTGCACACAAAGACCAATCCGACTGGACTTTATGGACACCGCTTAACTTACGATATTCGAAGGTCCGCGTAATGTCACTCCTCATCAAAAACCGTAGTCGCATGTTTGAGGCGTTCTTGGCGCCAATACTTCGCGGTTTGCCTCGGCACGCTCAAGCCTTCCTGTTTTATTTGCGGCACCTCACGTGATGGTGCCGGCGCGTCGTGCGCGACCAATTCCTCCCCGCGTTCCGAGGGCACCGAGAACTCTTGCAGGAAACTGGTTTCGATGATGGGTAGGCCCCGGTTTACAGAATGATGGAACAACGGATCGACCACCTTCAACTGTTCCGGTACGTTTTCTAGCCTATTAGACTTGGCGCGCAGCGCTTCAACTAACTCCCGGCTCACCGGAGCGCGTGGCAACGCGACACGTGTACTACCGAATTTGCCGGCTTGGATACCACCCCATGGGCGCGAATAAACAACTGTATCAGCAGGACTCGCACTGGCCGGATTGGCCGAGGGCTGATTTTGTAGACCGTAGATCGGTGTCCATGAGGGCTCGGCTGGACTCTTGCCGTAGAAGGCGAGGTACGCTCCATTGGAGCAACGCGCTCGCGCGTACGCTTGGGCCGCCAAATAGGCGGCGTGAAAGCGCTTCGTCTCCCGCTTGCCGCGGTGCACGGCTGCCATCGTCTCTACCAAGACGGACGCGCCCATCGCAAAAACTGGCAGCCCTCGATTAAGAGCGAGATCCAACGTCGTGCGGATTTCGGATTCGGTCGCATCGTCCCGCTGCAGTGCGAGTGCGGCAGAAACGATCGCCCCATCGGGCAAATGAGGAAACCACTCGACGAGGTTGTCGACCCATTTCCTACGAGCGTGAAGACGCCGGTTCTTGAGTAAAAGGTAAGCACCGGCGGCCGCAGCGACCGGGTCACGCTTTTTCGCATAAAGCACCAGATCCGCCGCGTTCCAAGCCTCCCCGAGGCGATCAGCTTCGGCAATTGCTCCACGCGCCAAGTAGGACATGATGAGCTCGTTGTCTGGCTGGCTTCGCCCGACAGTGATGTCGAGCGAATCCCCGTTTTCCCCCGCGGTGCGCGTCAGCGCCACGCGCACTCGCCCGCCGGGCGGCAATGAGACCAAGCGCCAAGCAACTTCGTCGCCACCAATTTGCAACAGCTGAGAGGACAACGGCACGTCTAACACCCACTGTTGCATACCGTCGTCGCGGTGCCGCTCAACGGCCTCGACCTCCTGCCCCTTCCAGCGTCCGCCGTGTAGACCCCACAGCGTCATCCATACCTTACCAATCCGCCGTGACGATTGTTTACTTGCATCGCCTCGGTTTCGGAGGTGGTCCAAAGAATGGAAAGGCGTGACCCACTGCAGCCATTCGTGAGGACTCTCATCACCCAACCGAAGAGTGGCCTCAGCAAACTCATCATTCAGCTCAGCTGTTTGCTGCAAAATGGTCCCATTCGGAAGCTTCCCCAGCACATACGCCCGATTTCGCTCTCGATCCTGCCGCTGCGGCAACACAAAGTAAGCGGGCCGTCCCGGTGACGCGGTACCACTGGCGAGCAGTGTTCCATCCGGGGCATAGACGTCCACGGGTAGCGTCAGTAGCCGTGACTCGTGCCATTGGCCCGAAACCGACACTGTCAGTCGTGTCATGGGCATCGCTCCTCAGGTGATCCGAAAGCGGCAGGAATGGACCGCTTTGGTCAGGAACTGTCGAGTGTAAAGTTGCTCGGCATACTCGTTGTTCGAAGCGTTCGTGCCGTAGGACCATTCCCCCTGTTGTTTCACGAACTGGGCTGGACCGTTCGCCAATGGCTTGACTTCGCGCTGTTGCGCAGCGTCCTCCATGAAGGCGCGTGCAACAGGGCGATAACCTTCAGGCTGGACATCCATCTCAACCAGCACTGAGGGCCGAGTCGCAAGGATGTGCATACTTACGTTCCAATCCCCTTCGCCTTCCGTTTGTCCGAGTTTTTGCCGTTCGCCGGATTCTGTCTGCTGTGTCAGCGCTAAAAACGCGGCGACCGCTTCTCGCAACTCTGCGATTCCCACACCGAAGCCGGGGGCCGCGGCACGCTGGGACCCACAATGACCGCGCAGCGCCTGCAGAAGCGCCGCCGTGAAGTGGGCAACGCCGCCCGTTGGTGCGTAAGCCAAGCGGTTCGCAGTCGTCGCTCGTAGCACGGCCCACTCCGTAGTTATGGGCTGCCCTGTCCTCTTGCCCCCGATCAATGCCTTTGGGTCGTCAATCTGATTTATCAGCTCCTCGCTAAGTTCCATACATGCGTCGACTAGAAAGAACAAGTTAGCGGCCGTCTTGCGAATCGTAGCCTGACAGGTGTTAGAGACATGGAATACGCCGGACCATGGATCATGCGGGTCCTCGCCAAAATCGTCGGCTACGAGAAACTGGCTGATCCCATTGCTCACGCCATGCCCGCAAAAATGAAACACGCCCCGGCTGTTTGGATTGGCGCCGAGCCGGTCGAGCCATTGGGCATATGCGGTTCGGATGCAGGCCACCGTCGGCCGTGTCGGATTCGTAACGGTCCCTGAAGGCGCTTGGTAAGGAAATGTCGGGGACGTCAACATCACCAGAGAGCCCAGCGGTGCTTCTGGGTTGTAAAAGGCATGGTCGGACGGCAATGCTTGCCCTGCAGGCATTGCATCGGGGCCGCTCAGAAACCAGTCGGCCAGTGCTTCTACGGACAGACGTGGCGCGGAGAGTGGATCGAGACCGCCGAAGCCTGCCGCCGCCAAGCTCGGATATTCGCCGCAGCCAACCAGCAGCACATGCGTCGCCGCCGCTTGTGGATCTTGTTGTACCGCCGCCGATTCGAAGACGAGGCCCATTAGTCTTCCTGAGTCAGGCGTATCGCTAGGCGCTTATAGAAACTTGGGCGGGCGAAGTAGCCACCATGAGCGTCCAGCAATCCATACCCGGTATCGAAGCGATAGTCGTCCACGCCATTGAAGACAGTCTCGGCACGGAAGGAAAAGACGTCGTTTGTATCATAGATGTTCAACCAGCGCGCAATATTGACTGGCGACTCCAGGCGATCTCTCTTCGGATCAGCTGGAAACTCCTTGGCGCTAATACGGTACAGGGCCATTTCCTCGAATAGAGCGACCTGCGAGCCCACGGTAACGAACACCTCCACCTTTACGTCCGGTGCGAAATGCGTCAAGACGTCGTACATGATCACACCGCCTAAGCTGTGGCCGATTACTATCAGTTTGTCGTCGCCTATCTGCTTGGCAGCTTCAGCGGCGCGCAGTTTTTCAAGCACATCCGTGATAATCTCGCCTGGCGCATCGACTGTACCGCGCTTGTCCAAATAAATAAAAACGTCGCCGAGGAAGCGTGACGCCTTGGCATGGGCGGACTTGCGCATCAGTCCGATGGCTAAAGCAGACGCAGCGTCGTTCGGCGCTTTGGCGAGGCGACTAATCGTCTCGCGCAGGGCACGAAACCTGTTGCTCAATCCAAGAGACTCGGCAGGCTTGCCTGTCATCTTCGCTGCGCGATAGGGACCAATCTCCGCCATCAGGCGGTCGATGAACTCGTCGTTGGACAAGAAGGGCTCTTGGAACGCCCAGGCCGGCACTGGATGGGCAGTAGCATATGCCATCGAGGCTGCATACCCTTCCAGTAGGTCGTCGTAGTCTTGATCGGACTTCAGCAAGACCGACGCTGTATCCCAAACCAGGTCTATCGCTGTTGCGAATCCTTTGGTCTTACTGAGCTGTCCGAGATTGACGCCATGCGCCCCATGATGAAATCGGGCCTCTTCGAGCCAGATTTCGGCGTTCGCGGAATCGGCGCCGGACGTGCCGAGCGCCAAAGCTTCAACGTCTTTCGAGCCCACAGGAACAGACGCCTGATTCCAGCGAAACTTCACGCCTTCTCCACCCCAGTAGGGAAAGCTCATCAATACCTTTGCAGAATCCTGACCCAGCTTCGGTAAAAGGAGGGACTTTAGGAATTTCGATTTGCAGGCCACGCCCTCTGCATAGTCCGGATCCTCGATCCGATTATTGACCCCGTGGACGAAAACGACCGGCATAGTTCTCCTTGTTTTTTTGGTTCCGGCGAGTTTCATTAGCCATGACGTGAGACTTGCTCATCATACGAAATGATACTATTTCGTATGAACGCTTGCATTGATACAAAGCCCAATCCGCGCCCTCCCCGGAACCCCGCGCATCACTTTTCGAGCGCCGCACGCTACGCAATATGGCACCAGCCGCGTGTCTCGTGCGGAGACGACGGCAACTCTCAGTTCGATCTTCGTTCAGCCCTGCGTCACATCAGGCCAGAACGCAAAGTCGCCGTCAGAATCACTGACACGACGGGGTAGCCGTGCCAAGAGCGGCCTTAGGGGAGACGGATTACGAATGAAACAACAGCGCTGCCCAGCTGGGCTTGCGTACCTCATGTGCTGCCTTGCTCCACGGTCGAGAATCCCAGGATCGATTGGATGATTGGCTGAGCGCTTCACTTGCAGCGTGTCCTTGCCGCGTGCGTTGTCGCGTTTTCGACGCGCATCTCTGATTTCGTCAGGAGCGACGGCGACATGCCGGTGCGCTGATCACGAGCTGGTCGCATGTAGATCCGAAGCGGAGATTGGAGTGCGCTTCCTGTAGCGGTGACTGCGGCACCGCGGTAACGGTGGGGCGCAACTGTCGACCCATTTGAAATGGTCGTGAGTTTGATTGTCCGCTTAAGTGAGTTCGCGCCAAGCCCCCCGTGGGGGGCATTTCTGGACTCACTGCGAGCCTCTCTGCCGCGCCCGGCGTGCCTTAGCGAAATTATTCGATCCTCCTCCTCCCACCAACCGGATCCCAAGCCACACCACAAGCTTCAAAACAAAAAACCCCGACAGCTCAACCTGCCGGGGTTTTTAATTCCCGCATCAAGCGCTTCCCCGCGAACCACCCAAATCAAAACTGATCCCACCCCGCATCGTCGCCAGCGGAGACAACGGGCATCGTTCCAGCCTTAACCGGCGTTCGCATCGACGCCGACGCGCCCACCCGCGGCGCCGCCGCAACAACCGCACATCTCGTAACAGCCGGCTTCTCCCGACCAACAGAAGCGACAGAAGCCACCGCAGCAGTCCCAGCCACAGAAGCCCCGGCACCCCCAGCAGCCCCAGCAGCCCCAGCAGCCCCAGCAGCCCCGCCAGCCACCCGCGCCCCACCCCCCACCCCCTCCAAAACCCGAAAAAACCCCACAACCTCATTCAACTGCTCTCCCTGCTCCTCCATCGACCGCGAAGCCGCCGCCGCCTCTTCCACCAGCGCCGCATTCTGCTGCGTGACGTTGTCCATCTGCGTGATCGCGAGGTTCACCTGCTCGATGCCGCGGCTTTGTTCGCTCGTTGCCGCCGCGATCTCCAACATGATGTCAGTGACGCACGCCACCGCCTCCGTCACCTCGCTCATCGTCTTGCCCGCTTCGCCAGCGAGCGACGAGCCGTCGCGGATCTTGTCCACCGAATTGGCAATCAGATCCTTGATCTCCTTGGCCGCGCTCGACGAGCGCTGAGCCAGGCTTCTCACCTCGCTTGCAACCACCGCGAAGCCGCGACCCTCTTCGCCCGCACGCGCCGCTTCCACGGCCGCGTTCAGCGCAAGAATGTTTGTCTGAAATGCGATTCCTTCGATGATGCCCGTGATGTCCGCGATCTTGGTCGAGCTGTCGCTGATGTCCTGCATCGTGCTCACCACCTGGCCCACCACCGCGCTGCCTTTTTGCGCAACACTCGATGCGTTCGCTGCCAGCATGCTGCCTTGCTGCGCGTTATCGGCGTTCTGCTTCACCGTCGACGTGAGTTGCTCCATGCTCGAAGCCGTCTCCTGCAGCGACGCCGCCTGCTGTTCCGTGCGCTGGCTCAGGTCCATATTGCCCGCGGCGATCTCGCGAGCCGCGCCCGCGATGCTCGTGCTGGCATCGCGCACGCGTCCGACGATCGTCGTCAGGCGTTCGTTCATCTCGCGCAATGCGCCGAGCAGCTTGCTCGTTTCATCCTTGCCGTCGACGTTAATGCGCGTGCGCAAGTCGCCCTGCGACACCGTCCGCGCGACGCCGATTGCAAGATTCAACGGACCGCTCACCGCGCGCGTGAGTACCACGCATGCGCCCACCGCGAGCGCTATCGCGAGCAGGGAAATCGTGATGAGCAAGTTTCGCTGGTGCTCGTAGTGCGCCGCATAGCTGGCGATCATCTCCTCCTGCCGCGAATGCGCGTAGTCCGCATACGCATCGGTCGCACGGATCAGCGCCGCTAGCAGAGGGCGGCATTGATCGTCCATCCTGGCGATCGCCTCGTCGCGTTTATTGGCGAGCGCGAGACCGACAATCTCGGTCGCGACGGGTGCGTAAGCCGTCTCCACGCGGTCCATCTCGGCCACGAGGCTGCGCGCTTTGTCGCTCGCGTCGGAGGCCTTCACCATCTCATTCAGCTTCTTCAGGTTCGCCGATACATCTTCGTGGGCGCGCGCCACCAATGCTTTCTCGATGTCGAAATCCTCGGGCTTCACGACAAGCACGAGGTTACGGGCAGCGATCGCCCGACGGTCGACGGCTGTTCTCACTTGCACGGCCATGTCGGCGCGCGCGTTGATGCCGCGCACGAAGCTGGAGAACCCTTCGGTCGAATCGCTCAGCGACTTGAGGGAAAGCCCCGCAACCACGACGACAATCAGGGACAACGTGCCGAAGCCGGCAATCAGCTTCGCTTTAATACTGAACTGGTTCAAGGCGGCCATATATTGTTGCTTCTCCAAGGACGAAACGTCGACGTTTCGTGATGGACTCTCAGGTCCGGACGTGGGAGCGTCTATGTAACCGTCGTACTCCGCGACGGTCCTGCGCAGTGTTGCCGTGCGTGCAAGCACGAAACCGGCATCGCATTTACTGGTTATCGGGCCGTGCTGAGCGGACTTGAGGGAGGCAGCGTGATCCCGGGGTGATCCATTACGGAGTTCTCATGAAATCCGCATAGAACCTAGCGTCGGGTCCGCCGCGTAAGCGATTCACAAGCGCCTCCGCAAGCGAATCGCAAGCGCCTCATAAACGCGCACTAGGCACTAAAAACCCGTCTTTTCGATCCTTTGGATAAGGATGACCTCTGTTACGCTACGGGTTCGCCATACGCGATCCCCGATGGACGCGTCTCTTCCTTCTCTAGCGCGTGAGACCGCGCATGCCCAAACCGAACTCAATGGTCACGCGTCGTCCGAACATCATCATTGCGATCAGTGGCGTGCTGGCCAGCGCGATCCTCGCCATTGCAGTGTGGGTGCTGGCGCAGATGCACGACGACGCGTTGCGGCGCGCGCAAGATTCTGTGTTCAACGTCTCGCTGCTGGTGGAACGCGACGTGTCGCGCAATCTGGAGATCTACGACCTGTCGATACGCACGGTGATCGAAGGGCTCAAGCAGCCACGCGTGCTTGAACTGGAGCCTTCGCTGCGGCAAATGGTGTTGTTCGACGGTTCGGCATCCGCGAAAGACATGGGCTCGATTCTCGTGATCGACGAAACCGGCTATATCAAGTTCGATTCGCAGTCCGTTACGCCGCGCCATGTCTATCTCGCCGACCGCGACTACTTCAAGGTGCATCGCGATTCGCCCAACGTGGGTCTGTACGTGAGTCACCCGTTCATGCCGCGCGCAACGGGCACTGACATGAGCATCGGCTTGAGCCGGCGTATCTCGCGGCCGGACGGCAGCTTCGGCGGCGTGGTGGTTGGCACCATGCGGCTGAAATATTTCCGCAGCCTCTTCAACGGGATGAACCTCGGCGCCGGCGGTTCGATGGCTCTCATGCTAAGCGACGGCACGATGCTGATGCGGCGTCCGTACGATCCAAAGACGATCGGCATCAATCTGACGGGTACCTCCAACTATTCGCGGTTCGCCGCGCAGCCGAGCGGCGACTTCTTCGGCACCGCGGCAATCGACGGCGTCGAGCGCTGGTACGCGTTTCGCCATATCGACATGTATCCGTTGATTCTCGATGTCGCGCTGTCCACGCAGGACATCTACGTCGGCTGGCGGCGGCGGGCATGGATCATCGGCTCGCTGATCGGCGCGCTCGACCTCACGCTGATCGCGCTTGCCGTGCTGTTCGCGCAGCAGATGCGGCGCCGTCTTATCGCCGAGGAAGAGTTGCACAGGCTCGCGCGAACGGACGGTCTCACGGGCATGGACAACCGTCGCACCTTCGAGGAAGCCGCGGAGAAAGAATGGCGCCGCGCGCAGCGCAACGACGGATCGCTCGCCATGCTGTTGATCGACGTCGACAGTTTCAAGGGCTTCAACGACCTGTACGGGCACTCGGCCGGCGACGACGCGCTGATCGCGGTAGCTCAATGCATCACGCACGAGGTGCGGCGTCCCGGCGACACGGCGGCGCGCTACGGCGGCGAAGAGTTCGCCGTTCTGCTGCCGGACACCGACGAAGCGGGCGCCCTCTGCATTGCAGAGAAAATCCGCGCAGCGGTCCAGGCACTCGCGCTCGGGCATGTGGCGAGCTCGCACCATGTGTTGACGATCAGTATTGGCGTAGCCACTACGCAAGGCGAGGCGTTCACGACGAGCCGCGCGCTCGTCAATGCGGCAGACCAGGCTTTGTATGCGGCCAAAGACGGCGGCCGCAACCGCGTCGTGTCGCACCCAACTGTAGGAACCTGCGCGTCGGCAACGAGCCGCGCTTTCACGGTGGTGGCCGGCCATTGAGTTCCTGCCAATATTATCCGGGTAATATGTTGCTTTCTAATTTAACCCGGATATAATTCGACAACTTCCCAACCGGAGTTTGTCGTGACCACGCATCGCCCCACCAGCACTACCAGCACCACTTGCACGGCCTTCGAAGGCCATCGCCTCATCGCCTCGGGCGAGTTGTCCGCAGTCGCGCTCGCCGTCAAGGGAGTAATCGAGCGAGGCGAGCAAGCGCCCATTCTCGTTTTCGACGACGCCACGGCCGCCCCGGTCGAATTCGATCTGCGCGGTACTGCCGAAGAAATCGTCGCGCGCCTGGTTCGCGAGTCGTCCGCTGCTCATCCGCACAACGATGCAAGCAACGACGACGCCGAGCCCGACACCCCACGCGGTCGCGGGCGCCCCAAGCTAGGCGTCGTCGCGCGCGAAGTCACCTTGTTGCCGCGTCATTGGGACTGGCTGAACGCGCAGCCGGGCGGGGCGTCGGTCGCGTTGCGCAAGCTCGTGGAGACGGCGCGCGGAACTGGCGAGCAGCGCGAGCGCAAACGTGCGGCGCAAGAAGCGGCGTATCGGTTCATGACGGCGGTAGCCGGCAACCTGCCGGATTACGAGGACGCCACTCGCGCGCTCTATGCAGACGATCAACCACGCTTCGAAAAGAAAATCGCCGGATGGCCCAAAGACGTTCGCGCCTACGCATTGCGGCTCGCATGCAACGCGTTCGAACCGCCAATGTGAATCGCATCAAACGCGGCGCACAGGCGAAAAAAAACCGCTCACACTCGTTCGAGCGTGAGCGGAAAGTCGGAGAGTTACAACAACATCGCATGCGCTACATGAGGTCCACGCAGCAGGAGAAGTCTAAGAGGCGAATGAACACGCTTCTATCGGACGAATCTCAAACGCGCGCCTGTACGTTCATCACGGTGCCGTCTACCAGGCATTCCTTACATTATCCTGTCCCGCTTATTCCTGGCATTTATCGCTTCAGGTCCACGCCGTCAGCGCCGTAAAAGGAAGGTGAGCGCTGCCGCGCCTCCAAGTCCTGCATGCATGACTCATCGCAACGAGTCGCCACATGCTTGCGACGGAGCAGCAGCGAGCATTCCGTTGTGACTTCCGAAGGATGTTCAAATGAAGTGGTTCGACCGCATGACCGTGTTCAGGAAACTGCTGCTGGCCTTTGCCGTTGTGATTGGATTTTGCGTGGTGATTGGCGGCACTTCGCTGAAAACGCTGTCGTCGATGCATGACATCACCGATGCGATCTGCGACAAATACATGGACGGCCTTTACTGGCTGGAAGAGGCGAATCGCCACAAGATCGACGCCGACCTCGCCGCCGCAAATCTCGGCTATGTGAAAGACGACGCGGGGCGCCAGAAGCTGAAGGACAACATCGTCGGCTCGCTCAAGCTGATGCATCAGGGCTACGATCAATACCGCGCGACTATCGTCACCGCAAAAGGCCACCAGATGTTCGACGACGTGCTGGGCAAGTCGGCGGAGTGGGAAGCTATCGTGCATCAGCAGATCGGACTCGCGCCGATTCCTGCCGGCGTCGACAACGACGAACTCGTGCGCCGCGCGATTGCTTCGAGCGAGGCATTGCGCGATCGCATCACGGCGTTGATCGACTATCGCCGTCAGCAAGGCAACGACGCGCAGGCTGAAGCAGCCAGCGAATATCAACGCATGCGCGTTGCGATGGTCGCGCTGGTGCTGGGTGCGATCGCCGCGGGCGGCCTGCTTGCCGCGATGATCGCGCGGCGTTTGTCGCGTCAGTTGGGCGGCGAGCCGGACTACGCAATGCAACTCGCCAATCGTATCGCCGACGGCGATCTCAGCGTGCGCGTCGAGACCCGCGCCGGCGACACGCACAGCATGCTCTACGCGCTGCGCAACATGCGTGAGCGGCTCGCCACGATCGTGTCGGGCATCAGCGAATCGAGCGAATCCATTCTGACCGCGTCAGGCGAGATTGCACAAGGCAACACCGACCTCTCGCAGCGCACTGAAGAGCAGGCTGCAGCCTTGCAGCAAACGGCGTCGAGCATGCAGCAACTAACTTCGACGGTGAAGCAGAACGCCGAAAACGCGCAGCAAGCGGGCGGCGTCGCGCAAGGTGCATCGGAAGTGGCCGCGCGCAGCAGCGGTCTTGTCGACGATGTGGTGGAAACGATGCGCGAACTGGCGGCCGGCTCCAAACGCATGACCGATATCATCGCGGTGATCGAAGGCATCGCGTTTCAGACCAACATTCTGGCGCTCAACGCAGCGGTCGAGGCGGCACGCGCCGGCGAACAGGGGCGCGGCTTCGCGGTCGTCGCGGGCGAAGTGCGCTCGCTTGCCCAGCGCAGCGCGGTGTCGGCGAAAGAGATCAAGGAACTGATCGAAAGCTCGACGGCACGCGTGGGCAGCGGCGCGGAACTCGCCGAACGGGCCGGCCAGACGATGGCTGAAGTGACTCAGGCGATCAAACGGGTGACGGACCTGATGGGCGAGATTTCGTCGGCGTCGCAGGAGCAAAGCACGGACATCGAGGGCGTGAACCGCGCCGTCGCGCAAATGGACGACGTGACCCAGCAGAACGCCGCGCTCGTCGAGCAGGCTGCGGCGGCGGCCTCGTCGATGGCGGATCAGGCGAGACAGTTGCAGCAAGCGGTGACTGTGTTTTCGCTCGAAGCGACGCGGGGCTGACCGGATTCACGTCATCGCGCGACGTGCCGTTTCAACCGACTGCACGCCATCTTGTTCACGCTTGCCACCTCCAATGGCACTCCGTACACTCGCGCGTAATTCCCGCACGGCGTTTGTTTTTTGCGCCGTCGTCATGAAAAACGCCGACTAGAGGAGAACCCCCGCGATGGCCGATTCCTATTTCCCCCGCTGGCGCGCACAGCCAGACGCCGTCGAGGGGCGCATCGTCGGCACCGACGAGCGTCTCGCGTGGCCGCAGATGTTCGCGATGGGCATTCAGCACGTCGTCGCCATGTTCGGCTCGACGGTGCTCGCGCCGTTGCTGATGGGCTTCGATCCGAACCTCTGCATCTTCATGTCGGGCATCGGCACGCTGTTGTTCTTCGTGCTGGTCGGAGGCCGCGTACCGAGCTATCTCGGTTCGAGCTTTGCGTTCATCGGTCTCGTGATTGCAGTCACGGGCTACGGTGGCCACGGGCCGAATATGAACATTCCGCTCGCGCTGGGCGGCATCATCGCGTGCGGCGTGGTGTACGCGATCATCGGGCTGATCGTGTCGGCCGTCGGCACGCGCTGGATCGAAACGCTGATGCCGCCGGTCGTGACCGGTGCGATCGTCTGCGTGATCGGTCTGAATCTCGCACCTATCGCGGTGCGCGGCGTGAGCGGCAGCAACTTCGACTCGTGGATGGCGTTGGTCACCGTGCTGTGCGTCGGAGCCGTTGCCGTGTTTGGACGCGGCATGCTGCAGCGTCTGCTGATTCTGGTCGGCTTGCTGATGGCGTATGTGATTTACGCAATCGTGACGAACGGCCTCGGCATGGGCAAGCCCATCGACTTTTCGATCGTGGCCAACGCTGCGTGGTTCGGTCTGCCGCACTTCACGGCGCCTGTGTTCGATATGCGGGCCATGACGTTGCTCGCGCCGATCGCGGTGATTCTCGTCGCCGAGAACCTTGGCCATATCAAGGCCGTAAGTGCAATGACGGGGCAGAACCTCGACCGCTATATCGGCCGCGCATTTCTCGGCGACGGGCTCGCGACAGTCGTCTCGGGTTTCGCCGGCGGCACGGGCGTGACGACGTACGCTGAAAACATCGGCGTCATGGCGGTGACCAAAATCTATTCGACGCTGGTGTTCGTCATTGCCGCGCTGATTGCGCTGGTGCTGGGCTTTTCGCCGAAGTTCGGCGCGGTCATCCAGACCATTCCGGGTCCGGTGCTCGGCGGCGTTTCGATTGTGGTGTTCGGTCTTATCGCGGTGACGGGCGCGCGCATCTGGGTCGTCAACAAGGTCGACTTCTCGGACAACCGCAACCTGATCGTGGCAGCTGTCACGTTGGTACTCGGCGCAGGCGACTTCTCGCTGAAGCTTGGCGGCTTCGGTCTTGGCGGCATCGGCACCGCGACTTTCGGCGCGATCATTCTTTACGCGCTGCTCAGAAGGAAGCCTGCGCAAGGCCCGGTGGCCTGACGGTTTTCGTGGCGGCGCGCGTACCTTCAGGCGAGGGACGCCGCCGCAACTCGAGCAGTAGCCGGCTTCACTTCCTGCGCGCGGTCAGCGCCGTCTCCGACAGATCCACTTCGCGCATGAGCTTGTTGAACGTCTCGTCGTTGATGGCCTGACTGCTGCGCAAGCTGAGAAGCACCTGACGCTCCGCGCGCATCGCCGAGAGCTTCATGCGAAACTCCAATGCGTCGGCGCGCCGTGCCATCTCGCGCGGTTCCCGCTCCTCGCCGAGTGCGGCGAGCCTGCGACGATAAATGTCCATCACGCGCGCGGTGACATCGGCCGCATATGCCGAGGCGGATTCGTCGAGGTTCGCGCACTCCTTGTCATGCACGTCGTCTACAGCACGAATGGCGGCTTGCGCGGCCATCACACGTGCAAGCGTTTCTTCCGCAGCATGCGGGTCTTTACCGCGACGCCATCCGCGCAATAGCAGCGGCAACGCGAAGACAGCGACGACCAGCGACAACAGGATCACGCCCGATGCGATGAATATCGCGAGGTCGCGCCCAGGCAACGGTGCGCCGTCCGGCAGCATCTCCGGCAGCGACAACACGCCTGCCAATGTCACGGCGCCGCGCACGCCCGCGACTGTCGTGACTCCCACCGTGCGCAATCCCGGCACCGCGTTCGCGACGCCCTGGCGCGCCGCGCCGCGGCTCGCGAACCAGCGCAGCAACCACACCCACACAAAGCGCATCGTGTAGAGCGCCGCTGCAACAGCCGCGATGTACCCGATCAGGAGCCCGACTTGCGCGTTGCTCGTTTCATGCGCATCGAGCAGCGCGCGTCCGAGAATGTGCGGGAACTGAAGCCCCAGCAGAATGAACACCATCCCGTTGAAGACGAACTCGATCATGGTCCACGTACTGCTCGCGCGCACTCGCGATGCCACCGGCCCGGACGTCGCAAGCGTCGTGTAGTTCATCATCATGCCGGCCGCGACCGCTGCGAGAATTCCCGACAGCTCAAGACGTTCTGCGATCAGGTATGCGGCGAATGGAATCAGCAACGTCATGATGACGCCGGGCGCAGGGTCGCCTTCTTCGGCGAGATTCAGAAAGCGCACCGCGATAAAGCTGAACAGCCAGCTCACCGCTGCGCCCGTCGCGAGACCGCCCGCCGCGATGATCACGAAGCTGATCGACGCGTCGCGCAATGAAAAGACTCCGGTGAGCGCGGCGGCAATCGCGAACTTCAGCGCGACAAGGCCGGAGGCGTCGTTCATCAACGCTTCACCTTCCAGGATGTGCATCAGCCTGCCTGGAATCTTGCCCTTGCCCGCGATGCCGGAGAGTGCGACCGCATCGGTCGGCGACAACACGGCGGCAAGTGCAAACGCGACGGGCAGCGACATCGACGGTACCAGCGCATGCACGAAGTAGCCGACGGCGAGCACCGTCATGAACACAAGGCCGAGCGCGAGCATCAGGATCGAGCGGCGCGCCATGAAAAATTCGCGCTTCGGAATGCGCCAACCGTCCGCGAACAGCAGCGGCGGAATGAACAGCATCATGAAGATTTCCGGATCGAACGTGACGTGCAATCGGAGCTTCGGCCAGGCGAGCATCGCGCCGATTGCGATCTGAACCAGCGGCAACGGCAATGGCGCGAGGCGGGTCACGACACCCGACCCGGCCACGGCAAGCAGAAGAATCAATACGGTGAAGACAATTTCCATCGGTACGAGACTTGGGAAGATAACGGAGAGGCGGACAAAGATTTTTGCGCCGGCGCGTCGCACCTCGCAAGGCCGGCACGCAAGCGGAATGTGGCGTGTCGGCGTGCGCCGCGCGGCGCAGCACGAGCGCCAGGCGTAGACCGCGAGTTTAGCTTGTGAGTTTGACCTGCGCAGCGTGACCGCGCCGCGCGGCGTGCTTAGCGACTCCACGAGGGCCGCCTGGCGCTCCGCAAGATCAGCCATTCCTCGCTGCACGCTAAAGGTGCGTCCGCGCCCTGCCTTGGCGCACGTGCCATGCCGCCGGTGCAATCTTTCACGCGAGTTACATGGCTATGTGCGCGAACGCGCGCATGGAGCTTGCTTAAGCCATATCGATGACGCACATTTTGGAGCAATGGCGCCGTGGGTTGTTCGCACCCGCGTTCGACCGGCCCGGCTCTCGCGTGAGAGGATTGCATGACGATTGCGCAACAGGAAAGGACGGCCAGCGCGCGCCACGGCTTCGACGTCGAAATGACGTCCGGCCTGGAGCGCTTCTCGGTGCAGCACGGCGAGCTGACGCTCACGAGCGTGTTTCAACCCATCTTCAGTCTGTCGCATATGCGGGCGGTCGGCTATGAAGGCTTGCTGCGCGCGCACGACATGCTCGACCGGCCGGTTTCGCCGCTCGACGTGTTCGGCGAGGCGGCGCGCGTGGGCGATGTGTTACAGCTGGACCGTCTCGCGCAGACGCTGCATCTGGAAAACTTCAAAGTGCTAGGCGCCGAGCGCGAGTGGCTGTTTCTCAACGTGCACCCCGGCGCGCTCACCGATCCGTATCTGTCCGCTGCATTACTCGCTACGCTCAAGCGCCTCGGCTTGTCTCCAAGGCGCATCGTGCTCGAAGTGCTCGAGCAGCGCGCTGAAGATCTGGAGCGTCTCGCGGACGCCGTGCGTCAATTCCGCGAGCGCGGCTTCCTGATCGCACTCGACGATTTCGGCGCGGGACATTCGAACGTCGAGCGCATCTGGCAATTGAATCCGGACATTGTGAAGCTCGATCGCATCATGCTGTCGCACGCGGCGCATCGGGCCGACATGGGAACGATTCTGCCGGGCCTCGTCGCGTTGCTGCATGAAGCGGGCAAGCTCGTGCTTGTCGAAGGCGTGGAAACGGAACACGAGGCGCAAATGGCGCTTGCCTGCAACGCCGACTTCGTTCAAGGGTTTTTCTTTGGACGCCCGAACCCGGGGGCGGCCGACGCAACGCACGCGGCGACCTGCATTGGCGAGCTAACCGAACGTTATCGCGATCAGACGGAAGCACACGAGCGCCGCACCGCGAGCCGCCTCGCTCCCTATCTGCGCGCATTCGAACGCGCGGCCGAGCGGCTTGCTGCAGGCGAGCCGCTCGAAGAAGTGTGCTGGAATTTCCTCGCGCTCGATCACGCCGCGCGCTGCTTTCTGCTCGACGCGAAAGGGCGGCAGGCGGGGCGCAACGTCGTGCTGCGGGCCGATCGCGCGGCGCATGAAACGCGCTTCCTGCCGCTTGCCGATGCGCAAGGGGCGAACTGGCTGCGTCGTCCGTACTTTCGCGATGCAATCAACTCGCCCGAGCGCGTGCATGTGACGCGTCCGTATCTGTCGATCAACGAAGCGTTGCCATGCGTGACGTTGTCGGTGGCGACGCGCGTCGGGGCGCAGACCTGCGTGCTGTGCGGCGACATCGACTGGATCGACGAATAGCGCTTCTGCGATGATGTCGTTTTCAACGACACCCGGCTGCGCTCATGTCCGTTCTACTCGAAGTCATTGCCACTACTGTTGCCGACGCACGGCGCGCCGCGCAAGCGGGCGCCGACCGGCTCGAACTCGTGACCGCGATGGGCGAGGGCGGACTGACGCCTAGCATCGGCCTGATCGAAGCGGTGGTCGATGCGGTCAGCATTCCTGTCAACGTGATCGTGCGCCCCCACAGCCGTTCTTTCGTCAACGACGCCGACGACTTCGCGGTGATGCTGCGCGACGTGCAAGCGGTGAAGGCGGCGGGCGCGAACGGTGTGGTGATCGGCATGTTGAACGCGGATGGCGAGATCGACCGCGAACAACTTGCGCGTGCGATCGACGCCGCCGGTGATCTCGCGATCACTTTCCATCGTGCGTTTGACGAAGCTCGCCATCAGCAAAAAGCGCTAGACGTGCTGCTCGGTTTCGATGCGGTGACGAATGTGCTGACCTCGGGCGGCAAGCCCTCGGTGCTCGATGCCGAAGCGACCATTCGCGAACTGGCGCGCCAGGCGGCGGGATCGCGCTGCACGGTGCTGGCAGGCGCGGGTTTGACTGTCGATGCGGTTGCGGGCTTCGTGAGCAGGACGCGAGTCGAAGCGGTGCACTTCGGGTCGGGCGTCCGCATCGGCGGTAACGGGCTCGCCCCGGTCGATAGCGAAAAGGTCGCTCAGGTGAGGGCATTGCTGGATGCCGAGGCGAAAAGCTAGCGCGCGGGCTGAATCGCCAGGCAAAAAAAAGCCGCTGCGTGCATGTGCACGAGCGGCTTTGTTGTAGGCGTCGGCAAGGCCGGTGCCTCGTAGCGCTTACTTCGCCACTACCACAGGAATGCCGCGCAACTGCCCGGCGCCTTTCACTTCCTCCAGCGATTTTTTAACCGACGTTCCCGTCGCCGCTTCGATCTGCAGACGCGCGGCGAGATCGCGCTCGCCCCGCTTCACGCCCGCGAGATTCGCGAGCTTCACATGGCCATAACCGCGCACACGGGCATGCAGATCGGCGAGCTTCGCGACGTCGTCGAGATTGTCGGCGTTAAGCTTGGCAAGCGCTCGCTGCAACGTGGTTTCGTAGTCGTCCGCGAGTTCGTGCTCCATCTTGCGCTCGAGCGTGCGGCCAAACGGGTCGAGCATCGTGCCGCGGAGGCCGCGCACCTTGGCGAGTACGCCGAGGACCGGCCACATCCATTGGCCAAAGGTTTTCTTCGTCGGATTCGCACCCGAATGCGCGCGCGTGAGTGCGGGCGGCGCGAGGTTGAAGTTGATGCCGAAGTCCTTGCCGGCCACGCCTTCGAATTGCGCCTCGAGTGCTTCGCGGAACGCGGCATCGGTATGCAGGCGCGCAACTTCGTATTCGTCTTTCACTGCCAGCAGACGATAGAACGTCGTAGCCACCGCACGCGTTACGCGTTCACTGTTTGCGCCGATCGCGCTTTCCGCGCGACGCGCAGCATCGACCAGCGCACGATAGCGCTTCACATAGCTTGCGCCGCCGTAAATTTGCAGACGGCCTTCGCGATGCGCAATCAGTTCGTCGAGCGTATCGATGCGCACTGTCTGCTTCGCGGCGTGCCGCGCCTGCCACAGCGATTCGAGCGCGGCCGGGTCTTCCGCAGCAAGCCGTCCGATGGAAAACGCCAGTTGATTCATCTGCACGGCCACGTTGTTCAGTTCGATTGCGCGCATCAACGCGCCGAACGACACCGGCACGAGACCAAGCTGCCACGCATAACCGAGCATCAGAATGTTAGCGCCGATGGTGTCGCCGAGAAAACGCGTGGCGAGCGCCTGCGCGTCGCAAGTCGACATGCGTTCGGCGCCCGCTGCATGGCGCATCTTGTCGATCAACGCGTCGGCATGCAGCGTGGCGTCCGGGTTCTGCACGAACGTCGCGTTCGGAATGGCATGCGTGTTGACGACGATGCGCGTGCGGCCATGACGCACCGTCTGCAATGCATCGGCGCTCGCGCCGACCACCATGTCGCAGGCGAGCAGCACGTCCGCTTGCTGCGTGTCGATGCGAACCTGGTTGAGCCACTCGTCGCGTGCGGCAAAGCGCACGAACGACAACACCGAGCCGCCCTTTTGCGCAAAGCCCATGAAGTCGAGCACCGACGCGCTCTTGCCTTCGAGATGCGCAGCCATGCTGATCAATGCGCCGACCGTCACGACGCCCGTGCCGCCGACGCCCGTCACCAGGATGTCGTACGGTGCGGCATCGAGCTGCGTTGCAGGCAGCCGCAACGCGTTGATGCGTTCAGCCAATGCTTGCGGATCGAACGCGGCGCCTGCGGCTTTTTTCAGTTTGCCGCCTTCGACGGTCACGAAGCTCGGGCAAAAACCGTTCACGCACGAGTAGTCTTTATTGCACGACGATTGATCGATGCGACGCTTTCGCCCCAATGCTGTTTCCACTGGTTCAACCGACAGGCAATTGGACTGCACGCCGCAATCGCCGCAGCCTTCGCAGACTTCTTCGTTGATGAAGAGGCGCTTGTCGGGGTCGGGGAATTCGCCCTTTTTGCGGCGACGTCGTTTTTCCGCGGCGCACGTCTGGTCGTAGATCAGCACGGTCACGCCGTCGGTGTCGCGCAACTCGCGCTGCACGGTGTCCATTTCGCTACGGTGATGGAACGTCGTGCCCTTCGGGAAAAGATCGTGATGGCCGTCGTATTTCTCCGGCTCGTCGCTGACCACCACGAAGCGCGATACGCCTTCCGCTTCCACCTGACGCGCGATCTGCGGCACGGAGATGCTGCCGTCCACGGGCTGGCCGCCCGTCATCGCAACGGCGTCGTTGTAGAGAATCTTGTACGTGATGGTGGCTTTCGCCGCGACCGCCTGACGGATCGCGAGAATACCGGAGTGAAAGTACGTACCGTCGCCGAGATTCTGGAAGACGTGGCGCGTCTTCGTGAACATCGAATGCGACGCCCAGTCCACGCCTTCTCCGCCCATCTGGATGAGGCCGGTCGTGTCGCGCTCCATCCACGAAGCCATGAAGTGACAGCCAATGCCTGCGTGTGCAATGGAGCCTTCGGGCACTTTCGTCGACGTGTTGTGTGGACAGCCCGAGCAGAAATACGGCGTGCGCTTCACGCTGTCCGCGGCGTTGGAGAGAATTTGCGGCGCGACCAGATCGACCACACGTTCGCGGCGATCCAATGCGGGCTTGTGCTTCGCGAGCCAGTTGGCGAACACCGGCAAGATGCGCGAAGGCCGCAATTCGCCGAGCGACGAGAGCAGCATGCTGCCGTCTTGCGCCTGCTTGCCAATCACGGCCGGCCGCGCGCCTTGCGTGCGGTTGTACAGATAGTCCTTGATCTGCTGCTCGATGACCGGGCCTTTCTCCTCGATCACGAGCACTTCGGAAAGCCCTTCGACGAACGTGTCGATGCGCATCATTTCCAGCGGGAACGACAGCCCAACTTTGTAGATGCGCACACCGGCCGCGTCGAGATCGGCAACGGTCAGGTCGAGGCGGCGCAACGTTTCCATCAGATCCAGATGCGCCTTGCCGCATGTGACGATGCCCACGTTCGCATGCGGGCTCGGCGCGATCCATTTGTCGATGCTGTTCGTTTTAGCAAAGTGACGCACGGCGTCGAGCTTCGCGTGCATGCGCGATTCGATGGTGAGGCTCGGCAAATCGGGCCAGCGATTGTGCAGGCCGCCCGAGGGTGCTTCGAAATCCTCCGGCGCGCTCCAGTCTGTCCGCAGCGCATCCAGATCGACCGTCGAACCGGATTCGACCGTTTCGGAGATCGCCTTGTAGCCGACCCACGCGCCCGAAAACCGCGACAGCGCCCAGCCGTACAGCCCGAATTCGAGCATGTCCGCAATGTTCGACGGATTCACGACCGGCATGTGCCACGCCATCATCGCAAAGTCGCTCTGATGCGGCATCGACGAAGACACGCAGCCGTGATCGTCGCCGGCTACCACCAGTACGCCGCCGTGCGGCGACGAGCCGTACGCGTTGCCGTGCTTCAGCGCGTCGCCCGCGCGATCCACGCCGGGGCCCTTGCCGTACCACATGGCGAACACGCCTTCGACGGTGCGCTCCGGGTCCGCTTCCACGCGCTGCGTGCCGAGCACGGCGGTGCCGCCGAGTTCTTCATTGATGGCGGGCAGGAAGCGAATATCGCTCGCGCTGAGCAGTTTCTTCGCTTTCCACAATTGCTGATCGACCATGCCGAGCGGCGAACCCCGATAGCCGCTGATGAAGCCCGCGGTGTTCATGCCGCGCGCGCGGTCGAGCGAGCGTTGCATGAGCGCGAGGCGCACCAGCGCCTGGGTGCCGGTCAGGAAAATCCGGCCGCGCGTTGCGGTGAGATTGTCGGACAGCTTGTAGTCGGAAAGAGCGGGCGTGCCGTCGATGGGCAGGCGAGCGGTCATAGGTGAGTCTCCAATCCCATACGTGATGGATGCTGTTTGTATCTTCGGCGCGCGTCCTCGGGCAGACGTGGGGGCCGCAGCGAAAGAGACTCTATTTTTTAGCGCCAATCGGAGTGGATTTTTTCTACTTTGCTTTGGCGTCGGCGAATGAGCGCGAGGAGCGCCCGGTTTTAAGCCTCTTTTGAGATAGATATGCCACGCGAACGGTGGATTCGGGTATGCCCTGGTGGGATACGCGCGATGGCTCGGCCCGTGGTTTAGCCGATCAAACGTTCGATACGGCGGCTCTCACAGGCGCCTCATCCAGCGGCACGATCTCGTCAAAATGCGAATAGTCGATATGGCTCACGCCGTCCCGTTCGCTCATGATGTCGACAAAACGGTGCTGCCAGTAGATCTGATCGCATGTCCACATGTGGCGTGCCTGCATGGTCTGCGACGTCGATTCGTCGACGCCTTCAAGCGTGAGCAGCAGCGACGTGTCGCTTGCTTTTAGCGTCTCGGCGGTCTCGCCGAAAAGCGGACTTGTTTCGTCGATCACATGCATGATGCTCCAGCCGAGCTTGAAGACCGGATGCTGATCGCGCACGAGTGTGAGGTCGTAAAGCTTGCGCAGCGTATAACCTTCTGGAGTCGTTTCGCGACGCATAATGCGCAGCCGTGCATGTGCTTCGGCGATCACGTTCTGGCGCCCGTTGGCCGAGCGGACCATCAAGGTCATGTGACCGTCGAGCGGCCGGATGATCGCGTAGCGGGCGAACATGATCTTCGCGTGCGGACGCGAGAAGCGCGCGAAAATCAGACCGGTTGCCAACGCAATGCTCGACATACCCACGAAAATTTCAAGCGTCGCGATCCAGTGCGCGTACACCGTTTGCGGATGCATGTCGCCATAACCGACCGTGGCCAGCGTTTCGACGCTGAAGAAAAACGCGCCGCCGAAACCCGGCGGATACTGGTTGGCAATAGACGCGTTGCCGAGCATATAGAGCGCGGCAAACGTGGTGTTCAGCAACAGGAAGATCACCGCGAGGCTGACGAAAAACATCGGCCAGCGCACCACCAGCGCGCGGTGATAAAGGTCCTGCCAGAATCGCGTCGGCATGCCGTGCGCGATCACCACGCGGTCGTCCAGGCGCAGTTCGCGGCTGCCGCGCGAAGGGCTATTTTCTGCGCTGACTTTCTCGCGTCCGATGCGGGCAAAACGGTCCGACGGTTCAGTAGCCATCGCGTACTCGTGGAGATGAAAACGGCGCAAGCGTAGCACGCGGCCTCGCTCGCGGAGCGCGATCTTCAGCGCGTCGAACTTGAGCGAAAGAAGGCGTGCGTTTTCTACGCCGGGGCGGTGCGGCAGGGCGCTTCCGCAGCATTTGGAATCGCCTGAATGCCGCGTTCAAATGCCGTGTGCGATGCCTGCTAGCGGCGGCGCAAGCGCTAACGCCGGCGCGGACGACCTGGGCTCTGCTTTAAGGAAATGCTCGCGGCTTCGGAATGCCTGCGCCGTGCTCGATGTCGTCGACGGCTTGCTGGTGTGCCGCAGCGATGGCTTGTGCTTCGTCGGCGTAACCGTTGTCGCCGCCGATGGTCGTCCACGGTTTGACCGCTTTCTCCCGATGCCTGATTTCGTATTCCGAGTCCCAGCGCGCGCCGCTGAGTTCGATTGGGCGGACGTGAATCGAGTACACGCCGTAGAGGAAGAGCTGCTCAACCATGATCGCCTCCGACCATTGCTTTCAGGTGGCGGGCCGCAAGATGCGCCGCGCCGGTCTGCCTAGAGTTCGATTTCCCCGAGTATGCGATGAGCGAGCGCCTTCGCTTCTTCCAGCGCCTCGCCCGGTGTGGACGAGGTAGCTTCGACTTCATAGACCGTGGTTTCCTGGTCCTGGCTCGCCTCGCCTTCGTCGCGCGCGAGTGTGACTACGCCCTGCCAGGTGTCCGCGCCGACCTCTCTCACCGTTGCAGTGGCCGTGTAGATGCCTTTGGTGTAGGTGATGTCCTCCATGGCGTCGCTCCTTGTTCCAAAGGTTCCGGTGATTTCATCCTAGCACGGCAATGGCGCTTCGGCTGAAGCCCCGTGGCGCGGCGCCTCGCGACGACGCGCGCCTGTCCAACCGGAAAGATAACGCCCGAGCGTTACAGCAGCGCGACGACTTCATCGAGCGACGGCGCATGCGCGCCCGCGTGCCGGCAAGCTGCCGCGCCGGCCGCCAATGCGAACGCCAGATGCTCCGGCCACGCGCGCTGCGAAGCGGTCATCAGACTGAACAGCAAGCCGCCGATGGACGCATCGCCGGCGCCGACCGTATCCACCACCTCGACGCGCGGCGGTCGCGCCTCGAAAGTCGCCGCGCCGTCGATCAGCACAGCCGTTTCCGGTCCACGGGTGACGAGTACGGTGGCGGCCGGATTCATCGCGCGCAACTGGGCAAGCGCATGCGCTTCGTCGTCGGTCTTGAAGAGCAGGCGCAGGTCTTCGTCCGATACCTTGATGAGGTCGGCGAGCGCCGCCATTTTGCGTAGCGTGGGCTCGTACCCGTGCTCCATCAGATTCCGGTAGTTCGGGTCGAAACTGATCTTTACGCCGCGCGAGCGCAGTTCGGCGGCCAACGCGGCGAGCGTGTCGCCGAGCGGTTGCCGCACGAGACTGATGCAGCCGAAGTGCGCCCACTTCACCTGCTGCATCCAGCCTGCCGGCAGATGCGCGGGATCGAAGGCGAGATCGGCGCCGTTCTCGCCCATGAAAAAGTAAGCAGGCGGATGCGTGCGATGAACGATCGCGAGCAAAGGCGGGCGCTCCACGCGCTGCATGAAGCGCATGTCGAGCCCTGCCGCGACGCTCGCGTCCCACAGTTCGTCGGAGAAATTGTCCACGCCGAGCGAGCCCGCGCAGGCGGTCGGCAAGCCGAGCCGCGCGACGCAACGCGCCACGTTCCAGCCCGCGCCGCCGGGACGCGATAGCCATTGCGAGGCGCCCGTGCGCACGAGATCGGTGAGGATATCGCCCGCCGAAACGAAGACGGGCAGTTCGTTGGACACGTGGCTCATTTTGCGTGCTCCGTGGAGACGGCCGCGGCGGTTGAGCCGTCGGCCAGCGCATGCGTCAGCACCTCGTAGCATGCGCCCATGGTGTGATAGTCGGTCTTGCCGGCCGGACTCTTTTCGTCGCTGTACTTGCGGTTGTCGCAGGTGAGGATGCGATACCACGCGCCGTATTTGTGATCGACGAAGTGCGCCCAGCTATAGCGCCAGATCTCGTCGTACCAGTCCCAGAAGCGCTCGTTGCCGGTGCGCTTGCCGAGCAGCGCGGCGGTCGCGAAAGTTTCCGCCTGGACCCAGAAGTACTTGTCGTGGTCGCACACGGTGCCGTCGGGGCCGAAGCCGTAATACAGGCCGCCATGGTCTTCGTCCCATGCGTGCGTCATCGCCGCGTCGAACAGTTCGATTGCGCGCGGCAAGAGCCAGGGCAGCGGACGATAGCGCTCCAGAATCAGCAGCAGCTTCGCCCATTCCGTTTGATGCCCGGGCTGGAAACCCCACGGACGGAAAATGTTCGAGCTGTCTTCCTCGTTGTAATGCCAGTCGACCGACCAGTCCGCGTGAAAGTGCTCCCACACGAGCCCTTGCGACAGCTTTGCCTGACGCAGCGTGATGTTCGACGCCACGCGCTCGGCGCGGTCCAGATACACGAGATGGCCGGTCGCTTCGTGCGCGGCGAGCAAGGCCTCGGTGGTGTGCATGTTCGCGTTTTGCCCGCGATACGAACTCACACGCCATTCGGGCGATGCTTCGTCGGCGTAGAGACCGGCGGCGGCGTCCCAGAAGCGATGCTCCATCAATTCGAACGTCGCGCCGATCATCGGCTTGGCTTCCTCGATGCCAGCCATCGCCGCATGCGAGTACGCGAGCAGCACGAACGCGAGGCCATAGCAGTGGCGCGTGGCGTCGAGCGTGCGCTTCCTGCCGTCGCTCCATTCGATTTCCCAGTCGTAACCTTCGTGCTGCCCGTCCCAATGCGCGTCGCGCAGAAATTGCAGGCCGTGGCGCGCGTATTCCAGATGCTTCGGGTCGCCGAACTGCCGATACGCCATCGCGTAGTTGAAGACGTAGCGGCAGCTGCTCACCAGATGCCGCGTGGTTTTGTCGTAGACGGAACCGTCGTCGCGGAAGAAATGGAAAAAGCCGCCGCTCGAATCGAACACATTGGGCGCGTAAAAGCGCAGCGTGTCCTCGACATGAGAGAGCAGAAACTCGCGGCTGCGAAAGCTGGCGACGGCCGGCACGACAGGCGCGCCGTTGGCGGAAGGAGGCGTAGCGGATAGCGTCATGGCGTTTTCACCAAAGTACTGGCACGGGCAATGAGATGAACGGGCACGCGGACTTCTGTTTCGGCCGGCGCGTCTTCGAGCAGCAACTCCACGCCGCGGCGGCCGAGCGCTTCCTTGTCGACCGCAATGGTGGACAGCGGCGGCGTGGCGTGAGCGGCGGCGGGAATGTCGTCGAAGCCGATAATGGCGATGTCCTCCGGCACGCGCACGCCGCGCGCGAAACAGGCGCGCAGCGCCGCGAGCGCGGCAGCGTCGTTGTAGGCGAACACGGCGTCTGGGCGTGGGCCGGGCGCATCGAGGAGTTGCTGCATCGCCCGGGCCGCACCGCTGTCGGGATCGAGTCCGGCGTCGATCGTGACTTCGAGCGACGGGTCGAATAGAAGTCCGGCTTCGAAAAATGCACGCCGATAACCGAGCGCGCGCTGCGCGATGCTGAAGTGCGCGAGCGATCCGCCGATGAACGCCACCCGCTTGCGCCCCTGTTCGAACAGATGCCGCATCGCAAGCGCGGCGCCGGCCGCGTTGTCGAGATTCACCGAACGCAAACCGGGCGCCCAGAGATCGATCAGCACGAGCGGACGCTGCATCGCGACGAGCGTGGCAAGCGTCTCCGGTTCGACGAAGCCGGCAATCGCTACGGCGTCGGGCGCATGCAGGCGCATCTGCTGGATGACGTCTTCAGTGGGACCGGCGGTTAGCACCGACGGCACGATTCCGCGCTCCCGGCAGGCGTCTTCCACGCCATGCAAGACGTGCGAAAAGAATGGGCTGACGGCGAAGTTGTTGTGTTGGCGGTGCAGCAGAAACGTTAGACGGCGGATGCGCGGACGCAATTGGCCCGCGTCATAGCCCAGTTCGCGCGCGGCCTCGACCACGCGCACGCGTGTGGCCTCGGACAGGCCCGGCTGGTTTTTCAGTGCGCGTGAGACGGTGCCGATCGACACGCTGGCCGCACGCGCGACGTCGCGGATGGTTATCGCCATCGAAGCAGGCGGCCGTGACAGGGCGGCCGCACATGTTTGGGTCCGGGCGATTGTATAGTAAAACGGCCGTCAAACAGCTTTGTAGGGTCGCCAATAGCACCCGTAAATACCCGTAGTTGTTGGTATTTTTTGTATTTTGTTGTTTAGTAAAATTGCTAAACACGTGCACTTTTCACGCGACCCGGTCTGTCCCGAGCGTGCGCAATGGCGTTAGCCGAACTTCGGAATGCGGTCTTTCAAAACGGCCGGCGCAACGTCGTCAATCGGCGGACGTCGCCGTTGCGTCTGACTGCCCGCGCAACAAGGCCACGCTTTCTTCCGCGTCGATCAGCACGAATCCGCTGGGTTCGAGCTTCGCCCGCCGCTTGGCCAGCGCCGCGACCGTGGCAATTTCCTCGCTGTTATAGAGCGACGCGCCGCCGGCCGGCTCCGGCTCCACGCGTACGCAACCAATTGCCATCGTGACGAAGCCGAAGAAGGTCGGGTTGCCACGCCGGTCTTCGCCGTGAATGCCGCCGGCCAGACGGTCGGTTGGCGCGTAGAAGCGCTGCGCGCCCTCGTTGAATACGTGAATCGCGCGCAGCACGCGCTCGCGCCAGTCGTCGCTCTGGAACAGGATAAGGAAGTCGTCGCCGCCCACGTGACCGAGAAAGTCGCGCGTTGGATCGCAGACGTCGGCGAGCACCGCAGCGGCGAACTTCAATACCTCGTCGCCTTGCCAGTAGCCGTATTGATCGTTGAATGGCTTGAAGTGGTTCAGGTCCACGTAGCAGGCATAGAAGCCGGCGTGATTGCCAACGAGCCGCGCAATGTGCGAACTGATCGGGATGTTGCCCGGCAGGAACGTCAGCGGGTTAGCGTATCGCGCCGCTTCAATGCGGACCTCGGTTACCGCGCGCACGAGGTTCTCGCCAGTGCCGAGTCCCGCGTACTTGCCGTTTTCGGTGATGACGAAGCCATCGGCGAGATAGCGCTGATCGTCGCTTGCGAGGAGCTTGGCCATCTGCTCGACGGTCATCGATTTCTCTATCACTACCGGCGAGGCGTTCGCGAAGAGCAGACATGGCCGCTTGCCGAACAACTCGCGGTGATATGGCAGCGCGTAGCGGTCCATGAAGCTGCGGCGGTTGATCAGCGCAACCGGTTCGTCATGCTCGACCACGGCGACCGCGTGCAGATCGGGCAGACGGTTGAAGAGTTCCAGCACGTCGTTATTGGTTGCCTGGCGCGGCAATGCAGGCGCGTGCACGAGCATCTTTTCCGACGCCATGCCGCCCGATGGCGACGCGCCGCCGAGCGTGCGCGTCGCCTCGGGAAATACGGCGATGTGGCCTGCGCGCAAGGCGTCGCGGGCGTCGTCGGTGACTTTGCTGGCCGGCTGCGCATGCGGACGGCCAAAGAAAAAGCCTTGCCCGCAGCCGATTCCCATGTCGCGCACGACGATCAGATCCGCCTCGTTCTCGATGCCTTCGGCCACGAGGCGCGCGCCGCTCGCGCTCGCAAAGTGCTGCATTGCGCGAACGGCCTCGAACTTCAAGGGATCGCAGGCGATATCGTGAATGAAGAAGCGGTCGATTTTCACGACGTCCGGTTGGAGTCGCACCCACAGATTCATGCTCGCGTTCGCGGTGCCGTAATCGTCGAGTGCGAACTGCGCGCCTGCCGTGCGCAACGAAGCGATCACCGGCAGGAAACTCCCGATGTCGGGAATCATGCTCTGCTCCGTCAACTCGATCACGATTCGCTGCGGATCGACGCCGCGATGGCGCAGCAGCGCGAGTGTGTCGTCGGGTACGGCGGCCAGACGCCGAAGCGCACCTGCGCTGAAGTTCAGGAACAGCTTGCCGTCGTAGCCCAGTCTCGCAAACGCGTCGATACAGGCGCGCGCGGCGGCCTGTTCGAGTTCGATCGTGCAGCCTTCCACGAGCGCTTGCGAGAAGAGCGCGAATGGCGTCTCGAGCGATGTGCCGGCCGGCCCGCGAATCAGGCCTTCGTAGCCGAGAATCGCGCCGTCCTCGAAGTCGATGATCGGCTGGAATACGGCGGACAGATCACGCCGGGCAATCAGGTCCTCGATGCGCGGCGCAGCGATTCCGGAGGGCGAGCGAAGTTGCATGGCAGGTTGACGTAGCGATGGACCTTCGGCTTATCGACCTGCGCTGCGGAGAATTAAGTGAACTTTTAGTGAAGCGTTGCACTGGTGTGGTGCGTTTGCGCTGTGGTGAGTCGTCGCGCGCGGTTGTGCGCGGGCTGGAGGCGCTTCAGGAAGTTGGCTAGGAGGCGCCCAGGAAACCGCCTATGCCATCTGGCCGAGGCGACAACCGTCGCCGATGAGCGTGAAATAACCAAAAGCCGCGCAAGGCGGCTTTTGGAAAACGACGCTCAGGGAGGGCGCTTATGAATGTCCTATCTGCATTGCGCGCGTATTCAACGGCGGGCGACGGCGGCAGCAGCTCGCTCGCGCGAGGCGGCGCGGGTTTCTCCGCTGGTGTCGCGAGCGCCCCACCGTTGCGCGAGCGCGGCGCAGACCATCAACTGGATCTGGTGGAACAGCATGAGCGGGAGAACGACCGCGCCGACCGCCTGCGAGGCAAAGATGACTTTGGCCATGGGCACGCCGGCGGCGAGACTTTTCTTCGAGCCGCAGAAGATGATGGTGATCTGGTCCGCGCGACTGAAGCCGAGCCGCTTGCTCACGAAAATCGTCATGCCCAGCGCGAGCGCGAGCAGCACCACGCTGATGAGCAGCACACCGCCCAAAGCGGAGAGCGGGATCTGATGCCACAGGCCTTCGGTCACGGACTCGCTGAACGCGCCATACACGACCAGCAGAATGGAACCTTGATCGACGAACTTCAGCACGCCGCGATGCCGCTCGATCCACTTGCCGATCAGCGGGCGCAGCAGTTGTCCCGCCACGAACGGCACCAGCAACTGCAGCACGATATTGCCCACGGTGTGCCAAGGAGAGCTACCGCCCGCCGCCTGATTCGTGACGAGGACACTGACGAGTGCGGGGGTGATGAAGATGCCGAGCAGGCTCGAGGCCGACGCGCTACAAACCGCGGCCGGAACGTTGCCTTTGGCGATGGACGTGAAGGCGATAGAGGACTGAACCGTCGACGGCAGCGTGCAGAGGAAGAGGATCCCGGCGTAGAGCGCAGGCGTGACAAGTGGCGACAGGAGCGGTTTAAGCGCGAGGCCGAGCAGCGGAAACAGCGCGAACGTGCTGAGCAGTACGACCAGATGCAGACGCCAATGCGTCGCGCCCGCAACAATCGCTTCCCGAGAAAGCTTCGCGCCGTGTAGGAAGAACAGCAGGCCGACCGCAATGTTCGTCACCCAGTCGAACCCTGCGGCGGCCTGACCGTGAACCGGCAGCAGGCTGGCCAGTATCACCGTGCCGACCAGGCACAGGGTGAAGTTATCGGGAAGCAGTTTCGGGCGGGCCATGTCGGATTCTCGAAATCGGTGATGCGGGATTGCACGCAAGGCGCGTGCGCGAAAGCGCCGGCGTCGGTGCTATGGAAAACCCCTATTGTCCGTCTAAACCGATTGAAACGGCAAATTCATTTGCCGAATTGATTGATGAGCGCGGTGCATTTTCGCCAGAGCGACGATTGCGGTTGTGAACCACCGGTCGTTGAGTGCGCACATCTCGGAGTTGGGTGCTCCGGTGAGTCTGCGTCCCCCACTTATTTATCGCGATTCGGCGGCAGTTTGCATCGTTGCTTTTTCGCCTTTCGCGAAGGCGTTCCCGTTGATCTACTGCCGCTTTTAAGGCGGTTTTAGCAAGGGTTGTGTCGTAGAAAAACGTCGCAGTAACAACGTGTTACAAGAGCAGGCGAGGCCTAACACTTTTTGGCTCGACACCCTCTGCCGGTGACCATAAATTACCGATCAAAGGCCGTCGGGATGCTCTGCGCTGCGACCTGTCCGCAGCGCCCGCGCCAGTCCCTCAACAAGTCCATCGCAGCTCGAACGGTGGGCTTCAGGCAAGTCTTCGGGCAAGTGAGTCACTGGTGGACGGGTTGTCGAGAACGAAGCACCTGGCGTGGGGCGCGGTAATCGTCGCGCTGTGCTCGTTCGCCTATGCGAAAGGGCCGGGCATGCCGCACGGTGGCGCGAGCTTCGGTGCTGACAGCTATGGTCACGGCAATTACGTGAACCGCGACGTTGGTCGCAACGTCGAGCGTGGCCTCGACCCCTCCGGCGCTCCGGGCGCAGGCATGCATCGCGTCGCCGGACCGGGCGCATATCCAGGCGACGGTCGCGGCGGCATACCGTACATCGGTGTCATTCAACCGGTTAGCGCAGAGTCGCGCCCCGGACAGCGGCCGCAGCCCAACGCGCCGGTTCGCTCGGGATCGATCCGGGCCGACGTCGCCCGCTATAACGAAGAACGCGGTGCACTGCGCGCCGTTCAGCGACAAGGCGACGACAGCCGCCCGCCCGAGAGCTCTCCCTACCGGAACTAGGCTCGGAGCCAAGCCCGCCTGGGCTTTACGTTGAAGCAATCTCCCCAGCAGATCCCCGGCGCCGGTTCCCACCGCATTCACTCCTCGGCAACACCCGTTGCCCCAAGCTCTCTTAATTCACGCGTCTTTCAATTGGCTTAGTGCGCGCATTACGCTTTAACTCACCTCGAAACCCCGCGCGCAATGTGACGTTTCGACGCCACACTTTTTTGAAAACACTCGGCAGCAGACCGTCTCCCGTCGTCAAATTTGGGCGGTTATGCGGCGGCGCGTCATCAGCATGTCATTTGAAGCGTTATCGGGCGCCTTGCGCATAGCGCGCGCAGCTTCGGGCGGCCCGACGTGTCTGTGGCGGCGCCGCGAACATGGGCGCGTGACGGTCTGTAGCAGGCCGATAAGCGACAAAACTAATCAGACCGATATACCCGCAATAACCAGCGATATTTTTGTTCATAAAAATGGTCCGCAAAGATGGTCCCCGCCCAGATTGGCTCGACGATCGAACGGACAACAACAATGGTTCGCGCGAGCTTGCCCTTTCGCACAGCCACACCCCTTTTGACAAAGACTGGAGAATCCATGAAAACAGGCATCAGCCGTGCGCTGAAGACCACCCTTAAGGCAACCGCGTGTGCCGCTTTGCTGGCCAGTGCATCGTCTGCTTTTGCGCAGTCGAGCGTGCAACTCTACGGTCAGGTGGACGAATGGGTCGGCGCGCAGAAATTTCCCGGCGGCAAGACGTCTGTGCAGGTGTCCGGCGGCGGGATGTCGACGTCGTACTGGGGCTTGAAAGGGGCTGAGGATCTGGGCAACGGCTACAAGGCGATCTTTACGCTCGAAGGCTTCTTCCGCGCGCAGAACGGCCAGTACGGCCGCTTCACCGGCGACACGATGTTTTCGCGTAACGCGTACGTCGGTATCGAATCGCCGTACGGCACGGTTACCGCTGGTCGGCTGACCACCGAACTGTTCGTGTCGACGATCCTGTTCAACCCGTTCATCGACTCCTACGTCTTCTCGCCGATGGTCTATCACGTGTATCTCGGGCTCGGCACGTTCCCGACTTACTCGACCGATCAAGGCGTAACCGGCGACTCGGGCTGGAATAACGCGGTCCAATATCAGTCGCCGAACTTCAACGGCCTGTCGGCGAGCGCAATGTATGCGCTGGGTAACACGACGCAGAACGGCGCGAAGAAGTGGAGCGGCCAGGTTCTGTATTTCCACGGCCCGTTTGCCGCGACCGCGGTCTATCAGTACGTGAACTTCAACAACACGCCGGGAGACCTGGGCAGCTTCGATTCCTCGGGCGTGCCGGGCCTGAAGGCGCAGAGCGTCGCGCAAGTCGGCGTCTCGTATGACCTCAAGTACGTGAAGCTGTTCGGCCAGTACATGTACACGCACAACGACCAGACGCTGACGAGCTGGCACGTGAACACCGCGCAGGGCGGCGTCACGGTGCCGGCGGGTCCGGGCTCGGTGATGGCGTCGTACGCTTATTCGCGCGACGGCGGCGGCTTCGACCAGACGCGCCAGACCGCGGCGATCGGTTACGACTACCCGCTGTCCAAGCGCACCGACGTGTACGCGGCTTACCTGTACGACCACATCAGCAGCCAGTCGAGCGGCAATACGTACGGCGTCGGCTTGCGCGCGAAGTTCTAGGCGCCGCCGCGTAGCTGAACTGGCCGGCGGGCGGCGACTGCCGCGCGCCTGGCCCCATGCTCACAACCTCCAAAGCCCGCGTTCCTCACGGAACACGGGCTTTGGTCTTTCCGACTTCTGACGCGACTCCGGCCAGTCGTTTCGCCATCGGCTCTTTGATAAACCGGGCAAAATAACGCCGATTAATTCCTATAGCGAGCGATTCGGATGGACACCCTCGTCAGCATGAAAGTGTTCCGGCAAGTGGTCGAGGTGGGCAGCTTCGTGGGCGCGGCTGAACGGATGGAGATGTCTGCGGCTATGGCAAGCAAGCATGTGATGCATCTCGAACAGCAACTCGGCGCGCGTCTGCTGAACCGCACCACGCGCCGCGTCGCGCCGACCGAGGCGGGCCGCGAATACTACGAGCGCCTGAGTCAGGTGCTCACCGAACTCGAGGAAGCGGAGCAGGTTGTCGGGGCGGCGAGCGTCGTGCCGCAAGGGCGCTTGCGGGTGTCGTCGCTGTCGGCATTCGGGCTGAGTCACGTGATGGCCGCCGTCGCCGACTACGCCGCGCAGTATCCGCAAGTCACCGTCGACATCACGTTGTCGGACCGCGTGGTCGAGCTGATCGACGAAGGCTTCGACGTTGCGATCCGCGCTTCGCCGAGCGGCCTCAAGTCGTCGTCGCTGATCGCGCGGCAGATCGCGATGGCGCATCTGCTGCTGTGCGCGTCGCCGGAGTATCTGCGCCGGCGCGGCACGCCGAAGACCGTCGCCGATCTCGCGCGCCACAACATTCTGCAATACACGGGCGTGTCGGCGCTCGACGTCCTGCAAGCCACCGGCGAAGCCGCGCGCGTGCGCCTGTCCGGCAATCTGATCGTCAATCATCTCGAGGCGCAGCGCGTGATGGTGCTGCACGGTGCGGGCATCGCGCTGCTCGGCACCGAAGTGATCGGCGCCGATCTGGCAGAAGGGCGTCTCGTGCCTGTGCTCGTCGATGAAGTGCCGCCTCGCGAGTTGCCGATTCATGTCGTGTACGCGAGCCGGCGCCATTTGTCCGCGAAGGTGCGCTCGTTCGTGGACTTCCTCGCGGAGCGGTTTGCGAACGAGTCGCTGTGGCCGTCGCTCGAACAGATCGAGGCGCTGGCCGTGAGATAGCGCTCTGGCAAAGCCCGTTGGCAACCGCCCCACGCCGCAAACCGCCGGAGCCGCGCCCATCCGTTTCGTTATACTGGTTGCCAGCACCCACACACGCAAACAGCGTAACGATCTGGGGGAGACATGACCGATCTGTCCACGCCGCAGCGCGCCGCCAGTCACGAGCTGCCCGCCGGCCGGCGCTTGCGCTTCGTCACCGCCGCAGCCCTGTTCGACGGCCACGATGCGTCGATCAACATCATGCGCCGCATCCTGCAAGCGAGCGGCGTCGAAGTCATCCATCTAGGCCATAACCGTTCCGTCGATGAAGTCGCGACCGCCGCGCTCCAGGAAGACGCGGACGGCGTCGCGGTGTCGAGCTACCAGGGCGGCCATAACGAATACTTCCGCTACCTGGTCGATCTGCTGCGAGCGCGCGGCGGTGAGCGCATCAAGGTGTTCGGCGGCGGCGGCGGGGTGATCGTATCCGAAGAGATCGTCGCGCTGGAAAACTACGGAGTCGAAAAGATCTATTCGCCGCACGACGGCCAGCGGCTTGGCCTGCAAGGAATGATCGACGACATGATCGCGCGCTGCTCGGCAGCGGCCCGCGAGGACGCCACAGCGCGGACCGGCGCAGTCGGCGAATGGCTCGCCAGTGTGACCGGTCAGCCCCTGTTGCACCTGCGTTCGAGCGCGCAGGTAAGGGGCGAAACAAGCAGCGCCGATTCGCTCGACGCGAGTTCGCTCGTGTTCCGCCGGCTCGCTCAACTGATCAGCGCCTTCGAAACGGGCGGCGTAGCGTCGTCGAAGCGCGCCGAGCTCTCCGCTCTTACTCAGGCAGTGCAAGTTCCCGTGCTCGGCATTACCGGCACGGGCGGCGCGGGCAAATCGTCGCTTACCGACGAACTCATCCGCCGCTTCCGGCTCGATTACGGCGACACGCTGACCATCGCCGTGCTCGCCATCGACCCGTCGCGCCGCAAGTCCGGCGGCGCGCTGCTCGGCGATCGCATCCGCATGAACGCAATCGGCGACTGGGGCGGCGGTGCACGCGTCTATATGCGCTCCATGGCGACGCGCGAGGCGTCGAGCGAAATCTCCGACGCGCTGCCCGACGCGCTGATGCTGTGCAAGGCGGCTGGCTTCGACCTGATCGTCGTGGAAACGTCAGGGATCGGTCAGGGCGACGCGGCCATCGTGCCGTTCGTTGACGAATCGCTGTATGTCATGACGCCCGAATTCGGCGCGGCCAGCCAGTTGGAGAAGATCGACATGCTCGACTTCGCCGACGCCGTCGCGATCAACAGGTTCGACCGCAAGGGCGCGCCAGATGCGTTGCGCGATGTCGCGAAGCAGGTGCAGCGTAACCGCGCCGACTTTGCGAAATCGCCCGAGGCAATGCCGGTGTTCGGCACGATCGCTTCGCACTTCAACGACGACGGCGTGACCGCGCTTTACCAGTACATCGCCGAAGCGCTGCGCAAACACGGCCTGCGCTCAGGAGGCGGCCGTTTGTCGATTGCCGCCGACGTGCGCTTTTCGAGCGGCCGTCATGCGATCGTGCCGCCTGCGCGCGTGCGCTATCTCGCGGAAATCGCACAGACCATCCACGCTTATCGCGAGCGGGTCGATCAGCAAGCCGGCGTTGCTCGCGAGCGCTGGCAACTCGTGGAAGCGCGCCGGATGCTTGGGGAAGCGAGCGCAGACGCGCACGATGCGCAAGCCTCGCTAGCCTCGCTCGACGCGCTCATCGAGCAACGCACCACAGCGCTCGGCGAGCACGAGCGCAAACTGCTCGACGCGTGGCCGCAAACTGTCGCCGCCTACTCGGGCGATGACCACGTGGTCCGCATTCGTGACCGCGAGATACGCACCGCGCTCACGGCCACGACCTTATCGGGTACACAGCTGCGCAAAGTCGCGCTGCCTAAATTCGTCGACCACGGCGAGATTTTGCGTTGGCTGATGCTCGACAATCTGCCGGGCTACTTTCCGTTCACTGCAGGCGTCTTTCCTTTCCGCCGCGAGAACGAAGACCCGACGCGAATGTTCGCTGGAGAAGGCGATCCGTCGCGCACCAACCGGCGGTTCAAGCTGCTGTCCGAGGGCATGCCGGCCAAGCGTCTTTCGACCGCGTTCGACTCGGTCACGCTCTACGGCGAAGAGCCGGACGAGCGCCCCGACATCTACGGCAAGGTGGGCAACTCGGGCGTATCGGTCGCGACGCTCGACGACATGCATGCGCTCTACGACGGCTTCGATCTGTGCGCGCCGCAGACGTCGGTGTCGATGACGATCAACGGCCCGGCGCCGACCATACTCGCCATGTTCTTCAACGTCGCGATCGATCAGCAGATCGCGCGCCAGGCACAGCAACTGGGCCGGGCACTGAGCGAGGACGAACTCGCCGAGACGCGCCGCATGGCGTTGGAGAACGTACGCGGCACGGTACAGGCCGACATTCTGAAAGAGGACCAAGGCCAGAACACCTGCATTTTTTCGACCGAGTTCAGCCTCAAGGTGATGGGCGATATTCAGGCGTATTTTGTCGAACACCGCGTGCGCAACTTCTATTCCGTGTCGATCTCCGGCTATCACATTGCCGAAGCCGGCGCGAATCCGATCTCGCAACTCGCCTACACGCTCGCTAACGGCTTCACGTATGTCGAGGCATATCTGGCGCGCGGCATGTCGATTGACGACTTCGCGCCGAATCTGTCGTTCTTCTTTTCCAACGGCATGGACCCGGAATACACGGTGCTCGGCCGGGTTGCGCGGCGCGTGTGGGCGATCGCGATGCGCGAGCGTTACGGCGCGAACGAACGCAGTCAGAAGCTCAAGTATCACGTGCAGACCTCGGGCCGTAGCTTGCATGCGCAAGAGATCGACTTCAACGATATCCGCACCACGCTGCAAGCGCTGATCGCCATTTACGACAACTGCAACTCGCTGCACACGAATGCGTTCGACGAAGCGATCACCACACCCACCGAGGAGTCGGTTCGACGCGCGGTGGCGATCCAGTTGATCATCAACCGCGAATGGGGGCTGGCGAAGAACCAGAATCCGAATCAGGGCAGCTTCGTGATCGACGAACTGACCGACCTCGTCGAAGAAGCGGTGCTCGCCGAATTTGACCGGCTGACCGAGCGCGGCGGCGTGCTCGGCGCAATGGAGACCGGTTATCAGCGCGGGCGCATTCAGGACGAGTCGATGCTGTACGAGCATCGCAAGCATGACGGCTCGTATCCGATTGTCGGCGTGAACACGTTTGTGAGCGCGAAGCCGCACGAAGCGCCGACGCCAATTGCGCTCGCCCGCTCCACCGAAGAAGAGAAGCAAAGCCAGTTAAAACGTCTGCGCGATTTCCAGGCGCGGCATCGCGGCGCCGCACCGGCCGCGCTCGAGCGTCTGCAGCGCGCGGTGATCGACGACGAAAACGTCTTTGCGGTACTGATGGATGTGGTGCGCGTGTGTTCGCTTGGGCAAATCACGCACGCGCTGTTCGAAGTGGGCGGGCAGTATCGTCGGAATATGTAGCGAAAGCGGCGGACTGCAGGCGGGCTGCCGCGGCCGTCAGCGAGCGCCTGCAGCCACCCCCGCAACCGCGCGCAACCCTTGGCGGAGTCAGCGCCGGATACCGAGTCGCGCCTTTGCGTCGTCGTATTCCTTCGACAGACGCTCGACCAGTTCGCCCACGCTCGGCACGTCGTCCATCAGGCCGACGCCCTGGCCCGCGCCCCAGATGTCTTTCCACGCCTTCGCCTTGTCGTTCGCGAAGTTCATCTTGGTTTTGTCCGATTCGGGCAGCGCGTCCGGATCGAGCCCGGCGTTGACGATGCTCTCGCGAATGTAATTGCCGTGCACACCCGTGAACAGGTTCGTGTAGATGATGTCCGACGCGGTGGAGTTGACGATAGCCTGCTTGTAGCTGTCCACCGCGTGCGCCTCTTTCGTCGCGATGAAGCGCGTTCCCATGTACGCAAGGTCGGCGCCCATGGCTTGCGCGGCGAGAATCGAGCCGCCGTTCGCAATCGATCCCGACAGCACGATCGGGCCGTCGAAAATGCGCCGCACTTCGCCGACCAGCGCGAACGGCGAAGTAGTGCCTGCATGACCGCCCGCGCCCGACGCAACCAGAATCAGACCGTCCACGCCCGCTTCCAGCGCCTTCTGCGCGTGCCGCAGATTGATCACGTCATGCAGCACGATTCCGCCGTAGCTGTGCACTGCATCGACAATCTCGCGCGCCGGCGCGCGCAGGCTCGTAATGAAGATGGGCACCTTGTGCTCGACGCAGACCCGCACGTCGTGTTCGAGCCGCGTATTCGACTGATGGACGATCTGGTTGACGGCAATCGGTCCGATCACCGAGTCGGGATTCGCCGCCTTATGTTCGGCGAGTTGCGCCTGCAATTGCGTGAGCCATTCGTCGAGCAGTTCGGCGGGGCGTGCATTCAACGCGGGGAACGAACCGACGATGCCGGCCTTGCACTGCGCCAGCACGAGCTCCGGATAGCTGACGATGAACATCGGCGAGGCGACGACAGGCAACGCCAGATTTTGTAGAACGGCGGGCAATGCCATAGTGCGGGTCTCCTGATTGACTACCGGTGCGCAAAGCGCCCGGCTGTTGATGAGTGTAGCGGCATGCGGCTTGCACCGTGGCGAAGCTGACAGCCCGCGCACAGGCCACTTGAACGTTTAAGAACGATCGTTCGATTATAGGGCAAGCGTGTGCTTTGCGTTCGCCGGTTCGTTTGGAACGGTTCGAATGAGTGTTCGGGTTCTATGCTTTGCGTGGGGTGTCCCACCCGGTCCGGACACATTGAGCTTTTACAATGCACTGACTTCAAACGACGAGAGACGCCGGCCATGGCCTTCGAGACTTTCACGCCCTTTCGCGTCGCCGCGGGCGATGCAGATATCTTCGGAGTAAAGGGCGGAGCGGGGCCGCCGCTTCTACTGCTGCACGGTCATCCGCAATCGCATCTGATCTGGGCGCGCTGCGCGGATCAGCTGGCTCAGCACTTCACGGTCATTGCCACCGATCTTCGCGGCTATGGCGCATCGGCAAAACCGCAGAGCGACGCCACGCATGCGCCGTATTCGAAACGCTCCATGGCCGCCGATCAGGTCGCAGTGATGCGGCACTTCGGGTTCGAGCGCTTTCTCGTCTGCGCGCATGACCGCGGTGCGCGCGTCGCGCATCGCATGGCGCTCGACCATGCGGACGCCGTCGAACGTCTGATGCTGCTCGACATCGCACCGACACTGGCCATGTACGAAGCGACCGACCGCACCTTCGCCACGCATTATTTCCACTGGTTCTTCCTGATTCAGCCGGAGCCGCTGCCCGAAACGCTGATCGGCGCGAACCCGGCCGCTTATGTCGATGCGGTCATGGGAAGCCGTCACGCAGGTCTCGCGCCGTTCGACCCGGCCTCGCTCGACGCTTACCGCTCGGCGCTCGCGCAACCCGGTGCGGTGCATGCAATGTGCGAGGACTACCGCGCGTCGGCGAGTATCGACCTTGAGCACGACCGCGCTGACATCGAGCGCGGACAGAAGATCGCCTGTCCGTTGCGCGTGTTGTGGGGCGACAAGGGCGTGATCGAAAAGTGCTTCGACGCGCTGGACGAATGGCGTCACGTGGCGCGCGACGTGAGCGGCCGTTCGCTGTCTTGCGGCCACTACATACCCGAAGAGGCGCCTGACGAACTGGTCGCCGAAATGCTGTCCTTCTTCGAAGCGCTCGAAAAGTAGCGTTGCTCGCTTAAACGAGCGGCGGCAGGCGCCGCGCGATAGGCGTCGATTTGACGATCGCGCTGCTGGTCTCCGCTCGCTCGGCGACCTTCGACAGAATCTCGTCGAGGTGCTCGATCGAATGCAGATAGAGGCGACAGATGAAGCAATCGTCGCCCGTCACTTTGTCGCATTCCACAAACTCCGGAATGCGCCGGATCACTTCTTCCACCAGATGCAACTGGCCGGGTAAAGGCTTCACGCGCACGATGGCTTGCAGCGTGAAGCCCAACGCGCGCGGATCGAGCTGGACGGTGAAGCGTTCGATCACGCCTTGCGCTTCCAGCCGTCGGATGCGCTCGGCCGTACTCGGCGCCGATAGCCCGACGAGGCGAGCAAGTTCGCTGACTGGACGGCGCGCGTCTTCCGCGAGCGCGGCGAGGAGCGCGCGGTCGGTTTCGTCGAGCGCTGCAGGCGCGGGCTGTGCAAGGCGTTTTGACATGACGGCCTTCGATTATTAGGTTTGATCGCGATATTGCTTAAGTTTAGCCATGTATTCGTGACAGCGGATTATCTACACTGCTCGTCAGGCAGAATTGAATCGAGGATCGGATCATGGCTTCAAACGAAATCCGGCGCGGCGCGGCGGAGATGAGCATTGCAATGCTGATGTCGGGCACGATCGGCTGGCTGGTGGTGTCGTCGCAGCAGAGTCCGTTCAACGTCGTGTTTTTCCGTTGCATTTTCGGCGGCGCAACGCTCGCGCTGGTGTGCGCCGTGCTCGGTTTCTTCAGGCGCAAGCTGTTCTCGTGGAAGATGCTCGGGCTCGCGTTGCTCGGCGGCGCGGCGATCGTCGCGAACTGGGTGCTGCTGTTCGCCGCCTATTCGCGCGCATCGATTTCGATGGCGACGGCCGTCTACAACACGCAGCCGTTCATGCTGGTGGCGCTCGGCGCGCTGGTGTTTCGCGAGCGCATCAGCGCGTCCACGGTCGTGTGGCTGCTGATCGCATTTATCGGGCTCGTGTTTGTCGTCAAGGTCGAACCGGCCGTACTGGCGGTGCCGGGGCAATATCTGGTGGGTATCGCCTATGCGGTGGGCGCGGCAGCAATGTATGCGGTTTCCTCGATTATCACGAAGCGCCTGAAGGGCACGCCGCCGCACCTGATTGCGCTGATCCAGGTGTTGCTCGGCGTGGTCACGCTGGCGCCGTTCGTGCGTTTCGACGCGCTGCCTGCCACTGGCGCGCAATGGGTCGAGCTGGTCGTGCTGGGCGTCGTGAACACCGGGCTCATGTATGTGTTGCTGTACGGTGCCATACAGAAGCTGCCCACCTCCATGACCGGTGCGCTGTCATTCATTTATCCGGTGGTGGCGATCATCGTCGATCGCGTTGCGTTTGGTCAGGCATTAGCATGGATTCAGGTGCTGGGCGCGGTGCTGATCCTCGTTGCGGCTGCGGGCGTCAATCTCGGCTGGCGCATCGTGCCGCAAAGGCGCGTGCCGTCCGTCTGAGCGCCGCGCGTCCGGCCAACGCGGCAAGCCGCAATGCTATGGATTGCAAACCATATGCGCCGACGTTTGATCATATCAGCGGACCAATCTCGCCAGGCTCGGCGCGGCTGCCGTTGCTTTCAGACCGCATGCGGGTCAACGGCCGGCGTCAAGCGTCTGTAGGGAAATCACTGATGCGGTCAAAAATCGCGCGCGCGTATCATTCGACCAGACGCTGATCACGTCCGACAGAATTTCCGCCGCTCGCCTTTATAGGTCGAGCGGCTTTCTTTTTGTGGCGGCGGTTTTTGACGCGCCAAAGCTGGCGCGCTTGCCAACGCGCATGCTCCGGCTACCAGTGGCCGGACTTCGATCACTTCAAGCAACGTAGGCGCTTACGCCCGTTGCGCCGCGCGCGCGACGATCTGCTCACCATCCACCATCAGCGGTCCGTTTCCGGCAGCCAGTTCATCGACAAGCGTTTTGACGAGTGCGGGCCATTCACCACGCGGCTTCAGCATTGAGGCGGCCGCACGCATGACCGCTGCGTCGTCGAGCATTTGCAGCAGCGTCGCAAAGCTCATCGAGCGGACGTCGAGCAGCTTGAAGACAATCAGCACCTTGAGCGCATTCTTCGCATTGCGTGCCGGGTCGGCGCGCAGCCACGCCACGCGGGAGAAAGCCCGGTCCAGCGCCTGCCCCACGTTCGTGAACGGTGCGCCATGGCCGGGAATAACAAGGCGCACGTCGAGCGCTGCAATGGTTTCGAGCACCGCCTGCTCCTCCGCGAAGCCGCTTTCGCCTTCGAGTTCCGGAAAGATGACGCCGAAGCCGTTTTCCCACAGCGCGTCGGCGCTGATCAGGACGCGTTCGTCAGCGCAGTACAGCATCAGCGAATGAGGATCGTGACCGGGCGCGCCGAGCACCTGCCAGTCGAGTGCGCCCAGGCGCAGCGTTGCGCCCGGTGCGATGGTGCCTGTGAAGCCGAAGCGCTCGCAGGTCTGCGCGGTCGCGCGGAAGCTCAGCCGAGCCTCGTCCCAGTTGCTCACGGCGCCGGCTTCGGAGCCGGGGATGAGCGTGCGGCACGGCCACGAAGACTGCAGCAGCGCATTGCCGCCGCAATGGTCGGAATGCAGATGTGTGTTGACGATCAGATCGAGCGGCCGCTCGCCGAGCGCCTGCTGGACGAGGGCCAACGTTTGCTGCGCATGCGTCGAGTAACCGGTGTCCACGATAGCGGCGCAGTCGTCGTCGACGAGCAGCACGTTGTTCGACGAAAGCCAGCCGCGCTCGAAGACGCGGATCGATGCAGGCAATGCGGGCAATGCGTTCATAGCGTGCCCGTGCCCGAGTCGGCTGCTACGCCTGCGTTCACGGATGCCTCGGCTTTCGGCATCACGAGAATGGTCGACGTGCCGACCACTGCAACTTCACCGCGCTGATTCCTGACCGAGCCCTCGAGGTGCGTCAGGTCTCCGTTCAGGCTCGGCTTCCAGTAAGCGTCGCGCACGCGCCAGGTCATGGTGAGCGTGTCGCCCGCGTGCGCGGCCTTCTTCAGCTTGATATCGAAGTCGAGTCCGAGTGGCTGCGCGTAGGTCGAAAAATGCGTCGCGAGCAGCGCCATGAAGTGAGCGGTGGGCTGTGTGCCCGACGCGATGAGACCGCCGAAGCGGCTTTGCGCCGCATAGGCTTCGTCGTGATGCAGCGGGTTCATGTCGTTGACGAGCGTTGCGAACGACTTCACCGAATCCACCGACAACGTGAGCGTCGAGCTGAACGTTTCGCCGATGGTGACAATGCGCGGCGGCGCGTTCATGGCTGCACCTTTGCCTGGCCTGCGATCAACCGGGCGCGCCGGGCCTCCAGTTCGTTCCATACGGCGCGCTTCTCGTGATCGTCGTAGATCGACCAGCCGGCGATTTCGTCGATGGTGCGCAGGCAACCTTCGCACCATCCGGTCGACGCATTCATCCGGCACACGTTGATGCACGGCGACGGCACGCCGCCAGCATCCGTTGCTTTGTTGATTACCGCTGTCATCGCGTCAGGCCGTCTCGCGCAGCGCCACGTCGACTACCGGCGCGCCCGTCAATGCAACCAGTTCCTGGGCGCTCAAATTGAACACCGCATGCGGGTGTCCGGCGGCCGCCCACAGGCTGTCCAGCGCGAGCAGGTCTTCATCGATCAGCGTGACCGGTTCGACCGCATGACCGACCGGACACACGCCGCCAATTGCATAGCCGGTCTTTTCGCGGACGAACTTCGCGTCGGCGCGGCCGATGTCGCCCACCTGCGCCGCTACCTTCTTTTCATCGACGCGATTCGCGCCGCTTGCGACCACCAGCACCGGCGCATCGTCTTCGCGACGGCGAAACAGGATCGACTTTGCGATCTGCGCGACTGAACAGCCAAGGCCGGCGGCGGCTTCGGCTGAAGTCTTGCCGGTCTCCGGCAGCATGACGATCCGGCCACTGTGTCCGCGCTCGCGCAGCAGCAGTGCAACGCGGCGTGCAGAGTCCGGTAATGCGGTGAAATCGTCCGGGTCGAGAGAAGCGTGGTCCGTCATCGTGTCAGGTCCTGATAGTCTGGTGTCCGGCAATGTCTTGAGGAAGATGTTCGACGTAGGCTCAAACGCAGTTGGCCGCTTCGCTGCGCGCCTTCGCAAGCAGCGCCTTGCCCGCGCGCGAAACGTTCGGCCGACCGATCGACGTGGAAATAAAATCGCCGATTGCCACGACTTGAGCAAGGTCGATGCCGGTCTCGATACCGAGGCCGTTCATCAGATACAGCACGTCTTCGGTCGCGACGTTGCCGGTTGCGCCCTTCGCATACGGACAGCCGCCGAGCCCCGCCACCGACGCGTGATAGATTTCGATTCCTTCCTGCAGCGCCGCGTAGATGTTGGCCAGCGCCTGGCCATACGTGTCGTGAAAGTGCCCGGACAGACGCTCGCGCGGAAACACCTGCGTCACCGCTTCGAAGACTTCGCGCGTGCGCTTCGGCGTGCCCACGCCAATCGTATCGGCGATGTCGATTTCGTCGCAGCCGAGCGCTGCAAAGCGCTGCACCACGTCGACCACCGACGCGACCGGCACCTCGCCTTGATACGGACAACCGAGCGCACACGACACGCTGCCGCGAATGCGCAGGCCGTGCTCCTTGGCTGCCTGCGCGACCGGCGCGAATCGTTCGATACTTTCCGCGATGCTGCAGTTGATGTTCTTCTGCGAGAACGCTTCGCTCGCGGCGCCGAAAATCACGATCTCGTCCGCGCGCGCGGCAAGCGCGCCTTCGAAGCCGCGCAGGTTAGGCGTGAGCACCGAATAGATGGTGCCGGGGCGGCGCTCGATGCCGGACATGACTTCCGCGCCGTCGGCCATCTGCGGCACCCATTTGGGCGACACGAACGACGCCGCTTCGACGTTGCGAAAACCCGCTGCGGAGAGCCGGTTGATCAGTTCGATCTTCGTGGCGGTCGGCACGAACTCCTTTTCGTTCTGGAGGCCGTCGCGCGGGCCCACTTCGACGATCTTCACTTGCTTCGGTACGGCCATGATTGTCTCCTCATACACAGTAGTCGATTGGAGTTGGCGGTTTGGCACCTGCTCCTGCTCATGCAATTCGACGATGTCAATATCCGCGTTCGATGTCCACCACGCCCCCGACCGCTTCCCCGCGCTCCAGCGCCAGCATTTTTTCCGCGATCTGCGCGACGCTTTCTTCGCGCAACGTTAGCGCGGAGATGTGCGGCGTAATGGTGATGCGCGGCTCCTGCCAGAACGGGTGATCGGCGGGCAACGGTTCCTCGCGGAACACGTCGAGCGTGGCCGCGGCCAGTTGACCGCTTGCCAGCGCGTCGAGCAGATCTGCCTCCACGAGATGCGCACCGCGTGCAACGTTGATCAGATACGCGCCACGCTCAAGGCGCGAAAACGTGCGCGCGCCGAGCACGTCGGCGGTATCCGGCGTATGGGGCAGCAGATTCACGAGCACCTTCACGCCGTCGAGAAACGCGTCGAATTGCGCCGCGCCAGCAAACGTAGTGATGCCTTCGACCTGCCGCGCGCTACGGCTATAACCGCGCACCGGCATGCCGAACGCGGCGACAGCTTGTGCGACATGTGCGCCGAGCACGCCGAGACCGAGCACACCCACCGTGAACGTCTCGCGCGGATGCGGATCGAGTACTTGCCAGCGACCCTCGCGTTGCAGCGTCTGATATTCGTCGAAACGCCGCAGATAGCGCAGCACCGCGTGCGTTACGTATTCGGCCATTTGCGGCGCCATGCCGCTGTCTTCGAGACGGATCAACTGCGCGTTAGCGGGCAACGTGCCGGGCTGCTCGCGTTCGAGCGCGAGAATCGCGTCGACGCCCGCACCCAGATTGAAGATCGCCCGCAGATCGCTGCGGTCGGCCAGCATGTCGCGAGGCGGGCGCCATACGACGGCAAAATCGGCGGGCGCGGTGTCGCCGGGCTGCCATTCGCGCAGATCGGCCTTCGGCAGCGCACGGGCGAAGTCGTGCAGCCAGGCGGCGGCTTCGGCGTTCGGCATGTAAAAGAGGATTTTCATGCGGCCTCGCCTTTGAATGCGCGGTCGCGCCGCTTCGCGCGAGATGCACGCCGGCATGGCTGCGAGGCTTCCGGCGGCTGCGGCGCGGCGCACGACGCTGGCAACATGAGGGCTCCTCCTTTTATGGGTAGGCTTCATTCTACTTTTTCGCCGGCAATCCCGCGCGGTTGCGCACGACCGTGCGCGTTGCGGGCCAATGCGCCGCCCGTTGCTGCGATCCACTCCATAAACAAAGCACAAAAACTTGGTTCGTCCACGCGTCGCGCGGCGGGACAATGACCTCCCGGTTTCCCGTAGCGAGGGACAGACATGCTTTCATGCACCACAGCGCCGTGGCCGCCGCGGCTCGTGACCGTTCCCGGATTGCACGGCAGCGAGGGCGCACATTGGCAAACTTGGCTTGAGCGTCAGTTCGCGCGGTCGTTGCGCGTCGAGCAGGCCGACTGGGATGCACCGGACGTCGCAGGTTGGGCGAACTCGCTGCGCGAACTGCTCGCGCGTGAACGGGGGCCGTTCGTGCTCGCCGCGCATAGCTTCGGCTGCCTCGCGGCTGCGCACGCGTTGCAGCAGGCGTCGTATGCCAACGAGGTAGTCGGCGTGCTGTTCGTTGCGCCCGCAAGCCCGCAGAAATTCGCTTTCGCGGGACCGTTCGAGGCCAGGCGTGTCGGCGTTCCGTCCATTCTGATCGGCAGTGAAACCGATCCGTGGATGCCGCTCGCCGGCGCTCGCGAACTCGCGCAGCGCTTCGGCAGTGCGTTCGTCAATCTGGGCGACGCAGGGCACATCAACACCGCAGCCGGGTTCGGTCCGTGGCCGAGAGCGAAGTATTTCGTCGACACATTGGTGCATTGCGCGGCGCCGCTGCGCTTTCGCGACGAAGCGTTCGAGATTGGCCAGCAGGCGCTGGTTTGATGCGCTGGCTCGGGTCCGTTTGTTCGGCAGACCCGTTCGGCTTCTTATCGTGCGCCGCTCGATGCCCGCCATGCGGCGACTATCGCGCGCCCCGACTTCGGCCGAGGCGCGCACAGGCGATCCGCTAGAATCCCGCTTCACGCTGCGCAATTGCGCGGCCACAGGTTTTTATCATCGATAGCGGGGACAACATGGCATACAGGACGGGGACAACGCGCTGGCTGGCGGCCGGTTTTACGGCAGCCGCGCTTGCGCTCGGCGGCGTGTCGGCAGCGCACGCGGAGACGTCGTTGATGAACGTGTCTTACGACGTGACACGCGAGTTGTACAAGGACATCAATGCCGGCTTCATCGCCGCGTACAAGCAGAAGAGCGGCGAGAGCGTATCGATTCGCCAGTCGCATGGCGCGTCGAGTGCGCAGGCGTTGTCGGTATTGCAAGGTTTGCAGGCGGACGTCGTGACGATGAACCAGCCCAACGACATCGACCTGCTCGCGGAAAAGGGCCAACTGGTCCCCGCCAACTGGCGCACGCGTCTGCCGGACGACAGCGCACCGTACACGACTACGATGGTGTTCCTCGTGCGCAAGGGCAATCCGAAGCACATCAAAGACTGGGATGATCTGGCGAAGCCCGGCGTGCAAGTGGTGATCGCGAATCCGAAAACTTCGGGCAACGGGCGTTATACGTATCTGGCCGCATGGGGATATCGCAAGCAGCACGGCGGCAGCGACGCACAGGCGCTCGACTTCGAAAAAGCGATCTTCAAGAATGTGCCGGTGCTCGACACGGGCGGCCGCGGCGCAACGACGACGTTCACGCAGCGCGGCATCGGCGATGTGCTGGTGACATTCGAAAACGAAGTCGCGCTGATGAATACCGGCGTGGGCGCGGGCAATTTCGAAGCGGTCTATCCGTCGGTGAGCCTGCTTGCGGCGCCGCCGGTATCGATCGTCGACAAGGTGGTCGACAAGCGCGGCACGCGCAAGGAGGCGCAGGCTTACCTGGACTATCTATGGTCGCCGGCCGCGCAGGAGATCATCGCGCAACATCATCTGCGTCCGCGTGACAAGAACGTGCTCGCGAAGCACGCCGCCGAATTCAAGCCGATCAAGACGTTCACCGTCGAAGAAATGTTCGGCAGCTGGCAGAAAGCGCAGCAAACGCATTTCTCGGACGGCGGAACGTTCGATCAGATCATCGTCGACAAGAAGTAACTATTCGGACTGAAGATAAAAAAGGCCGCTTCATATTGAAGCGGCCTTTTTCATTGCGCGGCATTTACAGCGCGCGGTCAGTGTACTTAGTTCGTCGCGGCCTGTGCCGGTTGCTCGTGTTCGCAACCATGCTCGCAGCCGCTCTTATCGAGCGGCATGTGCTGCGCGGCCTCGGCGCGAATACCGAGGCGTTCGAGTAGCTTGCGGTCCGCTTCCGCTTGCGGATTGCTCGTGGTGAGCAACTGATCGCCGTAAAAAATCGAATTCGCGCCTGCGAGGAAGCACATTGCCTGCAACGCTTCGTCCATCTGCTCGCGACCGGCCGACAGGCGCACCATCGCGCGCGGCATGGTGATGCGCGCAATCGCAATCGTCCGAACGAATTCGAACGGATCGATCGATTCAGTGCCTGTCAGCGGCGTGCCTTCCACTTGCACCAGATTGTTGATGGGCACCGATTCCGGATACGGTTCCATGTTCGCCAGTTGTGCAATGAGGCCCGCACGTTCGCGGCGCGACTCGCCCAGTCCGACGATGCCGCCGCAGCACACGTTGATACCGGCGTCGCGCACGCGTTCGAGCGTGTCGAGACGGTCCTGATAAGTGCGCGTCGAAATGATCTGGCCGTAGAACTCCGGCGACGTGTCGAGGTTGTGGTTGTAGTAGTCGAGGCCTGCTTCGCGCAGTTGCTGCGCCTGATGCGTTTCGAGCATGCCGAGCGTCACGCAGGTTTCCAGACCCATCGCCTTCACGCCGCGAATCATGTCCTTGATCGGCTCGAGGTGCCGGTCTTTCGGATTGCGCCACGCGGCGCCCATGCAGAAGCGCGTCGCACCGTTTTCTTTGGCGGCCTTCGCGGCGGCGAGCACTTCGTCGACCGGCATCAGCTTGTCCGCTTGCAGGCCCGTATCGTGATGCACGGACTGCGGGCAGTACGCGCAATCTTCTTCGCAGCCACCGGTCTTGATGGAAAGCAGTGTCGACAGTTGCACCGTGTTCGCATCGAAATGCTCGCGATGCGTTTGCTGCGCGCGAAACATCAGGTCATTGAACGGCAGTTCATACAACGCGACGATATCGGCAACGCGCCAGCGCGCGAGCTGCTTCCCCGCTGCATCGACATTGGCGTTGGCGTTGGCGTTCGCATTGGCGTTTGCATTGGGGTTATTCGCGGCCGTTTCAGCACGCGCGGGGGCGATGTTCAGTTGCGTCATGGGTTCAATCCTCATGAATGGATGTGTTGGTTGATTCAGCGCTGCGCGTCACGCAGCGTCTGCAATAGCCGGTTGATGTCGAGTTGATCAGCCGCGAGTTCCGGCGCCGTTGGGCGCAGATGCGGCACGATGCCGAGCAACGGCGCGCCGTGTTCACGCGCGAGATGCTCGCGGATCGACGCGATGTTTTCGTCGGGAAAAGTCATGTCCGGGTCGACGCGATTCGCTACCCAGCCAGCAAGCGTGAGCCCGCGCGCGGCGATGGCCTCAGCGGTGAGCAACGCGTGACTGATGCAGCCGAGTCGCATGCCGACCACCAGCACGACCGGCAGCTTCAGCGCGACGGCGAGATCGGCAGTGTCATGTGTGGCGGTCAACGGTACGCGGAAACCGCCGACACCTTCCACTACCACCACGTCGGCGCGCGTCAACGCCTGCGCATGGCAAGCGACGATATGGTCGATATCGAGGGCGATGTTCTCCAGCGCAGCCGCGATATGTGGCGCAGCGGGTTCCTTCAGCAGATACGGCGTGCGCATCGCGGGCGGCAGCAGCACGGTCGAAGCGGCGTCGAGCTGATCCGCGTCTTCGTTATGCAGTTCGCCGTTCAGTTCGAACGCGCCCGCAGCGATCGGCTTCATCGCGGCGGCTTGCAGACCTTCGCGCGCGAAGCCGCGCAACAGTGCGCAAGAGACGAACGTCTTGCCGATTTCAGTATCGGTGCCGGTGACGAATAGCGACAGGGCAGAGTTCGTGGCGGTCATATGGCTTGCGCTCCTGCCTGTTGCAGGCCGGCTTCCAACCGGTCGAGATCCGCATGCGAATGCGCGGCCGACAACGATATGCGCAAGCGCGATGTGCCGGTGGGCACGGTCGGCGGACGGATTGCGGGAACCCACAGACCGGCGCGGTCGAGCGAGGCCGCAATATCCAGCGTCGCCTCGTTCGCGCCGATCACGAGCGGCTGCACGGCAGTGTGCGAATCGACCGGAATCCACGGCGTGCTTTTGAGCATCGCGCGCGTGCGTTCGATCAATTGCCGCAAATGCGCGCGGCGTTCATCGCCTTCATTGCCGCCGATAATGCGCAGACTCGCCGAAACCGCATGCGCTGCCGCAGGCACGGATGCCGTGGTGAAAATATAAGGACGCGCGCGCTGTACGAGCCATTCGATCACCGTCTCGTGCGCGGCGACGAACGCGCCCGACACGCCCGCCGCCTTGCCGAGCGTGCCGATGGAAATCAGATTCGGCGAACGCAACGCGGCGTCTGCGACGGCGCCGCGGCCTTGCGGACCGAGCACGCCAAAACCATGCGCGTCGTCGACGATCAGCCATGCGCCATGCTGTTCCGCGAGTTCGAGCAGACGCGGCAGCGGTGCGATGTCGCCGTCCATGCTGAACACCGTGTCGGAGACGATTGCTTTCACATCCGCGTCCGACGCGTCGAGCATCGCGCTCAGCGCTTCCATATCGCAGTGCGGATAGATCTGCACATCTGCCCGCGATAGACGGGCGCCGTCTATCAGCGACGCGTGATTCAGTGCGTCGGAGAAGAGCGTCGTGCCGCGGCCCGCGAGCGCGGTGAGCGTCGCCAGATTCGCCATGTAGCCGGTGCTGAAGTAGAGCGCGCGCGGGGTATCCACGAATCCGCCGACGAATTCAGCAAGGTCGTCTTCGAGCTGCGCATGCGCGCGCGAGTGGCCGCCGAGCAGATGCGAACCGCCGCTGCCCGCGCCGTAGCGTTGCGCGCCTTCGGCAATGGCGGCGATCAGTTGCGGATGCGCGGCGAGCCCGAGATAGTCATTGCTCGCAAAGCCGATAATCTCGCGGCCGTCGACCGTCATGTGCGCGGCGCAGGGCGTGTCGGCCGTGCGGCGTCGACGGCGCAGGCCGCGTTCGTCGATTTCCTTTAGCCCCTCTGAGAGTCTGTCGAGAAGATGCATTAGCAGACCTGCGCGAGCGTTGCTTCGAACGTTTCGCGAGTGCGCGAGGCGAGCAGCGCGAGTTCGTCGTCGTCGAGAATGTATGGAGGCATCAGATAAACCGTGGTCGAAATGGGGCGCAGCAGCAGTTCGCGTTGCAACGCGTTTTCGAAGAAGCGGCGCGAAAATGTTTTGGCATGCTGAGGGTTTTCGATTGCCGCGTCGAAGGCGACGATGGTGCCGCATTGCCGCAGGTTTCGCACCTGTTCATGCTCTGCGAGCGGCGCGAGCGCGGCCATCAGCTTTGCCGACTTTTGCGCGTTGGCTGCGAGCACGTTGTCGGTCGCGAATAGATCGAGCGTGGCCAGCGCCGCGCGACATGCGAGCGGATTGCCGGTGTACGAATGCGAGTGCAAGAAGCCGCGAGCGGTGTCGTCGTGATAGAAGGCTTCGAAGATTTCGTCGCGCGAGAGCACGATGGAAAGCGGCAGATAGCCACCGCTTATCCCTTTGGAGAGGCACAGAAAGTCCGGCCAGATGCCAGCCTGTTCGCACGCGAAGAAGGTGCCCGTGCGTCCGCAGCCAACGGCGATTTCATCAGCTATTAGATGCACGCCATATTGATCGCACAGCGCGCGTAGGCCGGCGATATACGAAGCGTCGTGCATGGCCATGCCGGCTGCGCACTGCACGAGCGGCTCGACGATCAGCGCTGCGATCTTCGTGGCGCGGGCTTCGAAGAGCGCGCGTACATGGTCGAGCGCGCGACGTGCGACGTCCGCAGCCGTCTCACCTGGTTTCGCAAGACGCGCGTCGGGTGACGCGACGACGTGCGCGTTGCGGATCAGCGGGTCATAGGCGTCTTTGAACAGCGCGACGTCGGTCACGCCGAGCGCGCCGATGGTCTCGCCGTGGTAGCTGTTCGCGATGCAGACGAATTCCTGCTTGTCGGCGAAACCGCGATTGCGCCACGAGTGGAAGCTCATCTTGAGCGCAATTTCGACTGCCGATGCGCCGTCCGACGCGAAGAACGCGTGACCCAGCGTGCCGTGTGTGAGCGCACCGAGGCGCTCCGCGAGTTCGATCGCGGGTTCGTGCGTGCAACCGGCGAGCATGGCGTGCTCGAGCGTATCCAGTTGGTCCTTGAGCGCCGCGTTGATCCGCGGGTTTGCGTGGCCGAAGAGATTCACCCACCACGAACTGATCGCATCCAGATAACGATGGCCGGCGCGGTCGTACAGCCACGCGCCTTGACCGCGCGCGACCGGCACGAGCGGAAGGCGCTCGTGGTGCTTCATCTGCGTGCAGGGATGCCAGACCGCGCGCAGGCTGCGGGCCACCCAGTCTTCGGTCGATATTGACGGTGTTGCTGAATTTTCCAAGAGGTACTCCAGAGAAGCTTTTCTTGCTGCTGCCGTGATTGGTTTTTATGGTTTTTCCGGGCGCGGCGCGTGCGCGTTGGCGACGCTGCGCGCAGCCCTCGGCTAGCGTGCGGGGTCGAGATTAGCGGTTTATTTGGGCCTTTGCACTAGGCCTTTGACCGTGCTTTTCGCTGGCCGCCGCGGGGTTCAGCGGTGTTCGCGACAGGTGATTTGCGTTTGAATCTGAAGCTCGCAAATCGCCGGAGTTGACGACGGCAAAGTAATTGGGGGTAGTGGGCGAGATTCGGGGGAAGGGGGACGAGCGGGGAGATGTGACTATCGGTCACGGGCGATCGGAGAAGGCTTGAGGCTGGCAAATTGTGGAGCTTGACGGACCGAAATCAGACGGAGTCGTCGTGCTGACACCTCAGCCTGGAAGTTCGATCTTCACGATGGAAAGTGCAGCCACTTCGCTGGGTTGGCAGCATAGGGGAATGCAAGAAAGGCCCACCAAGCGGGCCTTTAAGAAATTCAGAGGAGAGACAGAAAAGAACAGGCAGACGGCTAGTGAAGATTGGCGTATTTAAAAATTAATGGCCGACCTATGCCCTAAACCGCTGCGCATTTGAACCAGAACCCAATCGCAACATCATTCGCGACTGGCAATAGCCCGCCGTGCTTCGTCGGCAGAAGATCCGGACCCGCCGGTGGCACCACTATCCGCCGTCCGCGAACCTTGATCGCCCCAGACGACAGAACTATCGACGGCATACAACCGGCACGGCGCGGAACTCTGTTTCTGGCAATTAGCAATCGCGACCGACATCGGGTCGTCGCCGCCCTCGGCCCACGACCATGCGCCCGTGTCGGACACCGCAAATGCGCGGCTCGGATACTGATGCAGAAAGTTGCGATAGCCGTTGCGTCCAGCTTCGTCGACATAGGGCACCGCGTCTATGGCATCTACTGAAGCAAAGCCGCTTGCTTTGGGCGCCGAAGGATCCGCCACCCGGTACTGCACGCCCGTAGGCATGCCGACGCGGGCGAGGAAGGCCTCGACGGCCGGCCACCACACATGTACGCCGTCGCGGTCGCCGACGAGCCGATGTGCGTCGTTCTTGTAGCTGCCGTAGTCGACCATCTTCGCGCTTGCGCCGTGCGCTACGTACGCCGAGTACATTCCGGCCACGAGTGGCGCATTCCACACTGAGTCGTTGTCGCCGTACATCCACAGCGACGGCACTTTCGTTTTGTCGCCATACGCGCCGAATGCGCGCGTCAGGTTGCCTTGCCAGTCGCCGCACGCGTCCTGCCGCAAGCCGCCCGAAAAGTTGATCAACGCGCGCACGCCCGGTGCGGCCTCGGTGCCGTAGGCCAATGTCGCGAGACCGCCGTGTGACGTGCCGGCCACCACGATGTGTGACGCGTCGACGTAGGGCTGCTTCGACATGTAGTCGACGGCGGCCGCAACGTCGCCGGCCTGCGACATGCCGTTGCGTTCGACGTCGCAACCGTCCTGATGATAGACGCCGCCCGACTGGCCAAAACCCTGGCGGTTCGGTGCTACGACCACATAGCCGCGGCGCACGAATTCGCGCGCGAGCGGCAGCGGGTCGCTGCGCTCCTGCATACGCGGATCGCCGGGAATCTTGCCGTGATTGAAGACGATCATCGGAAACGGGCCTGCGCCGTCCGGCTTGTAGACCGTTGTCTGAAGCGTGATGTCACCGTCGGCATCGACGGGTATGCGGATAATCTGTTGGTTCAGGCGCGCGGTGGGCAGATAAACGTCGTCCTGGAGCGCGATGCGCGGCACCTGCGCGCGGGCGAGGGGTCCGGGCTGGGCGTCCGCGAGCGGATTCGCCTGCGCGACTGCGACAGCGCACGTGGCCGCTGCACAAATCACCGCACACTTCGTAAGGACCTTGCTCAACACCATTCACGCACCTGCCTGAAAAGACTGCCTGGACATCTCATGTCCGTTCATCGAAACACGCGGCCGACATTCGCCTTTCGTGCACGTTTGCGACAAACAAAAAGATGCTCACGTACGCATTGCGCGAAGCGCACGCACGTCAATCGAGATCGCACGGGATAAACCCAACGGCCGACGCGACCCCACGCGCCGATGATGAACGCCACGTCTGCCGCCGGGCGCCGCGGCCGTAACCGTTTCTATCTGGTTATCGGCCGAGCGCCGGCGCGGCTTGCGGAACCCTTACCAACTGGTCCTCGCATCGCGGCGTCACGAAGCAACGACCTCATCCTGGCACGACAATTTTGTTTTGTGCAATCAAGGAGAACCCGCGACGAAAAAATTGCTGCATCGCGTGCCGGCTTGCATGGCGGGCGTGGACTCGGCGCGGGGCGCGCTGGGGGCGGGGGCAGGCGGGTCCTTGAGGGTCCTTGAGCAGGCGCTGGCAAGCCGTTGCGCGGCACCGCAGCGCGCCAGGTGAGCAAAGGTAAGGCAAGGCCTGTGGCGTCGAGCCAACGGAAGAAAACGACGCTTCTATGGGGCCATATGCGATGGCGCCGCATTATCCGCAGCCGCGCGGCCAGATAATAGAAAGGCGCTGAAAGCTACTCGCTTACATCGCCGTCGACGTAGAGCCAGCGTCCTTCGTCGTTGCGAATGAAGCGGCTCAACTCGTGCAGCCTGTGCGCGCGGCCCGCCACCTTGTATCTGGCGACGAACTCGACCGTCGCGTGACGCGGATCGATCTCCGCGAACGTCTTGATTTGCAGTCCGAGCCAGCGAGGAGCGTCGGGCGCCGACACGTCGGCGTCCAGATCGGCGGGGCAGGTTTGCGGCGCCCAGGTCGCGCGCAAATAGTTCGTTGCGCCGACAACATAGGCGCTGTAACGCGAGCGCATCAGTTCCAGTGCGCGCGGCGCGACCTCGCCGCCGTCGATGTAACGGCCGCAGCACTGCTCGAAGCGCGGCGCTTTTGCGGCGCTCGCCTGGCCCGGAACCGCGCCGCCGCATGGGCAGTCGGCAGGCCGCTGCACGGACGACGTGTGACTGTTTTTCGAACTCATCGAAGTCATCAAACTCATCGAACCCTAGCCGAGACCGCGCGCGATCAATATTTTCTGAATGTCGCTCGTGCCTTCGTAGATCTGGCACACGCGTACGTCGCGATAAATCCGCTCGACCGGAAAGTCGCTGAGATACCCGTAGCCGCCGTGGATCTGCAGCGCCGCCGAACAGATCCGCTCGGCAGCTTCCGACGCAAACAGTTTCGCCATGGCGGCTTCCGTAAGACACGGCTGACCGGCGTCCTTCAGCGACGCCGCGTGCCAGATCAACTGACGCGCGGCTTCCAGTTGCGTCGCCATGTCGGCGAGGCGGAATTGCACCGCCTGGTGCGAAAAAAGCGGCTGACCGAAACTCTCGCGCTCTTTTGCATAGGTCAGCGCGGCTTCGTACGCGGCGCGGGCCATGCCGACGCTTTGCGCAGCGATGCCGATGCGCCCGCCTTCGAGCCCCGACAGCGCGATGCGATAACCCTCGCCTTCCGCGCCGATCAGATTCGCGGCCGGCACGCGGCAGTCTTCGAAGATGATTTGCGCAGTGTCCGACGAATGCTGGCCGAGCTTGTCTTCGACTCGCGCGACCACGTAACCCTTGCTGTCGGTCGGCACGATAAACGCGCTGATGCCGCGCTTGCCCGCCGCCTTGTCGGTGACGGCCATCACGATCGCAACGTCGCCGTTTTTGCCGCTCGTGATGAACTGCTTGACGCCATTCAGCACGTACGCGTCGCCGTCTTTGTCGCGTGTAGCGGTGGTGCGCAGCGCCGATGCGTCGGAGCCGGCTTGCGGTTCGGTCAGACAGAACGCGCCGAGCATTTCGCCTCGCGCGAGCGGCGTGAGCCACTCACGCTTTTGCGCGTCGTTGCCGTAAGTCAGCAGGATGCTGCATACGGGGCAATTGTTCACGGAGATCGCCGTGGATGTCCCGCCGTCGCCCGCGGCAATTTCTTCGAGAATCAGCGCGAGCGCGAGCGCGTCCATGCCGGCGCCGCCGTAGGTTTCGGGCACCAGCACGCCGTATGCGCCAAGTTCCGCGAGTTGACGGTGAACGTCCTTCGGGAACGTGCGCTCGCGATCCCACGTCGCCGCGTACGGCGTGACTGCTTCGCGCACGAATGTGCGCAGCGCGTCGCGGACCATGAGGTGGTCCTGATCAAGCACCATGAGCGTGTCTCCTCACCATTCCAGCGGCGTGCCGTCGTATTGATAAAAGCGGCCGTTGAACGCTTCGCGCGACGCGGCGGCCTGCTTGAGCACCTCGCGCATGCCGGCGACGCTGCGCGTGGGGTCGATCGCCGCCTGCGCGCCACCCATGTCGGTTTGCACCCAGCCGGGATGCAATGACACACACGTGGCGCGCTGCGCGTCGAGCGACGCGAGTTTGAGCGCGTCGTTCAACGCCGCCTTGCTCACGCGATACAGCCAGCCGCTCGTGCCGCTCGTTTCACCGATGCTGCCCATCTTGCTCGAAATCACCGCGAGCACGCCGCCTGATTCTTCGACGAGCGGCAGCAGGATCGGCATCAGTTGCATCGGGCCGCGCACGTTGGTGTGCATGACATGGTCGAAGTCTTCGGCGGTGATGGTTTCGATGCCTTCGGTGCGCGGGCCGTACACGCCCGACACGACGATGGCAAGGTCCACATGCTCGCCATCGAGCTTCCAGCCGAGCGCGGCGATATCCTCCGGCTCGGTCACGTCGACGGAATAGGTTTGCGCGCCAAGCTGAGTGAGGGTGTCGAGCGCGGCGCCGTCGCGCGCGGTGGCGAGCACCCGCCAGCCACTATGTTTGTACTGCCGGACAAACTCCTGGCCGATGCCGCGCGATGCACCGACGATCAACACTGTCTTCATGATTCACCTCAGACCAAGTGACACGCTTGAACGTGCGTACTACGCGTCAAACCAGTTCGATACCCATTGCAGTCGCTTCGCCGCCGCCGATGCACAGCGTCGCGACGCCGCGCTTGCCGCCGCGCTGTTTCAGCGCGCCGATCAGCGTGACGAGAATACGTGCGCCCGATGCGCCGATCGGATGGCCGAGCGCGCATGCGCCGCCGTGCACGTTGACCTTGTCGTGCGGCAGCTTGTGCTCTTTCATCGCCGCCATGGTCACCACGGCGAACGCTTCGTTGACTTCGTACAGATCGACTTCGTCGGCGCGCCAGCCGTTCTTCTCGAACAGCTTGCGAATCGCGCCGACCGGAGCAGTGGTGAATTTCGCCGGTTCCTGCGCGAAAGTCGAGTGGCCGACCACGCGCGCAATCGGCGTGACGCCGAGACGCTTGGCCGTCGATTCGCGCATCATCACGAGGGCCGCGGCGCCGTCCGAAATCGACGACGAGTTTGCTGCCGTCACCGTGCCGGTTTTGCTGAATGCGGGCTTGAGCGTCGGGATTTTTTCGAGGTTCGCCTTGAACGGCTGTTCGTCACGATCGATGGTGACTTCGCCTTTGCGGCTCTCGACCTTCACCGGTGCGATTTCCCACGCGAACGATCCGTCTTCGTTCGCGCGCTTCGCGCGGTTCAGCGATTCGACGGCGAATGCGTCCTGCGCGTCGCGCGTGAAGTCGAACGAAGCCGCGCATTCTTCCGCGAACGTGCCCATCAGGCGGCCTTTTTCGTACGCGTCTTCGAGGCCGTCGTAGAACATATGGTCGATCACCTGGCCGTGACCCATGCGCATGCCGCCGCGCGCCTTCGGCAACAGGTACGGCGCATTCGTCATGCTCTCCATGCCGCCCGCGACGATCACGTCCACTGAGCCGGCGGCCAGCATGTCGTGCGCGAACATCGCCGCGCGCATGCCGGAGCCGCACATCTTGTTGACCGTGGTGCTGCCGGTTGCAAGCGGCAGGCCGGCGCCGAGCGCGGCCTGTCGTGCGGGCGCCTGGCCGAGGCCGGCCGGCAGCACGCAGCCCATCACTACCTCGTCGATCTGCTCGGGCTTGAGGCCCGCGCGTTGAACCGCGGCTTCGATCGCCACCGAGCCGAGTTGCGGCGCAGTCAGCGACGCGAAATCGCCTTGGAACGCGGCCATCGGCGTGCGCGCCGCGCTCACGATTACAACTGGATCAGCCGTTGTGCCGTTCATGTTTGTCTCACTCATGTTTTAGCTCCTTGATCACACCTTCGACGATAGCCGGCACGTCGCCAAGCTGGGCCGCATCGGCGGCGACCACGTCGTTGTCCGCCTGATGCGCGCGGCTTGCCGACACGGCGGCGACGCAACGCTGGTAAGTTTCATCGAGCGCGGCCGCGTTGTTGATCGTCATGCCGAGGTCGCGCACCTTGCCGTCGTGCACGCCGTACGCCCAGCCGTGCACGGTCAGTTCCTGGCCGCGCGCCCATGCATCGTTGATGATGGTCGTGCGGCACACGTTCACCACTTGTTCCAAAGCGTTCAGTTCGACGAGACGCCGGTGACGCGCCTCGCCGAGCGGCCATTCGTCGAGCAGCGCGGCATGCTTCGTCCGCACGTCCTGCACGTGATGCAGCCAGTTATCCGCGAGACCCACGCGGCGGCCGTGCAATGCCGCGCCCACGCCCGAACAGCCATAGTGGCCGACCACCATGATGTGCTTGACCTTCAGCAGATCCACCGCGAACTGGATCACCGACAAACAGTTCAGATCCGTATGCACCACTACGTTCGCGATGTTTCTATGCACGAACACTTCGCCCGGCGGCAAGCCGATGATCTGGTTGGCCGGCACGCGCGAATCGGAGCAGCCGATCCACAGATACTCGGGCGTCTGCTGATGCGCAAGGCGCGAGAAGTACTCGGGATCTTCGGACAGTTTGCGGGCAACCCACGCGTCGTTGTTGTCGAACAGATGAGCGAGCGGGTGAGCGGGGTTGGAAGCGTTAGTGTTCATAAAGCGTCTTGGCGGTTATTCGACCGTTTGAGCGGCCGGGTCGTTACGTTAGATTCGGTGTCGTACGAGCGTCATTCATGCGGCGTGCGAGCCGTTACGCGACTTTTACGCTGCGCTCGTTCTCTGGCGCTTGCGCGGCGTCCTGAGCATTCGGTGCGTTGGATGCCGTATCGGCAAAGCGTTCCGGGTAGCGGATGCAGAAGCGCACGTTGCTGTCGTACGGGAAAAAATCGGGCAATTCGCCCTTCAGTAGATGGTCCTTATGCTTTTGCCACAGCGCGGGATCGAAGAAGTCGGCGTGATGCTGCAGGAACGAGCGGCGCACGCGTGGGTCGCCGAGCAGGAAAGTGCCATACGTCTCCGGGAAAATGTCGTGCGGGCCGACCGAGTACCACGGCTCGCCTGACATTTCGTCTTCCTCGTTACGCGGCGCGGGCACCGCTCGCACGTTGCAATCGGTCAGATATTCGATCTCGTCGTAGTCGTAAAACACGACACGGCCGTGGCGCGTTACGCCGAAGTTCTTGTACAGCATGTCGCCGGGGAAAATGTTCGCCTGCATCAGTTCTTTTACCGCGTTGCCATATTCCTTGATGCCGTGATCGACGTCGTTGTCGCTGCCGTTTTGCAGGAACAGATTGAGCGGCACCATGCGACGTTCGATGTACATATGGCGAATCACGAGATTGTCGCCGTCGTATTCGAGCAGCGACGGCACTTCCTTTTCCAGTTCGCGCAGGAGCGCTTCGTCGAGCCGCGAAAGGGGCAGCGCAACGCTCGAATATTCGAGCGTGTCCGCCATGCGGCCCAAGCGGTCGTGCCGTTTCACCAGCTGATACTTCTCCTGGATCTTCGCGCGCGTGGTTTCTTTCGGCGGCGGAAAGTTGTCCTTGATCAGCTTGAACACATACGGAAACGAGGGCAGCGTGAACACCAGCATCACGAGCCCCTTGATACCCGGCGCGATGATGAACTGATCGCTCGAATGCGACAGGTGATGCAGCAAGTCGCGGTAGAACAGATTCTTACCCTGCTTCTGCAAGCCGACTGACGTGTAGATCTCGGCCTTCGGTTTGCCCGGCATGATGGTGCCGAGGAATTCCACGTAGGCGGACGGCACTTCCATATCCACTAGAAAGTACGAGTGCGAGAAGCTGAAAATGATCAGCAACTGTTCGCGCTTGAGCAGCACGGTATCCAGCGCGAGCAAGCCGGGCTGCACGTGGCGCAGCGGCACCGCGAACGGCAGCAGCATATCGCCGTTGATAATTCTGCCGACGATATACGCCGACTTGTTGCGGAAGAACAGCGACGAAAGCACATGAATCTGGAAGTTCGGCGCTTCGTCGAATGTACCGAACGAGTCGTGAATGGTCTGCATCACGCAGCCGACGTCGCGCGTCAGATCTTCGAACGGCGGCTCAAGCTGGAAGTTCGTGACGATGCGCTCGAGCGTGGCGGCGAGGCCGTCCTTGCCGGGATAGTACGCACGGTAGGTAGGCTTTGCCGCGGGTTCGTCGTTCTCGATGTATTCGGTCGAGATCGCCGGACGCACGAAGATGAAGTCGTTGTTGAAATACGAGCGATGCAGGATTTTGCAGCAGACGGAATTGAAGAACGTTTCCGCGCACTCGGGCTGACGATGCGTGGTCAGCAACCCAATGTAGTGCAGCTTGATCTGCTGCCACACTTCGCTGTCGATATTCTCCGCGTCGTACTCGTCTTCGAGCAGCGCGACACATTCTTCTACGCGATCGTCGTATGACGTAATGCGCTCGCGGGCCAGCTTTTGCAGACCGTGCCAGTCGCCGCTTTCGAACAGCGCCTTGGCGTGGATCGCCGCGTCGCGAAAGATCCGGTAGTGCCGGTTGAACCCTTCGAGCAGCGTTTCCGCGACGTCAAAGCCGATTTGCGACGACAACAGTTTGGGGAAGTGATTCATGTCGACCGTGCATTCGTCTCATGTCGTGAAGACACCCGTGATTGTATCGTTCGAGTGCGCCTTCGACGCATTGCGCCAACCGGTTGATGACCCGCCGCCACCTGAGCGTTGCAGGGCACTCGCCGACTTTTCCGACTAACTCCGCTCAATGCTCCTGTTCCGCATCGTTACACGGCTCAACTTGCGGCAAAAAAACTGAGGGGCGGCGGTTCTCCGCCTGCTTACGCGGGCTTGGCTTCACGTGCCTTGTGCGTGCCGTTCTCGAGCAGCGCCCGCGCCTGAGCTTCATATTGCGCGAGGTCTTCGAGCGTCGCGTTCAGGTCTTCCAGTTGGCGCTCCAGCACGTCGCGATGACGCGCGACCGTGGCGAGAAACGCTTGTAGTTGCGGCACCGTGTCAGTTGGCGATTCATAGACGTCCAGCAGATCGCGAATCTCGGAGAGCGTGAAACCGAGCCGTTTGCCGCGCAACGTGAGCTTGAGCCGCGTGCGGTCGCGGCCCGAGTAGACGCGCCGCAAGCCGCTCGAACCTTCGCGGCTCGGTGAGAGTAAACCCTGATCTTCGTAGAAGCGGATCGCGCGCGGTGTGACGTCGAACTCCCGCGCGAGCTCGGTGATCGTGTATTGCGTGTTCATCGGGACATTCAGTAGCCGGGCAAAAAATCGGATTGAACGATAGAATCGACGTTTACGTTATCGTCAACTTGGGTTGAATGCAACCTGCGGCAAGTACGCGGAACGCGTGGAGGAAGACATCCGAAATGAATGCGCTCGAACATCAACTCGACTATCCGTTCAAAGACACATTGCCCGAACCCGGCCACGCGCAGGAAGTCGTGCCCGGCGTCTTCTGGGTGCGGATGCCGCTGCCGTTTGCGCTCGACCATATCAATCTCTGGCTGCTGCGCGATCAGATCGACGGTCAGGACGGATGGACGGTGGTCGACTGCGGAATCGCGTCCGACGCGATCAAGGAAAACTGGGAGACAGTGTTCGAGTCCGTGCTCGGCGGTTTGCCGGTGCTGCGCGTGATCGTCACGCATTGCCATCCGGACCACGTCGGTCTCGCGCACTGGATTTGCAGCGGCGGTGACAAGAAGCGCTGGGACGCCCGGCTATGGATGACGCTCGGCGAATATATGCAGGCTCGCGTGATGGCGGCGGGCGACGGCTCGAACGCGGGCGGCGAGGGCGCTGCGCGCCACTTCGCGCTGCATGGCGTGACCGACGAGGCGTCGCTCGACAAGCTGCGCAGCCGACAAAGCTATTACGCGAACCTGGTGCCTGAAGTCCCCGACCAATACCGGCGCTTGCGCGAAGCGGATGCCGTCAGGATCGGTGGCAAGACGTGGCGCGTGGTGACGGGCTTCGGTCACTCGCCGGAGCATTGCGCGTTGCATTGCGAGGAGATCGGCGTGCTGATCTCCGGCGACATGGTTTTGCCGCGCATATCGACAAACGTGTCGGTCTTCGCGATGGAGCCGGAGGGCTCGCCGCTCGCGCTGTATCTGGAATCGCTTGCGCGCTACGAAGCAATGCCCGAAGACACGCTCGCGCTGCCGTCGCATGGCAAGCCGTTTCGCGGCGTGCGTACGCGCGTGAGGCAGCTGCGCGAACATCACGATGCGCGTCTCGCCGAAGTTCGCGAGGCGTGTGCGCAAAAACCGCAAAGCGCGGCAGATATCGTTCCGCTAATGTTCAAGCGCGAGCTCGATATCCACCAGTTGACGTTCGCGATGGGCGAGGCGCTCGCGCACTTGCATCTGCTGTGGCTGGCGGGCGCGCTAAAGCGCAGGCTGGATGCGGATGGAGTGATGCGCTTTTCGGCGTGATGGTTCGCCAAGTTTGAGACGCCGACAAAAAAGCCCGGTGCTTTCGCATCCGGGCTTTTTTTACGCTTCAAAGCGCAGCGAGTGACTACTGCACGGCCACCGTTCCAAAGTTCTGTCGTCCAAACGGACTCACGTGATAACCGCTCACGTTGGTTCGCGTGATAGCCGCGGCAGTCGGATAGCCGAGCGGAATCCACAGCGCCTGATCGTGGATGATCTGCTGCGCGGCCTGATACGCCTTCGCGCGTTTGGCCTGATCGGGCGTGGACTTGCCGTCGGCGATGAGCTTGTCGAGATCCTCATTGCAGAAGCGCGCGAAGTTGATGCCCGACTTCACCGCATTGCAGCTAAAGAGCGGCGACAGGTAATTGTCCGGGTCGCCGTTGTCGCCGGCCCAGCCCATGAATAGCGAATCATGCTGGCCCTGCTTGGCCTGCTTGATCAGTTCGCCCCATTCAATCACTTTCACGTCCGCCTTCACGCCGATCTTGGCGAAGTCCGCCTGAAGCAGTTCGGCGCCGGCCTTCGGATTCGGATTCAGCACGCTGCCGTTCGGGCGTACCCAGATCGTCGTTTCGAAGCCGTTCGGATAGCCCGCGTCGGCGAGCAGCTTTTTGGCCTTCGCGGGATCGTACGGCCACGGCTTCACAGCCTTGTCATAGCTCCACGTATTCGGCGGATAGGGATTGACCGCCGGCGTCGCAGTGTTGTCGAAGACGGTCTTCAGATACGTGGTGCGGTCGAACGCCATGTTCAAAGCGGCGCGCACTTTCTGATTGTCGAGCGGCTTTTTCTGCGTGTTCAACGCGACGAACGCGGTCATGAATGCAGGCGTTTGCACAATGGCGAGCGACTTGTCGCCCTTTGCGTCGGCAAGATCCTGCGGCTTCGGCGACAACGCAATCTGGCATTCGCCCGCCTTCACCTTCTGCGCGCGCACCGTGGCGTCTGGCGTAATTGCGTAGATCAGACGGTCGATCTTCGGTTTCGTGCCCCAGTAGGACGGATTCACGTCATAACGGATCACCGCGTCTTTCGTGTAGCTCTTCAGTTCGAACGGACCCGTGCCGATAGGCTTCGAGTTCAGATCGACCTGCTTGCCGGCCTTGAGCAACTGATCCGCGTACTCGGCGGAATAGATCGAAGCGAAGCCCATGGTGAGGATCGACACGAAGGTCGCGTCCGGTGCGTTAAGTTCGAACTTGACGGTGTTGTCGTCGACCTTGCTGATCGACTTGATGAGCTTCGGCAATCCCATCGACTGAGCATGCGGGAAGCCGCTCGCGCCCGCCACCTTGTGCCACGGGTTGCTGTCGTTCAGCATGCGGTCGAACGTGAAGACGACGTCGTCGGCGTTCAGCGGCCGGCTCGGCTTGAAGTAGTCGGTGGTCTGAAACTGCACGTTCGGGCGCAGGTGGAACGTGTAGGTGAGGCCGTCCGCGCTCACGTCCCATTTGTCGGCCAGCGACGGCACCACTTTCTTTGCGGCTTCGTCGTATGAGGCCAGCGAATTGAAAATCACGTCAGCCGACGCATTCGTCGTGACGAGCGAGTTGAACTGCACGACATCGAAGCCGTCGGGGCTCGACTCGGTGCAGACGGTCAGCGGTTTGGCGAGCACGAGCGCGGGCGCTGTGACCAGTACGGCGGCTGCGAGCAGTTTGAAGCGCATAAGATCTCCGATAACAAGCGCAGTCAGGCAGTGCGTCTGGTTTCTGGTTATGTTCCGTTGACGGGCGACTGCGGCGTGGCCGTCGACTTCATTTTGATACGTTTCCAGCGCTCGCGCATGACCGGCATCAGTCGCGATCAACCAGGTGATCAACTGACGGACCAGGCGCGCGCCGGCCTTCGCGAAAGCTTATCGAAGGGCCGTTGCGACGACAACAACATAATCCGCATATTCATATGGAATCAGCGCCGCGGGTTCACTCAGACGCGGCCTGCTTCATTAGATAAGCGATACCGTCGATAGCGCGCACGCCGTACCACGACACCATCTCGCCATCGATCAACTCAATGCGTTTGCCGGCCATACGCGGATCGCTTTTGAGCGCATCGCAATGAGCTTGCGTGAAGCGATATGGCTCGCTTGAAAGCAGAATACGGTCGACGCCGGCAAGCCACGGCGAGCGGTCGAAATCGAGCGCCGGATAACGGGCCGCGCCCGCGGCTCCGCCTTGCACGTCGGGCAGCGTGTGCCAGTTCACGAGGCGCAGCATCGCGGAAATGTAAGTGTCGCGCGCAACGGTCATCCATGGTTCGCGCCAGATCAGATACAGCACGTTCTGCGCAGCAAACGCGCGTGAGGCGGCCTCGCGCAGACGCGCTTCAAGCATTGCGGCGAGACGCTGCGCTTCTTTATCCCGATCGAAAATCGCGCCCAGCAGCGCGTAGAGCGAAAGGTTGTCGTGCGGTGTCTGCGGATGCGTGACGACGACATGCGGCACGATCGCGCGCAACTGCTCAACGGTGTCGCGCTCGTTCTCGTCGATATTGACGATCAGATGCGTAGGTTGCAGCGCACGAATCGTTTCGATATTCACCGCTTTCGTGCCGCCGACCTTGGGCACGTTGCGAACCTTGTCGCGCGGATGCACGCAAAAGCCGGTGCGCCCGACGATCTGCGGTTCGAGGCCGAGAGCAAACAGCAATTCGGTGATGCTCGGCACCAGCGAGACGATGCGCGCGCCGGCACCCGCTTTCTCGTGCGCGACGCCGGTTGCATCGACCGCACGCAGTGACATGATTTACTCGGCGACGGCGCGCGGCTTGCGCGGCGCGCGTTCGAACACGCGGTCATAGAGCCAGCGTGGCGCTACGTGCAACAGCATCGCCACCACGCGCATCTGCCAAGGGAACACAGCGTAAGCCGTGCGACGCTCGATCGCACGCGCGGCCTTAGCGGCAAAACGATCGGCGTCCATCAGGAAGGGCATGCTGTACGGATTGTGCGCGGTCATCGGCGTGCGGACATAGCCAGGCGCGATCGTGACCACGCCGACGCCGAGCGGACGCATCTCGACGCGCAATGCTTCGAGATACTTCGCCGCCGCGGTTTTCGACGCGCTGTACGCACCCGAGCCGGGCAAGCCGCGCACGCCTGCTACGCTGGCAATGCCGACCAGCGTTCCGCGCCTGGCCGCGATCATGGGCGCGGCGAACGGCTCGAATGTGGCGACCACGCCGAAGTAGTTGACGTCCATCACTTCGCGGAACGTGCGCAGATCGCCTTGTCCGGTGACCGCGCCGCGGCTCACGCCTGCATTGGCGATCACGATGTCCGGCACGCCGTGCTGCGCGATGAATTGCGCGGCGGCATCGGCGAGCGCCTCGGCGTCGCGGACGTCGACGGAATAGATGGAAATGGGGTTCTGCGGATGAGACCGCTGGAAGGCAGCAAGGGCGTCGCCGCGGCGGGCAACGAGGCCGAGAATCGCGCCGCGCCGCGCATATTCGGCGGCGAGCGCGAGGCCGATTCCACTTGACGCGCCGGTAATGAAAACTTTCAACGGTGAACTCATTCCGGCGCCTCGGGTTTTACATCTTCTTTGCGCGAACCTGCTGGACCAGGTAGTCGAGCACCTGCACGGTGCCAGGCAGGCTATTGGTGGCGGCCGGGCCGGTTTCATACTTGCCCTGGACTGCGATAGTCGGCACGCCGTCGATCTTGTAGTCCTCAAGCAGCTTCTTGTCTTTCTGCAACGCGCTTTGCGTCGAGAAAGAGTTGTACGCGTCCATGTACTTCTTCGGATCGACGCCGTTCTTCGCGAGGAATTTGGCCTGATCTTCGGGCGTCAGCAGATAGTTTTTATTGACGTGGATTTCGTTGAAGACTTTCGGCGTGAGTTGCGTGGCGAGACCCAGTGCGTCGAGCGCGTGATACATCTTGGAGTGCGGAATGAAGTCGTCGCGGAAGGCAACCGGCACGCGCTTGAACACCACGTCGGCACCTTGCTTCTTCACCCATGCTTCGAGGTACGGGTTGAATTCGTTGCAGTGCGGGCAGCCGTACCAGAAGAATTCGGTGACTTCGATCTTGCCGGCGGGCACGTCGGTGGGCTGCGCGCTCGGCAACACCGTGTAGTCCTTGCCCGCGACCGGCGCCGTCGGCGATGCGTGCGCCGTGGCGGCAACGAGCCCAAGCGAGAGGAACAGAATGCTCAGCAGTTTTTTCATGTTTTGTTGACCCAGGTAGGCGTAAAACAGTGGCGCCACGCAAATGCCCGTCACCGTTTTTAAATCGGCGTTCGACGGTTCTATCGTCCGTCGTGCTCAATCATGCTTATCTTGCTTGCGATTCCTGTGACCGGCGCCGCACACCGATAGTTCGGCGGCGGCGCAGCCGGCGGATCGCTCGCTGTTTATTGTTTGGTGAAACGGATGACCGCTGTGTCCACGCCCGCGTCCGACAGGCGCTGGCGGTTCGCGTTCATGTCCTCGAACTTCGAAAACGGTCCGATACGTACGCGATAGTACGTGACGCCGCCCGCATCGCGCTGCGTGACCTTCGACTCGAATCCCTGGAATGCGAGACGCGCGCGTTGCTGTTCGGCGTCGGCAGCGGTCTTGTACGCGCCCACTTGCAGGAAGTAGCCGGTGTTCGCGTCGCCCGGCGCCGGGGCTGCGCCCGAACCCGGTTTGCCATTTGCGGCCGTGGCCGACGACGTGCTTTTCGGCGCCGAACCCGCGGCCGTGGCTGCCGGCGCGCTGGTCGCTTGCGGCTTCTTCGCGGGCGCGGCGGCGGTGGTGCTGCTGCCGTTATCCTGAGCCGGCTTCGGAGCGACCGCGGTGCCGTTCGCGTTGGCGTTCGGATTATTGCCGATGGTCGGCGGCACTTCGATGATCTGAGGCTGTTCCAGCATGCCCGACTGCGTCTGCGAGTTGGTCTGGCCAGGCGCGGTATTCGGCGGCGCGGGTTGTGCCGCTTGCGGCACCGGCTGCCCCGGCGTCTTGCCTTGCAGCGGACGGTTCGGATCGTATTGCGCCTGGCTCGCGCTCGAATCGGATGCAGCAGGCGGCGCCACCTTCGAGACGAACGGCGTAGGCGCACGGGTGATATAAAGCGCCACCACTACCGCGATCGCAAGGCCGACGATCAGGCCCAGCACGACGCCGAGAAAAGTGCCCCCGGTTTGCTTCGATTGCTTTGTTGTGCGGCGTGGTTTTGCCATCGTACGAATTACCTGCAAAAAGAATCCTGGAACGGCCGCCGATTATAACGACGGCCGCATACATGTTGCGCCGGAGGACTTACATCTTGACTGGAGCGGAGACGCCGATGATCGCAAGACCGTTGGCGAGCACCTGACGCGTGGCCGCCAGCAGCGCGATGCGTGCATTGCGTTCGGCGGCATCGTCGACCAGCACGCGCTCGGCTCTGTCATTGTAGAACGAGTGGAATTCCCCGGCGAGGTCGCGCAGATAGAACGCGACCGCGTGCGGCGCGAGTTCGTCGGCGGCATGTTGAAGCATGTCCGGGAACTCGGCGAGCTTGTTCAGCAAGGCCATTGAGCGCTCGCTCGTGAGCGGCGCGAGGTCGACGCCGGCAAGCGCGCTTTCGTCAGTACTTTGATCGCCGCTGTAGCGGGCCTTGCATTCGGCTATCACGGAGCAGATCCGGGCATGTGCATACTGCACGTAGTGCACGGGGTTTTCGTCATTTTGTTTCAACGCGAGGTCGATGTCGAAGACGAACTCCGTATCCGCCTTGCGCGAAATCAGGAAGAAGCGAACAGCGTCGCGGCCACGGCGAATCGTTTCTTCGTCGATCAGATCGACAGCGGCTTCGGACCCCGGCGTCGCGCCGCCCGACCATTCGATCAGATCGCGCACCGTCACATAGCTGCCCGCGCGCTTCGAGATCTTCACCTCTTCGCCGTTGCGCATGACCGTAACCATCTTGTGCAGCACGTAGTCCGGGTAGCCTTTCGGAATGCCGATGCCGAGACCTTGCAGGCCGGCGCGCACACGCGCGATCGTGCCGTGGTGATCGGAGCCCTGAATGTTGATGACCTTCGTGAAGCCGCGTTCCCACTTCGCGACGTGATACGCGACGTCAGGCACGAAGTACGTGTACGTGCCGTCGGTTTTGCGCATGACCCGGTCTTTGTCGTCGCCGTCGTCGGTCGTGCGCAGCCAGAGGGCGCCTTCCTGCTCGTAGGTCTTGCCCGCGGCGATCAGCGCCTGCACGGTCTTCTCCACGCGGCCTTCGGTATAAAGCGACGACTCCAGATAGTACTGGTCGAACTTCACGCCGAACGCCTGCAAGTCCATGTCCTGCTCGCGGCGCAGGTACGCGACCGCGAAACGGCGGATCGCGTCGAGGTTTTCGACGTCGCCCGCGCCGGTGACGGGTTCACCGTCGCTCGCGGATACCGTGACGCCGTTCATATAGTCTTTCGCGATGTCGGCAATGTACTCGCCGTTGTACGCCGAAGCCGGCCAGCCTTCGTCGCCCGGAGCGAGACCGCGTGCGCGCGCCTGGGTGGATAGCGCGAGCGTTGCGATCTGCACGCCGGCGTCGTTGTAGTAGAACTCGCGATGCACGTCCCAGCCTTGCGACGCGAGGACGTTCGACAGCGCGTCGCCGAGCGCGGCCTGGCGGCCGTGGCCGACGTGCAGCGGTCCTGTGGGGTTCGCCGACACGAATTCGATGAGCACATGCTTGCCGGCGTCGCGTTGCGAGCGGCCATACGTTTCTTTCTCGGCGAGCACGGCGGCAATCACGGCCTGCTTCGCCGCGGCGGCGAGGCGCAGGTTGATGAAGCCGGGACCCGCGACTTCGGCGGCTTCAATGAGTCCGTGCGCTTGCGGCTGCGCGAGCAGCGCGTCGACGATCTGTTGCGCGAGCTGGCGCGGATTGGCGCGCAGCGGCTTGGCGAGTTGCATCGCCACATTGCACGCGACGTCGCCGTGGGCGGCGACTTTGGGTCGCTCCAGCGCGATGGTGGGCGACACGAACGCGGCTTCGGCCGCACCTTGCGTGGCAAGAGCTACCTGCTTCACCGTGTCGGCGAGCAGTGTTTCGAGAGTATGTTTATGTGCGGGCAGCATGCTTGTTGCGAGTCCAGTGAGGCAATCCGGTGATGCGGAAGAGGCGCCGGCCGCGCGGCAGGCGCGGCCGATTCGTCAGAAGCGTGGAAAGCGGCGGTTCGCTCGTCAACGCATCGGCATGACGGACGCGCCATCGGGCACGCAGCCTGCAACACAATAAGCGCGTTGCGCGGCGCCCTGCAACGGCATGGGCGCGGCGGCATGCAGGCGCGAACCGGCCGGGCTGGCTGCGCCGCTTGCACCTGTGCGCGCGGCGCCGCGAGGCGCGCTTTTCCGTCCAGACGGATTTTAGCAGGTGCTAATATGTTCAATCAGATGCCCAGCAAGGGCCGATGCCGCCGCGTCTCTTTGGCGAGCTAACGGAGCGCGCGCTGACGGCTGCATTGAGCGCCGCTCGCGCGTCAATCGAACATAACGAAAAAGGGAACAGTCATGCTGATTACTTTCAAATGTCGCGCTTGCCCAGACGTGATCATGCTCAATAATCTGGCACAGCATCTGGTCGGCATTGTCGGCAAACGTCTAGGTGAACGAGGCGTCATTACTCACGACGAACTCGCAGACGCTATCACCAAACTCGAAGCGGCCATCACCTTCGACAAGCAGGAACGCGCCGAGCACGACGGCCATTTCCACGAAGGCGAAGAGGGCCACGAGCATCACGAGATTCCGCCTGGACTCGCACAGCGCGCTTACCCGTTCCTCGACATGCTGCGCGCCGCGCAAAAAGAGAACGCAGACATTGTTTGGGGACTGTGATTCTCGCGAGCGAGCCACGCCACTGCGATCGGATCGCGAGGGATATGCGCGTGCTGTATTTGCCGTAGACCTGGTGTCCGACGGCCCGCGCCTCATGTCTGAATGAAAAAAGAGCCCGCTCGACGCGGGCTCTTTTTCGTTGCGAGGCCGAAAGCGCTATGGCCGTGCAGCCTGCTTACTGACTGGCGGCTGCCGGAGCGGCTGCGGGAGCTGACTCACCTTTCTTCATTTTTTGCTTCTTCGGTTTCTTGACGTGTTTGACCGTGGGCGGGGAGTACGAGCTGACCGCGCTCGAACCGCCGGGAGCGGCAGTTTGCGCGAGCGCCGCCGAAGCGCCCGCGGCAAGCGAAACAGCAGTCAATAACAGCACCAGCTTCTTCATAGGATTTTCTCCGTCGACGGTTGCAATTAGTTAAGCCGACGCGTTTTAGCCGCGTCTGGCGGGTCAAGCCGCCTCAGTCTACAAAGCCGAAAATTACGTTGCCGCAAATATTCAGTCTTTCTCGCCGGATATAGTGGGTTTCCCGCCACGCCGGCAGATCGGCTCTCACCGGCTTAGAGCAACGGCGCCAACGCCCGCTCGGCATCCGCCTTCGAAAGAGACATTCGCTGTGCGTAATCTTCCAACTGGTCCTGGCCGATCTTGCCCACGGAGAAATATGTGCTGTCCGGATGTGCGAGATAAAAGCCGGAGACGCTGGCCGCCGGCAGCATGGCAAGCGATTCGGTCACGCTCATGCCGATGTCGCCCGCTTGCAGCACCTCGAACATGTCACGCTTCACCAGATGGTCCGGGCACGCCGGATAGCCGGGCGCCGGGCGAATGCCGCGATACTTTTCCGCGATCAGATCGTCGCTGGACAGGTTTTCGGTGTTGGCGTAACCCCACAGGTCGCGCCGCACCCGCGCATGCAGCGCTTCGGCAAAGGCTTCGGCGAAACGGTCGGCAAGCGCCTTCAGCATGATTGCGCTGTAGTCGTCGTGATCCTTTTCGAACTGCTTTTCCTTCACGTCGACGCCGAGACCCGCCGTGACCGCGAACATGCCGATGTAGTCCGCCACGCCCGAGTCTTTCGGCGCAATGAAATCGGCTAGCGAGCGGTTCGGACGCATCACGCCGTCTACCACCGGCCGCACGCTTTGCTGCCGCAGGTTGCGCCAGGTGAGCGCGACTTCGGTGCGCGATTCGTCCGTGTAGATTTCGATGTCGTCGTCGTTGACCGTGTTGGCGGGCAGCAGCGCGATCACGCCGTTTGCCTGCAGCCAGCGACCCTGGATCAGACGCGCGAGCATCGACTTGCCGTCGGAAAACACGCGCCGCGCCGATTCGCCGACGATCTCGTCGTTCAGAATCGCCGGATAAGGACCGGCGAGGTCCCAGGTCTGGAAGAACGGCCCCCAGTCGATGTAGTTGGCCAGCTCGTTCAGATCGAAGTTCTTGAACACGCGCCGGCCGATGAACTTCGGCTTGACCGGCTGATAGCCTTTCCAGTCGATCGGCGTTTTGTTCGCGCGGGCTTCGGCAAGCGTGACCATCGGCAGCGCCTTTTTGTTCGCGTGCTGATTGCGAATGCGCTCGTAGTCGGACTTCAATTCGTCGAGATACTTTGTCGCGCCTTCGTCAGACAGCAGACTCGACGCGACGGACACCGAACGCGACGCGTCCGGCACATACACCACGGGGCCTTCGTAATGCGGCGCAATCTTCACTGCGGTGTGCACGCGCGAGGTGGTCGCGCCGCCGATCAGCAGCGGAATCTTCTTCACGCGGAAATAGTCGTCGCGCTGCATTTCCGACGCGACGTAGGCCATTTCTTCGAGACTCGGCGTGATCAGTCCGGAGAGTCCGATGATGTCCGCGCCTTCGACCTTCGCCTTCGCGAGAATGTCGTTGCACGGAACCATCACGCCCATGTTGACCACTTCGAAGTTATTGCACTGAAGCACCACCGACACGATGTTCTTGCCGATGTCGTGCACGTCGCCCTTGACGGTCGCAATGACGATCTTGCCCTTCGCGCGCACGTCGCCGCCCGCAGCCGCAAGTTGCTTCTTTTCTTCTTCGATGAACGGGATCAGGTGCGCAACCGCCTGCTTCATTACGCGGGCCGACTTCACGACCTGCGGCAGGAACATCTTGCCCTGACCGAACAGGTCGCCGACGATGTTCATGCCGTCCATCAGCGGGCCTTCGATCACGTTGATCGGACGGCCGCCTGCGGCCGCGATCTTCGCGCGCACTTCCTCGGTATCTTCGACGATGAAGTTCGTAATGCCATGCACGAGCGCATGCGACAGGCGCTTCTCGACGGGCTGGTTACGCCACTCCAGGTTCTCTTCTTTCTTCGCCGCGCCGGTCTTGAATTTGTCGGCGATTTCGAGCAGGCGGTCGGTGCCGTCCGGGCGACGGTTCAGGACCACGTCTTCGACGCGTTCGCGCAGTTCCGGATCGAGGTCGGCATACACGCCGAGCTGCCCCGCGTTGACGATGCCCATGTCCATGCCGGCCTGAATTGCGTGATACAGGAACACGGTGTGAATCGCCTCGCGCACCGGATCGTTGCCGCGAAACGAGAACGACACGTTCGACACGCCGCCGCTCACCTTCGCGTACGGCAGGTTTTCCTTGATCCAGCGCGTCGCGTTGATGAAATCGACCGCGTAGTTGTTGTGTTCTTCGATGCCGGTGGCAATCGCGAAGATGTTCGGGTCGAAGATAATGTCTTCCGGCGGAAAGCCCACTTCGTTCACGAGGAAGTCGTACGAGCGCTTGCAGATCTGCGTCTTGCGCTCGAACGTGTCGGCCTGGCCCTGCTCGTCGAAAGCCATGACGACGGCGGCCGCGCCGTAGCGGCGAATTAGGTTCGCGTGATGGCGGAACGCTTCTTCGCCTTCCTTGAGCGAGATGGAGTTGACGATCGCCTTGCCTTGCACGCACTTCAGACCGGCTTCGATCACTTCCCACTTCGACGAGTCGATCATGATCGGCACGCGCGCGATGTCCGGCTCCGACGCGATCAGATTCATGAAGCGGACCATCGCCGCTTTGGAGTCGAGCATCGCCTCGTCCATGTTCACGTCGATCACCTGCGCGCCGTTTTCCACCTGCTGGCGCGCGACGGCAATGGCTTCGTCGAACTGGTCGTTCAGGATCATTCGTGCGAACGCCTTCGATCCTGTCACGTTGGTTCGTTCACCAACGTTGATGAAAAGCGTCCCGGACGTGACGTTGAACGGCTCTAGGCCGGCAAGGCGCATGGTGTGATCTGTCATGGCGTATATGCGAGTCGATTGCGTGCGTTAGGTGCGGCTCGGTTGCGTCTGCGGTGTGTCTGCGTTGCGTCTGCCTGGACGCCGCTCAAGCGGCGTCGCGATACTGCGTCGGCCATTTGCGCGGCTTCACTTCGGCGAGCGCCTTGGCTATCGCAGCGATGTGCTCCGGCGTCGTACCGCAGCAGCCGCCCGCGATGTTCACGAGACCCGCTTCGGCGAATTCCTTGAGCAGTCCGGACGTGTCGGCCGGCAATTCGTCGAAGCCCGTATCGCTCATTGGATTCGGCAAGCCCGCGTTCGGATAGCACGACACATACGTGTCGCAGAGCTTTGCAAGTTCGGCGATGTAAGGGCGCATTAACGCCGCGCCCAGCGCGCAGTTCAAACCGAACGTGAGCGGCTTTGCATGCCGCAGCGAGTTCCAGAATGCCTCGACGGTCTGACCCGAGAGAATGCGCCCCGAGGCGTCGGTGACCGTGCCGGAGATCATGATCGGCAAACGTTCGCCGGTGTTTTCGAACAGTTCGTCGAGCGCGAAAAGCGCGGCCTTCGCATTGAGCGTGTCGAAGATGGTTTCGACGAGAAACAGGTCCGCGCCGCCTTCTAGCAGCGCCTTTGCCTGCTCGTAATAGGCCGCGCGCAGTTCGTCGAACGTGACGTTGCGCGCGCCGGGATCGTTCACGTCGGGCGAAATGCTCGCGGTCTTCGGCGTCGGTCCGATCGCGCCTGCTACAAAGCGCGGCTTGTCCGGCGTCGAATACTTGTCGCATGCGGCGCGCGCGAGCTTTGCAGATTGCAGATTCATTTCGACTGCAAGCGCTTCCATGCCGTAGTCCGCCTGCGCGACCGTGGTCGCGCCGAACGTGTTCGTCTCGATAATGTCGGCGCCCGCAGCCAGATACTGCTCGTGAATCTCGCTGATGATCTGCGGCTGCGTGATGGACAGCAGTTCGTTGTTGCCTTTGATGTCGCGCCCGTAGTCCTTGAAACGCTCGCCGCGATAGCGCGCTTCGTCGAGCTTGTAGCGCTGGATCATCGTGCCCATTGCGCCGTCCAGAATCAGAATGCGCGACTTGAGCAGCGCGGGCAGCGCCGTGCCGCGGGTATAGGCGAGCTCGGGACGGACAGGCTTGGCAGTTTGGGCAGGCTGGTTCATGGCGGACAAGGGCTTGCGCCGGCTTTTTCGGGAACCAGTCATTGTAGCCGTAGCCGGGCTAATTCGCCGGGGCGCGGGCGGCGTGGCGCTGACTGGATGTCGCGTGAGGCGCAATTCAGGTCGACAAAGACCTGAGAGACCACGCAACGCACTGCTGCGCGCGAATCCCACTGGACGAAACCGCAACACGAGCGCAACACGTCGCGGCGAAGGGAACACCACAAAAAGAAAAACGGTTCAGCAGGCTGAGCCCACTGAACCGCTTTCATCATTGCCGACCATCTTGTGAAGGCCGCCGGCGGTGCCGGACGGCGTGGTCGATATATGTCGCCAAATACGTGAAAACTATACAAACGGTCCTGCCGCCGAGAACGTCGGCGAGACCTTGAGGTCAGTGGAGGATTACCGGCTGATGCATCAGGCTGTCGAACTGGCCGAGGAATTCGTCGACTTCGTCTAGCGACGGTTCTTCTTCGATCAGCTTTTGCACGTTCTCGCGAAACCGCGCCGCCATTGCACCGTCAATGTAAATTTCACGCTGCATGTTTTTGTCGACGATCTCGTAGCCACCCGATTTCATGGCCAGCGGGCCTTCTTGCGGCGGAAATTCGACGACACAATAGTTAGGGCTGTTGTAGATCATTTGCATGGCGACACTCCTTATTTCCGTTGGCTCCTGGCCATTCCTGCGCCATACGTGGAGCTTATGGTGTGGAATTCAAGGGGTGGGTCCGGATTGACGCTTGTAAAAGTTCCGAACCTACCGGTTAGACCGGCCTTTCAAGAAACGTTTCAAGCAGTGCGGCAAAACGTTGAGACTGCTCGACTGGCGCAAGGTGAGCGGCGTCGAGCAATTCGAAGTGAGCGCCTTCAATGGCATCTGCTATCTCCTGACTAGCAGCAGGCCGCGTGCCCGTATCGTGGCGCCCTGCCACGACCAGGGTTGGACAGTGAATCGCTCCCAGCTTACCGCGTACGTCGAACTCGCGCAGCGCTTCGCACGCCATGGCGTAGCCTTCTGGCAACGTGCGGGTCAGCGCCTCGTGGATCGGCTCCACTGCTTCGGGATGCGCAACCCGAAAATCCTCGGTCAGCCAGCGTTCGAGCGTGGCGGCCGCAAGCGGCGCCATGCCGTCCCGGCGGGCGCTGGCGGCGCGCTGGTCCCATGTGGCGCGGGCCTCTGGCGGATTCGCGGCAACGCTGTCGGCAATGGTGAGCGAGTCCACACGGGACGAGTGGTCAAGCGCGAACTGCTGCGCGATCATGCCGCCCATCGACATACCTACGAGGTGCGTGCTCGGCGCACCCAGCGCATCGAGCAGCGCGGCAAGGTCGCCGGCAAGATCGCCAACCGAGAACGGCTCTTTTGACAATTCCGTTTGGCCGTGACCCCGCACGTCGTAGCGCAGAACCGTATAGTCGTCGCGAAAATAGCCTGCGAGCTGGTCCCACACGGACAGATCGCCGCCAAGTTGATGAATGAACGTAAGCCAGGGGCCGCCGCCTTCATTGCTCAGCACGTAGCGCGTCTCGATTCCGTTGATGTTCACTTGCATGCGGGCTCCTTCAAGGGGATCGCAGTGGAAGAATTGGTCGAGGCCTGACGTGTATGCGCATATACGCAGATACGTCTGCGGCCCGCCAACGGTTGCATCAGATGATGCAGAGTCGGCATCGAGACGGAAGTTTCGCGAGTATGCGCGAGGCACTATTCGAGTGCATGCCCGCATCGCCGCCGGTGCCGGCGGGCTTTGTATCAGGGCTTGATGTTGCCGGAAGTGTCGTCGGCACCGGTCGAATTGACAGCCGGGCCTGGCGGCGATGCCAGCGGCGCGGCTGGCGCTGCGTCGGAGGCGGCTGTCGGCGCGGCTGAAGGGGAGGCACCCGGAGATATATCGGACGAGCCCGCGTTGTTATCGACACTGATCTTGCCGCGCCACACCAGTTCGAACTGCGTGCCGTTCGGCTCCGTCTGCACGAGTCGCGCGGGCAGCCAGCCGAGCGAAGGCGCGAGCCATACGTCGATGCGGCGCTGGTCGCCCTGGCGGCGCGGCAGCCGCTTGAAATGACGCGTTTGCAGGTAGCCCTGCGCGGTGCGGATGGTTTCGTCGCCAATAGTCTCGACCGGCCAGTTTTCACCACTGTCGCTGTCTACCACGAAGAACTGGCGCGTCACGCCCGGCTTGTAGGCATCGGGGTCGCCGCGCACCAGGCTCGCCAGTTGCATGATCATGCTGAAGCGGTCCTGCGCGCCGTCGGGCAATGGCAGTGTGGCGGGCGTTCGCGTGAAGGCGATCTTTTTGTCGGCGCGGTTGAAGATAGAAACATCTTCCACGCGGCGACCGCGCTTTTCCACGTATTGCTCGGGAGCGAGGCCGAATGCATCAATACGGCCATGGCTCGAATACACGAAGGTGCCGACAAAAGGTAAGGGCACCGAAACCACCATTTCGTAACTTTGCGCGCTGCTGGTCCAATGGATCGTGCCGGGCTGGTTTCGCACGCCGTTGTAAAACGTGTCGTACTGAAGTTCGCCGGACGGCGGGACCGAGAACTTGACGCCGGGCGCCGCTGGCGCGGCCTGCGCTGCGCTTGCCGTCGCGCTTGCGGGCGTGGCGTTTGCGGCGCTCGCCGGCGCCACGTTTGCGACAGGCGCGCTGGCGGAGGGGTCCGATGCGGCAATAGTGGCGTCGACTGTGGGCTTTTCGGCCGGTCGCAACGCGGTCAACACATGCTCGCGCGGCTTGCCGGTGACGGGCTTGCGTTTTCGCTCGGGCGCGGGGGCAGCCGGGGCCGTGGCAGCCGGATTGCGCTCGATACGTTCCGGTTTAAGAAGCGCAACCTGCACCGGGACATGTTCGTCGTCGGATGGATTCAGCGTCGCGCGGTGGCGCTCGACCCATTGCGCGGCGATCCAGTGAAGAACGCCGACCACGAGCAGGACCGCGATCCAGCGCCACGTACGCCAACGGACACGCGGCTCGTCAGCGAGCGTCAGATCGGACCGGCGTGCGGTGGAAGGTAGGGCCATCGGCGATTGAATGCGTGCAGTGCGGGCGCAAAGTGCGAATGAATGGATGCGGCGGGGAGCCTTAACGCGGCGTCGGACTATACCCCAGCTCGTACGACAGCTTTTGCGCACATTCACGCAGCGCCGTGTCGATTTCGCCGCCCCAGCCAATGTCGAACGCGCCTTCGTGACCGAGCGCGACGAGGCCGAGCGCCAGTTCGCCCGTCGAATCGAACACCGGCATGCAGAACGCGTGAATGGTCGGCAGCAACATGCCTTCGACGCGCGCCGCTTCATGCTCGCGCACGTCCGCCAGCACCCTTTCGACTTCTTCGCGGGTACGCGGCACGCCTAGATGCGACGAGCGGCGGGTGTCGGCCAGTTCGCGCTCCAGCATTGCGCCGGTCTTGCCCGCGGGCAGATAGGCCGCAAAGAGCAGGCCCGTGGCGGAACTGAGGAGCGGCATCACGTCGCCGAGTTTCAACGACGCCTTCGCCGGATGGCTCGATTCCATCCAGTGAACCATGGTCGGCCCCTGATTGCCCCACACGGCGATGCCCACAGTCAGATCCAGCCGGTCCCGCAGTTCGGCGAGCGCGATCCGCGCGAGCTTCACGCCGTCGACGCGAGCAAGCCGCGCGAGCCCGAGTTGCAACGCGAAGCCGCCCAGCTCGTATCGACCCGAGAGCGGGTCTTGCGACACGACGCCTAGACGTAAAAAGCTCACCAGATAGCGGTGGGCTTTCGCAGGGCTCATGCCGGCGCGCTGCGCGAGATCGCGCAGCATCATGGCGCGCGGTTCGCGGGTCAGCACGTCGAGCAGCCTGAAGCCGACTTCGATCGACTGGATGCCCGAGCGCAGCTTTTCCTCACCGGCGTCGGCGGCGTCGGCAGCGTCGGTGGTTTCGGCGGTCTCGTCGTCGATGTCGGATGCTTCGGCGGCGTCGGCGACGGCGTCGGCGCGGTTAGGAATTGCGCCGGAGCGGGCAGTGTTCGGCATGAGCAAGGCGCGCGAAGCGCGTTCAGAAGCGGTGAAAGAAAGCCGGCCGCAGAGCCCGCGCGATACGCCTGACAGCCGTTTCGGCAAGGCGGGCTTGGGCTGCGCCGATTCACCATCGTAGAATAGATTCCCTCTATCGTCACTAACCCGGTTCATCATCCATGAAACTTGCCACGCTGAAAGACGGCACGCGCGACGGCCAACTGATTGTCGTGTCCCGCGACCTGCACACGGCGGCCGTTGCCGACGCGATCGCGCCCACGTTGCAGCGCGTGCTCGACGACTGGACCTTCTACGCGCCGCAACTGCACGACCTGTACGACGCGCTCAATCAGGGGCGCGCGCGGAATACGTTTTCGTTCGACGCAAGCGACTGCATGGCGCCGCTGCCCCGCGCTTTCCAATGGGCGGACGGTTCGTCGTATGTGAATCACGTCGAACTCGTGCGGCGCGCGCGCGGCGCGGAGATGCCGCCCGAATTCTGGACCGATCCTCTGATGTACCAGGGCGGCAGCGACGACTTCATCGGTCCGGAAGACGACGTGGTCTGTGCATCCGAAGCGTTCGGCATCGACTTCGAGGCAGAGGTTGCGGTTATCACCACGGACGTGCCGATGGGCGCGACGCCCGAGCAGTCGCTCAAAAGCGTGCGTCTGATCACGCTCGTCAACGACGTCTCGCTGCGCAACCTGATTCCCGCCGAACTCGCGAAGGGCTTCGGGTTTTTCCAGAGCAAGCCGGCCTCTTCGTTCGCACCGGTCGCCGTGACGCCCGACGAACTCGGCGAACACTGGCGCGAAGGTCGCGTGCACCGGCCGATGATCGTCCATTGGAACGGCAAGAAAGTCGGCCAGCCAGACGCCGGCACGGACATGGTGTTCCACTTCGGCCAGCTGATCGCGCATGCTGCGAAAACGCGCAATTTGCGAGCGGGCGCGATTGTCGGGTCGGGCACGGTCTCCAACAAGGACGCGAAGCGCGGCTACTGCTGTATCGCCGAAAAACGCTGCCTCGAAACGATCGAGCATGGCGCGCCGCAGACCGAGTTCATGAAGTACGGCGACACGGTGAAGATCGAAATGTTCGATGAAGCGGGCAAGTCGATTTTCGGCTCCATCGAGCAGAGCATCGCACCGCTCGACTGAAGCGGTACGGCGCATCGTCCGAAAGGGTTTCGCCCGATGCCGCTGCCATCGCGCGCCGCTACACTGACTGGCGCGGCGGCATCGGCGGTAAATCAAAACGAAAAACTCATGTGAGGAGACACCATGCGGCGAGCTGGATCGATTGACGCGGGATTGGGGAGCGCATGCGCGCGTGGTCTGCATGCGAGCGCATGGCTGGAGGAGCGGGAAGAACTGAAGCTGAGCAGGCGGCTCGCCAGAGCCGCGGCTCGTGTCGCCGCATTGTGTACGGCGCTTGTATGCCTGTCGCCCGCGGCGGCGCTGGCTCAGGTGAAGATCGGGCTCGTGCTCTCGCTGACCGGGCCGGCCGCGTCGCTCGGCATTCCCGCGCGCGATACGGCGACGTTGTTGCCGAAACAGATCGGCGGCCAGAGCGTCGAATACATCGTGCTCGACGATGCGTCGGACACGACCCAGGCTGTCCAGGACACCAAGAAGCTGATCTCCGAAAATCATGTCGACGCGATCATCGGTTCGTCCATTACGCCGAACTCGCTGGCAATGATCGACGTGGTCGCCGACGGAACTACGCCGATGATCTCGCTTGCGTCGTCGGCGAAAATCATTGAACCCGTTGATGCCAAGCGCCATTGGGTCTTCAAGACTCCGCAAACGGATGCGATGATGGCTTCGGCAATTGCCGAGCATGCAAGCACACGCGGAGTGAAAACTGTCGCGTTCATCGGTCAGGCCGATGCGCTCGGCGAGACCTTCTATGCCGAAGTCGCGAAGTTCGCGCAGCTTCATCACATGCAGATGGTGGCGAGCGAGCGGTTCAATCGCACCGATCCGAGCGTGACGGGGCAGGTGCTGAAAATCCTCGCAACGCATCCCGATGCAGTGGTGGTGGGCGCGGCCGGCACGCCCGCGGCGCTACCGCCGAAGACACTGCGCGAACGCGGCTATAAAGGGCTGATCTATCACAACCACGGCGTGGGCAATAACGACTTCCTGCGCGTGTGCGGCGCCGATTGCAACGGCACCTTCCTGCCAGCAAGCCCAGTGCTGGTCGCGGCGCAATTGCCTGCGGATCATCCGGCGAAGCGCCTCGCGCTCGATTACATCGCGCGCTTCGAAGCGCTGCGTGGGCCTGGCAGCGTCTCGGCATTCGGCTCCTACACGTGGGACGCGGGCATGTTGCTCAGCCATGCCGTGCCGATCGCGTTGAAAACAGCAGCGCCGGGCACGCCGGAATTTCGCCGTGCGTTGCGCGACGCACTCGAAGGCACGCGCGGTCTCGCGGATACCAACGGCGTCGTCAACATGAGCGCCGGGGACCACCTGGGGCTCGACCAACGTGCGCGCGTCATGGTCGAAATCAGCAGCGGCAAATGGGTTTATCAGCCGCGTTAAGCGATGCGCGCATCACGCACCCACGGATAGATCACCATGACTGAACAACCTCACACCAACGATGCGTTCTACGCACGTTACCAGTCGCTCAAGTTGCATCGCCGTCCGCACGGCGTACTCGAAGTGGTGATGAGCGGCGAAGGCGCGAACAGAAGCGCGCTTGCTACCGCCGACGCGCGCATGCATTACGAACTCGCGGAAATCTGGCGCGACATCGACCGCGATCCAGACACGCGCGTCGCTATCATTCGCGGCGAGGGCAAGGGCTTCTCGGCGGGTGGCGATCTGCAACTGGTCGAAGACATGGCTACCGACTTCGACGTGCGCGCGCGCGTGTGGCGCGAGGCTCGCGATCTGGTCTACAACGTTATCAACTGCAGCAAACCGATCGTCTCGGCGATGCACGGTCCGGCCGTCGGCGCGGGTCTGGTCGCGGGTCTGCTTGCCGATATTTCGATCGCGTCGAAGACTGCGCGCATTATCGACGGGCACACACGGCTCGGCGTAGCCGCCGGCGATCACGCGGCGATCGTCTGGCCGCTACTGTGCGGCATGGCGAAGGCCAAGTACTACCTGATGCTGTGCGAGCCGGTGAGCGGCACGGAGGCGGAGAGAATCGGGCTCGTGTCGCTTGCGGTCGACGAAAACGATCTGCTGCCGAAAGCATTTGAAGTCGCGCAGAAGCTCGCACACGGTTCGCAAACCGCGATCCGCTGGACGAAGTATGCGTTGAACAACTGGCTGCGCTCGGCAGGGCCCGCTTTCGATGCGTCGCTTGCGCTGGAGTTCATGGGATTCGCCGGGCCGGACGTGCGTGAAGGCGTGACCTCGCTGCGCGAGCGGCGTGCGCCGGATTTCGGCGGCGCAGACCCTTGGCGCGCACCGTAACGGATGCAGCGCGATTCTGATGTACCGCGCTGTATGATCGGCTTCAGGCGCGCTCGATGCGCTCTCCGGTTCGCGTTTTTCTTTCCGCGCTTTTTTGTTAATGCAGCGAGGCGACAAGCATGACTGACACATCTGGTTCAACGCCGCCGTTCCCTGGCTTCCCCGGTTTTCCGCCCGCCGAAATGCTGGAACACATGTGGGGCATGATGCGCATGTCGCCGTTCGGCTCCGCGTTCTCCGGCGCACCATCGGGCGCGGGCATGGGCGCGGGCATGGGTCCGTCGCTGTCGATGATGTCCGACATGATGGCGCCGCTTACCAACGTCGAAGAACTCGATAAGCGCATCACCGACATGCGCGCGGTCGAGCAATGGCTCAAGCTGAACCTGAGCATGTTGCAATCCGCGATTCAGGCGCTCGAAGTGCAGCGCGCGACGCTTGCGACGCTGCGTGCATTCGGCGCGTTTGCACAGCAATCGATGAGTCAGCCGGCGGCGGCAGCGTCGCCAGCGCCGGCCCCCGCGCCGAGTCCGTCGCCAACGAGCGGCTGGCCTCACCCGGAGCCGGCGGCTTCGGCTGAAAACTCGGCTACCGCTGAAGCGTCGGGCGACGAGGAAGGCGCACCTGCCACTCCTCCATTCGACGCATCGGCATGGTGGAACCTGCTGCAATCGCAATTCAACCAGATCGCGCAATTCGCGATGACTCAGCCGACCGCGAGCGCTGCGGGAGCGGCCGAGAATAGCGGCGCACAAGCCGAGACTGACGAGGACGCTGCCGACGAGGCGGGCGAGGCAGTTGGCGGGGCGACCGATGTACCGCGACCGTCGCCCGAGGACGAAGCCGCCGCAGCGTCTGCAAGTTCGGCTGAAGGCGCTGGATCTGCTGGCCAGTCTGCGGCGAAGCGGCCAGCGGCGAAGCGCGCGCCGTCAACCACAAAGCGCGCAGCGGCTGGTACGGCCAGCAGCGGGTCGAAGCCGCCAAAAAAATCCCTGTGACGATGCGCAGCGGGAGGCGGGCGGCAGCCGGGCCGATTGTCGGGGCAACTGGGCAGAAAAATCGCCGGCTGTCACCGTTTTGACCCCGTCGCAAGCCACACTCCGCCGATTGCACAGTCGTTGAGACAGGTCAACCAGGCATCGGAATTGCGTCCGCTATCGCGCGGGTTTGAGGAAGTCAGCGTGCTATCATTGGAAGGCATTTGTTTGGTTTTGGGCGCGCGCTGAAAACAACCAACCAGTCGCCCAGGCTCCATTCACCGCCGGCATCACCGGCGCAGGGCTGGACGGTGCGGTTTTCATCGCAAACTGGCTCGACCTCAGGCATAGGGTATCCCTCACCCATGGTTGGCCGCGCAATGCGTGACCCGAGCGTGTAACTTTGCGTTAGCCGCTCCTCGCGCGAGCGCCCGGACTTCTTCGCTGCCCGTGCATCCAGGCGGCCGGTTACCGCGTAAAATTGAAGGCTTGGCCGGCGAACGGCGCGGCATTCGGGTAAAGCACCCGGCGCGTTTCGTTCGTGGTCAGGAAAGTGCTACACGTAGTAGTGACAGACACACACAGTATGTGCAGAACAGGGGTGGGACTATGAACACCATGCTTTACCCGGAACTTTATAAATCGCTCGAATCCGTTCGATGGGACATGGAGAAAGACATTCCCTGGGACAAGTTCGATGCATCGCTATTGACCGACGAGCAGGCCGCGACGATCAAGATGAACGCGATCACCGAATGGTCGGCGCTGCCCGCCACGGAAATGTTTCTGCGTGACAACCATCACGACAGCGATTTCTCCGCGTTCATGAGCGTGTGGTTCTTCGAAGAACAGAAGCATTCGCTGGTGCTGATGGAATATCTGCGCCGCTTCAAGCCGGAAATGTGCCCCACCGAAGAAGAGCTGCACGCCGTGCGCTTCGAATTCGACCCGGCGCCGCCGCTTGAAACGCTGATGCTGCACTTCTGCGGCGAAATCCGCCTGAATCACTGGTATCGCCGCGCTGCCGAATGGCACACCGAGCCGGTCATCAAGCACATCTACGAAACCATCTCGCGCGACGAGGCGCGGCATGGCGGCGCTTACCTGCGCTACATGAAGAAAGCCATGGTGCAAACCGGCGACATCGCGCGAGCCGCTTTTGCAAAGATCGGTGTGCTGATGGCGTCGGCGCGTCGCACGGAAAAGCCGTTGCATCCCACGAATCTGCACGTCAATCAGGCATTGTTCCCGCGCGACACGATCCAGTCGCGCCTGCCCGATCCGGAATGGCTCGAACGCTGGCTCGACGAGCAGATCCGTTTCGACGACGGTTGGGAAAAGAAGGTTGTCGAGCGCATTCTGCATAACCTGTCGCTGCTGTTCGAGCGCACGTTCACTACCGCGCAGGAACTGAACCGTTATCGCAAGGAAGTGGTGACGCGGCTGCAGGCCGACCAGAAGTCGGCCGAACAGCCGGCTTGAATGGAGCCTCGTGAATCCGGGTTCGCGGGTCGCGCATGATGCAAAGCTAGCGCCGCGCTCCGGTTCGGCGCTTTAAAACGGTCCGGCAGGCGCGAGCTTGCCGGACCGTTTTGTTTAATTTGCGCCTGATTTCGATGCTCGCCCTTATGCTTGACCAGTCTGCGTGAGCGTTATGCTCCACGTTGCATACGCCGTATCTCGACGGCAAATCTCCGTATCTTCCATATCCCAAATGGCCGCTATTTTCGAACGCAAGATTCTTACTCGCGACGCGCTGGTCGCGCTGCGCCCTTCGCTGAACGCGCCGGTCGTATTTACAAACGGCGTGTTCGACATCCTGCATCGCGGGCATGTGACCTATCTCGCGGATGCGAAAGCGCAGGGCGCTTGCCTGATCGTCGGCGTGAACAGCGACGCGTCGGTCCGTATGCTCGGCAAGGGCGATGACCGGCCGATCAACAACGAAGCCGACCGCATGGCTTTGCTCGCGGCGCTGGAGAGCGTCGACTACGTGGTTTGCTTCGGGGAAAAGACGCCTGTCGAACTGATCTCGGCGCTACGTCCGGATGTGCTCGTCAAGGGCGGCGACTACGACATGGATACGTTGCCGGAGTCGGCCATCGTGCGCGGCTGGGGCGGCAAGGCGTTGGCAATTCCGTTCGAGCATGACCGCTCGACGACGGCGCTGCTCAAGAAGGTTCGTACGCAAGGCTAAGCACGAGCGGGCGAGCACGGCGCAAAGTCTGTATGGCCTAGGCTTGCGCTTGCACAGTTAGATGCGCCCCCCGACGCGCCGCTGCAATATCCGGCTCCAACTCTCAGCTTCGATTGTCCGTTTTATTGCGGCAACGCCGACGCCGCGATCGGCGCGACCGGTGCCGCCGCGCCGACAACAGCCTGATCAGCGGCGTCCGTGGCGGTGACCGGGCGCACCTTCAACCAGTCCGGATGGACTTCACGGCTCAGGTGATTGGGTTCGCGCCCGCTCGCGGTGGGCGTCGGGCCGAACACGCCGCGCACTGCGACGAATGCCAGAAGGTTGGCCAGGAACAGTATGGCAATCAGCCAGCGCAGCATCGTTATATTTTCCCTTCCAGAAGTTGTCCCGCCGATGTGGTTCAGACGCGAAGCTCAGCCATCACATTTAGCCGGAGTTCTACACGCCGTGTTCCGAAGCGCGCTCGGAAGCTATCAGTGCAAGCCCAGACAAAACCAGTGAATCGTGGCGAGTATGCGGCACTTTCAGTGCGCTCGCCACTTCGTCTGCAGCGCCGCCGCCGACCACGAGGCGCACCGGCACCTGCCATTCGTCCGTCAGGTCGCGCCATGTCCGCTCGACGAGTCCCGCTTGTGCCAGCGTGCAGCCGGCGGATAGCGAACGCGGCGTATCCGTCGCGAAGAACGGACCGCGTCGGGCTGCGTCCTGCTTATCAGCGGAACTCGCCAGAAGGCCGCGCGCGGCGTTAGCGTCGAGTGTCGGCAATTGAGCCGTGTGCTCGCCGAGCGAGCGCATCATCAACGTCCAGCCTGGCGCGATGAGTCCGCCCACGAAGCGGCCGTCCGCGCGCAACGCCTCGAGCGTGGTCGCGGTTCCAAAGGTCGCAATGAGCAGATGCTCGCCGGGAAATGCCGCGTGCGCGCCGATCATGCCGGCCCAGCGGTCGCTGCCGAGCGCGTGCGGCGTCGTGTACGCGTTGGTCACGCCGCATTGCTGCTCGCGTGCGCGAATCGTGGTGAGCGGCAGATGCGGCCATTGCGCGTCGACCAACGCAGCGATTCGCTCACCAGCGGTATCGCCCGCGACGTTCGATAACCATGCGCCGCGAGGCGCCGGCAAGTTCGCCCACTGCGTCGCCCCTTCAGTAGCCCATTGAGTCTGATCCGCGCCGCCATGCGCAAGCGCGCCACCGGCGATCTGCGTGCCGTCAGCCTCGACCATCGCCCATTTGACGCGGCTATTGCCCGCGTCGATCAAAAGATGACGCGCGCCGCTCGTCATGCAGCACCGTCGGCGAGACGCAGCGACACGTCGCCGGTCGCGATGCTCTGCCGGCCCGCGTCGGTATCGAGCAACAACTGGCCGCGCTCATCGACGCCCGCAGCGACGCCGCGCGTAACTTCCGCGCCCTGTTCGAGCAGCACGACCTCGCGGCCGGCGTACGCATGCATTGCGTTCCAGCGCGCCTGAAACGGCGCGAATCCTTCCGCACCGAAGCGCTGCAACGCGGGCTCCAATGCGTTGAGTTCGGCGGCGAGCGTATCGGTGAGGTTCGCGTTGGGCAGCGCGCGCTGCAGCGCGGTCGGTGCCGTGCCGCGCACCTGCGGCGGCGACCCGGCGTTGAGCGCGCCGATTTTCGCGGCGAGTTCGTCGGCGCCCTTCACGTTGGTGCCGATGCCGATCACGACGGCGCTCGCGTCCTCCGTACTCCAGGCGGTCTCGATCAGGATGCCGGCGAGCTTGTCGCCTTCGAGCAGTATGTCGTTCGGCCACTTCAGCGCAATCTGGCCGGGGCCCGCGACAGGCAACGAGCGCAGTCCGTCGACGAGCGCCACGCCCACCGCGAGACTCAATCCCGCCAGTCCTTCTAGCGGACGCGGCAGCACGCAGGCGACCGAAAACAGCAGCGCATTACCCGGCTCCGCGTACCACGGACGCCCGCGGCGGCCGCGTCCGGCGGTCTGCAGGTAAGCCACCCGCACGATCGGCCGTGGCAGCGCGCCCGCCTTGCGCGGCAGCGCCTTCACGCGGGACATGAGGTCGGCGTTGGTCGAACCGGTTTCTTCGACGATTTCGATCGGCCAGTCATGCGCATGCGCGCCGAAAAGAGCGACGGCGCGTTCACGGTCGATACGCCAGTCCGCTGCATTCGCGGCAGCGGCCGGTCCTTTGGGAGGAGTGGAAGCGTTCATGTCCCATATTGTAGCGACAGCCTGTAGCGACAGCGAACCGCCTGGGCCCGCCAGCGCGGTCGATCCGCTGCGCGTTCGTTACAATGGCCGCTACTCCGATAACCACATTGCAACGATCCTTGAACTACGACACTCCGCCCGGCCTTGAAGTCGCGGCTGGCAGCCAAGGCAAGATCGTCCGGCTCTCGGGCCAGTGGACGGCGCTCGCGCTCGCGCGCGACCGCGCCACCGGACATGTGATACCGCAACTGCGTTCGCTCGAAGGCGCCGAAGGCATCGGTCAGTGGGATCTATCGCGCATCGACCGGATGGACCACGTCGGCGGCCAGGCGCTGTGGCGCGTGTGGGGCCATAGAATGCCGCCCGACACCGAACTCACCGACACGCAGCGCGATATCTTCGAGCGCATTGCGTTGCTCGACACCGTGCGCGAGACGGCGGAGCCGGTCGTCAGATTCGATCCGTTCACGCGGCTCGGCCTCGGGCTGTTTTCGTTCTTCGAGCATTTATACGGCGGCGTGGCTATGCTGGGTCGCGTCGTGCTCGATCTGCTGGCGATCGCGCGCAAGCCCGCCCTCACGCCGTGGACTGAAATCTCAGCGAATATCTACAACGCCGGCACCAGGGCGCTCCCCATCACCGCGCTGGTCGCGTTTCTGATCGGCATCGTGCTGAGCTATCTGTCCGCGCAGCAACTGAGGCTCTTCGGCGCCAATCAGTACATCGTGAATATTCTTGGGCTCTCGGTGATCCGCGAACTCGGGCCGGTGCTCTCGGCGATTCTGGTCGCGGGCCGCTCCGGCTCGGCAATCACCGCACAGATCGGCGTGATGCGCGTGACCGAGGAACTCGACGCCATGCGCGTGATGGGCATTCCGCACGGTCTGCGGCTCATCCTGCCGCGCGTGGTGGCGCTCGGCGTGGCGATGCCGCTACTCGTGATGTGGACGAACATCATTGCGCTGAGCGGTGGGGCGCTCGCCGCGAAGATCGTCCTCGGCATCGACATGAGTTATTTCGCGCGCGCGTTGCCCGGCGTCGTGCCGGCCGCGAACCTGTGGATCGGTCTGGGCAAGGGCGTCGTCTTCGGAATGCTGATCGCGATCGTCGGCTGCCACTTCGGGTTCCGTATCAAAGCCAATTCGCAGAGTCTCGGCGAAGGCACGACGACCTCGGTGGTGACGTCCATCACGATCGTGATTCTCGCGGACGCCGTGTTCGCGATTCTGTTCCAGAACGTGGGGCTCGGATGATCGCGCCGCTAACTCAGGCCGTACGCGGCCAGCCGATGCCTTCCATCGCCGAGCCGGTGATCGAAGTGATCGACGTCACGAAGCGCTATGGCCGCAACGTAGTGCATCAGCATGTGAATCTGGACGTGCGGCGCGGCGAGATCGTGTCGATCGTCGGCGGGTCGGGTTCCGGAAAGACCACGCTCGTGCGACAGATTCTCGGGTTGGAGCGGCCAACTTCGGGAACCATCAAGCTGTTCGGCGAAGACCTCGCGACCATTTCGCCCGAAACCGCGCTGCTGATGCGCAGCCGCTCCGGCATGCTGTTTCAGCGGGGCGCGCTGTTTTCGTCGCTGTCGGTGTTCGACAACGTCGCACAGCCGGTGCGCGAACTCGGCAAGGTGCCCGAAGACCTGCTGCGCGACATCGTCATGCTGAAACTGGAGATGGTCGGGCTGCCGTGCAAGCACGCGTCCAAAATGCCTTCGGCGCTGTCCGGCGGCATGATCAAGCGCGTAGGCATTGCGCGCGCGATTGCGCTCGAACCCGAACTGCTGTTTCTGGACGAACCGACCGCCGGGCTCGATCCGCAAGCGTCCGACGAGTTCGTCGAACTGATTTCGGCGCTGCATCGCGCGCTCGGCTTGACGGTCGTGATGGTCACGCACGATCTCGACACGATGGTCGCGCTTTCCACGCGCGTGGCCGTGCTGGCGGATCGCAAGGTGCTGGTCGCCGCGCCTGTCGAAGAAGCGGCCGGCGTCGATCATCCGTTCATCCGCGAATATTTTCTCGGCTTGCGCGGGCGCCGCGCCTTGCAGGCGTTGCCGCCCGAGCGCCGCGCAAAGCTGCCGCGCGCGGCGCTCGAGCCGGCATCGTCCGAATTGCCGCTGTGAATCAGGGAAACTAGGGAACCTGGCAATGGAAAACAAATCGCATGCGTTCTGGGCAGGACTCTTTACGGTCGTCCTGCTGGCCGCGATTGCAACGGCGGCTTTTTTGTTCAATGTCGACCGCGCGGTGCGTGTGCCGTACGATCTCATTGCGCGCACCAACGTAACGGGTCTTTTTACCGACGCGGCCGTGCGCTATAGAGGCCTCGACGTCGGCAAAGTGCAGTCGATCAAATTCGACCGCGATCATCCGGGCCAGATCCTGATCCGTATTCTCGTCGACACGCATGCGCCGATCACGCATTCCACGTTCGGCAGTCTCGGCTTTCAAGGCGTGACGGGCATTGCGTTCATTCAGCTCGACGACACGGGGCGCGATCCATCGCCGCTCGCTTCGTCGGCGAAACAGGTTGCACAGTTGCCGATGCGTCCGGGCTTGCTCGACCAATTGCAACAACGCGGCGACGTGTTGTTGAAGAAACTCGAAAAGGTCACGGACGACGTCGACAATCTGTTGTCGCAGGAAATGGTCGACCAGTTGCACGGCACGGCGGCCAGCATCCAGAAAGCCGCGGACGGCGTCGCCACGCTCACGCAGCAGATGGCGCCGGTGGCCGGCAAGCTGCCCGCCACCATCGACAAGCTGGATAGCACGCTCGTCTCAACGAACCAGTTGATCACGAGCCTGAATCGTGCGGATGGTCCGTTCGAGACCAATCTGAACAAGGTGGGCACCGCGGCTCAGCAAGCGGGCGACGCGCTCACCGCGATGAACGGCTCATTGCAGGATCTGTCGGCGCGGGTCGGTTACGACACGTTGCCGCGGGTCAATTCGCTTGCTGAAGACGTGCGCTCCGCCGCGCGCTCCGTGGACCGCGCCGCCGACACGTTCAGCACCAGCCCGCGCAGCGTGCTGTTCGGTGCGCCGGCGGCGGCGCCGGGCCCCGGCGAGGCTGGTTTTACGTGGCCTGCCGCGCGCGCCGCACAATGAATCTGAAGGTTTGAAGAAAGGAACATCGTCATGTCACGCTCCATTCACCGCTTGTTGTCCTCGCGTGCCGCGCGCACGGGCGCTGTTTGCGCGACGCTGCTTGCGCTCAGTCTGCTGGCGGCAGGCTGCTCCAGCACGCCGGCCGCGCTCGCGGACATTCGCTACGACTTCGGGCCGCCGAAGCCTGCAGCGTCTGCGGGCACGCAATCGGCGGTCAAGGTGCTCGACGTGAGCGCGCCGGAAATGCTCCAGTCCGACAAGCTCGTGTACCGGCTCGGCTATGCCGACGCGCAGCAGTTGGCCGCGTACGCGAACAGCCACTGGACGATGCCGCCTTCGCAGTTGCTCACGCAACGTCTGCGCGGCGCGCTCAGTTCTCGCGGCACGGTGCTGACGGGCGCTGACGGCGTCGCCGCGCCCGTGCTGAAGGTGGATCTGGGCGAGTTCGAGCAGGTGTTCGACAGCCAGTCGCAAAGCCATGCAGCGGTGACCGCGCGCGCCACGCTGACGCAAAACGGCAAGGTGCTGGGTCAGCGAACCTTCATCTCCAGGGCGCCGTCGAGTACCGCCGACGCTGCAGGCGGCGCGCAAGCGCTCGCCACCGCCAGCGACGACCTCGTCGCGCAAATCGCCGCCTGGCTCGGCGTTCAGGCGCTGGTCGCCGCGCAATGACCGGCGCGCAGCGCACGCAACGGAGCGCTGCATGAGCGAAAGATCGTGGCTGCGCCGTCCGTCGGTGCTTTCGCGGCAAGCGCTGCTGCTGTACACCGTGCTGATCGTCTACGGTTCGTGGTATCCGTTTTCAGGTTGGCGCTCGCTCGGCCTGACGCCGTTCGCCTTCCTTTCCGATCCGATGCCGCAGTATCTGACGGCATTCGATGTCGTCACGAATGTGCTCGGCTACATGCCGTTTGGCGCGCTAATGGTGCTTGCGCTCTATCCGCGCTGGCGCGGGCCGCTCGCGGTCGCGTTGGCTTTCGTGCTCGGCGGCTTGCTGTCGGGCGTGATGGAAGCCGTGCAAACGTATTTGCCGACGCGGGTCGCGTCCAACCTCGACCTCGCGGCCAACGCGCTCGGCGCGCTGCTTGGCGCGGCGATCATGTCGCCGGCCACGGGCGCGCTGCTCGACCGCGGGTTGCTGCGACGCTTACGGCTCATGTGGTTCCACCGCGAGAGTGCCGCGCTCGCGTGTCTTGTCGCGGCCTGGCCGTTTGCGACGATGTATCCGTCGCCGCGTCTCTTCGGGCTCGGTAACTGGCCGCGCGCGCTGTGGACGCGAGTCGATTCCACGACGCAAGACGCCCTGTTCGCGTGGACGCCGGCCGGCTGGCACGTCGGCACATGGCCCGCGTGGGTCGCCGCCTGGCTGCCTGACGATGCCTGGGAAGCCCTCATCACCACGCTCAATCTGTTCGCCGCGCTTGCGCTCGCGTCGTTGACGATACGCCGTCATGCGCCGCGCGTGCGGCTGTTGCTGCTATTTATCGTCGTGGCTCTTGGAGTGAAGGCGGGCGCTACGTTCTTGCAGTCGCAATCCGGCCTCGCCTTCGACTGGGCGACGCCAGGCGCGCTCGCGGGCCTCGTCTGCGGCGCGGCGCTCGGGCTCCTGGCGCTGCGTCTGCGGCGCCGATCGCGCACCGCGCTGGCGGCGGGCGCACTCGTCGTGACGCTCGTGTTCGTCAACCTGTTGCCGGTAAATCCTTATTTCGATGTCGTGCTGGCCGACTGGCGGCAAGGACGGTATCTCCACTTCAATGGCCTCGCGCGCTGGCTCGCGTGGGTGTGGCCGTACGCGGCGCTCGTGTGGCTTGCGTTCGTCGTCGAACGCGTTTGGCTCAGGCGGCGCACGAGGCTTGAGTCGAAGTAGGCACTCCTGCAGCGTCAGCGATGCTGGCCTCTTGCTCGCTATAATCGTTCGCAAGCGGTCCTTCGCAAGCGACCTCCGCAAGCGGCGCGGCCAACGGCTCCTGCGCAACAAAGCGCGCGCCGCTGCGCCCGACTGCCTTCTGCACTATTGCCCTTCTGACAGCCTCGCTCTTCGTACAACATGGACTCCTTCTACAAGTACCACGTCTTCTTCTGCCTTAATCAGCGTGAACCGGGCGCAGAGCGTCCGAGTTGCGCGAACTGCAATGCGCAGGCAATGCAGGAATACGCGAAGAAGCGCGTGAAGAAACTCGGCCTCGCCGGCCCCGGCCAGGTGCGCATCAACAAGGCAGGTTGCCTCGACCGCTGCGAACTCGGCCCGGCGCTCGTCGTCTATCCGGAAGGCGTCTGGTACACGTATGTCGACGAGAGCGACATCGACGAAATCGTCGACTCGCATCTGGCGAACGGCAAGGTTGTCGAGCGTCTGAAGATCGATCAATAGGCGCTGCGATGAACGCACATACGAAGAAGTATCTGATCGACGGCCCGGTAGGCAAAATCGAGGTCGCGCTCGATCTGCCCGACGAGACGCGCGAAAACGGCGCGGCGCCGCGCGGCATTGCGCTCGTCGCGCATCCGCATCCGCTCTTCGGCGGCTCGATGGACAACAAGGTCGCGCAGACGCTCGCACGCACGCTCGTCCAGTTGAACTACGTGACGTATCGTTCGAATTTTCGCGGTGTCGGGCAAACGCAAGGTGAGCATGACGCGGGCATCGGCGAGCGCGACGATTTGCGTGCGGTGCTCGACCACATGCGCGCGCAGCCGGGGCACGCCGATCTGCCACTGGTGCTGGCAGGCTTTTCGTTCGGCACTTTCGTGATGTCGCATGTGGCCGCCAAGCTGCGCGACGAAGGCAAGGAGATCGAGCGGATGGTGTTCGTCGGCACCGCCGCGAGCCGCTGGGACGTGGCGCCTGTGCCGGAAAACACGCTCGTGATTCACGGCGAGACTGACGAGACCGTTCCCATTCAATCCGTTTACGACTGGGCGCAGCCGCAGGAATTGCCCGTGGTGGTGATTCCGGGCGCAGAGCATTTTCTGCATCGCAAGCTGCATATCCTGAAGCGGATCATCGTCGACGCCTGGCGGTAAGTTGCCGCGCGGCGCGCGTTTTCCGGGGTACAGGTACGCGCAAACGCCCGGCTATTCACCAGTCATTGCGCGAAGTTCGGGGAATACCACGCGTATAATGGGCGCTCTTTTTTGGGCGCAGCACGGCCTGTCCGGCAGTTCGCGCGACGCGTAACTTCTTTTCACGCGCGCAGCGGTGCCGGCTACGAGTGTGCTGCGCGAACCGATCGCGTGGCCGGAAGTCCAATGGGCGCTCAAGCCGTTACGTTTAGTCGTCACGGCCAGTCGCTCGCCGACCGGCTCTTCCAAACTCTGCGCCCTGCGCGCGTTGAATATATCTGCACGAACCGACCCTATGCGTTTTTCCACCTCCGGCCGCACGTCTTTTCCCTCCGTTGCAAGTTTTGTTTCTCCCACGCTAAGCCGCGCATTGACGCTCGGCGTCGTGCTGCCCGCCACGCTGGCGGCCAGCACTGCGTTCGCGCAAGTGCCGCCGCCGGCGGTGAATGCGCGTTCGTGGGTGCTCGTGGACGCGACCAGCAATCAGGTTCTGGCTTCGGGCAATCCCGATGAGCGCGTGGAACCGGCATCGCTCACCAAGCTGATGACTGCGTATCTCGTCTTCGAAGCACTGCAAACGAAGAAGATCGCGATGGACCAGACGGTGACGCCGAGCGAAGCGGTGCGTCGCGTGCGCACCGACGAATCGCGCATGTTCGTGGAGGCAAACAAGCCGGTGACCGTGCACGATCTGGTGTACGGCATGATCGTGCAGTCGGGTAACGACGCCGCCATCGCGCTGGCCGAACTGGTGGGCGGCAGCGAAGCGCAGTTCGTCAACATGATGAACACCGAAGCACAGCGCCTCGGCATGAAAAACACGCATTTCGCCGATGTGAACGGCATGCCCGACGCGCAGCACTACACCACGGCTGGCGATCTCGCGGTGCTGTCGGCGCGTCTGATCCGCGACTTCCCTGACTACTACAACATCTTCTCGGTCAAAGAGTTCACGTACAACAAGATCAAGCAGCCGAACCGCAACCGTCTGCTGTGGATCGACCCGACCGTCGACGGTCTGAAGACCGGCCACACGCAAGCCGCCGGCTACTGCCTGATCGCGAGCGCGAAGCGCTCGCTGCCGGGCACGCAGGACGCGTCGCGCCGCCTCGTCTCGGTCATGATGGGCGAGACGAAGGAACACGACCGGGTGCAGGACAGCCTGAAGATGCTGAACTACGGCTACTCCGCGTACGACACGGTGTGCCTCTACAAGGCGAGCCAGGTGGTGGGCACGCCGCGCGTCTACAAGGGTGCGCAGGACTCGGTGCAGATCGGCGTGAAGAGCGATCAGTACATCACCGTGCCCAAGGGCATGGCCGACAAGGTGAAGCCGCAAATCGAGCAGATGGATCCGCTGATCGCGCCGATCGCGAACGGTCAGCAGGTCGGTACCGCGAAGCTCGTCGCCGACGGCAAGGTGCTCGCACAGTTCCCGATCGTCGCCTTGCAGGCCGTGCCGCAAGCCGGCGTGGTGGGCCGCGTGTGGGATTCGCTGATGCTCATGTTCAACAAGAAAAAGTAAACACGGATCGCAATGACCGCTCTTCCTGATGTTTCGCTCGAGCCGATCGTTTATCTGAACGGCGAAGTGGTGCCTTTGTCCGAGGCGCGCGTGCCGGTGCTCGACCGCGGCTTTATTTTCGGCGACGGCATTTACGAAGTCGCGCCGCTATATGCGCACGCGGCCGGACGCACGGCTTTCCGCTTCGAACAGCATCTGGCGCGTCTGTCGCGTTCGCTCGAGAAGATCGGCATTGCCAATCCATTCGACAATGCAGGCTGGCGCGCGTTGATCGAGCGCGTGGTCGCGGCCAACGAAGCCGAGGCCGGTCTTGCCGCCAGTCAGGATGCGATCGCCTACATTCAGGTCACGCGCGGCGTCGCAAAGCGCGGCCATGCGTTTCCCGCGGGCGTCCAGCCAACGGTGTTCGTCATGGTTACGCCGCTCCATCTGCCCAATGCTGCCCAACGCGCGGAGGGCGTGCGTTGCGTCAGCGCGGAAGATCGCCGCTGGCTCAATTGCGACATCAAGTCTGTGTCATTGCTCGGCAATGTGCTGATGGCGCAATACGCCGCGGAAAACGACGCGTTCGAGACGGTCCAGTTCCGCGATGGCGTGTTGACCGAAGGGTCGTCGTCGAATGTGTGGGTGGTGAAGGGCGGAGTATTGATCGCGCCGCCGCGCAGTCACAAGATTCTCGAAGGCATTCGTTACGGGCTGATCGAAGAGCTGTCGGCGGAATGCGGTATCCGCCTGGAAGTGCGTGAGATCGCCGAAGCCGAAGTGCGCGCAGCGGACGAGATCATCATCAGCTCGGCCACCAAAGAAGTGCTGCCCGTCACGCAGTTGGACGGCCAGCCCGTGGGCAGCGGCAAGCCGGGTGCGGTGTTTGCGGCGCTGTATGCGGCATATCAGCAAGCCAAGGCGAAAGAGGCGCAGCAGCAAGGAGCAAAAAATGAATCCGGCGAACGAATCACTAATTGAGTATCCGTGCGATTTCCCGATCAAGATCATGGGCAAATCGCACCCCGAGTTCACCGAGACGATCGTCACGGTGGTCCGTCAGTTCGACAGCGAAGTCGACGCCTCGCGCGTCGAGACGCGTCCGTCCAGCGGCGGAAACTACACCGGGCTGACGGTGACGGTGCGCGCCACTAGCCGTGAACAACTCGACGATATTTATCGGGCGCTCACCGGTCATCCAATGGTCAAGGTCGTGCTTTAAGGCGTCCCACTACGGCGCGACGCGCAATGCGTCCGCCGCGTCCGCTTTCCGGCCCGCGCTTGCGGCCGAGCCGGCCTCGCAGGCCCGGTCGAACAACAGTTTGAACCGTCCCACCTCCGCAAAGACCCAGTCCCTGAACGCCTTCACCCGCGCTGTTTCCAGCATTTGCGGCGGACAGATGAAGTAGTACTGCCACGGACTCGGCCCGTCCACATCGAACAACCGCACGAGTCGGCCCGCCGCAATCTCATGCATGGCGAGCGAACGGCGCGTGAGCGCAATTCCTTGACCGTCGATTGCCGCCTGCAACAGGTTCGACGAATCCTGATACAGCACGCCGCGCTTTGGTTCCGGCCATTCGGTAAGTCCCGCGGCGTCGAACCACGGCCGCCATAATTCGTCGTCGGAACGGAGCAGAGGAAGTTTCGCCAACTCGGCGGGCGTTTTCGGCAGGTTGCCACCGTTGAAATTCGGCGCGCATGCCGGGAAGAAAATTTCCTCGAGCAACAGTTCGGAGTAAAGCCCCGCGTATTTTCCGTAGCCGAAACGGATTGCTACGTCGACGTCGTCGCGCGCGAAGTCCGTGAGCGCGTTTGTGGACAACAGTTCGAGGTCCCATTGCGGGTGGGCTTCGATAAAGCTGCCGACGCGCGGCGTGACCCACCGTGCCGCAAACGACGACAACATGGACACCACGAGCCGCCGCTCGCGGTCACCGGCACGGAGTTCGCGCGTGGCGTCGGACAATGCGGTTAGCGCAGAGCGCACGTGGTTGGCGTAGCGCCTGCCGGTTTCTGTCAGCCGCACGCGCTTGCCGTCGCGGGCGAACAGTGACACGCCGAGTTCTGCTTCCAGTGCCCGGATCTGATGGCTGACCGCGCCGTGCGTGACGAAAAGTTCGTCGGCGGCGCGCGAGAAGCTCTCGTGACGGGCGGCGGCTTCGAAGGCTTTGATCGCATTCAACGGCGGCAGATGGCGCAGCTCCATCGTAATATTTCTCACATAGAGGTGAAAATTGATCGTTTTGCGTAACCCCTTGCTACGCCTACGATTGTAGCCATGAAACGACTTTTGGCGAGGGCATTATGCGAGAAGTTTCCTCTAGCATCGCGTATGAAATCCACGGTGGCGAAACGCTTCCCCTGAAGGTGGCCCGCAGCACGAAGCTGGTCGTGCGCGGCGGTGCGGTTTGGGTAACACGCAGCGACGACACCGAAGACTACTGGCTGCAACCCGGCCACACGCTGAGATTGCGACGCGGCGAACGGCTGTGGATCAGTGCGGAAGGCACACCGCGCGCGACGATCGCGTTTTCAGTGCCCACGCGCTGCGACGAGCGTGCGCTTAACTGGTTTGCGCGAGTCGTCGAACGTTGGGCGGCGCGGATGCGCGGCGGCTGGCGCACCGTTTGATGGCGGGTGCCCCGCCAGCCGGGCGCGGCGACTCCCGACGGGAATCGCCGGATTTCGGTAAACTGCGTGGATCATGTCCGTCCCGCCGGTTTCTACTCCCCCAATGCCCGTCGCGGCGCCGCTCGTGCTGCGCTGGCGCGGCAGCGAACTCTACGAAGCCAGTTTCGATGCGATGCGCGCGTTCACCGACGCGCGTACCGTCGACACTCCCGACGAAATCTGGCTAGTCGAACATCCACCCGTCTTTACGCTTGGCCAGGCCGGCGATCCGGCACATCTGCTGGCCGCCGACAGCGCTATTCCTCTGGTGAAAGTCGATCGGGGCGGGCAGATCACGTATCACGGTCCGGGGCAGGTGGTTGCCTACCTGCTGCTCGATTTGAGGCGTCGCAAGCTGATGGTGCGCGAGATGGTCACGCGGATCGAGCAGGCCGTGATCGACACCCTTGCGGCGTATAATCTCGCCGGAGAACGCAAGGCGGGCGCGCCCGGTATCTACGTCGCGCCCGGGCCGCACGCCGGGTTGCATGCCGGCGCAAAGATCGCCGCGCTGGGCCTCAAAATCCGCAACGGCTGCAGCTATCACGGCGTTAGCCTGAACGTGAAAATGGATTTACGGCCGTTTCTGGCCATTAACCCTTGCGGCTACGTGGGGCTCGAAACAGTCGATATGGCAACGCTTGGCGTTGTGGCCGGCTGGAACGACGTGGCCCACACCCTTGCAGCGTGCCTCACCGCAAACCTCGACGGCAATCCCGCGGCCGTCGCCCAACCGCAGGCCGGTGCGCTCACCGCCTGACTGGACCGAACGAATGACTGACGTTACCGCGAACCTCGCAACTTCTCCCGTGCCTGAAGGCGTGCCGGCATCCGCCGCTGCCTACGACGCCACCGCGAAGCAGAAGGCGCAAGCCAAAACCGCCCGCATTCCTATCAAGATCGTTCCGATCGAAAAGCTGAAAAAGCCGGACTGGATTCGCGTCAAGGCGGCGACCGGCAATTCGCGCTTCTACGAAATCAAACAGATTCTGCGCGAGCACAATCTGCATACGGTGTGTGAGGAAGCGAGCTGCCCGAACATCGGCGAATGCTTTGGCAAGGGCACGGCCACGTTCATGATCATGGGCGACAAGTGCACACGTCGCTGCCCGTTCTGCGACGTGGGCCACGGCCGCCCGGATCCGCTCGACCCGGAAGAGCCGGCGAATCTCGCGCGCACTATTGCCGCGTTGAAGCTCAAGTATGTGGTGATCACGAGCGTGGATCGTGACGATTTGCGCGACGGCGGCGCGGCGCACTTCGTCGAATGTATCCGTCAGACGCGCGAGTTGTCGCCTGACACGCGCATTGAAATTTTGACGCCCGATTTCCGTGGTCGTCTGGACCGTGCGCTCGGCATTCTGAATGCCGCACCGCCTGACGTCATGAATCACAACCTCGAAACGGTGCCGCGTTTGTACAAGGAAGCGCGCCCGGGTTCGGACTACGCGCATTCGCTCAAGCTGCTCAAAGACTTCAAGGCGCTGCATCCGGACGTCGCGACCAAGTCGGGCCTCATGGTCGGCTTGGGGGAAACGGAAGAAGAGATCCTGCAGGTCATGCGCGATCTGCGCGAGCACGATGTTGACATGCTCACCATCGGTCAGTATCTGCAGCCTTCCGAACACCATTTGCCGGTGCGCTCTTATGTGCACCCCGACACCTTCAAGATGTACGAGGAAGAGGCGTACAAGATGGGCTTCACGCACGCAGCGGTGGGCGCTATGGTGCGCTCCAGCTACCACGCCGACTTGCAGGCGCATGGAGCCGGCGTAGTGTGAATGTCAGGTGACTGATCGGTCAGGTTGAAGAAAACCCGCACATGTTGCGGGTTTTTTATTTCACGGTGGGCAAGCGCCTGATCGCCGTAGTACCGCCGGCTCGAACAAAAAGCATATCAGTTAGGCAAACGAATAATCAGGCGTGGCGAGCGAAACCGCCACCATCGCGGTTGCGGCCCTTGACGGCCACACCGACATTGCACCAAGCGTGCGTCAGCTGAAAAGTTCGATGACAGGCCAGCCTCGCTCATTCGCGATCGCACGCAAACGCGGATCGGGATTCGTCGCGACCGGATGCGTGACTCGTTCGAGCAGCGGAACGTCGTTGATCGAATCGCTATAGAACCAGCTTTGAGGAAAGTCGTGCAAACGGTGGCCGAGCGAAGCTAACCAGCTTTCCGTGCGCGCGATCTTGCCTTCACGGAAAGTCGGAACGCCCACCGACGCACCTGTGAAACGGGCAAGCGGATCATCACCCTCCGTACCCAGTTCGATCCCGAGAAGATGCTCGAAGCCGAGCGCCTTGCCGATAGGCGCGGTAACGAACACGTTCGTTGCGGTGACAATGCAGCAAAGGTCGCCTGCCTCGATATGACGCTGCACCAGTTCGCGTGCGGCCGGCAGGATCGCCGGCGTGATCACTTCCTGCATGAATTGCGCGTGCCACGTGTCGAGCTGTTCGCGCGAGTGGCGAGCGAGCGGCGCCAACGTGTAGTCCAGATAGGCGGCCATGTCGAGCGTACCGGCCACGTACTGCCGATAATATTCGTCGATGTCTTGCGCATGGCGCGCCGCGCCCTCTATGCCGAGTCCAGCGATAAAGTGAGCCCACGCCTGGTCGCTGTCGAGCGGCAGCAACGTGTGGTCCAGGTCGAACAGCGCGAGATTGCGGCTCATCCGTTGTCCTCGTGACAGGTGGTGGTCGCGTCACATGAACGGCACAGACGGTCACGCGACGATCTTCATCGTTGGCCGAGCGTATATTTAAAAGCACAAAATTACAATAAGGCAAAAATGTGCAACACTACTGTCATATACGCCCCGGGTGTCGTACGCGCGGCATGCGGTTCGGGTCATGGCAGCAGAGAATAAGAGCAGTGCCTTATGTTGATTCTCCTTAACCTTCTCGCCGGCGTGGCACTGCTTGTCTGGGGCTCGCATATCGTTCGCACCGGCATCCTGCGCGTACTCGGCGCAGATCTGCGCAGCATCCTCGGGCGAAGCACCCGCAGCCGTTGGCGAGCATTCCTGTCAGGCGTCGGCGTCACCAGCCTCGTTCAAAGCAGCAACGCCACGGCGGTCATCGTCACGTCGTTTGCCGCGCAAGGGCTCCTGCCGCTGACCAGTGGTCTTGCGATCATGCTCGGCGCCGACGTCGGCACCGCGCTGATGGCGCGAGTTCTTACCCTCGATCTATCCTGGTTGTCGCCAATCCTGATCCTGTTCGGCGTGCCACTGTTCCTGTCGCGCAAGCAGACGCGCACAGGTCAGGCCGGCCGTACGCTGATTGGTCTCGGTCTGATTCTGCTCGCGCTGCATCTGATCGTAGAGGCCGCGCAGCCCATGATGCAAGGCGCAGGCGTGCGCGTGATGTTCGGCGCATTGACCGGCGACACCATGCTCGACGCGCTAGTGGGTGCGGCCTTTGCAATGCTGTCGTATTCCAGCCTCGCGGCCGTGCTGCTCACGGCCACGCTTGCATCATCGGGCGTCATTTCGTTGAAGGTCGCGTTGTGCCTCGTGATCGGCGCGAACCTCGGCAGCGGCATGCTGGCGTTGCTTGGCACCGTGGCGCAGAACGCGGCGGCGCGGCGGCTCGCTTTGGGCAGCTTCGCCTTCAAGCTGGCGGGCGCGATGCTGATCCTGCCGTTTGCACCGCTGCTCGCGCGCGGACTGCCGGTGCTGATCGCCAATCCGCGTGAGGCCACCGTGGGTTTTCATCTGATCTACAACGCGCTGCGTTGCTGCGCATGCCTGTCGCTGATCGATCCGGTTGCGCGCGTGTGCGTGCGCGTGTTGCCCGACCGGCCCATGCCGAACGGCGAACTGCGGCCGCTGCATCTGGACGAGGCCGCGCTGTCCACGCCGACGCTCGCGCTCGCGCATGCGGCGCGCGAAGTGCTGCGCATCGGCGACATCGTGCGGGCCATGCTCGACAACGTGGCGGAGCTGATTCATCACAACCATCTCGACAAGGCGCGCGAAACGATCCGTATGGACGACGACGTCGACGAACTCTACGCAGCGGTCAAAAACTACCTCACGTTGATCTCACGCGAGCAGTTGGATGAAGCTGACAGCCGCCGATGGACCGACATCATTTCGCTGACGATCAACCTCGAGCATGCGGGCGACATCATCGAGCGGATCGTGGGAGATATCGAGGAGAAGAAGATCGCTCACCGCCTGTCGTTTTCCGAAGAAGGACTCGGCGAACTGGACGATCTGCAGACGCGGCTCGTCAGTAATCTGCAACTCGGTCTATCCGTATTCCTGAACAACGATCTGCGCTGCGCCGAACGTCTACTCGCAGAAAAAGAGCGTTTCCGCGATCTGGAGCGCGCGTATTCATACAGGCATCTGGACCGGCTCACGGGGCAGACGCTACGCAGCATTGAAACGAGCGCATTGCATCTGGATCTGATCAGCGACATGAAGCGGCTTAACTCGCTGTTCTGCTCGACGGCTTATCCGGTACTCGACGCCGCCGGCGCATTGCATGACACGCGTCTGCGCAAGCGCGCGCTCGACACGATGCATGTGAAGGAATGAGCAGCGCGCTCGGCGTGCAGCATGACGCTTCAGGCCAGCACGACCTCTTCGAGCTTCTTTTTTAGCGCCGTGAAATCGGCGGCGTCTGCGGCCTTCTTGTTGGTGACGAGCACGTCTATCCGCTCGACCGGGCAATACGAGATCCGGCTGCGCTGACCAATCTTGCTGTAATCCGCAAGGATCACGACACGGTCGGCATTCGCGACCATAGCGCGCGCCACTTCGGTTTCGGCGTGGTCGTAGTTCGTCGCGCCATGCCGGTGATCGACGCCGACCGGCGACAGCAGCGCGAGATCCGCCCGATAGCGCTGAATATCGAGCACGGTGGTGGCGCCCGTGGTTGCCATCGCGCGGTCGCTGATCGTGCCGCCGAGCAAAATCACTTCGTTGCCCGCATCGGCCTGTTCTGCAGCGCCGCGCAGCTTCAACGCGACGTCGATCGAATTGGTCACTATGGTCAAATTGGCGAGCTTCGCGAGCTCTTCGGCGAGCGCCGCGGTCGTCGTGCCCGCGTCGATGAACAGCGTCTGGCCGCTCGCGATCAACCCGGTCGCCGCCTTTGCAATCGCCGTCTTGGATTTGACGCGCATGTGCGCGCGCTCGGCGATCGGCGCTTCGTCGGCGGGTTTGATGGCGCCGCCGTGTACCCGCCGCAGTTCACCGAGCGCTTCGAGGTCGAGCAGATCGCGCCGAACCGTTTCGCGCGACACGCCAAGGTCCGCCATGATCCGTTCGGTCGACACCCGATGGAGCGTCGACACTAACGCGCGTATTCTCTGATGACGGTCTTCCTGCCACATGCATTTTCCTTGGATGCGAAGGCGCTCGCACAACGTGTCTTAGTCAGTGACATCGTGGACACGAATGTGTGTCCAGACGATGTCAAGGCTACTACTTTAGCCGCATTGTGTTGTATTTTTTTGGCAGCTTGCAAGTTTGTGTATTTGACTTTAGCCTTCGCAAATCGAAGCGCCGTGCTCGTTCGAAACTCGAATGTTCGAAAGGCAAAGTCTGATCTGTTCTTTCGTGCATTAGCGTGGCGCTTTTTGACAAGACCGCATGCGTTGAAGTGCTTCAATGCACTCTCCGCTTTCTTCTGGGTGAAAGGTGACCGGACGTGGGAAACGGGATCGATCATGTATCACCTGCAGACTGGCCATATCCGCCGCTCGTCGCGCACCGCTGCGGCGGCACGCTCGCGCCTGAGAACACCTTAGCGGGATTCGACGCCTGTGTGCGCTACGGCTACCGCATGGTCGAGTTCGACGCCAAGCTTTCCGCCGACAATGAACTGTTCCTGCTGCACGACGACACGCTCGAGCGCACGACCAACGGCTACGGCGCTGCTGCCGACTATACGTGGGCGCAGCTCGCCATGCTCGACGCGGGCGCCTGGTACGGTCCGCAATTCGCAGGCACTCGCCTGCCGACGCTTGCCGATGCAGCAGCCCGTTGCGCGCGCGACGGCATCGCGGCGAACATCGAAATCAAACCTTGTCCGGGCCGAGAAGAGATTACCGGCCGCCTCGTTGCGGACGGTGCGCTCAGATTGTGGCAAGGGCGAACGGCGCCGCTGCTGTCGTCGTTCTCTTTCGACGCCCTGGCAGCTGCGCGCGACGCGGCGCCTTCATTGCGGCGCGGCATGCTGTTCGAGGAAGTGCCCGCGGACTGGTTGCGTATCGTGCGCGAGCTCGACTGTGTGTCCTTGCATGCGAGCCATCGTTATCTGACGGAGCAACTCGTCGGCGAAATCCGCGAGGCTGGACTGCATGTGCTCGCATACACGGTGAACGATCCGGCGCGCGCGCAATTGCTTGCGCAGTGGGGCGTTGACATGATTTGTACAGATCGCATCGATATGCTGCAGCACGACATGCTTTGAACTGCGATGCCGGCCAAAGCAGGGCGTGAGTGTGCACGCAGGCACGCGAAGGCGGCCGCAAAGGCCGACCAGGAGCGCACGCAATGGCGCACGAGTAACGCCGTTGAAGTCGAACTAGAAATTTTCCAAACGTAGCAACTTCGGCAGAGGATGGGGAAAACTATGAACCGCACCGTGTTAGCTCGCATACTTTCGATGTCGGCCGCCGCGGGCGTCGCAGCCGCCGGCGCGAGCAGCGCTAGCGCCGCGCCGCTCGACGCACTGATCGCCGCTGCGAAACAGGAAGGCCAGCTTACCGTGATCGCGTTGCCGCACGACTGGTGCAACTATGGGCAACTCGTCGCGGGTTTCCAGAAGAAGTACGGTATCAAGATCAACGAGCTGAATCCCGACGCGGGCTCCGGCGATGAAGTGGAAGCGATCAAGGCGAACAAGGGCAACAAGGGTCCGCAAGCGCCCGACGTGATCGACGTGGGTCTGTCGTTCGGCCCGAGCGCGAAGGCCGAAGGTCTGCTGCAGCCGTATAAGGTCTCTACATGGAACTCGATTCCCAAAGAATCGAAGGATGCCGACGGCTACTGGTACGGCGACTACTACGGCGTGCTCGCGTTCGAAGTGAACGCCGACATGATCGACAAGGCGCCGTCCGACTGGAGCGACCTGCTCAAGTCAGACTACAAGAACGCAGTGTCGCTCGCGGGCGATCCGCGCTCCGCGAATCAGGCGATTCAGGCGGTGTACGCGGCGGGTCTTGCGCAAAGCAAGGGCGACGCGAGCAAGGCGGACAAAGCCGGCCTCAAGTTCTTCGCCGACCTGAACAAGAGCGGCAACTTCGTGCCGGTGATCGGCAAGGCCGCGTCGCTCGCGCAAGGCACGACGCCGATCGTCGTCCGTTGGGATTACAACGCGCTCGCCGATCGCGACACGCTGAAGGGCAACCCGAAGGTTCAAGTGGTCATCCCGAAAACGGGCGTAGTCGCAGGCGTCTATGTGCAAGCCATCAGCGCTTATGCGCCGCATCCGAATGCAGCCAAGCTGTGGATGGAATATCTCTATTCCGACGAAGGCCAGATCGGCTGGTTGACCGGCTATTGCCACCCGATGCGCTACAACGAACTGGTGGCCGCGAAGAAAGTGCCGCAGGCGCTCCTCGACAAGTTGCCGCCGCCGTCGTCGTATAAGAACGTCGTGTTTCCGACGCTCTCGCAACAGGACGCGTACAAGGAAACCATCACGAAGCATTGGGACGAAACGGTCGGCGCGAACGTCAAGTAAGCGCTGCTTCGACGTTTAGCGCGAGGTCGTACACGCCGCGCGCGTCGTCCTAGTCGGACGGCGCGCGCCGTTACCCAGAGTGCCGGACATGCCGGCGATGCGGCCAATGCGGGGAATACCCAAAGGGTGAGCTATGAGCGCTTCATCGGATGCTGGATCGGTGCAGCCGGATCTGCTGGTTCCGCCTGTGCCCACTCCAACGCCGCGCGTCGACGGTCCGGGCCGCGCGTCGCAGATGCTGGCCTGGATCGGCGTCGTGCCGTTCTTCACTTTCGCGCTGCTGTTCCTGATTCTGCCGACCGGCTTTCTGATGATCGGCGCGTTCCAGGATTCGCAAGGTCACTTCACGCTCGCCAACCTGCGCGACCTGTTTCAGCCGTCCGTGCTCGACGCTTACTGGATCAGCTTCAAAGTCAGCGCAGCGTCCGCGGCGGGCGGTGCGCTGATCGGCTCGCTGCTCGCGTGGGCGGCGGTGCAGGGCAAGCTGCCGGGCTGGATTCGTCCGACGTTGATGACGTTCTCCGGTGTCGCGTCGAACTTCGCGGGCGTGCCGCTAGCGTTTGCTTTCATCTGCACGTTGGGACGCGTCGGGCTCGTCACCGTATTGTTGAAGAAGTATCTCGGCTTCAATCTGTATTCGACGGGCTTCAGCATTCTCAGCTTTTCGGGGCTCACGCTGACCTACCTGTACTTCCAGATTCCATTGATGGTGCTGATCGTCACGCCCGCGCTCGACGGCCTGAAGCGCGAATGGCGCGAAGCATGCGATTGCCTCGGCGGCACCGCGTCTCAGTACTGGCGCTACGTCGCGCTGCCGGTGCTATGGCCGAGCGTGCTCGGCGCGACGCTGCTGCTGTTCGCCAACGCGTTCGGCGCGGTCGCCACCGCTTACGCGCTGACCGGAAGCTCGTTGAACATCGTGCCGATTCTGCTCTTTGCGCAGATTCGCGGCGACGTCATGCACAACCAGAATCTCGGCTACGCGCTTGCGCTCGGCATGGTGCTCGTCACGGGTCTGTCGAACGGCGGTTATATCTGGCTGCGCTCACGCGCTGAAAGGGGCCGCCGATGAAAAGCCAATCGCGCGTGGGAGCGTGGACCGCAATGGTGGTCGGTTCCCTGTACTTCCTGATTCCGCTGATCGCCACCTTCGAGTTCAGTCTGCGGATGAAGCGTGGCACATATAGCTTCGAAGCCTACAGCGTGGTGCTCGGCGATCCGCGCTTTCAGGCCTCGTTTGGTTATTCGATTCTGATGGCGCTGCTGACGATCGTCGTCGGCATATTGCTCGTTGTGCCGACCGCTTACTGGGTACAACTGCGCTTGCCGAAGCTGCGGCCGGTCGTCGAATTCATTACGCTGTTGCCGCTCGTGGTGCCGGCTATCGTGATCGTGTTCGGCTATCTGCGCATCTACAACAGCAGTTCGATTCTGCCGCTCACGAGCAACGAGCGCGCGACCGATCTGCTGTTGGTGTTCGGCTACGTGACGCTGTCTCTGCCGTACATGTACCGCGCGGTCGATGCCGGCCTGCGCGCTGTCGACGTGCGCTCGCTCACCGAAGCCGCCGAGTGTCTCGGCGCGAACTGGCCGACGATTCTCTTCAAAGTGATCTTCCCGAATATCCGCTCGGGCATTCTGTCCGGCGCGTTTCTCACCTTTGCGGTGGTAATCGGCGAATTCACGCTGGCGAGTCTGCTCGATCGGCCCGCGTTCGGTCCTTACCTGCAACTGATCGGCGCGAATCGCGCGTATGAGCCGTCGGCGCTTGCGATCATCGCGTTCATGATTACGTGGGCGTCGATGGGCTTGATCCAGGTGTTCGGCTCGGCCCGCGCGTTGAGCGGTCAAAAGGTTTGATGCAATGAGCTTGATCCACTGAGGCAGCGAATCATGGCATTTCTCGAGATCGAAAATCTGCACAAGTCCTTTGGGACGAACATCGCGTTGCATCACTTCGACATGAAGATCGAGCGCGGTGAGTTCATCACGTTCCTTGGACCTTCCGGCTGCGGCAAAACGACCGTGCTGCGGATGATCGCCGGCTTCGAAACGCCGACGCGCGGCGTCATCCGGCTCGATAACAAGGACGTCACGCATCTTCGTACGCGGCAGCGCAAGGTCGGCATGGTGTTTCAGTCGTATGCGCTGTTTCCGAACATGACGGTCGCGGAGAACATCGGCTTCGGGCTGAAGATCACGCACCGGCCGCAGGCGGAAATCAGCCAGCGCGTCGAAGAGATGCTGCACCTGATCAAGCTGCCGCAGCTCGGCGGCCGCTATCCGTGGCAACTGTCGGGCGGTCAGCAGCAACGTGTGGCGCTGGCGCGCGCGTTGGCCGGCAAGCCGCAGGTATTGTTGCTCGACGAACCGCTGTCCGCGCTCGACGCGAAGATTCGCATTTCGTTGCGGCAGGACATTCGCGCGCTGCAGCGCGAACTCGGCATCACGTCGATCTTCGTTACGCACGATCAGGAAGAGGCGTTGTCGATCTCCGACCGCATCGTCGTGATGAACGAGGGGCGCGTCGAGCAGATCGGCTCGCCTTCGGAAATCTACAACTATCCTCGAACTCGTTTCGTCGCGTCGTTCGTCGGCACGCTGAACATTCTGGCGGGGCACGTGATCGATCCGGCGACCGGCAAGATGGTCGTGGACGGCCAGGAGCTGACTACTACGCAGGAACTGCCGGCCGGCGATGCGGGCAAGAAGCGTCTGCTTGCGCTGCGCCCCGAAGCGATCGTGCTCGAACCGGCGGCGCCTGGCCGCAACACACTGAGCGCGACCGTCGAAGAAGTGAATTTTCTCGGCGCAGTGGTGCGGATCAGGACGCGCGTAAAAGACGCGGTGATTTCTCTCGACGTGTTCAACGATCCGAATCGCGGTTTACCCGAGCGAGGTCAGCCGGTGTCACTCGGTTTCTCGCATGAGAATCTGCTGGTACTCGAAGAGGGCGGCGCTTAGGAAAACGGCAAAGCCCCCGCCAGTAAAGGCTTCGGGTTTCCCCTGAGCTGCTGCCGAAGCGAATTCCGGTTTTCCCGACGCGGGCCGTCCGGATTTCCGGAATCCCGGATGGCACTTGCGATTAGGCGCAAGAAAACCTATAAAAATCAAAGGCGCGCGGCCTGCCTCAAGCTGGCATCGACCTTGCGAAATAGATAACGCGGCCGCAACGGTCCGACAACTAAAGCAAGGAGACAACGATGTCCGATTTCCCTTTCCGGTACTTCTGAATTCGTCGTCTTGTCGCGGCCTAATGCCGTGCACAGGCGTGACGATCATTCGTTCGCATGATGCGCAGCGTGGCAGGCCATAGGCTCACCCACATCGCAGGAACCATCGTGAAGAAACCTATCCACAAAGTGCTGTACGTCCAGGTGATCGTGGCGATCATCATCGGTATCGCGCTCGGACATTACTATCCGAATCTCGCCGTCGACATGAAACCGCTCGGCGACGGCTTCATCAAGCTCATCAAGATGGTGATCGGGCCGATCATCTTCTGTACGGTCGTGACCGGCATTGCCGGCATGGAAGACATGAAGAAGGTCGGGCGCGTCGGCGGCAAGGCGCTGCTGTATTTTGAAATCGTCTCGACGTTTGCACTGGTGCTCGGCCTGATCGCGACGCACGTGCTGAAGCCGGGCGTCGGTTTCAATATCGACCCCGCCACGCTCGACGGCAAGGCGGTCGCTTCATACGCCGCCAAGGCGCACGGTCAGACCACGGTCGACTTCCTGATGCACCTGATTCCGGACACGCTCGTCTCCGCGTTTGCACAGGGCGAGATTCTGCAGATCCTGCTGATCGCGCTGCTGTTCGGCGCGGTGCTCGCCACAGCCGGTGAGAGGGGTAAGGTCGTCACGAACTTCATTGAAGGGCTCTCGCATGTGCTGTTCGGCATCGTGCGCATCATCACGAAGCTCGCGCCGATCGGTGCGTTCGGCGCGATGGCGTTCACCATCGGCAAGTACGGTATCGGCTCGCTGCTGCCCATGCTGAAGCTGATCGGCACGTTCTATCTGACGTCGATCGTATTCGTGGTGGTCGTGCTCGGCATCATCGCGCGTGCGGTGGGCTTCAACATCCTGCGCTTCATTGCGTACATCAAGGAAGAGATGCTGATCGTGCTCGGCACGAGCTCGTCCGAAGCCGCGCTGCCGCAACTGATGCTCAAGCTGGAAAACCTCGGCTGCTCGCGCTCGGTGGTGGGTCTCGTGGTGCCGACCGGTTACTCGTTCAACCTCGACGGCACCAACATCTATATGACGATGGCCGTGCTGTTCATCGCCCAGGCGACGAACACCGACCTCACGTGGGCGCAGCAGCTCACGCTGCTGGCAGTGACGATGCTGACGTCGAAGGGCGCGAGCGGCGTGACGGGCGCGGGCTTCATCACGCTCGCCGCAACGCTGGCCGTGGTGCCGACCATTCCGCTGTCGGGCATGGTGCTGATTCTCGGTATCGACCGCTTCATGAGCGAATGCCGTGCGCTGACGAACATCGTCGGCAATGGCGTGGCGACTGTGGTCGTGTCGGCGTGGGAAAAGGAACTGGACCGCAACAAGCTGAACTCGGCGTTGCGCGGCGACGTGCCGGTCAAAGAGCCGGCCGGCGTTTAAGCCGGGCATCGACGCTCATTGTCTGAAAACGCGTGACGTTTGCGGCCGCGGACACCAGCACATGCAACCGGTGACCGCGCGCCCAACCGAAGTGCCGTCGGCCGGGGAAGCTCGCGCCGACCGCGCTTCGCCTTATGCCACAATATCCGATCACACCTCACCGGATATTGCCAACGTGACGCGCCGTCTGCTGATCCTCTTCGCGCTCGTCGCCGGGCTCGTCGCGGCGTGCGGGCTCACCTACAGCGTCGCGTGGCAAAGCGGAATCGACAGCTTGCGGCGCAATGCCGCCGGGCGCGTCGATCGCACCGCCAGTTCGCTCAAGAGCACACTTGAGCGCTATGAATCGCTGCCGTATCTGCTCGCCGAGCATCCCATCGTGCAGGACGTGCTGGTCGATCCGTCGCCTGCCAACGTCCAGCGTGCGAATCTCTATCTCGAAGATTTGAACCGCCACGCGCGCGCAACGGTGACCTACATCATTCCGCTCGACGGCTATTGTGTCGCCGCGAGCAACTGGCAAGGGCCGGGCAGTTTCATCGGCGCGGGCTATCTGTTTCGCCCATATTTCGTCGATGCAATCAAAGGCCACGTGGGCCGCTTCTTCGGCATCGGCACGATCTCGCAGGCGCCGGGCTATTACATTTCGCAGCCGGTGCGTCGTGAGGGAAAGATCGTCGGCGTGGCTGTCGTCAAACTCGATCTCGAATGGTTTCAGGGCGCGGACGCATACGAGCCGCTCCTCGTCACCGACGATCACGGCGTGATCTTTCTGTCGTCCGTGCCCGCATGGAAATATCACACCATACGGCCACTGTCGGGCCAGGTTGCCGATTCCATCTACCAGGCCCGACAGTATGCGCAGCAGCCTATTGCGCCGCTGCCCGTGACGATCGAGCGCAAGCTCGAAGGCGACGCGCAGATTGTGCGCGTCGGCGGCGGACGCTACGCGCCTCGCTATCTCGCATCGCGACGCGGCATGGGCGAACCCGACTGGCATCTGATTACCATGGCGCCCGTTAGCCCAGTCGACGCTGACGCGCGCAACGCGACCATCGTGACCGGGTTCGGCTATGTGTCGCTCGTATTGCTCGCGTTCTACTGGAGAATGCGCCGGTCCCGCGTGCGCGAGGTGATGCGTAGCCGCGCGCTGCTGCAAAAGGCGTACGCCGAATTAAACCAGCGCGTTGCCGAGCGCACCGCGGATCTGTCGCAAGCGAACGAGCAATTGCAGAAGGAAGTGGCCGAACGCACGCGCGCCGAACAGGAATTGCGCGCCGCGCACGACGAACTCATTCAGGCGAGCAAGCTCGCGGCGCTCGGTCAGATGGCGGCCGGCATCACGCATGAACTGAATCAGCCGCTCGCGGCATTGCGCGGATTTTCGGACAACACGCGCGTGCTGCTGGAGCGCGGCGACCAGGCATCGGCGCGGGAGAACCTCGAAGCGATCGCGGCGCTCACCGAACGCATGGGCAAAATCACCAATCAGCTCAAACTGTTCGTGGGACGCGCGCGGCCGCGCAGCGCGCGCGCTTCGGTCGTGCGGGCGCTGCGCAATGCCCTCGCGCTGTTGCAACAACGCTTGAAGGGCGTCGAACTCGACCTCACGTTGTTCGACGCGGAAAACGGCACGCGCGTGCCGCTCGATCTCGCCGACGATCATGCCGAACTGGTAGCCCACTGCGACGATCTGCGTCTCGAACAGGTGCTGATCAATCTGCTCGGCAATGCGCTCGATGCGACCGCCGACATGACTCCGCCGCGCATTTCCGTGCAGATTGAAGTTGCTGCGGACAGCCTGTCGTTCGCAGTCAGCGACAATGGCCCGGGCATTGCCGAAGATGTCTTGCCGCATCTGTTCGAGCCGTTTTTTACCACGAAGGAAATGGGCCAGGGACTTGGGCTCGGGTTGGCGATTTCGTCGTCGATCGCGCGTGATTGCGGCGGCACACTCGTGGCGCGGAATGTGGCGAACGTCCCGAACGGCGGTGCATTATTTGTACTGACGCTGCGCCGCGCGCGCGTGCAGACGAGTCACACCGCGGACCCGCTCACCACGGGTTCGTGAATCCGATGAGAACAACATGCTGAACGACGGCTTGCAAGTGCTGTATATCGAAGACGACGAACTCGTGCGGCGCGCCAGCGTGCAGAGTCTGCAACTGGCGGGCTTCAACGTGGTCGGTCATGCGTCGGCGGAATCGGCGGCGAAGTCGATCAGCGCCGACTTTTCGGGCGTGATCGTCAGCGATATCCGGCTGCCCGGCGCGAGCGGTCTCGATCTGCTCGCGCAATGCCATGAGCGCGCGCCCGACGTGCCGGTGATTCTCGTCACCGGTCACGGCGATATTTCGATGGCGGTGCAGGCGATGCGCGACGGCGCCTATGACTTCATCGAAAAGCCGTTTGCTTCTGAGCGCCTGATCGAAACCGTGCGGCGCGCGTTGGAGCGGCGCAAGCTCGTGCTGGAAAACCTCGCGCTGCGCCGCGAGCTTGCCGGGCAGAGCACGGTTGCGCCGCGGATTATCGGCCGCAGTCCGGCAATCGAGCAGGTCCGGCGGCTGATTGCAAACGTCGCGCCGACCGATGCGTCCGTGCTCATCAACGGGGACACCGGCGCGGGCAAGGAATTGATCGCGCGTAGTCTGCACGAGTTGTCGCCGCGGCGTGACAAGCCGTTTATTGCGGTCAACTGCGGCGCGCTGCCGGAGCCGATGTTCGAGTCGGAGATGTTCGGCTACGAACCGGGCGCCTTCACCGGTGCTGCGAAACGCCGGGTCGGCAAGCTCGAACACGCGTCGGGCGGCACGTTGTTTCTCGACGAAATAGAAAGCATGCCGCTTGCGTTGCAGGTGAAGCTGCTGCGCGTGTTGCAGGACGGCGTGCTCGAACGCCTTGGCTCGAACCAGCCGATTCGCGTGAATTGCCGCGTGGTCGCCGCGGCAAAAGGCGATATGGCGGAACATGTCGCCGATGGTTCGTTCCGTCGCGACCTGCTGTACCGCTTGAACGTGGTGACGATCGCGCTGCCGCCGCTTGGCGAGCGTCGCGAGGACATCGTGCCGCTTTTCGAACACTTTCTGCTGGACGCGGCCGTCCGTTATCAGCGTCCCGCACCGATTCTCACGGACCGTCAGCGCGCAAGCCTGATGCAGCGCGAGTGGCCGGGCAATGTGCGGGAGTTGCGCAATGCGGCGGACCGCTTCGTGCTCGGCGTCGCCGACGACCCCGTCATGTCTTTCGGCGACGAAGGCGCGCAGCCGCAGCCGCTGAAGGAGCGCGTGGAGCAATTCGAACGGGCGGTGATTGCTGAGGCGTTGGAGCAGAGCGGCGGCGCCGTGGCAATCGCGGCGGACCGGCTGCAGCTTGGCAAAGCGACGCTTTACGAGAAGATCAAACGCTATGGCCTCGCGGCCAAAGGGGACGGGGACCGGTGAAAAAAGAAACGCCGGCAATTCATGCCGGCGTTTTTCATTGGGCTGTGGGTTTGGCTTTCTGTCTTGGACTCGGATCTGTTGATCCGGACGCCTAGCGTTACTTTTGGCACGAGGCTCAGTCGGCCTCGTGGCTCTCGCCCGGCTCAAGCAGCGTTCAGCGCCTTTTCCAGCAGCTGGTCGAGTTCCGCGAACTGCGGCTCGCCGACATAGCGCTTCAGAATCTTGCCGTCCTTGTCGACCAGGAAAGTGGTCGGCGTGAGCTGGACGTTGCCGAACTGCTTCGCGGCCGAGCCGTCGTCCATGGCGACCTTGAACGGCAACTGACGCGTCTGCGTGTAGTTGGTCACGTACATGGGCGCGTCGTAGCTCATGGCCACCGCGACGAATTCCAGCCCTTTACCTTTGAAGCGGTTATACGTCTGGACCATCTGCGGCATTTCCTTCATGCATGTATCGCAGCTCGTCGCCCAGAAGTTGACCAGATAGACCTTGCCTTTCAGATCGGCAGTCGAGACTTTCTGGCCCGAGAGCAGCGTGAAAGTCGCGTCGGGCACGCGCTGTTGGCCGGCGAACGCAAAATAGCCAGCCACGCCGATCGCAATCGCCACGACGGCGGCGATCACGTAGCGAATAGGATTCGTGCGCCTGACGGCGGCGGTCGACGTGATGGTGCTCATGAACGGAACCTCGGAAATCGCGAAATGGCGTGGGACAGCGTGTGGGCCGGGGCTTTGCGCCCGCTGCCCCATAGCGTGGGTATTGTAGTCCTATTCGAGCCAGGCGGCAGCGAGCGCCCGCACCGGGCGCATGCCTCGCGCGGGCTGCGGCCGATTGTGGGCCGATTGTGGCCGATTGTGGCCGATTGCGGCCGGTTCCCCGGCCGCGTGCCGCTTCCGCTGACGCTTCTCAATCTGCCAGCGGATAATGTCGCTTTATGCTCACGTCATTGGCCCGTTTTTCGGGCGCCTTGTTCCCATGCTCCAGATCGTTTTTCGCGTTTCCCCTCTGTTCACCCAACTTCTTCCGCGTCTTGTTTCCGGCTTCGCCCGCAATCGGAATACAGCCGATCAGAAACGCCCCGTGGTTTCGCGCGCGCATTCGGTTGTCCGCGTGGGGGCTTGTTCGCTCGCTCTAGGCGCGGCTCTGAGCGGCTGCTCGCCGACTTTCGACTGGCGCACGATCATGAATAACGACAGCGGCTACACGATCGATCTGCCGGCCAAGCCGGGGAACGATCAACGCGCCGTACAGATAGACGGAGCGCCGATGCAAATGGCCATGCAAACGGCCGAAGCCGGCGACGCCGTATTCGCGGTCGGCACGATCACGCTGCCCGACGAAAGCGAGACGACGCAACGCAAGGCGCTCGACTTTCTGCGTACCGGCCTGGCGCGCAACGTCGGCGCGCAGCCGGATGCGCACGCCGTGCAAATCCCACTCGCGGCCGGCGGCAAGGTGCTGGGTCTGGAAATGAAGTTGAGCGGGCAAGCCGGTTCAGACCACGAAAAGCGCACCGTTTATGCGCGGCTTGTCGCGCGAGGGCGTCATGTGTATCAAGCCGCGATTATCGCTTCACAGCCGTTGCCGCAGGAGCAGGTCGACCAATTTTTTTCGTCTTTCCAGCTGTATTGAAAGCGGTAGTTTTGGCCGATCCAAGGTGCGACGGATCATTTGTGCAGTGAAAGTTCCGTCGCAGCTTTGCACGCTAATTCTCGGTTTACGTTGAAGTTTTCCACTTACCCATGGGTCCTGTGGATAACTCTGTTGAGAACTCCCCATTTTTTCGCGCAGATGCCCGCCCCATGGGCATTTCGCCTGTCCGCGCGCCCGTCGGCCCGAATAAAAAAATGTTTTAAATCAACGGTCTTGCTCGAAAGCCTTCTATGTACCTTTCAGATGTTTCTAAATTTATCTGGAACGCGCGCATGTGCATAAGTCAAGTCTTGACAGCATATTTTTCTCCTCACCCAAAGCCAAAAGCGCGTCGATACTGAACGGCCTCGCCGACCTGTGCAGCGCTCGGCATGCTCGTGCCCGCGAGGTCCGCAATGGTGCGCGCCACCTTCAACACGCGGTAGTAAGCGCGGGCCGACCAGCCGAAGCGCTCCCCGGCCTCGCGCAGTAGCGCTTCGCCGGCTGCGTCGGGCCGACAGACGGCGTCCACCTCTTTTCCACTCAACTCGCGGTTGGTTTTGCCTTGCCGCGCCAATTGACGCTCGCGTGCGACGTTCACCCGGCTCGCGATAACCGCGCTCGTCTCGCCGACGGCGTTTGACCGCGCGGAAAGCTCCGCCGACGTGAGCGCAGGCACTTCGAGTTGAATGTCGATGCGATCGAGCAGCGGCCCGGACAGCTTGCGCAGGTAGCGCGCCGCGATGTCGGGCGTGCAGCGGCAACGTCCGTTCGGATCGCCGCGCCAGCCGCAGGGACATGGATTCATCGCCGCGATCAATTGGCAAGCTGCGGGAAAGTCCGCCTGCAACGCTGCGCGAGAGATGGTGATGCGACCGGCTTCCAGCGGTTCGCGCAGTGTTTCCAGCACGTCGCGGTCGAACTCCGGCATTAGGTGTAATCGATCGTCTGTCCACTTTGAGGACGACGGGAAGTGCATATATTTATGCCAAAGACAGGAGCAAGCTATGCAAAGTGCAGGTAACGGGTTTGCCTCCATAGTGATTTGTCCGCGTAGTGTTTTTTCGGATTTCCCGACTGCCTGCGAGCTGGCGCGGATACCCGGCGCTGCCGACATCCAGCCAAGGCTTTTTGAATTGCCGGCCGTCGCCATAATCGTCGACCCGAAAGGCATTCCTGTATGGATGCCGACGCTCTATCTCGCCGACATCGCGTTAGCGAGTCACTCTGTAACCGGTGATACCGTACGAACATATGCAGAGGCCCTTCTTCCGTGGCTCGAATTTCTCGTGCATCAGGGAATACAGCTGAGCGGCGTGACAGAGGAAACGATCGGCTTATATAGAGCCAGTATCGCGCATCAGAATTGCAAAAAATCTCCCTGGCGGTACGCTAGCGCGACTGTCAATCAGAGGGTGGTTGTCCCTGCAAACTTCCACGCGTGGGGCCAGCGCTGCACGCTAATGCCTTCACCACTCGGCGCATACCTTTGTACGCCGCGGTCTGTTGTTGAATCGCGCGTTAGTAGCCATCGTCGTGTCTTCCATGCCTCAAGGCTACAAAAAATTGCTGCACCGCGCGTCATCGCCCGTACGCCCATGACGCTGGGGGTCGATGAGCTCCAGCAGTTGTTCGCTGTGACGTCCTCACCATATCGTCTGATGTTACGTTGGTGCGTCTCCTGCGGATTGAGAAGGTTTGAGGTTTGCAGCTTGCAGGTACGTGATCTTCCTTCTACCGCCGAGCTTGGCAATTTCGCAGATGGCCTCGCACGTCTCACAATACTGAGAAAGGGATCGAAAGAGCTGACTGTTCATGTCCCTAGCAGGCTCGTCGAGGAGACACACTGGTATGTACTAACTGAACGACCTGCCCCCGCCGCGAACAATGGACACTTTGTGTTCTTGAACCGGCGAGGAGGGAGAATATCGCGTCAGATGCTAACGAGGGAATTTCGAAAAAGCGCAGATGCCATCGGCAGCAAGGCCACCCTTCACCATCTTAGGCACACATTTGCACTTGTCGTACTGAGCATTCTTCAGCGGCACGAGGAGGCGGGTCAAGAGCTCAACCCACTCAAAGCCCTCCAGACTCTCCTTGGTCACGCAGCTATCGAAACTACCGAAACGTACTTGCGCGCTGCCCAGCTATCGAGCGACGCCGTAAGAGATGCACTTGACTACCTGTATGGAGCGTCAATATGAACGACATGACGAATCGGGCAAGTGGTCAAACAGAACAAATCGTCGGTGGCATACATGAATTCGACTTGGTACTGCGACTAAACGATGACAATGACAGGATAGTTGAACTCAACTTCGCCTTGCTCCAGCTGAACATAGAAGTCTGCTTCGCCTTGAAACGCGCCTTAACCGCACATGTTGGGCACACTGCTGTAGTCACCCAAAGAAAGACATTCTATAGCTTGAGGCTTTTGGGAAAGTGCCTCAGGGAGACCGGGCTCGCTGACAGTGTTCCGTTGCCAGGTGATGTAGCACGCACATTTTCAAAATGGCTTGACGCATCAAACCTAGGCTACAGCGCTCAATCGCACTTAAGAACCGTGGTAAGTATCCTGAAGTGGTGTCAGCGGAACGCGCCTGATGTGGTCGCTGCGCGAGCGACATTTGTCGTTAATCCCATTCGGTCGTTAGTGCCGAAACAACGTAGCCCACTTGGCGAGGAAGTTATCAAGCAAATCCTACGCGCTTGCTACGATGACATCGATGCTTCGGAATGTAGTTTGGATCACGGGCGGCGTCTGAGAACCGGCGAGGTTGATACGGTAGAGGATCAAGTCGCGTCTGATCTGGTTATTGAGTTGCTCGAATTCGGAGGAGGAGAGCTAGGGTTTCAGCGCACGATTCGAAGTTCTGGACACGGGTTCGCTCGGCGTATTCAGAAAATGGGAGGGGTCCGAGCATTAGGCGAACTGCTTTGGCTCTCTCCAAACGCATTGTTTCCGTTTTATCTGGCGATCCTCACGCAGGTGAGCGGAAATCCAGACGCGGTGAGAAACATGCGTCGGGACTGCATTCGACCGCATCCTCTACGCGATGACCTGGAATTCCTCGTTTGGGACAAACCACGAAGCGGACGAGAGCAGCGCGCCGAATTTCCCACAGGGCGTCAATGGAGCGCACCTAGCTTGGCGCGCCGCTTGCAAAAACTCAATGGGGACCTCCTTGATCTGGCACCGTCCCGCATGCGTGACAGACTCTTCTTATGTCGCAGTCCGTCGAGCCGACGCGTTATCACGCTTTCTGAAAGCCTAACGTTCATTTACTTACGCGAATTCATCAGGAAGCACAGGCTTCCAACGTTTCAGCTAAGAGACTTGCGACATACAGGAGCGGTTCTTCACCATAGATTCGGACACTCAATGGATGCAGCGAGAAAGCGGTTGAATCACGACTCACTGCGCACTACCTCTATTTATACCAGTTCTTCCGACCGGGCCGACGAGCATGATCTAATAATTAGACAATTCCAAGGGGAGATCGTAAGACTAGCGCTCGCGCCAACCGAGAAATGTCTCGACGAAGATCCAGTTTGGAATGCAGACGATCAAGGTGCCGACACCGTGTTTGGTTTTCGATGCAAGAATCCCCTTGCCGGCATCGCGCCAGGTAGTACGGAGGGAAAAACCTGTCTACAGTTCACTCGCTGCGCGTCCTGTCCAGGTAGCATTATTCCAGTTGATGATCCTGCTGTCGTCGCGAGGTTGTTGGAGGCGTTAAGCGCACTTGAGGACGCGAAGGAACGGTCATATCGAGAAGGTTGGTACGTTCGTTATGAGCTTTTATATGAGCCCACCAGACTCGTTCTTATAAACGATGTGATTCCGGCCGTACATGCATCGATACGCGAACGCGCACATCATCTCGTACAGAAGCGTCGCATTCCGAATCTTGAGTGAGGTGGCGCAATGCTCGAAGCAGTGGTTGTTCGAAAAAACCGAAGCCGATGGTATCTGTCGGTAGACGGTCTATATGGAAACAAGGTTGCGAGTATCTGCTGGAAGGATTTCTTGCCAAAGGGCTGCGGAACCAAGCATCAACGCGCATATCTGTTAAGCAGCATCAAAAGTCTGCTTGGGGCCATGATAGAGGCACCGCGGCAGTCAAACGGCGAGATACTTTCCCATGCGACGATACTTAACTGGACGCTTGGCCTACGTCGTCTAGTTCTATGGATGCTTCAGCGAGACATCTGGAGATTTTCCGCTCTGAGCGCAAATGATGTTGCTGATTACATTGAACATGCCTCCACTCGTCACGATGGTGCGGGAGGCGTGTCGCAGCAGACTCTCTATTTCCGCGTCAGGCAACTTCAAGAAATGTGGGAGCTGAGGGACCAATACAGTAGCGGCTTACGCGTCAACCCGGCTTCGCTCGAAATAGAGGCGTTACAGCGCCGTCGGAGACCCACATCTTCATGGAAGGCATTAGACGAACCTGCGGCACTATCGTTGATCGGCGACGCAATCAGTTGGGTAGAGTCACATGGCGAGTATCTCCTCGCTGTTCGACATCGGCGGTGGCGATTAGAGCAGTGCGCGGTGGCAATCTGCAAGCGGGCGAAACATAGGCGAATCTTGAACTTTTACAAAGAAGTCGCGCAGGAAGCAGAATACGAGCAATTGAGTGAGCAAATCGCCAAGAAAGATAGTCGCACGTATCTAACGCTTCAGAAAGCGATGAGCATGACCGATGGAGCATGCTACGTGATACTGCTGTTCTTGGAAGGAATGCGGGTTAGCGAGCTGATCAGGCTTGATTCTGGATGCTTAAAGGCATATTCCGGCGAGGACGGAAATGAGATCGTGAAGCTTCATGGCGTCGCTGCCAAACAGGGGGGGCGGGAGCGTACTTGGATTACCTGTGAACCGGTCGTTCAAGCGATAAATTATTTTGAACGTGCGTTCTCGGAAGTACGTGAAGTGCATAAACTCAAGGCGCTCGTTATAAATCATCCCCATGGTCTTGCGGCGCTGGGCAAGGGGGCGACTCGAGCCCCTAGGGGAGTGATAGCGCAGCGTATGCAACTTTTCTCGAGCAACCGTCGTAGAGCAGGATCGGTTGTGCAGCACCTGCATCCTCATATGGCTCGAAAAACCTTCGCGCGCTTCGTTGTTGCGCGCGACAAACGTGCCCTCGAATCACTGTCATATCATTTGGACACATTCACCGAGCGGTTACAGATGGCTACTATGTTGGTAGTGACATGGAGCTTCAAAAGTTGCTCGATGAAGAGGCTCGAAGTGATCTCGCTAAAGGATTGATGGATCTGCTAAGTGCGTCTTATGTGGGGGGGCGAGCTGGCGCTTCCATGCGAGCTATGATCGATTCTTTGGACCAGAAATTTCGCGGTAAGACCGGGCTGAACAGCTTGGTTGATAAGCTAATCGAACAAGGGGTTCAATTGGCGCCCTGTGATTGGGGATACTGTATCTATTCTCAAGCCTTATCGTCCTGTCGTGGCGATGCTCACGGCCCGAACGAAGCGCGACGATCACCGGACATCTGTTCTGGATGTCCCAACTTCGCGGCGACTGAAAAACACAGAGCATGGTGGGAAGCTAGAATTGATCGAGACGACGAGTTTCTGAAATGTACCGCACTGTCCGAACAAGCAATCGAATGGATCAGTAGGAGACGAGAGAACAGCGCCCGTATTTTGAGAGGCCTAAACGAACGCTCGTTGCATACAATCGGTAGCGCGCGAGACAAATTATGACGAGAAAAGTGCCAACGTTAAGCGTCGAGGATCGAGTACGCGCAGCCGTGCACGCCAAGCGCTGTTCTGACCCGGCCATTAAAGTTTCAATCAGCGAGGTGTGTCGCTTGGCCGGGGTCAGCCGCGCCGGGCTGTATGCTCATCACCGCCCCTTGATCGAAGAGCTATTGCATGACGTTCGAGCTTCGGGTGCTGAAAGCAAAACGACGGTCAATAGGGCAGAGCAGAAACCTGATATTGAGGCGACAAACCGAGCGCTGTTGTATCTTTGCCTCGAACTGCAACTTGAACTCAAGTCGATGCGTGCCAGATGCACGCCGAGGACTAAAGCGAAGTCCACATAGGGTCGAGTTAGTCGATAGCAATGTCGATCTGACCGGATCGAAGAGGGGTGCTCGTCGTTGACGCGATCAAGAGTTGAAGGATAATAGGCGCGATCCCAATATCACTGGTCTTAAGTTAGTCTAAGCAATCGAGGAGTCCATACTCGCTTAGCGCCATCGTATTCGATGTATTTGGTACACTTGTGTACGCTCCGTGAGCGTCGCTCACCTTATCGAAAGCTTACGCAGTGGGCGCACTAGGGGGCGATCTCAGCCTGATGACAGCGCACGCATCGTGGCGCAAAGTCGTTCTGTGAGCTATCTGATCGAGCGAGTGTCGCTTCTGTTGCAAAGCAATTTTCACAAGCCGACAGACCATAAATGTGTAGACGTCTGGACTTGATTTGACAGACGGTGTCAGTCGCCGGGCTCACTTCGGCCAACAACGGGCGGTCGACGTCCCTATGAGAATCGTCGACAATTTCGGCATTGCGATGACGGCTACGGGACGCCGATGGCCGTGCGCGGAGATGTCTGCCAAGGGCCCAGCTATCATGGGATGGGGCCCTTATGATTGACGCCTCGGCGATCATTAAGAAGGGTGAAGATCTAGAAATGAAACGGATCGCGCGAAACCCCGGTAAATTCGAACCCCTCAATCTTTACACCGCCATCGGCCGGGAAGCAGGTTATCAATTAGGCAGCGAGGCTCATTACCAGCACTTTATTAAAGCTGTCGAGAAGTCGCTGAAGGCTGGCCAGGCCAACCTCAATATGTTGCATGGAAAGCGTGTCGAGGCGCTGTTCGCACATGTAGCCGGTGCGCTAGGAAAGTGCCTGATGGTGAAGGCAGAAGATGCCGGCGATATCTTTGTGGCTGACGGGGAGGTGAAGATCCCTGATTACCGGCTAGTGCTTAGGGATCGGAGCCAGCTCCTTGTCGAGGTCAAAAATTGTCACGGCGATGGGATGGAGCGGCCGTTCTCGGTAAAGCGCGACTATGTCGACCAGCTGGATCGATACGCGGACATGAACGGAGCGTCATTGAAGTTCGCTGTCTTTTTCTCAAGCTGGCGCATCTGGTGCCTATTGTCACGGCAGTCGCTCCAGGAAAAGGACGACGACCTCATCATTACCTTCCCGATCGCTATGGCGAGGAACGAGATGTCCTTGATCGGGGATGTGATGATTGCAACCTTGCCGGAGCTAAAAATCGAATTACTGGCTGATCCTGCGGAGGCGCACACGGTCGATAAGCGTGGCCGGACGCAGTTCATCATCCGCAGCGCCAAATTGTTTTGCGCGGGTAAAGAAATTGTCGATCGTGCCGAGCAGGCGATCGCCTTTAGGCTGATGCGATCAGGGAAGTGGCCGGACACCAGTGAGGCCATCGTTGAAGATGGAAAGCTGCTCGGCATTGTCATTACAGCGCGGCCGGAGACATCGCACGAAGGACAGCATTTCGAGGGAATTGGTAGCCTCAGTTCCCTGGTGACCTCCGCTTATGGCGAAATGACGGTCAAGGATAGGCGCCCGATCGCACTCGATGTCGCGGCAGATCCGGCCGAGTTCGCACTCTATATTCCAGAAGATTACAAAAGCGACACCTTGCCGCTCTGGCGCTTCGTGTTGCAGCCAAACCCGGCTTTTCAGGTGGGCGGAGATGATACCGAGGGACCATAAAAGCCTTCCTTTCAATCAATCGGCCCGGCCGCACCGAAAACTTCGGCAAGCTGTTGACCAAAGCCGCCGGTCTGAATAACCAAGGTCTCGGCAGCCGCCGCTCAATGGCCGGTTTCGGGCGAGCAAATTGCCGGTGGCGGTGCCTCAACCCGGCCATTTGCGGACGTTTGCGCTGGCTTGCACATGGACATTCGAACGTCTGCTTCGCCTTGGGCAAGAAACTTCCTCACCTGAGCGACATCATAAAGGCGCGAGAAGCGATGTCGCTGAAACAAGAGATACCGCGATCAGGCTTGACTGGCGTTTCCGGATCAAAGGCGGTGACACAATTATTGTGGTCTACGGAAGCAGCTGCGGCGTGTCGTTAGGTGAGATGCAGGGCGCTCACCGCACTGAAGCCGCCAGAGATGGCCGCCACAACACACGTGGCCTCAATGATCAGCATCACTACGACGAGTTCGGCCACCAGGGGCGTCAGGTGCCACCAGCGTTTCGCTGATTGCTTAAGACGCATTGCTCGACTGCCTTCAATATCGGGGTAAGCCGCCCGCGCCCGCTCCTTTCCGAGTTTGACGTGGCCTTCCTTGAGCGGCTCGAAGAAGAGACTGACACTGCACCACGCCGCAAAGGCCGCCATGCCCCAGAGGACGACGCCGATAGCGATCTTCTCCAGTGTCGGCTGCCCGTGCAATCCGCCGTGCACAAAAACCGCGCCAATGAACACGAGCAGCGCCTGCGGGGTGATATTCCTGGTAAGCGTGGCAGCAGCGACGTCTTGACGGGGGATCGTGATTGTCAGGCTGGGCTGCGGAGCTGATCGGCGACGGCCCACGGTGTGAGTTCGTCAATGCGATTGATCGCATGATCGGCGATGCGTGCGAGCACGAAGCGCAGATACGCCTCAGGATCGATGCCATTGAGTTTTGCGGTGCCAACCAGGCTGTAGATGGCGGCGGCACGTTCGCCGCCAGAGTCTGCTCCAGCGAACAGATAATTGCGGCGACCGATGGCCACCCCGCGTAGCGCGCGCTCAACTGGCAGGTTATCGATTTCGAGCTGGCCATCATCGCAGTAGCGTGTGAACGCTTCCCATCTGTTCAACGCATAGAGGATCGCCTGACTCGTGTCAGATTTGCGCGAGAGTGTTTCGAGCGTCGTCGTGAGCCACGCATGGAATCGGTCAAGTAACGGCCGCGCGTGCTTCTGGCGATAGGCGCGGCGCTCGTCGGGCGGTTTGCCCCTGATCGTTGCTTCAATCCGGTATAGCGCGCCGATACGCTCGAGCGCTTCGGTGTTCAACGCATTGGGGCGCGCTGCGTGCAATTCATAGAACTGGCGTCGGGCGTGCGCCCAGCAAGCTGCCTCCGTGACGCGCCCGGTTTCGTAGATGGCCTGGTAGCCACCGTATGCATCGGCTTGCAGCGTACCGTTGAACGACCCGAGGTGCTGCTGCGGATGGATACCCTTGCGATCCGGCGTATAGGCGAACCACACCGCCGGTGGTGTGATGTCGGCTGACGCACGATCATCGCGCACGTACACCCACAAGCGACCCGTCTTCGTCTTGCCGTTGCCCGGAGTAAGCACTGGAACCGGCGTGTCGTCGGCGTGCAGTTTCGTCGCCGACATCACGTGACGACGCAGTGTTTCAACGAGCGGCTGCAGCAGCGTCGCCGCGTGACCGACCCACTTCGCAAGCAGCGAGCGGTCAAGCTCGACGCCTTCTCGCGCGTACATGACTGACTGCCGGTAAAGCGGTATGTGGTCCGCGAACTTCGAGACCAGCACGTGCGCCAGCAGCCCCGGGCCGGCGAGACCGCGTTCGATGGGGCGGCTCGCTGCAGGCGCCTGAGCGATGTGGTCACAACGCACGCAGGCAAACTTCGGGCGTACATGACGGATGACCCGGAAGCTGGCCGGTACGTACTCAAGTTGTTCGGCGACGTCTTCGCCCAGCGACTTCATCAGGCCACCGCAATGCGTGCACTTCCCGGCGGACTCGGGCAAGTGCGTTTGGATCTCTCGCGGCAGATGATCGGGCAGTGGCTTGCGCGGTGCGTGTTCCACAGCCGTGCGCGGCGTGTTCGGGATTTCGACCGGTGTCGCGCCTTCGTCGGCCTTAAGCTCTTCGAGACGCAGCTCGAGTTGCTCGATCTGACGGTCCAGCTTCTCCGACTTGCGACCGAACTGCATACGGCGCAGCTTGGCAATGAGCAGCTTCAGGTGTTCGACTTCGGCTGCGCGCGAAGCCAACGCGGCTTGTTGCGAGTCGACCGTTTCCTGCAGTTTGAGCACCTGAGCGTCGCGCTCGCGAAGCGCCGCCTCCCGGCTGAGCAGCATGGCCTTCAGCGTTTCGACATCGTCGGGAAGTGGGTTCGCGCGCGTCATGCAGGCAGTTTACGCGCCAGCAACGACGTTTACAACGCTGAGGTCGGCCGTGCCGTTCTCGTCGGTTGCCGCCAGCGATGCCTTCCAGCAGCATCGATAGTTGCGCCGGGCTCAGGCAAATAACGCCACCGTCGGCTTGAGGCCATACGAAGCGCCCCTTCTCGAGTCGCTTCATCAGCAGGCACATGCCATCGCCACTCCACCACAGCACCTTGAGCAGGTCGCCGCGCTTGCCACGAAACACAAAGACGTGCCCGCAGAACGGATCTCGCTCAAGCACGGTCTGCACCTTGGCCGCGAGACTGTTGAACCCGGCCCGCATATCAGTTACACCGGCAGCCAGCCAGACGCGCGTTCCTGACGGGAGGCCAATCACGACGACGACCGCAACGTTGCCAGTACCGTCCGAAGCGCGCTCAGGTCAGGTGGTCCATCGAAGCGGACTCGCACGGCGCCACACTCGACGACGATACTCGATGGCAATTGTGCTGGCACCGGCAAATGCACAGGAATGAACGTCTCAGTGGGCTGAGCTTGCGTAATCGATTGAGCGCGCTCATGAGCACGACGCCAGCGCGCGATCATGTTGGCGTTCAAACCGTGCTCCTGTGCTACGTCCGCGATCGAACGGGCCGGATCGTTTGATTGCGCTACGATCATCGCCCGGAATGCCTTCGAGTAGTTCTTGGATCCCAGTCGTCGGCCTACCGCCTTCGTTTCCATCGTTCTGGTTCCCACTTGATCTGGTGGGAACTAGGTTGCCGATTGAGCGCACCTATGAACAGACGGTGGTGAAGCAACGCTTACTATTCCTGAGGAAATCGAGGTAGTGCTTGCGCCCTTCCTTGAACAAATACATGTGTGCTTCCCTTGATGCACTTAAAAATGAACGCGGCAACGCCCGCGAATCTGGCGCTCGCAGCGACCCCGCTGCCGGTCGTAGACGGCCAATTCATTGGTTATCGGTAAAGGAGGGCTTATTTACAGAGCGCCGGGAAAATATTTTTATCTTCGTCGTCGTTGCCGCGCATTCGTATGCTGCTTGCATGAGACGCTGATTGGCCGAGGCCGTGTCAAAACGCAAGCTGCTTCGGCTCAGCGCAAAAGAGGCTTGTCAGAACGCTCTATATGGGCCTATCGGCACCTCGGGAAGGGTAAAGCGACCCCTGAAAACCTAGTGGTTTTGAGTTTTGACACGGCCTCGGCCACAAACCGTCGTTTGACTCCTTCGTAATTCGGACAATGAAGCGGCCGTTTTCCCCAGCAAACGGTCGCACACTACGCGATACATAACAGTCAGCAAAAACGGCATATAAGCGCCGATTTAGCGCCCGGAGACGTGAAACGCAAGAAGGCCTTAGCAGTTATCGCTCGCCGATTTAACGATCGAGTGCCCAGAGATCTTCTATCGCGGCGATCTCCGCCGGGGAGATCAACTTCCATTTTGTGGCTCGCTGCGCATCCAGTAGCCTTTCAAGGATTTCCTTCCGTGCCTTCAATGTGAATGGACCAAGACCCTCGTTTCCATTCCGGCGACGCTTTTCGCGCCTCAAAGGGTCGTCTCGAATCGCCTGAAGCCAATTTCGAAAATATAGCAAGGGCTGAAGGCTCTTATGCTCGTTCAACTGCACCAGGTTTTCGACCGCCCTGTCTCGCTGCACTACAGTGCAAGTCCAGCAACCGAAGCGGCTCTTGCCGCAGGATGCCCCTTTGGGGTCCCTGACTATGGGACATTCGCCGCTGGCTCCTTTGTAGAGTTCGGCGAGTCTCACTGAGTCGATGCTTAGCGGTCGACCCGGTTCTGAGAGTAGCTCCCAGACATCATCAACGTGAAAATCGATGATCGGACTGAAGATGGGAATACCTGCATTTCCTGTTTGCCGTAGAAAACCTTTTCGGTCCGCCGCATGGCGGCGAATTGTCCTGTCCCGCGCCATGCTTTCGCCATTCCGCACTCCCAAAAGTAGCAACCCATTGTCGACGTTGGCGTTTCGGAGCGCATGACGAACCGGATTAATTCGCAGTCGATCGGTGCACCACCTAAACTTGTTACTGGGCGGAGGATATCCTCGCCCGATTACCTTGACAAAATACCGATCTTTAATCGGAGGAGAAACAGCGATACTTTTGATTGGTAGGTTCAACTCTTTAGCCTCCGCGTCGAGCTTAGCTAACGTAGTTGAAACAAGGTGCTGAATTGTCGGAATTTCGACCCCGGTGTCGCAGTAAATAATCGACACGGGGGAAGTTACCCCATTTAGTCCTTTTAAAGCCTGGAAGACCAATTTTACAACTGCGGAAGAATCTTTTCCTCCACTGAATCCGATATACCATGGGCGTTCTGATTCGACGTAGACTTTAGATATATAGTCGAGCGCTTCATTTATTTTTTTATTATAAATTTTTTTCATTATTGTGCTTCGAGAGCCAATTTTACGTCTTTAAGAAGATCATCTCGCTTAAACCGTGCGATATACTGCGTCTGGCGTTGACCAAGGCGGATGTGTTCGCGAACGGCAACACGAAAGCAAAAATAAAATATAACAAATATGGCTAACAAGAAGCCCGAGAACTCAAGAGTTCGATCCGCTGCAGCGCCAACAATGAAGTGACATGCCCAATAGAAAACAGATCCACCAGCGCAAATGGCCGATATGTCACAATATGAACTTACGAAAGCTCCATTTTCATACACATCTTTTGCTCTTTCCGACAATGACTTGTCGTTATCTATAAGCCGATAAAAAACATCGAGAAGGATCTTGCTCCTGCGAAGTTTCCAATCTTGATATTGATCAAGCTCATTTTTAACAACATCCGCAAGCGAATTTGTAATGTCAGAGTTTATTAGATCCCAAGTGTCACCAAGCAGTCGATTGCGGAGTCCGGCAGTTCTGTAGATAGCCCCAACCGTGACTGCAGCAAAAATGTAGACAACGGCTTTCGAATCTACGTGCAGGAGTGTATCAACAGAAAAGCCAAAAAAAATTGGATAGAGAACCAGTAATATGACAATTCCGGGAACAAGTAGCCTTATGAGTTTTAGCGTCTCTTTTGTCATCTTGACTGTAAATTACAAGTTGGAATATACATGAAAGCAAGCAATTGAAGCCACCCACGGGATTGTAATCCTACAGCAACGGCGGGTACCTTCTTGCTCAAGCGTATTTTCGAGCGGTATGGACCGATCGGACGCTGGCCGTCATCAGATTTACTTCCTGTCACTGCCTTGTTGCGTCATTAGTTGAATTGTCGTGCCGGCGGCTGCACAGATCGAATTGACGTAGGACAGCCACCCTACTCGACTGGCTGCTGTACTTCAAAAAGCCGACATTGATGGGGCCCAGGCTCACGGTCGGCTACGGGTCGCGTTGAGTCTGTCCGCTCGTCAAGCTCATCGCTGGAAAGCGGCCAGTGGGATTTCGCTGCCCGGAAACGGCCAGTCGCCAGTGCGTACTTACGACCCACTACGGCCAAACGACCCTCTCCAAAGCGGTCAGTCAGCCGAATGAGCGTGTTGCGGACCGGAGCGCCATGAAGCGGACGTTGGCGACCTCACCCAACCGGCCAATAGCAGTCAACCAGTCCGCGTTAGCGGGCGACCGATCTTTGGTGCTTTGCGGTCATGACTTATGAGCAACAACGGACCGTTTGGCGTATAGCCTCCTACGCCATCTCCAAGATCCGCAGCCATGCGAACGCCGTCGAGCTCGGATCGAAGCATCAAGCGCAGAAACCCGGTAACACGTCCCATCTGCGCTAACTCTTTACGAACTGAGCGCTCACTGTCTGTTGGTCGTTGTGCATTTTCCGCCAATACGGCCTGGAATGACGCGCTCAGCAATGCATGCTCGATAGAAAACAACTAGAATTTAAGTTAAGTTCTATTTGATTGGCGAACTAAAATTTAGCTTTCCAACGTATTCATATGTTTTGTCCCTAAGATCATCTTGAAATTTATTCTGTGCATCCTGGACAGCTTTACCACAGGCCAAAGCTGCCGCGACACCAAGTGTGGGATTTACGATTGATCCTAATATGCCGCAGCTTATAAAAGCAACTGTTTTGCAATCGGACGGGTCCAGATTCGCTTGGATGGATGTATTAATCGAGAAATCTTTGGTTGTGATTGCTCGATTTTTGTCCGCAAATTTCATATCAACTTTGCCAGATATAATATAATCAGCGGCGACCGTTTTCACGTCTGGCTTACAGGAATCCGCCACGTAATTCCCGCCGACCACCCCTCCACCGGTATAATGCTGAGCCTGTGCCGCGAGCATGCCTGGAATTGCCATTTTTATTGAAATCGGTACATCTGTTATGTTCGGGGCCGACCATGTCGCGCCATCGACGGAAACATCGACATCCTTCAGCGCGATTGGCGCAGTTAGCGCAAATCCGATCGGCACGGAGTAGGCACTGATGCTGAATTTTCCTCCGGGTACTCCCTCTTCACGCTGGTCAGCCGGTGTGCGATAAATGGCACTCGCGGAGTCAACGGAGAAATCCAGTTTCGCAGTACCGTAGCCCGACTGATATTTAATATCGTGGAGGCGCAACGACGCGGCTGCGCTCGACTCGGGCGCATCGGCGTGAGCTACGAACGTCCCCCCAAGGTCGCCCTCAATCTTTGGATCGCTGCCAAGATCGCGTCTGACCGTCAAATCAATTGATCCACTGCCACTCACAAACCTTACAGAACCAAGCCCCGATGCCGTCAAGTCCGTCAAGATAGCCTTGAACTTCATCTCTCCGACTGGAGATTTGTCACCCTTATCAATCGCCATGTTCTGGCTTGAAAGACTAAAAACGCCCAGTTTTAGCTTAGTCGATTTATCAAGATTCCAGTCTTGAGCTGAGAGTTGCAAATTGATATTTTGCAAACCTCCGGTTATGGGTGTTGTTTGGTCGGCAGTATCTATTCGTAGAATATCAGTTAGCATATCCCCGCTGTCGATCGTTAGTTTGTTTTGGTTGGGAAGTGCGATATATCCGCCTGGAGCTAGTTTGACTGTTGCAGCCGCAATCGCCCCTTTTACGACTACTCGGCCATCAGTTCCCCAGGCGAAAGGTATGCATCCTGCCGGAGCACCGTTTTCACAGCTCAATGCAAGACGCAGATTTGCGCTTTGCAAGTTGACTTTAACATTATCACTGAATTCAAACTGACTGCCTTTTGTTATTAGAGCGAAAGTGCCGCTGCTGCCGGCAAGTTGCCCTGAGCCTCCTTTGTACGTGATGGCTACCCCGTGAAGCTCTAGTTCTGCACTTTGAATACTGATGGATGACTTACGTCCATTCGAAGAGTCGATCTGGACTATTGAACCGTCTCCGAGGCCCCCGGTTATCGATCCGTCAGTCATTTCGATATTTCCCGCGTTTTCCTTTACGGTCATATGTTCGAATGAAACGTGGGTGGCGGGCGCAAGAGCAAGTATTGTATTTCCAAAAATAAGATTTCCGCCTTTTGCGTTAATGCTTATATTTTCGAGCATTGCTAAGCCAGTTTTTTGGCGAGTGTCGTAATCAGCATAGTTCATTCGAATCAAGCTGCCATTGCCAATCGTAATGAAGTTTCCATTGGGCAACGAAACCTGTTGATCCGCGGTCAATGAGACTAAAAACGCTTCAGTGATCGGCTTGTCGTTCTTGTCTAAGGAAGTAAAAAATGTAACTCGGCTGACTGGGTCACTAATGGAATCGTCAGTTTTTCCGTTAATACAAGACATTTCACCCGGCTTGCAAAATTTGGATGCTGCAAACGGCTTGCCTTTGAATAAATTTCTCGCGATGGGCTGTAGGCCAAATATCGCACCAACGTTATTTTGGAATCCAGAGTGACGCTGCGAGCAGTTGCCTCCGGGTTGGATTTTAACGTCGCTACTTGGATCAATATATCCACCAGGCCCGACTATAACTTTTGCTAGTCGGAAACGAGTGCAGGTGCCGTCCGATGTTCGAAATACTGCGTAGGTTGGTGTTTTCTTAAAATCGATAATCGCGGACTGCAATATTCCTTTCACGTATCGGAAACTAACCAGCGCGACGGTGTTGCCTGGAATCGTCCATGTCACGTCAACGTCTTGTGTACGTGAGACGTATGTTCCCCGGTCGAGGTAGATATAAGCTTGCGCCTCTGCAGTATCAATAGCGTTCGCTATCGACTGGTACGTGGAATCCGCCATTGCAGGCTTGAATGTGCATGCGAGCGACAGGAGAAACCAGCAAAGCATTCTCGGCGTCATTTTTTTCCTCCTTTCGGCGACTTATTTTGCAGAAGAACCCCCGCCATGAAGTGGCAATCCCAGAGCATTGTGTGCTTCCATGCGTCACTGTCGTCTGCTCGTTGCCAAATCCAGTCGTATCTATTGAATTCGTCGGGTAGGTCTGCGGCACCAGCAGGACACTTGGCCAAAGTCATCGCTGCAACCTCGGGCGAACGCTTTCCTGCGAGCCATGCGAAAAATGGGTTTTGAGGCTGCGCAGACGCTAGGTGTGCTGCGGCTTTATCAAGCAGCGGATCACGCACGCCCGCCTGCCATAAGACCAGAATATTTACTGCGGCTAGATGTTGTGGATAATCAGGATCGTTGGTGAAAGCAGAGGAGTGCGCAAGCATGACGGCGTCAGACTGCCAGTGACGCAACGCATTCTTGAAATTAGCGTCATTAATTGTTGTATTCATCGAGCTTGCGACTACTGACAAAGTGGCCAAGTCACCAGGTCGCATAGTACAGCCGAGTTTGGCGTCAGGGTCGCCATCGACGTCGTCGTCCGGGCAGAATCGGGGGATACGTAACGTGCATCCTTCACCTGCACAACGTTGATTTCTCCCTAACCAATTCAGCCACCATTGGAAGTTAACGCGCCGAATTTTGGGGTCAAGGAGTGCCCAAAGTTGTAGCCCCAGTGCCATGTCGGGTGAGAAGGAGTTTTCCTTTATTAGCCGAGGGTAGGTTCGCAGGCGGGGCGAGCGGAACCATTCACCGGTAACGTCATTCTGCGCAGATGCAACTGCGGAACATCCTCCCTCGTCGCCGCTGAAGCAAAGTAGCGCGTTAAACAATGTCAGGTCGCCATCCTCACAGACGGGCAAGGCCGGTGGAGGCGAGTCTGACGGAGGCGGTCGCGCTTCGCCTGGAAAACATGTGGCACCAGCCGGACAGGCCGTTTGTACGGTGGGTTTTCCTGGCTGAGGCAATGCGAGAATGCATCGTGGGGCGCCGAGGTGCCAGACTTCAGAATCGCGCTTTCTGATCTGATCATCCCATTGGGCGTAGGCCGGGGAGATTAGCGTGAGCACGAAAAAAATAATTACGGCGTACTGGGCAAGTGCAGATAAGAGTCCAAAAATCGCAATGGACCGGTTCATACGCATTTGGTTACTCCCGACATGTTCTACATGTTTTAGACTGCGGGAAGAACGATATTTACGCCGGATATTTCACTGCTAGTTTGAGCAAGGCATCTCGGAAGCAGATGCTGTCAACAGTGGAACCGTCCAGTTCGTGCTAAAGGAGTTGCTGACGCGATCGAAGATGCATTGCCGATGCGCTTTGCTCTGTGCGCAACCGCACACATACAAGGAAAAAGCAGCAGCGATTGGAATGTCAAGTCGGGCGTCAACCCACAGGTCGATTTGTGCGTTCATTCTGGTGGCTGCAGTCTGCTTCAGAGTCCTGTCGACCAATTGTTTGAAGTAACGCGGGCAAGAGAATTGCGTTCGTCTTGTGCCTTACCGCGTTTCGGAATTTCTCCTTGAACATTCCGGTGTAGCAGTCAGATTTTTTGGATATATGACCTCATTCTTGAGCAGTGGTCGTGGTTGCGATACGGCGAACGATCATGTGCAAGGTAACTTGGCGGTTCCGGCTGTGCGAGAGTGGCCGCTCCCGAGCATATGAAGGACGTTCTTCAAAGTAATGCGTGGGGCTGCTCCGGGTCGGGTGCCGCCTTTCGCCGCCTCCATGGTTGAGCAGCCTTCGCCGGATCTGACGGTGTCTGTCCGATGACGTCCCGACTTATACACATAATGCGAGTCCCCAGCGCGGCTCAGACGTGAATCTCATGCCGCACGGGAAGGCCGGCCTTGTGACTCGGTGCAAAACCTGACGAACCCTGCGCCATTCCACGCAGCGCGGCACGTCATATGTGCGGGCGCGCACGCACGGCTCCTTTTTGACGGGGCGATACTGGAGGGGCGCGTTTCTGAAGAAGCGTCCTCCAGCTAAAGTTTTTGAGAATCGTGTCGAAATCTTAAGCGTTGACTTGCCGTGCTGTTGCTGGTATTTTCCGGCACGGCAACCGGCCGCTCCGGGAACGTAGGACGATGAAATTTGCTCGAAGACATGAATAAGCCGACGGTTTTCCCAATCCGGGGAAGTCATTCTGTAAAGAATGTTGTTTTCGTATGTGAATTGGCTTCCCACTTGGCGCCAAGTGACTTGGAGAAGATTGTTTCTGTCTACGAACGTGACGCGAAGCTGAAGGCCTTCCTGCCGGTCAAGGTAGAGCAGCGGGGGGCCGTTTCTATCATGATCCAGAGCGGTAACGGTCCGGTCCCGACAGCCAAGCCGAACAACGATTTGGTCGGGCTGGGCTTCAATCGCATTGCCCCCGACGGTTCGGCAGAGTGGGCGCTGAATCTGGCTCCCAACGCTGTCATCGTTGCGTGTCATCAGTACAACCGCTGGGTCGATGCGGTCGGAACCGTGCTGCCTGTCTTGCGACAGGTGCTCGAAGTTTCTCCTCATATAGGTGTTTCCACCATTGGATTGCAATACCTTGATGAGTGGAACATAGCCGCAGCCGAGGGCGAACCGATTGCGCCGCTGTTGTTTAATCCGGCAGCTCAGTACATCCCGCAGAGGCTGATGGGGCAATCAGGGGCGTGGCATAACCATTGCGGGTACTTCGACACGTCAGATGCGGCGCTGCCTAGGGTTTTGGTCAACGTAAATGTGAACGTGAATGCTGATCCTGTGACCGGACGCTATACCGCAGCGTTGAATCACGCACAACGATCATTTCAGCTTGAGCCGCTTTTTATAGGAGGCGACGTTGAGGCGTTCTCAGCTAAGATAGAACAACAGTTCACATCGTTGCATCAACGAAACAAGCAACTACTCGGCGAAGTGTTGTCTGAAGCCGTCCAAAACCAAATAAGCCTTTTTGCCGCGCCATGAAGTCAACGTCGATCCAGTCGCTCATAGCCACCAGTGCAATTCTGCTCAGTATTGCTGGTTACGCCGCGCCGACGACGAGCCTGCCGGATTTCGACTCGCTCGGCAGCGTCTACTCCGTTGGCCCAATTGCAAACAGCATAATTCCGGACAACCCTTCAATTATTGCTTGGGCGGACACGGTGACCGACACGTCATTTGCGACGGCTTGGATGGACCACGGCAATGCACATGATCCGGCGATGGTTGGCACTCTCGTGCAGAGTGGGGTGGACCCGTCAACAGGGATAAGCTTGGTTGAACGAGCGAAGGTCTTTCTGCGCCAAGAAAACCTTCCCGTCACAGACGTGCAGGTGACGATGGTGACTGATCCAGAAGAGGATTTTCATATTGCCCAAGTCTGCTTCTTCGTTAATGCTACATTCGATGCGGCGTTGAAGGCCGATTTGAAATTGACCCGCACCTTGGTTAAAGAGACGCGAATTCCGCTTAATATGTCGCTGAATGTCCGTGAAACTCAGCTTGTCGCCTCATGAATTCGTGTGAAGACTTCACAGAGTTTGGCCGCAGCTTATTGACGGACAGTGCTCCCGAGATTGCGCTCCGATGTGGTGCTAGCCGTATCTATTATGCTGCGTATCATCTGTGTCACCATTATGCGAGTCAATATTGTACTCCCTTGCAAGAGGAAGATAAGAAGGTTGGGGGGCTGCATGCACAGTTGTTCAAGCGTTTGGCTGAAAACAGTAAAAGACCAGAACTAGACGAGCTCCTTCGGAGTGTGGCGGAGTTTGCGAAAAAAATGAAAGCTATCCGCGTTCAAGCAGATTACACGCTCACTCGCGATTTCACGAGGACTGACGCGGATCGATGCAGCGCTTTCTTGGACGTCGTGAAAGAATACTGCGAACAGGTTGATCAAGTCGCAGCAGTTAAGGTCGAATAAACTGTTACCTTGGGGATTGCTTTCGCTAGAAACGGTGCCAGTCTCGGTCCCAGCCACAACTCGTTCCGAAGCCGATGTCTTCGGCGTAGTCCTTCACGTCATTTGCTACATCAAGGATTGGCTTCAGTGCCTTCTGAGTGCGATAGATAAACGACGCAAGCTGGGTAGATAACGCCGCTGCACCGCCAATTCCGCCTGTCGGGATTGAGGATGCGATCGTTTCGATAGCCGTCTCTTTGAGCCATTCTTCGGCCTCATGGCGAATAGCTGCAACGGCACGCTCTTTTAGTTCATCGGCTATCCTCCGCCCCATTGCGGCGGCTACGTTGCCGTCCGTCGGGACGCCCTGCTGAACGGCATCTGGCGCGCAAGCCAGCGGGATTGAGGTTGCCACCTCATTGCGCGCCGTTTCGATGACCTGAAAAGAATTATCAATGAAATCAGAAACGGGTCGCTCCACAAAATCCGGAAGTTTCAGCTGAAAGGTCAAATCGCACTGCATTTGTTTCTTGTATGTTGCCCACGTATTGCAGGCTTTGATATTTGTGCATCGCGTTACCGAACTCGGCAAGCATGTCCAGCCGCCGAAAGGCAGGCTTTGATGATTGCCGCATGGATCGACGCTTGTGCTGCATGTTGATAAGTCAGGCACGCCGGTGTCGTAAACGTTTGTGCACTCAGTCTTTGTCTGTGGCGGCGTGAAGATATCTGTGTAACTTGCGAGACGGATTTTTTCACTACGCATTTTCGGTTTATTTAGCGTTTGAGTTAGCAGCTGACACGCCTTTTCCCGGCTGTCTGCGTTGCTGAAGTCTACGGTCTCGCCGGGCTTGGAAAGTCGCAATATATATTTTGTCGAGTTTCCGACGGCTATCTCTCGAACCCGCACGGGTTTATCGTCGGCACCATTACACGCGTCGTTTTGGATGTCAAACCTTGAAGATGAGACGCATCCTGTGGGGGCGGTTGTCGATCCGGCCCATTCGGTCCCGTCATCTCGCTTTGCAAAGTAATAGTAAGCAAATCGGTGATCTAGGGAGTCAGCCACGTTCGAACATCTGGACGGGAAAATTCCCCACCAACCTTGGGTATGCCATCCGTTACCGTCGTTGTGGTGAATAGCGACGAAGATTTTCTGGCTTGTATGGTTGCAGACAATTAGTTGGGCATGTGCGCTAGTGCAAAATAAAAACGAGATAGCTGCCCAAAGACACTGCCGCAAAATGCGATTCATGGCCCGCTCCCAGCGTCGCTAGACGCATCTCCGAGCAAATGGATCGAGGCCGGCTTCTAGCCTAGAAAATACCTTGCACGGATCAAGGGGAGCTATGCGTGGGTGTACGCTAGCGCACACAGCGCATTACGGCGCACCCTCTGATCGCCGCGGTGGCGTCGTCGCACTGGGAAACCGTGGGATCTATGTTGACTACGGAAAGTTCGATGCGGGGCCGCGGTTTCCGATTGCCTGTCGCTATGAAATTGTCGGAATCGGCAAAAAGTGTGGTACGGCCAGTCAACTCGTCACATTCCAGCGGACTGCAGCAGCTCAGAGGGCGTGCTGTCCAACGCGTGCGCGATTCGGATTAAATTTAGGATTGTTAAATTCCGCTCTCCGCGCTCGATCTTGCCCATGTGGCTACGGTCAATCCCGGTAGCCAGAGCAAGACCCTCCTGAGAAAATCCTTTTTGGATGCGGTGGCGTCTTAATGCCGCTCCTATCGCGGCCAAATGGCCCTCATAGTCGATTTTCGCGGATAGCCTTTGCATGCCAGGATGGTCGAGCTATCATCCTATTTTGGCCACGGCTTTTACGACCCATTTGCTGCTGCGGAGTGCGCGACAGGGTCACACTTCGTGTCGCAGCGACATGGATTCAGGCCGCTACCTCGACTCCGTGGGTGTCCGAGCCCTTCCTTCGTGCCCGTGTCGGCGTTGCTGGAGAGTGCAAATGCGTAAGCGTAGACTTTGTATCGATCCGATGTCGGACGAAGAGGCGCAGGAGAAATTCGCGCGCCTGTCAGTACTGATCCGTAGAGTGGATCATCGCGTGTCCCGTACGCACCTGAACGAAGCAATATCTGAACTTTTGAACGAGATTGATAACTTGGAGAACGACGAGGAGTTCGGTCTTCGTTGAATAAGCCGCCAAGCCGCGCCGACATGGAAAAAGCCAACCTTGACTCGCTCGACGAGCGTACATTTGAAGCGGAGTTCTTGGATAGACTCGCCCACGATGATGGTTCAGCTGCACAAGCCCATCTTGCAGCCGGCAGGCCGATTTACTACCACGATCCAAATACGTCGGCCGATCTGGTCATCAAGCTGTTTCCTGATGGAACTCACCAGCTCGTCCGGTTCGATTTACGGGGAGAGCATGTCGTAGGCGGGCAGAGTGATAGCGACGGTGAGTCGCAAGACCCCGTGCCGGCTTTGGTGCGGGGCCGCGACGCCCCCTAGAACGCTACTTGCGTGGATGCTAGTCGCTCATGCCGGAGAGCTACTGCGAGAATCTGGCGTGCGCTCAAAGAGCGCTTAGACCGGCTCGGTAGGATCATCGTAACGAAGGACTGTGCCGCGTATCTGATCTAACGGGGACGTCATATCATTTCCGCGGACGGACCTCCACTGCTCGGCTGAGACGTCAATGCACAGACCAAGCTCTCTCGCCGTTTTAACAGGTAGGCGCACCACCAAGTCAGCGCCGCCGTCTACGTGGGTTTGTAGCTCTGCACTGACGCCCCGTAATTCAAGATAAATCACACCCGTCTCGGATTCTTTTTCGTATATGCGCCAAGACGGCTCAGCGGGCTGATCCGAGGGATGACGGGCCAACGTTACCTTGGTACTCATGGTCTGCTCCTAGCCAGCTTAGTTTACATTTTGCATCGTACCCGTTATGGATTGCAGATTTAAATCTACGCGAGACGGTAGCTATCTGATAGTTACCACAGGTGCGTTTCCTGAGCTTTCGTCACCGGAATAACGACGTAGACCTGCGATCTGCCCGACGTCCCAGCACGCGGTCGAAGTTATCCACAGGAGACCCCGCACCCCGTCAAGCAGAAAAGAACTAGAAAGACAGACAATCCAGAAACACATAACGTTCAACTCGTCGAGAAAAAGCACGCCCAGGTGAGCCAGCGTGATCTCACCTGGCTGCGAAGGGTTGCGCCCGCCGACCAACGCTGCCGCGCTCGACGAATGATGTGGCGCGCGAAACGGCCGTCGGCGCCATTGCGAGGGCGAGAACCCCGTGCGGCTTGCAGAGAGCAAGGCTGCCGAACTGAGCGCCTCGTCGTCGGTCATGGGTGGAAGCAGACCCGGCAGGCGAGCGGCGAGCATGGATTTGCCGGCCCCCGGCGGCCCGATGAGCAACACGTGATGTCCGCCGGCCGCGGCGACTTCGAGCGCTCGGCGCGCGCCACGCTGGCCGATCACGTCGCCCATGTCGGGCACGGCAGCAGGCGTGAACTGTGCGAGGTCGGGTGCGGCGACCGGATAGAGGCGCGCTTCGGGCGCGTCGGCCAGATGAGCGCACAGCGACGGCAGATCGCTCGCGCCATACACATCTACGCCGGGTACGAGCGCAGCCTCGGCTGCGCTTGCGGCAGGCAGATAGAGTTGCGGATTGCAGTGCGGCGGCGCGCGCGTGGCCATGCATTCAGCGGACGTGTCGCCCGCTGCCGCGCTGCGCGCGGTGCCACACGCCATCGCGAAAGCGCCGCGCATGGGACGCAGCGCGCCCGTCAATGACAACTCGCCGGCGAACTCACGATGAAGCAGCGATTCCACGGGAATCTGGCCGCTTGCCGCGAGAATGCCCAGCGCGATCGGCAGATCGAAGCGGCCGGATTCTTTGGGCAAGTCTGCGGGTGCAAGATTGACGGTGATGCGCCGCACGGGAAAGTCGAAGCCGCAGTTCTGCAGCGCCGCCCGCACGCGCTCACGGCTTTCGCGGACCTCCAGATCGGGAAGTCCGACGATCGAAAAAGATGGCAACCCGTTCGCGAGGTGCACCTCGACGGTTACTTCGGGCGCGCGGCCAGAGGCCGGCGCGCGACTGCGCACCACGGCAAGCGACATGTTTTCTCCCGTCGGACGGTGCGCGACTAACGCGCTCCAATCCCCTTAATACGCTGATGACGTCACGGCTCGCTTGCCTGTGATGTGCAGCTAGATGCAGCTACTGCGCTGCCAGAACGGCGAGCGTCAGGAAGTCTGCGTGACCGGAAGTTTCTGTTCGAGTTCTGCGACTCGACGCTCCAGTTCTTCGAGACGCGCGCGCGTTCGCACGAGCACCTGTGTCTGGGTATCGAATTCCTCACGCGTGACCAGATCGAGCTTGGAGAAGCCCTGCGAAAGCATGGCTTTCACATTGCGTTCGACGTCTTTGGCCGGCGAATTCTTGAACAGCTCGCTCATGCGCGCCTGAATGTCGTTGAAAACATCGTTCGGTTGTTTCATGGTGTTCCCCTTGGTGCACAAAAAATGTGCAGCGTTTCATTACGTCTGTGCCTCGCATCTGACGATGCGCTGTGTTGGTGCGCCGGCCTTTTCAACTCACGACGGCGTGAGCCCCTTTGGTGCGCGCTTCCTGTTTCGGAACCTGCGGACACTCTAGCAACGATCCCTGCACCGCGCCACCGGGCGGGGCGTGCATTAGCCATTCGGACAAGAGCGACCGAGCCGCTCGCAAAGCCCGCGCGGGCGCAGTTTGACACAACATGGCATGTGAGTTGCTTTTACTGCCCCGCGCGCACTGCCGGCACCATTTTCCGGCAGCGGAACGAGACCACGCGGACGGTTACGAGTGCCAGCCTTGCTTCTGCATACGGAACGCAGACGGACTGAAGCAGGGCTGCAACGAGTTACAGAAACAGGTTACGCAAACGGGTTACGCAACGGGTTACGCAACTAAGCGAGGGATTTCATGAAACTCATCACCGCAATCATCAAGCCGTTCAAGCTCGATGAGGCGCGCGAAGCCTTGTCGGCGATCGGCGTCTCGGGCATCACGGTCACAGAGGTCAAGGGGTTCGGCCGTCAGAAGGGCCATACGGAGCTGTATCGCGGCGCTGAATACGTCGTCGATTTCCTGCCGAAGGTGAAGATCGAGGCCGCTGTCTCGGACGACATCGTCGATCAGGCGATCGAGGCGCTGGAGCGCGCGGCACGCACCGGCAAGATCGGCGACGGCAAGATCTTCGTCACGCCGATCGAGCAGGTGATCCGGATTCGCACCGGTGAGACCGGCGCGGACGCTCTGTAACACCAAAAGATAGCGACACAGATAAGCGACAAGAGGAAACGAAAGATGCGCAAACTATTGATGTCCCTGCTGATGGCCGGTTCGCTTCTCGCGGGCGGTGTCGGCGCCGCGCTCGCGGACGACGCGTCCGCTCCCGCAGCCGCCTCGGCCGCTACTTCCGATACGGCAAGCGCGCCGGCACCGGACGCGTCGGCCGCCGCCGCAGCTTCGGCACCCGCGGCTGACGCATCGGCTGCACCCGCAGCGAGCGCCGCCGCAGCACCCGCGGCATCGGACGCCGCGCCGGCCGCACCGACCGCGCCGTTCTCGGTCGATTCGTCGAAGATCAATTCGGGCGACACCGCCTGGATGCTGACCTCCACCGCGCTCGTGCTGTTCATGACGATCCCGGGTCTGGCGCTCTTCTACGGCGGCATGGTCCGCAAGAAGAACGTACTCGCGACGCTGATGCAGAGCTTCGCGATCACCTGCCTCGTGACGATCATCTGGACGGTGGTGGGCTACAGCCTCGCGTTCACGCCGGGCGGCTCGTTCATCGGCGGCTTCTCACGCGTCTTCATGGCCGGCATGAACTACATCAAGGGCGACAAGGCCACGACGCTGACCGTCAGCCACCTGGCCCCGACGATCCCGGAAACGGTCTACTTCGTCTATCAGATGACGTTTGCGATCATCACCCCGGCGCTGATCACCGGCGCGTTCGCAGACCGTATGAAGTTTTCGGCGATGCTGGTGTTCATGGCGCTGTGGTCGATCATCGTCTACTCGCCGATCGCGCACATGGTCTGGGAACCGACCGGCTGGCTGGCTAGCGCAGGCGTCCTCGACTTCGCGGGCGGCACGGTCGTGCACATCAATGCCGGTATCGCGGGTCTGGTGTGCTGCCTGGTGCTCGGCAAGCGCGTCGGCTACGGCAAGGAAGCAATGGCTCCGCACAACCTCACGCTGACGCTGATCGGCGGCGCGATGCTGTGGGTGGGCTGGTTCGGCTTCAACGCGGGTTCGGCAGTGGCGGCAGACGGCCGTGCCGGCTTCGCGATGTTCGCAACGCAAGTAGCAACGGCAGCCGCGGCACTCGCCTGGATGTTCGCCGAATGGGCGGCCAAGGGTAAGCCTTCGGTGCTCGGTATCGTGTCGGGCGCGGTGGCTGGTCTCGTGGCGATCACGCCGGCTTCGGGCTTCGTCGGTACGCTCGGCTCGCTCGTGATCGGTATCGTGGCCGGCGTGGTCTGCTTCTGGTCGGCAACGTGGCTCAAGCACAAGCTCGGTTACGACGACTCGCTCGACGCGTTCGGCGTGCACTGCGTCGGCGGTATCGTGGGTGCGCTTCTGACTGGCGTGTTCGCGGTCAAGGACATCGGCGGCTTCGACGGCAGCGTGCTGCTGCAAGCCAAGGGCGTGCTGACGACGCTGATCTACAGCGGTGTGGTGAGCTTCATCCTGCTGAAGATCATCGACATGACGATGGGTATCCGCGTGACGGAAGAGCAGGAACGCGAAGGCCTGGACGTCAGCCTGCACGGCGAACACGTCGAATAAGGAAGTGGCTTGACGAGCCCGTGCTCCCGGGCTCGATGAATCAGGAACAAGCACGAACAAGCACAGCGCTTCGGCCCGCCTTCATGGCGGGCTTTTTTCTTGCTCGCTATCTTGTTAACAGTTCTTTTTCCTGTCTATCATTGCGATAGAGACAATGCATTCTGGCTAGCTTGCGAATGGAGAAAGCGTCCCCAAATGGGCAAAGCATTTGCTCTACAATCTTTTTTCTCCAGTCTGCGAGTGATCAATGGTTCCGCACCTAGTTACGGCGTTAAACGGCCCGCTGCTCGATCTTGAGCGGAAGATCCTCGACGCCACTCCCGCAATCGAACGCTGGTTCCGCCTCGAGTGGCAGGAGCACACGCCGCCGTTCTATTGTTCGGTCGATCTGCGCAACGCAGGTTTCAAGCTTGCCCCGGTCGACACCAATCTGTTTCCCGGCGCTTTCAACAATTTGCCCCAGGAAGTGCTGCCGCTTGCCGTGCAGGCCGCCATGGCGTCGATCGAAAAAATCTGCCCGGACGCCAAGAACCTGCTCGTGATTCCCGAGCGCCACACGCGCAACGCGTTTTATCTGGAGAATGTCGCCCGGCTGGCTGCGATCATGCGACAGGCCGGCTTGAACGTGCGTTTCGGCACGCTCGACGAAAGCATCAACGGACCCGTCACCATTGCGCTGTCCGACGGGCAGAAACTCGTGCTCGAACCGCTCGAGCGCTCGCAGCGTCGCCTTGGGCTGAAAAATTTCGACCCGTGCTCGATCCTGCTGAACAACGATCTGTCGGGCGGCATTCCGCCGGTGCTCGAGAATCTGCATGAGCAGTATTTGCTGCCGCCGTTGCATGCCGGCTGGGCTGTTCGCCGCAAATCGACGCACTTCTCGTGCTATGACGACGTGGCGAAGAAGTTCGCGAAGATGGTCGAGATCGATCCCTGGATGATCAACCCGTACTTCGCACATGTGGAAGGCGTGGATTTCCAGGAGCGCACCGGCGAGGAAGCGCTGGCCGATGCAATCGACGGCGTACTGAAAAAGATCGCCAAGAAGTACCGCGAGTACGGCATCTCCGAAAAGCCGTATGTCGTCATCAAATCGGACGCGGGCACTTACGGCATGGGCGTGATGACCGTGCACGACGCGTCGGAAGTGGCCGCGCTCACCAAGCGCGAGCGGGCGAAGATGGCGGCTACGAAAGACGGCCTGGAAGTGCACGACGTCATCGTGCAGGAAGGGGTGTACACGTTCGAGCGCATTGGCGAAGAAGTGGCGGAGCCGGTCGTCTATATGATCGACCGGTACGTGGTGGGCGGTTTCTACCGTGTGCACGGCAGCCGCGAGCGCGACCAGAATCTGAACGCGCCGGGCATGCACTTCGTGCCGCTCGGTTTCGAGCACACGGCGCTGCCCGATGCGCACGCCAAGCCCGGCGCGGCGCCGCCGAACCGCTTCTATATGTATGGCGTGGTGGCGCGGCTCGGGCTGCTCGCCGCATCGGTCGAGCTGGAAAAGACCGATCCGGAAGCGATCCAGGTTTAAGCTCGGCCGCGCGAGGGCGGCCTGCATGAGGCGCGACGGCGCGCATGCCGCCCGCGCCGTTTTGACCGACGACATTCGCGCTCGACTTCACTCGCAAATTCACGCGCAATTTCAAGCGCAGTTACACGATCAACGCCATGCCCAGCAGGGCGCAACGGGACCTTCATGGACATTCTTTTCATCGCCGATCCGCTTACGCAGTTCAAGATCTACAAAGACTCTACTTACGCGATGATGGCCGAGGCCGCGCGCCGCGGTCATACGCTGTACACGTGCGAGCCGAAGCATCTGGCGTGGACGGGCGGCGACGTCGAAGCAAACGTGCAGCGCTTTGCGATCACCGGCGACGTGACCGACCTGCATCGCGATATCTGGTACGCGGCGGAAGCCGCCGCGCCGCGCGCGCTCAAGAGTTTTAGCGCGGTGGTCATGCGCAAAGACCCGCCCTTCGACATGGAATACGTCACGTCCACGTGGCTGCTCGAAATGGCCGAGCGCGCCGGGGCACGCATCTTCAACAAGCCGCAGGCGATCCGGGATCACTCGGAAAAGCTCGCCATTGGCGAGTTTGCGGAATTCGTCGCGCCCACGCTGGTAACACGCGATCCGGCGCGGCTCCGGGCCTTTCACGAGCAGCACGGCGACGTGATTCTGAAGCCGCTCGACGGCATGGGTGGCATGGGCGTATTCCGCGTGAAGCCCGATGGCATGAACCTCGGGTCGATCATTGAAATGCTGAGCCATGACGGCACGCGTTCGGTGATGGCGCAGAAGTTCATCCCCGAAATCAAGGACGGCGACAAGCGCATTCTGCTGATTGGCGGCGAAGCCGTGCCGTACTCGCTCGCCCGCATTCCGCAAGGCAACGAGGTGCGCGGCAACCTCGCGGCGGGCGGACTCGGCGTCGCGCGTCCGCTGACCGATCATGACCGCAAGATCGCCGATACGCTCGCGCCCGTGCTGGCGGCGCGCGGTCTGCTGCTCGTCGGCCTGGACGCGATCGGCGACTGGCTCACGGAAGTCAATGTGACGAGCCCAACGTGCTTTCGCGAGATCATGGATCAGACGGGCTTCGACGTCGCGGCGATGTTCATCGACGCACTGGAGCGCGCCGCGGGTTGAGCGGTCGTCCTTGAATGTCGGCGGCGGCTCCCCAAACTACGTGGCAGGATCAGCATCACGTCCGCTCAGAACGGACGCTGGCTTAGGCCCCAAAACGGGCCTGCTACAATGCCCGCTCTTCGCGTCCGTTTCTGGCAATAGGCTCTTGCACCGGGCCATCGGCACGAATCGCGGACCTGGAACGAGCGGATTCAGCGTGCGCCGGCACGGCGTCATGCTTGTGATTCCGCTCATGAAGTGGTGCATTCCCGGCTCTCATGGCCCACGGCCGGCCGAGAGCGCGAGCGTTTCGGACAGGTTCCGATCCACGTTTGGGGCCGTCTTTTTGCAGTAAGGCTGACATGGCAGGCATTCTGATCATTGCGCACGCTCCGTTCGCCACCGCGTTGCGCGACTGTATTTCGCATATCTACGGTGGCTTGCCGGCTCGCATCGGCGTGATCGACGTATCGCCCGATTGCGATCCCGCACAAATGGTTTCTTTCGCCGAGTCGGAAATCGCGCGTCTGAAAGAAGAGAACGGCGCACTCGTGCTCACCGATATGTTCGGCGCCACGCCCGCGAACATTGCGGGGCGGCTTGCCTCGGTGCCGGACGTGCGCGTGCTGTGCGGCGTCAATTTGCCGATGCTCGTGCGCGCGGTCTGTTATCGCGCCACGCCGCTCGACACGCTGGTGGACAAAGCGCTCGCCGGCGCGACCAAGGGCGTTCATGCAATCGGCCCGGCCACGCCCGCGCCCGCTGAGTCGTCGGCGGCCTCGGCCGACTGTCTGCCCGCGTTGCCTTGCGACGCGGAACTCGTCCAGAAGGCTGGGCCAGCAGGCCTGTAGCGCATCGCATTGCAACTGCATAACTACTGACTGGCAGATTCACTTTCACAACAACACTTACCAGCGCTTCGGACCATCACATGCTGCAACAGGAAACGACTATCGTGAACAAGCTGGGGCTGCACGCGCGCGCGTCGGCCAAGTTGACGCAACTGGCGGGCAACTACCAGTCGGAAATCTGGATGAGCCGCAATGGCCGCCGTATCAATGCGAAAAGCATTATGGGCGTGATGATGCTGGCCGCGGGTATCGGCAGCACGGTGTTGATCGAAACAGAAGGTCCCGACGAAAAAGAAGCGATGGACGCACTGTTGAAACTGATCGCTGATAAATTTGGCGAAGGTCAGTGAACTTGCGAATCGATATACCGATGAGTGAAGCGCCGCGGCTGTCCGCGGCGTTTTTTTTAGCGCGCGACAATACGGGGATCTCTTCGGCGAATGCAATGATGCATGGAGCGCAACGACTACGGTCTTTCGTGCTGCATTGCACACAGCATTCACGCACGTGCGCGACGGCGTGGAATTTATAATGACGACGAGAGTCTGAGAGCACTGCAGCGGTTTGCCGCGGCATCACACAACTAGAGGAGGTGCGCGTGTCGTTCACGCTGCATGGAATTCCCGTGTCACGCGGTATTGCCATCGGGCGAGCCTATCTGATCGCCCCGGCTGCACTTGACGTAGACCACTATCTGATCGAACCCGCGCAAATCGAGAGCGAGGTCGAGCGATTTCGCGCGGCCCAGCAACGCGTGCATGAAGAACTCGATGCGCTGCGCGCCGATCTCGCCGCGGACGCGCCCAGCGAAATGGGCGCTTTCATCAACGTACATTCAATGATCCTGAACGACGCAATGCTCGTTCAGGAAACCATCGATCTGATTCGCACACGCCGCTACAACGTGGAATGGGCGCTGACCGAACAGCTCGAACGGCTCTCGCGCCATTTCGACGATATCGAAGACGAATATCTGCGCGAGCGCAAAGCCGACATCGAGCAAGTGGTGGAGCGTGTGCTGAAGGCGCTGGCGGGCGCGTCGGGCTCGCTGGTGAATGGCGTGCACGGTGCGTGCGACGAAATGATCGTGGTCGCGCACGACATTGCGCCAGCCGACATGATGCAGTTTAAAACGCAAACGTTTCAGGGTTTCGTCACGGATCTCGGCGGGCGTACTTCTCATACGGCTATCGTCGCGCGCAGCCTGGGCATTCCGGCGGCGGTCGGCGTGCAGCACGCGAGCGCGCTGATTCGCCAGGACGACCTGATCATCGTCGACGGCGACCACGGCATTGTGATCGTCGATCCGGCGCCGATCGTGCTGGAGGAATATTCATACCGGCAGAGCGAAAAAGCGCTTGAGCAGCGCAAGCTGCAGCGCCTCAAATTTTCGCCGACGCAAACGCTGTGCGGCACGCGTATCGAACTGTGCGCGAACATCGAATTGCCGGAAGATGCGCGCGCCGCGGTCGACGCCGGCGCGACCGGTGTTGGCCTGTTCCGCACCGAGTTCCTGTTCATGAATCACAAGCACCGCATGCCCGAAGAGGAGGAGCAGTTCGAAGCCTACCGGCGCGCGGTCGAGTTGATGAACGGTCTGCCGGTCACGATTCGCACGATCGACGTAGGCGCCGACAAGCCCCTCGATTCGATGAGCGGCGGCGACGGTTACGAAACCGCGGCGAACCCCGCGTTGGGGCTCAGGGCAATTCGCTGGAGCTTGTCCGAGCCGCAGATGTTCCTCACGCAATTGCGCGCGATTCTGCGCGCGTCGGCGTTCGGCACGGTGAAGATTCTGGTGCCGATGCTCGCGCATGCGCAGGAGATCGATCAAACGCTGGACCTGATCCGCGAAGCCAAGCGTCAGCTCGACGACGCAGGGATTGCTTACGACCCGAACGTGCAGGTCGGCGCGATGATCGAGATTCCGGCGGCGGCCATCGCGTTGCCGCTCTTTCTCAAGCGGCTGGATTTTCTGTCCATCGGCACCAACGATCTGATCCAGTACACGCTGGCTATCGACCGGGCGGACAACTCGGTCGCGCATCTGTACGATCCGCTTCATCCGGCGGTGCTGCATCTGATCGCCTTCACGTTGCGCGAAGCGAAGCGAGCGGGGGTGCCGGTGTCGGTGTGCGGAGAGATGGCGGGCGACCCGAGCCTGACGCGTCTGCTGCTCGGCATGGGCCTCACCGAGTTTTCAATGCATCCGAGTCAATTGCTCGTGGTCAAGCAGGAAGTCTTGCGCTCGCATTTAAAAACGTTGGAGAAGCCGGTGGCAGATGTGCTCGCTTCGTTCGAGCCCGAGGAAGTGCAAGCTGCGCTTAAGCGCGTGGCGCAAGCCTGATCGACAACGCCTGCTCTGAATGAAAAACGCCGCACATGTGCGGCGTTTTTCGTTTTGGCTTCGTTCGTCTGTTCAAGGCAGGTGGGGTTGTCCGCATACCGGGCAATCGGGCTGACGCGCAATGCGCATGGTAGTCCACTCCATTCGCAGCGAATCGAGCATGGTCAGCCGGCCGACAAGCGGCGTGCCGATTTCGCCGATGATCTTCAGCGCTTCCGCTGCCTGCATTGAGCCAATGATGCCGACCGTCGGCGCAAACACGCCCATGGTCGAGCACGCGACTTCCTCGAACGGCTGGTCTTCGGGGAATACACACGCGTAGCACGGCGATGCTTCGTTGCGGAAGTCGAACGTGCTGATCTGGCCGTCGAAGCGCAACGCGGCGCCCGACACCAGCGGTACGCCATGCTTCACGCAGGCGCGATTGATCGCGTGGCGCGTGGCGAAGTTGTCGGTGCAATCGAGTACCACCGTGGCGGCCGGCACATGACGATCGAGCCACGCGTCGTCAACGCGTTCGGCCACCGCGTTCACTGTCACTTCGGGATTGATTTGCGCGAGCGTGTCGCGGCCGGACTCCACCTTCTTGCGTCCGACTGACGCGCTGACATGCAGGATCTGCCGCTGCAGATTGGTGAGATCGACTGTATCGGCATCGACTAGCGTCAAGCGTCCGACGCCGGCCGCCGCGAGATACATCGCGGCAGGCGAACCCAGTCCACCCGCGCCGACAATGATCGCGTGCGCATCGATAAAGCGCTGTTGCGCCTCGATGCCGATTTCGTCGACGAGAATATGGCGGGAATAGCGAAGGAGTTGATCGTCATTCATGAGGGGCCAGCGTGTCTTCTTCGCTGCGTGTCTTCACGGCGACTTGCGCCGCGAAGACACGTGAGTCGTGCTGCTTACTTGCTCTGCGTAGCCGGTGCGGATGCCGGCGCAGCACCCGATGCGCCCGGCACCGGTTGCGTCGGCTTAACCGCGACCGGCGCGGACGCTGACGTGGCCGGCTTGTTCTGCGCGAGACGGCGCTCGGTCAACGACTTCGATTCCTGAACCGGCTTGCCTTCGAGCTTGTTCAAGGCTTGGGCCAGCATGAAGTCGTCGGCGGAACCGAATTCGACCGGCTTGCGCTCGCGATCTTTCTGGCGCTGTTCCGGCGTCTTCTTGTCGTTCTGCTCTTCGAGCTGACGCAACTGGTCCATGCGATCCTGCTCGCGCTTCTCGGCTTCCTTCTTCTCGTTCGGGTCTTGCGTGTTGGCAAGGTGATTCGAGTAGTCGACTTCGCGCGTGACGAGCGCGTCGTCCGGATCGCCTTCCGCGTACTGATCGACCGCGATGTCAGGACGGATGCCCTTGTTCTGGATAGAACGGCCGCTCGGCGTGTAGTAATACGCCGTGGTCAGGCGCAGCGCCGTGTCGGCGGTCATGGGTCGCACGGTCTGCACCGAGCCCTTGCCGAAGGTCGTCTTGCCGACGATCAACGCACGATGCTGATCCTGCAGCGCACCCGCGACGATCTCCGATGCCGACGCCGAGTAGGCGTTGGTCAGCACGATCATGGGCACGGTCTTGAAGATCGGCGCTTCGTCTTTCAGCGGGTCGGAGTCAAAGGACTGCAGACGGTAGTTGTCGTAAGTGTCGCGATAGACCTGCTTCGAATCCGGAATCTGCCCGTTGGTGGACACGACGACCGAGTTCGGCGGCAGGAACGCGCCGGCTACGCCGACCGCGCTTTGCAGCAGACCGCCGCCGTTGTTGCGCAGGTCGAGCACGAGACCCTTCAGATTCGGCTGCTGACGCGCGATGTCCTGCAGCTTCGCGGCGAGGTCCGGCGTGGTGCGTTCCTGGAAGCTGGTGATACGCACATACGCGTAGCCCGGCGCGAGGATCTTCATCTTGACCGACTGCACCTTGATGAGCGCTCGCGTCACCGTGAGCGGGAAAGTGCGGTCGTCGGTCTTGCGGAAGATCGTGAGCGTGACCTTGGTGCCCGGCTCGCCGCGCATCTGCTTGACCGCCTGGTCGAGCGTCATGCCGCGTACCGGCTTGTCGTTGATGCGCGTGATCAGGTCGCCCGGACGAATTCCGGCGCGGAACGCGGGCGTGTCTTCGATCGGCGAGATCACCTTGATCAGGCCGTCTTCCGACGAAATTTCAATGCCAAGGCCCGCGAAGCGACCTTTGGTCTGCTCCTGCAGTTCCTCGTAATCGGTCTTGTCGAGGTAGGACGAATGCGGGTCGAGGCTCGACACCATGCCTTTGATTGCGGCGGTGAGAAGCTTTTTATCGTCGACAGGTTCGACGTACTCGTGCTTGATCTGCCCGAACACTTCGGCAAACAGCCTGAGCTGGTCCAGCGGCAACGGAGTGGCGGCGGCGCTGGCGGGCTGCTGGGCCGAGGCCGAAAGTTGCAAAGTGGCGAATACACCGGTAGCAAGGCCCGCGGCGATCAGGCCGATATTTTTCAGGTTCTTTCGCATAGAGTCTGTTGCGGTCGGAAGCGCGTGGCAGCGTCGATAGAGATGGGGACGGACAAGTATAACTGCACACCCGCCAACTCAGGGCGCGGCGCAGGCAATCGTGATTCGACAGCGCGAAGCGTGCCGGGTTCGGCGCAACGCGCGCGCGACGTCGAAGTAATGTGCGGTAACAGTGGAAGTGGATCGCGATGAGAATGGCCGCGATCGAGGAAAGCGGACCGCGCTGACCGGTACGTCTTGCCGGTCGGCGTGGTCCGTTTGTGGCGCGCCGCGGCGCTTGCGGTCACCGTCGCCGCAACGATCTTTAACAAAGAAGCGCTGCGACGCGGCGAAAGTCAGCTAGGTTGCCCTTACGCTGCGATTTTCGGCGCAGCGGAATCAGCCCGCCTTGCCTTGCTTCGCGACTGCGGCCTGCGCCTTCGCGATCGCTTCCTGGTCTCCCAGATAGTAGTGCTTCAGCGGCTTCAGGTTCTCGTCCAGTTCATAGACGAGCGGCACGCCGTTCGGAATATTGAGCCCGACGATGTCCTCGTCCGAGATGTTGTCGAGGTACTTCACCAATGCGCGGATCGAGTTGCCGTGCGCCGCGATCACCACCTTGCGGCCCGACTTGATGGCCGGCGCAATCGACTCGTTCCACAGCGGCAGCACGCGCGCCACCGTGTCCTTCAGGCACTCGGTGAGCGGCAGCTGTTCGCGCGGCACCTTGGCGTAGCGCGGGTCGTTGTACGGCGCGCGCTCGTCTGTCGGTTCGAGCGCAGGCGGCGGCGTGTCGTAGCTGCGGCGCCAGACCAGCACCTGTTCGTCGCCGAATTTCGCTGCGGTTTCGGCCTTGTTCAGACCCGACAGCGCGCCGTAGTGACGCTCGTTCAGACGCCACGAATGCACGACGGGTATGTACATCTGATCCATCTGATCCTGCACATGCCACAGCGTGCGGACAGCGCGTTTGAGCACGGACGTATAAGCGATGTCGAACGAATAGCCGGATTCCTTCAGCAGCACGCCCGCTTGCTGCGCTTCGCGGTTGCCCTGTTCGGTGAGGTCGACGTCTACCCAGCCCGTGAAGCGGTTTTCCTTGTTCCACGTCGATTCGCCGTGGCGGATGAGAACGAGTTTGTACATAAGATTACCGGTCGGTAGTAAGGAAGCGGTAAGCGCTGCCCGGCGCACGTAGAGGAGCGCCGCCATCGCGTCAGACGCTTATTTTATAATGCCCGGATTGCCCTTTCCGATTTCTCTCTTTTTCGGCGGATCTTCCGTGAAGTTTTTCACTGATTACACAAACCTTGTCCTCATTGCGATCGTCCTCATCTCCGGTGGGTTGCTGCTGTGGCCGACCATCAGCCGGCGCGGCCGTGGTGGCCTGTCGGCCGCCGAAGCCACGCAGTTGATCAATCGGCGCAATGCGGCGGTCATCGATCTGCGTCCGCCGGCTGACTTCGCCAAAGGGCATTTGCCCGCGGCTCGGCACCTGGAATTCGCCGAGTTGCAAGCAAAGGTCGCGCAACTGGTGAAGAATAAGAACAACCCCGTGCTGCTGGTTTGTCAGACCGGCCAGCAGTCGAACAAGGCGGCGCGTATCGTGCAGGATGCGGGATATGCGGAAGTCCACGTTCTGGAAGGCGGCGTCGACGCCTGGCAGAAAGCCGGCATGCCGGTTGTGAAACAAGGAGTAGCCAAGTGAACAAAGTGATCATGTACAGCACGCAGGTGTGCCCGTATTGCCAGATGGCCGAACGTCTTTTAAAGTCGCGCGGCGTCGAGAATATCGAAAAAGTACTGATCGACAAGGACCCGGCCCGTCGTGAGGAGATGATGACCCGGACCGGTCGTCGCACGGTGCCGCAGGTGTTCATCGGCGAGACGCACGTCGGCGGGTATGACGATCTCTCCGCGCTCGATCGCGCGGGCGGTCTGACGCCTCTGCTGGCAGCCGCCTGAGTTCTCGCGCCGTTGGGCGCGGGAAGCGGCGGGTGAAATACAAGCCGGCGCATCGTCGCCCCGCGAGGGCAGGCGGCGCGCCGCAACTATCTGGCGACCCGTGACTTCATGGGCCGCCGCTACGCATATCTATCAGGGAATCACTCAATCATGTCCGACGAGAACAACCAGCCGTTCTTCAACATCCAGCGCATTTATCTGAAGGACATGTCGCTCGAGCAGCCGAATTCGCCGGCCATTTTCCTCGAGCAGGAAATGCCGTCGGTGGAAGTGGAAGTCGACGTGAAGGCCGAGCGCCTCGCCGACACCGTGTTCGAAATTCTGGTGACGGGCACCGTGACGGCCAAGGTGTCGGACAAGGTCGCGTTCCTGATCGAAGCCAAGCAAGCGGGCATTTTCGACATTCGCAACATTCCGGCTGAACAGGTCGATCCGCTCGTCGGCATTGCGTGCCCGACCATCCTGTTCCCATACCTGCGCTCGAACATCGCCGACGCCATCACGCGCGCCGGCTTCCCGCCGATTCACCTCGCCGAAATCAACTTCCAGGCGCTCTATGAGCAACGCCTCGCGCAGATGGGCGGCCAGGACGGCGCAGCGCAAAACGGCGTCACGCATTAAGTGTCGCAGGCAGTGCCGGCTATGAAGGTTGCTGTCCTCGGAGCCGGCGCATGGGGCACGGCCCTCGCCGGCCATCTGGCCGTCAGGCACGACACGCTGTTGTGGGCGCGCGAGCCCGCGCTGGTCGCAGATCTCTCCGCTTCGCACGAAAACGCCCGCTATCTGGCGGGCGTTGCCTTGCCGTCGGCGCTTCGCTACGAAGCGGACCTGAACGCAGCGCTCGACCACGCGCTCGCCGACGACGCGCTATGCGTCGTGGCCACGCCCGTGGCCGGACTGCGCACCCTGTTCCAGTCGATGCGCGATGCGGGCAAAGTGCCCGTGCATATCGTGTGGCTGTGCAAAGGTTTCGAAGCGGAGTCGCAGTTGTTGCCGCATCAGGTGGTCGCGGCCGAACTGCCCTCGCACGGCAGCAATGGTGTGTTGTCGGGGCCGAGTTTCGCGCGTGAAGTCGGCCAGGGCTTGCCGGTTGCGTTGACCATCGCGAGTGCTTCGGCGGTCTGTCGCGAGCGTACGGTTGCGGCGTTTCATCACGGCGCGATGCGCATTTATACGGGCGACGACATCGTCGGCGTAGAAGTGGGCGGCGCGGTGAAGAACGTGCTGGCGATTGCAACAGGAATCGCCGACGGTCTGGGTCTCGGTCTGAACGCGCGCGCAGCGCTGATCACGCGCGGACTCGCAGAAATGTCGCGTCTTGGCGTGACGCTCGGCGGTCGCGCGGAGACGTTCACCGGTTTGACAGGGCTCGGCGATCTGATTCTCACCGCGACCGGCGATCTGTCGCGCAACCGCACGGTCGGCGTGCAGCTTGCCGGAGGCCGTTCGCTTGCCGATATTCTCGGCGGCTTGGGCCATGTGGCCGAAGGCGTGCGTTGCGCGCAAGCGGTTCTCGCGATCGCGCGTGCTCATGCAATCGACATGCCGATCACCCAGGCGGTCTGTGCCGTGCTGTTCGACGGCGTTGCGCCGCGCGACGCCGTCAGCGCCCTGCTGCGGCGCGATTCGAAGGCCGAATAGGCCGCCCGCGTTTCCGGGTGCGCTATCGTCAGCCGTTCGGCGTGTAACAACGCTGAACGGCTGTCTTCACTCGCTGTCCATCGTCTATCGACGCTACGGATCAGCGAGGCTCATATGCTCAATATAGGTGGTTGCACGCTGGAGGCACGCGTGGCCGACATCACGACTCTCGACGTCGACGCCATTGTCAACGCAGCCAATACCTCCTTGCTCGGCGGCGGCGGTGTGGACGGCGCGATTCATCGCGCTGCAGGCAAGGAATTGCTGGGCGAATGCGAAGCGCTTGGCGGCTGCGCGACAGGCGACGCGAAGCTCACGCGCGGCTACCATCTGCCGGCGCGCTATGTGATTCACGCGGTGGGCCCGGTCTGGCGCGGCGGCACGCATGGCGAGGCCGATCTGCTGGCTTCCTGTTATCAGCGTTCGCTCGAGGTGGCGCGCGAGGCGAACTGCGCGAGCATTGCATTCCCCGCGATCAGTTGCGGCATCTACCGTTTTCCTGCCGATGAAGCAGTTCGTATCGCGGTCCAAACGGTAATCGAAAATCTACCTCGCATGCCGCAACTCGAGCAGGTGATCTTCGCCTGCTTCGATCACGCGATGTTCGAGCGTTATCAGGCGGAGTTGCAGCGCCGTCAGGCGCCGCCGTCGAAACCTGTTTGACGCCACGCTTCGAACACCACGATCGCGACGGTATTCGACAGGTTCAGGCTGCGGTTGCCGGGACGCATCGGCAGGCGCACGCGCTGTTCGTTCGGAAACTGTTCGAGCACCGAGTCGGGCAAGCCTCGCGTTTCCGCGCCGAACACGAACCAGTCGCCCGATTGGAACGCGTGCTCGTGAAAGCGGCCCGAGCCGCGCGTGGTGAACGCGAACGTGCGCAACGGGTCCGGCGACTCTTTCGCTATGAAGGCGGCCCAGTCGGCATGCACGTTCATTTGCGCGTACTCGTGATAGTCGAGGCCGGCGCGGCGCAGCTTGGCGTCGTCGAGCGGAAAGCCGAGCGGCTCGATCAGATGCAGCCGCGCACCCGTGTTGGCGCATAAGCGGATGACGTTGCCGGTATTGGGCGGAATTTCCGGTTCGACAAGAACGACGTTGAACATAGAGTGATCAGGTAGAAACTAGTTTTTCGGTGTGCGCAGTGCGACGAAGTTCGTGACGCGCCGCGCACCGGCTGCCTTCAGCATGCGGGCGAGCGCTTCGAGCGTTGCGCCGGTCGTCATTACATCGTCGACAATGCCTACGTGCAGTCCTTCGACTCTGCCAGCAAGCTGGAATGCGCGGCCCACGTTGAGGCGGCGCGCGTCGAGATCGAGCCGCGACTGCGGCGCGGTGTCGACCACGCGGCGCACCAGAGTCGGGTCGGCCGGCACCTTCAGCGAGCGAGCCAGCGCTCTGGCAATCTGCCATGCCTGGTTATAGCCGCGTTCTCTGAGACGCCGGTCTGCGAGCGGTACCGGAGCGATAACATCGGGGCAGTCAGACGGCTCTTGCCAGGCATCTTGCGCGAGACGGGCAAGCCGCCGCGAGAATTCGCGCGCCAGCATCAACTGGGCGCGAAACTTCAGGCCGACTGCGAGCGCGTCGAGCGGCGCGCGATAGTCGGCGAGCGCGAACGTTGCGTCGAACGGCGGTTTTTCGACGACGCAATCCGCACAGCGATAAGACGCGTGTTGTTCCCTTCGCGCGAAAGTCAGCGGCACGGCGCAGACACAGCAACGCAACGCACTCTCATTCCAATAGGATTCGTCGCAAAAGGGGCACAGCGTGCTGTGCGACAAATTGCCGCACAGAGCGCAGGCGTTAGGCAAGATCGCGTGCATTGCACGCGGCCACGCCGAACGCACGCCGCGCGCGAATCGCGTGAACGGACTGGCTGACGACGGAAAATATGCTCGGAATGTCATGCACTGGCGGCCGCAAAGGCCTTTCGCACTGAAGCGGAGGAAGCGAACGAGTATACTTCGGGCTCTACGCCAGTACGACACCCATGTCCCCAACTTCCGCTCAATCAGGCCGTCCGGCCTACGATTCCCAGCGCCTCAGGCGGATTTTCGACCGCCGTGCAACGACTTTCGACGACGTCGCCTTCCTGCCGCGCGAGATCGCGCAGCGCATGCGCGAGCGTCTCGATTACATCAAGGTCGCGCCGGCAAGCGTGCTGGATGCCGGTTGCGGTGCAGGCGAAGACATTCCTGCATTGCGTGAGCGCTTTCCGGAAGCGCCGGTGTTCGGCTCGGACCTGTCGCACGGCATGCTCACACGCGCGCTGCGCCACGATTCCGGCGATACGAGCTGGCGGCGCTTCTTGCCGGCCACGCTGGGCAAGGCGCTTGGCGCACGCGGTCCGGGCTTCGCGCAGGCGGACTTTTCCGCGCTGCCTTTCGCGGCTGGCGCCTTCGAATTCATCTGGTCCAATCTCGCACTTCACTGGCACTCGCGCCCGGACCTCGTATTCCCTGAGTGGCAGCGCGTGCTCAAGGTGAATGGGCTGCTGATGTTCAGTACCCTCGGACCCGACACCCTGAAAGAGTTGCGCGGCGCATACGCCGAAGTGGAAGCGGCGCACGGTGTCGGCTCGCGCAAGCATGTGATTGACTTTGTCGACATGCATGACCTTGGCGACATGCTGGTCGAAAGCGGTTTCGAAATTCCCGTGATGGATCAGGAAACCATCACAATCACCTATAAGTCGCCCGAGTCGCTGCTCGCGGACGTACGCCGTTGGGGCGCGTATCCGTTCGAGCGCGAAGAGTCGTCGGGCGCGGCGGCACGGCGGTTGCACAGAGCGTTGCTGGCAGCGCTCGAAGCGCGCCGGCGCGGCGACGGAACGATCGCGCTGACCTTCGAGGTGATCTACGGACACGCATGGAAAGCGGTGCCGCGCACGACGGCGGAAGGACACGGCATCGTGCGAATAGAGGACATTGGGCGAGGCTCGTCGAGGAATCGCTAAAGAGATAAAGAGGACATCTGTTATGTCTGAAATTACCGCTTTCAAAGACGTGCAAAAGGTGCGGCAAAACGGCGCGGAGGCTTGTCGCGCCTGGCTTGTGAGGCGGTCGGGGCTTGCTTGTGGATGCTATGGATCGCGCCTATAATGCGTCAGTTTGTCGCCCGGAGTTCCCACATTTGGGGCGGCAGGCCCGAGGCACGGGCTGCAACACGAGTTGGCGCGGTGGCGGTTGGGCGGCCGGAATATGAGGTCGCGGGTTGAGGTCACTGTCGGGCATTGCAGGCGGCCGTTGGTGGCGCGTTGTTGACGTTCGGCGGGAGGCAGCGATGGATGCATCAGATCTGCTGGCGGATTCAGAACCGGTCCTGAAGGACTGGACCATGAAACGCAACTGCTCCATGTCGCCGCGGCAGTTCGTGTGTTTCTATGTGTCGCTCGCGTTGTTCTCGTTGGCAATTGCTTTCATGCTGGTTCTGGTCGGCGCCTGGCTGGTGTTGCCGTTCACCGGTATCGAATTGCTGGCGGTGGGCGTCGCGTTTGCCATGTATGCGCGCCACGCTGTCGATTACGAACGCATCCGGTTGTTTCAGAACCGGCTTGTAATCGAACAGGTGAGCGCCGAGCAGGTCACGCAGTTCGAGTTCAATCCGCGCTGGGTGCGGATCGAGGCTGGCGCAACACCGCGTGATCAGATCAAGCTGGTCTCGCGCGGCGAGACGATCATGATCGGGCAGCATCTCGCGCAGCACCGGCGCGCGCAGTTCGCCCGCGAGTTGCGTATCTGGCTCGCGCGTTGTTAGGCGCATCCGGTCATGCGGCGTTCACGGGGAGCGCGGGCAGCCCGTCACGGGGTCAGCGGGGTCGAGGGTTTGAATGGAAATTTTGGGTAAGGAAGCTATGAAAACAATCAAGCGAGCGCTCATGGGCGTGCTGGCGATGAGCGGACTGCTTTTCGCCGGTGCCGCCCTGGCAGTGGGCGATGTTCCGGGCGGCCCTGCCGTCAACGAGATCAATCTCCAGCCGCCTGCGACTAAAATCGCTGAGGAGCTCTACAGCCTCCACACGTTCATGCTGATTCTTTGCACGGTGATTTTCATCGGCGTGTTCGCTGTGATGTTCTATTCGATCTTTGCCCACCGCAAATCGAAAGGCCACAAGGCTTCGAATTTCCACGAAAGCACCACCGTCGAAATCATCTGGACGATCGTGCCGTTCGTCATCGTCGTGCTGATGGCGTTGCCGGCCACCAAGACGGTTGTCGCAATGAAGGACACGACCAACGCCGACGTCACCATCAAGGTCACGGGCTACCAGTGGAAGTGGGGTTACGACTACGTGAAGGGTCCGGGCGAGGGCATCAACTTCCTCTCCACGCTGGCCACGCCGCGTGCCGAAACCGACGGCCGTCAGCCGATTTCCACTACGTATCTGCAAGAAGTCGACAATCCGCTGGTCGTGCCGGTCGGCAAGAAAATCCGCATCATCACCACCGCCAACGACGTGGTCCACTCCTGGTACGTGCCGGCCTTCGGCGTGAAGCAGGACGCGATTCCTGGTTTCGTGCGCGACACGTGGTTCAAGGCTGACAAGGTCGGTACCTTCCGCGGCTTCTGTACCGAACTCTGCGGCAAGGAACACGCGTTCATGCCGGTGGTGGTCGAAGTGCTCTCCACCGACGACTACGCGAAGTGGGTCGACACGCAGAAGAAGAAAATGGCGGCGGGTCAGGACGATCCGAACAAGACTTATACGATGGCCGAGTTGATGGAACGCGGCGGCAAGGTCTATGCAGCGAACTGCGCGGTCTGCCATCAGCCTACCGGCAAGGGCGCGGGCGCATTCCCGGCGCTCGACGGCAGCAAGGTTGCGAACGGCGCGATTGCAGAGCACGTCAGCATCGTGTTGAAGGGCAAGAATGCAATGCCTTCGTGGGCACCTACGCTGAACGACGTAGAGATTGCCTCGGTGGTCACGTTCGAACGTAATTCGTGGGGCAACCACACCGGCGACATTCTCCAGCCGAAGCAGGTTGCAGACGCCCGTAACGGCAAACTGCCGGAAGGCGGCAACCATCTGGCCGACGCAGGCGCGGCGGCGAGCGGCGCGGAAGCGGCGTCGGGTGCTGCGGCTTCGGATGCATCGGGCGCGCAGGCAGCGTCCGCGGGTTCGGAAAGCGCGGCGGCATCGCAAGCAGCATTGCCGGCGAGCGTCTACTTCGATACCGGCAAGAGCACGCTGCCCGCCGACGCGAAAGCGGCGGTCGAAGCAGCCGCGGCTTACGCGAAGGCGCATCCGGACGCGAAGTTCACGCTGTCTGGCTTCACCGACGCAAGCGGTTCCGCGGACACGAACGCGAAGCTCGCAAAGAGCCGTGCGGAAGCCGTGCGCGACGCGGTGAAAGCAGCCGGCATCGCCGAAGACCATATTATTTTGAAGAAGCCGGAAACGATCACGGGCGGCAGCGACGCGAAAGAAGCCCGGCGTGTTCAGATCAGCCCGGCTGCCTGACGTGTCACGGTCAGCACCGCAGTATTCGCTTTAGGAGATTGTCATGTCTAGCATCGGACACGATGTAGTCGCGGGCCACGAGCACGTGCACGGCGACCATGCCCACGAAACGCCACATGGCTGGCGTCGTTGGCTGTTCGCAACCAACCACAAGGACATCGGTACGCTGTACCTGATCTTCTCGTTCACCATGTTCCTCTCCGGGGGCGTGATGGCGCTGATGATTCGTGCCGAATTGTTCGAGCCGGGCCTGCAGATCATGCGCCCCGAGTTCTTTAACCAGTTGACCACCATGCACGGCCTGATCATGGTGTTCGGCGCGATCATGCCGGCGTTCGTCGGCTTCGCGAACTGGATGGTGCCGCTGCAGATCGGCGCATCGGACATGGCCTTTGCCCGCATGAACAACTTCAGCTTCTGGCTTCTGCCGGTGGCGGCTGTTCTGCTGGTCGGTTCGTTCTTCTCGCCGGGCGGCGCAACCGCCGCGGGCTGGACACTGTACGCGCCACTGTCCACGCAGATGGGCCCGGGCATGGACTTCGCGATTTTCGCGGTCCACCTTATGGGCGCTTCGTCGATCATGGGCGGGATCAACATCGTCGTGACGATCCTGAACATGCGCGCGCCCGGCCTCACGCTGATGAAAATGCCCATGTTCGTCTGGACGTGGCTGATCACTGCGTACCTGCTGATCGCCGTGATGCCGGTTCTGGCTGGCGCGATCACCATGGTGCTGTTCGATCGCCACTTCGGCACGTCGTTCTTCAACGCGGCGGGCGGCGGCGACCCGGTCATGTACCAGCATATCTTCTGGTTCTTCGGGCACCCCGAGGTGTACATCATGATCTTGCCGGCGTTCGGGATCGTGTCGCAGGTCATTCCGGCGTTCTCACGCAAGCCGCTGTTCGGCTATAGCTCGATGGTGTACGCAACGTCGTCGATCGCGATTCTGTCGTTCATGGTCTGGGCGCACCACATGTTCGCAACCGGCATGCCGGTAACGGGCCAGCTGTTCTTCATGTACGCGACCATGCTGATCGCCGTGCCGACTGGCGTGAAGGTGTTCAACTGGGTCGCTACGATGTGGCGCGGTTCGCTGTCCTTCGAAACGCCCATGCTGTTCGCGGTCGGCTTCCTGCTGGTGTTCACGTTCGGCGGCCTGTCGGGCCTGATGCTCGCCATGGCGCCGCTCGACATCCAGTATCACGGTACGTACTTCGTGGTCGCACACTTCCACTACGTGCTGGTGGCGGGGTCGCTCTTCGCGTTGTTCTCGGGCTGGTACTACTGGGCGCCGAAGTGGACCGGCTGGATGTACAACGAAACGCGCGGCAAGATTCACTTCTGGGCGTCGATGTTCTTCTTCAACCTCGCGTTCCTGCCGATGCACTTCGTCGGTCTCGCAGGCATGCCGCGTCGCTACGCCGACTATCCGGCTCAATTCACCGACTGGAATCAGGTGATTTCGATCGGCGCGTTCGGCTTCGGTCTCGCGCAGGTGTACTTCCTGTTCGCGGTGGCGTTGCCTGCGTATCGCGGCGGCGGCGACCACGAGAAAGCGGGCGACAAGCCGTGGGACGGCGCAACGGGCCTCGAGTGGACCGTGCCGAGCCCGGCTCCGTTCCACACGTTCGAAAACCCGCCGACCGTCGAGTAATCGTCGTTTAGCGAAGTAGCCGGTTCGGTGGCGGCGCGATTGCATCGTCGCCCGGACCGGACGGCGGCGAAAGCGCGGCAATGGCAGTAACCAGGTATCCAGAAACTCGAGCATGACGCGCAATTCACAGGAAAGACGTACGCCGGAGCAGATTCGGGCGAGCAACAGACGGATCGGTCTTGTGCTGCTCGCAATCGCAGCGGTATTTTTCGCGAGCGTCATCATCAATCAGGGTTGGTTTTCCTGACGGAACCGGTCCAGGTGTAGTTTGCAGGTTTGTTGAGGATTGAGATGTCGACGCAACCGCCGGCTCAGGCCGATCGCTCTTTCAACCGTTCGATGCTGGTCAAGCTGTTCGTCGTCGCGTTGATGATGTTCGGTTTTGGTTTTGCGCTCGTGCCGATGTACCGCGCGATCTGTCAGATCACCGGCATCAACAACCTGGTGCAGCGCGATGCAACGGTGCGCGAGGCGAAGAATACGCAGGTCGACATGAGCCGGACGGTTTCGATCGAATTCGATGCGAACGCGCGCGGCCCGCTCGGTTTCAAGCCGGAACAGCGCAGCATGGACGTGCATCCGGGCGAAGTGACAACAGTGATGTACGAGGTGAGCAACGAACAGGCGCGCACGATCCAGGCGCAAGCCATTCCGAGCTACGCGCCAAAGCAGGCAACTGAGTACTTCAAGAAGATCGAGTGCTTCTGTTTTACGCAGCAGACGTTGACGGCGAATCAGACGAAGCGGATGCCGGTTGTGTTCGTCGTCGATCCGAAGTTGCCGAAGGACGTGAAAACGATCACGTTGTCGTACACGTTTTTCGAGTTGAACACGCCGGCAACGGCGAAGGTCGGAAGCGCGGCGCTTCCGGCCGAGACGGCGGCAACTGCTGCCAATCCCGCCTGACGGCTCATGCCGCCGGCGAAGGAAGACAACAATGAGCGATAACAGCGGCGGCCCGCGCAAAAGCAGTTTCGGCCAGTCGATGAAGGCGGTGTTCTGGTCGTTTTTCGGCGTGCGCAAGCGGCGCGATCTTGAAGCCGACGCAACGCAACTGAACCCGGTGCACATCATTATCGCGGCGTTGATCAGCACGGCGATTTTCATCGGCGTGCTGATTCTGGTGGTACGCGCGGTGGTGGGCTGACATTGCGCATGCATGTGGTACGGGCGTAGCAGCGCCCACGAATTAGAGTGAAGCGGTGCGGTACACACGCGCCGCCGAAGATGCAGCCGGAGCTTCCGGAACAACTGGACTGAAGTGGAGAATCAAGAATGAGCGGTCAAAACGAGAGCCCGTACTATTTCGTACCGCATCCGTCGCGGCACCCGATCAGCGCCGCCGCTGGGTTGCTGGTCATGCTCGGATCGCTTGCGGCGTGGATCAACGAACATGACTGGGCGCCGATCGGCGTTGTCGTCGGCCTGTTGTGGCTGCTCTTTACGTTGTGGCACTGGTTTGGCGACGCGATTGCCGAATCCGAAGGCGGCATGTACGGCAAGAATGTCGACAAGTCATACCGCTGGAGCATGAGCTGGTTCATCTTCTCTGAAGTGATGTTCTTCGGCGCTTTCTTCGGCGCGCTCTTCTACGCACGCGCAATCGCGCTGCACGAACTGGCGAGTCTTGATTACAAGCTGATCTGGCCGGATTTCTCGGCGGTGTGGCCCAACAACGGTCCCGCGTCGCTCGTGTCGACCTTCAAGTCCATGACGCCATGGCCGGTGCCGACCATCAACACGGCGCTGCTGCTTTCGTCGGGCGCCACCTTGACGGTCTCGCACCACGCACTGCGTGAAGATCATCGTAAGAAGGCCATCATCTGGCTGGCAGCTACGCTCGTGCTGGGCGTGTGCTTCCTGTTCTTGCAGGGCTTCGAATATTTCCACGCGTATAACGAACTGAACCTGACGCTGGCTTCGGGCGTGTACGGCTCTACGTTCTTCCTCCTGACGGGCTTCCACGGTTTTCACGTGTTCCTCGGCGGCACGATGCTCGCGGTGGTGCTGGTGCGAATGATTCGCGGCCACTTCACTGCGGAACACCACTTTGCGTTCGAAGGCGCGGCCTGGTACTGGCACTTTGTGGACGTCGTCTGGCTCGGACTCTACGTCGTCGTGTACTGGCTGTAAGACTGATTGGCCCGCGCCGCGGCCGGTTATACCGGAGCGCGCGGGGGCCGTCGCGCAGCGTCCATCGGAACACCGCGCACGCGTAGTGAGCAGGATTGATGAAGCGCCGCCCTCGACCCCGTCAGGGCGGCGTTTTGTTTATAGCGCAGTGATGGTGAAGCGAGGCTCAGCGCCCGTACGGAATGCCGGTTGAGTGAATCCAGCCCATCCAGTACGCAAAGAGGATGAAGAGGAACAGCGAGATCGAAAGTCCGACTCGCGTGGCGAGCGACCAGACCATCCGCTTGGTTTTGCCCTTGTCATGCATCATGAAGTACAGCGCCGACACCATGCTGGCGATGATCAGGACGAAGGCGATGGGAACGAGAATGTGCATGGAAGCTGCTGAAACGGAAGAGCACGAAGGCAAGGTGATCATTATCTCACCGCGCGCCGGCGTTTGCCCCACGTTCGCCCGCCCGTTCAAGCCGCACCTGGAGTGTCGTCGATGAAGATCCGGCTCGTTCCCGCGTTGCTGATCCTGCTCGTGGTCGCGGTGACCTTGCGGCTCGGCTTCTGGCAGCGCGACCGCGCGCATCAGAAAGAAGCACTCGAGGCACGCATCACGCAGTTCGAGAACGCGCCCGCGCAACCGGTCACCAGCGCGCCGGTCGCATTGAAGGACATCGAATTCCATCGCGTGAAAGCGCGCGGCACGTTTGTCGCTGACAAGGTCGTGTACCTCGATAATCGTCCGTATAACGACCAGCCGGGTTTTTACGTGGTGATGCCTTTTAAACTCGCCGGCGGCGGTTATGTGCTCGTCAATCGGGGCTGGTTGCCGCGTAACATCAATAATCGCGAGACGATCGCGCCGTACACTACGCCCCAGGGCGAAATCGAGATAGAAGGAATTGCGCGTGCGGATGCTTCGCGTGCGTTTGAACTGGGGCAGGGCGGATCGGCCGCGCATCAGGCGATTCGCCAGAATCTCGACGTCGCCGCGTATGCCGCCGAGACCGGACTGCCCTTGCAATCGTTCGTGATCCAGCAATTGAACGACGACGGCGACAAACTCGTGCGCGACTGGCCGGCTCCAACCAACGGCGTCGAGCGCAATTACGGCTACATGTTCCAGTGGTGGGGCATGGCGGTCGCGGCTTTGGCCTTCGGCCTGTACGCCGCGCGCCGCGCGGCCAGAAAACAGCAGGCGCCCATCGTGTGATGCGGCGCGTGCCCGGCGCGGCTCTCCACGACCTGGGCGAGCCGCACAAATTATTGAAAGAGGTTATGTAGTGTCGACGCCATCTCCCCGTTCGCAGCAAGCCCGCAAACCGACCGCCGCCAAGCCGATGCCCGGTCAGCCCAACGGCAAGGGCTCCTGGGAGCGCGGCCGCTGGATCCTGCTGCTGCTCGCGATCGTCTGCGCGGCCCCCATTGCCGTGTCCTATTTCATGTACTACGTGGTGAAGCCGAGCGGCGGCAGCACCAGTTACGGCGCGCTCGTCGAACCGCAGCGGCCGATTCCCGAGTCGCTCGTCGTCACCGGCGAAGACGGCAAACCGCTCAAACTCGACACCTTGCGTGGCCACTGGCTGCTGATCTCCGTCGACGACACCGCCTGCGACAAAGCATGCGTGACGAAGCTCTACTTCATGCGGCAAATCCGCGCGGCACAGGGCCCGGAACGCGAGCGCGTCGTAGAAGTGTGGCTGCGGACAGGTGCGGGCAACGTGGCGGACGTGATACAAAAGGCTTATCCCGACACCAACATGCTGCTTGCCGATCCGGCGCAGGTGTCGGCGTGGCTGCCGACCGCGAACGGCACCAAGGTCACCGACCACATCTATATGGTCGATCCGAACGGCAATCTGATGATGCGTTTCCCGAAAGATCCGAACCCGAGCAAGATCAAGGGCGACGTGACCAAGCTGCTGAAATGGTCGAGCATCGGCTGATGCCGCAACCAGGGTAATAGAAGATGTTCGTACTGCAATTGGGTCTCATCGGCTTGTGTATTGCGTTGTTGCCGCTGTCTTATGTGTGGGTCAAGGCCGACGACAACAAATTCCGCAAGCTCGTGTGGCTCACCACTTTCCTCACGCTCGACCTCGTGATGTTCGGCGGCTTCACGCGTCTGACCGACTCGGGGCTCGGCTGCCCGGATTGGCCCGGCTGCTATGGCACGTCGTCGCCATTTATCGCGCATGCGGCGATCACCGCCGCGCATCAGGCGATGCCCACCGGCCCCGTCAGCATGACCAAGGCGTGGATCGAAATGATCCACCGCTACTTCGCGATGGCGATCGGCGTGCTGATCATCGCGCAGACGGTGATTGCATGGATCGCGCGCATCAAGCGGCGTCCGCTGCACGTGTCGCCCTGGTGGCCGACTTCGCTGCTGCTGCTGATTCTCGTGCAAGGTGCGTTCGGCGCATGGACGGTGACAATGAAGCTGCAACCGGTCATCGTGACGACGCACTTGCTGCTCGGTCTCGCGCTGCTGGGCACGCTCGGCTGGCTCGCCGCGCGCCAGACGCCATTGCCCGCGTATGAGCCGGAAGCCGCGCGTTGGCGCGTCGCGGCGGTCGCGGGTCTCGTGCTGTTGATTGTGCAGATCGCGTTGGGCGGCTGGGTCAGCACGAACTACGCGGTGCTCGCGTGTACGGATTTCCCCACCTGCAACGGCCAATGGGTTCCGCCGATGGACTTCTCGCACGGTTTTCACCTTTGGCGTGCGCTCGGCATGACAAGCAGCGGCGACATGATCACGCAAGATGCACTGGTAGCGATTCACTGGACGCACCGCACCTTCGCGCTCGTGGTCGTCGGCTACCTCGTGTGGTTCGCGCTTCAATTGCGCCGCTTCGAGTCGCTGCGACGTCCGGCGAACGGCGTTTTGCTGGTGGTGCTGATCCAGTTCGTCACCGGATTGTCGAACATCGTTCTGCAATGGCCGCTGCCTATTGCGGTAGCTCATAACGGAGGCGCGGCGATCCTGTTGCTCCTGCTCGTTATGTTAAACTTTCGAATCGCTTATAGCCGTCCCGGCCGCGCCGTGTTGCCTGCGCGCGATGCCGCGCCAGCGTGACCCCACATGGACAGCACAACACTCCCTCATACGCCCGGCAGCCGGATCTCGCAGTACATTGCGCTGACCAAGCCGCGCGTCACGCAACTTGCCGTGTTCTGTGCCGTCATCGGCATGTTTCTGTCGACGCCCGGCATGGTGCCCTGGACGGTTCTGATCGGCGGCACCGTCGGCATCTGGCTGCTCGCCGGTGCGGCGTTTGCAATCAACTGCCTCGTCGAACAAAAAATCGACGCGAAAATGCGGCGCACGTCGTGGCGTCCGTCGGCGCGCGGCGAGATCACCACTACGCAAATTCTGCTGTTCTCCGCCGTGCTCGGCGGCCTTGGCATGTGGACGCTTTACACGTTCGCCAATCCGCTGACCATGTGGCTCACGCTCGCCACGTTCGTCGGCTATGCCGTCATCTATACGCTGCTGCTCAAGCCGGCCACGCCGCAGAACATCGTGATCGGCGGCGCGTCGGGTGCGATGCCACCGGCGCTCGGCTGGGCCGCCGTCACCGGTCAGGTGCCGGGCGACGCGTGGATTCTGGTGCTGATCATTTTCGTGTGGACGCCCCCGCACTTCTGGGCGCTCGCCTTGTACCGCCGCAAAGATTATGAAAACGCCGGCTTACCGATGCTGCCGAACACGCACGGCGAAAAGTACACGCGGCTGCATATTCTGTTGTACACAGTAATTCTGTTCGCCGTGACTATGATGCCGTTCATCTCCGGCATGAGCGGCGTGCTCTACCTTGCAGCGGCCGTAGTGCTCGGCGCGGTGTTTCTCGCCTATGCGTGGAAGATCTACCTCGAGTACTCCGACAATCTGGCGCGCCGGACCTTCCGATACTCGATCGTCTATCTGTCGCTGCTGTTTGCCGCGCTGCTGGTCGACCACTATGTGCGCGTTGTGATCGGCGCGTAATACCATGCTCAATACCCGCTTCGCGCGTGCGGCGCGTGCTGCTGTGATTGCGTGTGCGCTCGGCAGCGCATTGTTCGTGGCGGGCTGCGGCAAGCAGCCGCCAGCGTTCCAGAACCTGGACTTGACCGGCAATACCCAGTTTGGAAGCAACTTCTCGTTGCCGGACACGTCGGGCAAGATTCGCACAATGGCGGATTACAAAGGCAAGGTCGTCGTGCTGTTTTTCGGTTACACGCATTGCCCGGATGTTTGCCCCACCACGATGGCCGAGCTCTCACAAGCGCTGCAGCAACTCGGTCCCGAAGACGCCAAGCGCGTTCAAGTACTGTTCGTCACTGTCGATCCCGAGCGCGACACTGCCGCGCTGCTCGGGCAATACGTCTCCGCGTTTAATCCGACCTTCGTAGGCCTGCGTCCCGCTGACGAGGCACAGCTCAAAAAAGTGGCGAAAGACTTCCGCGTCTACTACGCGAAGGTGCCCGGCAAGACCCCCGACAGCTACACGATGGACCATACGGCGGCGAGCTATGTGTTCGACACCGAGGGCAAGCTGCGCCTTTTCGCGCGCGACGGCCAGGGCGCCGCGCCTTGGGTGCACGACATCAAGCTGCTGCTTGACTGACGTCGTGCTGTACATAAAAGACCTGCTCCAAGCTCAAACCGACATCGGCAGATTCAATCCCGGCGCAAGCCGTGTCGTCTTGAACTCGGTCACCTCGTAACGCGCGAGCTTCTGCACGGCGAACGGGTCGGTTGCGAGGATCGCATCCAGCCTGTCACGCTCGATGCGCACCGCCAGAATGATGCCGCCGTCGCGCGGCACTTTCGGTCCTGCGGCCACGAACACACCTGCTTCGAAATGCGTGGTCAGGAACGCACGGTGCGCTTCGAGCGCGTCGTCGATTCGTTCGAGTGAAGCGGTATAGATCAGGTTGATGACATACATGGGCGTCCTCGCAGGAGATTGAACGTACCGCGGATGCTCGCGGCAACGTTTCGAATTATCAGCCACAGCGTGGCGCTTCGCCGCCCGATCGCGCTTCGCATACCTATATGTGATTGCTGTATTTCACATCTCGCACGGCATATGAGACGATTTACGGTCCGGCCGGCGGCGCGCTCTGATCCCGCTGCTACCTGCGTGTCATCAGTGCCCGCGTCCGGCTATCACCCGAATCTCATGCGAACGATTCGATTAGAAACAGCGAGAATTACATGCAGCGCAGAAATATCCTCAAAGCCCTCTCCGCAGTGATCGCCGGCGCGGCGATCGTCACCAGCCTCGGCGCTCATGCCGACGACAAAGTCATCAAGGTCGGCACCATCGGCGGCCCGGACGCGCAGATCTGGGAAGTCGTCACCAAGGTGGCAAAGCGTGAAGGCCTGAACGTGAAGGTCGTCGAATTCAACGATTACGTGCAGCCGAACGCCGCGCTCGACGCAGGCGATCTCGACGCCAACAGCTTCCAGCATCAGCCGTATCTCGACAGCCAGATCAAGCAGCGTGGCTACAAGATTGTCAACGCGGGTCTCACCTACATCTCGCCGCTCGGCATCTACTCGAAGAAGCTGAAGTCGCTAAAGGATTTGCCGCAAGGCGCGAAGGTCGCTGTACCGAACGATCCGTCAAACGAGAACCGTGCGCTGCTGCTCCTGCAGACGCAAGGCGTGATCAAGCTGAGGGCCGGCGCGGGTACGAACGGCAACAATGCTACAGCGCTCGACGTCGCTGAGAATCCGAAGAAGATCAAACTGGTCGAACTCGATGCCGCGCAATTGCCGCGCTCGCTGGCCGATGTGGACGCAGCCGCGATCAACACGAATTTTGCACTTTCCGCCGGTCTGCAGCCGACCAAAGACGCGATTGCGCTCGAAGACATTCACAGCCCGTACGCGAACCTGATCGCGGTGCGCACCCAGGACAAGGACAAGCCGTGGGTGAAGAAGCTGGTTGCAGCGTATCAGTCGGAAGACGTGCGCCAGTTCATCAAGACGCAGTTCAAGGGTTCGGTGGTGCCGTCGTTCTAACGCGGCTCACAGTCCCAACTCCCACCGCTCGATCATCAGATCCTTGCCGAAACGGCGCTCCGGCGCCGTGCTGACGAGTTCGAAACCGGCGCGCTTGCACAGGCGCCGCGGCTCTTCCAATGCGCTGGCCGTGGTCAGCGTCAGTCTCGTGTAACCCGCGCGCCGCGCGAACCGCGTTGCTTCAGTCATCAAGCGTGTGCCGATGCCAAGATGCTGCACGTCCGGTTCGACCCACAAGAGGCGCACGCCGGCCACCGTCGTTGACACGGCGACGATGCACACCGCGCCCACCACCATGCCGTTGTGATCAGCGACGACGCATGTTTCGCGAATGCTATCGTTGCGTTGCGTGTAGTCGGCGACCACGCGCGCAAGCAGCCCTTCGAACGATCCGTCCCAACCATATTGCGCCGCGAACCACTGCGCTTGTCGATGCACGAGCCAGCCGCACTCGCCGGGGCGCGGCGCGCGCAGTTCGATGGCGCCCTGCTGCGGCTTGTCGCCGAGCAGTCTTTCAATAAGGTTCATCGCGGCAATCAACTGCTCCTGTGAGCCCGCGCCGAGTCCGCCGAGCAGGTCCAGCACTTCCTCAACAGCTGCCGAGTCGAGCGGCGCATAGGCTGCGTGGCCGTGAGCCGTCAGTTCGATTAGCGACTGGCGCGCGTCCGTTTCGGACGGCCGTCGCGTAATCAGATTGCGACGCTCGAAACTGGTGAGCAAGCGGCTCAGATAACCGCTGTCGAGTCCAAGCGCGCGGCCGAGCGCCGACGCCGTCTGCGCGCGTCCGCGCGACAGTTCGTGCAGCACGCGCACCTCCGTCAACGAGAACGTGCTGCGAGCCAGGCGCTCGTGCAGAGCGCCGATAAGCCGCGTGTAGAAGCGATTGAAATGGCGGACTGCCTGGGCCCGTCGCAGCGTCTCGGAATCGGTCAAATGCTGATCTCCCGTTCTTTTTATGGATTCGCATACCACTATATTGGAACGCGCCTTCCTTAACAAAATCATGCATTTGGCATAAGCCGCGCGGGGTTCGAAAACGGACGAACGTGCACTCTTTCAGACCTCGCGAACTGGATCGTAATTGGGTCTGCTACATGCTGAATTCGTCTCGAATACGGGTAAATCCTGGGCTCTCCGAACCCGCATGCGGACCATGTTCATCGGCCGCTCCGGCTTGATGGACAAGGCTTTGCGCCCGGTCATACCGGCATAGAACCAGTTCGTTGACTGGTATTATGTTGGTTATATAATGGGCTCTCATTTTTTGCAGGCCGAACCTTCCGCCACTGCCGCCGGAGCGCCATGGAAACTCGCTGGTCCGCACTCATGCCTGACGCTCGCAACGTCACGCCGCTGTATTTGCAGCTCGCGCGCAATCTGGCGACCGCGATCCATTGCGGGGTGTGGTCGGCCGGTGAAGCGTTGCCTTCGGAGCGGACGCTCTCGGACGCAATCGGCGTGTCGCGCATTACCGCGCGCAAGGCAATCGAACTGCTGGTCGAGCAGGGACTCATCCGGCGCGCGCGGGGCGCGGGCAGCTTCATCACGCCACGCGTCGAAGATCCGCTGTCGCGGCTCACCGGCTTCACCAAGAAGATGCAGCAGCGTGGCTTCCGTCCGGACTCGGTTTGGCTCGAGCGCGATATTCGCGCTGCCAATCGGGAAGAGCTGGTGCGCCTCGGTTTGTCGCCCGGCGCGGCAGTGGCGAGCCTGCGCCGGCTGCGCCGCGCGGACGGCATCGTGATGGCGGTCGAGCACTCGGCGCTTCCGGTCGCGATCGTTCCCGATCCGCAGGCAATCGGCGTTTCGCTTTACAGCTATCTGGAGCAACGCGGCGCAGCGGTTGTGCGCGCGTTGCAGCACTTTCGCGCGGTCAACGCTTCGAGCGAGATCGCTTCCCTCATGGATATCGAACCGCGCTCGGCGCTGCTGGTCATTACCCGTATCGGTTATAGCGCCGACCAGCGCGCAATCGAATTGACGGACACCTATTGCCGCGACGACTACTACGACTTCGTCGCTGAATTGCGGACCTGAGCGCCGCATCCAGGTGGGGCACACGGCCGCGTAAGCCGCGCGCCCGCGCCCCGCACCGCGCGCTCAGGCGCGATTGAGCCACCCCGTATCACGCCTTGCAAGAGAGACTCATGCTGACCGGAAACATACTCACCACCGACGGGTGGATTCACGGCACGCTCGAATTCGAAAACGGCCGCATCACGGCGATTACCGGCGAGCGTGTCGATCCCGCGACGAACGACGCTCCGTACATCCTGCCGGGCTTCATCGACCTGCACGTGCACGGTGGCGGCGGCGCCGACGTCATGGAAGCCGGTAACGCGATCGAAACGATCACACGCACTCATGCGCGCTACGGCACGACGAGTCTGCTGGCTACCACCATGACCGCGCCGCGCGACGAACTGATGAGCGTGGTCGCCGGTCTCGGCGACGTCGCGCGCGTGCGCACGCCAGGCTGCTCGCGAGTGCTCGGTGTACATCTGGAAGGGCCATACATCAACCCTGGCAAGCTGGGCGCGCAGCCCGATGCAGCCGTCTCCGCTGTGATGGACGAAGTGCTCAAGTATCTGTCCATCGCGCCGATTCGCGTCGTTACGCTGGCGCCTGAAATTGCCGGCCATATGGACATCATCTCGGAGATGGCGGCGCGCGGCGTGCGCGTACAGCTCGGCCATTCGCTCGGCACTTACGACGACGCCGTTGCCGCGCTCAAACACGGCGCGTGCGGCTTCACGCATCTTTTCAACGCGATGTCGCCGCTGCATCACCGCAATCCTGGCCTCGTCGGCGCGGCGCTCGCGCATGCCGAATTCGCCGAAATCATTCCCGACCTGCTGCACGTGCATCCGGGTGCGATCCGCGCCGCACTGCGCGCGATTCCGCGGCTGTACGTGGTCACGGACAGCACGTCGGCGACCGGCATGCCCGACGGCGAGTACCGCCTGGGCAGCCAGCACGTAACGAAGTGTCTCGGCGGCGTGCGTCTCGCCGACGGCACGCTCGCCGGCAGCACCCTGACCATGGATCAGGCGCTGCGCAATCTGGTGTCGATCGGTCTGCCGATCGCCGATGTATCAAACCGTTTGTCGCGCTACGCCGCCGACTACCTCGGCATCGAAGACCGCGGCCGCATCGCGCGCGGTGCATGGGCCGACGTCGTCGTGTTCGATCGTGAACTGGCGTTGAGCGCGACATACGTCGAAGGAGAAGCAATTGTCGAATATGCTTAAAGAGGCGTTGGCGTCCGCAGAAACGGTCGCCGCGCAACTCACGGACACCTCGCGCGTCGAGGCCCTGGCCGCCCGGCTCGCTCAGCAACCTCGCCATGTCGCGCTGACGGTCGCGCGCGGCAGTTCCGACCATGCGGCAAGTTACTTCGCAAGCCTGACGATGAGCCGCCTCGGCGTGCCGGTCGCGTCGCTGCCCATGTCGGTCGCGACGCTCCAACAGGCGCCGCTACAGGTTCGCGATCAGCTTGCACTGGCGTTCTCGCAATCGGGCAAGAGTCCTGATCTTGTCGGCACGATGCAGGCGTTGCGCGAGGCGGGCGCGTTGACGGTTGCCGCAGTCAACGCACCGGCTTCACCGCTCGCCGACGCGTGCGAGTGGCATCTGCCGCTCGTCGCGGGTCCTGAACTGAGCGTTGCCGCCACCAAAAGCTACATCGCGATGCTCTCGATTTCCGCGCAACTGGTTGCGCATTGGCAGCGCGATCCGGACTTGCTGGCTGCGTTGAACGCGCTGCCCGACGCGTTGCAGACCGCCGGCAAGCTCGACTGGTCGAAAGCCGTCGACGAACTGCGCGGCATCGAACGCATGATCGTGATCGGCCGCGGTCTCGGCCTTGCCGTCGCGCAGGAAGCCGCGTTGAAGCTGAAGGAAACCTCCGGCATTCAGGCAGAAGCGTTTTCTAGCGCGGAAGTGCGGCACGGTCCGATGGAACTGATCGACCGCGACTATCCGTTGCTGGTGTTCGCACCGCGCGGGCCGGAGCAGGCTGGTCTGCTGCAACTCGCGCGCGACATGCAGGCTCGCGGTGCTCGCGTTTTGCTTGCCGCTCCGTCCGATGTACCCGAAGCGACGCTGCCGCTCGCTACCACCGCTCACGCGGCGCTCGATCCGATCGCCGCCATCCTGTCCTTTTACGTGATGGCTGCGGGCCTTGCGGCCGCGCGCGGGCGCAATCCCGATGCGCCGCGCCATCTCAACAAAATCACCGAAACTCACTGACGAGAAATCAGATGCGACGTGTCGAGGAGTCCCGTTTAATGAGCCATTCTGAAGGCCATATTGTTTTGCTGGCGCCGATGACCGGTCCGGTCGTGCCGCTCGCGAACGTGCCCGACCCGGTGTTTTCGGGCGGCATGTTCGGTGACGGGATCGGCGTCGATCCGCTCGAGGGCCGACTCGTCGCGCCGTGCGAGGGAACCGTCACCCACCTTGCACGCACCGGCCACGCTGTGACGCTGGCCACGGCGGAGGGCGCCGAGATTCTGCTGCATATCGGTATCGACACTGTCGAGCTGAACGGCAAAGGCTTTGCGCCGATGATCGAGCAGGGCGCACACGTGCATGCCGGCGACGTGCTGATCGAGTTCGATCAGGATCAGATCGCCTTGCATGCGCCGAGCCTTGTTTCTGTCATCGCTATAGCCAACTCTGACGCGTTCGAAATCGTCGAGCGCGCGCAGGGCGGCATGCTGAAGGCGGGTGAAACGCCGCTGTTGTTGCTGCGTCCTCGCGACGGTGCGGCGGCCGACGCGTCTCGTCAGTTGAGCGCAACGAGCGTGACTGAGGAAGCGCGCGCGCAAGTCACACTGGTTCACGCGGGCGGCCTTCATGCACGGCCGGCAGCGCGTGCGCGTGAAGCGGCGCGCGGTTTCGATGCGCGTGTCGAGGTGCGTTACGAAGGGCGCAAGGCGGCAATCGAAAGCGTGGTTGGACTGCTGGGACTCGGCGCGGGTCAAGGCGCGACGGTGGAGCTACTCGGCGTGGGTCCGCAAGCCCGCGCCGCTGTAGACGCGATTGCTGACGAGCTGACGCGCGAGGCGCACGGCGAAGTCGAAGAGAAGCCTGCGCGGCAGAGTTCGCCCGCGCCGCAAACCGTGGCACCGGCGGCGGGCGAGACTCTCGCGCCGAACACGCTCGCCGGTGTCTGCGCGTCGCCGGGCGTGGCGATCGGCAAGCTGGTGTGCTGGGACGACGCGGACATCGATCCGCCTGAACAGGCAAGCGGCACGTCGGCTGCGGAAAGCCGTCTGCTCGACAAGGCGATTGCGACCGTCGACACCGACCTCGGCACGACGGTGCGCGACGCGTCGCAACGCGGTGCGGTCGGCGAGGCGGGTATTTTCGCGGTGCATCGCGTGTTGCTTGAAGACCCCACGCTGCTCGACGCCGCGCGCGATCTGATCAGTCTCGGCAAGAGTGCGGGCTTTGCGTGGCGCGAAGCGATTCGCGCACAGATAGCCATCCTTACTAATATCGAAGACGCGTTGCTCGCCGAACGTGCCGCCGATCTGCGCGACATCGAGAAACGCGTGCTGCGTGCGCTCGGCTATACGAATGCCGCAGCGCGCGCGCTCCCGGACGAAGCAGTGCTCGCCGCGGAAGAGTTCACGCCATCCGATTTGTCCGCACTGGATCGTTCACGCGTCACGGCGCTCGTGATGGCGCGCGGCGGTGCGACGTCGCACGCGGCGATTCTCGCGCGGCAGGCGGGCATTCCCGCGCTGGTCGCTATGGGCGATGCGCTGTATGCGATTCCCGAAGGCACGCAGGTCGTCGTCAACGCGACCACCGGTCGGCTGGAATTTGCCCCCACGGAGCTGGATGTCGAACGCGCGCGGCTCGAACGCAGCCGCCTTGCGGGTGTGCGCGAAGCGAATCGCCGTACGTCGCAGGAAGCTGCGGTCACGGCCGATGGCCGCGCGATCGAAGTCGCCGCGAACATCGCGACGCTCGACGACGCGAAAACGGCCGTGGAAAACGGCGCGGACTCGGTCGGCCTGCTGCGTACCGAACTGCTGTTCATTCACCGTGCAGCCGCGCCGACCACGGACGAGCATCGGCAGAGCTATCAAGGCATTGTCGACGCATTGAGCGGCCGCACCGCGATCATCCGCACGCTCGACGTCGGCGCGGACAAGGAAGTCGACTACCTCACGCTGCCGCCAGAGCCGAACCCCGCGCTCGGCTTGCGCGGCATTCGCCTCGCGCAGGTGCGCCCCGATCTGCTCGACGATCAGCTGCGCGGTCTGCTCTCCGTAAAGCCGTTTGGTGCCGTACGCATTTTGTTGCCCATGGTGACGGATGTGGGCGAGCTGATTCGCATCCGCAAACGGATCGACGAATTTGCTCGCGAGTTGGGCCGCACAGAGCCGATTGAAGTCGGCGTGATGATCGAGGTGCCGTCGGCGGCGCTGCTGGCCGACCAACTGTCGCAACACGCGGACTTCCTGTCGATCGGCACGAACGACCTGACGCAATACACGCTCGCCATGGACCGCTGTCAGGCCGATCTCGCCGCACAGTCCGACGGTCTGCATCCGGCCGTGCTGCGACTGATTGCAGCGACCGTGCAAGGCGCGAGCAAGCATGGCAAATGGGTCGGCGTATGCGGTGCGCTAGCGGGCGATCCGCTTGCGATGCCGCTGCTTGTCGGCCTCGGCGTAACCGAGCTTTCGGTGGACCCGGTTTCGGTGCCGGGCATCAAGGCGCGGGTGCGCAACCTCGATTATCAACTGTGCCGTCAACGCGCCCAGGACGCGCTGGCGCTCGAATCGGCGCAGGCGGTAAGAGCAGTAAGCCGCGAAACGTGGCCGTTGGACTGAACCCCGCACGGTACGCAACGCTACATAACTCACGACGTTCGTCGACAACGAGACAAGGATTGGAGGTATCAATGGATGGGAATCCGTTTCTGAAGATTCAGCGCCTGGGACGCGCGCTGATGCTGCCTATCGCGGTGCTGCCGGTTGCCGGCCTGCTGCTGCGCCTCGGCCAGCCCGATGTGTTCAACATCAAGATGATCGCCGACGCCGGCGGCGCGATCTTCGACAACCTGCCGCTGCTGTTTGCAATCGGCGTGGCGGTCGGCTTCGCGAAGGACAACAACGGCGTCGCGGGTCTCGCGGGCGCGATCGGTTATCTGATCGAAGTCGCGGTGATGAAGGACATCAACGACAAGCTGAATATGGGCGTGTTGTCGGGGATCGTGGCGGGTATCGTGGCCGGCTTGCTGTACAACCGCTACAAGGACATCAAGCTGCCGGACTACCTGGCGTTCTTCGGAGGGAAACGCTTCGTGCCGATCGTCACGGGCGTGGTCTGTCTCGCGCTCGGCATTCTGTTCGGCTATGTGTGGCAACCGGTGCAGAGCGTGATCGATACAGCCGGCCATTGGCTGACCACGGCGGGCGCGCTCGGCGCATTCGTGTTCGGCGTGCTGAACCGGCTGCTGCTCGTGACGGGTTTGCATCACATCCTGAACTCGCTGACGTGGTTCGTGTTCGGCACCTTCACGCCGCCGGGCGGCGCCGCCGTGACGGGCGACCTGCATCGCTTTTTCGCCGGCGATCCGACTGCCGGAACGTTCATGACGGGCTTTTTCCCGGTCATGATGTTCGGCTTGCCGGCCGCATGTCTCGCGATGTTCCATGAAGCGCCGAAAGAGCGCCGCGCGATCGTGGGCGGTCTGCTGTTTTCCATGGCGCTTACGTCGTTTCTGACGGGCGTCACGGAGCCGATCGAGTTCAGCTTCATGTTCCTCGCGCCGGTGCTGTACGTGATCCATGCGCTGTTGACGGGTCTTGCCCTTGCAATCTGTTCGGCGCTCGGCATTCACCTCGGCTTCACGTTCTCCGCGGGCGCAATCGACTACGTGCTGAACTACGGCCTTTCGACCAAGGGCTGGCTGGCCATTCCGGTCGGCATCGTGTATGCGGTGGTGTACTACGGCCTGTTCCGCTTCTTCATCCGCAAGTTCAACATGGCGACGCCGGGCCGTGAACCCGCCGCTGCCGACGAACAAGTCGATTCGTTCGCGGCCGGCGGTTTCGTTTCGCCCGTGGCAGGCGCTGCCGTCCCGCGCGCGCAGCGTTATATCGCGGCGCTCGGCGGCGCGGCGAATCTCTCGGTGGTGGATGCGTGCACGACGCGTCTGCGTCTGTCCGTGGTGGACTCCGGCAAGGTGTCGGAGAACGAACTGAAGACCATCGGCGCGCGCGGCGTGCTCAAGCGCGGCGCGACGAACGTACAGGTCATTATCGGACCGGAAGCGGACATCATCGCTGATGAAATTCGGACTGCGATGGAGCGGGGCGGTAACGATGCCGGTGTGGTGAAGCCGGCTGCATCCGCTGCTGCGCCGGCTGCGGTTTCGACTTCGGCTGCACCTTCGGCGACGGTGGGTGGTGCTTCGGCTGCCGCAAATGGTCCGCTCGATCCCGATCCATTGCGCTGGCTGGCGGTGTTTGGCGGCGCCGGCAACGTGAAGTCGCTCGACGCAGTGGCGGCGACGCGTCTGCGTATCGTCGTTCAGGATCCGTCGGCGGTGGATCGTCAGCGTCTCGCGACGCTCGACACGGCGTGGGTTGCGGCGGATACGGTCCATATCGTCGTCGGCGATGCGGCGCGGCGTTACGCGCAAGCACTGGCAACGCGCATGCCGGCCAGCGGCGGCGCGGCGCCTTTGCCTGCGTGACCGACAGGCGTGGCGGCGAAGCGCTCAAGGCGCTTCATGCCACGCGATGCGGCGATGCGGTTAGCGCGGGTCCACCGAGCCCCCGACCAGCAGCGCAATAAGAAAGCGGCACCTCGATCCGAGGTGCCGCTTTGCGTTTACCGGCGCCATGCCGGACAAACTACTCGTTAGCGTGCGGTACGCCGACCCTTCTCGCGTAGCCGGCGCGTGTGCCCATTTGCCGCAGCCCGGGAACGACGCAAAAAAAAGCCCCGCCGTCTTGCGAGGCAGGGCTTTGGACTTCAGCGCTTCTTTTTTGGCTCACCGGCTTACACCACGCCGATCTGTCCGTTGACGAGCGTTACGCGTATTCGGTCAGCGCACCGCGCATCTTCTTCATTGCGCTAGCTTCGATCTGACGAATACGCTCAGCCGAGACGCCGAACTCGTCGGCCAGTTCGTGTAGCGTCGAGCCGCCCGAACCGTCGTCTTCGACCTTCAGCCAGCGAGCTTCGATGATGCGGCGGCTGCGGGCGTCGAGTGCCTCCAGTGCCGTCGCGATACCGTCGCTTTGCAGCTTGTCGCGTTGACGCGAGGCCAGTACCGCGGTCGGCTCGCTATGCGAGTCGGCGAGATACGCGATCGGCGCATACGACTCTTCGCCGTCTTCAACCTGGCCTTCCAGTGCGATGTCGCCGCCGGAGAGGCGCGTTTCCATCTCGGCTACTTCTTCGCGCTTGACGTTCAACTCTTTGGCGAGTCCTTCGATCTCGTCCGGCGTGAAAGCGCCCAAGCCTTGTTTATGGCTGCGCAGGTTGAAGAACAGCTTGCGCTGCGCCTTCGTTGTGGCGACCTTCACCATGCGCCAGTTGCGCAGGATGTATTCGTGGATCTCCGCCTTGATCCAGTGCATGGCGTACGACACGAGACGTACGTTCTGCTCCGGATCGAAGCGCTTCACGGCCTTCATCAGGCCGATGTTGCCTTCCTGGATCAGGTCGGCGTGCGGCAGCCCATAGCCCAGATAGTTGCGCGCGATCGAGACGACCAGCCGCAGGTGCGACAGCACGAGGCGGCGTGCAGCCTCGAGGTTGTCGTGCTCGCGGAATTCTGTGGCGAACTGGCGTTCTTCTGCCGGCGTCAGCATCGGAATCCGATTTACGGCCTGGATGTAGGCGTCGATGTTGCCCAGTTGACCGGGCAGCAGGGAGGAATGCGAGAGCGCCAGCGCACCTGCCGGAGCGGCCTTAGCCGACGACGGGCTCAGAGTACTCGGAAGGGTCAATGCATGGCTCACGTTTAAAACTCCTTTGGAATCAGGCAAAAGCTTGTTCAGGTAACGACTCCAGCGTTGGATGTTAGCACTCTCGATTTCCGAGTGCTAATACTTAGAGCCCATAGGGGCATCCAAGTTCCGTTGTTTCCTATTGAATTTCAACTTTCAATAGTCATCATACTCGCCTTCGGCGGCCAGCGCTGCTGCCGTAGAAATTACCTAACAAACACCATTCACTTTCACTTTCGACCGATTTTTGCACTTTATGATGTATGTAATTGCGAAAATTTAAGTTTCTTAACAGGATCCACCGCCTTCAGATTGTCTTTAGAATACGCAAACTGTTACAGAATGTTCAACTTGCTGAGCGCGGGTATCAGATGGACAACAAAAAGAATGTCTTCCGTGGTCTGGCTCTAAAAACTGCGTGCGCGGCTCTGCTGCTCACGCTTTCCGGCGTCGCCGCCGCTGATCAGTTCGGAGTCCAGGTCACCGGAGCTCTAGGGGATCATCATGTCAAGAAACTGGACCTCGGGCTCGTGTGGGACCCGAATCTCACGTGGTGGCAGATCGGCGACTGGCATTTCGCGCTGATCGGCGAGGCCCATGTTGCCTGGTGGCACACGAACGAAGGCAATGTGCATGAGAACATCGGCGAGATCGGTGTGACGCCTATCATTCGCTTCATTAAAGGATCCGGATCGATCCGGCCTTTCGTCGAAGCGGGCGCGGGTGTGCGCTTGTTGTCGAGCCCGAGAATTTCTTCGACTTTCACACTGTCCACTGCGTTCCAGTTCGCCGATATGGCGGGTGTGGGCATGCAGTTCGGCGCCCATCAGCAGTACCAGGCGGGCTACCGCTTCCAGCATGTTTCGAATGGCGGTATCAAAGAGCCGAATCCTGGTATAAATTTCCACCAGCTATACCTGCAATATAACTTCTGACGACCGTGGCCGCGTCTGGCTCACCGGTGCAAGGGGCTGAGCAATGGCGGCAAAGACAATCGAGGCGATCCGCGGGCTGGAACGCGAACGCTTCCGCGCGATGGTCGACGGCGACGGTCAATCGCTCGACGCGCTGCTCGCAGAGAACGTGAGCTACGTGCACACGAACGGCAAGCGCGAGACGAAGCGGCAGTTCATCGACGGCATTACCGCCGGGCGCCGCCGCTATCGGCAAATCGAAGTGCAGTCGCAAGATGTGCTGCCGGTCGGCCGCGAAACCTGCGTCGTGACCGGTCGCGCGCTGATCGAGATGGAAGCGAATAGCGGCGCACTGCTTTTTCCCATTGCCTACACGGCAATCCACACGCAGGAAGACGGCCAGTGGCGCCTCATTGCATGGCAGGCGACGCGTTGCGCGATTGAGTGAGCTTCAGTGCGCGGGCGTTCTAGCGACGTCGGCAATCAACTCGACTTGCCTCTCTATCGCGCTTGGCACCGGCGCCTCGCCGCGCAGCACGGCGCCGATCCATGCCGCTGTCGTCGCGGCATCGCGTGCTTCGGGCAACTCGACCTCAGGTGCGTCGCGCGACGAGCGTTCATGCGGCACTCGCGTTTCGCAGATCCCGTCGTGCAGCCAGTCCACCTGCACCTGACGCCGGGTGTCGGCGACCGCTTCGCCCTCCGTGCCGCGCGCGAGCAAAGCGCCGCCGGCCGCCGCGTCCGGATGGCTGCTAAATAGCTGCGTGAGGCTGTCCCGATACGGCGGATGCGTGTAGTTCACGAGACGCAGCCCGGCGGGCGCGAACGGCTGCAGAATCTTGACGAGCGTATGCGTCGAATTGCGCACGCCCATGCGCCGCCGCAGCCCGAGCAGACGTGCAAGCTTTGGCGCGAGCACGTCGATCGGCGCAAACGCGAGACGGCGCTCTGCAAGCCCGTCTTCAATGTCGTCGTGCGAGGTCGCGTGCGGTATCCGCAGATGCGTGAAAATTTCGGCGCTCGTCACGCGACCGGGATCGTCGGTGATGCCGTGCACGAGGACCGGCACCCCTTCACGCGCCAGCAACAGCGCAAGCAGCGGCACGAGGTTCGGCTGTTTGCGCGCGCCGTTATAGCTGGGGATCGACACGGGCCGGAACTCGCCGGGACGCAGATGAACCGGCTCGAACGACGCATGGGCGCCCGCCAGCATCGCCGCGAGTTCGTCGGCGGTTTCACCTTTCACACGATAAGCGAGCAGCACCGCGCCCAGTTCCAGTTCACCGACGCGGCCGTCGAGCATGGCGGTGTAGAGCGCGCGCGTATCGTCGGCCGTGAGCGCGCGTGCTCCGTTCGGCCCGCGGCCGATTTCCTTGATGAAGCGGGCACAGGGGAACGGGTTGGCGGTGTCGGCGGAGTCTGTCATGAGCGCAATTGACGTGCTGGCGTGCCGCCGTCGGGACGGTACGCCACGGTATTCAAGGGACGTTATCTGGTGTGAGTATCGCATCTATAGCCGTCCGGCGAGACGCGCGCATTGACGCGCCGCTCTCCGGAACCCTTGCCTGACTTGCGCGCGTCGCCTTCTACCGCGCGTTACACTCGCTGTTTTATCGCCGCACTGCGGCTCATATCGAAGAACGGAGAACCGGATGAGTTACGTATTTGCACCGGCACCGGTGGTCGCAGTGCCGGTTGTCGGGTCCAGCGAGCAGTTCCCTGTGCGTCGCATTTATTGCGTCGGCCGCAATTACGAGGCGCATGCCCGCGAGATGGGTCATGATCCCGACCGCGAGCCACCGTTTTTCTTCAGCAAGCCGGCAGATGCCGTCCTGTATGTACCGCCGGGCGAGACCGGCGAGTTTCCGTATCCGACGCTATCTAAGAACGTCCACTTCGAAATGGAGCTCGTCGCGGCGATCGGTAAAGGCGGCAAAAATATCTCTGCGGACAGCGCGCTGGATCACGTCTACGGCTATGCGCTCGGTCTCGACATGACGCGCCGCGACCTGCAGGCCGAGGCGAAGAAGCTAGGTCGTCCGTGGGACACCGCAAAGGGTTTCGATGAATCCGCGCCGCTCGGCCCGATTCATCCGGTGTCGAGCGTCGGCCACATCGGGAAGGGCGCGATCTGGCTGTCTGTGAACGGTGAGGAGAAGCAACGCTCGGATGTGTCGCAACTCATCTGGTCGGTGGGCGAAACCATTGCCTACCTTTCGACGTTGTTCGAGTTGCAGCCGGGCGATCTGATTTTCACCGGCACGCCCGAAGGCGTCGGCGCGGTGGTGCAGGGCGATCTGATGAAAGGCGGCGTGGACGGACTGGGCGAATTCAGCGTGCGCGTCGTCTGAAGCAGTTTTGGGAGGAGACAACGACATGAAGCTCTACAGCTATTTTCGCAGCTCGGCGTCGTATCGGGTGCGGATCGCGCTCAACGTGAAGAACCTGCCCTACGAGTATGTACCTGTACATCTCGTGCGAGACGGTGGCGAGCAGCTAAAGCCGGAATACCGCGCTGTCAACGTGGACGGCATCGTCCCCACGTTGATCGACGGCCATGAGGTGATGCCGCAGTCGCTCGCTATCATCGAATATCTGGAAGAAACGCATCCCGAGCCGCCGCTTTTGCCGAAGGCGCCCGCCGACCGTGCATATGTGCGCTCGCTCGCGTTGCAGGTGGCGTGCGAGATTCATCCGCTCAACAATCTGCGTGTGCTGAAGTATCTGAAACACACGCTGCGCGTGGAGAACGACGCGAAAGACGCCTGGTACCGGCATTGGGTGGACACAGGCTTTGCGACGCTGGAGGCTCATCTGGCGAGCGACGGGCGCACCGGCAAGCTTTGTTTCGGCGACGAGCCGACCCTCGCGGACGCGTGCCTGATTCCGCAGGTGTTCAACGCGCAGCGCTTCAACGTCGATACGTCGAAATATCCGACTATCCAGCGCATTTACGACCACGCGATGCAAATCGACGCATTCGCGCGCGCCGCGCCCGGCGTGCAGCCAGACGCCGAATGAGCCGCACCGAGTTGCCGGTGTAAAAAGGGCACTCCGAAGAGTGCCCTTTTTGTGACTTGCCGGCGAGGCGCCGCTAAGGGCGTGGCTTCGGCTTAACCGCCTAGCAACGCGTCGGAGAACTCCTCAGCGCTGAAAGGCTGCAAGTCCTCCACCTTTTCGCCAACGCCGATGAAGTACACCGGAATGGGTCGCTGCCGCGCGATGGCTGCAAGAATGCCGCCTTTGGCTGTACCGTCGAGCTTGGTGACGATCAGGCCGGTCAAGCCGAGCGCGTCGTCGAAAGCCTTGACCTGCGCAAGCGCGTTCTGCCCGGTATTGGCGTCGATCACGAGCAACACCTCGTGCGGCGCGCCGTCCTGCGCCTTGCCGATCACGCGCTTGACCTTGCGCAGCTCTTCCATCAGATGCAACTGGGTAGGCAGACGGCCGGCCGTGTCCGCCATCATCACGTCGATCTTGCGCGCCCGCGCGGCGCCGACCGCGTCGAAAATCACGGCCGCCGGATCGCCGCTTTCCTGCGACACCACGGTGACGTTGTTGCGCTGCCCCCAGATTGCCAACTGCTCGCGCGCGGCGGCGCGGAACGTGTCGCCGGCGGCAAGCAGCACCGACTGGTTGAAACTCTGCAGATGCTTGGCGAGTTTGCCGATGCTCGTCGTCTTGCCCGCGCCGTTGACGCCCGCAATCATCATGACGAGCGGCTGCGCGCGTCCGAGCATGAGCGAGCTTTCGAGCGGCTTGAGCAACTCGACCAGTAGCGTGCGCAGCGCCGTTTTGACCTGTTGCGGCTCCGTAAGACGCTCGGTGCGTACCTTCTCGCGCAGCGCTTCAAGCAGGAATTCGGTCGCGTCGACGCCCGCGTCGGACATGAGCAGCGCGGTTTCCAGCTCTTCGTAAAGATCCTCGTCGATCTTGGTGCCGACGAAAATGCCGGTGAGGCTCGAACTGGTCTTCGACAAACCGGTTTTCAGGCGAGTCAGCCACGAGCGTTTGGCGGTCGCATCCTGCAACGGCGGAGGCACGATTTCGACGGTCTCGAGCGTCGATTCCTCGAAATCGGGCTGGGGCTGGGGTTCGGGCGCGGCGGCGGGCGGCGACACGATGCTCGCCGGCACGCGGGCACTTGCGGCATTCGCGGCCGGCCCGGCTTTCGCGGGTACAGGCGGCTCGGCCGGCGCTTCTGCAGCCGGCTCGTCAATCAGCCCCTCAGGCGCGATTTGCGATTCGTCTGGCGCGTTTTCGGACTCTTTCGAACCCTTGAATCGTTTGAAAAAGCTGAACATGATCTGGCGTGGTGAGAGCGCGCGCCGATGCGCGCGGCCGGTACAGCACCGGCGAAAGCGGCAGGCAGCGTTGCGATGCGGGATGCAAGGCGCTGGAAGCCGCACATTTTATCAGGCGCGCCGTCGCACGTTGTATAGGCCGAACGGCCAGGCTGGACGCGCCGCGCCCCTGTGGTAACGTTGGCGCTCCGGTCCGCTTGCTTCGACGCAGCGGACGCTTCTGTCAACGCAATCGAAACTGCATGCCCCGTTCAGCCTCTTCCCGCGCCCATGGCGCTTCGTCTAAAGGCGGTAAGCCGCACGCCATCCGGATTATCGGCGGCGACTGGAAACGCACGCCACTGCCCGTGCTCGACCTCGACGGCTTGCGCCCCACGCCGGACCGGGTTCGCGAAACGCTGTTCAACTGGCTCGGGCAACGTCTGGATGGCCAGCGCTGCCTCGATCTCTTTGCCGGCAGCGGCGCGCTCGGCTTCGAAGCGGCGTCGCGCGGCGCCGCACGGGTACTGATGGTCGAGCGCAACTCGCGAGCGGCGAGCCAGTTGCGGGCCAACCAGGAACGACTCGGGGCGCGCATGATCGAAATTGCCGAGGCCGACGGTTTGCGTCTTGCAGCGAGTCTGCCGCCCGGTTCGTTCGACGTGGTATTCCTCGACCCGCCGTTTGGCTCGGATGTACTGGACAAAGCGCTCGGGCTGACGGCTCCGCTCGTGAGCAGCGACGGTTTCCTGTATGTAGAAGCCGGCGTGGCGATCGAGCCCGGAGCGAACGAAGCGCTTGCCGGGTGGGAAATCGTCCGGCAGGGTAAGGCGGGCGCTGTCCACTTCCATTTGCTGCAGCGCGAAAATGAGGAATAATGCGCCTTCCATAACAAGCGCCGGACGGTTTGCCGTCACGCGTGCGGCCGGTGCCAAATGCGTCGCGTGGACGCTTTGACGTGCCCATCTGTCTGAAGAGAGGAGAAGTCTCATGGTAGTCGCCGTGTACCCGGGCACGTTCGATCCGCTAACGCGCGGTCACGAAGACCTCGTTCGGCGCGCGTCGAGCATCTTCGACACGCTGGTGGTCGGCGTCGCCGACAGCCGCAACAAGAAGCCGTTCTTTACGCTCAAGGAGCGGCTCGATATCGCTCACGAAGTGCTGGGCCATTACCCGAATGTTCAGGTCATGAGCTTCAAAGGGCTGCTCAAGGACTTCGTTCGCAGCAACAACGCGCGAGTGATCGTGCGCGGGCTGCGCGCCGTGTCCGACTTCGAGTATGAGTTCCAGATGGCGGGCATGAACCGCTATCTGTTGCCCGACGTCGAAACCATGTTCATGACGCCGTCCGATCAGTATCAGTTCATTTCGGGCACGATTGTGCGCGAGATCGCGCAGCTGGGCGGCGACGTGAGCAAGTTCGTTTTCCCGTCGGTCGAAAAATGGCTGAAGGAGAAGGTTGCGGCGTTGGACCCGGATAACGGTGCTTCGGCGGCGCAGCCGTAACCGGCGTAAACTGTCGGTTTGACGGATCAAAGCCGGCTGCGGCCGGCGCGAAGTGAGAGAAGTATGGCCTTGATGATTACCGACGAGTGCATCAATTGTTTATTTAATTAAATATTTAATTCACCGTTCAGCCAGGCTTTCTAGCTTTTCCGATTGCCAGAAATTACCCTCTTGCAACTCAACTGCAACTCAGAGGTAAAAATGGCAACTTTCAGCCAACGAAATGGACGTTGGCAAGTGAAAATAAACCGAAAGGGATTTCCGACGCAATACAAGTCGTTTTCGACAAAAGCCGAAGGCCAAGTTTGGGCTCGTGCTGTTGAATCGGCAATGGACGCCGGAACGTGGGTGGATCTTGCCGGTACAACCGACATTACATTTGGTAATATTTTGGGCCGCTACAAAGAGTCGGTCACACAGACAAAGCGAAGCAGGCGGAGTGAGGAATACCGGATCGGCAAAATGATGCGCCACAAGATTGCCGAGTACAGCATCCGGAATCTCACGACGAGCGTGCTGGCCGATTACCGCGATCAACGTCTCAAAGATGCGTCTAACGGGTGTGTCTGCCGCGAACTGGCGACGATCAGCGCCGTTATCACGCATGCGCAGCGTGAATGGGGTCTCAGCATCAACAATCCGGCAAAGCTTGTGAAGAAGCCGCGATTGCCGCCTGGTCGAAACCGCCTGTTGAAACCTGCAGAGCTTGATCGGCTGTTGCATGAGCTGAATGCAGAGCGTCACGAGTTACGGAGCAAGTGGCTTGTCCCGCTCGCGAATCTCGCACTCGAGACAGCGATGCGGCAGGGCGAGTTGCTCTCGCTCGAATGGAAACACGTTGATTTCGAAGAGCGCACGGCCTATCTACCGATGACAAAAAACGGGAAAGACCGATATGTGCCGCTGAGTAGCGCAGCCATTGCGATTCTGGAAAGTTTGGAGCGTGTTGACGAGCGTGTCATCCCGATCAGCCAGAACGTCGTGTTGTGTGCATGGCCACGCGCATGCAAACGCGCTGGTATCGAAGATTTTCACTTTCACGATCTGCGGCACATGGCAACGACGAAGCTTGCGAAGAAGCTGCCGAACGTTATCGAACTCGCATCGATAACAGGGCATTCCAACGTGCAAATGTTGAAGCGGTATTACCATGTGTCTGCAAGCGAGCTTGCTCAAAAGCTCGGCTGAGAGCGAAGGGAGATCTGTCTGCTGTTCGTTCTATAAAGTCGTGTACAGCGTAAACACGGAAGCGCGCGAAAAGTTGTTGTCTTTGATACTCGCCCTTTGAATGCGTCGTCGGCAAATCAAAGAGCGACGTGGGTCGCTCAACGCCTCAAATTGGCTTTGAGTTGAGCTTCGCGAGCTGCTGTTGTGTCTTCTGTAGTTTTAGACGCAGGTCTGCTGTCTTTGCGGCTCGTGTTGCACGCTTGGCCGCTTTCTTTTGTGCGTCGACCTGCTGTTTCTGCAGATCGACTTCTCCGATGATTTCGATGTATCGCATGATTGCTACCTCCTCGCTGATATTTATGAGCGCGAGGAAGTAGCGTTGCCGGTCATTTTGCTGCGAAGCCGGAGCGCATAGTTGCACTAACCGCTTCGATCTGCGTATCCAATTCGCCGGCTGCAACCGCAGCCTTCAGCGCATCAAGTGTCGGGATCAACTCAATGATTGTGCCAACCTCGATGGCCGACTTGCCCTTCGCGAGTTCGAGCGTCTTGGCACCATAGCGGACAGACATACAGAGTTTGCCGTTTTCGGCAGTGAACCACCATGCACGAACACGCTTCGTGCTTTCGACATTGCGACGCTCGCCAGTTTCGGCGTCCTTGACCGAGCGGAAACGTGTCGGTTGGAACGACTTTCCTTGCTGTTGCGCTTTCGCCAGTTCCGTCTGTTCCCAAATCTTTGCGATCAGGCGGTTACGGCGCTCGACGACTTGGGGCAGGGCACCGGGGCGCTTCGTTGCGACCAACTTCAGGTTATTCAGCGTGCTCACTTAGTTCTCCTCTGATGTGTGGGTGCAGGAGAGGATGCGTTCCGGTTGCAAAGAGATCAAGTGAAAAATCGAAATCATTCTCCCTTGCTTTGCGATTCTGCTTTCAGTCTGTCCCTGCGTCGTCTTTGGCGCTCAGCTCCCGTCATTGCCTTGCCTGTCTTTGGGCGTCCCGCTTTCTTTCTGCCGGGTTCTGCCATGCCAATTGCTTCGACGGAACAGCCGGGAAAATATCGTTGCAAATAGTCGGCCGACCTCTTGTCCATCACGAGCACTGTCTTCGGATTGGTATCGTCAGCAACGCGCAGGCTAGTTCGCATGATCGTTTGGTACATGGTTTGATGGCTCTGCGCGCGCGTCAGCTCATCCGGTGACACGTCGTTGGCCTTCATGAAGCCGAAGTCTGCATATTTGTTGTTCAGCGCGCTCATGAAGACGGCGTTGTGCACCTTCACGTACTTGTTCAAACCATGGCATACATTGGGCACGCGCGTACCAAAATCGAGACCTGTTTTGTCATCGTTGTTGGTCGCGTAGATGTAGCGTTGGCCGTCCATCAGTTCTTCGACTTTGGTTTTTACCGCACCTTGAATAGACTGGCCATCAATATTGCTGTCACGGAAGGTCTTTGACCAGTCGTTCTCGAACATGTATTTGACCGTCAGCAAATGGCCGTTTGCGTGTGTCTGGCCGGACAGTTTTGCGGAGATCGCAACGTGCTTCTGGAACTCGACATGTTCAGACCAAAGCTTGTATAGCACCGACTCAGTCATCATGGCTCCCATGATCGTTACCGATTTGTACTGAGCGAAAGACTGCGGACGCAGTAGTGAGTAAATGGTAAGCGACTGTTGGCCCATTTCTGCGCCATTCACGACCTTGTTCCATGAATCGACCTGAGCGTACGTGTCCCACGTGTTGTAGTTGTGCAGCTTGTCGCACACGTCTTGATAAAGCTTGTCCTGATCGTCGCTGTATTTGCATTCAGCCATGCGCTGAACTTCAGCCTCGCTGCCTTGCTTGATCGAAAGAAATGCATAATTATTCTCGGACGCATGCAGAACCACGTGGCTGGTGAACGTGCTGTGATTCACCGGCAGCTTTGCGGACCATGACGCCAGGCATTGGGGGATTTCGTCGATGATAATCATCCAATCTTTGGCGTTGTGCCAATACGGCAGCGACAGAAAGGACTGATGCGTGATCAGCAGGATCTCACCGACGCCTGGCGCTGCCGCACGCAGATGGTCCTGAATCTTGTCCTTGACCTGACCGCTTACGCACTCTGAGTGCAGCTTCCTTATCTGCACGTGGTTTGTGTTGCGCTTCTCTAAATTCTCCCGCGTCTGGTCGATCAAGACGGTAGACGGCTGTACCAACGCGATTTTCACGCCGAGTGCTGCTTGGGCAAGTGAGTAATTGATGGCTTTTCTTGTCTTTCCTGAGCCAGCGAGGGCATCCACGGTATAGATTTTCATTGTTATTTTTATTTTATAGTTCAGACAGCGTTGTTGTGCTGTCGCTACTGGTTCTCTGGCACCAGTTGTGAGCGTCTTGCTCACGCTTTATTTAGCTTGGCGTCGGAACTGTGTAACGGCCTCTATCTATCTAGAAGAGTAATTTCGTTACATGCCGAAAGCTATCTGCCTGAGCGGAATTGCAAGTAGGGAAAAGACAACTAAGTCATTATCTTCCGGTATTGCGCGAGCGAGGCGAGTGGAATACCAGAGGTAATGGATTATGTTGTCCTGCAACAAAGCGATGCCGGAGCTTTGCTTGCAGAACACATAATGCGCTAGTGCGTGATCGAGATCAAATGCATTGGGCGCAGGGCTTCATCGTCACAAGTTCCTCTGAAGCACCTGTGCCTCGATACATTTTTCCCATCTGGGTTGCATCGCAAGCTCGCACCCCCAGATGCACAAAATATACTCGGCATTTCGTTCCTCAGAAGGAGTCCTTCCGCAGATGGCTTGCGCAAATGTGTATTGTCCTAAGGGTATGCAGGGCGCTATTCAACGGTTGAGACCGTTACGGTCATGTCCAATAAATAGAAGGGCAGAGGCGGAGGGCTCCCGCGTTGCTTGTTGAGTTTTATAGCTAAAAATCTCTAAACTGAATCCTCGCCTCGGCGGGGATTCAGCATTTCAGCGTGACGGCAGCGCAAATCAGCGGTAAGCCTCGCGATATCCTAGACGGGAGCTACGTCTACGGAGACGCGGTTAATGTTGTAACGCCTTACCGATATCCCTTTCGCTTTCGCCGGACTGAACAGCGCCAGATTCATACCGCTACTGACAGAGCTGCGAAATGCGACACCGTCGTAACCGCTTTTCTTGATGAACTCACACAGGTATTGACTCGGTATATAGTCAATCGCCGCGCTGCGGGGAAGGACGGGACGCGTAAGCTCTTCGCCTAGTTTCTCCAGAAAAGGGATGTCGGCGCGCAATTGCCCGATTGCGCCCGCGTCGCCGAGAACGAAAGGGGAGACGAGTTTGCGTGGGTCGCGCAAATCAACGGCGACTAAGGGCTGGAGCACTTGAAACTCCGCGACGCACGCGACCTCGCCAGTGTGGGGGCGTACCTCTGCTGCCGCTGTCTCCGGCAGTGACCCCAGGTAGAGATATGGAATTCCGACAGGGTTGGCGCGTCCGTGTGTCGCGTACTGTTTGGGCGGCGCGCCCATTTCGCCTAGCGGATAGGGCGTATCGCTGGTCATGATACGGGCTCGATACCACACCTCCGGCAGTGGATCTGCGAGCAGGTGAGAAAGGAGTTCACGCAACCGATTGGTGTCGAGCGCTTCGTCGAGAAAATATCGGTTCTTATAAAGAAGTTCGTCCCTTAACGTTTCCCAACGAACGAGGCCTTCACTTTTGTAGGCCGCTGACGGAGAGAAGGGCTTCCTGACGATCTCTCCGTCGTCAAGAATTTCGCAAAGCAACGCTTTGGCGTTTGCAACGTCCAACCGTGGGTGTGAGAACAGCCGCCAGTCGGCTTTCATCCATTCAACGAGGGACTTTCCCTCTGCGTTGGGCTCATATACGTTGACCAGCATTTCGAATACGGTCGCAAGCTGGCCGGGTTCAATGAGGTCTACTTCCGTAGATTCGCAAAAGTCGCATTTTCCTCGACCGGGGCTTAGCGACGGGATTATGTTCTTGCTGAGGCCTCGATCACCGAAACACTCGGGGCAACAATATGCGGCCATAGGTGCTGTCTAGGAAAGGAAGTTCGCAAGCGTCTCGATGTGATGCTTCATCGATAGCTTCTTCACGTGGCCGAGTCCTGGGAAGTGTTTCTTCGAATGAAGTTCTTTAAACTCTGCGATAGCGGTTCCTTCAAACAAGTGCGATGTACCCGAGTCAAGTTTCGAAATCAATTTTGCGAGAGCCTGTCCGAACTTGCCGGCTGGATCCGTTGGTGTGTTATTTGTCGTCGATAGGAAGTGATAGACGTACATCACATCATCCTTGCCTGGGTCGATGTACGTGAGATGAATCGCGACTGCGTACGCGGGTCCACCTCCTTCGCTGTAGTCGTCACCGACCATTAAGAAGTCGCCGAAGCCGTTCATGCCTTCTTCCTCAAACGTGACATGAAGGTCGGAGAATTTTTCGACAGGCGGGTAATCGGCATTCTTGCGCCGCTCGAAGCCGTCACGCAAAAGGATCCGCATGCTACCCTTGAAATGCCGCCAATAGAGTTTTCCGCAGTGCTTTTCGACAAAAACGTGCTGCGTGCTCACGAGGGCATCCCCAAGCTTCTCTGCCAGTGCCTTTGGTTCGGTGAACCCCGCATGGATGAAGACGGGTCTGTGGTCCTGATGTGTTTGGTAAAACTGAAATGCGTCGTTGACGGACATGCTGTCTTTCAGCAGGATTCCAGCTGCAATGGCGTTTTGATCCCCGAATCCGGCTTTGAGCAATGCGGAGATGTCAGCGCCATCACTGGCGTGATCGCCATAGTCCGGATTAACAATGACGATCGCTTTGCCGTTCACGCTACAGATTGCCTTGAGCGTTCGATCCAGACCGTTTAACGCCTCCTTTACTGGCTCGATAATCGGCACGAAACTGGATTTGGCAAGTAATTCCGCCGTTTCACGAATCGCCAAAAGTTCGAACTGCTTCCCGCGAAAGTATGGGTGATACATATTGTCGTTATGCCCAAGTCATTGCCTCATCCAGCGGCGTTCGCACCGCTTCGATTAGGCGATCATGATCCGCGCGACGCACTTGAATTGCCAGAGCGGCTGGTTGAAGCGAAACAGGCAACTGGTCAACCAGCGAGCTCAGTGACGCCAAATTGCGCGTTTTCTTTAATGTGCAAACCATCTGATGATGCACGTCTGCGGGTGCGAGCGTCTTGAAGCACTCACGCAGAGCACCCCACAGCATCGTATTGGGGACATCGGGCACAGGGACCCGCAGATTCCTTAGTATGGTCCGCGCTTCAGCGACACGCAACGACTCGAAGATAGTCAGCGGGCAAACTAAATCGGGGCGTTCTACCGCTTCGCGGACGGTACAGATTCGGTCCCATCGCACGAGACTTAGTACACCAACTTCCGGCGGTGTATTGTCAATGACGCCCTGAACGTGCGCCTCCCCCGCAATTACATAAACTTTCGCGAAGACCTTTCGATAATTCGAAACTTGATTTGCCAACCGCGCGAGGGAGTCTCGGTCGGATTTGATCTCATAGACGGTACCGGTGCCATTCAGGATCGCAAGGTCCGCCTTGCAGGAGCCCGCTCGAAATTCTGTCAGCATGCTCGCCGTCTTCAGAGAATGGCGGCCGAGCAAAATGTTATGCGTTAGAGCAGCTCGATACACATACTCGTCGCGTATGCCAGCCTGCCGGAGCACGGCGAACGCGTTGTCGAACGCCGAGCTGACGGTCTCAGCAGTGCTTCGATTTGCACCTGAGATACCTGTCTCTGCAAGCAACTGAGCAAACAAAGGGGAGCGGCCCTTCTTGGCCAACTCACGAAACACGCTGGACGAGAAAAGGCGAGAAAGCGCGGACAGCTGCCTTGCATTTAATGACATGGTTCTCTCCGGCCCGTTCTGTTCCGTCTGAGCCTTGCGAACTCCGACCTCCACCCGGTTTTGTGGGCTTGATACCCCAAACTAGTCGATTTTATACCATTTTTGCTTTCTTGCTACTTGGTGCGTCGGGGATATGCAGGTTGCGACACACGCATCTGCGATGCGGTTTTGCGGGACAGGCACAGATGTTCTGCGCAGCGAAGCTTTCTGCTTTGCAACGAAGACCTCTATCTATTACTTTTCGAGACCGGCTCGCGCTAACGCGCCGCTTGTCGGGTGAGGGCGGCGGCGGTCAGTAGGTCAGCAAGAGATGATTGAAAACCTTTTCTTTCCTCGCAAGTGTTTGGTGCTTCCTGCTGGGCAGGATGCGGGACTGATGCGGCTTACGACGACTCGGCCTACGTTGCTCAGAGATTCCATGTACATCCATGGCCACGCTGGCTGTCGATGATGTCGGAGATATTTCCCTGCCACTCCTCCAATACTTTTGGAATATGACGTCGCATCCAGCGGTCACGCCAACCAATCGCCAATACCCACTCTTCTACCGTCGCATAGCCCTTGTTAAATTCATTAAAATTCTCCATGAGTACTCTTCCCACAGCGTGAAGCTTGACCGGATATGTGCGGCCTGCCGCATCGGTTAGCTGTCTCCACGTTAGAAGACTCTGAGCGTCGCTTATCCGAATTCGCTCGCGGCGAAAGCGCGCGAGCATGCTCTCGCGATCCTCCACGTCGTAGTCTTCTGGGAAGTCGTATTCGTCGTATAAGCCTAATTGGGCAGCAAGAAAATTCTCGTAAATCAGGCCCAAGCGGCGCGCATGACTATGGTTGGTACAGATGCTCCAAAGCTCGACTTGGCTTTCTGCATGTTTGCCGGATTCGTCGCCCAACACGACTACGTTGTAGGTAACGCTTCTGCAAACAGGGCAATACTGGTTCACCTGAGCATAGTCCAATTCCAGTAGATCATGGAACTCATGTAGATAGCTGTTGATGAGGCTAAAGTTATCCTCGACTACGACTATGTTCTCAAAGTGGTTCGCCGCATTGCCAGACCAGTTGTAGCTACCGGTGATCAATATGCGTTCGTCAATTATGCAAAACTTGTTGTGCATTAGAGCGCTACGTCTCGCTTTTCTGGGGTGTAACTGTACTCCCTGCATACAGTTCACCGCGGAGCGGGAGTTGATGTGATCGTCGTTGTAGATCACATCAATTTGCACGCCGCGCGCAGACAGTCGAGTGAACACCGATTGATAAGCAACTGGACTAATCCAAGCAACGCAAATTCGCACACTGATCTGCGCGCGGTCCAGAAGCTTTAGGATCTCTTGCTCAATTGATTCGAAGTGGGCGTATGCCTGCATTTTTTTTGAAGAGCGTGACGGGCGTCTAGAACGCCCAAAGGGGCAATGAGAAAAGGACTCGCAAATTGTCTCACGAAAAGAATGCGAACGCCCGTGGTCGAAGTCTGGGCAAAAACCAAAGCAAATAGCAAAAAGCTTTGGTTTCGGCGTAAGTGCTTGTTTCCTATGAGGATCCGGACTCGTCAATGATCTGTTGATTCTCTTAACCAAAGAATGCACCCTCTGGCGTGTGGAATTCATTGGTTTCGGAGATCAGCACGTGAAACAGGCCAAGACTTTGACCGACAAGGAACTCAAGCAGGTACTTACCTACATTTCGTTGAACCGGCACGCAGCGCGCAATCGAGCAATGCTACTGCTGACGCATTGGGCCGGTATGCGTGTAGGCGAGGTCGCCGCCTTGCGTATTGGCGACGTGTTGAACGCAGACAACTCGATTAAATTCGAAATCCGCTTGCTTGCGGAGCAGACGAAAGGGCATCACGCACGAACCGTCTTTATCGGCCAGCGACTTCGCAAAGAACTGGCGTCGTACGTCGCGACGCTGAAATGTCGGTCAACCGACAAATCGCTGTTCGCTACACAGAAACGGGCCGGGTTCACGGCCAATACACTGTGCCAATACTTCCACTGGCTTTACAAGGAGGTGGGCATCGACGGCGCAAGTAGTCATTCAGGTCGACGCTCATTCATCACGAATCTGGCGAACAAGGGCGTCGGCGTACGCGTGCTCATGTCACTTGCGGGGCACCGGGACATCTCGACGACGCAACGTTATATTGACGTCAACGACGAGATGCAGCGAGCAGCCGTCGATCTGCTTTGAAACATCACGATTAAATCGAGATGCCCAACGCAATAACGCAGAACGCGTCCGATAATCGGACTTGTCAGGTACAGCGACAGTTTAAGTCCAAACCTTAGCCCCCGTTGCAGCTTTCGTGAATGCCTCGGCAAGTTTGTCGAAGTGGCGAAGGGCAGCTGGGCGTTAGCTCGACCTGTTTGCGGCGAGCGTCTTCTGTGTCGGAGAGGGTGGTTCAGCTTTTTTCTGCATGCATCGCGTTCGGCAGCAACTTCGAGTCAACCGGTGCCGATGGCTTCTCAGGTCAGCTTCCCGGCCATCTTGGCGCGGGCACCATGTACGCGTTGCTTGGGTCCTATGTGAATGGACCCATCCGCGTCGGCATCGGCATGCAACAGGTCAGCGACAACTCGAACAACAAGCAGACGCTCGTTCATGCGAATTTCGCCTACGCGGTTGGGGCGACGAAACTGTATGCCGGCTATATGCGCTCTCGCGACAATACGGGCCTTGTCGATTCGTTGCTTGCTGAACAGCCGATTCCAGACACTATCGAGTTGAAGAACACGGATCGGACTGATGACGGGCCGTTCGCTGGTGTGTCGTGGCAGGTGAGCGATCCGCTACTGTTTTCCGCCGCGTTCTATTACGATCACATGCGCAACGCGACGACTGCGACGGGCACGCAAGGCAGTGGGAACCGCTACACGGCTGTCGCGCTGGTCGAATATTCATTATCGAAGCGCACTACTGTGTATGGCACGGTCGATTTCAACGAGGTTGATGGGGCCGCATCGGTGGAGTTACCCGGAAGGTCAAGCCAGACTGGTGTTGCAATTGGCCTGCGGAGTTTCTTCTGACGGCCGCAGCAAGTCCGATAGTCGGACCTGTCGGTTAGACCGGCCGTGTGAGGGAGGTCAGATGCCCTTCGCTGCTTTGGCAAAAGCTTCCCCAAGCTTGTCGAAGTGCTTCAGCGCAGCCTGTGTCAGTTCGATCTGCTTGCGACGAGTGTCTTCGGTATCGCTGAGCTGCAACCAGCCCTTTTCTCGCATCGATGTGATTCGAGCATGTAATGTGGCGGGCGACCCCAGCTCGCTTTGCGCCATCATGTCGCGTACTGACAGACGGTTCTTGGTCTGTGTTGCGCGAGCTACAACCTCAAGTATCCGCTCTTCAAGCGGATCGAGCGCGGCAAGCGTAGGCAAACCACGCAATGCCTCGGTCAGTTGCAGGAATCGCAGGTAGATATCAGCAGGACGTGTCATTGCTTACGCACTGTTGAGGATAGGCGCTCGCGGGACGACATGCAGGCGCGTTATGATTCGCTCGATAATCAACAAGGACGAATAGTTTACCGCAATGTCTAGCTTACGTTTGCATTTCTGGTCGATCACCGGGACTCTGATCGCGTTTTTGGTCTCACTGTGGATCAACCAGGAGGTGTTCACTCACACGTCATTCGTTCGAGGCATAAACTGGATCTTCCTGCCGTCCGGTGTTCGGCTTCTCAGTACGTTGCTGGTTGGGTTTGATGGATTCGTTGGCCTGCTGGTTGGCGGTCTGCTGATGAACTTTTTCTATTGGTTTCCACACGACCCGGTTCGCTCAATTGCGGGAGCCATTCTGGGTTCGCTAGCGCCCTATCTCGTGTATAGGCTTGCGCTGGAGCGCTACGACCTGAAGGCATCACTGACAAATCTTACGCCCAAACGACTGCTCGTACTGGCCGTTGCGTACTCGGTTGCGAATCCGCTGTTGCACCACATCTGGTTCGCGCTGCAGGGCAATACGCAGAGCATTGGCGAAAGTTTCGTCATGATGTTCATGGGCGACCTGACCGGTGCGTTGACCATGCTGTATGTGATGAAAGGGATCCTGGCCTTGTTGCCGAAACAGCGAAGTACTTCCCATACGTCGAACGGGATGTTCAACGTTCAACTGGCCTTAAAGAGGGCATATGACAACCAGTCAGCACGCCACGTCACGTAACTCGCTTAAGATTCCCTCACACTCCCCTTCGCGCCGTTGTCGGCGCGATCATTAGCGCAGCCGGGCCCCCTTATGCAGTCTATCGCCTGGCACTTGGGCGCAACGGCCCGAAAGAGCCATTGACCAAGTTGGATGTCTCATTTCATTTTTTCCATCTCTTGAATGCAGATTTGCTTGATTCGCTTTCGAGTAAATTCGGCGTTTGTCCAATTGTAGTTATAGATCGTATCTACGGTGTCTTTGTTGTCCGGGTCCATATGTTCCATGATCGCGCCTTTCGAGATGCCTTGGTCTTTAAAGCTGACGATCAGACTCCATAGATTAGCCTGACGATCGCAGTAATCGGGTGGTAAGGCGGCTAACGTGTTGAAAGAGCACCCGAGCGTAAGCAATCCAATGATAATATTGTTTTTCATTTTATGCCGATGAAATGTTGCGAGTCTAAGAAATCGACAAAAGAAAGGAGATGGTCCGGGTAAATCAACGAGACAATGGAAGAACGACCTCTTTGTCGGTGGCGGGAAAGCGCTGCCGTAGCCCATCGTTCATGTAGGCCATTGCCTTGCATGCTTGGTTAAGCCGCTCATAGCTTTTGATCTTTCCATTGGGTCCAAGCTGCGCGAGTATCGGCTGTGCCGCCTCAATTCCCGCTTGCCTGACCGCATCCTTATCCACTTGAGGCCATAGACGCTCTTCGTCCAAGGTGGCGCCGAGCGCGTATCCCTCGTATTCCTTACCCAACACCTTCCCGTTGAACTGCGCTTGGCAGTAGTCCGTCGCGCCTCGGAATGCTTTTTCATTCGCTACGGTCCGCTTGTGATGTTGGCCCGCAGGAAAGTAGTACTCGAGACTGGCATTCTGGCGAACCATCTTCTCGCAGAGGTCAATTACTGTTTGCGGGCTGATCGATTTATCGGGGGTTTCTTCAACCATCTGGAAAATGATCGTTGCTTCGTCGGTGCCTATAGTATTCACTTGGCCCGCGCTCAAAGGAGGAAGTGTCGCAATTTTTGCGGCTCCGACGCTTCTCATATCCTTCATGGCCGGTACTTCATCATTCCAAAACCGATGGTTGTAGTTGCCTGCGCAGATGGATGCCGCAAGCTTGGCAATTTGCGGGTCGGGTTCATCGCCGCTATCGCGAGCAAAGACGGGAGTTTTAGCGAGAAAACTTAAGCATGCAAACGCAATCAAGAGAAGATTTTTGTGATTCTTGCTCATGGATATTCTATGATCGGTAGACGAGTATTCAGTGATGTTATTGGTCGCTATGAATAGGTTCGGGCTATAAATTGGTGTTGATCAAATTCGCGTACTTGGCAGTAGATCGGATGTGCTTCGAACATAGTTCCACAAAGTATCTCGCCCTGTCATCCGGGGCTTTACTCAACGCGGTCGGGAGGCTCTGCTCTTGGGAAAACACATATCGAGTAGCTTCGTCTCCAATCATCGTAGTTACGGAGACTACTCTATTCGAGTAACCTTTTATCGCGATGGCACTACGGATGTCTCTCAACTTTTCCTCGGCTTTCTCTCGCATCGAATTGCGTATCTCGTTGTCGCTTACCTGATTGGCGATGCTATATCCACAATAATATTCTGCCGCCTCCTCAGCAACGTCGACAATTGAAGCTTGTCGCTGCGGGGCTGTGTCCGTTTGACCTTCTTGCAGCGAGTTGGGCGTGGCTCTGTTACACCCAGAAAAAACAACACTTACGCCGATGATCGTCACGAATAAGAATTTGCGTTTCATTTAGATTAAATTTAGTTATCAGCTATCGCTGCGGGTACAGAATCGTCGAACGGTACTGACGAGTGGAAGCTGGTCAACTCGCTTTGGATCAGCAATATGTGACTTTTAGGCGTTCATAGAAGTTGGCCCAGTCAATTGCAAGAAGCGGAATGGTGTGATCACCGCGTCTCCAATAGCCAAAAAAGCGCATCCAGCCATTGAGAAAAATTCCAACACCGGGACGAAGCAAACACGGTGGCCTTGCAACCGGGGGCAAATTTCGATACGGACTCTGTGCTGCGAGGTCGCCAAGCGATATGGCGCTGTGGTCGCTACGCAATTTTGAGTTCGCTGTGTGCGTAGAGAGGAAAGCTTCCGCAGCTTCCACGACGCAAGGTGTACTGAGTTCAACGTACGAGACACGAAGGTTGTCCAGAATCCCAGACGCGATGATTTGCTCCGCCGCATCGGCTGTTGTGTGGCTCGCTACAACAAGCTTGGCTTGTCGGGGCACCGTTTGGAATGATGTCTCTCCATGTCGGAGCGCATTTTGAAAGGTCGGATAGTACGTGAGCCATTGACTGGGAACGCGACTGACCGGCTGCAACGACATGGCTAGCCGATCGGTCCGTGAGACCCGTTCCGTTTTTATGTTTTCTCTCAGGTTCATCGTTATAAAAACTATATCGGTTTGGGCAAAAGCACGCAAGGCTCGGGGCGCATCGTAACGTCAACACCTGGTTTTCGGCCACGTGAGGTCGAACTTTAGAGCAGCCGCAAAATTTTTTGTCCGTGTGGGCGTCGCGCGCAGCTGCCGTTACGAGGGAGGGGTGCTGCTGCGTCTGCGTTGAAGCGCTTGGATGTTAGGGGGAGTTATGGTCGCGGCGGTTTCTCGCTACCGGTCGATCAGAGCGGAACAAGCGCCCGAGCAAGGGGCGCATCCGTCAATGCCCGATATGCTTCGCCTCCATCACAGACAGCGCCTCAACAAAGATCATCTGCAAGGCTGGCAACGTACGTTCAAGAACGTCGTACAGGCCCATTTCGCGGCTACGTTGCTCCAGCTTCGTCCGATACAGTCTGGCAGCTTCGCATCGAGCATCGATCGCCACGAGAAAGTATTCGCCGTTCCGATTTCTCGTGGATTCGATGTCATTGACCAGACCGTGTTCTTGCAAGTCGAACGCGGCACCGATCGCCTGACCGCGACTGCAACCGAGCAGCAGGTGCAGTTTGTCGAGCGAGATTTCGCCGGTGGACAGCCCGATGTCGAGCGCTTTCGCGGCGAACACGGATGTATTCAGCGCTTTTGCGAAAGCGGTTGCGTACCGGCGTTGGTACAGCGACATAACATTGTGAAAGCGAGTAATCGCGAACATATGGTCTAAGCTACAAGACTTCGTATCGGAGCAGCATCATGCGATGCCGGGGTACAAGGAGGGTAGCGAGGGAGCTTTGGATCATCAAGAAAAGGTTGATGCGGTAGGGTTCTATGGACTTTGCTCGGTTCGTGCGCTAGGCCAAACCTAGCGGGGAGCGTATTGACCCGTCCGATCAACAGAGTGTCTAAGTCTGTTGGTTGCTTGTGGAGCGCTGGTGCTATTGCGCGGCTGGCGACGCAGGATCCTGCGTTGTCGGGAAATGAGTGTTCAGATGAGCGGAGCGCGGCGAGAGACGGGGGGTACGAGCACGCCGTTTTGCGAAAAGTCCGACTATCGGACGACGGTCCGCTGACTTGCATGCGAGCCTTCAACCTGCAGTAGATCGCAGTGAGCGTTGTTGATTTCCGTGCTTGCCCTTGGTCGGCTTTCCGTGGTGCGAGAATGTGTTGAGGACGGCGACGAGTAACAAAAAATACCATAGACGAAGGCATTTTCGTTACTCGCGAGGACTCGTCAGGTTGGATCGTTGGCTCCGCATTAGGTGCTGAGGTTCGCCGCGTCAGACGGCATGCATCAGTTGGAGCAGGGCTGGTGTCGTGCCAAAGGACACGGTCCGCGCCAAGTCCGATTATCGGACTTCTCATCAGCGGGTAATGTCAGTTCAGAGCACGGTGCTTATTGGCCAGTTGCATGGCGTTGGCCAAGGCTGCGGTTGCGGTGCATGTGTCCGCGCTATTCGTATCGCGCAGATTGTCAAGTTCCGCCCGCAGAGCATTGCGCAATGACTGGTCCTTGCTGATGATTTGAGGTCCGTCGCCTTTTCGCTCCATCGATTTCGAGCTATTCAACCGCGGAACCGATTCATTGTCGGGCGAAATGTCGTCACTCCAATCTCGGTCGAGGTGCTGCCTCAGGCTTTGATCAGCTTCCAGCGTCTGCTCAAGCTCATCCAGCGCAGCTTGGTAAGTAGATTCAGCTGCGCTCTCGCCGTACGTGTTGCGCCACCAATCTGCTTCGCGCAGCTTTTTGACGTATTCCTGAAGCGCAGCGGGAGTCTCGGACATGTCCTTATTGAATTGCCGATCGGTTTCCCACGCACCTTTGATCTTGTCCGCGATCTCATCCCCAAGTTTCTTGCGGATATCGGAAATGGTGATGTCGTCGGCTTGCTCAAGCATTTCCTCGATTTTCTGCCGGGTAGCTGCGGACTTGATCTGTTCGGCGTTTTCCTTGTAGTAACCTGTGTAGACGGCATCGACCGCTTCGCTGTCTTCGACGACAGTCTTGACCACAAAGATGCCGTCGGCCTGAAGCACAACGATGGCCGAAAGCTCAACGTCAGTCTGCAGGTCGTCGAGCGTATTTCCAACGCTGCCTTTGCCAAGTGTGATGAGAGCCGATGACTTCAACTGTTCGCGAACGAGATCCAAAACGGCCTTCGAAGGCCGCTGGGGCGTCTCAATGGTGCTCTTGCCTGCGGTCTCGGTCTCGGCATTTGGCTGCTTCTTTGAGCCGTCACGATTGTAGGTTTCGACAATCTCGCGCTCGCCGTGCTCGTCGTCGAGCCATTTGAGAAATCCGTCTGGGGTGACTTTATGGGCGAGTGCGACTCGCAGCACGAGAACCTTGTCGGACACGAATTGCTTGGTCGCGTCAGTGAAGGTCAGCTTGACGATCATGTGGATCGGGGTAGTCTTGCCCTTGGTTACTTTGATCTTGGGCGTGGCTGCTGCGCACTGTTCTTTGAGCGCGGCTTCGTAGGTCTTCTGGTGATCTCCCGCGTTCTCGTATGCGTGCGCTGCAATGTAGTCCGCGTGCAACGCTTGCCTCGACTTTTCGCGCGACCCGCTGCCAAGCGTAATTGCCGTTGCAACGAGGCGCGTGAAGTTGGCAGTGACGCCGCAGGTACGATCTTCGGACGTGGCGTGCTGCTGCGTGGGTTCGGGTTGCTGTACCGGTTGCTCCGCCCGATGGGATTGCTGTGCCTGATCGGATTGCACCTGATTGGATCGGTGTGCGATATCGGCGTACTTGATGACTTTCGCTTGCGAATTTTCTCCCGCTGCCAATTGAGCCATTCCGAGGTGCTCGGCGGCTTCGGCTGCTTGGGCAGCGAGAATTTGTGATGTGAGGGATGCTTGCGTATTTTGGAATTCCATATATTGCTCCAGTTAATGTTTCGTTTAATTTGCCGATCAGTTAATCGACGAAACGAACTTTAATCAGGAGTGGAAATGCAAAATAGCCCGCTTGCTATTTGACGTGTGCTGCTTGCCTGCAAACGGTTAACCGTTTGCAGGCACTCGTTCACGGTTTGCTACCAAACAGCATACCGTCTAGCCAGCCAGTGATCGTGCGTTCCGCTTGCATTTCGGAAAGGGAGATCTCGTGATCCTTTGCCGCAGCGAGCACCTCGTCCTTGATCGACAAGGCGGCGTTGCGCTTGCTCGGATAGCTCTTCTTTCCGGCTAGCTTTCTCGCCAGATCTCTCAGCGGCTCGAACTTCGCGTCACGTTTGGTTGCGCCTGATTTGCCGCGTTCAGTATTTGCGTGAGCGAGGACCGGCTCCACCAACACCAATCCTTCCAGCAGACCGAGAAAATATTGAGCATTTCCGATGTGCGACCGTGCGTCATCGGCGTTTCCGCTTTCCTCCGCCACTGTGGCTAGGAGCGCGTAGGCGCATGACTTGACCATAGAGGGCATGTACGCTTCGTGCGTGAACTCGAATTGGGGAGAGTGAGTCCGAAGGTTGATATTTAGGGGCTCAGGGTGATCGGCTTGCTGAAGCGCACCAAGTACGGGGATGAGGATTTGGTCATGGAAGCTGCTCTCGTCAGAAGGGCATACGACGTGAAATAAAAATGTAAGGCTCTTCAGGACTTCCGATGTGGCTTCCTCGACCGTTGCGTGTTTCGAGAACGGTTCGCCGATTTTTCGTTGGTGCAGCACATCTGGGGCCATAGATATTGTTGCGATTGCGGTGATTGGTATGTTGGCGGCGCTGCGGCGCTCTCCGGATTCGGAGTTGGCACTGCGGTGAAACCACCGACCACGCGGCCAAGCGCATGTCGGCTTTTTGCCAAGCCGTAGATTGTCGGTCACACCGACAGTTGAGGCAATCAGCGACGCGGGTTTGGCCTTGCTGCAACTGGCGCACATACGTCTCCGTCGAAGTGCAGGACGCTTGCAATGGCGTTTTGGCGCGCTCTATAGCTTTGCACTCCCTCCGCTATTAAGCAGCGCGGCCAGACGCTTGGTGACGTTTCTGGCAAGCCATACGTCGAATTTCCTGCTATGCGCAGTGCCGATAGTCGGTCCTGCAGACTTCAGCACTGCATCGGCGTGATACAGCGAGATTGTTTGGGGCAGCTGCGCGAGATTCGCACCGGCTATGCGCTCCGCATGAGGCGATGATCGGCCAAGAACTACGCGAGCCAGTAGCTTCGATCGATAGGTAAAGACGCCCCCAAAAAAGCCAACCTTATTTCTCGGGAAGCGTCGCGCCGCAGAGTTACTGACTCGAGAGTAATGTCAGCGCGCTCGCTGCCGCAAGCTTGATACTCGCGTCTTCGTCGCTGTCGGCAATACCGCGAAGGTAGGTCAGCGTCTTGTCCCGATTGGACGAGAACTGAAAAGCGAGCACAAAGCAAGCGGTTGCCTGATCGGCTAAGCCCTTCTTCGCGTACACGTCTGCGAGATTGGCCCACGCGGACGTCCGCCCCGGTGCTTGGGAGAGCACCGTCCCGAGCTCGGCTTCGGAACGATCGAGATCGTTCGCTTTATAGAGCGCGAACGCAAGATTATTTCTGACTTCAACGTCCGATGGATCGGCAAGCACTGCCGTCTTGAGCGTTTCAGCTGCGCCGGTGGCGTCACCCGATTGCAGCGCCTTGAGGGCAACTTCATTCGTCGTTCTCGCCAGTTTGCGGTCTCCCTTCGCTGGCTTGGAGAGCGCCTCGATTTGAGCTTTCAAATCCGCGACTTTGACCGCATTCGCGGCGGCATTGATCATCTCTGAAAGCAACCCGGCCGCAGACGCGGGAGCCTTGACACCAAAGCTGCCTGTCGCAGAACCCACGTTGCTAGCTTGAAAACTGACGGGCCGAACGGCACTGGAGTCCTGCACACCCGCAGGTGCATCGCTAGCCGATTCGGAAACGGAAGCAGTCACGCGTTGGCTCTGCCCTGCATTCGTGCCTTCTGCGTCCGCAACGGTGGACGTCGCACTGGCAGCGGCGGCAGCGGTAGTCTGGACATTCTCGTTGTGCTGGTCTGATGGGCTCACGAGCGCCTCCTGCGTCGGTGCCTCCGTTTGAACGGCTGGAGACACAGAGGCAGGTGTAGCCGCGCCTACAGCCGCCATAGAATCTACGTCCTTCCTCTTCGAACCCGCCGCTCCTGCACCGATGAGGACAAGCAGAATAAGCGTCGCGGGAACCCAGATCTTAGGCTTCTTGAACGTCTGGAGGAGGCCGCCAGCTGCCTCATCGGCCCCAACTCCTTCGGAGCGATTCGGCGCAGAGGAGATTTGCGAGGTTTCCTGAACTTTCCGCAAGAGCCGCTGAACATCCTTCTGTTGAACGGCCAGCCATTTGCTGAATGTTTCAGTACCATCACCGGACGTCGTTTGAGCAATGTTCACGAAGAAGTCCTTGAACGCTTGCGTCTTCGACTTCGCGACACCCATACCTTCTAGTTCTATAAGTACGTCAAGCATTGAGCCAACAACCGATAGACGCAAAGATGCATCGGTTGGCTGCAGGATGAAAACGTCCTGAACGGCCTTGATGCCTCGGGCGGCCTCGTCAAAGGCGCTTTGGGCCGCGTCGCGGTTCTCGCCATAGGCGACATATTTTTTCTTCGCCGTCGCAAAGAAATACTGCATTGCGCGGGTCGCGGATTCCAAAAACTGGTTTCCGAGCACGACTCGTGAGTACGCGACATTTTTAGAGTCGCCAGCTTGGTCTGAAGCGCGCTCGATGTACTGCAGCGTCAATGCAAGACTCTTATCGAAGTTTGAGGGCTTCAGCAGACGCGCCTTGCAAAGCGCAAGATAAATCCACGCATCCGCCGAGAAAGGCGCAGACTGGGTCACGCAAGACGTCAGGCTTTTCTCGGCTTCCACGAAATCGTTGGCGAGGTATTGCGACAGCGCCACCTGATAGAAGCGGTCTTCTGTCGTGGCTTCTGTATCTCTCGCCAAGTGCTTGAAAAACTCTTCATCGACGTTGAGCGTTCCGCAGTAGTCACACGTGAACTTGCGTGCTGCAGAAGCGCTCGGTGCACCACATTGCTTGCATGTCAACGGGCTCATTGCGCACCTCACATAGGACGACGGAAGACGAGTTGATAGATTTTGAAGTCGCCGTCCTGAGTCGCTTGATTGAAAATCTTCAACAGCGCATCGAAACAACCACCTTTTACCTGCACGTCAAACGTGTATTGACCCTGCAGTTCCCAGCCGTCCCGCGCGTGCTCCTGAAGCAGGACTTCCAGTTGTGCTGTGACCTTGCGCCCCGCGTTGCCCTTGCGAACATCGGCCGTCGTGACTTCCGCCTTGAAATTAGTGACTTTGTATTCGTATTCCATTTTGTTTTCCGCTCTACTGGTTTTTTTTGGGCACCGGATCAGTGCCGCCTTCATAAAGCATCGGCCGACATCTGCACACACGGCCAACCGCCAATTTCCCCCCTCGTACCAATCCGTAACGCCTGATTGCCTGAAACGCGTATTTCGAGCACGACGGTGTGTAAATGCATTGGGCAGACGCGCGAAGACGAGCACCGACGTGTCCGCGCCGATATCTGACGATTTGCCATAGCAGCAGTCTGGTCAGCGTCACGACTGACTCCTGAAATCCTGCAGAATCCGCGAGCGGCGTCCCACAAGTTCGTCGAGTTGTCGCACCGAAGCACGGGTGACGGACACGTCGTTCGCATCGGCGAAAGCTGCGATCAACGCGTTCAGTTCGGCATCGACCCCGTGACTCACCTCCCGTGCGGGCGATGGCCCGTAGCGGACTTTGTTGGCGACCTTATCGACCGCTTCGCGGAGCGATTCGTCACTCAGGCTGTCGCGCAGATCCACGAGGCGGTTGAATAGGATTCGGTTATGCCCACGATCGTGATCGTTGCATGTCACGGCGTCGATCCGCTTTTGACTCACGCGGATCAAAATCTGCGCAGACACAAAGCCGCCGCACGCGAGTACGTCGAGTGCGTAGGCCACGGACGGCAAATCATAGGTCGCAGCCCAGAGCGCTGTGACGGCGCACGCGATGAGGAGTCCGCTAACGAAGTATTGTGGCCCGAGCGATGCGATCGTACTCGCATTGCTTGCGGTCGCCCGAGCCGATCCGGGTGCGACGAAAAGCGAAAACACGCTGAGACCAAGCATGACGAGATTCACATAGACCGCTGTCGTGACGACAGCAGCAGGCAGAAGCAAAATCAACGCGCCATTGAGACTCAACGCGATGATCGCCCCCGCGCCGACAACAAGCGCTCTCATTCACGACCCCAATATCAGTGACTTTTGCTGAGCGAACTCTTCGTCGGTGAGAATACCGGCGCTCTTCAACTCGGAAAGCTCTTTGAGCTGCTTGATCTTCTCTTCCATCGACAGACGAGGTTGCCCAGCCGGTGACGGAACCTCGATCGACGGGACGATTTTGGCTAACTCTCTGGCCATACCGCTTCCGAGATTGATGCCCATTCCGGCACCAAAGCCTGCGCCGATTAGCGAGCCGGCGGCCCCTTCATTCGAAGCGGCTGCCTGCAGAATATCGAGGCTGCGTTGCTGCTGATAGTCGAATCCCAGAATGGACATTTCGGCGCGCTTGGCCAGCGCCTCGCGGAGTTTCGCGACTCCAGCGTCGTCTTCCGGTACGTTGATTGAATGGATGCTGAACTGGGGAATCGTGACGCCATATTCCTGAGCGTGCGGTAGCATCGATTGCCTGACTTTCTCGGAGATGGCTTCGATACTCGCGTTCACTTCTAGAATGGACAGCCGGTCGCTGCTCACCGCGCGCGCGACTTCTCCTTTGATTCGCTTGATGAGTTCTCCGCTCAGGTAGCGGGAAATATCCTCTGCATCGAAAGACTGGAGCGTTCCAACGATCTTGTTTAGAAACAACTTGCTGTTTTCAATGCGGATGCCGTACTGGCCGAACGACCTAACGGGGACCATGATGCCAAATTTCGGATCCTGAAGCTGGATCGGATCCGGGGTGCCCCACTTGACGTTCAAGTTGGTCGCCCTATTGACGTACCAGACCTCAGCTGTGAAAGGGCTGCGGCCGCCGAAAGGAAGTCCAAACAGGTTGCGGATGACCGGAATATTTTCCGTCGAGAGAGTGTGTCTGCCTGGGCCAAAGGGGCCTTCATAGACGCCCCCTCGAACCAGAAAGGCCTCCTGCGACTCATTGACGATGAGTTGGGTCCACGTCGACAGTTCTTGGGAGGGGCATTTCCACACCACTGACGCGTCGCTCTGCGCGTCCCACTTCACCAAGTCAAGTATTGCCATCTTCTCGTGCGTTGTTATTCAGTTGATATGCCCGATCATCGCCAGACGTCCGTATCGCAACAGTGCAGGACCTTAGCGTTGCAGTCCCGGGTACCCAGGATAAGCAAGCGCGTCTGTTGTGGGATAAAGAAACCGCCAGATCCGTGCTCGCGTGTGCGTCCGCTATTATTTTTATAACGATATGCTTACAAAGGTAATTGCATCTGCTCACTCGGTTTATAACGACCGAATTTTTGGAAACTTTAGGGCGTGATGATTGATCGGACGGGAGGTTTGATGACAAAAGATATGTAGTGGGCATCTGGTGCTCCCATTTCGGAGCGAAACCGACGTCTTAATGCCAGAGACGACTCGTGGGCGCCCGGTTATCGATGTCGGCAGTACGCGTTCGTCCACCTTGCCGGAAGCTGCCATTGAAGGCTGCAACGTCAGCTCTAGGGTAGGTTCATCGCACCGGTGCTCTCGGTCAAAAAACCGCTGGTTTGCATGCATTGCTGGAGGGCGTTCAGGCGTTGGTTCGACGCCGTTAGCTGTCGACGGGTTCACAGTTACGCGACCGCCTGCAACGGGCCGATTTCAGCTATTTTGAACGGGGTGCAGCTTACATTGAGGTCCGCGACCAAGATATGTCGGCGCAACCGACAAGTCTCGATGTTGTGGCGTTAGGCTGCGCGATGCCAGCGTCGGAAAAGATCACCGACCGCAGCCACACAGGTCCAGTCGATCCAAAAGATTTCCGGGCTCATGGCGTCTTCGCACACACCAGGTCGCTCGAAGCGCAATTTGAGTGAATGGCGTTTTGGCGCGCTCTGTAGCTTTGGACATGCTCCGCGCCGAAGCCGCGCTGCCAGACGCCAAGTGACGTTTCCGGGACGCCACATGTCGAATTTCTTGTTATGCGCAGGTCCGACAATCGGACTTTCCAATTTCGGTGCTGCGCAGTTTGGGGGCGGCGACAGGGGGAGCGTCGAAAGTGGGCGGTGACGAGCCGTTTCGCAAGCTACATCGACTCGGGGCGGTACGCTCCGGTCCTCCGGTCGGGATGTCAAAACTAGCAATGCCCATCGTGAAGACGCCGGCGAATGCTACGTCGATTGATGCTTGCAACGTTTCGGCTGCCGTCGGGCCAATAGCAGTCAGTCGGCTTTTCAAGCAAGGTCGTCGACAATGTAGTGTTGCGCCACCCTTAAAACCACGCGACGCAGATGAATGCCGAGGTATCGGTGGACGAGATCGTTGGCTGCGCCTGACGGCGCAGCCAGAGGTTGGGAATCGCCGTAGTAGATTTTACGCGTGAGTCATGCAATCAACTGCGGCATTGTCCTGGAGGTAGCCACAGATTGACGCGAAGTCGATGCCTCGTTCCTTGAGCAGTGCGCCTGCATTTGCTTGCCAAACGAGGTCCCCCTGCTCAAAGAAGGTCGATCGTAGCTCGCGCACGGTTTGCAACGCAGTCTCGGCCCATTTCTGAAAATGACCGAGCTCCCAATAGAGCAGTCCTTCTGCGTGCGGCACTGCGGCCTTCCGAATGTTTCGAGCCGGCGATACCAATACAGGCAGATACTCGCAACCTTCAGACTCCTTGACGTGCGCCCTCATCCAATCCGGATGTGACGTCGCCTGCCGAGCCTTAGTGACATTCAGTTCCCCCTCTGCGGTGGTGTCGACATAGTCTTCGAAAACAATGCATCGCGACTCTGAAATCCACCAAGGGTCTGGCGACCCTTCCGCCTCAATTTTTCCGGAAATGAATCCCAACAGGTTGCCGAGTTCGGTCTGAGCCTGCTCGAACCGAGCGGGATCCAGAAGCCCTTCGAGGATCGACTTCTCTTTCTTCGCGAACTCGCGGTCGTGCGTAGCACCCAAGCGGGTTAGCTCGGCACCAATCCTTTCTACCTGCCGCTGCAGCGCGAAATCGGCAGCGTCAGCCGCGACAGCATCACTGACTTCTCGTCGAGCGAACGCAGTGAGCCAACTGATATCCGGCGCGCACTTGTAAGCCTCGCGGAAATAGTGCCGGGCCTTTGATTCAAGTGATGCGATGCCACAGTTCGCGCCCAGATAGCTGGCAGAACCAGCAAGGTAATTCCAGAGTGCCCGATACCCACGAAGCGTGGGTGCTGCGAGAGCGCCGAGCACCCGCTCTGCCGCGCCTACGGCTGCCTCATAGTCATGCCGCCACAACGCAGTTTGATAGTCGACCTCCCACGCCACCGCTGTTTGCAATTCCGCGATGGCAGGAAGGAACGTTTGCTGCTTGCGGTTCCGGTCATCCACGATCGACTGGTTGGCGGCCTCCCACGCTTTCCCGTTCTCAAGAAAGATCTCGAAGTTTTCGATCAATTCAGCGATCGTGGTGTCCTTAGACTGGAATGTGCCAAAAGCAATCTCCGCCTGCAGCTCAGGATGGAAGAACTCGCGCCGGCGAATGTCGGCAAGGTAGTCAGGCAGCTCCTCCCCGGACACCACGACTGCGGAGAAATCCTCCAGCGATCGTGTGCAACGGCCGATTGCCTGCACGACCCGAGTCTGGATTCGTTCGTTGTAGAGCGTATTCGCGCCCATCCGAGTCATCAGGAACCGTTCTTGGGAGTTCATTGCTTTGGGCAAGCCCTCGATGAACAAAAGGCGACATTCGTCCCCGGCAAAGTCAACGCCGTCGTACCGGTTTGCCACGACGGCTACAGCGTCCGGGCTACTCACAAATGTCGCCTTGGACTCCTCGATGTCGCCCGCACGAAATACCGGATAGCCAAGCGACTCATCGACCTGGTCTGCGATGGTGTCCGCCATTTTGTCGCTCGGCACGAGGACGACGCTGCGCCCCGCGCGCTTCATCAGTTCGGTTCGCAGCGTCGGAATCTCGGCACTGGTCAATGACATTTCAGGGAAGATGAAAAACCGTCGACCGACGCCCTGCGTGTCCCATCCCTTTGGGGCAGGCAATCTCCTGATCGACTTGCGACCTGTCAGCCGCTCGAGATCACCACCGACCCCCAGCGTCGCAGACATGTAGACACGCTGCCGAGCAACCTCGAATGCTGCGTGGGAGAATGTCGGCGGAAGCAACGGGCGGATCAGGATGTCCTGAGACGACAGATACACATGACATGCGTCAAGATGGTCACGCAGCAAAGACCATTGGTAGGCCAATTCATTACCTTGGGTGTGCGCATCCAGGATCTCGATCAATTGATCCTTGACGGCGAGGAGCGTGGGCGTTGCGAGCTTGTCGACCCAGGTCCGGTCGACCACGTCTTCCCAGACACCACGAAGACGCGACAGATCCGTCGGCGCTAGGTAATGCGCAAGTGCGTTTGTCACGGCCTGATGCAGTGCAACATGTGCTTCCTCAATCCGGCTGATACGAAGTGTCCAGTGAGCGGCAATGTAGTTTTCGCTGGCGTGCGCGTCATCGACGAATATGACGTCAGCGTTGTCAAAGAAAGTGTTCGTATTAAACAGGCCCGAATAGGTCGTGATTGCGACCTTTTGCGCCTGCTGGTAGTCAGCCCTGTTTGCCGGCGTGTAGTCCCGCTGTTTGCCCACAAAGGTCGCGACCGACAAGCCATATTTTTCGTTAGCCTGCTCCGCCACCTGATGGACCAGTTGTCTCGTCGGACAAAGATATACGACACGCTCCTTGAATTTCCTGCGACGCCACTCCGCGATCAACAGTCCAACCAGCGTTTTGCCACTACCCGTCGGCAGTTGCAGAGCGACATCGGGATGATCAATGGCCTGCGCGGCGTAGGCTTGCATGATTTCCGCCTGATGCGGCAAGACATCAGGGAATTTTCGACGCGTGAGTTCACGGAACAACTTGTCGGGCGTCTCCGGAACAGACGCATCGATCGGTGGTGTTTTGAAGGCCATCTTTCTCAGTTCTTTTGGTTAAGGTGTCGTTCGCAATTTTATGATCCCGCCGGATAAAGCGCGATCTCCGTCACAGCCAACGTCTTCACCGGCACCAACGCAATATGTTCGAGGACTGGGATTGCCGGAAATGCCGGAGCCGTACTCGTCCACGCGGCAACCTAAGTCATCAGCGAGGGCGGAGAGTACCGCCTTCGCAAGAGACGCTCTGCCGGCTGTGCCGCCCAGTCGGTTCAATGACTTCCGCATTGGGTCGACGGTCCGTTCCGGGTCCGATTTCAGACATTCGAACGGGGGAAAGTCTGCGACAAGTCGGCGCAACCGACAAATCGCGATGTTGCGGCGTACGCTGCGCGTTGCCTGCGCTTGTGCCGGAGAAGATACCGATCGCAGGCAAACAAAGGACCGGGCGATCACATAGATTTCCGGGCCCATCGAAATCGCGTCGTTCCGGCACTCGGGCTCGCATACGTCGCAATTGTGCTAAGACGTCTTGCAGCTCATGGCTTGGCGTGCTGTCTCGACTTTGCGCGCTGCAAAGTTTGCAACACCTGTGCAACTCAGCCGCAACTCACAAACGTGGATTTCGGGGAATTTTGCACGACCGTGCGGAAGGCTGAAAAGCTATAATATATTGTTTTTTCTAGCAAAGTTGGTGGCAGCATGGCCCTGATGATTACCGACGAGTGCATCAATTGCGACGTATGCGAGCCCGAGTGCCCGAACGACGCGATTTCGATGGGCCCGGAAATCTACGTGATTGACCCAAAGAAGTGCACTGAGTGCGTCGGTCATTTCGACGAACCGCAGTGCATCCAGGTGTGTCCGGTCGAGTGCATTCCGCGCGATCCCGAGCACCTCGAAACGCCGGAAGGCTTGATGGCGAAATACCACGCGCTGCAGGCGGCAAAGAGCGCGTGATGTTCTTGCGGTGAAAACGCGAAGCGGCGAGGCACGGGCCTCGCCGTTTTTTTTGCGCAGATCCGCTCAGCCGATGTAAGCGCTGAAGATGTCGCGCAATGCGTCGAGCAGAACGCCGCATTCCGCGTCGGTACCGACCGAAATGCGCAGGTGCTGGTCGATTCTCGGTGCGTTGAAGTGGCGCACGAAAATTTCCCTTTCACGAAGGAGCGATACGAGCATTGCCGCGTCGTAGGCCTCATGACGCGCAAACAGCAGATTAGCTGCCGACGGCACGACGTCGAAGCCTAGCGCCGTTAGTCCCGCGCTCAATCGCTCGCGGCTTGCAATTACCTTTGCGCAGGTGTCGCGAAACCACCGGTCGTCTTCGTAAGCCGCGCGCGCGGCGACTTGTGCGAGGCGGTCGAGCGGATACGAATTGAAGCTGTCTTTTACACGATTGAGCGCGTCGATCAGCTCCGCGTTGCCAAAGGCGAAGCCGACGCGCATGCCTGCCAGCGAGCGCGACTTGGACACTGTCTGCACGACGAGCAGATTCGGATAGCGGTCGATCAGTCCGATCGCCGATTCGGCGCCGAAGTCCACATAGGCCTCGTCGATTACCACAACGGAATCCGCGCTTTTCTTTACGAGGCGCTCAATATCGGCGAGCGGCAACGGACGTCCGGTGGGCGCATTCGGATTCGGAAACAGGATGCCGCCGTTCGCAATGGCGTAGTCGTCGACGTTGATCGCGAAACTGTCGTCGAGCGGAATCGTCTGGTAGTCGACCTCGAAAAGCCTCGCGTACGTGGGATAGAAGCTGTACGTGATGTCAGGGAACAGCAGAGGCTTATCGTGCTTCAGCAAAGCCTGGAAGGTGAGCGCAAGCACTTCATCTGAGCCGTTGCCCGCAAACACCTGATCCGCACGGATGCCGTGATAGGCGGCGACCGTTTCACGCAACTTGAACGCGGTGGGGTCCGGGTAGCGGCGCAGCGACTCGCCGGCGTCGCCGAGTTCCTGACGAATCGCCTCGAGCACGCGGGGCGACGGAGGGTAGGGATTCTCGTTGGTGTTCAGCTTGACCGGACGGGCGAGCAGGGGCTGTTCGCCCGGCACATACGGCGTCAGACGGTGAACAATGTCACTCCAGTATCGGCTCAAAGCGCTCTCCTATCGTTGCAACGCGGTTGATTGGGGTTGGCGCTCCGGCCGCTCTTGCTGCTCTGGAACGAGGCAGCGCTGCTTCATCCCAACCTGCGCCGCCAGCAACACAGCTTAAGAATTGCGATGCAGTTGCATCATTGCCCGTTCAAGCTCGCCTTTAATGATCTGCGGCATGACTGCCAACGCGCGCTCGATGGACGCGTCGATCGCGTCCTGCTCTTCACGGCGCGGCGGTTTCAGGACGTAGTTCGCCACGTCGGGCTTGGCGCCCGCGCGCGCACTTTCGGGAATCAGGTCGCGTGGATGCCCGATGCCGATGCGCAGCCGCCAATATTGCTGCGACGACAAATGCGCGGTGATGTCCTTCAAGCCATTGTGTCCGCCGCTCCCCCCGCCGAGCTTAAGCTTGACGCTGCCGGGCGGCATGTCGAGTTCGTCGTGCGCGACGAGTATCTCGTCGGGAAGAATCTTGAAGAACTGCGCCACCGCTACGACGGACTGACCCGAGCGGTTCATATAAGTCTGCGGCTCCAGCAGATGCACTTCCTCGTCGTGGAGTCGGGCCTTCGAGTAGAAGCCATGGAAGCGCCGCTCATCGCGCAGCGTCGTGCCCGCCTCGCGCGCCAGTTGATCCACAAGCCAGGAGCCGGCGTTATGGCGCGTCGCAGTGTACTCGGCGCCCGGATTGCCGAGGCCGACGATCAGCTTGATCATGATTGAGTGGGTCCATCTGGCCCGCAAGCCAAACGCGGCCGGGCCGAAATAACCGAAAAAAAACCCGCCGGGGCGAACCTCGGCGGGTCACATCGATCGTCTCATTGAAACGGATCGAGAGGATTACTTGCTCACTGCGCGAGGCGCACTCAAGCAGCCGGCGTTTCGCCTTCACCAGCGGCGGCGTCGCTTTCGGACACTGCGCCAGCCGGGATCGTTGCAGCAGCGACCACCGGGTTTTCTGCTTCGACGTGAGCAACCAGCGACACGCCTGCCGGCAGCGGGATGTCTTTAGCGTGAACCGATTGACCAGCTTCGATCTTGGCCAGGTCGACTTCAATGAATTCAGGCAGTGCCGACGGCAGGCACTCGATTTCCAGTTCATTGACGACGTGCGAGATCACCGCGCTCGCCAGCTTCACAGCCGGGTTGCTTTCCTGGTTCATGAAGTGCAGCGGTACCTTGGTGTGCAGCTTCTTCGATGCGTCGACACGCTGGAAGTCCACGTGCAGCACGAGCTGACGGAACGGGTGATATTGCACGTCGCGCAGCAGAACCTGTTGCGACTTGCCACCAACTTCCAGATCGAGGATCGACGAGTGGAAAACTTCTTTCTTCAGCGCGTGCCACAGCGCGTTGTGGTCCAGTTCGACCAATTGCGTTTCAGCACCAGCGCCATATACGATGCCCGGGGTCTTGCCCGAGTTACGCAGGCGGCGGCTCGCACCCGTACCTTGCAAAGAACGCTCGAAAGCGACAACTTTCATTTTGAATCTCCAATGCACTGCCCGCGACCAGGCAGTAAAAACGGGGCCCGCAAGCCGTTATGGCTGAGGCCCCAGAGCTGCGGCATGAACCTTCGTTCGTTCACGCCGATTGTGCAAAAGCGCGTGTTTCGCATGAAGCGATACACCGCGCCTTCGCAAATACTTAACTTTCAGCGAACAGCGACATGACCGAATCGCCGCGGCGGATCCGCGAGAACGTTTCGGCAAGCAGGCCGGCGCTGGTCAACGAACGGATCTTCGCGCACGAGCGGGCTTCTTCACCGAGCGGGATCGTGTCCGTGACAACGAGTTCGTCGAGTGCGGATGCGGCAATGCGCTCGCCGGCGCCGCCCGACAGAACCGGGTGAGTGGCATAAGCGAAAACCTGCTTCGCGCCACGTTCCTTCAAAACCTGAGCCGCCTTGCAAAGGGTGCCGGCGGTGTCGACCATGTCGTCCATGATCACGCAGGTCCGGCCTTCCACTTCACCGATGATGTTCATCACCTCGGCAACGTTCGCCTTCGGGCGACGTTTGTCGATGATCGCGAGGTCGCAGTTCAACTGCTTCGCCAATGCCCGGGCACGAACCACGCCGCCGACGTCCGGCGAAACGACCAGCAGGTTCTCGTAATTCTGCTTGCGCAGATCGCCGAGCAGCACAGGCGTAGCGTAGATGTTGTCGACGGGGATGTCGAAGAAGCCTTGAATCTGGTCGGCGTGCAGATCCATCGTGATGATCCGCTCGACGCCTGCGATTTCCAGCATGTTCGCCACGATTTTCGCCGAGATGGCGACGCGCGCCGAACGAGGGCGGCGATCCTGACGTGCATAACCGAAGTAGGGGATGGCTGCCGTGATCCGACCGGCCGATGCGCGCTTGAGCGCGTCGACCATGATCATCAGTTCCATCAGGTTGTCATTCGCCGGTGCGCACGTGGACTGCAGAACAAAGACGTCTTTGCCACGCACGTTTTCCTGAATCTCGACCTGGATTTCACCGTCCGAGAAACGGCTAACCATTGCTTTGCCGAGGGGAATACCGAGGATTTTGACGACTTCCTGTGCAAGCGCGGGATTTGCGTTGCCAGTAAAAACCATCAGGCCGTCATGGCTGCTCATCGTGCACCTGCTTCAGGCTGGGGGCGAGGGGAAATGCGAGAAATTATTGGCAGGGGAGAAAGGATTCGAACCTTTGCATGCCGGAATCAAAATCCGGTGCCTTAACCAGCTTGGCGACTCCCCTACACTAACTTTGAGCTCCGCCGAACGTGGAGTTTCGTTCGACGATGCAAAACTTATGACGCGAAAGCAAAGAGTGGATGTTGTTCCAGACTGGCGGCCACTGCGCTGTTCCATTCGCCTGGCAGTTTAGCTTGCACCGCTTCTGCTTCAGCTTTACTACGGAACGCTGCAAAGACACTTGCACCAGATCCGGACATCCGCGCCGGCGCGACGTTTTCAAACCATCGCAGCACTTGCGCTACTTCCGCGTACTTTCCGACGACAACCTGCTGCATGTCATTACGGCCAAAGCTCTCTGGCCATTCAGTGTTGCAGCTAAGTTCTGCAGGAAAGTCCGTAATTGTGAGGGCTTTTGAATCTCTTGTCAACGCTTTTTCGGAAAAAATCGCTGCAGTCGGAACATGAACCCTCGGCGTCACTACCAGGAAATGACGCGGCGGCAATTGTACAACGTCTAAAGCTTCACCGACACCCTGGGCAAACGCATTTTTTCCAAAAACAAAAAATGGCACATCGGCGCCGAGCTTCAATGCCAGCGCCTGCAATTCCAGCCGCGGCACGTTCAATTTCCAAAGCCGGTTCAGCGCGAGCAGCGTGGTGGCGGCGTCCGAACTGCCGCCGCCAAGCCCTGCGCCCATAGGCAGGCGCTTTTCGATTTCGATGTCGACGCCTTCCGGCGAGCCTGTATGCGCTTTCAAAAGCGTGGCGGCGCGCACGGTGAGGTCGTGTTCGGGGGGAACGTCGGCGATTTCGGTGCTACGCGTGATGAGGCCATCGGCTCGACGCCTGAAGTGCAGCGTGTCGCCCCAGTCGAGTAGCTGGAAGACCGTTTGCAGCGTGTGATAGCCGTCCGGCCGGCGCCCGGTAATGTGCAGAAAGAGGTTGAGTTTCGCTGGCGCGAGGCAATCGCGCAGCGAGTCGGTCGTTTCGATCATGTCGAGGCTGCATGCGCCGAGATGGCGCCGAATAAGCGGCAAGAGCGCGAGACGCGCGTTTTACTGGTCCAGTACAAGCTTGATGTCGAGCGGCGGCTCCGAGCGCGTCAGATTCACCCGCTTTACGCCAGTAGCCGGCGCTTCGGCGTAGGCAAGATAGTCGATCGTCCAGCCGTCCTGAGTGATTTCCTTGAAGCGTGACGGCTGTTCCGGGTCCCGTTCCGTCTTGGCACGCGAGGTGGGCGCGGGCGAAGGCTGCAGCCAGTAACGCAATCCTTCGACGGGAAGTGCGAAGCCGAGCGCGTTCTGCATCAACGTGGAGACGTTGTCAGCGGTGAGCGGTTGGCGGTTCGGCAATTCAAGCGTGGCCGAAGCCGGCGACGACGTGACGATCGCGAGTGTCTGCCCAAGCGGATTGCGCAATTGCAAGGTCACCGTGTCGCCCGTTTCCTGCCACGAGAAATTGCCGTACGCGTTGCGCTGCTGGCCGTTCTGATCGTTGTACTGGACGGCGAAACGGCCCTGGTAAGCACGGCTCGTTTGCGCGGTCACCGCGGTCGCCGCATTCGACGTGGACGGCCCCTGCGGTTTCACCGAGGCGCAGCCGACCAGTGTTACGACGGCCGCCGCAGCGAGACCGAGCGCCGCGCGACGCGGCGCCCATGAAAAAGAATTGAAACGGGAAATACGCATCAAAGATCGTTCACCTGAAGACGTTGCAGCGTTTTGACGAGCGTTTCGTTGTTGGGTTCGAGCTTGCGAGCTTCGCGGAAAGCGGCGCGGGCCTGGTCCTGATCGCCGGCTTTCCACAGCACCTCGCCGAGATGCGCGCCGATCTCAGCGTTCGGCTGAATGTCGTAGGCCTTGCGCAGCACCTTGATCGCGTCCGACGTATTGCCCATGCGGTACTTGACCCAGCCGACGCTGTCCATGATGAACGCGTCGTTCGGCGCAAGCGACGACGCCTTCTCGACCAGCTTGTCCGCTTCCGCTAGACGCTGATTGCGATCGGCAAGCGAATAGCCCAACGCGTTGTACGCCTGGGGATTGTCTGGTTGCGTCTGAATGAGCTTGCGCAACTGCGCTTCCATGACGTCGAAGTGGCCGTTCTTTTCGGCCGCCATGGCGTAGTCATAGCTCAGATCCGGGTCGTCCGGAAATGCCGCCGTGGCTTGCTGCAGGCGCGTTTCCGCCTCAGGGTAGCGCTTCGCGTCGAACAGGATGGCTGCGTCGGTGCGTGCGACCAACGCCTGGTCGCGCGGATCGGCTGGCCGAAGATTGGCCAATTGGCGGCGCGCGTCGTCAGGCTTGCCTTGCTTCGCGAGCAGCTGCGCGCGCGTGATCTGCGCGGGCATGTACTGCTGGCTCGACGGCGAAATCTTGTCTAGCCAGTCGGCGGCGGCCGCTTCGTTCTTCTGTTCGAGCGCCAACTGCGCCAGATAGATATACGCTTGCCCCGCATCCGCGCCAGGCGTTTTCTCGGCTTGCTGCGCGTACTGCGTGAGATACGTCTGCGCCTCGGCGAAGTTCTTCTGCTGGATCTTGATGAGTGCGAGCGCCATGAGCGGCGTGAGGTCGTTCGCATTCGCCTTGTGCATGATCTCGAACTGCTTTTGCGCGTCGTCCAGGCGGTCGCTTGCGAGATACATTTGCGCGAGCGCGAGACGCGCGTCATGCGACTTCGGGTTTTGCTGCACGTATTTTTCGAGCGACGCGATTCCTTCCTTGCGTTCCTCGGGGCCCATTTGCGACAGCATCAGCGCGGCGGGCAAATAGTCAGGCTTAAGCGCAAGCGCCTGTTCCAGCGACTTGCGAGCACCCGGCGCGTCATTGGAAACGAGTTGCTGACGTGCGACGGCCAGCTGCGCTTCCGGCCGGTTCATATCGTTCTTCAGCAGGTCCTGCAACACATGCAGGCCGCCGATGCGATTCGGTCCGCGAGAAATCAGCAACTGGAGCGCAAGAATTGCGCTGCCGCGATTCTGCGCGGGCACCTTCTCGAGTTCACGCGCAAGCAACGGCGCTGCGTCATCGGGCTTGCCCGACAGTACCAGCAGCGACGCGTCGAGTTGTGCGGCCCGCTCCGAGCCTGGCGCATACTGCTGCCACAATTGCGCGGCGGCCAACGCGTCCGACGGGCTTTGCGCGGCCAGCGCGATTTCAGTGGCGCGCTGCGCCATGCGCGGATCGTGCGTGTCGCGCGCAAGCGCGAGGTACGTCTGATAAGCAGGCGCAGGCTGATTACGCTGCAACGCGACTTCGGCGGCGAGCACCTGGAATACGATCTGGCTCGTCAGTTGCACGTTCGGCAGCGCTTTCTGTTCTTCCGCTGACGGCGGGCCGAGCGGGTCGGACAGCGTGACCGAGGTGTCGTCCGACTCCGGCGATGGGTCCTGCGCGTGCGCGGGCAGCGCGGCGAACGCCCAAAGCGCGAGCGCGGCCACACCCAGCGAGCGCCGCGCGGACACTGCGTGCGGCACGCGGGACGCGCTAGCCGGGCGCTTCGAAAACAGCTTCACGAAGGACAAGTTCATGGAAATCCGTTCAATGTTTCGGACGATTGTAACGCGCTCGCTACAATACGCGCACAACCACTCACGCAAGTTGCAGACCAGTTAGACATGCCAGAGCTGCCAGAAGTTGAGGTTACCCGACGAGGGATCGAGCCGTATGTGTCCGGCCGCAAGGTGCAGCGCGTCGATGTCCGTACGCCTGCGCTGCGGTGGCCGATTCCCGCGGACCTTGCGAATACCTTGCGAGGGCACGTCGTGCGCAACGTCGAGCGGCGCGGCAAATATCTGCTGTTCGAAATCGACGCGGGGTGGTTCATCGTGCATCTTGGCATGACGGGCACACTGCGTGTGTTGCGTCATGTGCCGCATCCTCCGGCCGCGGCAAAGCACGACCACGTCGACTGGATTTTCGACGATTTCATTCTGCGCTTCCGCGATCCGCGACGCTTCGGCGCGGTGCTGTGGCATCCGCGTGAAGCCGGCGACGTGCTCGAGCATCCGCTGCTTGCGAGTCTTGGCGTCGAGCCGTTTTCGCCCGCATTCTCAGGCGCGCTCATGCACCGGCTCACACGCGGGCGCAAGGTGTCGGTGAAGCAAGCTCTGCTGGCCGGCGAAATCGTGGTCGGCGTGGGAAATATCTATGCGTCCGAAAGCCTCTTTCGCGCGGGTATCCGGCCCATCATCGCGGCCGGCCGCGTTTCGCTCGTACGCTACGGATTGTTGGCCGATGCAGTGCGCGTGACGCTGGCAGCGGCGATCGAGAAAGGCGGCAGCACGCTGCGCGATTTCGTCGGCAGCAATGGCGAAAGCGGGTACTTCCAGCTCGATTATTTCGTCTATGACCGCGCGGGGCAGCCGTGCCGCGTGTGCGGCACGCCGATCAGACAGATCGTGCAAGGTCAGCGCTCCACTTACTTTTGTCCCACCTGTCAGCGCTAATTTTCAATGCCTTCCCGCTTAACTCCGAAGTCCGGTCCGCGTTCCGCGCCGTCCGCCGCGCCTGCTGTATCCGCGGTGCCCGCATCTGCACTGACGTCCGGGTTTGCCGCCCGGCTGATCGCATGGCAGCGCATGCATGGGCGCCATGATCTGCCATGGCAGAACACGCGCAATGCCTATCGCATCTGGCTGTCGGAAATCATGCTGCAGCAGACGCAAGTCTCGACGGTGATTCCGTACTACGCGAAGTTTCTCGCGCGCTTTCCGGATGTTGCCGCGCTTGCCGCGGCTCCTGTCGATGATGTGATGGCACTGTGGGCCGGCCTCGGCTATTACACGCGCGCCCGCAATCTGCATCGCTGCGCGCAGGCGGTCGTCGAGCGGCACGGCGGCGCGTTCCCGGCTTCGGTGGACGAACTCGCGGAACTGCCCGGCATCGGGCGTTCGACGGCGGCGGCGATCGCGTCGTTTGCGTTCGGCGCCCGCGCGACGATTCTCGACGGCAACGTGAAGCGTGTACTCGCGCGAGTGTTCGGCGTCGAAGGATTCCCCGGTGAGAAGAAGGTCGAGAATGCCATGTGGACGCTGGCTGAATCGCTGCTGCCGTCGAATGCATCGGACGACGAAGTCAGCGCGTACACGCAAGGTCTGATGGACCTTGGCGCCACATTGTGCGTGCGCGGCAAGCCCGACTGCTTGCGCTGTCCGTTTTCCGCCGACTGTGTTGCGAACGTGACGGGACGTCAGCGCGAACTGCCGGCCGCGCGTCCGAAGAAAGCGGTGCCGACGCGTCGCACGTGGATGCTCGTGCTGCGCGACGGCGACGCGGTCATGCTCGAAAAGCGCCCACCGTCCGGTATCTGGGGCGGCCTTTGGAGCTTGCCCGAGGCCGCCGACGAAGCGGCACTCGCCACGCGAGCGCGCGAGTTCGGCGGCGACGGTGCGGTGTCGCCGCTCGCGCCGCTCACGCATGTGTTCACGCACTTCAAGCTGGAAATCGAGCCACGGCTAGCAGAGTTCGATCGTAGTGTCGGCGCTCTCGCGGCGTTACGCGATGCGGACACGGCTTGGGTGTCGGTAAGCGACCTCGATTCTTTCGGCGTGCCCGCGCCCGTACGAAAACTTCTGGAGAGTCTGCGGGGTTCGCTGATCTGAGCGGTCACGCGCGGAGCCGCTTCTTACAGCAGTTGATGCTGCTGCATATAGTGATGAACCACGTCGATGCGCGCGCCGGCATCCAGCATTTCCATGAGCTTTTGCCGCGCTTTTAGTGCGATCGGCAGTACTTCGGCGAGACGGTTGGATACCCACGACGGGTCTTCGAGTCTGAACGGTTCCGCGAACGGCAAGCTTTCCGGGTCGCGCTCCTGGATCGTCGCGATGATGCGCTCCAGCACCTCCGCGCACGCGCCAAACTTGGCGAGTTGCTGGTTACCTTCTAGCGGCCGGTCTTCGCCGAGCGGCTCGGCCATACCGACCAGCAGACCGCTGCTTTCCACGCGATGCGACAGCAGCCGGAAGCGCCGCGTGCCGCGCGCGCGAATCAACAGCATGCCGAAGGTCTCAACGTCGCATTCTTCAATTTCGGCGAGGCAGCCGATTGATTCGGGCACCGAAGGCTCGTGTTCCCGAGCGACCTCGGCGCCGCTTTTCAGCAGGCACACGCCGAACGGCGTCTTTTCGCGCAGGCAGTCGCGCGCCATATCGAGGTAGCGCGCTTCGAAGATTTTCAGCGGCAGAATGCCGTCAGGAAACAGAACGGTATGCAGCGGGAACAGCGGCACATCGGCGAGCACAGTAGAAGTAGAGGACATGGCGCAACGCTTCGAGTTAAGGCCGCGCGATGCGGCCGGTTAAGCCACTAACTTCGATGACGCTCCGGCGTCGACCGGTGCGTCGCGATGCCGCACGATTACATTTGCTGTATTGGCGAGACGCGCGGCAAGCGTCTCCGCAATGAACACCGAGCGATGTTGGCCACCCGTACAACCAATCGCGACTGTCAGATAACTGCGATTGTCGTCGCGGAAATGCGGCAGCCATTTGGCGAGGAACTTCTCGATATCGTCGATCATTTCGTGAACGACCGGCAGCGCGTCCAGAAAATCGATCACCGGTTTGTCGAGGCCCGTCAGCGGGCGCAACTCATGGTCGTAGTACGGATTTGGCAGCGTGCGTACATCGAACACGAAATCGGCGTCGAGCGGCACGCCGCGTTTAAAGCCGAACGACTCGAACATCAGCACGAGACCTGCATGCTCCTGCTCGATAAAACGCTTCACCCACTGGCGCAGCACGTTCGCGCGCAAGTTGCTCGTGTCGATCTGATGGCCGAATTCGGCAAGTCCCGCGACGAGCTCGCGCTCGCGTTCAATTGCCTCCGCGAGCGACGTGAGCAAGCCGACATCTGCGTCATGCGCGGTCGAGCCCGACAACGGATGGCGGCGACGCGTTTCCGAGAAGCGCTGAATCAGCGACTGCGTGCTCGCGTTGAGGAACAGCACCCGCACGTCGTGAGCGCGCGAGAGGTCGCGGATCATCGCAGGCATGTCGTCGAGTGACGCACTCGAACGCGCGTCGATCGCAACCGCGAGGCGGTCATTTCCGTCTTCGGCGAGGTAGGAGGCGAGTTCGGGCAAAAAGCGCGGCGGCAAATTGTCGACGCAGTAATAGCCCGCGTCCTCAAGCGCGTTGAGCGCGACGGATTTGCCAGAGCCGGATATGCCGGTGATGAGGATTATGCGCATGGAGTCGTGAAATCGGTCCGTTTCATCATAGCATCTGACTGCTCTCGCGCGTACCTGCAACCGGCCATGGGCGTGGGCTGCAAGTACTCGATGTACGACCGACTCAGATCAGTTTGCCGGGAAACTGACTATCCGGGTCCTGCATGGCGAGGCGCTGCCGGTCCATGAAGTCACGCAGCGTGTCGATGCCGCGCAATTGCAGAATGGTATTGCGCACTGCGGCTTCGACCAACACCGCGAGGTTGCGGCCTGCTGCCACCTGAATCGTGACCTTGCTGATGGGCAGGCCGAGCACGTCGACGGTTTGGCTCTCCAGCGGCAGCCGCTGGAATTCACCGTCAGGACGGCGTACCAGTTGCACGATCAACTTGAGCTTCATTTTCCGGCGCACGGCGGTTTCACCGAAAATCGTCTTGATGTCGAGCAGTCCCAGGCCGCGTACTTCCAGCAGATTTTGCAGCAGCGGCGGGCAGCGCCCTTCGACGAAGTCCGGGCCTAGCCGGACGAAGTCGACGGCGTCGTCGGCGACGAGGCCGTGGCCGCGGCTAATGAGTTCGAGACCGAGCTCGCTTTTGCCGAGACCCGAGTCGCCGGTGAGCAGCACGCCCATGCCGAGAATGTCGAGAAACACGCCATGCAACGTGGCGCGCGGCGCGAGAATGCGCGACATGTAGAGGCGCAGGCTGTCGATCACCGCGGCCGCCGACATCGGCGTCGTAAAAAGCGGTGTGGACGAGCGCGTGCAGCGAAGCACCAGTTCCGGCGGAGCCGCGACGCCGCCCGCCACCACGAGGAAAGGCGGTTCCAACGCAATCAGTTCGGCCATGTGGCGCGAGCGGTCTTCGTCGGTCTGGCGCTTGTAGTAGTCGATTTCGGCGTCGCCGAGCACCTGGATCCGGTTCGGGTGGATCAGGTTCAAGTGGCCGACGAGGTCGGCGCTCGACGTGGCATTGGCGACCGATTCTGAAGAAAAGCCGCGTTCCCAGCCTTCATGCCCTGTCAGCCAGCTTAGCTTCAGCGTGGCGGCGTTATCGTCGAAAATGCTCTGGGCGTTGATGCTGGACGTATCCATGAGTCAGTGACTCCAGTGTTGGCCGCTTGCCGGGCAAACCGCCGGCCACGCTAACGCGGGCCGTGCGCCGAGCCTGGCTATATCCGCACGCGGGCGGTGGGACGTGCGGATAGGCGGCGTGCGGATGACCGCCGCTGCATCAAGGTTGCCACTGAGTGAGCAGGCGATGCAATGATTCGCGGTCTTCTTCCGTATGCAGGCGCTCGCGGGCCTCGCGATCGGACAAAAGTTGCGCGATTTCCGAAAGGATTTCGAGGTGCTGCTGCGTGGCCTGTTCAGGCACGAGCAGGAAGATCAGCAGCGAGACCGGCTGGCCGTCGGGCGATTCGAAGGGAATGGGTTCGGCCAGACGGACAAACGCGGCGAGCGGCTGCTTGAGTCCTTTGATGCGGCCGTGCGGAATCGCGACGCCTTCGCCAAGCCCTGTCGATCCGAGGCGCTCGCGCGCAAACAGATTGTCGGTGACCGTGCTACGGGCGATGCCGTTCTGGTTCTCGAAGATGAGGCCCGCTTGCTCGAACACGCGCTTTTTGCTGGTGACCGATAGTCCGACGACGACGTTCTCGAGGGGAAGAAATTTGGCTAAACGATTCATGTTGACAGGCGAAAACGTGGCCTGGGTTCTCCTCGCTGGGGCGATTGATTGGCGTTCCATTCGTTTGATGCTCACCGCGATGTGCGTTGGAGTCCGAAAGCACAGTACTCCGGCAGACCGCGTGCACGCGACCTAGACCCCGATGGTAACCGGAACATTATAGAACAGGGCGACGGCGTATGGTGCGGCGCGCCATCAATGCTCAATAGGTTCTTTTTTCAGGGCGATTCGCGCTGCGACGACCTCGAGGATCGTCCGGTGGGAACCGGCAAGCAATCGGCAAGCAATCGACAAGCATTCGGCAAACAAACCGGAATCCCAACGAAAAACCGCCCGAATGCGGGCGGTTGAGGTGAAGCGAAATGAAGTAAGTCTTCTAATTTCGCTTACTGCGGCGGCACGTCAAGTTGCGGCGCCGGTTGATACTTGATCGCTTCGTGCTGATGGCCTTGCAGGCGATCCTTGTGACGTATCACTTGCCGGTCGAGCTTGTCGATCATGAGATCGATCGCAGCGTAGAGGTCGCTGTCACAGCTCTCGACAAAAATGTCCTTGCCCTTCAGATGCAGGTTGATTTCAACCTTTTGCCGCTTGTCCTTTTCCTTGTGGTTGTCGACCGAGAGGACCACACTGCCGTCGATGACCTGATCGAAATGTCTTAGCACCCTATCCAGTTTGGTGATCACGTATTCGCGCAACGCAGGCGTTACTTCGAGGTGGTGTCCACTGATCTGCAGATTCATAGTGCTTCTCCAAGCTAATGGCCGCTTGGTCCGCACGATGACGTAGGTCCGGTCGATCTGTCGGCTTGCCTGAGTCGCCCCCCGGTGACTGACTTCTGGCAGGTCGCATCGGCCGGCCTGTCCGCCAACTTGCGGAGCGGCCGGTAAATGCCCGCCACGGAAGGCGACGGGCTACAGAGACTTGCGCAGGTTGACTGCCGGAATCCTGAGTGCTTCGCGATACTTCGCGACGGTGCGCCGTGCGACCACGAAGCCCTGTTCCGCCAGCAGTTCGGCTATGCGGCTGTCTGAAAGAGGCGTTTTTGCGTTTTCCGCTCCTATCAGTTGCTTGATGAGCGCGCGAATGGCCGTGGAAGAGGCCGCGCCGCCCGTGTCTGTCGAAACATGCGATCCGAAGAAGTACTTGAACTCTAGCGTCCCGAACGGGGTGAGCATGTACTTACCGGTTGTCACACGCGAGACAGTCGACTCGTGTAGGCCCAGCGTATCAGCAATTTCCCGCAAAACCAAGGGGCGCATAGCAATTTCGCCGTGCACAAAAAAGCTCTTCTGGCGCTCCACAATGGCCTGCGCGACGCGCAGGATTGTTTCGAAACGTTGCTGAATATTCTTGATGAGCCAGCGCGCTTCCTGCAGTTGCTGGCGCAACGAACCGCTGCCCGGATCGCCGCGGTTGTTGCGCAGAATATTGGCGTACAGGTGATTGATGCGCAGCTTCGGCACCACTTCGGGATTGAGTTCAGCCTGCCAACCTTGGGCAGTTTTGCGCACCATGATGTCCGGCACCACGTAGTCCGCTTCGGCCTTGCCGTACGCCGCGCCGGGGAATGGCTCGAGCGAGCGGATCAGCATGTGCGCGTCGCGCAGGTCGTCGTCGTTTGCTTTCAGATGCTTGCGCAGACGCGTGAAATCGCGCGCGGCCAGCAGCTCCAGATAATGGGCGACGATTTCGAGCGCGAGCGTTCGCGTGGGCGAGGGCGGCAGCCGCAATAGTTGCAGCTTGAGACACTCGGAGGCGGAGCGTGCGCCTACGCCCGCCGGGTCGAAGCTATGCAGCAGCGCGAGCGCGGCATTCAGTTCGTCGAGGTCGACTTCGAGTTCTTCGGGCAGATCCGCGAGCACTTCGTCGAGCGTGGCGGCAAGGTAGCCGTCGTCGTCTAGCGACTCGATCAGGAAGGTGATCAGCGCCCGGTCACGCTGACCAGCCTGCGTAACGCGCAGTTGCGCCATCAGGTGATCGCGCAGCGAAGTACTCGATTCGTGAATTTGCAGCGGGGGTAGATCGTCGTCGTCGGAGGCGTTGCCGGAGCGGCCGTAGTCGTCGAGATTCCATTGCGACGCGTCGCCGTTGCTGTCGCCCGAAAGGCCGTTGTACTCGTCTACGCCTTGCGGCTCGCCGTTTTCCGCGCGCTCACTGCTGCTGGACGATGACGAGCCGTTGCCGCCCATCTGGTCGGGTGGCGCCGACGAACTGGGTGCCTGGGTAATCAGCGAACCGTCGGCCGCCACGCGAAGCGGGCTCGCGATCCAGTCGTCCTCGTTCTCGAGGAGCGGATTCTGCGAGATCGCGGTTGCCACTTCCTGCTGCAGTTCGAGCGTGGACAGCTGAAGCAGCCGGATGGACTGCTGCAGTTGCGGGGTCAACGCAAGATGCTGCGATAGGCGGAGTTGGAGGCTGGCTTTCATGGCAAGTTCAGATTCATTGTAGAGAGTTTGCCACGACCGCGATACCTTGCGAATTCGCAATTACGCTGCGCCGGTCCCGGCGACGCCGGGCGCGGGCCGCCCGCGACAGGAGCAGGCCCGGGCGCTTGCCACCGAAGAACCGGCAAACGCGCGTGGCGCCGCCGATTCCCGCCAGCACTTACATGCGGAAATGCTCGCCCAGATAGACGCGCCGCACGCTTTCGTTTTCGATGATTTCGCTCGGCGCGCCGGCGGCCAGCACGCTGCCGTCGCTGATGATGTAGGCGTGATCGCAGATACCGAGCGTTTCACGCACGTTGTGGTCGGTGATTAGCACACCAATATTGCGTTGCTTCAGAAATTTAACGATCTTCTGGATTTCGAGCACCGCAATCGGATCGACGCCCGCGAACGGCTCGTCCAGCAGAATGAAGCTCGGATTGGTGGCGAGCGCCCGCGCGATTTCCACCCGGCGGCGTTCGCCGCCCGACAGCGACAACGCAGGATTGTCGCGCAAATGCGAGATTTGCAGCTCGTCCAGCAAAGCTTCCACGCGGCTCGTGATTGCGTCTTTTGTGAGGCGCTTGCCGTTGTCTTCGTGCTGCAATTCCAGCACCGCGCGAATATTCTGCTCGACTGAAAGCTTGCGGAACACCGAAGCTTCCTGCGGCAGATACGAGAGCCCGAGCGAAGCACGCTTGTGGATCGGCAACAAGCTGATGGACTTGCCGTCCAGATCGATTTCGCCTGCGTCGAGCGGCACGAGGCCGACGATCATATAAAACGACGTGGTCTTGCCCGCGCCGTTCGGCCCGAGCAGCCCGACCACTTCGCCGCTTTTAACGTCGAGTGAGACGTCTTTGACGACCGTGCGGGAACCGTAGCGCTTCTTCAGATTGCGTACGACCAGCGAACTACTGGTGCCGGCCGGCTTGCGATTGGGGAGGGACGCGGAGGTGCTCACTGATTCGGCGCTCCCTGAATCGTGGTGGACGGCGCGAGCGTGGCCGACGCACCGTTCAGCGGCGCCGCGCCGCCGTTACGCGGCGAAAGCATCGCGCGCACACGGCCGCTCGGGTTGCCCGGTCCCGCGACGTCCTTGCCTGCCTTCGCGGTATAGAAGTCCTTTTGCCCGTCATATGTGATGACGCTGCCGTGCACCTGGTCCATCACCGTGGAAAGGCCTTGCAGACGCTTGACGGTCGCATTCGTGGTGAGGGTGGTCAGGTCCTGCTTGCCGTCGTAGTCGATACGAACGGCCGTGCCTTCGATGTATTCATCGAGACCTTCGCGCTTCTGACGGAAATACGACAGATTGCCGCCGGTCGAGGTGCCGGTTGCGTACTGATAGCCCTGCGGGTCTTGCGTCACGTCGACACGGTCGGCCTTGATCACGATCGTGCCTTTGGTCGCGACCACATGGCCGGTGAAGATGTTGACCTGTTTGAGGTCGTCGTAAGTCATGTTGTCCGCTTCGATATTGAGCGGCTTGTCCTTGTCGGCGCGGTCTGCGTGCGCGAGCGGCGCGAAGCCGGCGAGCGGCAACGCGACAATCAGCGCAGCAAGTCCGGCGCGGCACGCGGACAGGGTTCGCGAGCGGCCGGTATGAAAACGGGGGAACGATTCGTTCATGCAGTCACGCCTGGAATGGATTTACCCGGGTTACTTGGGCGAGCTGCCGCCGGCGTCGGACGCGGCGATCGCGCCTTTCACATTGCCGAAGAGCTGCATCACCCGGGTGACGTTGTTGTAGTTCATGCCGCTGGCAGTCATTACGGAGACGCCGCGCTGAAGTTTAACCGGCTTTTCCGTCTCGATCACATCGTCGTTGACCAGCACGCGGAAATGCTCGGAATCGGCTTGCATCTGCGGGTCGCCATAGCCTGGCGCGCGCAGGATGCGTGCGTTGCCATACAGGTCGACGATGGACGCGTCGCCGTTGACCTTGCCCGTATCGCCGGTTGCAGTGACGATCGGCTTGCCCGGCTGGAACGCGCGCATCGCGGGCTTGACCAGATCGCTCAGTTCGTCGTCTTCGTAGTGAACCAGCGACTGCGCGGTCAGGCGATATTGCGTCGAGCCCGACTGATCGAGTTCGGAAACCGAAAAGTTGTCGGCGAAGTAGTCGGGCGTGTGCTCCTTCGGACGCACCGCACCTTCGTTTTGCCGCGGCAACGTGGCTTGCAGAAGCCACCACGTGATGCCCGCGAGAGCGGCCATCGCGACGAGCGGGATCAGCGAAGTCAGGCGAAACTGATTCATCCGACGAGGCCCCGCTGTTCGCCGCTACAGGCGGCTGCGAGCAGCGCCTCGTACTTGTGCTGGGCGCGCAACAGCGTGTCGCACACTTCGCGGGCCGCGCCGTGGCCGCCGCGCGCCTCGCTGACCCAGTGGGCTCGCGCGATCACTTCAGGATGCGAATTAGCCGGTGCGGCCGCGAAGCCGACCTTCAGCATCACGCCGAGATCGACCCAGTCGTCGCCCATGTAGCCGCATTGTTCCGCACTCATGCCGGTCGCCTGGAGCAACTCCGCGAACGCCTGCGGCTTGTTCTCGATGCCCTGATACACGTGCGTGATATGCATTTCTTTCGCGCGCGCGGCGACGATGCCCGACTTGCGCCCGGTAATGATCGCCGTTTCAATGCCGGCCTGGCGCAGCAGCTTCATGCCGTGGCCGTCCATGGAATTGAAAGCCTTCATCGTGTCGCCTTCCGCCGTGAAGAGCAGCCCGCCGTCGGTCAGTACGCCGTCGACGTCGAAAATCATCAGCTTCACGCGGCTTGCGCGTTCGGTAGCGGTAGGGGGCGCGACGGCCATCAGATCACCTTTTTCGAGAACAGGTCGTGCATGTTGAGTGCGCCGATGAGCTTGCCCGCTTCGTCGACGACCAGCATCTGATTGATGCGATGGCGCTCCATCAGTTCCACGGCTTCCACTGCGAGATGATCCGGACCGATGGTGCGCGGGTCGGCAGTCATGACCGAAGCGATCGACAGCGCGCGAAAATCGCCGTCACGCTCCAGCACGCGGCGCAAGTCGCCGTCGGTGAAAATGCCCTTCACGCGGTCTTCGCTGTCGACGATCGCGGTCATGCCCATGCGCTTGGCCGTCAACTGGAACAACGCGTCGCGAACGGTCGCTTCGGGCGTGACCTTCGGCACCTGATCACCCGTGCGCATGACGTCGCTGACATAAGTAAGCAGGCGCCGGCCAAGTGCGCCGCCCGGATGCGAGCGCGCAAAGTCGTCGCGGCCGAAGCCACGCGCGTCGAGCACGGCGACCGCGAGCGCGTCGCCGAGCGCGAGCGCCGCCGTGGTGCTCGCTGTAGGCGCAAGATTCATCGGACAGGCTTCTTTCGCTACGGCAGAATTCAGATGGACGTCGGCCAGTTTCGCGAGGCTCGACGACGGGCGGCCGGTCATTGCGATCAGCTTTGCGCCGATCCGCTTGATGAGCGGCAGAATTGCCACGAGTTCTTCGGTTTCGCCGGAATTGGACAACGCGAGAAATACGTCGTCGGCGGTGACCATGCCGAGATCGCCATGACTCGCTTCAGCAGGATGCACGAAGAACGCCGGTGTGCCGGTGCTGGCCAACGTGGCCGCGAGCTTGCGGGCCACATGCCCGGATTTGCCGATGCCCGAGACGACCACTCGCCCGCGGCAACCCATGATGAGTTCGACCGCGCCGACGAAGGCGCCGTCGAGTTGATCGCGAAGCGCGCGCACGGCGTCCGCTTCGATGTCGAGCACGTCACGAGCGAGCGCAAGTGCCCGGTCGCCATTGATTTTCGCTATCATTCGCGAAGTATAGCAAAGGCGCTTGTTCGCCGCGCCGGGCCTGCTGTGCAAAGCCGCTGCCTTCATCGGCCCCTTCAACGGCCGCTTTATCGCCCCCTATAACGGCCCCTCAACCTTGTCGCACGGCGTGTTGCGTGCGCGGTTCCGCTGACGAACGAGGACGCTTCACTCATGCGTTTTTGCCGATGATTTCCCCGCTCGAAATGACGCTTTTCCTGCTGCTGGCCTCGGTCGCGGGCGTGGTGATTTTTCGCTTTCTGAATCTTCCGCCGATGCTCGGCTATCTGAGCGTCGGCATCGTCGTTGGGCCGAATGCGTTGGGCCTCGTTCCCGATTCCGTGGGCGCGCAGAACCTCGCGGAGTTCGGCGTCGTGTTCCTGATGTTTTCGATCGGCCTCGAGTTTTCGCTCGCGAAACTGCGCTCCATGCGCCGGCTCGTGTTCGGACTTGGTCTATTGCAGGTGTTGGGCACGATCGCGATCGCGGTCACGCTCGGTTTCGTGTTCGAGCGTTGGGTGCATATCAAATGGCAAGCGAGCGTTGCGCTCGGCGGCGCGTTGGCGATGTCGTCGACGGCGATTGTCAGCAAGATGCTTGCGGAGCGGCTCGAGATAGAAACCGAGCATGGCCGCAATATCTTCGGTGTGCTGCTTTTCCAGGATCTCGCGGTGGTGCCGCTCCTGATCATTATCTCGGCGTTGGGCGGCGATTCGAAAGACCTCGTCAACGCGCTCGGCGTCGCGGCCATCAAGATCGTCGTCGCTTTGTCGCTGCTGCTGATCGTCGGACAGCGTTTCATGACGCGCTGGTTCAATGTGGTCGCGCGGCGCCGCTCGCAGGAACTGTTCATTCTCAATCTGCTGCTCGTGACGCTCGGCTCGGCGTTCATCACCGACAAGTTCGGGCTGTCGCTCGCGCTGGGCGCGTTCATCGCAGGCATGTTGATCGCGGAAACGCCGTACCGGCATCAGGTGGAAGAAGACATCAAGCCGTTTCGCGACGTGCTGCTCGGGCTTTTCTTCGTCACGACCGGCATGCTGCTGAATCCGCGCGTGATCTGGGAGCATCCGCTGATCGTGCTCGGTTTCCTGATCGGTCCGATCCTGCTCAAGGCCGTCATGATCACGGGCCTTTCGCGTCTGTTCGGGGCGTCGCCGGGCGTCGCCATGCGTACGGGTATCGGCCTCGCGCAAGCGGGCGAGTTCGGCTTCGTGCTGCTGAATCTGATTCTCGACAAACATCTCGTCGACGCCACGCTGCTGCAGGCAATTCTTGCGGCGATGCTGCTCTCGATGCTCGCCGCGCCGTTCCTGATCCAGAACGCGGACCGTATCGTGCTGCGGCTGTCTTCGACTGAATGGATGATGCAGTCGTTGCAAATGACGCGCATCGCCACGCAGAGCCTGAAGCAAAGCGGCCACGTGATCATCTGCGGCTACGGGCGCTCCGGGCAGAACCTTGCGCGCATGCTCGAACACGAAGGTTTGTCGTATGTCGCGCTGGACCTCGACCCGGACCGCGTGCAAGCGGCCGCCGCCGCGGGCGAGTCGGTCGTGTTCGGCGATGCGGGCCGCCGCGAATCGCTGCTTGCGGCCGGTATTCATCGCGCCGCGGCGATCGCGATTACGTATGCAAACACGCCGTCGGCATTGCGCGTGCTGCACAACATCCACGAACTGGAACCGACGCTGCCGGTGATCGTTCGTACCGTCGATGACGCCGATCTGGAAAAGCTGCTGGCCGCCGGCGCGACAGAGGTGATTCCCGAAATCGTGGAGGGGAGCCTGATGCTCGCTTCGCACACGCTGGTCGTGATGGGCATACCGATGCGTCGCGTGGTGCGCCGCGTGGAAGAAATGCGCGACGAACGTTATGCGCTGCTGCGCGGCTATTTCCACGGCGCCGACGACATGGACGACGACGACGGCCACGAACAGGTGCGGCTACAATCGGTCCCGGTCGACGAGAACGCCGACGCGGTTGGCCGCACGCTCGCGGACCTGGGTTTGTACGAACTGGGTGTCGAAGTGACAGCGATTCGCCGTCACGGCATTCGCGGCGTGGAGCCGGACCCGTCCACCAAGCTGCGCGCGAGCGACATTGTCGTGTTGCGCGGCTTGCCCGAACAGTTGGCGCAGGCCGAGGAGCGGCTCTCGAAACACCGCCGCGCGGGCGCCGCCGCGGCGTAGCGATTGCTGCACGGTTCGTGCGGCAGCACCAATTCAGCTTTTCATTGGACCTGTCGAGGTCCATCCGGAGACATCATGTCAAACGCGCTCGTGAGCGCGCCGCTCGATGCGGCCGACTACATCAAGAGTCATATTCGCACCGTGCCCGACTGGCCTCAGGCCGGCGTGCAGTTCCGCGACATCACGCCGCTGCTTCAGGAGCCAAAGTCGCTGAGGGTGCTGATCGACCTGTTCGTGCAGCGTTATATCGACGCGAAGCTCGACTACATTGCCGGGCTCGATGCGCGTGGTTTCATCATCGGGCCAATTCTTGCGTATGAGTTGAATCTGGGCTTCATTCCGATTCGTAAGGAGGGCAAACTGCCATACAAGCGCGCGTCGCAATCTTATGAACTGGAGTACGGCACGGCCACCGTCGAGATTCACGAAGACGCGTGCAAGCCGGGCGACCGCGTGGTGATCATCGACGATCTGATCGCAACCGGCGGCACGATGATGGCCGGCAAGATTCTGCTCGAGCGGCTCGGCGCGATCGTCGTGGAAGGTGCGGCGATTATCGACTTGCCTGAACTCGGCGGCACGAAACTGCTCGCCGACGGCGGGCTGTCGCTGTATACGGTGACGAGCTTCGACGGTCATTGAGCGCGCGGCAAACTCGCCGCTACGCACTTCACCTTGTGCAATGAAGAAGGTAAGAACGATGCCCAACTTCATGCTGTTCCTTGCCACGTCGATTGCGATCACGATGGCGCCCGGTCCGGACAATCTGCAAGTGCTCGCGCGCGGCATCTCGCAGGGCCGTGCGGCTGGTCTCGTGGCCGCGCTCGGCTTTGCCGCGGGCATCACGTTTCACACGACGCTCGCCGCGTTAGGCGTGGCAGCGCTGCTGCGCTCCTCGCCGTTCGCTTTCCAGGCGATCAAGCTGGCCGGCGCGGCGTATCTCGTCTGGATCGGCGTCAAGGCGCTGCGCAGCCAGGGCCTCGCGACCGCACACGAGCGTGCGCCGCAACCGTTGATGGCCGTGTTCCGCCAAAGCGTGCTCGGCAATCTGCTCAATCCGAAGGTGACGCTGTTCTTTATCGTATTTCTGCCGCAATTCGTGCAGCCGCACGGCGCGCAAAGCGTCACCGTGCAAATGCTCGAACTCGGCGCGCTTTTCATGTTGCAGACCGTGGCGGTGTTTTCTCTGTTTGGCGTGTGTGCAGGGATTATCGGCGGGTGGTTGAAGCGCCGGCCGCGTGTCGGCGTGTGGCTCGACCGTCTTGCCGGCGCCACCTTCATTGCGATCGGGATTCGAGTCGCGTTGCGTGACTGATCTGGCTCACTGCCGCTTGCCACCGCTTGCCGCCGACAGTTTGGAGTTTCGAATGAGTTTGCCTTGCCTCATTGCCGCGCGCCGCTTCGACGTTGCTGCGCACCTGCCGTTCTACATCGACAGCGACCAGGTCGGCTGGATTCGTTCGAGCGATGTGCGATTGCTCGCGCGTTGGCCCGACGTATTCGACATCGACGATGCGCGCGTGAGCCTCGCGCCGTCGTTCAACACCGTTGATTTGCGGAGCGCGGCGCTCGGTTCGGTGATCGGCGCGCTTGCCGCCGAAGGCCGCATTCCCGGCTGGCGCAACGAGACCTATGCGATCCGCAATGCGTTCGACGCGCCGCCGCTCGCCTACATCGAACGTGCGGCGTCGCGCTTTTTCGGCACGCTGACCTACGCGGTGCATCTGAACGGCGTCGTAGAATATGCGGATGGCGGCGCGCCGAAATTGTGGATCGCGCGCCGCAGCGACACGAAGGCGACCGATCCCGGCATGCTCGACAACGTAGTGGCGGGCGGAATCGGTTGGGGTTTCGGCGTCGAGGCGACGATCGTCAAGGAGTGCTGGGAAGAAGCCGGCATTCCGGAAGAGATTGCCGTGCGGGCGGTGGCGGGCCGCACTGCGTATGTGTTGCAATCGCTGCCCGAAGGCACCCAGGCCGAACAGATCTTTATCTACGACCTCGCGCTGCCGGCGGACTTCGCGCCGCGCAATCAGGACGGCGAAGTCGGCGAGCACCGGCTTGCGCGCATCGACGAAGTGGCGCGCTGGATCGAGGAAGGCGCAATGACGGTCGACGCGAGTCTTGCCACGCTGGATTGCCTGCTGCGCCGCCGCTGGATCGACGAAGAGGCCTGCGCGGGAATTGAAGCGTTGTTCGCGCCGCCCGTGCTCGCGTAAGCACGTCATCGCGGACCTTGCCAAAGCGCCTTGCGCCGCACACCATACAGCAACACCGAACAAACCACGCATTGAAGAAGGGAGTCACCCAGGTCATGTCGACCGATCACAGCTTTATCCTCAAACTGTCGTGCGCCGATCGGCCCGGCATTGTTCACGCCGTGTCGGGCTTTCTGTTCGAGCGTGGCAGCAATATTCTCGACTCCGCACAGTTCGGCGACAGCCGCACCGGCGAGTTCTTCATGCGCGTGCATTTCCAGCAGGTGGGCGGCGATCCGGGGCTCGAGGCGCTGCGTGTGTCCTTCGGGGCGCTCGCCGAGCAGTTCGGCATGAGCTGGGAATTGCACGATGCATCGGTGAAGCCGCGCGTCGTCATCATGGTTTCGAAAATCGGGCATTGCCTGAACGACCTGCTGTTCCGCTACCGTACCGGTCAGCTGAACATCGAGATTCCGGCGATCATCTCGAACCACAAGGAGTTTTATCAGCTCGCAGCGAGCTATGACATTCCGTTTCATCATTTCCCGCTGCTGGGCGGCACGCCCGAAGCGAAGGCCGCTCAGGAAGCGCGCGTGCTCGAAGTGATCGACGAGCATCAGGCAGATCTGGTCGTGCTCGCGCGCTACATGCAGATTCTGTCGCCGAAGCTGTGCGAAGCGCTTGCGGGTCGCGCAATCAACATTCATCACTCGTTTCTGCCCAGCTTCAAGGGGGCGAAGCCCTATTACCAGGCGTTCGATCGCGGCGTGAAGTTGATCGGCGCAACGGCGCACTACGTGACGACCGATCTGGACGAAGGTCCGATCATCGAGCAGGAAGTGGAGCGCGTGGACCACAGCATGACGCCGGAGCAGTTGACGGCGATCGGCCGCGACGTCGAATGCGTGACGCTGGCGCGTGCGGTGAAGTGGCACGTCGAGCACCGCGTGGTGCTGAACGGTAGCAAGACGGTGGTGTTCCGTTAGAAACGGGTGAGGGCTTGCCGCAGCGGCATCCTTTAGCGAAGCTCCGCTTCGTTTGCCGCTGCGCACAGGTACCGGTTCATTCGGGCGCGACGTTCGGCTCAGGACGTGCCGGTGCTCTGCCGGCGTCCCGGGTCACTGGCGCTTTGTGCATTCTCTGCGCGTTCTGCGATGAGCGGCGGCGCGCATTCAGCTTCTTCAGCCAGATCAGCAGGCCGGTCGCGCTCAACACGGCGACCGCGATGCCGACTGCGCTAATCACGATCCGCCCGCCAAGGCCGAGGATGCGTCCCGAGTGCAGCGGAAACTGCACCTGCATGAAGACGTCGCCCGCTGTGCCTCTGCCCGGAATCTGCTGGCCGAGCAGCTTGCCGGTTGCCGCGTCCCAGTACATCCACGGGTTGCCGAGGCCCATGTCGCCGTGATCGTTGCCGGTCTCATAGAAACCGACGCCGTACGCATGCAGGAATTCCGCGTAATAGATGCCCCCCGGAGGCGCTTGCAGGTGCTGCGTTTTGCCGGCTTCTTGCGCCAATTGCAGGACGCGCTCGCGGGTGAGCAGGCTGTCGCCGGGCTTCGGCGCGCGAAGAATTTCCGGGTTGTTGATCGGGTCCGGCGTGAGCGTCGAAAACATCGAGACGATGGGACGCACAACGGGTGACGCGAGGTTCATCGACACCGACGTCACCGCGACGATCATCAGCAGTCCCCAGATCCACACGCCGCCCGAGCGGTGCAAGTCGAACGTGAGCGCGTAGCCGCCGCGCCCGAAACGAAACGCGAACGACTTGCGCCACGTATTGAGGCTCGGAAACGACAGGCACAGCGCAATTGCGCTATCGAACAGCCAGATGATCCCGACGATGCCCATCAGCCAGACGCCCACGTCGATGCCGCCGGTGAACGGCAGATGCAGCGTGTAGTGCAGCTTGTAGATGAACGGAATCAGGTCGATCCTCGCTAGCGAAAATGCGCCCCACTGCCGCTGACCCTGAATCTTGCCCGTGGCGGGATCGACGGCGATCTGGTTGAAGTCGAGCTTGTACGGCTCTCGCGTTACGGGATTGGTGCGCGGAAGCACCATCATCTGCAGCGTATGGCCGGGCTCTGCCGCGAGCGGCAGATACGTCACTTGCAAGCGCGGATCGGCGGCTTCGACGCGTCGCGCGAGTTCCAGGCCGGACAGAGCCGGCCCTTCGGTGCGCGCCTTGAAAAACGAAGGATTGAGCGCGGCATCGAGCTCGTGATCCCACGCGATGATCGCGCCGGTCAGTCCCGCGACGAACAGGAACAGCGCAGTGGCGACACCAAACCAGCGATGCAGACGGACGAGCTGGCTCCTCATGGGCGTACCGGAAACGCGAAGCGGAGTTGCGGACGACGGATCACAGCGGTAGCAAAGTTGTAAATGGGAATTGTTCGCATCTTATGCGATGCGTGTCGTAAGCCGCAAGTTCCTTGAAAGTTCGGCGGGTCAGCTGCGTTGATCGCGTTCCGGGCGGCTCGACTAATCGGTGCGCGGTGCCGCGCCCGGTAAGGCTTGCGAAGGCACCTCACAGCGCGCATGCGACAAAATGTCGCATCTTCACCCTTACAATTGGCGAAGTTTTTCGGCATTATCCCGTCCCGTACAAATAGTAATGATTCTCATTTGATGAAATGAGACAGAGAAACGGGATCGACAATGAAGAAACACAGCGGGGTAGGACGTTCACGAAAGAGTCGCGCAATGCACCGGTTGCACTGGGCCGCGTGCCTGGCATTAACGGCAAGTCAGGCCGCGCTGGCGCAGCAGGTGCCGCCGCCAGTCGCGTCTTCGGAGAGCGGTGAAAACGCGTTGCCGGCCGTCAAGGTCACGGCGGCACACGACACCGCTCAGCATCTGAAAGAGGACGTCGGCAGCGGCGCACTCGGCACCCGCTCGCAACTCGATACGCCGTTTTCGACCACCGTCGTGACCAGTGAAGAGTTGCAGGATCGCCAGCCGTCCAAACTCGGCGACGTGTTTGCCACCGACGCCTCCGTATCCGACAACGGCAACGCCTACAACGCGTGGGCCACATATCTGACCGTGCGCGGCATGCAGCTGGACTGGCAGTCGGGATTCAAGATCGACGGCATGCCGTTCAACAGCTATGGCATCACGATGCCCTACGAGCAACTCGAAAAAGTGGAACTGCTCAAAGGGTTGACCGGCTTCATGTACGGATTCGGCGCGCCCGGCGGCGTCGTCAACTACGTGACGAAAAAGCCGCCCGTCTCGACGACGCCAGTACGCAGCGTCGACGTCGGCTACTACACCGACGGTGTATGGACCGAGCACGCGGACCTTGGCGGTCGCGTGGGTCCGGACGGCATGTTCGGCTATCGCCTGAACGCCACACACGAGGAAGGCAAAACCTATAACGACGGCAACGTGCGGCGCGATTCGGTTTCAGTCGCACTCGACGCCCGCATCACGCGCGACCTGAAGGCGACCTTCGGCGCGTTATATCAGGAGCGCCATTCGACCGGCATTACGGGCGCGATCTCGACGGCGCAATACACCGGCACTAGTCTGCCGCATACGATAAGCGGCGGCACCGGCGACCTTTCCGGTCCCGACCAGCATCTGAACACCAATCTCCAGCTTTACACCGCCGGCCTGCAGTACAACCTCGGCCCGGACTGGACACTCAACGCAAGCTACAGCTACAGCAAGAGTTCGCGTGACCGCAACGAAAGTACGTACTACCTGCTGAACGGCGCGGGCGATTACACCGACAGCCGCTTCGCCGGCAAGGAAGGCCATCAACTGAGTCTGTGGCAGGTGTCGGCGGAAGGCCACGTGAAGACGGGACCCTTCCAGCATCAACTGGTATTTGGCGCAGCCTATCAGCGTCAGACGAACGACTACGGTGCGAACAGCTTCTTCGGCCAGATTGGCACGGGCAACATCTACCAGCCGAACACCAACACGTTCGGTGGCGCGTCCAACTACTACACCTATCGCGACAGCGACATCACACAGAAGGCGCTCTTTGCCAGCGATACGATCGCGTTGACGCAGCGCTGGTCGGTACTCGGCGGCGTGCGTTACACGAACTACGAGCAGCACGGCTATTCGACGACCGGCGCGACGACCTCGACCTATAGCCAGAACGGCGTTTTGACGCCGACCGTCGCGCTGATGTTCAAGCTCGCGCCGACCACGACGTTGTACACGAGCTATGTCGAGTCGCTCGAAGCGGGGACCGTCGTCGGCGATACGTATGCGAATCGCGGTGAACTGCTCAAGCCTTTGCGCAGCAAGCAATACGAAGTGGGCGTCAAAACCGAGCAGGGACGCTGGAGCGCGACGGCTGCCTTGTTCCGCATCGAGCGCGGCGCGGCCTATGCGAATAGTGCGAACGTCTATACGCAAGACGGTGAGTCGATCTTCCAGGGTGTCGAGATGGGCGGCGATGTGCGTTTAGGCCGCAACTGGAACGTGGGCGGCGACCTGATGTGGATCAACACGAAGTACGAGCGCGGCGCGGCCAATAACGGCAACCGCGTGGCGGGCGCGCCGCAGTTTGTGGTTGCCGGCCATGCGACTTACTCGGTGCCGTACGTGCCGGGGCTGCGCATCGGCGCGGACGCGAAGTTCACGGGCAACACCAATGTGCGTCCGGCGGACAATCTGAATGCGCCGGGCTATTTGCTGGTGAATCTGGGCGCGAGCTACGCGACCCGCATCGCCGGCTATGACGTGACGTTCCGCGCGGCAATCGACAATCTGCTCAACCGCCGCTATTGGGAGTACCAATACGCCGATTACGTGACGCCGGGCGATCCTCGCACGCTGTCATTGAACGCGCGCATCGACTTCTAAGCAAAAAAAACGGCACCGCGGTGCCGTTTTTCTTTGCATCCTCCAGCGTACAACTGGATCAAACCAGCCGCAGATAGATCAACTCGCGCTTGATGTACGCGTAGAAGATCGGCGCCGCGACAACGCCGGGCAGACCGAACGCGGCTTCCATGACGAGCATTGCCACGAGCAGTTCCCAGGCGCGCGCCTCGATCTGTCCGCCGACGATCCGCGCGTTCAGGAAGTACTCGAGCTTGTGAATCAAAATCAGAAACGCGAGCGACATGACCGCCGCCGGAAAGCTCACCGACAGCGCCACCGCAACGATGATCGTGTTCGAGATCAGATTGCCGATGACCGGCAGCAAGCCGACGATGAACGTGACCAGTACCAGCGTTTTCGAAAGCGGCAACTGATCGTGGAAGATCGGCAGAAACAGCAGCAGGAAGATGCCCGTGAACACCGCGTTGATCGCAGAAATTTTCACCTGCGCGAATACGATGCGGCGGAACGCGTCGGCGAAACGCGTCACGCGCGTGACGAACGCGGTGGACAGCGGCAGCCGGTGCATGTGCTGTTGCGCACTCACCGCGATGATCGCACCAATGATCATGCCGATCAGAATGTGCGTGAACGCGCGCGCAGCGCTCTTGCCGCTTTGCTGCAGCATGTTGGCGTGCGTCTGCATCAGCTCGGCGGCTTTGGTCTTCATCTGCTCGGTGTCGACCGGCAGCGAACTCGCGATGAATTGCGGAATCCGCCCGCGCGCCTGATCGATCAACTGCATGGCCTGGTCGAGCAGCCTCTGCACACTGGGCACGTCGTTCTCGAAGTGCTCGATGATGCCGAGCGTGAGGCCCGTGAGCGCGCCTACGATCACAGCCGACAGAAACACCACCGCGAGCCAGCGCGCCCGCTTGCTGGACATATGACGCTCGATGCGCGGCGCGATCGTATGCACCAGCTGAAACACCAGAAGCCCGGCCAGCAGGGCGCCGAGCAGCCGGAGTTCGATCACCGCCCACATGCCGAACAGCATCAGCACGTAACTGCCGATCTCGACTGCCGAGAGCTTCGGCAGGCTCATGTTGCTGGTCAGCCTGACCGGGCGTGGACGTAGGTCCTCAACTTGCCCGTCTTCGCGCGCCTGATTCCGCTTGGCCATGGCTTATCCGTCTCCAACCCGTGTTGTGCAGCGTTACTTTTTACTGGCCGCGCGCTTGAGCAGGGGCGCCAGATATCTACCGGTAAAACTTGCTTTGGACTTCGCGATCTGCTCGGGCGTGCCTTGCGCGATGATCTGGCCACCGCCCGCGCCGCCTTCCGGACCCATGTCGATGACCCAGTCCGCAGTTTTAATTACATCGAGATTATGCTCGATGATCACGACGGTATTACCCTGGTCGCGTAACCGATGAATAACTTCGAGCAGCAGCGCAATGTCATGAAAGTGCAACCCGGTCGTGGGTTCGTCGAGAATGTATAGCGTGCGACCCGTATCGCGCTTGCTCAGTTCCAAAGATAGTTTGACCCGCTGCGCCTCGCCGCCCGACAAAGTGGTGGCGGACTGGCCCAGCCGGATATAGCCGAGGCCGACGTCGAGCAGGGTTTTCAGCTTGCGCGCGACGACCGGCACCGGCTTGAAGAACTCGTACGCATGCTCGACCGTCATGTCGAGCACCTCGCTGATGTTCTTGCCTTTGTACTGCACGTCCAGTGTTTCGCGGTTGTAGCGCTTGCCATGGCAGACGTCGCACGGCACGTAGACGTCCGGCAAAAAGTGCATCTCGACCTTTAGCACGCCGTCGCCCTGACAGGACTCGCAGCGCCCGCCCTTCACGTTGAACGAGAAGCGGCCCGGGTCGTAGCCGCGCTCCTTGGCGGCGGGAACGCCCGCGAATAGCTCCCGGATCGGCGTGAAAAGGCCCGTATAAGTGGCCGGATTCGAGCGCGGCGTGCGGCCGATCGGCGACTGGTCGACGTTGATGACCTTGTCGAAGTGCTCGAGACCCTCGATCGACTCATACGGCGCCGGCTCCGTGGAAGAGCCGTACAAATGATGCGAGACCGCGTGATACAGCGTGTCGTTGATGAGCGTCGACTTGCCAGAGCCCGAAACGCCGGTCACGCACGTAAGCAGGCCGACCGGCAGGTCGAGTGTGACGTGCCGCAGGTTGTTGCCGTGCGCCTCGACGATGCGCAAATGCCGCTCGTCCGGGTCCTTGCGCTCGTCCGGATACTCGATGGTGCGCGCGCCGGACATGTACTGCCCCGTCATGGAGGCGGGGTTGCCCTGCACCTGTTTGGGCGTGCCCTCGGCGATCACCATGCCGCCGTGCTCGCCGGCGCCCGGACCCATGTCGACCACGTAGTCGGCCATGCGGATCATGTCTTCGTCGTGTTCGACGACGATCACCGAGTTGCCCAGGTCGCGCAGATGCTTGAGCGTGGCGATGAGCCGGTCATTGTCGCGCTGGTGCAGGCCGATGGACGGCTCGTCGAGCACGTACATCACGCCGGTCAGACCCGAGCCGATCTGCGACGCGAGGCGAATGCGTTGCGCCTCGCCACCCGACAGCGTTTCGGCGCTGCGTTCCAGCGACAGGTAATCGAGCCCGACGTTGTTCAGGAACATGAGCCGTGCGACGATCTCTTTCACGACCTTGTCGGCGATCTCGCGCTTCGAGCCTTCGAGCCGCAGCGTCTGGAAGTAGCCGAGCGCGTCGCGCAACGGCCAGCCGCTGATTTCGTAGATGCCGCGCGCGTCGCCGTCCGTGCCGATGCGCACAAAGCGCGCTTCCCGGCGCAACCGCGTGCCCGCGCAGGCGGGGCACGGCTGATTGTTCTGATACTTCGCAAGCTCTTCACGCACTGCGGCTGAATCCGTCTCGCGATAACGCCGCTCCAGATTCGGGATGATGCCTTCGAACACATGCTCGCGGACCGACGTGCGGCCGCGCTCGTTGATGTACGAGAACGGAATTTCCTGCTTGCCCGAGCCGAACAGCAGGATCTTGCGGACTTTTTCAGGCAGGTCTTCGACGGCAGTGTCGATGTCGAAGTCGTAAAACGCCGCGAGGCTTTGCAGCATCTGGAAGTAGAACTGGTTGCGCCGGTCCCAGCCCTTCACCGCGCCTGCCGCGAGCGACAGCGACGGATGCGCCACCACCCGCTTCGGATCGAAGAAGGTGATCTGGCCGAGGCCGTCGCATTCCGGACACGCGCCCATCGGATTGTTGAACGAGAAGAGCCGCGGCTCCAGCTCCTGCAGCGAGTACGAGCAGATCGGACACGCGAACTTCGAGCTGAACAGGTGCTGCTTGTCGGTGTCCATTTCGAGCGCGATCGCGCGGCCGTCGGCGAGACGCAGTGCGGTTTCGAACGATTCCGCGAGGCGCTGCTTCATGTCGGGCCGCACCTTGAGGCGGTCGACCACGACGTCGATAGTGTGCTTGTCGTTCTTCTTCAGCTTGGGCAGGGAGTCGACTTCATAGATCTTCGCCGCGCCTTCATTGGCCGTGCCGCCGCCCGAGCGCACGCGAAACCGGATGAAGCCCTGCGCCTGCATCTCCTCGAACAACTCGACGTGCTCGCCCTTGCGGTCGGCGACGACCGGCGCGAGGATCATCAGCCTGGTTTCTTCCGGCAGCGCGAGCGCCGCGTCGACCATTTGCGACACGCTTTGCGCTTCGAGCGGGATTTCGTGATCCGGACAGTAAGGCGTGCCGACCCGTGCGAACAATAGCCGCAGGTAGTCGTGAATTTCGGTGACGGTGCCCACTGTGGAGCGCGGATTGTGCGACGTGGCCTTCTGCTCGATCGAGATCGCCGGCGACAGACCTTCGATCAGATCGACGTCGGGTTTTTCCATCAACTGCAGGAACTGGCGTGCGTAAGCGGACAGGCTTTCGACGTAGCGCCGCTGTCCTTCCGCATACAGCGTGTCGAACGCGAGCGACGATTTTCCCGAGCCGGAAAGACCGGTAATTACGACGAGCTTGTGACGTGGTAGGTCGAGATTGACGTTCTTCAGGTTGTGGGTGCGAGCCCCACGAATACGGATTTGTTCCACGGATTTATTCCATGAACTGCGGAAAGAGGAAGAGGCTAAACCTGCTACTATAACGACTTTTCAAGGCCGCCGTTACGGTTGCCTGACGGCCCCAACAGGCCTGAACAGCGCCTCAGGCAAGCTGTAAGAACGTGGTTCAGCGCTAGCGGGAAAAGGTCTAACTGGGGCCGTTTCCGGCAAGTACAAGGCGCCGCGAAGCGCGCTGCGGCCGCAAAGGCGCGAGAGCCAAAGGGTCAGGGGCGCGGTCAGCGCGGAGCGGGAACGCTGCAGGCTGTCCGGTTGGCTCGAGCGGCAGTGCCGCACCGTCTGCAGGCCGTCCCATGGAAAGCCGTCCGGTCGTGGCGCCCCGGTGCCCCCGGTGCGTCAGCCAGCTCATTCAAAGAACGCTTCCGATGTCCAATCCGTCTGCCACCTCTTCACGCATGAGCGCGCCTGAACTGCGCGCGACCGTGTCGCTTGCCGCCATCTTCGCGCTGCGCATGCTCGGACTCTTCATGATCATGCCGGTGTTCTCGATCTACGCGAAGACCATTCCCGGCGGCGAAAACGTGCTGCTCGTCGGCATCGCGCTGGGCGCTTATGGCGTGACGCAGTCCATGCTCTACATTTTCTACGGCTGGGTCTCCGACAAGATCGGCCGCAAGCCGGTCATTGCTGCGGGCCTGCTGATCTTCGCGCTCGGCAGCTTTGTCGCGGCGGGCGCGCATGACATGACGTGGATTATCGTCGGCCGGGTGATTCAAGGCATGGGCGCGGTGTCGTCAGCAGTGATTGCCTTCATCGCCGATCTGACTGCTGAAGAGCACCGCACGAAGGCGATGGCCATGGTCGGCGGCAGCATCGGCATTTCCTTTGCGGTGGCGATTGTCGGCGCGCCGATCGTTTTCCATTGGGTCGGCATGAGCGGTCTTTTCACGCTGGTGGGCGTCTTCTCGATTCTCGCCGTCGGCGTGGTGCTGTGGGTCGTGCCCGATGCGCCGAAGCCCGTGCATGTGCGGGCGCCGTTCGCCGAAGTGCTGCACAACGTCGAGCTGCTGCGTTTGAACTTCGGCGTGCTGGTGCTGCACGCCACGCAGACGGCGTTGTTCCTCGTCGTGCCGCGCATTCTCGAAGCCGGCGGCCTGCCGGTCGCGTCGCACTGGAAAGTGTATTTGCCGGTCATGGGCTTGTCGTTCGTCATGATGGTGCCCGCGATCATCGCCGCTGAAAAGCGCGGCAAGATGAAGATCGTACTGCTGTCCGCCATCGCTCTTATCCTGATCGGACAGTTGTTATTGGGCGTGGCTCCGCATACGATTCTGAGTGTGGCGGCCATCCTTTTTGTGTACTTTCTGGGCTTCAACATTCTGGAGGCGTCGCAGCCTTCGCTGGTGTCGAAACTGGCGCCGGGCAACCGCAAGGGCGCGGCAGCCGGCGTGTACAACACCACACAGTCCATCGGTCTTGCGCTGGGTGGCATGATCGGCGGCTGGTTGCTCAAAGCGGACGGTCAGAGCGCGGTCTTCTTTACTTGCTCGGGGCTCGTCTTTTGCTGGCTTATAATCGCCGCAAAGATGAAACAGCCGCCGCTTAAAGCGTCCTCGTGACACGCGCGGAACACTCGCAGAACATACGCGGCGACTCGGGCGTGTCCCGGCATCACCCAGAACTCACCCGGCGGCGGGCAGAGGCACACTTTTGATCTCGGGCCGGTCAGGCGTGAGAGGCGAACTGTGTTGCCGGGCCGCCCGAAATGGAATCAACAGGAGAAACTCATGGCATCCGTGAACAAGGTCATTCTCGTCGGCAATCTCGGAGCCGATCCGGAAGTCCGTTATCTTCCGAGCGGCGACGCAGTGGCGAATATCCGCCTTGCAACGACGGATCGGTACAAGGACAAGGCGTCCGGTGAAATGAAGGAAGCGACCGAATGGCACCGCGTGTCGTTCTTCGGCCGCCTCGCCGAGATCGTCTCCGAATACCTGAAGAAGGGCTCGTCGGTCTATCTCGAAGGGCGCATTCGCACCCGTAAGTGGCAGGCGCAGGACGGCACCGACCGTTACTCGACGGAAATCGTCGCCGAACAGATGCAAATGTTGGGCGGTCGTGGCGGCTCCATGGGCGGCGGCGACGAAGGCGGCTACAGCCGTGGCGAGCCGTCGGAGCGCAGCGGTGGCGGCGGTGGCGGCCGTGCTATGTCGGGTGGCGGTTCGCGCGGCGGCAGCGGTGGCGGCGCGAGCGGTGGTGGCTCCAGCCGTTCGAGCGCACCGGCCGGCGGCGGCTTTGACGAGATGGATGACGATATTCCGTTCTAACCACCCGTACCAGAAGACCAGCAAAAAACCCCGCTTCCTCAGCGGGGTTTTTTCTTTTCAGCAGTCGCTATCGTCTCAAATGCTCCAGCGCATCGCGCATCGGCAAGCTGGAGATCATGATTGGCCCGGTGAGCGGTGTATCAAGATCGACGATTACATAGATCGCCGACGCAATCGACACAGCCCCAAGCGAAATTGTCACGAGCGCCAGCGCATTGCGAGGCGCGATGAGCCCGAAGCTCAGAAATATCACGCACAGCCAGAACGTCAGCGTCTTGAGGAAGGGCTGCGAGATGGAGCTGTGCGCTTCCTCGATAATCTTCCAGCGCGCATCCACCACGCGGCGAAATTGCGTCAGGCCGTCGTCGAGCGCGTGCTGTTGCAGCGGATCGCGCGCGCGCAACTGCCGCAATTGCCGGCCTACCGACGTCAGCATTTCGCCGAGCCGCACGTTTTCCAGCTTCTGCGAGTTGTCCGGCGAGCCGAGGTGGGTGGGGTAGTCGCCCGTAGGAGTCGGTTCGTTCGGCCACGTCGATGCAATTGCCGCGGCCGTGTAGACGCGCAAGAGGTTGCGCGCCGGTTCGGTGTCGCTGCCGTAATCCCTCAACGTCGTGTCCAGTTCGATGATGTCGGCGGCAAAGGTGCGCAAGTCATTTGACGCCGTGTCGAAGCTGGATTTCGCCGACGCGGTCATCAAACCAAGCACCAGTGCGGCAAACGTCACGAGCATGCCGATCACCAGTTGCACGAGTTGCACAGTCTCGTGTGCCTTGTGCTCCTCGGGCAGGAGCGGGCGCACCCACACGCCGATGCCGGTGGTCGCGAGCAGGAGAATGAAAACCACCAGAGCCGAGCCTATTTCGGACATAGAGATGCTCCTATGACATTTGCATCGACGGCCAACCGGCTTAGGTAGGACGCCTGAAACTCGGCAGTCCCGCTATCGCCGGCGTTCGGGCGGCTTCGCGCCGCTTGTAATTTGATGTGACGCAAAAGCGTACGCCATCCACCATAAAGTTTTTAGCGATTCAGCCGTAGTCCCTATCTGTGGCATTCGCTTAATTTTTGACAAAAACGGTTGCGGACCATGCCGAATGGGCTGGGCGCAGCATGCATGGCCGACGCGTATTTCACTGAACATTCGGTCAGGCGGCCCAAATGGAGACTAGCCCGATGCTGAAAAATCTGTCGATTCGCAGTTGCCTTACCCTGATGATCGCGTTCTTTGCCGCCGCCCTGCTGCTGGGCGCTGCAGCCGGGCTGCTGTCGCTGCGCTCGAGCAACGCGTCCCTGCAACAGATGTACACCGTGGACACGCCCGCCGTCGCCGATCTCGAAGGCAGCGCCGGCCAGCTGTTACGCCTGCGCCTCGCACTGGCCACTTATGCGTCGCTCGTCGATCTCAACGACCAGGACGGCGCAAACGCTGTGCTCAAGCGTTTTGATCAGTACCAGAAAGCATCGAATGAACGGCTTGCCCACTATGTGAGCCGCGCGAGCGCCGAGGCCGACGAGCAGCGCCTCATCAAGGATATGCAGGACAAGCGCGGCACGTTCCTTCGCGAGGGTGTCGAGCCGGCGTTGGCTGCACTCAAGGCGGGCGACCGCACCGCGTTCCAGCAATTGCAGGCGAAGAAGCTGCCGTCTCTGTACAGTTCGTTCGAAAAGGCGATGCTCGCGCTCGAACAGTTGCAGCTCGACCACGCCGAACAGCGCTATCAGAGCGCACAGGCCCTCTTTTACGCGATCTGCGTAACGGTGGCGATCGGCATCGGCATCTCGCTGCTCGGTTCGTTGCTCGGTCGCGCGGTGCTGGTGCGCGCAATCGTGAGTCCGGTCGATGCCACCATCGCCCAGTTCCAGCGGATCGCCAATGGTGACCTGACCGGGCAGATCGTCGTCACGAGCAGCAACGAAATGGGCCGCCTCGCCGCCGCGCTGCGCAAGATGCAGGAGTCGCTGATCGCGACGGTGAATTCGGTGCGTCAGGGCACCGAATCGATCGACAGCGGCGTAAGCGAAATCGCCGCGGGCAATACGGACCTGTCACAACGTACCGAAGAACAGGCGGCGTCGCTGGAAGAAACGGCGGCGAGCATCGAGCAACTCACGTCGACGGTTAAACAGACTGCGGACAACGCGAAGCAGGCGAGTTCGCTCGCGCAAGGCGCGTCGACGCTTGCCGCTCAGGGCGGCGAATTGACCGAGCAGGTGGTAGGCACGATGCACGAGATCGTCGACGACTCGCGGCGCATCGCGGATATTGTCGGCGTGATCGAAGGGATCGCATTTCAGACGAACATCCTCGCGTTGAACGCTGCGGTCGAGGCGGCGCGCGCCGGCGAGCAGGGCCGCGGCTTTGCGGTCGTCGCGAGCGAAGTGCGTTCGCTGGCCCAGCGAAGCGCCGCGGCCGCGAAGGAAATCAAGGCGTTGATCGAAGCGTCGACTACGCGCGTCGAGAACGGCTCACAACTGGTCGAGCGGTCCGGCTCGACGATGACCGAGATCGTCCAGGCCATTTCGCGAGTCAGCTCGATCATGGGCGAGATCGCCGCAGCCGCGACCGAGCAGAGCACCGGCATCGACCAGGTCAATCTGGCCGTCGCGCAAATGGACGAGGTCACGCAGCAGAACGCCGCGCTGGTCGAACAAGCCGCGGCCGCGGCAAGCTCGCTGGAGGAGCAGGCGAGAAGGCTCACATCGGCCGTGGCAGTGTTTCAGACGGAAGGCGGCTCGTCGTCGCGGGGCCTGGCCGGCTCGCGCAACGGTCAGAGCGCTGCAACGAAACGTGCAGCGAACGGCGTGGACGAACTGGTGGTCGCTTGATACATGCGCGGGCGGCGTTGCGTTAGGTTCGTGGCGCGTGCAGTGAGGCGGCAGCGCTGCATATCACCGCGGGGTAGGGGGCGTCGCGCCCTGCCCAGAGCATCGCACTTCACGGTCGCGCGCCCCAGCGAACCACAGTGCACCGCACCCCGCCCAAATCGTTCGCTCTACTGCATACCCGCGTAGTACTTCGCGACACTATCAATCTCCGCCGATGTCATGTGCCGCGTGACATTGCGCATCTGCTCGTTGATGTCGTTGCGGCGTGCGCCAGAAGCAAACGCCCGCATCTGCGCCGCAAGATAAATCGACGATTGGCCGCCAAGCCACGGCGCCGAACCCTTGCGATCCAGCTGCCCGTGACATGCCGCACATGGCGCGATGTTGCGCTGCGGATCGCCCTGCATGGCCAGCCGCACCGCGTTCGCATCGGGCGTGCTGCCGGTGGGCGCAACTTCTGCGGCGGGACCGCGTGGCAGCGACGCGTAGTAAGCCGCGAGATCGTGCAGGTCCTGATCGCTGCGAGCGGCGACGATCGGCTGCATTACCGCGTTCTGCCGCACACCTTGTTGGTAATCGCGCAACTCCTTGTAGACGGCGTCCGCATATTGACCGGCCAGCGCGGGCGCTGTGACCTGCACCGTACCGAGCACGCCGTGACACATCGAGCATTTCTGCGTGGCGAGGGTCGCGCCGCGCCCGATCGAATCGGCGTCGGCCCGCACGCGACGCAGCGGCGGCAGGACGACCACGTCGCTCGGTGCCCGGCCCGCGATGTTGGTACCGCTGTACCAGCTCGACGGCGCGCCCGCAGCGCTGCAGATCGTCGCCCATAAGCTGCGGTTCGCGAATGCGCTATTCGCCGAAGGCAGCCAGATGAAACCTATCAGCATCGACACGATGGCCAGCGCGAGCGTGCCGGCCACGCTTACCGTGAACCACGGGTTTCGCAAGCTGAAGACGCGTTCCTGATTCATCGCTGTGCTCCAACCACCACCGCGGGCACGGACGTTTGCGGCAGCTTGAGCAATTGGACGATGGGCACGCTGTAGTTGACGACGGTCAGGCCGATCATCAACGCGACCCACAAGCCGAAGCTATTGAGCGCGGCGGGCACGCGTTCGTCCGGATGCACCGCGCTCGCGAAACGGAAGCCTTGCTGCGGAACCGCCGGCCCGAACTGCGACTTCGCGAGAATGTAGATGAAGAGCGCGCCCGATATGGCGAGAACCACTCCGCCGACCGCCGACATGCTGACCCAGAACGCCTGTGATTCGAGGCTAGGCATCTTGTAGTCGTAGTAAGCCATGCGGCGCGGTGCGCCGAGCAGGCCGACGTAATGCCACGGCAGCGTGACCACCAGCATGCCGATGAACCACAGCCACAGTTGCGTGCGCACGAGCTTCATCGACACGATTGCGCGGCCGGTGAGTTGCGGCCACAGTTCATAAGCAATCGCGAAATACATGATGACGATTGCGCCGCCGAAGATCAGATGGAAATGTCCGGTCACCCACTGCGTGTTGTGCACGGTGGTATTCAACTGATAGCTCATGTTGATCAGACCGCCGGCGCCGCCAAGCCCCAGCATCACGAACGAAAACGCGACGACGAGCATCATCGGGTTCTGCCAGGGCAATGCGGTGAGCCAGCCGAACGCACCCTTGCCGCCGCGCAGCCTGCCGGCAATTTCCACCGACGCGCAAATCGTGAACACCGTCAGCAGCGTGGGCACGGACACCATCCCCGTGAATACTGCGTGCAGGAACTTGAAACCCGAGCCGATCTGCGGATCGGCGAACAGATGGTGGATGCCGATCGGCATAGCGAAAACGAGGAAGAGGATGAACGACACGCGCGCCATCGAATCGCTATAGAGCCGCCCGCCGATGGCTCGCGGCACGAGCGTGTAGTACGCGATATAGGCGGGAATCAGCCAGAAGTAGACGATGGCATGCAGCGTCCACGAGAACAGGACACGTGACAGGCCTGCGTCGATCGTATTCTTGAGGCCAAACGCAACCGGCAGAATCTGAAGCAGGATTTCGAGCGCCGCGCCGACCGCCGTCCATGCCCATAGATATGCGCCGGCGACATTGGCGAACATCGCGAGCGGTACCGGCTTTCCGGGGTTCGCGCGCCGCCATATGGCGAGGTTCACGTGCATCAACGCGACCCAGATCCACGAGCCGACTACCACTAGCACCACGCCGAGATAATAGAAGGGACTGCCGATCATCGGCGGATAGAACGTGTAGAGCACCGAGGCCCTGCCGAGTGCGACGGGCACCATCGCCATCACCGCGCCGACCGCCAGCATGATGAAGGCGGCCCATGCCCACTTCAGGCCCGCGAGGCGCTGCGCGAGCGCAAGCTCGACGATTGCGTAGCCAAAGCCCATCGACACCAGAGTCGGCATCACGTAGGCCATTACTGAACCGTGAGCGGTGACTGAGCGGTAGTACAGCTCGGGGTCGCCAATCCACGGCGCGAGTGGACTGCGCACGAGCATCTGCCAGGCGCCGAGAAACAGCGCGACGATAAACGCGATGAAGGCGAGCCAGAAATGCGCGAGAACGAGTCGCTTAGCGTGAAACACAGCTCAGCCTCCGTGATTGTCGGGCCTGCTCGAAGAAGGCGGCTTTGTCGATCACTTTCACATGCGCCCACATGGCCTGATGGCCGAAGCCGCAGAACTCGTGACAGGGCATGGTGTGATCGGCGGGCGCGTCGAAGCGCGTGTTCAACGTGGCCACGTAGCCGGGCACGACCATCGTGTTGATATTGGTGTTGGTGACGAGCAGACCGTGCACGACGTCCGCACTGGTGGTTCGGATCGTGACAGGCGTGTCGGCGGGCACGAGCAGACATTGCGGTGTGAACGAGTACTGCTGCGCGATAAAACGCACGACCACGGAGCCGTCGGGTTCAACTGCGCTGCCCAGATTGTCTTCGACGAATTCGCCCGACAGTTGCAGACGAGACGGGTCGATCGTTTCCACACGCGATGGCGGCATCATCGCCCAGTGGAGCCCCGAGTACACGATCACGGCCAGCATCAGCACGATCAGCGCGCCGACGAAGATCGCCCAGCGGCGCTCGGCGCGTAGCGCGACGGTGTGGCCGCTGCCCGGTTGGTGTTGGGAGTCGGGGGAATGAGTGGACATGATCAGTGCACGACGCCGCGCGGCAGAAACACGAGGAAGTAGAAGCCGAACCAGATCGCCATGACGATCAACGTGGCCACGCCTGCGACGGCGATCGCACCATGCGGACCCGCGACGACCACGCGTTCTACTTCGTCGTCGGTGGGAGGGAGCGCGGCGCGCGTATCGTTCGCTTCCATCTAGGGCTTCTCCTGTTGCCGGTGCGGCGGCTAGTGCAGCGGCGCTTTGCGCAGTTCGTTGACATCGCGGGCGGTGACCGGCGTCCCATGATTGCCCCACGCTGTGCGGATATAGGTAATGACGGCGGCCGCGTCGGTGTCGTTCAGTTCCTGCGCGAAAGGCGGCATGCCGTAGGGCTCCGGATTACGCTTCGTGCCAGGCGGGAAGCCGCCGTTCAGCACGATGCGGATGGGATTGACCGCGGAGTTCATTTCGATCGACTGGTTGCCCGCGAGCGGCGGATAGTGCTGCAACTGTCCTTCGCCTTTTGCGCCATGACACAGTGCGCACTTGTCGGCGTAGATCTTTTCACCGAGCGCGAACACGTTGGTGCCGGTCGGCGCTGTCGGCCCGGACTTGCGGCCGCGATTGTCCGGCAACGTCTTCAGGTACACCGCCATTGCCTTGACGTCTTCGTCGGTCATGTATTGAAGGCTGTGATAAGTGACTTCGGCCATTGGGCCGTACACTGCGCCGCGATCGGAAATGCCCGCTTGCAACAGGTCGACGATGTCTTTGATGCTCCAGCCTCCGAGTCCGCCGTCCTTGTCGGAAGTGAGCGACGGGGCGTACCAGTTCTGCACCGGAATCAGCCCGCCGGCAAATTGCTCGCTTTGTGACGAGCCGCCGAGCATGTTGATCTTCGTGTGGCACATCGTGCAGTGCCCGAGGCCTTCGACGAGATACGCGCCACGATTCCATTCGACGGAGCGGGTCGGATCGGGCTTGAATTCGCCTTCGCGGAAGTACAGCGTGCGCCAGCCATACAGCAATTTGCGCTGATTGAACGGGAAGCGTAGCGTGTGCTTGCGATTCGGCGTGCGCACCGGCTCGACCGATTTCAGGAAAGCGAAGATCGCGTTGGAGTCTTCACGCGTGACCTTCGTGTACTGCGCAATCGGCATGGCGGGATAGAGCAGCTTGCCCTCGGGCGTGATGCCGGTGCGCATCATCCGGAAGAACGCGTCCTCGCTCCATGTGCCGATGCCGTACTGCGCATCTGGCGTGATGTTCGGCGAGTAGAGCGTGCCGAACGGCGTGTCCATCGCGAGGCCGCCGGCGAACAGCCTGCCGCGCGGCGCGGTGTGGCAGGCCACGCAGTCGCCCGCGCGCGCAAGATATTCGCCGCGCTTGACGATGTCCGTGCGGTTGTCGACGGAGGTATTGGCCTTGGCTTCTGTGGTGCTGTCGGCGGCGCGAGCTTCGGTGACAAGCGAGTGCAGTGGCGCGCTGCAGGTGACCAGCGCTGCGGCGGCAACAAGTAGCAGGAGCGAGAGGTGCAACTTACGTGAGAGCACGCGCAGCGAACGAAGTGTCGTTTTCATTGCGGTTGGCTCCCGCATGCGAGAGGCAAGCGCTCCGCGGACGCCGGCACGGGCCGCGGGTCGGCTGGACGCGGTTGCCGCGCGAGCCAGGTCGAGACGGCGGTGATGTCCTTGTCGGTCAGCTTGACGGCGATCGACCGCATGCAATCCGGCGCGAGCGCGTGACGTGTGCCGGAGCGCCAGGTTCCCATCTGCCCGGCTATGTAGCTCGCATGCAAACCTAGCAGGCCGGGAATGCCAGGTTGCTGCCCCGTCATGCGCGCTCCGTGACATGCGATGCACGCGGGAATCTTGCGCGCCGGGTCGCCCTGCATGACGAGTCGCTGACCCGCTGCGAGCACGGCGGGCGCGACGTTCGATTGATCGGCATTCGGGTAGGGCGGCTGCAAATCGGCGAAGTACTGGCTGATCTTGCGCAGATAGTCGTCGGGGAGAAACGCGACCAGATAACCCATCGGCGGATAGGTGCGGCCGCCGTCGCGAAACGCTGTTAGCTGATTGAACAGATACTCGGCCGGTTTGCCGGCGATGCGCGGAAAGTAATCGTTGTTGAGGCCTTGGCCCTGCACGCCATGACAGGAGGTGCAGGCGCGCACGCGTTCGTCCATGGCCGAGGGCATCGGGCCGGGCGCGCTGGTAGCCGCGAGCGCCGTGCCGTTCCATAAGACGTAAAGCACGAACAGAAGCGCAAATCCCATAGCTCTACGATGCACGTCGGGCCTCGCTGGGGAACGTTCTTTTGTCGATCTGCTTCGCCCGCATTGACGGCTGGATTCGCTTCCGGCCTGGTTCGCCATGCTCAGCGGGTCTACCTTTTTTCTCTATCGCGACAGCGCAAACGGCAATGGAAGGGCACTTATTGTGGATGGCGAAACGTTGGTTCGCCGCTGCGATTCAATGGCTCGTCAAAGAACGCGTTGACACACGTAAGCGCGAAGGACAGCAGCTTTCCCGTTGCTGGATCGACGCGTTGATGCCCGACTGCATATGTCAGACTGCAGCAATCCATTCGGAGCGTCAATGACGAAACAATAAGGCTGGCTGACTTCGTCTCTGATCATCATAGGCGGCGTTCAGAACGCTTTCAACACTTCTATTCACGCCGCATGCAAATGAACGTTAGCGCGCGAATGTGATGTTCTGATGTGCTCAATTGAAGAGCCTCATCAACGCGGAGCGCGCATTGGTCACACGTTCGCTCTCGCCGATCCGCCCGGGCAGCAAATGAAACTCGACGGCGGGTAATGCGGGTAGGCCAATGCCCGGCGGGCATGCGACCACACCTGCTCCAATCGACGATTCATTCAGGCACGAGATGCCGAGTCCAGCCTTCAACGCGAGTTGCAATCCGGCTACGCCCGAGGCGGAATGCGACACGACATAAGACACCTTGTTTTCGTCGAGCAGCTTCACGACGAAGCGCTGCAACTGGCAACTCGAGGGCAACAGCACCAGTTGATACGGTGCGACCGGTCGCGGGCTCGCATCCGATGCGCTTGCCCACAGCAATTTCTCGCGCCGCACGACGGTGCTCCGCGCGCTGCTGCGCCCGCTCGACGCGCGAGTGTTGCCCGTAACGAGCCGCAACGAGAGGCCGATGTCGAACGATGCGTCGTCGCCGGCGCTGCTGTCGATCACGGCGCTCGGCAGCACGGTGACATGCAGCTTCAGACGCGGGTGCTGCTCGGAAAACGTCTTGAGGATGCGAGCGATGTCGTGCGGGCGGTAGTAGTCGGTAATTGCGATGCGCAGTTCGCCGTCGAGCGAACGACCTTGGAGGTCTTCGAACGCCGCTTCGCTCATCGCGATGATGCGCCGCGCATGCTCCAGCAGGCGGCTGCCCGCGGGAGTCGCGCTCACGCCCTGCTTGCTGCGCACGAAGAGCGGCTGGCCTGCACGCTCCTCGAGTTTTTTCAACTGCTCGCTCACCGACGATTGCGATAGGAACACGCGCTCCGCGCCCGCCGAGACGCTGCCCGACTCGGCGACGGCGACGAAGGTCCGTAGTTGCGTCAGGTCGAATCCGCGCTGGCTCATGTTTCGTTATACCCGATGGATGACATCTATATTTCCGGCTTTTCCGATGGAATGCGTCGCCGTAGCATACCTCCGAATTCATTGCGGAGGAAACATGGAAAACGCACTACGGGCAGGCGACCAGATAACGGGCGGCCTAGGGGCGAGCCACCGGTGGAAGGTATTGGGCGTGGGCTTTGCCGCCAACGCGAGCTTTTCGGCCGCATTCTCGGGTATTCCGACCACGGCGGTTTACTTGCGCTCGGGTTATCACCTCGGCAATGAAGGGCTCGGGCTTGTGCTGGGCATGCTCGGCCTGGGCATCGCGGTGAGCGAATTGCCGTGGGGACTCTTGACGGACCGGTGGGGCGACCGTCGCGTGCTGCTGCTGGGTCTGCTTTCCACCGCCGCGGCGCTGGCCGGCTTGGCGTTGTTCGCAGCACCGTCCGGGTCGCATGTGCCTCGCGTGACGACGCTTGCGCTCGGACTGTTGCTCGTGGGTTTGCTCGGCGGCAGCGTCAACGGTTCGAGCGGCCGCGCGGTCATGGCGTGGTTTCGCGAGGGCGAGCGCGGACTGGCCATGAGCATTCGCCAGACGGCTGTCCCCGCAGGTGGCGGACTCGGCGCGCTGTTGCTGCCGGCGCTTGCAACGAGATTCGGTTTCGTGAGTGTTTATGCGTTGCTGGCGCTGAGTTGCGCGATAACCGCGGCATTGGCATGGCGCTGGTTGCATGAGCCGACGTATGTGGAGAATGGCGATGCCCGCGCGGCGTATGTCGGCGGTGGGCATGGGGCGAATGGAGAGGGCGGTGTGGGCGGTGCGGGTGGTGCGGGTGGTGCGGGTGGTGCGAACGGCGCAAGCGATGCGAACGGCGCGAACGGCGCGAACGGCGCGAACGGCGCGAACGGCGCGAACGGCGCGAACGGCGCGAACGGCGCGAACGGCGCGAACGGCACAAGCGGCATTAGCAGTGCAAACGACATTAACGGCGCACATGCCCGGAGCCGCTCGCCGCTGCGTGACGCCCGCATCTGGCGCGTAGCGCTCGGCGCGGGCGCGCTTTGCGTGCCGCAACTCGCCGTGATCACGTTCGGAACTGTGTTCCTCCATGACTTCGGGCGCGCCGGCGTGCTGACCATCAGCGTCGCGATGGCCGCGGTGCAGGCAGGCGCCGCCATCGCCCGTGTCTGGAGCGGCCGGTGGACGGATCAGCGCGGCAATCGCCGGGGATACATGCGCGGCTGCAGTCTGCTGACTTCCGCGCTATTCGCGGCGCTCACACTCATGAGCGGTGTCGCCGGCATGCAGCACACCCCGACAACAGTGACGACGATGTTTCTCGTGCCGATGATCGTGCTCGGCGGGGTGAGCGCATCTGCCTGGCACGGCGTCGCCTTCACCGAACTCGCGACGCTCGCCGGAACGAGCCGCGCCGGCACTGCGTTGGCGCTCGGCAATACCTGTGTTTTCCTCTCGCTTTTTCTGACGCCGCTCGCGATTCCGCCGCTGCTATCGCTCGGGTCATGGCCGATGGTGTGGGCGGTGACAAGTCTCTGTGCGTTGATTGCGCTGCCGGTTTTTCCGCGCGCATTGCGCGAGGTCGGCACGAGCGCGCCGCGCGCCTGTGACACGGCTTGACGATTGCCGGCGTGCGCGAGGCAGTTTTTGCGCGGCTTTTATCGAAATGCCGCGCGGGTCAAGGTTAATTCAAACGTGATTTTCCCGCGAACCTGAGCCCGCCGATTTTCTCAATTTATTCGTTTTGAATAATTGGGGGCTTTTGTTGTCCGTGCACCGTAATTGCCGGTGAATTCAGCACTTGATTCGGAACACTCCGATTTTCGTTACGCGCACCGCGGTGATTTTATGGTCCCGTCGACGCGCGATGGTTAGAAACGATTGCGCGTCGACGCGGGTGCGGAGCGTGTCGATTTGTCCTGCGTATCTGACGACTATTCCTACAACAAACGAGATCAATCTAGTGAACCTCCGAATCATTCTCGCGGATGATCATCCATTCGTTCTGCTTGGCGTTAGAGCTATGCTCGAAACCAGATCCGGTGTCGCCATCGTCGGCCAGGCCGTCAACCCGACGTCGTTAATCAAACTGCTGCGGCGCACGCCATGTGACGTGCTGGTCACCGACCTGTCGATGCCTGATCCCGGCGCCGCGGTGGAAGACGAACTGAACCTGATCCGGCAGATCCATGCTGAGTGGCCGCGACTACGCATCGTCGTCATGTCGACGACGACCAACATTCTCGAAGACAACGTTCGCCTAAGCATCAATCCGATATCGTGGCGCGGACTCGGTGCGGCGTGTGCTGCGGCCATGACGGGCCTTCAGTCCGCGCCGGCGCCGTCGGTCGGCGTGCCGCGCATGCATGAAAGCATCACCGCGCCGCCGGACCGGGAGCGGGCTATCGCGAGCGGCCGCCTGATTCTCGTCGCTGAAGATCATCCGGTGAATCAGGAACTCATTCGCCATCAACTGGCGCTGCTCGGTTTCGCGTGCGACGTCGCGAACGACGGCGCCGAAGCGCTATCCGCGCTCGAACACACCAGTTACGGATGTCTGATCACGGACTGCCATATGCCCAACGTATCTGGCTATGAACTGACGCGGCGTATCCGTGAGCGCGAGCGCGAGCAAGGCCGCTCAGACCGTCTGCCGATTCTGGGCATCACCGCCAATACGGCGCCTGAAGATCTGAGCCTCTGCCGCGAGGCAGGCATGGACGACAACCTCGTCAAGCCGACGCGCCTCGCAACATTGCGTGAATACTTGAGCCGCTGGTTCAGCACTGGCAGCGCATGGCAGGCGGCACCCGCAGATAACGCTGATATCCAGGAGCCGACAGACTCGTCGGCCGCGGGAGCCTCGGCCTTCGTTCCGGTCGACCTGAATCAGATGACGCAATTGTGGGGCAGTGAATCGACGGTCAAGGCGTTGCTCGATTCGTTCGTTTCTTCAGTGCGCGAAGACATTCAGGCACTGTCGTTGTTACTGGAAGACGCGGACACGTTGCGCGTGCGCGAGTGGCTTCACCGGGTAGCAGGCGCGGCGAGCGTACTGCAATACCCTCCGCTCATCAGCGTGCTCGACGAATATCGCCGCGATATCTCGGGCGCGCCCGAGCGCGGGCGCCATAACGGACTCGCGGTGATCGACAAATGCAACGCGATGCTTGACGGCATCGAACACCAGGCGGCATTGCTCGCCTGAGCGCGGTCATTAGCTGGATCAACGCCCAAAGCAGTGCTGCTCGCAACCGCGCCGCAATCGACGGACGAAAAAAAACGCGGCCGAAGCCGCGTTAAAGATTTGGAGACATCCCTCGATGAAGGAGTCACTTCTCGCGAGCCCAAAGCATACTCGGGAAAACGCGGATGATTCAGTGCAGAATCTGCAAATAATTGTTTGGAAAATCGTTACAAGCGAAATCAACGGCGCGATTTAGACGCGTAGACCCGCGCGTCGTCCGCCATGAACGTCTTTCGAAGATTTGCACTAGTATGTGATGGCTTCGCTCGTGGCCGAGGTGTCGGCGCGGCGGCGCATCTAGTCGGAGAAGACCATGATTACGCTAAAAAAACTCAACCTGGCTGTGGTGTTGTGGGCCGTAACGGCGGGTGTCGCGTTCGCGGACACGGTCGCGCTAAAAGCGGCTCTCGAGCCTTCAAGCGAAGTGCCGCCGCGTGTAAGTCACGGACATGGCACGCTGAACGCAACGTTCGATACGTCGACGAAATCCCTGCAATGGACTGTCAGCTACGAAGGCCTCAGCGGCCCAGTAACTGCCGCGCATTTTCATGGCCCGGCGCCGGTCGGACAAAATGCAAAGGTCCAGGTGCCGATCGACAAAGGCGCGCTCGCAAGTCCAATGAAAGGGTCTGCCGCCCTCACCGAGCAGCAGGTAACCGATCTGATGGCGGGCCAGTGGTACTTCAACATTCATACCGCGCAAAATCCGACGGGTGAAATCCGCGGGCAAGTGATGCCCGCCAACTAGATCAGAGAATCCCTGAAGCGGCGCGTCGCCAACGCGTCGCCGCCGTCTTCAGCAAAATTAGAAGCCGCCGTCCACCGGCATGGCGGCCACGCACGTACCATGGTGGGACATTTCCCAGGGAGGATGTCCCAATGAGTTGGCAAAGCGTAGTCGCGTGCTGGATTTTGCGCAGGCAGTTTCGCCCTCAAACCCTGAAGCCGCATATCGATGTCGAGAAAGCGCGCGCATTGACCGCGAAGCGAGCCTGGTCGCCGGACGTGCCGCGTGGTTGGCGTCTTCGGGAACTGGACGGTGCGGACGGCAAACCGCTGCGTGGCGAATGGATCGAGCGCTCGGGTGAGCCGTCGATCGGCGCGCGACCCACGGTGCTGTATCTCCACGGCGGCGGCTACTACTTCTGCTCGCCGCGCACACATCGCTCGATTGTCTTCGGCCTCGCAACGCGCGCGAACGCGCCGGTCTTTTCGCTCGACTACCGCCTCGCGCCTGAACATCGCTTTCCGGCCGCACTCGACGATGCCACTGCCGCCTATCGTTACCTGATTGCCGAAGGCACGGCACCCGAATCGATTGTGATTGCCGGCGATTCAGCAGGCGGCGGTCTTGCGCTCGCTACGTTGGTCGCACTGCGCGACGCGGGCGATCCGCTGCCCGCAGGCGCCGTGCTGTTCTCACCGTGGACCGATCTCGCGGCAACAGGCGCCAGCATTGTCGACAACGACGGCGCCGATCCCATGTTCAGCGGCCCGGCAATTACGAAAGCAGCGAAAGTCTATCTGGGCGATATGCCTGCCACCCATCCGTATGCGTCGCCGGTTTATGCGGACCTGCGCGGCTTGCCGCCGCTCTTCATGATGGCCGGCAGCACCGAGGTGCTGCTCGACGATTCGCGGCGCGTGGCCGCTAACGCGCGCGCGGCCGGCGTCGATTGTGAGCTCGAGGTGTGGAAGAAGATGCCGCATGTGTGGCCGATCTTCGCGCCGTTCATCCCCGAGGCGAACCGGGCGCTCGATCGCGCAGCGGACTTCGTTGGACGCGTGACGAGCCGCGCGGCCAATGCGGCTCAGGTATCCAGGGTGACGTCGATAGTCTGATAGGCGGCCTTTACCGTCTGCTCGCCGTACTGCCGTTCGAGGCGCCGTACGGTGAAATGGCCATGTGCGACCTGCTGGAAGTGGTCGATAAACACAGTGTTGACCATCGCGCCGAGCACCGCGCCGATCGCCGGAATGGATTTCGCGGCGATCTGTTCGCTCACCTGCACCGAGAAGCGCGCGGCGATCGAGTGCAGCAGGCGCAGCAAGGCGGCCGAGCCGTGTGCGGTGAATCCTTTCGTTGCCATTTCCGACGACGCTTTCGACACCGCCTGCGCCAGCGCGCCGCGCATGATGAAGTAGCCGAAGTCGGCGTCGTCGTCCGAGGCGGATGTGCCGCCCATGCCCAACACGGTCAAACACTGCAGTTGGGTGTCAACTGCCGTCAGATCCTCGCCCTCGCTGCGCGCAATATCGCAGATCGAGCGGAACATCAGCGTGGTGGTCACGGGCAACTCGACGGGTAGCGCCAAGAGGCCGAATGCGCCGCCCGCTGCGCCGGTCGTAGCGACCGCGAACTTGTGCAGCAAGTTGCTCGGTTTGTCCGGCACAAGCAAGGGCGACGCGCTGTCACGCCGGCCGAGCGTGCGCATCGCAATCGACAGACATTTGCGCAACGCCAGTTCGGTCGCGTCCGTGACCTTTTCGTTCGCAAACGCCGGCATGCGCGAAATCAGCTTCTCCAGCGGCGCCCCGACGATGCTTGCCAGTTTCATTGCCAGCGCTGGACTTTCCAGCTCGTGTTTCGCGCGCCGCAGCGCGCGGAGGTCCTCGTCGGACAACGATTGTGTTGCGAGCGAACTCGGGTGCATGTGCCTCCCTGGCGTCATTTATGTGCATTCTTCAGTCGATTCGGGGCGCCGCCTGGCGCGCCGGATCGTCCTGCTTAGAGCGCGAACGCATGGTATGATTCCCAATCGTTTGACGAGTCAACTGTTGCTCCATCAAAAAATGGCCGTTCACACCGCAGCCCACCATTCGAGTGGGCAAGTCTTACCGTTCCGGGAATCGCTTCTGGCGATGCTCGGCATCTCGTTCGTCACCATGCTGGTCGCGCTCGACCAGACCGTGGTCGGCACCGCGCTGCCTACAATCGTCGCCGAACTCAAGGGTTTCGAGCTATACGCGTGGGTCGCGACGTCGTATCTGCTCACGTCGGTGATCACCGTGCCGATTTTCGGGCGCCTCGGCGACTATTACGGACGCAAGCCCTTCGTGATCGCGTCGATCATCGTGTTCACCGGCGCGTCCGTGTTGTGCGGCGTCGCGAACAACATGCTGTTTCTAGTTCTCGCTCGCGGCTTGCAGGGCATCGGCGGCGGCATGCTGGTGGGCACCGCCTTCGCGTGTATTGCCGATCTGTTTCCGGACTCCGTCGTGCGTCTGCGCTGGCAGGTGCTGATGAGTTCGGCATTCGGCATTGCCAATGCAATCGGTCCATCGCTTGGCGGCTTCCTGACGCAGTACTACGGTTGGCGCTCCGTCTTCTACGTAAATCTGCCGGTCGGCCTGCTGTCGCTGTTCTTTGTGTGGCGCTTCCTGCCGCATCTGCGACATGTGGAGCATGAAGGCAAGATGCGGCTCGACTGGCCCGGCGCCGTGCTGATCGCGGTGGCGCTCGGCTCGCTGCAACTGTTCGTCGAATTGCTGCCGAAGCATGGGCTCACATTGAGCGCATGCGCGTTGCTCGTGCTGAGCATCGCCTCGGCGTATGCACTGTGGCAATGGGAGAAACGCTGCCCGACAGCAATCCTTCCCGTCGACATGTTCCGCAATCCGAGTCTCGCCGCGCTATTTACATTGGCGGTGCTCGGCGGCTTCACGATGTTCTCGCTGCTCTTCTATGCGCCGCTGCTGTTCCAGGGCGGCTTTGGCATGTCGCCGAAGGAAGCGGGCCTCGTCATCACGCCACTCGTCGTGTTCATTACGATCGGCAGCATTACCAACGGGCGCGTCATTTCGCGCGTGCGCAATCCGAATCTGATGCTGTATGTCGGCTTCGCGCTGCTCGCGCTCGCGTGTCTGGGCGTGGTCGTCGCAACGCGTTCCATGCCGCAGTGGCTACTCATGTCGTTCATGGTGCTCGGCGGGCTCGGCCTCGGTTTCGTTATGCCGAACCTGACGATCTTCGCGCAGCAGACGGCCGGTCGCGAGCATCTCGGCATTGCAACCGCGCTGCTGCAATCGCTGCGGATGATCGGCGGCATGATCGGTACGGCGCTCACCGGCACGCTGGTCAGCCATATGTACGCGAGCGGCGTGCGCAGCGCACTCGACAGCGAGCGCGCATCGCAATGGTTCACGGACCTGGGCGATCCACAGATTCTGATCAATCACGAAGCACAGGCGCGCTTGCTGAGCGAACTCGCACAAGCCGGGCATAACGGCGCCATGCTTCTGGAAAGCGCGCGCGAAACGCTCGTCGCCGCAATTCATTTAGGTTTGGCGATGGCGGCCATCATCGCCGTGGTGTCGGTATGGCAAAGTCGCCGTGTTCCGCCGATCAAGCTTCAGCGCAAGCTGGAGCCGGTGATTCACGCCGACTGATTTCAGCTTTTGAGTTTCACTGAACCATCATGGAAGAACAGGACCGCATAGCCGTCATGCAGCAATTTGGACGCACGTACCGTACGTTCATGTCGGCGTTCGAGGCGCAAGTCGGCCACCCGCTGCCGCGCTGGCGCATCATGCTCGCGCTGCATGAGCAGGCGGGCGAGTCGTCGCAGAAGCGGCTTGTCGAACGTTTGCGGGTCGATCCTGGCGCATTGACCCGCCAGTTAAAAGCGCTCGAAGGATTGGGCTGGATTGCGCGCAGCATGGACTCGCGCGATAACCGCGTGACCAACGTACGCCTGACTGAAGCGGGCTTGTCCGCAACCGAAGCGAGCTTGCCGCGCCGCAACGCCTTTTTGCACGACACAATGGCCGCGCTGCCGGACGATGCGCTGAACGCGCTGTCCGGCGCGCTAAAAATGCTGGAGGCGAGGATTGGCGAAGTGGTGTCCGCGACTAACGCCGGAGAAACAGCCGGCGACGTCACTGCTGACGACCGCCAACCGCCCGTGAAGCAACGTGCTTGACGGTCGTCGATTGGCGCAGCGAGCAGGGCGCCAAGAGCACAAGCGGTGCGTCCCATCCCAACGCCGCTCGCCGCTCGCGAAACGCCAGAACAATCAGAAGAACGTTTCGATCACCTCGGTAACGCGATAAGCGGAGTCGAGCACCAGCACCTGGCGCCACTTATCAAAAGTCAGGCACGGGTGCGAGATGTCGAACGCGATCATGTCACCGACTTTCACATCGGCGCCCGCGGGAATCCGCAAGTACGCGTGCTGATCCATCAGGCCGAAAACCTCCCAGCCTTCGCTCGCCGCTATGTCGCGCGGCGCCGGATTGCCCGGCCGATAATGGCGGGCCGGTTCGGGCAGGCCCGCGTCGAATGCGGAGTCACGCTTGCCTAGACCGATGATTGCGCGATCCGGTTCGGGAATCGACTGCACATAGGCCCACAATTGCAAAGCAGGCAGCAAGCCTTCGCCCATTTTTTTCGCGACTGGATTGCGCGCGAAGATATCCGTCTGCGCCTTGCGGTAAATGCCGACGTCATGTGTCAGATAGCAGCCGGGACGCAGCACGACCTCGACCTTGCCGGTTTCCGACGCCTTCACGAATTCCTCGGCGACCACGTCGTACCATGCGGAACCCGCGCCCGACAGGATAGCCGGCGTGCGATCGAAACGTCCTTCGTCGAGGAGCGCGCGTGTGACCGCGACCGCGCTTTGCAGAAACTCGCGGACTTCGTGTTCTTCCTTCAGCACGCCTTCGTATAGCTCAACGCCGGCGAGCTTGAGCACGTCGGGATAACGCGCGATTGCTTCGAGCACCGCGTTGCGCTGCGCTTCGTCGCGAACGCCAGTGCGGCCGCCCACGACGCCGAGTTCGAGCAGCACTTGCAATGGCTTTTTCACCGACGTGAAGAACTGCCCCAACTGCTCGACGCCATCGACTGAATCGACAAGGCAAAAGAACTCGAAGTCCGGGTCGCTCAGCAGCTCGGCGACCATCATCATGTTGCGGCGCCCAACCAGCTGATTTGCCATCAGCACGCGCGAGACGCCGCCGTGATAAGCCGCGCGAACCTGATGCGCGGTGGCGAGCGTGATGCCCCACGCGCCGGTTTCCAGCTGACGACGAAACAGTTGCGGCGCCATGGTCGTCTTGCCGTGCGGCGCGAGCTTGACGCCGTATTCGGCAACGAACGCCTGCATCCAGTTCAAATTGTGCTCGACGCGATCGGCGTAAAGCACAGCGGCGGGCAGGCTCACGTCTTCGTTCAGCAGATTCCACTCGAGACGCGCAGCATCTGTGAGCTGGATGCTGGCGCCCGGAACCATGCCCAAGCCCTTGCTATAGGGATCAATCGTAGCGCCCTGATAGTTTGTAACTTTCATGTCTCCTGCTCCATCGTCCGGTTAAATTGCATCGAAGTTGACTTTAACATGTTACCGAAAGTACGATGGGCGAAGAAATGTTATTTAGTACCAAGCTAGGCCCGCACTCGCGCTGTGTTTTACCTGCAGCCATCGCGAGCCTTGGCGCGGTGATCCCCGGGCTGCAATGAACTCAACCGCCGAACCGCTGGCATTCGATATCGTCGCGCGCATCGCCGAATGCGCGCCGGGGTTGCGTTCGGCTGAACGCAAGGTCGCCTCGCTGATCCTCGACGATCTGATGAGCGCATCGCGCGCCAGCATCGGCGCGCTCGCGCAGCAGGCGCAGGTGAGCGTCGCGACAGTCACGCGGTTTGCCAAGGCGGTGGGCTGCCGCGACGTCCGCGAGTTGAAGCTGCGGCTCGCGCAGGCGGCCGCGGTGGGTCAGCGCTTTCTACAGCCGGGCACCCCGAACGACGCGCCCGAGCACGTCGCAACCCGCGTGTTCGACGAACTGCAGACTGCGCTCGCGCACAATCATCAACTGTTGCGCCAGGCGCCGCTTGGGGGCGCCGCAGCAGCGCTGCGGGCCGCGCGCATGATCTATGTGTTCGGCATGGGCGGCGGCTCGACCGCGCTCGCCGACGAAATGCGTTTTAGACTGGTGCGGTTGGGCCGGCCCGCGGCCACTTATCAGGACGGCTTGTTGCAGCGCATGGTCGCGAGCACTGTGTCGCGCGACAGCGTCGTGATCGCGCTGTCCACCACGGGCCGCGTGCCGGAGATGGTGGAGAACTGCAAAATCGCGCGCAGCTATGGCGCAACGGTGATCGCACTGACCGCCCCGGCATCGCCGTTGGCGAAGCTGGCCGACTGGGTCATCCCGATCGTCGCGTTTGAGACAGACTTCATTTACAAGCCGTCGTCGTCGCGTTACGCAATGATGATGGCACTCGATGTGCTCGTCACCGAACTTGCCGTCAGCCAGGGTGACGAGAGCCGCGAATTGCTACGCCGCATGAAGCACGCGCTCGACACGCACCGCGGCGGCGGCGATCGACAACCGTTAGGAGACTGATTCATGCACTCGCATCCCGAAGCCGCCGACACGCTGATCGTCGGCGCGCAACTGTATGACGGCACAGGCGCGCCGCCTGTCGAGCGCGACGTCGCGGTCCGCGACGGGCGCATCGTCGCGATCGGCAATCTGTCGAACTGGCTCGCCGAAGAAGTGATCGAGGCCGAAGGCCGGGCGCTGGCGCCGGGTTTCATCGACGTTCATACGCACGACGACACGCACGTGATCCGCTCGCCGCAAATGCTGCCGAAGATCACGCAAGGCGTGACGACGGTGATCGTCGGCAATTGCGGTATTAGCGCGTCGCCGGTTGCGCTGAAGGGCGATCCACCCGACCCGATGAATCTGCTCGGCGAGCGCGACGCGTTCCAGTACCCAAGCTTCGCGGACTACGTGAAAGCCGTGAATGCGGCGCGTCCGGCCGTGAATGTCGGCGCGTTGATCGGGCACACCGCGTTGCGCAACAACCAGATGGACCGGCTCGACCGCGCGGCCTCGCCGCAAGAGATCGAGGGCATGCGCGCGCAACTCGAAGAAGCGCTGGCCAACGGCGCGCTCGGGCTGAGTTCGGGACTCGCCTACGGCTCCGCGTTCGCCGCGCCGACCGAAGAAGTCATGGCGCTTGCCGAACCGCTCGCCGCCGCCGGCGCGCTGTACACCACGCATATGCGCACGGAGTTCGACGCGATTCTCGACGCGATGGACGAGGCGTATCGCGTGGGCCGTCACGCGCACGTGCCGGTGATCATCTCGCATCTGAAATGCGCGGGGCCGTCGAACTGGGGACGCAGCACCGAAGTGCTGAACTCGCTCGAAGGCGCGCGACGCATGCAGCCTATCGGTTGCGATTGCTATCCGTACAACCGCAGTTCGTCGACGCTCGACCTGAAGCAGGTCACCGGCGACATCGACATCACGATTACGTGGTCGGAACCGCATCCGGAAATGGCCGGCAAGCTCGTCAAAGAGATTGCGGCCGAGTGGGGCGTCACGCAGCAGGAAGCGGGCAAGCGCCTGCAACCCGCGGGCGCGGTCTATCACAACATGTCCGAGGAAGACGTGCGGCGCATCCTGTCGCATCCCGCGACAATGGTCGGCTCGGACGGCTTGCCGAACGATCCGCTGCCGCATCCGCGCTTGTGGGGCGCGTTTCCGCGCGTGCTCGGCCATTACGCGCGCGACGCCGGTTTGCTGCCGCTCGAAGAAGCGGTGCGCAAGATGACGAGTCTGTCGGCGCGGCGCTTCGGCCTCGCGCAACGTGGCGAGGTGCACATTGGCTATCACGCCGACCTCGTGCTGTTCGACCCGGCTAAGGTGCGCGACGCGGCGACGTTCGAAAAGCCGCAACAGGCGGCCGACGGCATCGACGCAGTATGGGTGAACGGCGTGCTGACTTACCGCAACGGCGAAGTGACGGGCGAGCGCGCCGGACACTTCGTCGCGCGCGGCGCGGCGTCGAAAGGCGATGCGCAGGGCGCATTCTGATTATCCGATCGAACGATCTACCATGGCGCGCGCCGCAACGAGCACGCGCGCCCGACTTTTAAGGAGCATGACGATGAAGCGATATGGCGTTGAAGGCGGGAAGGGAACGGGCGGTCAGCATATGCCGTTTGCGCGTGCAGTCGAAGCGGACGGCTGGCTGTTCGTTTCCGGGCAAACGCCGATGGAAAACGGCGAAGTGATCAACGGCGGAATTGTCGAGCAATCGCACAAGGCGATCCAGAACGTATTCGCGATTCTGAAGGAAGCGGGCTACGGCGCCGAGCATGTGGTCCGCTGCGGCGTGTGGCTCGACGATCCGCGCGACTTCGCGTCGTTCAACAAGGTGTTCCGCGAATACTTCGGCGACAATCCGCCGGCGCGCGCATGTGTCGTTTCGTCGATGGTGATCGACTGCAAGGTCGAAGTGGATTGCGTCGCATACAAGAAGCCGACGGCTTGAAGCATCAGGTTTGCCGCGGGCGCGTGACTGAGAACCCGCGGCGATAGCGTGCTTGCTTACTGACGCGCGAGCCGCATGTTGTCCGGCATCGGCAGGTTGTAGTTGGTGCGGAACGGGTTGATATCCAGCCCGCCGCGCCGCGTATAACGCGCATAGACCGCGAGCTTGACCGGCTTGCATGCCTTCAGCACATCGATAAAGATTTTCTCGACGCACTGCTCGTGAAAACCCGTGTGATTACGGTACGAGATGATGTAGCGCAGCAAGCCCGCGTGATCGATCTGCGGGCCGACGTAGTGAATCTGCACGCTGCCCCAATCCGGTTGGCCGGTCACCGGACAATTCGACTTCAACAAGTTCGAAAACAGCGTCTCCTCGACAGGCGCTTCGTCTAACGCCGCTTTCAGCAGCGAGGCGTCAGGGTGGTAGACGTCCGTGTCCAGGTCCAGCCGGTCGAGCGACATGCCCTCGAATTCTTCCATCTGCAATTTGCCGAAATCGTGCGGCGCAGTCAGATGAACCGAAACGGTCGCGCCGCAAGACGCCGATACGTCGCGCTTGATCGTGTCGCGCACCACGTCGATCGACTCAAACGCGGTCTGCGCGAACGAGCCGAGATAAAGCTTGAACGACTTCGACTCGACGATGTTCGGCGACTCGGCGGGCACGAAGAAGGTCGCCACCGCGATTTGCGGTTTGCCGCGCTGATTCAGCCACGACAATTCATACGCGTTCCAGATGTCCGTGCCGAAGAACGGCAGTTGCGCGCCAATGCCGATCGCGTCGCGTGCGTTGCTGCGCGCAATCGGAAAGAGCAGCGAGGCGTCGTACTGTTCGGTGTAAGTGGAAGCCTTACCCAGCGGTGATTGTTCGGGTGTCATGATGCATTCACGATGCCACTCAGCACGTGCCCGGTCGCCGTCACGACGCGGGCCGATTCGCAATGGCCAATTTGGTCGTCGAAGAAAAAGTCCGGCTCGAACTCGCGCAAAAATGCGCTCTTGTCGAGGCCGCCGAGGAACATCGCTTCGTCGATTTCGATGTTCCAGGCCATCAGGGTTCGGATCGCGCGCTCGTGCGCGGGCGCCGAGCGGGCCGTCACCAATGCCGTACGAATATGCATGGGCGCGGCTTGATCCGCGAGTTTTTGCAGCCGGTGAAGCGCTTCGAGCAAGGGTTTGAGCGGCCCGTCGGCGAGCGGCAAATCCTTATTGTGCGTCTCATGGCCGACGAACGCCCGCAGGCCGTCCTTCTGAAAGACGCGCTCGGCTTCGTCGGAAAATAGAACCGCGTCGCCGTCGAAAGCAATGCGGATTTCGTCCGGATACTTACTCGCCATTTTCGCCGATTCCGGCAGGACGCGTGCAGCCGGGAAACCTGCGGCCAGCGCATCGCGCACGTCGTCCTGATTAGCTGAGAGAAACAGCGACGCGTTCAAGGGCTTCAGATATCCGAACGGCGCACGGCCGCGCGTGAACACGCCGCGCTCGATAGCGAGCCCATGTTCGCGGCACGAATGAAATGCGCGCAGTCCGCTGATTGGATCGCTGCGCGACAGGATCACCACTTCCACATGATGACCGCCCGTGTTCAACGCCAGCAGCTTGCGGATCAGAGGAAACGCGACGCCGGGTTTGGCGGGCACCGTCAGCCGGTCGCGCTGCAGCGCTTCATACGTCTGTAGGTCGCCTTCTTCGTACACGCGGTTCTCTTCTTCGAAATCGAAGAGTGCGCGCGACGATATCGCCACTACCAGTTTGTCGACAAGCGAGAGAGCCATGTGCGCGTTTCAATCCAGAAGGTCAGGCAAGAAACAGCCGATACACCGGATTGTGCGTCTCTTCCCAATGCGGATAACCGAGCGTGGCGAGGAAGCGCTCGAACTCCGCGTTGTCCGTCTGCGGCACCTGGATGCCGACGAGAATCGAGCTATAGTCCGCGCCCTGATTACGGTAGTGGAAAAGGCTGATGTTCCAGTCAGGCGCCATCGACGAAAGAAACTTCATCAGCGCGCCCGGCCGTTCGGGAAACTCGAAGCGGAATAGCCGTTCGTCGTGCGCGAGCGGCGAGCGGCCGCCGACCATGTAACGGATATGCTGCTTCGAGAGCTCATCGAACGTCAGATCGACGGTGGCAAAATTGTGCGCCTCGAAGGCACCCGCAATCTGCGCCGATTCGCTGCGGTTCCGGATCTGCACGCCCACGAAAATGTGCGCGGACTCGGCCTGCGCGATCCGGTAATTGAATTCCGTGACGCTGCGCGTGCCCACTAGTTCGCAAAAGCGCCTGAAGCTGCCGCGCTCCTCGGGAATCGTCACCGCGAACACCGCCTCGCGCGCCTCGCCCACTTCCGCGCGCTCGGCCACGAAACGCATGCGGTCGAAGTTCATGTTCGCACCCGACGTGATCGCGATCAGCGTCTGGTTCTCGATCCCTTCGCGCTCCGCATACTGTTTTGCGCCCGCCACAGCGAGCGAGCCCGCCGGTTCGAGCACGCTGCGGGTGTCCTGAAAGACGTCCTTGATCGCGGCGCACAGCGCGTCAGTGTTCACGAGCAGCACGTCGTCCAGATATTCGCTGCACAGGCGGAAGGTTTCTTCGCCGACGAGCTTCACCGCGGTGCCGTCGGAGAACAGGCCGACCTCGTT
>NZ_KB911035.1:0-806580 GCF_000383275.1 Paraburkholderia caledonica | reverse complement strand
TGCCGCCTTCCTTGTTGACCGCGCGGTGCGTGTCCATCACGAGGTGACGGATGCCGGCGCAGAAGTGGAACAGGAACGCCCAGGCCAGCACCAGCGTGATGAGCTTGACGATGATGTTGGAGAGAAAGCCCTTGAAGACCTCGAAGCTCAGTTCGGAGGTCAGGCTCTGGTCGAAGAGGTACAGCAGGAACGGAAGGAAAACAAACAGCAGACCACCGCTCAAGCGATGAAGAATCGACACGCGCCCTGCAAGCGGCAGGCGATACGCCATCAATATCTGCCCGATACCGATGTTCCGGAATTCCGGCCTCGGTTTTTTTAATGTGTCAGCCACAGTAGACCCCCTTTGCCTCTTTAGATAAACACAACGGCGCACTCCGCCGCTCGCTCCGATATAGGCGCGAATCGTCCCACCTCATCCTTTGATCGAACGGAGTTGTATTGCGGGAAGATATTTAGGACGGACCGCGCGATAGCGATATTTTGTCGCACCGCTGATATACTGTCCAATATCTATCGCGTCTTACTGAAATAGCTTTTTCAGATATCAGATGGAACTGCGTCATATTCGCTACTTTCTCGCTGTCGCCGAAGAGCGCAACGTCACTCGCGCGGCCGAAAGACTCGGCATCGGTCAGCCGCCGCTCAGCCAGCAGATCCACGCGCTAGAAGACGAAATGGGCGTGCGGCTGTTTCGCCGCACCGGTCATGGCGTGGTATTGACGGAGGCCGGCGAGGCCTTCGCCGCCGACGCCAAGCGCATCCTGCACGACACGCGGCTGGCGGTCGAAAAAGCGCAGAGCGCGGGTCGCGGCGAAATCGGGCAGCTCAACATCGGCTTTACGGGGTCCGCAGCGTTCAATCCTGTCGTATCCAAGCTGATTCGCGATTATCGGCAGGACTACCCGAACGTCACCCTCACGCTTGCCGAAGGCAACACCGCACAACTGCTCGCCTATCTCGGCGACGGCCGTGTGGACGTCGCTTTCGTGCGTCTCGGCAGTCAGTCGCCAGCGGGCGTGCAGTTCCATCACATCGCAATCGAGCCGATGCGAATCGTATTGCCGGCAACGCATCGTCTCGCGAAGAAACGCAAAATCGCGCTGTCCGCATTGGCAGAAGATCCGTTCGTGATGCTTCCGCGAGAAGCGAGTCCCACGCTGCATGACGTCATTGTCGGAGCATGCAGGGAAGCCGGCTTCGAGCCGATCGCGGGACAGCAGGCGCCGCAGCTTTCGTCCGTGGTGAATCTGGTCGCTGCCGAGTTCGGCGTCTCACTGGTACCGGCTTCGGTATGTCAGATACAGGTCGAAGGCGTCGCTTATACCGACGTGCTCGGCAACGCCATCTCGATCCGGCTCGTGCTGGCCTCACGCATCGAGGCCGCGCCCGCAAAGACAGCAAACTTCCTGCAGAAGGCGGTTGCGTTGGCGTCGTCGGTTACGTGAGGCAGTCGACCAACACCATGATGCGTTGACCGTTCAACGCGTTCGCGATTGCTGCGATGGTGTGGCATTCGACGCATTGCCGCCCGCCGAACCGGCTGCAGGTAACGGTATCTCGATGTGACACGAGATGCCGTCTGCGTTGAACGTGAGTTCGGTGCGTGCCTGAAGCGTGAACTTCAGCGCCTTTTCGATGAGTTGCCGGCCGAAGCCGGTCCGGCTGCTATCCGGTCTGACGCGAACCCCGCTTTCCACCCACTCGAATACGAGCAATGCAGCCTCGGCGGTGCCCGCCTCGACGCGCCAGCGCACGTCGAGTCGTGCCTGCTCATCCTTCAGCGCGCCGTATTTGAGCGCATTGGTCGCCAGCTCGTGCAGGACGAGCGCGATGATCTGTATGTTCCGGAATCCGAGCGGCACGACCGGGCCATTGATCTTGACCCGTTCGCCGTTTGCAACGCCGAGCGCATCGAACTCGAGCCGCACGATATCGCTCAGGTTGATCAGATTGCCGTCCGCTTCCCCGACCAATCCCTGCAGACGTCCCAGCGCCGCGAGGCGGCTCGTGAACGTTTCCAGCTTTTGATCGGCGGTGAGCGTCTGTTCAGCAATAGATTGAATCACCGCCAGCAGATTGCGCGTGCGATGCTGCAACTCGCCGATCAGCACGTTCTGCCTGTCCTCGGCATGGACCATGTCCGTGACGTCGACAAAAGCAATCACCACACCGTCGATCTGCCTGTCGCCGTTGCGGTACGGCGCAAGGCGCACCAGGAAATGCGCAAGCCCATCCCTGCCGCTGACGTGGCGCTCCCGCGGCTGGTTCATTTTGAAGACGGTCTCGATATCGTGCTCGAGACCGTGCAACTCAAGGCGGCTGACGAGCTCCGTGATGGGACGGCCTCGGTCGATAGCACGGATATGGAAGATGCTGTCCATTGCCGGCGTGAACGAACGGATGACCAGGTTGCGGTCGAGAAACACCGTTGCCACCGACGTACTCTCGAACAGATTTCGCAAGTCGCTGTTCGAGCGGTCGAGCGCGTCGATCTTGCCGCTCAATTCCATATTGACGGTTTGCAGTTCCTCGTTGAGCGAAACGAGTTCTTCCTTCGACGCCTCCAGCTCTTCATTCGACGACTGCAGTTCTTCGTTGACCGAGACCAGTTCCTCATTGGAGGACTTCAATTCCTCCAGCGCCGTCTCGTACTCTTCGATCATGGACTGCAAACGCTCGCGAGTCTCGCGCAACTCCTTTTCGATCTGCGCCGCAGTGCCGTCGTGCATGGACTGCGCGCGCGCGAGCGCTTCCTCGCGGGCCGCTAGCGGGCCTTCGTCCTCGAAGATGACGAGATACATATGCTCGTCCTGCGGCTGACCAGTCAGCGGTTCCACTGTCAGGCTGATGAGCTGCACACGGCCGTCTTCGCCCTCCACGACGACGCCTTCGCGCGTGACCGTGCGGCCCGACTCGACCGTTTCGCGAAACACCGACCGCAGATCGAGGCTGAGTCCCTTGCGTGCGAGCGCAAACAGTTGCCGCGTCGGCACGCCGGGCGCCGCCTCCAGGTATTTGCCGGTGCGGCCCGAGTAATAGACGACATCGCCGTCGCGCGTGACGAGCACATGCGGCGGTGTGAAGCGCTCCAGCATATGGTTGTCCACCACGTGCCGCAGCGCAGCGCCGCCGAGCGCAGGGCGGCTTGGCGTCAGTCCTCCGGGTTGCCCGATCTTCAACGACGAGACTGACAGCGGCACACGGATCTGCGGCGAAACATCAGCTCTGCGCCGGAAGATGCGGTGCTTCTTCTCGACGGGCAGAAACAGTTCGTCAAACTGGCTGACGTTCTCCGATGTACCGAGGAAGAGGTACCCGTCCGGTCGCAGCGCATAGTGAAACGTCGGGATCGCCTGATTCTGGATTTCGGTACCGAAGTAAATTAGCAGGTTGCGGCAGGAGACCAGGTCGATGCGCGAAAAAGGCGGATCGCGAATCACACTGTGCGGCGAGAAGATGCAGAAGTCGCGCACTTCCTTCGTGAGGACATAGCTGCTGCCGTCCCGAATGAAGAAGCGCTCGCGCCGTTCGTCGGATACACCGTCGAGCATCGCTAGCGGGTAGCGTGCCGCGCGGGCGACGGCGAGCGCGCCGTCGTCGATGTCGGTGGCGAAAATCTGTACGCGCGGCGCCGGCTGGCGGCCATCCATCTGCTCGCGCAGCAGCATGGCGATCGAATAGACTTCTTCACCGGTCGCGCAACCGGGCACCCACACGCGAATTGTGTCGTCGGCGCCGCGTCCCTCCAGCAACTGGGGAATCACGATTTCCGCGAGCGCTTCGAACGCCTGCGCATCGCGAAAGAAGCTGGTCACGTTGATCAGCAGGTCTCGAAACAGAGCGGCGACTTCTTCCGGCTCTTTCGACAGACGCGCAACGTATGCCTCCGGCGTGAGGATTTCAAGGACCTGCATGCGCCGCTGCACGCGGCGCACAAACGTGTTCACCTTGTAACCGCTGAAGTCATGTCCGACCTGACTGCGCAGGATCGCGTAGATCGCAGTGCGCGCTTCGTCGAACTCGCTTGCATTGGTTTGCGCTCCAGATTTCCCGGCAAAGCCGTCGAGCATGAAGACGCCCGCGGCGAAGCTCGCGAGCTTCTGGCCCATTACCTCGGCGGGCACCACGAAATCGACGAGGCCCGTCGCGATCGCGCTTCTCGGCATGTCCGGATGATGCGGCCCAAAGCCGTCGCCGGCCTGCGCGAGTGTCAGCCCACCGCGCTCCTTGATGGCCTTGATGCCCAGTGTGCCGTCGGAATCGGCGGCCGAGAGAATCACGCCGGCTGACAGTTCGCCGACGTCGGCCGCGAGCGTGCTGAAGAAAACATCAATCGGTTTGCGCTCGCGCCGGATCTTGTCCTGAGACTGCACGTGGAGTGTGCGGTCTTCGACACTTACGACGGCGTCGGTGGGCAACAGGTACACATTGTTGGGTTCGATGGATGTGCCGTCTGCAATGGCGTGCACCGGCATGTCGGTAAAACGGGCGACGATTTCCGGCAGCATGCTGTCGCGATCGGGACTCAGATGCGTGACGATCACGCACGCGAGGCCGGGATTTCGCGGCATGCCGCGGAAGAAGCCCTCAAGCGCTTCGACGGCGCCAGCGGACGCGCCTATGCCGACAATCGGAAATGTGGTGGGTCGCGTCATCGTTTGTCCCGCATTGCCGCGCCTTTGCGACCAACGGGATGGGCCTGCCGCTTCGGGGGCGTACCGTCCGCGCTATTGTCCAGCGAAGGCATGGACTGCTCCTGCAGCAGCCGCGGTCCGGCACGGACGGCCTCGCTTGCCGTGCTGTAGCGGCCTACGACAATTTCTGCCTTTATGAACGACGCCAGTCGCTCCGTCAGACTAACGCATGGCGCGTGCTTGCTCGGCATGGGCGACTCGCGAAAATGGATGGGTATGATTTTATATTACGCCTTTGGAACTGGGCACTTCGACAACCCGTGGCGGGCTCAAACGCTTATTCACGCGAGAGTGTCTCAGGACAGAATCGCGAGGCAGAAGAGCATGATCACTGCGCACGCCCATTCACCGATGTTCGCAATGCGGCATCGGCCGCAGTGATCGCATACGACCTTGGTCCGATTGTCCTCAACAGATACGCAGCGCAATCATGTACTCACGACGCGAGCTTATGCGTCGTCGGGAACACCCTGGGAGCTGTTGTGGATGTTTACAGGAAACACCGCTTTTGCGCCGTCGCATTGAGCGGTGTGTTCCTGAGCGTTGCGGTCTAGCCAAGCCGGCGAGGGCGCTGAAATCGGCGCGGTTGGCGGCACGATGGTTTGCGGAGCGCGGGCTCGCAACAATCGGCAGGCCGCTGCAGATTGGAGTCAGGCGGAACGTGTTATTGGATGCCGCCACTGAGCGAAACGGCGTGCGTGTTATTCCGCTGGATGCGAAGTGCTTCATGGACGCGTGACGCAACCGTGGCCGGAAGTCTACCTTGGCCCGCAGATAGCGGCGAGCTGTAAGGCGAGAGTCTTATTCCTCTCGTCGCCATGACATCACAGAAATGGTCAAGCCGGGACGAGCCCTTAACGTTACTACCTGAGTACTCATCTGACCGCGTCATGTGACTGCGGCCGACCGAGTGATGTGATTGCTGCCGCAACGATTCAACGATTTAAGAACGATGTGTTTACCCGCGTACCGGTCCTTCGGCCGGAGCGCTAACGGAGGCCAACAATGAACAGACGGAACTTCGTGTTAAGAACTGCGGCTGCGATGGCTGCTTCCACTCTGGCGGTTGCCGGTTGCACCATGACGTCAGGCGGCGGCAAAAGCGCTGAGACCGACGCGTCCAAGCGCCAGGCCATTGATGCGAGTGTGAACGGTACATTGAGCCGGCTGTTCTCAACGGTGCAAGGCTCACGGGAACTTGCGTCGAAGGCACAAGGGATTCTGGTGTTTCCCGACGTGAAGAAGGCTGCGTTCATTGTGGGCGCCCAGTATGGCGAAGGCGCATTGCGTGTGGGCGGCACTACGGCTGGCTATTACAGCACGGCGGCGGCGTCATTTGGATTTCAGGCGGGGGCACAATCCACCGCTGTCATTTTCATGTTCATGACAAGCGACGCGCTCGCCAAATTTCAGAGTTCGTCTGGCTGGTCGGCCGGGGGTGATGTTGGGGTATCGGTCGTGAAGGTAGGTGCGAATGGCGCAATCGATACGACATCGGCAACCTCGCAGGTAGTCGCCCTCGTGCTCACCAATGTCGGACTGATGGCCGACGCTTCGGTTAACGGTGCGAAGGTGACGAAGCTCAACCTTTAGGCCCTGAAGCATGTGATAGCAATGTATCGGGCGTTTGCGCGATCCGAACCTCGTCGCGCTCCGGCGTGACCTGGACGACGATGGTTCAATCGATTCAGGACATGTCCGCGATCCATGCAGCGCATCCGGCGTCGTGTCGTTAAAGGTCGGCACGACGCGCGGGACGCGTACTCGCTCGGAAATAGAGTTTGGATGTGGTCGAACGTCAGGAATCCGAACTTGGTCAGGAATGCTTCAGCCCGTTCATGCTGCAATGTCGCCTGATTGACTTCGACCGCGAACCATCTCATTCACGCACTTATCGCTATCTGACTCAGCTTTAGACAGCGCGCGAAATTATGCTATTTGGTCGCAGTTAGCATAATCGCGCCGAAGTAGAGCGCGTAACGCGATTCCAAACCGGAAACGTTTTGAATCTCACTGCCTGTACGCTATAAGCGAACTCGATTGCTTCTTGCATAGGTGAGCGTGAAGCGGAATGCAAGCGATGCAGCGAAAGCCATGCTCCGGTAGCCTCGGCCTTCTAATTCGCCTACGGGTGACGAACGGCCACCATGTGCCTTTAAGGCGCAAATGTGTCCATACGGTACTTCCCAACTCCCTCGTCGACTTGCAACGATGTTATTAACAGGCTATTGAACGCCAAGTCGAACGCGAGTCACGCCATTTTTTCCGACGCTTCCAGTTCGCTCGAAAAAAATTCTGAAAAAAACAGGTTGCTACCTTTCATCCGGCTATCTTCCCGTCTATGGTACTCAAAGGTACCAAACAAATACGGCTTTCGTGCGATTAGGTGAGCCGACCAATAACCTACTAGATCTCATTTTGCTGATTGACCGAAGAGTTCGCTCATCTGTCGATCTGTTGAGCGGGTAACGTGGCATGTTCGAGCACATTCCCGCGAAGAGGCGCACGTTGCTGCTCGATACCGTAGGGCCAATACGGAGAGTCCAGTCATGAATATGCCCACACGCGACCCCCGCACGATGATGGCGGGGATTGCGTCAGCCCTTGAGCGGCTTAAACATTCATGGGGAGCCAGCGCAAGGAGACAGAGCCCGACGCCGTCAGGCAGACCTGCCAGGATGGTTACGGCAAATCGAGCGCATGACAGGCCGCGGGTCGACATACTCGACGTGGCACCTCGCAAAGCGGGGAGCGGACAGGACAATTTCGTTCGAAAGCAGTTGCACCCCCGGGCATACAGACGACCATCTACTGCGCGCTCCGACCGTATGGGGCAGTTAAAGAGTGCGCTGGTCAGATATCTGTCATGGCCGACGGGTCGCGCTGAAGACACGAGGCGTAACCGCGCGAGAGAAGCGCTGAAGCCACTGCTGGAAATGATGCCTGCGGCGATGATCGTGGTCGATGACGCTAATAAGGTAGTACAGGCCAACCAGTTTGCCGCAACGCTTTTCTCCTATACCGCCGAGGAAATGAGCGGCCTCTCTTTCGCGCAGTTGTTTCCTCGCATGGATAACGACGCGGTGGCACGGCGAGGACATCCATCATCAAGCGGCCCACCAGAAGACTTTGCAGCTTCCAGCGCGCGACGAACAGCCGTTGCACGATGTAAGGACGGCAGCGAACGGCCGGTCAGCGTGAAGTGCACGCACTACAGACCGGCTGGCGCATTCGTATGGGTCGTCACTGCCGACGACGTGCAAGCTCACGCAGAGATGGTTAGCGACGAGTCGCAGCACGCGCATCTTGCGCGCGTTTTCGAGCTGGCGGAAATGGCGGCCGTTCTTGCTCACGAAATCAATCAGCCGCTCACCGCGATCCTGAGTAACGCACAGGCGGTACAGCGATTCCTGCATCTGACCAGAAGCGGTTCAACTGATTTGCGGGAGGCGTTTGCGGACATCGTGGCGGATAGTTTTCGAGCCACTGAGATCGTTCGCAAGCTGCGGCAGTTCGTCCGTCGGGCCGCACCCGAGACACGATCCATCGATATTGGAAGTCTGGTCAGCGGAGCGATGCACCTCATGCGTCGCGATGCGGTGGTGCGCGGGGTCAGCGTGACGCTCGATATCGGGAGGCGTGTGCCGCTGGTTCGGGGCGATAGCATTCAGTTGCAGCAGGTCATGATCAATCTGCTGCAAAACGCGTTCGACGCGGTAGAGGGGTGTTGTGCGGAACACCGCGTCGTGTCGGTGAAAGTCGATACTGCAGCGCAAGGAGAAGGGGTCAGTATTTCTGTGAGCGACCGCGGCCCTGGTCTGAAGGCGGAGCAACTCGGCGAGATGTTCTCGCCGTTTCCCACCTCGAAGCCGCAGGGTCTCGGGCTCGGCCTGTCGATCAGTATCTCGATCATCTCGATGCACGGCGGACGGCTATGGGCGGAAAGCAATGGCGAGCGGGGCGCGACGTTCCGGCTCGTGCTGCCATCCGCAGGCGAGGTTGATATATGACAACCTGTTCAAACACCATGACTGAAGTCACTCCGATGGTATTCGTCGTCGACGATGACGAACACGTCAGATCTGCTCTGGCGCGACTGATCCGGCTGTCCGGTTATTCCGTGCAGACCTTCGAGAGCGCGGAGACGTTTATCGAACGTTTCGATCCGAACGGCGGCCCTGCCTGCCTGCTGCTGGACCTGCAACTACCGGGACTCAGCGGATTAGCGTTGCAGCATCAGTTACATGAGTGGCTACCGATCATTTTCATGTCTGGGCACGGCAATATGAGTTCCGCCGTCGACGCAATGAAAGGAGGAGCGACAGACTTCCTGCCAAAACCGGTGACCGACAGCGTATTGCTGGACGCAATCGAACGCGCGCTCGAACGCGCGCGACGGCTATTTGGTTGGCGCAGCGAACTGCAGGACATTCAGAGCCGGGTCAAGCAGCTTACGCCGCGCGAGCGCGAGGTGATGACGCTTGTCGTGGCGGGTTACCTGAACAAGCAGGTCGCGAGCGAGTTGGGCGCAGCAGAAAAGACCATCAAAATTCACCGTGCGCGTGTGATGGAAAAAATGAAAGCCGGCTCGCTCGCAGAACTCGTGCGCCTCGCGGAAAAAGCTGAATCCGCGACCGCGACGGACACGACCGCCTCATATCGCTGACTGCGTTCGAGCAGGCGCCATGCAGATGAGGTCGCACCTCGTCGGGTGCTGGTGCGAATCGAAATTTCAGACGTCCTGTACGCCAGCGCTGCTGGCATTCACACATCGCGCGCGGTGCCGCTGACGCGTAACCACCAGTCGTAATCCGGTGCACCTGATTGGTCTTGGTGGACCAAAGTCCTATTTCATATCTCAAGTGAATTCGTTAGGCTCGGACTGCACGATCGCGTTGCGACATCGCCTAACGAGCCCGAACGTACCACATGGCCAATCTCACTCCGACCGCAGCGGTTGTCGACGATGAAGAATCGGTCGGACGGGCGATCAAGCGCCTGTTGAGATCTGCTGGCATCGACGCGGAGGCGTTCTCGAGCGGCGAGGCATTTCTGAACAGGCTGTCGACCGATGCATCGTACCGGCCCGACTGCGTGATTCTCGATGTCCTGATGCCCGGCGTTGGCGGCGTCGAAGTGCAGCGCCAACTGTCCGGTTCGGGGATGCCGGTCATCATCATCACCGCCCACGACGACCCGTCGGTTCGCGCGCAAGTGCTCGCCGCCGGCGCCATCGACTATCTGCGCAAACCGTTCGACGGTGCCGCGCTAATCCGCGCGGTTCAGGCGGCGACGGGTTTCCCGCCCGTGCCCTGAGGCCGCTCTCCGTTGAGCGGCGGCGTAGCAGCGTCGTCTTCGTACGGAACGTATGAGACCAAAGTCCGATTGTCCGGACATTGTCGGATAACCACACTGCAATCTATGCAGCCGTCAGCCGCGCTGACGTCATCCGGAGAACGCGGATATGAAAAGCCCGGACGCAATCAGTGGGATCGCCCCGATGAATATGGCCTCTGTTGCCCGCGCTTTGCGCTTGTCGCGCGCGCTCGTCACCGCCTCGCATGTGACCGTGCCCGGTCGCCCGACGCATGCCCGCCATCTCGCTGCGCAAAGCACACGGTTGCTTGCGCTCGACAATCACGCTCTTGACGCCACGGGTAACGCAAGCGTCGCGCCGGTCCGCACCACGCTCACACTGCTGGTTACGTTGCTCGCATTGCTTGCATTCGTCGCCGGATGCGGCAAGAAGGAGGCATTGCCGGCGGCAAGTGCGCCCGAGGTCACGGTGATGACGATCACGCCTCGCGATACGCCGGTCGTGTTCGAGTTCACCGCGCAGACCGAGAGCTCACGCGAAGTGCAGATCCGCGCTCGCGTAGACGGCTTTCTCGATCGTCGCACCTATGTGGAAGGGTCGTTGGTGAAGTCCGGAGAGACGATGTTTCTGATGGACCGGAAGCCATTCGAGGCCGCGCTGCAAACGGCCAAAGGCCAGTTGTCGCAGCAGCAGGCGAGGTACCAGGTCGCGAAAGCCAACCTGGCCCGCGTGCAACCGCTGGTTGCGCAGAACGCATTGAGCAAGAAGGATCTCGACGACGCCGTTGGCGGCGAGGCACAAGCCGCCGCAGCCGTTATTGCGGCCAAAGGCGAAGTGGATACGGCTCTGCTGAACCTCAGCTACACGACGATCAAATCGCCGCTGACGGGGCTGTCGAGCTTCGCCAAACAGCAGGACGGCAGCTATGTGACGGCGACTCAGTCGGGGTTGCTCACCACTGTGTATCAACTCAATCCGATCTGGGTGAACTTCAGTGTGTCCGAGAATGAAATGCTGAGGTACCGCGATCAGATTGCGACAGGACATCTGCGTTTTCCGCCCGAAAACAACTTCACGGTGTCTCTCGTTCTCGCCGACGGTTCTGTTTATGCAGAACACGGCTCGATCGATTTCGCCAATCCCGCATTCAGCACTGAAACGGGCACGTTCCTGGTACGGGCCGTCTTCGACAATCCTAAAGCTGTGCTGCGACCTGGGCAGTTCGTGCGGGCGCGCGTGGCCGGAGCGATCCGGCCGAATGCAATCCTCGTTCCTCAGCGGGCAGTTTTGCAGGGCTCGAAAAGCCATTTTCTCTGGGTGGTAGACGCCGAATCTAAAGGCCGTCAGCGCGTGGTGGAAGTCGGGGAATGGCAAGGCGACGACTGGTTCATCACCGACGGACTGAAGCCCGGTGAGCGTGTCGTAGTTGACGGCGCAATCCGCGTAACGGCCGGGGCGCCGCTCAAGATCGTTGACCGGCCGGCCGTTGCGGACAGCGGACAGCAGGAACCAGGCGGCCAGGCTAGTGGACCCAAAACAGCCGCGACGGAGCCGGTCTCCGGCACCAGCGCGTCCCAGTAAAGGACGGCGACGATGAGCATTTCCCACTACTGCATCGACCGGCCGATTTTTGCGTCTGTAATCTCGATTGTGATTACGCTCGGCGGTGCGTTGACGATGTTCGCGCTGCCCGTCGCCCAATATCCGGACATCACGCCGCCGCAGATTACGATCTCCGCGACCTATCCTGGGGCGAGTGCAGACGTCGTCGCGAATAACGTGGCCGCGCCAATCGAACAGCAGGTGAACGGCGCCGACAACATGATCTACATGAACTCGTCGAGTTCATCGACGGGAAATCTGACGATCAACGCCTTCTTTGAAATCGGTACCAACCCGCAGCTCGCGCAGGTCGACGTGCAGAATCGCGTGAACCTTGCGTTGCCGCAATTGCCGCAATCGGTTCAGGCGCAGGGTGTACAGGTGCAGAAGAAGTCGTCGGCGTTCATGATGGTCATCGCGATCTACTCGCCGGACCAGCGCTTCACCAGCACGTACATTGCGAACTTCGCGAACATCTACGTGCTCGATGCGCTCAAGCGGATTCCGGGCGCGAACCAGTCGAGCATCTTCGGCACTCCGGACTATGCGATGCGTGTCTGGCTCAAGCCTGACCGGATGGCGCAACTGGGCATCACCGCGACCGACGTGCAGAACGCTGTCCAGGCCCAGAACCAGCAATTCGCTGTAGGGCGCATTGGACAGTCGCCAACCGGCACTCCGGTTGAACAGTCGTTTGCGGTCACGACCACGGGTCGCCTCGCCGAACCGGCGGAGTTCGAGAACATTATCCTGCGTGCCGCTAGCGAAGGCTCGGCTATCGTGCGGCTGAAGGACGTCGGACATGCCGAACTGGGACAGAAGGACTACTCCATTCGCAGTCGCTTTCAGGGCAAACCGGCCACGATCATCGCCGTCTATCAGCAACCGGGCGCGAATGCGCTCGATGTGTCGAAGCAGGTCCGCGCCACGCTTGCCCAACTCAAGCAGTCGTTTCCCGAGGGCATCCAGTACGACATTGCAATGGACACCACGGAATTCACGCGCGCGTCCATTTCCGATGTGATCCACACGTTTTTCGAAGCACTGGTGCTGGTGGTGATCGTGGTGTTCGTTTTCCTGCAAAGCCTCAGGGCGACGCTGATTCCAGTGCTGGCAGTGCCGATTTCGATTGTCGGCACCTGCATGGGAATGGCCTTGCTCGGATTTTCGATCAACATGCTGACCCTCTTCGGGATGGTGCTTGCCATCGGTATCGTGGTCGACGACGCGATCGTGGTGATCGAGAACGTCGAACGCAACATGACCGTTCACAAGCTCAATCCAAAAGACGCGGCCAAACTCGCGATGGACGAAGTGGCGGGACCGGTGATCGCGATCGTGCTTGTGCTGTGCGCGGTGTTCGTGCCGGTGGCGTTCGTGAGTGGCATTACTGGCCAGTTGTACAAGCAGTTCGCGATTACGATTGCGATTTCGGTGGTGATCTCGGGCATCGTCGCGCTGACCCTGTCGCCGGCACTCGCCGCGCTATTGCTCAAAAGTACTCACAAGGAAAAGAAAGGCTTTTTCCGCTGGTTCGACAACGCGTTCGCACGGATGACCGCAAGCTACTCCCGCGCGATTCAGTTCGTCATCAAGCGCTTCGTTCTCGCGTTGCTGGTGTTTGGCGCGATGATCGCGCTGACCGTCGTGATGGTCAAATCCGTTCCGAGCGCATTTCTTCCGCCGGAAGATCAAGGCTATCTTCTCGGCGCAATCCAGATGCCGGACGCGGCGAGCCTGGATCGGACCGGGGCGGTGTCTGACCGGGTGACTGAATACTTCATGAAACAGGACGCGGTCGGCAGTATCACGACGGTCGATGGATACAGTCTGCTTGACGTGCAGAACAAAAACAATGCGAGTACCTTTTTCATCGGCCTGAAAGGTTTCGACGAGCGCTACACGCACGCCAATCGCGAAACCCAGAATGCGAGGGCCGTGCTGGTCGATGCGTATCAGACCTTGTCGAAGATAACGGCGGGCGTCGTGATTCCGGTTAATCCACCGTCAATTCCGGGGCTCGGCACGACCGGCGGCACCGAAGTATGGATTCAGAGCAAGGGCGACGCGTCGATCGCGCAGCTTGCCGGGGTCGTGCAGCAGTTTATCGAGCGGGCCAGAAAACGGCCTGAGCTTGCACGCGTCACGACGACCTTCAATGCGTCGTCACAGCAGTTGCTGGTCGAGGTGGACAGGGAAAGAGCCCAGACACTCGGCGTGCCGATCGAAGACGTATATAGCTCGATGCAGACGATGTTTGGTTCCCTTTACGTGTCCCAGTTCAACCGGTCGAGCCGGCTATGGCAAGTCATCCTGCAAGCCGATCCGGTTTATCGGCTCAGACCACAGGACCTCGACCAGATATTTGTTCGCAGCAAGACCGGTACGATGGTGCCGCTAAGAGCGGTCGCGACCTACCGGTATGTCACGGGTCCCGATCTGCTCACGCGCTTCAACAACTTCCCGGCCGTGCTCGTGACGGCGAATGCCGCGCCGGATTTCAGTTCGGGCCAGGTGATCGCTGCACTCGAACAGGTTGCCACCGAAATGCCGGCCGGCTACGGCGTCGCCTGGAGCGGTGAGGCTTATGAGGCGCGTAAATCCGGGGGAACGTCGGGCATCGTTTTCATCTTCGGGCTCGTGATGGTGTTCCTGATCCTCGCCGGCCAGTACGAGAAATGGTCGTTGCCGGTTGGCGTGCTGATGGCCGTGCCGTTCGCGCTGTTCGGCGCGCTCCTCGCTATCCTGATGCGAGGCCTCGAAAACGATATCTATTTCCAGATCGGCCTCACGATGCTGGTCGCGCTCGCGGCGAAGAATGCAATTCTGATCTTCGAGTTCGCGGTGATCAACCGGGAAGGAGGCGCGTCGGTGCTCGATGCTACCTTGCGAGCGTCCGAAGAGCGGTTGCGTCCGATCGTGATGACGTCGCTTGCCTTCATTCTCGGCTGTGTGCCGCTTGCTATTGCAGTGGGCGCGTCGGCAAACAGCCGGCATTCGATCGGCACTGGTGTGATCGGCGGGATGCTGGGCGCGACCGTCATCGCGGTATTTTTCATTCCGATGTTCTATTACCTGCTCGAAACCTGGTCGTCGCGTAAAAGCGGCCCGAAGGAGAAGCCGGGAGCAGACCCAAGCACCCCGGGAGGTTCGGCGCCTGTAGCGGGCGGTCCGGGCACGCCGAAGGTCACGCCGTCCGCACAGCGCGAGGGTGACTGACATGCGCACCACGCACTTTGCGAGCGTTGGCGTTGTGCTTCTGACGGGACTCGCCTCGCTGTCGCTGACTGGCTGTCTGCTTGGACCGGACTACGCGCGGCCCAAAGTCGATGTGCCCGCTACCTTCCGTTTCAGCATCCAGGATACGGCCGACACCGCGAACACGGCCTGGTGGGAACAGTTTGGAGACCCTGTTCTCAACGATCTGATCGCTGCCGCGCTCGCGGATAACCTCGACGTCAAGATCGCCGCCGCGCGCGTAGAAGAGTTTCGCGGGCAGTTCGTGACAACCCGCTCAGGACTTTTCCCGCAGGTGGGGGCGAACTTCAATGCGTCACGCCAGCGCGCAACGCTGAGCGGCGGAGTGCCGCTGCCGGCGAATGTGAACCCGGTCTACAACCAGTTCGACGCGAGCGTCTCGGCGGCTTGGGAAATCGACCTGTTCGGCAAAACGAGGCGCGAGACCGAAGCTGCTCGTGCGAATCTGCTTGCGAGCGAGGAGGGTCGCCGCGGCACGATTCTCTCGCTGGTAGCGTCGGTTGCTTCGTCGTATATCAATCTGCGCAGCCTCGACCGGCAGCTGGACATCGCGAAGGCTACGGTGGAGAGCCGGGCCGAATCGGTCAAGGTATTCACGCTGCGTTTCGCGGGCGGCGAGGTGTCGCAGATGGAATTGGCGCAAAGCCAGTCTGAGTATCAGGCGGCATTAGCCACTATTCCGGAGTTGGAAACCCAGATCGGAGTGCAGGAAGACGCGCTTGCCGTGCTGCTCGGACGCAATCCCGAGCCGATTTTGCGTGGCCACGATCTGGACGCGCTGACCGCACCCGCGATTCCGTCCAGTCTGCCGTCCGAACTGCTCGAACGCCGTCCGGATGTGCTCCAGGCCGAGCAGAACCTGGTGGCGCAAAATGCATTGATCGGCGCGGCGCGGGCGCTGTATTTTCCGTCGATCTCGCTAACGGGGCTGTTCGGTTCCGTCAGCACCCAATTCTCGAACCTGTTCACCGGGCCGGCGCGTGTATGGTCTTTCGCCGGCGCCGTGTCGCTGCCTATCTTCACTGCCGGCAACATCGAAGGGCAGGTTCATCAGGCGGAGGCACGTCAACAGGAAGCGCTGTTTGCGTATCAGAAGGCGATTCAGGTTGCGTTTCAGGAAGTCGCGGACGCGCTCATCGCGCTGCAGAAATCCCGCGAGCAATTGGGAATCCAGCAGGATCAGGTTACCGCGCTGTCCAGCTACTCGCACCTTGCGCGGCTGCGCTACGAAGGCGGCTACACGAGTTACATCGAGGTGCTCGACGCCGAGCGCAGTCTGTTCAACGCGCAACTGAGCTATACACAGACCCAGGGCGCCGAATTGACGTCGTTCGTGCGTCTTTACAAGGCGATGGGCGGCGGCTGGGTCGTCAAGGCGGAGGAGATGACTCAACCGCCTGCCCCGCAGCCTATGGCTGGCGTGCCGGCTGGCGAGGCGCCGCGATGACGCACGCCAGGCTCCTCGCATGCCATGAATGCGACCTGCTCCAGGTCGATGCAGACCTTCCCGACGGCGGCGTGTTGCGTTGCCGGCGTTGTCATGGCGAGCTTTACCGGAACAGGGCAAATTCGCTCGGAAATGCATTGGCCCTGTCGCTCGGGGCGGCGGTGCTGCTCGCGATCGCCAACTCCTATCCGATTGTCGGACTGTCGGTAAACGGCACGTTAGTCGAAACGACGCTGATCGGCGCAGTGGATGTTCTGTACATCGACGGGATGTGGCCGATCGCACTGCTGGTTTTTTTGACCACTGTTGCCATTCCTGCTGTGCAAGTCGCCTCGATGCTATGGATGCTCATACCGTTGCGCTTCAACCGCGTGCCGTGGGGGGCAGCCACGGTCTTCCGGCTGGCTCGCCTTGCTCAGCCATGGGGCATGACCGAAGTGCTGATCATCGGTTTGCTGGTGGCGCTCGTCAAACTCGCCCACATCGCGAGCGTCGTTGTAGACGTTGGACTGTGGTCGTTTGGCATATTGATGCTGGTCCTCGCCGCTGCGAGCGCCGCGTTCGATTCGCGTGACCTGTGGGCGAGAATCACTGCACTTCAGAACCCTGGCGGGCAGACGGGTGGCTCGCTGTCTCTACCGTGCGGCTGGCTGAGCGCCGCGCAGTGCGGTCTGATGCAGTGTCATGACTGCGGCTTACTGGTGAAGGCACCCGCCCACGCAAAGGGTCTGTGCTGTTCGCGCTGCGGCGCGTCGGTGCATTTTCGCAAGCCGGACAGCCTGGCGCGCACGTGGGCATTTCTGCTCGCGGCGATGGTGCTGTATATCCCCGCCAACGTGTTGCCGGTGATGTACACCAGCTCGCTGTTCGGCGCGGAGAAGGACACGATCATGAGCGGTGTCGTTTATCTCTGGACGTCCGGCTCGTGGTTGCTCGCCCTCGTGGTGTTCGTCGCGAGCGTCGCAGTGCCGATGCTGAAAATTATTGCCATTGCCTTTCTGTCGATCTCCACTCAGGTTCACTCGCGCTGGAATCCCGAGCAACGTACGCGCATCTACAGAGTGGTTGAACTGGTCGGGCGCTGGTCGATGCTCGATATTTATGTCATCACCATGCTGGTGGCCCTGGTGCAGTTCAAGGCGCTGGCCACTATCCAGGCGGGCCTGGCCGCGGTCGCGTTCGGCGCGGTCGTCGTATTGACCATGTTCGCCGCCATGTCGTTCGACTCGCGTCTGATCTGGGACGCGGACGGGCCGGATCATGCCGGACAACTCAAACACGCCTGAGCCGCCCGACGTCCCTGTAGCCATCGTCGCGCCCCGCGCGCGTTGGCGGCCCCAGGTCGTATGGCTGGTGCCGATCATCGCCGTGCTGATCGGCGGTTGGCTAGCCGTCAAGGCGGTACTCGATCAGGGGCCGCAGATCACCATCATGTTCAACACAGGCGACGGACTCGAAGCCGGCAAAACAAAAATCAAGTTCAGGGAAGTCGATATCGGCGTTATCAAGGGAGTCAGCCTTTCGAGAGATCACAAGCACGTGATTGCAACTGCGGAGGTGGTGAAGGATGCATCGGACCTGCTCGTCGACGACACGCGTTTCTGGGTCGTGCGCCCACGAATCTCGGGCGGCACCGTGTCCGGACTCGGCACTCTGCTGTCGGGGTCGTTCGTCGGCATGGACGCGGGCGGCTCCGCCAAGCCGCGCCAGACCTTCACCGGTCTCGAAGTTCCGCCTGTGATTTCCAGCGACGTGCCCGGTCGCGAGTTTGTGCTGCGAAGCCAGAACATGGGTTCACTAGATGCCGGCACACCGATCTTTTATCGGCGGCTGCAGGTCGGACAGATCACCTCCTATGCTCTCGATCCTGACGGCAGGGGCGTAACGTTGCACGTATTCATCAATGCGCCCTACGACAAGTTCGTCAGACCCGACACGCGCTTCTGGCATGCCAGCGGGGTGGACGTCGCTCTCGACAGCAACGGGGTACGGCTCAATGCGCAATCGCTCGTGTCGATCATCATTGGCGGGGTTGCGTTCGATACGCCGGAGCACTCGCTTGACCAACCTCAAGCGGCCGCACAGACGACCTTCACGCTGTTCGAGAACTTCGGTGAGGCCATGAAGCGTCATGACCGGATCGTCACCCGGTTCGTCGCCGAATTCGACGATTCAGTGCGCGGGTTGACTGTCGGCGCGCCGCTCGATTTTCGCGGCATTACGATTGGCGAGGTAAGTGGCATCTATACCCGATTCGACCGCGAGAGCAGGAAGCTGAGTATCGTGGTGGAAGTAGCCTACTATCCCGAGCGGTTTACGAACCGCTATGAAAGCGGTCCGACTGGCAGCCCAGTCGTCAAGGACACCCGCGAATTCGCGGATTATCTGGTTGCACGGGGCTTGCGCCTGCAATTGAGGACGGGCAACCTGCTGACCGGCCAGCGTTATCTTGCCGTCGACTTCTTCCCCGACGCACCGAAGGCGAAGATCGACTGGAGTAAAAATCCGCCCCAGTATCCGACTGTTCCAGGCTCGCTTCAATCGCTTCAGGACTCCGTCACGCGTCTGGTCGCCAAGTTGAATACGATACCGTTCGAAGCAATCGGCAAGAACGCGCAGATGACCCTTCAGAATGCGAATTCGCTACTTGCCCATCTCGACACCGATGTCGTTCCAGAAGCGAAAAACACCCTGAATGCCGCGCATGGAGTGATGACTTCTGCCAATGGGGCGCTGCAGCCGGACTCCGCGCTACAGCAGAACGTGTCCGACGCCATGAACCAGTTGGCGCAGACGGCCGCCGCAGTCCGCACGCTGGCCGACTATCTCGAACGGCATCCCGAGGCACTGGTACGCGGCAAGCAGGAGAACAAACCGTGACGCGAATCTCTTCTGTCGTTGCCGGGGTATTTTTTTGCGGCTTGCTGGGCGCCTGCGGCAGTTCGCCGACCGCCAGTTTCTATACGCTGACGGTCGATACGACACTCACGCCGATGACCTCCACGATGCCGGTTCATGTCGTGGTCAATCCAGTCACTGTTCCCGATGTGGTCGATCGGCCGCAGATCGTCACGCGCATGGGCAACAACCAGGTAGTGCTCAACGAGTTCGCTCGATGGGGCGAACCGTTGAAGGCGGACATTGCACGTACGATCGCAGGTGATCTCGCCACGCTGCTGGCATCGGATCACGTGTCGGTCTTCAATATGGGCGTTGATGCGGCAGGTACGTGGCGAGTTCGCGTGGACGTCATGCGTTTCGACGCGACGCCCGGCGAGGCCATAACGATCGAAGCGCTCTGGGCCGTGTTTCCCCCTGGCAAACCGTTGCCGGTTGCAGGTAAGTCGCTGGTTCGGCAACCCATTGACGGACACGGTTACGACGCGCTGGTGTCAGCCGCAGATCGCGCTCTTGGGGCAGTGAGCCGCGATATAGCTGGAGTGATTCACGCAGGCGCGCCTTAATGAAACGCGGCCGCGACGGTTTATGCCGACGTGGCCGGCGCGACGTAGTTCGGCGCCGAATGATTCCATCTGGACATGGTTGCTATTCCATGATTTTGATAGATATCCGAACTAATCAGGGTGCGTTGCGACCGACCAGAAATTGGAGAGCATGAGAGTTATACGCGTGGCTGCCGCTACTCCTACCCAACACGTTGTTAGAACATCTCGCGACCTTTGTGATGCCAACATCGAAGCGCGAGAAGATTACGCCGCGTACGACCAAAGTCCAATACAAAACGTGCTTCAACGAATATACGCTGGAAGCTTGCATGCTTGTCACTGACAAACTCACCAGCAGATCACATTGGGGGCCCGTTATGAAAAAAGCGATTGCAACAGTGATGACCGTATCTCTCGCACTACTTCCGCCTGGTTTCGCGTCGGCGCAAGATAATTCTGCAGCGCCCGCAGCGGCAGCCGCGGACCATCCGGATGAAATAGTGAAAATGCATCAACAGGTCGCAGCAGCCAATCGCGAGTACAACCGGGAAGTCGCGGCTGCAAAGAAAGTCTATGACCAGAAGAAGGCGGCCGCTAACAAGAAGCGCGACGCGGCGGTTGCTGCCGCACACAGCGGCACGAGCCAGTAAGCGGCTTGCCGCAATACGAAAGTAGCGTGCGTGTCCGCGTTCATGCTCCGTCACTGGCCAGTCTGGTTTGTCGTTAGATGAATCGTCGCGACAATCTGCGAGGAGATTCCGATGCTGATCTCGCCGACCGGCTCCCGGAGCCTATCGAGAGAGCTGCTTGACGTATTGATCCGCGCCGGACTCGTGGCGGTGCTCGCTGTTTTCTGTTTCCGGATCTTCGTCCCGTTTCTCAACCTGATGGTCTGGGCGTTGATTCTCGCCATTACTCTCTATCCGCTGCAACTCAGGCTTCGACGACATTTTGCGGGAAGAGATGGACTGGTCGCCACGATGATTATCCTGGTCGCGTTTGGCGTTATTCTGGTTCCTACCTATCTATTGGGCGTGGCGATCGCCGATTCGATCGACCACATGATCGCAGTACTCAGAAGCGGTAGCTTTGCGATCCCGCCGCCTGCTGAATCGGTCGCGAGTTGGCCGCTAGTGGGCCCACGTGTGCATGAATTGTGGCTGCAAGCCTCGACTAACCTGACCGGTCTCGCTCAACGGTTCGCGCCGCAAGTCAAGGACGCTGGTCTTGCCGTGCTCGGTACGCTCACTGGCCTCGGCGCGGGCCTGTTGATCTTCTTCTTCGCGTTGATCATCGCGGGTATCTTCATGGCGCACGGGGAGAAGGGCCATCGCAGCGCGGTGTTGATCGCGTCGCGCATCTCAGGACCTGAAAACGCGTTGGAAATAACCAGCCTGTGCACGACCACGGTTCGCGCAGTCGCCCAAGGCGTGGTCGGCATTGCGTTCATCCAGATGCTGCTCATTGGTGTCGCGTTCGTCGTCATGGGGATACCCGGCGCGGGTCTGCTCGCGCTCGCGGTGTTGCTGGTCGGCGTCATGCAGTTGCCCGCCACGCTGATCACTGCCCCTGTGATCGTCTTCGTGATACTCACACAAGGGGCGAATGCATCGACGATTATCTTCTCTGTTTATATCCTGGTGGCAGGACTCGCCGACAACGTGCTGAAGCCTTTACTGCTTGGACGCGGTGTTGCAGTGCCAATGCCGGTCGTGCTAATTGGAGCGCTTGGCGGCATGGTGACAGCCGGGGTAATCGGCCTGTTCATTGGTCCCGTGATGCTTGCGGTCGGTTACAAGCTCTTCTGGCGATGGGTTAAAGAACAGCCGGAGCTCGAGCGCGTTGAGCAGCAGGAACGGTCTTGAAGTTGGCGTAAACACGTAGTGGCATCGAATCACAAATCTATGGCGCCCAAAGGTAAATCGCGTTTTGAGGTCACGGTATCTTCGTCGGACGAGTTCGTTTTTGCCTCCTCTGACGCGAAGGCGAACGTCCTATTAGTTTTCGCGGAAAGGAGAGATGCCGGTGCTGGGCGAGAACCTTGTCAACGACAGGCACTCAGCAGCCCAATCTCTTTCCGCCTCCGTAGCCTGCCTTTTGAGACCCTGCCATGAACTTCCTCGACGGTTCCCTTTACACTGAAAACCAGCAACCGCTGATCATTACAGCGGCGCCGTATGCGCCGGCCTGGGTGCCTTCCGACTTCCCCGAAGATATCCCCGTCACCATTGACCAGCAAATCCAGAAGGCAGTGGATTGCTACAACGCCGGCGCCACCGTACTGCACCTGCACGTCCGCGAACTTGACGGCAAAGGCAGCAAGCGGCTGTCGAAATTCAACGAACTGATTGCTGGCGTGCGCAACGCAGTGCCGGAGATGATTATTCAGGTGGGCGGCTCGATCAGCTTTGCTCCGGAGACCGAAGGTGCCGCGGCCAAATGGCTGAGCGACGACACGCGCCACATGCTGGCCGAGCTCGATCCAAAACCCGATCAGGTGACGGTGACGATCAATACTTCGCAGATGAACGTCGTCGAACATTGGGAAGATGACGACGTCAAGGGAACCTCGATGGAGGATCCCAATGTCTACAATGCGTACAAAGAGATGACAGTGCCCGCCCAGCCAGGCTGGGCAGAAGAGCACATCCGCCGCTTGAACGCAGCCGGGATCCAGAGCGCTTTTCAGTGCTACAACATCAACAGCTTCGAGTCGGTCGAGCGGTTGATCCGGCGCGGCGTCTATAAGGGTCCGCTGGTGATGAACTGGGTGGCCATCGGCGGCGGCATGGACGCGCCGAATATCTATAACCTTGCCAACTTCTTGCGCGCTACGCCCGATGGCGCGGTACTGACAGTGGAAAGCTCGATGCGCAATGTGTTGCCGGTCAACATGATGGGTATCGCGATGGGCCTGCACGTGCGCTGCGGCATCGAAGACAACCTGTGGAATCAGTCGCGCACGCGGAGGATGAGCTCCGTCGAGCAGATCGAGCAACTGGTGCGCATTTCACGCGAGTTCGGCCGCAATATCGCCACCGCCGAGGAGGCGCGCGATATAAGCAAGATCGGCGTGTTCTACGATACCGTGGAAGAAACGCTGCTGGCCAACGGTTTCGCGCCTAACCGCAATGGTGGCACTCAAGGCTTTCTGCGCAAGGCCGTCTGAACGCGGTGGGGCAGCGCGCAAGATGTACTCAATTGCGCCTGCCCGACCACGTCCTGCGTTGCGTCCATACAGAAGCAGCGCTGGGACAGTTCTGTTGCAGGCCGCCAGCGCCGGTCATTTTGCCTGCCTGTTTCTCCAGTCGCGCGGCGCCATGCCGAAACGCGACCTGAACCAGTTCGTGAACGAACCCTGCTGGCTATAACCGAGCAGCGCCGCCACACGTCCTATCGGATAGCGCGAGTTGCTCATGTAGCGAACGGCAAGTTCTCGCCGTACTTCGTCGACCAGGTCTGAGAAACTGGTCTCGACCAATTCCAACTGGCGCTGCATCGTGCGGACGCTCAAACCCAGATGGCGGGCAACCGGCTCGACAGTACCTTGCTCCAGAGGCAGCAGGAGGTAGATTGCCTTGCGAACTTCCAGAGCCGTCGAATCCGTCCCGGCTTGCTTCAGTGGTGCGGCGAGGCTTTCCGCGTAGCGGACGAGTTCCGGGTCCGCAGCCGGATTGGGATAGTCGAGATCGGCGGCAGCGCACACGAAGCCGTTGAAGTCGCTGCCGAACTGCATCGGGCAGCCAAAGAAACGTCGGTGAAACGTCAGATCGGCGGGACCGGCGTGCGTGAAGTGAACGCTGCGCGGTTTCCAGTGGACGCCGAGCAGAGCACTGGAATGGCGAGCGAGAACTCCGAGTGCGAGTTCGATCGCCTGATTCGTCGGAGTACCGGCATCAACGACAAGTTCTTCGCGAATCGTGACTGTTGCACCGGCGTCTTCGACATAAACTGCAAGTGCTTCGTTGAGCAGATGGCGGTACTCGGCTGTGGCTAGCAGCACGTCGCGTAACGTGCGTTTGTGCGCGAGCAGAACATTGACCACACCTGTCCCGAACTGATGACGCGTTTCGGCCATTTGCAGAGCAAATGTTGGTGACGACGCCATCCTGGCCGTGAGTTCCAGCAGCCGGCAGCACGGGGCTACCGCAACGCGACTGTCCGGATTTGCAAGCGCAGCCGGATCTACCCCGACCTGTTGCGCGAGCTCCACGGGGTTAAGTCCGAGCCGCCGCGTTACGTCGAAATAACCGCTCATCGCAACCGACCGCAGCATCGTCTCCATTGCGTTTCCCCTCGTGGCAGCGCGCGCTTTGCTGTCCGCTCACGTACTGCTGACCGGCGATTGCGCCGAGCATCGGTGTTTTCACTAAGCGGCGTCAATTCGTAAAAGAATGGCGCGCAATCATTAAATTATATTGCGCGATTCCCGTATCTTGCAATCACGACATCCCTTATGCCTCGGTCGATTCCGACCCGGACTTGCGAGTGTCGAAAGTTGCCGCCTCGTGCGGTGAGACGAAGGCGCCGCGCTGATGTGTGAAGCGTGCCGGGCTTTTGAAGGTGCTGATTTTTGACAGGCGCAGGGCAGGGCGAAGCAGTCATGGTGAATGAGCCTTTGCGCTGTCATCTAAAGACGACCGCTACGAGCCAGACGCGGAGGAGACAACTATGCTGATGCAGCATGTAGAACACACAACAGGCGATGTCCCGGTAAAAGAAGCGGACGTCCGCGCCTATGCGTGGGTGGTTTTTGCGTTGACCGTAGGATTGCTGCTTTCCGATTACATGTCACGGCAGGTACTGAATGCCGTCTTTCCGCTGCTCAAGGCAAGCTGGGCTTTGTCCGACACCCAACTCGGTTCGCTGAGCAGCGTGGTTGCGTTGATGGTCGGTGTGCTCACCTTCCCGTTGTCGGTACTCGCGGACCGCTGGGGACGCGTGAAGAGCATCGTGCTGATGGCGGCAATGTGGAGTCTCGCAACACTAGGCTGCGCGCTCGCGACGAACCACGGCGAAATGCTGATTGCGCGCGCTTTCGTCGGTATCGGTGAGGCCGCGTACGGCAGTGTCGGCATTGCGGTCGTGTTGAGCATATTTCCGGCGCGGCTGCGCTCCACGCTCACCGGCACATTCATGGCTGGTGGCGCATTCGGTTCGGTTCTGGGCATGGCGCTGGGCGGCACAGTGGCGGCTCATCTGGGCTGGCGCTCGGCGTTCGGCACGATGGCGGCCTTGGGTCTCGTACTGGTAATCGTCTATCGGTTCATCGTCACCGAGAAGCGGCTTGCGCTGCTTCAGCCGGCAAACGTAGGCAGACACGTACAAGGTCTGGGCGTGCGCATGAGTCTGCGCACGCTGATGAAAGGGCTTTTCTCCACCCGATCGGTAGTGTGCGCGTATATCGGCAGTGGCATCCATCTGCTGGTTCCCGCCGCAATGTGGGCCTGGATGCCGAGCTTCCTGAATCGCTACTACGGCATGCCCGTCAGTAAGGCCGCGATGAGTGCTGCGGTATTCGTGCTGATTACCGGGCTTGGCATGGTGGTGTGTGGGAATCTGGCCGACCGGCTCAGCAAGCGCGCACGCGAAAGAAAATGGATGGCTGCGATCGCATTCTGCCTGATTTGCTTCGCGTTACTGATCATCGGCTTGCGCATGCCTGCGGGTCCGCTGCAACTCGCGGTGATCGGCCTCGGCATGTTTTTCAGCGCGGGTGCAAGCGGGCCTTCCGGGGCGATGGTGGCTAACCTCACGCCGCCGTCTATTCACGCGTCGGCGTTTGCCACGCTGACACTGGCGAACAATCTGCTGGGTCTGGCGCCCGCCGCCATTCTGACGGGATTCATCGCTGACCGGATCGGCCTGCTCGGCGCGCTGCAGCTAGTGCCGTTTGCGCCTCTCGTCGCGGCTATTGCATTTTTCATCGGTAAGCGGAACTACGCCGGTGATCTGGATCGTCTGGATGCCCTGCGCGAGCGGGCCGTACGCTGAGCAGAGGTCCTGAGCTTCGGCGCGCGCATTTCATTTTGCAGTTTGAGTATTGGATAGGAGATTGAACATGGCTAGAGCGATCCGCTTCCATGAGACCGGTGGTCCCGAAGTCTTGCGTTATGAAGAGGTCGAAGTGGGCAATCCCGGAGCCGGGCAGGTCCGTTTGCGCCACGAGGCGATTGGCCTTAATTTCGCCGACACCTACTTCCGCAGCGGTTTGTATCCGGTGCCGATGCCTGCGGGTATGGGCGTCGAGGCCGCAGGGATCGTCGAGGCCGTTGGCGCCGGCGTCACGAACGTCGCGCCAGGCGACCGCGTGACTTACACGGGCTTCGTCAATACGCTGGGCGCCTACAGTACCGAACGGCTGATCCCGGCTGCGCCTCTCATCAAGCTGCCCGAAACGATCTCGTGCGAAACGGCCGCCGGCATGACCATGCGCGGCCTGACGTGTGCCTACCTGATGCGCCGCATTCACGACTTCAAGAAGGGCGACACCATCTTGCTGCACGCCGCTGCCGGTGGCGTCGGTCTGATCGTGTCGCAATGGGCGAAGCTGCTTGGGCTCACCGTGATCGGCACCGTCTCGACCGAAGCCAAGGGTGAAGTGGCACGCGCGCATGGTTGCGATCACGTCATTAATTACAGCCGGGAAGACGTCGCGAAACGCGTGCGCGAACTGACCGATGGCGTCGGCGTGAATGTGGTGTTCGACAGCGTCGGCAAGGATACCTTCGAGTCATCACTCGACTCGCTCAAGCGTAGGGGGTTGATGGTGTGCGTCGGCACGGCGTCGGGTCCGATCCCGCCGTTCAGTCCGCAGATTCTTGCAATGAAGGGATCGCTTTTCCTGACTCGCCCGGCGCTAGCCGACTACATTGCCGACCCTGCAGAAAAGAACGAGCTCGCCGCTGAAATATTTGGGCATGTCGCTGCAGGCCGTATCAGGATCGAGCTGAACCAGCGTTACGCATTGGAGGACGCGGTGCAGGCGCATCGGGATCTTGAGTCGCGCAAGACGACGGGTTCATCCGTCTTCGTCATCTAGGGAGCCAGCGATGCACGTCGAACCATTGACATGCGCAATCGGCGCAGAACTAGTCGGCGTCTATCTCGCCGACGCTATTCACGACAACGGCCTGTTTAGCGAGATCCGGGCGGCGCTGTTGAAACATCGCGTGCTGTTCCTGCGCGGACAGGACATCTCACGCGCCGAGCATGTAGCGTTCGCCCGACGCTTTGGCGACCTGGAAGATCACCCGGTCGCAGGTAGCGACCCCGAGTACCCTGGTCTCGTGCGCATTTACAAGACTCCGGATCAACCTAACGACCGCTACGAAAACGCATGGCACGCGGACGCCACCTGGCGCGAAGCGCCGCAGTTCGGCGCGGTCCTTCGGTGCGTCGAGTGTCCGCCGGTTGGAGGGGACACGATGTGGGCGAATATGGCACTCGCTTACGAGAATCTGCCGGAGCACATCAAGACGCAGATTGCCGACCTGCGCGCGCGACATAGCATCGAAGCGAGCTTTGGTGCCGCGATGCCGATTGAGAAGCGGCACGCACTCAAGGCGCAGTTTCCGGACGCCGAACATCCGGTCGTGCGCACGCATCCCGAGACTGGCGAGAAGATTCTGTTCGTGAGTGCTTTCACCACGCATTTCACCAACTACCACACGCCGGATCGCGTGCGTTTCGGGCAGGACGCTAACCCGGGTTCGGGCGATCTGCTGCGCTATCTGATCAGTCAGGCCTACATTCCGGAATACCAGGTGCGCTGGCGCTGGCAGAAGAACAGCATCGCGATCTGGGACAACCGCAGCACGCAGCATTATGCGGTGATGGACTATCCGCCATGTCACCGCAAGATGGAACGAGCGGGAATTATCGGCGACAAGCCGTACTAACCGCAAAGAAGACCGCTTCATGACTATCGATACACAACCGACCATTCTGATGGTCCCGGGTTTGCGCGACCACGTCTCGGACCACTGGCAAACCCTGTTGCAGCACAAGTTGCCTAATGCAATCTCGGTGCCGCCGCTCGAACACGACAAGCTCAGTTGCGCGGCACGGGTTGCCGCGCTTGACGCAGCGCTCGCGAAAATCGACGGCCCGGTAATTCTGGTCGCCCACAGCGCGGGCGTGATGATTACGGTTCACTGGGCACAGCAGCACAACCGCGAGATTCACGGTGCATTGCTCGCCACGCCGGCCGATCTCGATACGCCGCTGCCGGCCGGTTATCCAACTATCGATGCACTGGCCGAAAACGGCTGGCATCCGACGCCGCGCAAACGCTTGGCGTTTCCGAGCATCGTCGGGGCGAGCCGCAACGATCCGCTTGCGCAGTTCGATCACGTATCTGCAATGGCGACCGACTGGGGCAGTCGCCTCGTCGATCTCGGCGAAGTGGGGCACCTCAATCCCGCGGCGGGTTTTGGTGTGTGGGCGATGGCGGAGACACTGATCGATGAACTTGTGTGATCAGAACTGGATCGTCCAGGCGGAACGGCACGTTGAAAACAAAGTGGGTCGGCAAGTCGATTCGAAGCGCAATCTGACAATCGACGCCTTTTTCGATTTCATCTGCCCATGGTGTCTGATTGGAAAACGCAATCTGGAGAAGGCCATAGCCGTCTTTGGCGGACTGCGCCCCGACGCACAGGTGAAGGTGCGATGGCGGTCCCATCAACTCCTTCCTTACACGCCACTCAATGGCCTGCCGTACCAGGATTTCTGTCGGGAGCGCCTCGGCGGTCCGGAAGCCGTAATCGCAAGGCGCGCAGAAGTGCAGCGAGCTGGAAGCGAAGCCGGTATCGACTTTGCATTCGATCGGATCAGCGTGTTGCCTAACACCGCCGCCGCGCATGAACTGATAGCCTTTGCTGCGAACCGTCTCGGCGAAGCGCAACGCGCAACACTGGTCGATCGCGTGCTAGTGGCCTACTTTCTGGAAGGCGAGGACATTGGAGACCGCGAGGTTCTCGAGCGTCTCGGGCAGGACTGCGGTCTGGATGGCGAAAGTCTCAAGACGCATCTGACGCAATGGGTGCGCCGCGTCGATGGAATCGGCCGACGCGTGTCGCGCCACCAGTCGCGAGTAAGGGGCGTGCCGCACTTCGTGTTCAGCACGGGATACACGTTCTCGGGCGTTCATTCGCCTGAGGTCATTGCTGCGCTCATGGTTTCGGCCACCCGAAATTGAAAGAACTGAAGTTGTCACGACGTATGCCGGCTGTGTGGCAGAGGATCCGGCGCGCGTGCTACTGCAGTCACTCAGGAGAACAAAGAATGCAAGGCTTGATGATGGAGCAACCGCTGCTGGTCGCTGCGCTGCTCGTGCATGCTGAACGCCACCACGGCGCACAGGAAATTGTGTCGCGGCGAGTAGAAGGAGACATTCACCGGTACCAGTACCGCGATCTCGCACAACGCGCGCGCCGCATGGCCAACGCGCTGGCAGGTCTCGGTGTGCAGCCGGGCGAGCGCGTCGCGACTCTTGCGTGGAACGGTTACCGGCACATGGAGATGTACTTTGCAGCGTCGGGCTCGGGGGCGGTGTTGCATACTCTCAATCCCCGGCTGCACGTCGAGCAACTGGCTTACATCATCGATCATGCGGAAGATCGCGTCGTGTTCTTCGACCTGACGTTTCTGCCGCTGATCGAAAGCGTCGCGTCACGCGTCAAAAGCGCAAAGGTCTTCGTAGCCATGACCGATCGCGCGAATATGCCGCAGGCGCACAGTCTGTCCACGAAGCTGCTGTGCTATGAGGATCTGATCGACGCCAATAGCGACGTTTTCGACTGGCCGGTGCTCGACGAAAACAGTGCGTCGTCGCTGTGCTACACGTCAGGCACCACGGGCAATCCGAAAGGTGTGCTGTACAGCCACCGCTCGACCGTATTGCATACCTACGCGGCCGCGTTGCCCGATTCGCTGAACTGCTCGGCGCGCGACTCCATCCTGCCGGTCGTGCCGATGTTCCATGTGAATGCGTGGGGTTTGCCGTACATCGCTTGCATGGTGGGCGCGAAGCTAGTGTTTCCCGGCCCCGCGCTCGATGGCGAATCGCTTTATGAGCTGATCGAGACCGAACAGGTGACGCTATCTGCTGGCGTGCCGACGGTCTGGCAAGGGTTGCTCGCTCACGTCGACGCGCTCGGGCGAGCGTTCTCGTCGATGCGGCGCACGGTGATCGGCGGCGCTCCCTGTCCCACCGTTATGGCCGCAGCATTCCAGGAGCGCCATGGTGTCGACGTGTTGCACGCGTGGGGCATGACGGAGTTGAGTCCGGTTGGCACGGTATGCAGTCTCAAGGCGCATCAGATCACGCTGCCGCAGGCCGATCGTTACGCGGTCCAGGCAAAGCAGGGACGCGCGGTGTTCGGTATCGACATGAAAATCGCCGGCCCCGACGGCGAAGAGCCACCGTGGGACGGCAACGCGACTGGCGACCTGCTGGTACGAGGCCCGTGGGTCACGAGGCAGTACTTCGGTTGCGACGATGAGTCGCCGCTGCGTGACGGATGGTTCCCGACCGGCGATGTGGCGAAGATCGATCGCGACGGTTTCATGCAGATCACGGACCGCAGCAAAGACGTCATCAAATCGGGCGGCGAATGGATTAGCTCCGTCGAAATCGAAAACGTCGCGTACCTGCATCCCAAAGTGACGGCTGCGGTCTGTATCGGCGCGCGACATTCGAAGTGGGACGAGCGGCCGCTGCTGGTGGTCGTTAAAAAGCCGGACAGCGCGCTCACCCAGGACGAACTACTGGCGTTCTTTGACGGACGGGTAGCGAAGTGGTGGACGCCCGACGCGGTGGTATTCGTTGAATCGGTTCCATACGGCGCGACCGGCAAAGTGCTCAAGCACCGGTTGCGGGAGCAATTCGCGGACTATTTTTTACCGAACTGACACGCCGGGTTATCAAGGCAGCTTCGTTCGAGCAACAGCAAAAAAAAGCCGGCCATGTCCGGCACCACATTGGAGACACAGAATGAAATTGAAGTTGAGCGGCGCCGCGGCGCTGTTATTGTTCGCGGTTGCCGCCCATGCGCAATCGACGGTTACGCTCTACGGCGTACTCGATAGCGGCCTGCTCTATCAGAGCACTTCGGCGGCAACGTTCCTGCCGACCGCGCGCAATCAGGGGCATGTCTATCAACTGAAGGATGGCGGCATCTACGCGAGCTTCTGGGGCTTGAAGGGAAGCGAAGACATCGGTGGCGGATACAAGATCAACTTCAGACTGCAGGGCTCGTTCAACAGCTCGAACGGCAGGATGGGGCTGCCTGACACGCCGGGCACCACCGCGATCTTCAATCAGTACGCGATGATTGGCGCGTCCGGGCCGTTCGGCTCATTCGATGCGGGCCGCCAGATCATTCCGATGATCTATGCAATGGCGGAAACCGACGTTCGCGGCGCACAGTATTTCGGAAGTATCCTGACCGCGTGGCTCGGTGTGAACCAGGCGGCGGGCTGGCCTGGCACGAGCACGAACGCGCCGATCGGCGCGCTGTATGACAGTAACGCGTTGGTCTACACATCGCCGAAGTTCTACGGAGCGTCGCTCGCACTCGAGTACGCACCGGGAGGCGTCGCGGGCCAGTTCCAGGGTGGCACACGCGAGTCGGCCGTGCTCAAGTATTCGAATTACGGTCTGAATCTATCCGCTGTGTACTACAACGGACACGATACCAATCCGTATCCGATTACTTATCCTGCAACTCCGGCGGCGGTGCCTACGGGGCAGGCGAACAACCGTTTTTACTACTTTGGCGCGCTGTACTCGATCGCAGGATTTTCGATTTCAGGCTCGTACGGCGTGGGTAAGAATCCGGCCAGAAGTGACACCGTGAATTTCGAAATGGCGTCGGCCGGGCTCGGTTATCAGTTCAGCCCGCGATTCAAGGTCACTTCCGGTTTCTACTATCTGAAGGATCGAAACCATTCAGCGAATCATTCGAGCGAATTCTCTTTGGGGGCGGAGTACAACGTGTCCGCTCGGACCAAGGCGTACGCACAGGTCGGCTACGTCGACAACAAAGGGACCATGAACCAGACGATCATCTATGGAGCTCCGGTCGCACCGGGGGTGTCTACAACGGCGGCGATGGTCGGCATCCGCCATACGTTCTGATTGCTGCATTCTTATCGACCGGAGTAATCCATGAAATCTATTCGCGTTCTCGTAATGGCCGTCGCCACGTTGATCGTTCCGCTTTCCACCAACGCATGGTCACAGGCAAGCGAGATGGCTAGCGCACCTGGGGGGTCGGCGAGTGCAGCCTCGGGCAGCGCAGCACCGGTCACGGGCAGAAAAGCGGATCGCGCGCTACGCAGGAAGGTCTATGCCGCGATCGTCAAGCACAAGGAGATCCGCGCCGGAGATATCAGCGTCATCGCAAAAGACGGTGCGGTGACATTGAACGGCACGGTCACAGACGCGGCGCAGATCGGCCAGGTCGCAGATATCGCAAAAGCGGTTGACGGGGTCACGTCTGTGACTAACAAGCTGGCTGTGAAGAAGCCATTTGGCGGCATGTAGGCGACGATAGCCGGCACGCAATGATGCATTGGAGCAGGCCGAAGCAGGCGCGACTCAAATGCCGTTTTGGCATGCGGGCAGGCCGCACGGCGGCCTGAGCCACGCACTGAAATATTTTTGCGCTTAGCTGTCGTCGCGCTCCGGCATGACCTGCACGACGATGGTCCGATTCTTCCAGAACATGTTGTGGATCCGCGATTGCAGATTCCGCAAAGCGTCGGGAGACGTGTCGTGAAAAGTCACCACAACGGCGGGCCGCGTGCCGGTTCCCTCGACACGCTTGATTTCGTCGAATGACGGGAATCCGTACTTGATCAGAAATTCCCTTATTTCGTCGTCCGATGTGTCGTCTTGCACATTGCCTATCCATATGTCTGCCATGATGCCTCGCTCCAATTTCCCGAATTTACCGCTCAGGCCATGATGGACGTCGATATTCGAAGGCGCGCGACTTGCCATCCGGCTTTACGTCGTCGCTTGAATCGTGAAGGCCGCCGCGTACCGCGGCAATTGGACCAAAGTCCTACACATCCAAGGCCGTCGGAATGTTGTCGCCGGTAGTGCGACTATCCACGCGATGATCAGGCGCCCAGCGCGCACGCGAGCGCGACGGTAGGTGGTGCACCCATGACTACATGCCGACGAAATCGCCGTGGCGATGTCACGGTTCGACGCTCTCTAGCGTCTGCCACCGCGTCCGCCGCCGCCGGCCCGCATACCGCCGCCGCCGGCGCCGCTAGGTCGGCTGTAGCCCGAGCCTTGCATGCTGGAGCGTCCACGGTCGGCGCTGCGCTGCGTCGCGCCGCCTGCGCCGACGCCCTGAAAGGCGTTGTCGCGACCCCCGCCGCTGACGCCGCCACCAGCGCCGCCCGCACGGTCGCTGGTGCGTGACAGGTCGCCCGCGCCGGCGCGGTTCGAGACGCCGCCGCGCTCGCCGGCCGCCGACCGATCCGCGTTTCCCGCGCGATTTCCCGCGTTTGCGTTCGATCGGTCCGCTGCCCCTCGGTTATTCGCATTCGACCGATCCGCCGTTCCAGCACGATCGCCTGCGCCCGAACGGTCGGTGCGCTGGCCTCGGTCCGCCGTGTTGGCGCGGCCGCCGCCCGTCGTATCGCGTCCGCCGCCCGTCGTATCGCGCCCACGGAAATCATTGCGGCCCTCCGCGCCGCCGACATTGCGCGAGTACTTGTCACGGGTCGCGTTGTCGCGATAGGCGACGCCTTGACGATGGCTGCCGTCGTGCTGCCAGCGTCCGCCTTCGACCTTCGTGCGGTCGAAGTTGCGATCGATGTTCGCCGCCTTGTTGACATTGATATTGACGTCGCCGCCGCCCCAGTTGGCATTGCCGAAGATCGCGCCGGCGGCGGCGAGCCCGACGCCCCACGCAAAACCCGTTGCCAGCGCCGCACCCGGATAGTAGGCCGGGTAAGGCGGCCAGTAGGTGGGCGGGTAGGCCGGATAACTCCACGAACCATACACGGCCGTCGGGTTGTAGGCGGGCACGTAGATGACCTGCGGATTGGCAGGCTCGATCTTCACGATGGTCTGCCCGCCAGCGGGCGCCGCTTCGACGACCACGTTCTGCTGTTCGTTCGACTTGAGGTTGCCCGACTCCTTCGCGCGGGCGCGCAGACGCTGCACAGCGGCGAGGACGTCCTTCTGCTGCGCGAGGAATGCGTCGCCGAGCTTCTGGGTCCAGTCCAGCTTGTCGTTCATGGGTTCGAGAATCTGTGGGAAGGCCACCATCGATTTCACGCTGACGTCCCACGGCTCGTTCGCGACTGCCTTGACGGCGGCGTCGCCCGTGACTTTCGGATTGCTCTTGACCCAGCGCGCCGCATGCACGATTTCAAGCGGGTAGGTTGACGCCATCAGTACTTGCGACAAAACGGAGTCCGGGTAAAGGGCGATCGGCGCAACCAGCGCTTCGATCTCTTCCGGCTTGAAGGGCTCGCGCGGCGGCGCCTGGTCGGTCTGGGCATGTGCGACCCCCGCTGCCAGGGTCAGCGCGACGAGCAGCCACAGCCACGGCGCTGTGGCCCATCGATGGTTCCACGAAGACATGGCTGCTCCTTGAAACTGGTAAGGCCTACTGAAAACGACGACGAACCGACAGCTTGTGAAATGTACAACGCTTACTTTGCTTCCCTTCCCGGCGACATTCATCGGCGGGACACTTCATTTGAGCGCGATCACCGCCCCATTCGCCGGTCGTAGCCGCGCGAAATGCGATCGAGCAGCGTAGGGTTGCGCGTGGCCGAATTGAACTGCACGACGACGCTGCCATCGGGTTGCTGGCGCACGCTCGCCGTCACCGTGCTGCCGTCCAGTTCGCCGACGACGGTGCCGGTGCCGGGGTCCTGGACGCTGATTACCAGACCTTCGTCGCGCATTGCGCCCGCTGCCGCAGAGAACGAGCGGTCGAAGCTGGCCGGGACGGTGACAACGGTGCCGGGCGGCGGCGCGTAATACGGGCAGCCGGTCAACGGCAGCACCAACATGCAGACGCTCAAGAGTACAAAGCGCCTGAAACTCACATCGGTGCTTTTTACGGAACCGCCTCGACCGACCTCGTCGCCGCGCTCGTGAGAGCGACCCTCACACGATGAAATCATCGCTGTTCCCCCGATTAATCACGACGCCCCCGGAACGCATAACTTGTTATCCCTTCAAGGGGCCTGCGGCGGATGGCGGCGCCTTCATCCTTTGCGGCGTCGTTCCGGCAAGCAGTCGCTGCATGAATCTGCCCGCAGGCATATAACGTGTTTTTCACGGCGGACGCTCGCTACTCAGTACTTGATATCGCGCGCGGTCTGACGTCCGTGCTGCTTGGTCTGCCGCTTATCGTGCCGGCATTGGGAATTGCTTTTTTGGTCTGTGGCACGGCACTCCTGCTTGGTATGTCGTGAACCCTGGCGAGTGTCCTGACGGACGTCCCGCCCCGCGCGACGCTGTTGCGCTTGCTCCGTGGCCCCCGACGACGCCGGCAAGGTCACCAGAATCATCGCCGCTAGTGCAGTGATGGGCAGGCGGTTCCATGCGGGCATGGTGTCATCTCCAATGGGCGATATCCTGAAGCCTGCATCTGGTCACGACTATTCCGGCAGCGATTCAATCAGCGTTTCTGGTCGCCCGAGGCTTGACGTCATTGCACGGCTAACATCGAGTCCTCCCCACCGTCAGGCGACATTGCCTGGGCTATATGCCGTATCGATCGGCGGGCTCGCTTCGCGACATGCTGCCCAGAATCAGCGCCATCGGCTGCGCGACCGCTCGCCGAGCGATAACAAGGCGTAACAACGGTCGACCGCTTCCCGATATGCGCGAGGCGTGCATACGCAGTATGTGCAGCTTATCAGTGCGATGGGCCGCGAACATCGGACCTTGGTCCTACCGATGCGTGCAGCGCGAGCACTGCCCCTTTCCCACGCGCTTGTTGGACCAAAGGCCTATTTAAGTTGCCACGCGAGGCTAGTAGGCTCGTTTTGAGATCGTTGCTGCGTCATCTCCTTGAGATGCGAAACGTCGCACAGGTGCGGGCATCGTATGCTATGCGCCGCTTGTGCGCCGCACCGTTGCATAGCGCTTTATCGCACGATCGAAACTGGTTCGCCGCATTACCTTCCGCACTCTCAACAGGACGTCATAAAGCACTGTGAAGACGTTAAGTACTTCACAAAAGATAGCGCTAGAGACTGCTATCGGTGCAGGGCGGCGCGAAAAATCAACAAGACGCGTAGATGCTGTGCCCCATTCGCATTTGCACGCGTCTGGATGAGACCTGCTGTTCAGGAGACTACGTTATGAGCGAGCAATACGCCGCGGGCGCTTCGCAAACGGCTGCCCTCAATGCCGATGAACTTCGACTGATCAATGCCTGGTGGCGGGCATGCAATTACCTCTCGGTCGGAATGATCTATCTGATAGACAACCCGTTGCTGAGAGAGCCGTTGAAGGCCGAACACGTGAAGCAGCGGCTACTGGGGCATTGGGGCGCGAGTCCGGCGCTTTCGTTTGTCTGGGCGCATTTGAACCGGGTGATCAAGCGCGACGACCTCGATGTGATCTTCATGGCCGGCCCCGGGCATGGTGCGCCTGGCGTGCTCGGCCCCGCCTATCTGGAGGGCACCTATTCCGAGGTGTATCCGGACAAGAGCGAAGACGCGGAGGGTATGCAGAAGTTCTTCAAGCAATTCTCGTTTCCGGGCCACATCGGCTCTCATGTCACACCCGAAACGCCCGGCTCGATCCATGAAGGCGGCGAACTGGGCTACAGCCTGTCGCATGCATACGGCGCCGCATTCGATAATCCGGATCTCATCGTCGCCTGCGTGGTCGGCGATGGCGAAGCGGAAACCGGCCCGTTAGCCACAGCCTGGCATTCCAACAAGTTCGTCAATCCCGCTCGCGACGGCACCGTCTTGCCGATTCTCAATCTGAATGGCTACAAGATTGCCAATCCGACTGTCCTCGCGCGCGTCAGCCACGAGGAACTCGAGGCGCTGTTCGTAGGCTATGGCTACAAGCCGTTTTTTGTCGAAGGCTCGGACCATGCGGAGATGCATCAGAAGATGGCCAGCACGCTCGACGCCGTGGTTGCGGAGATTCGCGCTATCCATGACAGGGCGCGCTCAGGCTCGCAGGTCGAGCGGCCCCGCTGGCCGATGATCGTGCTGCGTTCGCCGAAAGGGTGGACCGGACCCAAAGAGGTCAACGGGCACAAAGCGGAGGGCTCGTGGCGATCGCATCAGGTGCCATTCTCCGAGGTACGTAGCAATCCCGCGAATCTGGCGCTTCTGGAAAGCTGGCTGCGCAGTTATAAGGCCGAGGAGCTGTTCGATTCCGACGGCCGGCTGATTCCTCAACTGCGAGACCTCGCGCCCGTGGGACCACGGCGCATCAGCGCGAATCCGCATGCGAACGGCGGAGTATTGCGCAGGGAGCTGAAGCTGCCCGACTTCCGTGCCTATGCGGTGGACGTCAGCCGCGCAGGCAAGGTGCTGTATGAGAACACCCGGCCGCTCGGAGAATTCCTGCGCGACACGATGCGCAAGAACATGACCACCTTCCGCGTGTTCGGCCCTGACGAGACGGCTTCTAACAGGCTCCAATCGATCTATGAAGCCAGCAAGAAGATCTGGATGGCCGATCTGCTCCCGGAGGACGAGGACGGCGGCGAATTGACGCGAGACGGCCGCGTGATGGAAATGCTCTCGGAGCATACGCTGGTGGGATGGCTCGAGGGCTATCTGCTTTCAGGGCGGCACGGTTTCTTCCATACGTACGAGGCATTCGCGCATGTGGTCGATTCGATGTTCAACCAGCATGCCAAATGGCTGGACATCTGCAAGAACCATGTGCCGTGGCGAGCGTCGGTGTCGTCGCAGAACATTCTGTTGTCGTCGACCGTGTGGCGGCAGGACCACAACGGTTTCTCCCATCAGGACCCCGGTTTCATCGACCTCGTGACCAACAAGGCACCTTCGGTCACGCGGGTTTACCTGCCTCCGGACGCGAATACGCTGCTCGTGGTGGCCGATCAATGTTTGCGCTCGACCGACTGCATCAACGTCATCGTGGCGGACAAGCAGAAGCACTTGCAGTTCACCACGATCGACGAAGCGATTGTGCATTGCGCGAAGGGCCTGGGTGTCTGGCGGCGCGCAAGCAATGACGAGGGCGATGAGCCGGACGTCGTCATGGCCTCGTGTGGCGATGTCGCCACTCAGGAATCGCTGGCGGCAACGGCAATTCTGCGTGAGCGATTGCCCGAGCTCAAGCTGCGCTTTGTGAACGTGGTGGACCTGTTCAGGATGCAGCCGGCAAGCGAACACCCGCATGGCTCGACAGCGCGCGAGTTCGACAGCCTGTTTACGGTGAACAAGCCCGTCATCTTCAACTTTCACGGCTACCCGTGGCTGATCCACAAGCTCGCCTATCGTTTCCGCAACCATGAGAATCTGCACGTTCGCGGTTACAAGGAGAAGGGCAACATCAACACGCCTCTCGAACTCGCGATCCTCAATCAGGTGGACCGGTTCAATCTTGTCATCGATGTTCTCGACCGCGTGCCGCGATTGCAGGGCAGGACGGCGCATCTCAGGGAAGACATGAAGAACGCGATTATCAGCAACCTGAACTATGCGCACACGCATGGCATCGACCGCCCCGAGATTACCGACTGGGTCTGGCCTGACTGAGTGTCCCCGCAGGGCGAGCGCCGCGCAAAGCTGTGCCGTTCGACTTCGCGATACGAGCGTGCCACACAGAAATGGGCATTGGAAAAGGGAAAGACCATGACCGCCGACTCGACCGCCGCCCCGAGCACCGACTCGAGCACCGACTCGGGCACCAACGCGACCGGCAGCACGTTCAACAGTGCTGGACCGGCGCGATCAGGAATGGATGCCGGCGCGCTGCAACGCGACATCGTCGACAACCTCATCTGTCTGCAGGCACGTTATCCGGCCATTGCGACCCCGCACGACTGGTACATGGCACTGGCGTACAGCGTGCGAGACCGTATGCTGGAACGCTGGGTGGCGACTGTGCAAACTCATGCCGCGCGTGAGGTAAGGCTCGCCTGCTATCTGTCCGCCGAATTTCTGATCGGGCCGCAACTCGGCAATAACCTGGTCAGCCTCGGCATCGAGGCCAACGCGCGCGCCGCCATGCAGGCACTCGGTCAGGACTTCGACTCGATACTCGCGCAGGAGGAAGAACCGGGGCTCGGCAACGGCGGACTCGGCCGGCTCGCAGCCTGTTACCTGGACTCGCTCGCCGCGCTTGAAATCCCCGCGATCGGGTACGGCATCCGCTATGAGTTCGGCATTTTCGATCAGGAGATCCGCGACGCCTGGCAGGTGGAAGTGACCGACAAGTGGCTGCAAATGGGCAATCCGTGGGAGATCGTGCGTCCGGACGTGGCATTTTATGTGGCCTTCGGCGGCCACACCGAGAGCACGACTGACGCGCAGGGCCGGCTTCAAGTTCGCTGGGTCGCGGCGAACAAGGTCAAGGGCGTGGCCTACGATATTCCGGTGGCAGGCTTTCACGTCAACACATGCAACACGTTGAGGCTTTGGAAAAGCGAGGCGGTGGAGTCGTTCGATCTGCAGGACTTCAACGCCGGCGACTATTACCAGGCCGTGCAGGACAAGGTGATCTCCGAAACGCTCTCGAAGGTGCTCTATCCAAACGACGAGCCGGAAGCCGGCAAGCGGTTGCGCCTCGCACAGCAGTATTTCTTCGTTTCGTGCTCGCTACAGGACATGCTGCGGCTGCTCGATCTCAAGGGCGAGCCGACAGAGCGCTTCGCCGACATGTTCGTGGCGCAACTCAACGACACGCATCCGTCCATTGGTGTTGCCGAGTTGATGCGTCTGCTGGTGGACGAACGGCAAGTGCCTTGGGACGAGGCCTGGGACATCACCCGGCGCTCGCTGGCCTATACCAACCATACGCTGCTGCCGGAGGCACTCGAGACCTGGGGCCTGCCGCTGTTTCGAAACCTGTTGCCGCGCCTGCTGGAAATCATCTACGAAATCAACCGCCGTTTTATCGACGAGGTCCGGCAACGCTATGGCGGCGACGAGGCACGCGTGGCACGCATGTCGCTGATCGACGAGCGGGGCGACAAGCGGGTGCGCATGGCGCACCTGGCGACTGTGGGCAGTCACGCCGTGAACGGAGTCGCCGCGCTGCATTCCGCGCTCCTGAAGCAGACCGTGATGCGGGATTTTGCCGAGATGTGGCCCGAACGTTTTTTCAATGTCACGAACGGCGTCACGCCACGCCGCTTCATGCTGCTGTGCAATCCGCAGCTTGCGCGGCTGCTGGATGAAACAGTGGGGAAGGACTGGATCACCGACCCCACTCAACTTCGCGGCCTCGAAGCGCATGCCGACGATGCTGCGTTCCAGGAGCGGTGGCGCCGCGTCAAACTATCGAACAAAGAAGCTCTCACCGCGCGAATCCACAGCGCGACGGGCATCGTGGTCGACCCGGGCGCGTTGTTCGACATTCAGGTCAAGCGGATCCATGAATACAAACGCCAGCATCTGAATGCGCTATTCATCATCGGGCTTTATCAACGCCTTCGTAACAATCCTCAATTGACGCTTGCACCTCGCTGCTTTGTGTTTGGCGGAAAGGCTGCGCCGGGCTATGCGATGGCCAAGCTGATTATCCGCCTGATCAATGGCGTGGCAGATGTGGTCAACAACGACCCGCTCGTGAACGATCGATTGAAAGTGGTGTTCTTTCCCGACTTCAACGTGAAGAACGCACATTTCATCTACCCGGCAGCGGACCTTTCCGAGCAGATTTCGACGGCCGGCAAGGAGGCGTCGGGCACCGGCAACATGAAGTTCATGATGAACGGCGCGTTGACAATCGGAACGCTGGATGGCGCCAACGTCGAGATCCGCGAACAGGTCGGCGAGGAAAACTTTTTTCTTTTCGGTTTGAGCGCGGATCAGGTCGAGCAGGTCAAGCGCGACGGCTATCGCCCTGCCGACTATGCGAACGGCAACGCCGAACTGCGGGAAGTGCTGAAGCTGATCGCTGACGGGCAATTCTCACGCGGCGATCGCGAGATGTTCCGGCCGCTGGTCGAGAGTCTGCTGCAATTCGATCCGTTCCTCGTGCTAGCCGACTACGCCGACTACGTGGCGTGCCAGGAGCGCGTGAGCGCGGCATGGCAGGACGCGCGGCACTGGACCCATATGTCCATCCTCAACACCGCACGCGCCGGCAAGTTCTCGTCGGATCGTGCGATCAGTGAGTACTGTAGTCACATCTGGAACATCCGTCCGGTGAGAATCGACCTTGAGCAACGCTGAGCGTGGCCCGGCGCCGGGCTATCCGGTAGGACCAGGATCGCGGTTCCCGCCAGGGGCGACAGTGGTGCCCGAAGGCGTCAACTTTTGTATCTTCGGCCGTCATGCCACGCAAGTCGAACTTCTGCTGTACGCGGCCCCGGACAGCCCTGAACCCTTTCAGGTCATCACGCTCTCGTCCGAGCGCAATCGCACTTTTTTCTACTGGCACGTTCTGGTGTTGGACCTGCCGATACGAACCTGCTACACATGGCGTGTTGACGGGGCGCAGGACACGGAACACACGGGCAGGGCTTTCTACCCACACAGGGAACTTCTCGATCCTCACGCCCGTGCCGTAAGCGATGACTTGTGGAAGCGAACGAGCGCCTCGGCGATACTCGAGACCGGCCGCGCTTCGTACCGCGCCATCGTGACCCAGCCTGTACCCGCTGACGCTACGCCAGTCGCCTCCGGGCTGGACGGCGCTGTCATTTATGAGTTGCACGTTGGTGGCTTCACCAGCCATCCGTCGAGCAATGTGACGCATCCCGGAACCTTTGCCGGGTTGATCGAAAAAATACCTTACCTCACGCAGCTGGGCGTGACCCATGTCGAGCTTCTCCCGGTCATGGCCTTCGACGCGCAGGATGTTCCGCCGGCGGCCGCAGCCAGAGGGCTGTGCAACTACTGGGGCTACAGTACGCATAGCTTCTACAGCCCGCATCCGCGCTATTGCGTCGATCCGGCAAGCGCTCCGCAGGAGTTCCGCGCGCTCACGGACGCGATGCACGCCGCCGGTATTGGCGTGTTGCTCGACGTAGTCTTCAACCATACGGCGGAGGCGGGCGCATCCGGGCCCGTCATCAATTTCAAGGGCCTTGCCAACGACATTTTCTATCACCTGGACGCCGGCGACCGGCGCCGTTACCGGGACTACACAGGCTGCGGGAACACCGTCAATTGCAACCATCCTTTGGTGACCGCGTTCATTGTTCGATGCCTCGAATACTGGGTGCAGGAGCTCGGCGTGGACGGCTTCCGGTTCGATCTGGCGAGCGTGTTTGCACGTGATCAGCATGGCGATCTCCTTAGCGACCCGCCATTGCCCTGGGCGATCGAGTCTTCCCGGATACTTTCGCGCGTGCCGCTGATCGCCGAAGCGTGGGACGCTGGCGGTCTCTATCAGGTCGGCGCATTCCCCGGCATGGCGTGGGCGGAATGGAACGGGCGCTATCGGGATGTAATCCGCCGTTTCGTGCGCGGTGATCCTGGCATGTGCGGCGAGGTTGCCACCTGCATCGCAGGATGTGCCGATCTGTATGCCGACGATGGCAGACTGCCCGCGAACAGCATCAATTTCATCACTTGCCACGACGGCTTCACGCTCAACGATCTCGTGAGCTACAACGCGAAGCACAACGAGGTCAACGGCGAGGAAAACCGCGACGGTAGCAATGACAATCTGTCGTGGAACTGTGGTGCTGAAGGCGAGACGGACGACGCTGGCGTTCGTCGCCTGCGTAGCCAGCAGGCGCGTAACCTGATGGCCATTCTGTTTCTGAGCCAGGGCGTGCCCATGATCCTCGCAGGCGACGAACTTCTGCGCAGCCAGCGCGGCAACAACAACGGCTATAGCCAGAACAACGTGCTTTCCTGGATCGACTGGCGCTCGATAGAAGCCGAGTCGGGCATGCTGCGTTTCGTGCGTGAACTGATTGCGTTGCGCAAGCGCCACGCGAGTCTGCGCCGCCGGCGCTTTCTCACTGGGAGACCGTCGTCCGGCCACGCCAACCCTGACGTTGCCTGGCACGGCGAACGCCTTAACGAGCCACGCTGGCATGATCCGGGAGTCCGGTTGCTGGCCTTCACTCTGGGCGGCGAAGCGTCCGGGGAGTCCGCGTTGCACGTCATGCTGAACATGGACGACTGCGCGCGCCGGTTTGACCTTCCTGTGCTTGACGGGCGACGCTGGTGCCGGATCATCGATACGGCACAGGAGAGTCCGAACGACATCGTCTCCACCCTGCAACACGCCGCTATCGAGTCGGAAACGTGTTGCGTCGACGCACGCAGCGTCGTGGTGCTCGAAGCGATCTGAGCGGATTTAGCGTCGCCACTGTGTCGACCCGCGAAGGTTGATCTCCCCGAGACGGCATAAAACCGATGCGGGCGACCACATGCTATCCGTTGCTCGCGAGCGTTATCGCATCGCGCCTGCCAGGTTTGGCGCGTCGAGGCCCACAATCAGATCGAACTCGCCGTTGGTCAGCGTTTGCGTCGCGGGAACGCCGGCCGCTTTCAGTGCGGCGGTGTCGAGTTGTGAGGCGTCGCGCAACCCGACACGCAGCCGCGTTGCCGCCAGCGCGTCGAGTTTCTGGATATTGGCGACGCCACCCAACGCTGCGCGGATTTTTTCAACACGCTCCGCCTGTTGCGTCGTGCTGTGCGCCGAAGCCTGGGCGCTCCCGATCGCGGTCGCGGTCGACGCGGCGGCCTCCGCGACAGCCTTTCCGTCTGCTGCGAGGTCGGCCTCGCTGCCGGCTGTCTTCAGGTATTCGTGCATGTCGGTCTTCATGTTTTCGGACAATGGCCCGAAGATCGCCTGAACCCCGTTGCCGACCCGCACGACGCCCGCGGCGCCGAGCGCCTTGAGTTTGCCTTCATTGACGAGCGCGGGGTTCTTCACCGAGATGCGCAGACGCGTGATGCAGGCGTCCAGGCTGTCGATGTTGGAACGGCCGCCGAAGGCGAGCACCAGTTCGCGCGAACGTCCGCCGACGCCAGCGGTGCTTACCTTCGCGGTTTCGACGGTGTCGTCCTCGCGGCCTGGCGTCTTGAGATCGAAGCGGGTAATCACGAAACGAAAAACGCCGTAGTAGATCACCGCGTAGATCGGCCCGAGAATAAAGACGTACCACGCGTGAGTCGACTTGTTGCCGATCAGGTTGAACATCAGAAAGTCGATGCCGCCCTGCGAAAAGGTGAAGCCCATGCGCATGCCGAGCGTGTTGGCCACGAACTGCGCCGAGGCCGCGAGACATGCATGGATAAGGTAGAGCACCGGGGCAACGAACAAAAACGCAAATTCGATTGGCTCGGTGATGCCGGTGAGGAACGAGGTCAATGCGGCCGAGACCATCATGCCGCCAACGGCGACCTTATTCTCCGGCTTGGCGCAGTGCCAGATTGCGATCGCCGCGGCCGGCAGGCCGAACATCTTGAACAGGAACGCGCCCGCCAGGATGCCCGCAGTGCGATCGCCCGCAAAGAACCGGGTGATGTCTCCGTGAACCACCTTGCCGGTCGTGGGATCGAGGAAGCTGCCTGCCTCGAAGAAGAACGGCACGTTCCAGATGTGATGCAGGCCGAACGGAATCAGCAGACGCTCGACAAAGCCGTAGACGGTTGCCGCAGTGCGCGGGTCGGACACCGCCGCCCATTGTGAAAAGGCCTTGATCGCGCTGCCGATAGGCGGCCACACGACGGACAGGATCGCACCGAGCACGATCGAACCGATTGCGGTCACGATGGGCACGAAGCGCTTGCCGGCGAAAAATCCCAGGTAGGCCGGCAGCGCGATTCTGTAGTAGCGGTTGAACATCCAGGCCGCGAGGCCGCCTGCGAGGATGCCGCCGAACACACCGGTCTGAATCGACGGAATGCCCATGATCATGTCGGGCTCGATGCCTTCCACCTTGGCGATCACGCCCAACGTAGCCGTCATGACGAGATACCCGATCGTTGCGGCGATGCCCGAGACGCCGTCGTTTTCGGTAAAGCCGAGCGCCACGCCAATTGCGAAGATCAGCGGCAGATTGGCAAAAATCACGTCGCCCGCGTTCTTCATCAGGGCGAGCACGATGGCCGGCACGTAACCGTGGAAATCGGTCGCGCCGAGGCCGAGCAACAGGCCGGCAACGGGAAGTACGGCGACCGGCAGCATCAACGACTTGCCGACTTTCTGCAACACTCCGAACGCATGTTTGAACACGGCCGGTCTCCTGTTGAACTGCTTATTCGGCGAACGGAGCGAGGAGGGCGCGGACCTCCGCGGCGGTGCCGAGTCGCACTACTTCTGCGGCGAGCTGACGCGCCTGGGCCATCGTCAGCCGGGCGAGCTGTGCCTTGATTGAACCGACGGCGGGAACGCTGACCGAAAGCTCGTCGACACCGAGACCTACGAGCACCGGCACAGCGATCGCATCCGATGCGATGCCGCCGCACACGCCGACCCATTTGCCGTGCTTATGCGCGCCTTCGACCGTCATGCCGATCAGGCGCAATACCGCCGGGTGAAGCGCATCGGCCTGCCTGGCGAGCTTTGGATGCCCGCGGTCCATCGCGAGCGTGTATTGCGTCAGATCGTTCGTGCCGATCGAGAAGAAGTCGACTTCGCGCGCGAGCGGCTCGGCGATCAACGCGGCGGCCGGCACTTCGATCATCACGCCGACCTTGATGCTGTTCGCGCGGTCGCCGGCTTCTTCCAGCAGGATCTTTTTTGCTGCGAGCACTTCCTCGATCGCGGCAACCATCGGGAACATCACATGCAGATTGCCGATTGGAGCGGCGCGCAGAATCGCCCGCAACTGCGTGCGGAAAATGTCCGGGCGATCGAGGCTCACACGCACGCCGCGCAGGCCGAGGAACGGGTTGTCCTCCTTCGGCAGCGGCATGTAGGAGAGCGGCTTGTCTCCACCCGCGTCGAGCGTGCGAATCACGAGCGGACGTTCGCGGCCGAGCGCTTCGGCAACGGCGCAGTACTCGCTGGCCTGTTCGTCTTCGGACGGTGCGGTGTCGCGATCGTCGAACAGGAATTCCGAGCGCAACAGGCCCACACCTTCGGCACCGGCTGCAACCGCATCGCGCGCTTCCTTTGCGTTGCGGATGTTCGCGACGACTTCGACGCGGTGACCGTCGGCCGTCATGGCGAGCTTGCTCGCAGCGAGCTTCTCTTCTTCGCGTTTTTCGGCCTGACGGCTGATGCGCTCGCGTGCCTTTTCGACTTCACCGGCGCTCGGGTTGCGCCGCAAGCTGCCATGCGAACCGTCCAGCACCACGAGCGTACCGTCGGCGAGTTGCAGCGCATCTTCGTCGATGCCGCAGATCGCCGGAATGCCGAGCGAGCGCGCGAGAATCGCGACGTGGCTCGTGGCGCCGCCCGTCGTCGTGCAGAAACCGAGCACTTTGGTCCGATCGAGTGAAGCGGTGTCGGACGGGGAGAGCTCTTCGGCGATCAGGATCGAGCCGGCGGGTACGTCGATCTGCGCCTGCTGCATGCCTGCCAGCAGCGCAAGCACACGCCGGCCGACATCGCGGACGTCGCCCGCGCGCTCGCGCAGCAGCGGATTGTCGAGCTTTTCGAGTGTCGCTGCCTGCTGCTCGAAGGCGGCGCGCCACGCGAAGCCCGCGCTTTTGCCTTCGCTGATGCTGCCGATCGCCATGCCGTTGAGATCGGGGTCTTCGAGCAGTTCCAGGTGCGCGTCGAGAATCTGCGCCTTCGACGGATCGGTGAGTTTCGCTTTAAGCGCCTCGATGTTCTGACGCGCTTCGTGGTGGGCTGCTTCGAGCCGCACGCGTTCGCGCTGTGGCGATTCGCCGGCTTCCTTGACGTCGATGACCTGCTGGCGGAACTGCACGATTTTGCCGACTGCGAGGCCGGGGGAAGCCGATACGCCAGTGAGTTCGTTGACATCGGCAGGCTGCGCGCGTTTGACGACAGCCGGCTCGCCAGACGATCCACTCGCGGGCGCAAGACTAGTTGGAGGAAAGGCGGGTGCGTCGGCGGGTTTTTCGCCCGAACCTTCGGCGAGCAGACGCGCAAGCACGCTAGCGGCTTCTCCCGCGTCAGGACCGGTGGCCTGGATACGTACCCTGTCGCCGAACTTCGTCGCGAGCCCCATGATGGACACGATCGATTTGGCGTTCGCGCTGTTGCTACCGTGCAGCAGGCGGATCTCGGACTCGTACTTCTTCGCCGCGCCGACGAAGACCGCGGCGGGTCTCGCGTGCATGCCCGCGGGATTCGGCAGCGTGACCTCGTCGGAGACGATCGCGCCGGTCGTGCGGGCGGTCTGATCTTTGGCTGTATCGTCCGCGAGTTCGACAGTCAGTGCGACGTCGCCGGCTGCGGTAACGAGGCCTTCCGCGGGCACGTAGCGCGTCACGCGGTCGCCGTTTGCGATCACCATCTGGGTCAGCAGGCTGGCCGCTTTGGCGCCGACGTAGACCGGATCGAAACGGATCAGCGGCTGGCCCGTCGCGACCGTATCGCCTTCCTTGACGAGCGGGGTGAAACCTTCGCCGCGCAGCAATACAGTGTCGAGCCCGATGTGAAGCAACACTTCGAGCCCGCTCGCGCCCGTAATCGTGACGGCATGGCTGGAACTATGCAGTTGTGTGACCTTGCCGGGAAGCGGCGATAGCAATTCGTGCGACGTCGGATCGATCGATATGCCGTCGCCGACCATCTTTTGTGCGAAGACCGGATCGGGCACGGTTTCGAGCGGCACCATGACGCCCGAAAGAGGCGCGACCAACTCGATGCGTAGTGGACGCTGAAGAGCTTTCATCGGCGCGACTCCGTTTGACGCCCGGCTGAAACGTGCTGCTTCGAGCGGCGCGAACTCGTCTGGAGAGCGCCGTGAACTGCCCCGATGACTTGCGCCGTTGGGTATTCCGCCGCGGACCTGCGTACCGGACGCCGTTGCGGCGTCCAGCGGCGCTGACGTCAAGCCGTGAGCGATATCAGGATCGTGACACTGCCACAGCTAGCCTACAGTCGCCGCCGCGTGCGCGACATCGGTCGATGGTCCTATTGTCTTCACGATTGGATTGAACATAAATTTGTAGATGCGCCTTCGGGCTGCACATTCCAACAATCGAAAAGCCTTCGATCGCAGCCGGAATGCCCCGACGAGCGCGAGGCTGGTGGCCGGATCGTGTCCCGGAGGCGCGGGGCTCATTCGCTGCTGCGTCTTCGCTCCAAGGCAAAAAGGAAACGCCATGGATACGGTCAGGACGTTGCTCGAAACGCAGCCGCTCTTCGTGCTGTTTCTCACGGTCGCCTTGGGATACGTGGTCGGTGAGATCAGCATTAAAGGGGTGTCGCTCGGCTCGGGCGCAGTGCTGTTCGTCGGCCTGGCGATCGGCGGCTTCGCACCGAAGTCCGCACCGCCCGCGTTGCTCGGCACATTCGGGCTTCTGCTGTTCCTCTACGGTATTGGTATCCAGTATGGCGATCAGTTCTTCAAGGGACTGACGAGTCCGGACGGCCTCAAGGCCAACGCCGCCGCCGCGCTCGGCGTGATCGTCTCGGGACTGGTCGCGGTCGCGTTCGTACCGCTCTTCGGCGTGAAACTCGACGAATCGCTTGGCATGTTCGCCGGTGCCGGCACCAGCACGGCGAGCCTGCAGGCTGCAATCGCCGCGGTGAAAAGCGACGGGCCGGCGGTGGGCTACAGCGTCGCGTATCCGTTCGGTGTTGCCGGGCCGATTCTCTTCCTGTATGCCCTTAGTGCATTGCTTAAACCGAACATCGTGCGCCCGCCGCCCCCGCTCATCGAAACGGCCGAGATAGCGCTGCGCAATCCTGCGTTTATCGGGTTGAACATGGCGCAGCTGGTGGCGCGCATGCCGACCGGGCTGGCGATCGCGGCCGTGCGTCGCGAGCACCGCAACCGCCCGGCCGCCGACGACCTCGTTCTGCGTGCCGACGACGTGCTGCTCGCGACCTCCACCGATTCGGCCGTGCTGCATGAGGCCACGACACTTTTCGGCGAACTGCAGCCGGGCCGTATGACGAGTCACCGCGAAGACCTGGACTATGCGCGCGTGTTCGCGTCGAGCCGGCTCGTGGTGGGGCGCATGCTGCGCGACATCCGCTTTCCCGAGGGCGTCGTCTGCACTATTGCGCACGTGCGCCGGGGTGACGCCGACCTGATGCCGAACCCGGACCTCATCCTCGAATATGGCGACCGCGTCGGTCTGCTGCTCGATCGCGCCCAGATCAAGGCGGTTCGTGCGTTCTTCGGCGACTCCATCAAGGGTACTGCCGAACTGAGCTTCATCTCGATCGGCGCCGGTGCGGCGCTCGGCCTGCTGGCGGGTGCTATTCCGCTATCCATTCCAGGCATCGGCAAGCTCGCGCTCGGGCTGGCGGCAGTGCTGCTGGTGGCACTCGTGCTCGGCCGGGTGCGGCGCTTCGGACCTTTCGTCTGGACGATGCCGCTCTCGGCCAATCTCGTGCTGCGCAACCTTGGCCTGACCATCTTTCTCGCGCAGGTAGGCATCGCTTCGGGGCCGAAATTCTTCGCGACCATCGGCGTAACCGGCGTGTCCTTTCTGCTCTATGGCGTGACGATCCTGCTCGCGCTCGTCGTCGTGACGGCGGCGGTCTGCCTGTGGATCTTCAGGCTGCCGTTCGACATGACGGTAGGCGTCTTATGCGGCGCGACGGGCAATCCCGCGATCCTCGCCTTTGCCAATCGCATTGCGCCGACCGACCGCCCGGACGTCGGCTACGCGATGATTTTCCCGTCGATGACCATCGCAAAGATTCTGTTCGTGCAGGTTGCCGCAGCGCTCGCCAGTGGATAGCGCGATCACCAGCCGTAACGATCGCACCCGGCACTCCTGATTCAATTTGCCACGGAGATCATCATGGACATAGCCGTCTTCAGCGCCAAGCCTTACGACCGCGAGTATCTGAATGCCGCGAACGCGGGGCATCATCATCGTCTCCAGTATTTCGATGTCCCGCTCGACATCGAGACGGTCAGCCTCGCCGCGAACCATGGCGCCGTGTGTATCTTCGTCAACGATCATGCGGATGCCGCCGTGCTGCAGGCGCTCGTGCACGGCGGCACGAAGCTCGTCGCGCTGCGCTGCACCGGCTTTAACAACGTCGACCTGAAAGCAGCGCAGGACCTCGGGATCAAGGTAGTGCGAGTAGTGAACTATTCGCCGAACGCGGTTGCTGAGCATGCGGTCGCGTTGCTCATGGCGATCAACCGCAAGATCCAGCGTGCCTATAATCGCACGCGCGACTTCAACTTTTCTCTCGACGGCCTGATGGGCTTCGACCTGAACGGCAAGGTGGTGGCCGTGATCGGTACCGGCAAGATCGGGCGCGTGTTCACGAAGATCATGCTGGGGTTCGGCTGCAGCGTGATTGGCTACGACAAGTTCCCATCGGCGGAATTCGAGGCGCTGGGCGCGCGCTATGCGCGGCCAAAGGAAATTGGCGAGAGTGCGGACATCATTTCGCTGCATTGTCCGCTCACTCCGGAGACGTACCACATCATCGACGCCAGCACGCTCGCGCGCGCGAAGCGCGGCGCGCTTCTGATCAACACGAGCCGCGGCGCGCTTATCGACACCGAAGCGGTCATCGATGCGCTGAAGAGCGGGCAGCTAGGCGGTCTTGCGATCGACGTGTACGAGCAGGAGGCGGACCTTTTCTTCCGTGACCTGTCCGGCACCATCATCACCGACGACGTGCTTCAACGGCTCGTCACATTCCCGAACGTGATCGTCACGGGCCATCAGGCGTTTCTCACGCGCGAAGCGGTGACGACCATCTGCGAGACGACCCTGCAAAGCGTCACGGAGTTCGAGACGGGCAAACCGCTTTCAAACGAAATCAGCGCGAGTTGAACGCAGCGCGCTGCGCAGCGGTCAGTCCGTGCGAGTTCGTAAGCGTGTTCTGTTAGCCGGTACTTTCATCGTTTCGCCATAGATGTGGCCAAAGCAGTTTCGACATCAGGCATGCGCGGCGGGCGGCGCTGAGGAGCAGGAACCATGAAACTCTATTCACACGTTCTCCGGAAGTGGCTGACTGCCATCTTGACCAACCTCGCGATCACGGCGATTTTTGCGTTGGCAATCTCGCCTCCGGCTCATGCGCAGCAGAACTTCGCCACTCCGGAGGCCGCAATGAATGCCTTTGGTGACGCAATTGTTAAAGACCGCGAGGACGCATTGCGCACCATCTTGGGCAAGGACTTTCGTAATCTGATTCCGCCCGTTGGCGCGCAGGTGCGGGATGCGTTTCTCACGATGTGGTCAAAGTCGCATGCGATCAAGCCGATCGATACGCGGCACGCGGAGATCGCGGTAGGCGACGATGGCTGGACGCTCCCAATCCCACTCGTGAAAACCGACCGGGGATGGCACTTCGACACGCGCGCTGGCGCCGAAGAGATGCGGGAACGACGCATCGGCCGCAACGAGTTGGCAGTCATTCAGACGATGCTCGCAATCTACGATGCACAACGCGAATACGCGCAGACCAATCACGACGGCGAGGGCGTGCTCGCCTACGCGTCGAAGATGGTGAGCTCGCCAGGCAAACACGACGGTCTGTATTGGCCGACGGGACCGGACGACCCACCAAGTCCACTCGGCGATGCGTTCGTTAATGCAAGCGCGCGCAACACCCAGAACGCCGGTTACCACGGGTATCACTATAAGCTGCTCTATTCACAGGGACCGCATGCGCCTGGCGGCGCCTATGACTACGTTGTCGACGGCAAGCTGTTCGGAGGTTTCGCTATCATCGCCTGGCCGGTGCGTTACGGAGATACGGGTATCAAGACTTTCATGGTCAGTCATGCCGGGCAGATCTATGAGCGTGATCTTGGCCCGCAGACTGCCGCGAAAGCCGAGGCAACGAAGTCGTTCGATCCGGGTCCAGGCTGGAAGAAGGTGAGCGCTCGGGATAGCGGCCTACCTTGACCATGGTGCTGTGCGCGTAGCGGCACCATGGTTAAGTAGTCGATGACTGCCGCGCGCTTTTTATAGGCTGATGCCAGGTTCGCCTACGCTTGCGTTGAGCGCACAGCCACCCCATATGTGCTGACGATCCGCGCATCCTGCTCAGCGGCGGAAAACAGCTCCCACTCCAATCCGTTCACATCGACGCTGCTTGAATACGCGTTGGCGGTATCGTCTTCGAATCCGACGTGCCGCAGTTGACCCGCTTGTTCCGGTTTCTCGTTGATCGAGAAGTTGAGCAGATTGGTTCGCCACATAGCGTATTTGCCGGGCACGACGGCATCGGGCGATTGTCCGAGCCGGCGGCTGTAGTCGACAATCGATTCGTCGAGGCTCGCAACAGCGAGTGCGATGTGAAAACGCTTCATGATGGGCTCCCGCGATGGTTATCCGTTTTGACGGTCCGCCCATCGTAGCGATTGCGCACGAGCGCAACTAGGCAAGCGATTATGCTGGTATGTGCGTTACCCGGTTACGCTCGCAGGCCGGTTCGGATCGCCCGCCGCCGAAGCGCGTCAATGCAGTCAGAGATTCGACGGGTTGCCCGGATCCGTCTTGCCCTTTTCGGCGTTTTCACGCTGATCGCCGAGATCCTTGCGGTTTTCGCCTTCGGTGATTTGCGCTTCACCTTTGAGCTTCCTGTCTTCGTTGCCGGTGATAGAGCCGATGCCCTTGTTGATCATGCCTTTCAGTTCTTCCTTGATGCCTTCGGTCTTGTCGTTTGCCATGAGTGCCTCCAGAGTTAAGCGGGTTTTCGCGCGATGCGACCATCGCGTGCGTCGTGTGCATGCGCAATCCGCATGCCGCGGCGCCTATCAACGGCGCTTCTTCCACGCATAGTCGGCGGGTGGATCGGCGACGCCCGGACGACCCACCGAGTTCGGGTTTTCCGAGCAAAGGGTGACGAAACACACCGGCTCGCCGCACGACTGACGTCGCCGCAACGTCTCGGCAAATGACAGCGCCTCTGCCATCGCGCCGGCGGCAAAGGATGCGGCGCGCGGCACGATGGCGTCGTCTATCGCTTCCGACCAATAGACCATGTACACCGGGTTCACGGAGCAGGCGACTGGCTACCGGGCACACCGACGCCCGGTATGTCTCGCACGGGCTGCTGATCCGGCTGGACGTCGGTTTCGGGAAGCGCCTCCGGTGTGCGCGCGGGCGGCGTGCCGCGGCCAATTTCGGACTGTTGCGGATCGGGTTTTTGGGGCGTGGGTGTTTCGGTCATGGGCGGCTCCTTCTGCGTTGCTTTCGGTGGATCGAGTATCGTGTTCGGCAGCATCCTGTGTGCCAACGAGTCGCGAGCGTTGCGCACGTCCGTGCAGCATCGTGTGGCGAGGCAGCTTCCCGCATTGCTACACGCTGAATGCACAGCCGCAAGCTTCCCGGCAGTCTGGCCCCAGGTACCTTTACAATTCAACACTTCGATCCGACAAACGTGAATGCGCGATGAGATACCACTTTGCATTGATCCTTGCGGCGGCCGCTGCGAGTACCGCCGTGAACGCTCAAACAGCCGCGAATGGCGAGACAGGCGCACTGCAATGTGCGATCGGAAAAGTGACGGGCGTAGGCGGGTCGGAACAGAGCGTTCGTGAATATCTCGCGACGCCCGATCGGGACAAATATCGCTACATTGCGGACAACCCGATTCAATGCCGCATTTCCGACGAGGGCCGGGCGTCCGCATGTACCGGCATCACCACGCTTAAGCGCGAACAGGTCAGCGTGTACGATCAGATCGACAGCACGATGATCACCGTGGTGGCGCGCGTCGAGCTGGATCACGGCACGTATCCAGTACTTATCGCCGTGCCGAGGAAAGACGTGCAGTGTCAGGAGTAAATGTTCTGGCCCGGCCGGCTTTGTGCGCTGTCCTGATAGCAATGCAAAGGTAACCTGTCCATGCAAGCCAGAATCCGGATCAGCGTCCTCTCGAGCATTCCACGAAGCGTCTGGGTACTCGGCTGTGTGAGCCTTTGCATGGATATCTCGTCGGAGATCGTCCATAGCCTTTTGCCGATGTTCCTGACAGTGAGCCTCGGTGCGAGCGCCGCGACCATCGGCTTGATAGAAGGCATTGCCGAAGCGACCGCGCCGATAGTGAAGGTGTTTTCGGGCGCGCTGAGCGACTACCTCGGGAACCGTAAGTGGCTCGCGGTGGCCGGTTATGCATTGGGCGCGTTGAGCAAGCCGCTCTTTGCGATCGCGCCGACCGTCGGCGTGGTGGTGAGCGCGCGCGTCATCGACAGAGTCGGCAAGGGGATTCGCGGCGCGCCGCGCGACGCGCTCGTTGCCGACGTCACGCCTGTCCACCTCCGAGGCGCCGCATTCGGCTTGCGTCAGTCGCTCGATACCATCGGCGCGGTGCTGGGCCCGTTGTTCGCGGTAGTCATCATGTCGGTGTGGGCCGATAACTTCCGGCTAGCCTTCTGGCTTGCCGTCATTCCTGGTGTGCTGGCGGTCGCACTGTTGATGGTCGGCATCCACGAGCCGGCGCGTGAAGCGGGCGCGAAGCGCGTCAATCCTGTGCGGCTGGAGAATCTGAAGAAGCTGGGCGCGCGCTACTGGTGGGTCGTCGCCATTGGCGCTGTGTTTGCGCTCGCCCGCTTCAGCGAAGCATTCCTCGTTTTGCGTGCAATGGGCAGTGGCGTACCCATCGCTCTGGTTCCGCTCGTTATGGTGACGATGAATATCGTGTATTCGCTGTCGGCGTATCCGTTCGGCAAACTTGCGGACACGATGAACCACAAGCGGCTGCTGATCGCGGGCGTCGTCGTGCTGATCGCCTCGGACCTCGTGCTTGCACACGGCAGCCACTGGAGCATCGTGCTGCTCGGCGTCGCATTGTGGGGCTTGCACATGGGCATGACGCAGGGGCTGCTCGCGACCATGGTTTCTCACACCGCGCCGGCGCAATTACGCGGCACTGCGTTTGGCTTTTTCAATCTGCTGGGCGGTGTCGTCACGCTGCTTTCGAGCGTCATTGCCGGTGAGCTGTGGGACAAGATCGGGGCTACGGCTACCTTTTATGCAGGCGCCGTTTTCTGCGTGGCGACAATCGCGCTCCTGGTTGCCGGCAAGGCGCCCGACACCCGCGCAACGTCGCACTGACAAACACAGTGTGCAAAGACCGCAGCTATCCTTTTAGTTCCGCGAGGAGGCGCGCCAGGCGGGCGATGCGGTTCCGGTACATGGGTGCTTGCGGACTCGTCTTCAAATGCTCGACGCGGTCGCGCCAATAGGTCGGTGAAAAAGGCTCCTGGGACGCCCATGCGATCACGCGCTCGAGATGAACAAGCTCGCTTTCGAAAATGTGGTGGTGCATCTTTGAACCCCCGTGGATGGCCAGTCTTCTCTCGTCACGGCGCCGTTGAAATCTGGCGCTGCGTAAGGCTGCTCAAGCAGCATGTTTTCCGCGACTCGTTACAACAAGGTTAGCCGTCGCGGCCCTTTCCCGAAGGGAAGGCAACGACGGCCGGACCCATCCCGCAGCGGATCTTCGGTGCATAGCCAAAGATTTTCCGCTCTTTAGTGCCGCGCAATGCGAACTGCTTCTCTGCGGAAGCATGGTCGCCACCTGTTTACGCGTCACCGCTACAACAGCACAGCCCTCTCTCAGTCTGCTACCAACGGCTGGCAACCGTTGGCATCGATCGGCGTTGCACGTATTAGTTCGTTTAACTAAACGACTGCTTGCCATAATGAATCGAGATTACTCGATCCGCGGTGTCAGCCGCCCCGCAACGGACGCAACAGTGCGGCAACAGAACGTCGAACACATTGCAGCGCGCGATCTTGTTTTGGTCTCTCAGGCTCCCCGGTCATTCGGACAATTTCGTCGCAGCTTTCCGGCCACCTGCCTTTGTATAAGCAATGGTCGTGCCATATGTTGAGATGGCTTAGGCTCGGGCGCGTCGGCGAATCTGTCGTCCGGTGTTGGCCGATCTCGTCCAGGTCGGCGGTCAAAGTTGGTCGTTTTCGTCCACATGGGCATGCAACGCGCGTAACAGGGCGATTTCGTCCGGAGCGGGGCGGCACTCGGCGGCGTGAGGGAGGATTGCGGGCGCCACGAACGGCGCAGAGGAAAGTCCGGCGCGGCGATGCATGCCGCAGCCGGACGAAAGCAGATGAAAACAGATGAGAGCGGACGGGGATGAGGCGGACAGAAGCGGCCTTGCTTACGCCTGCAAGCTGACCTTGCTGTACGTGAGCCTGCTCGGGCGCACGCGCATACGCACCAGCGACACGAGGAAGCTGAACCCCGCCTGATTGGGATCGATCACGGGCACGTAAGCGCCGAGCGCCTCGCCGAGCAGCGTCGAGACCCGGCTCGCCACATCCACGAATCCCGTACAGCCGAGCAGAATTGCCTGAGCGCCGTCGTCCTTGATCGCCTTCAACGCCGCTTCGAAGGTGCGGACAACCACGACGTCGATGTTCTCGAGCTGCGCGACAGGGCAGTCGATCGCGCGAATCGACGCGAAGGTGTCTTCTATGCCGTAGGTTTGCGGATGACCGCGCTGCATCGCGAGCGTGCTTTGCAGGATGGTGATGATCGAGAAGCGCTGGCTGAGCGCGAGAGCCGTAAACGCCGACGCCGGAAAGCCGCCGATGATCGGAATGTCGATCACTTCGCGCGCGGCTTCGACGCCGCACATGTCGAAGTCGGTCAGCCAGATGCCGTCGAAGCCGTCGTTGGCGATGGACTGTGCGAGCTCGACCACCGGCATGCCGTTCTGCAGCCAGTTCGTGCGGTTCTCGATGTCGGGATGACCCTCGGTGATGTTGCGAATCCCCACCTGGATGTCGGGCGGCACGACAGGCGCAATCGCCTTCATGATGCGGTCGTTGTACTGGGACGTGGCAACCGGCACGAGCACACAGATACGAATGGGCGAGTTCAAGATGCATCTCCAGTGCGTGCGGACTGCAGCGATTCCAGCGGCACGTAAGGGCCGAGGTAGCCGAGCGAGTTCAGCAACTGCATGAAGCTGTCGAGAATGAGGCCCGGTTTGCGCAACTCCGTTTCGGCGCGCCAGGCGATCAGCGTCACGGGGCGTTTGCCGATTGCCGGATTCAGCGAACCGTCGCCGTTGACGAGGTCGCCATTGCTAAAGACTGCCTGGCCCTCGCCGCCGACGAAATAGGCGACGCTGTCGGGCGCGAGCACGATCGGCTGTGCACACTTGCTGTCCCATGCGAGTAGCGACTCGTTCTGATACATCACCGTATAGGTATGCTGTCCAGCCTGAATGCGAATCTTGCCGACGTCGAAACCGCCGCTCGTATCGACTTCGGCCGACACCAGTTCGCCCGGTTCGGAAACTGCGCGCGCCGCCAGTCCGCAACGTTCGACGAGATAGGCGGTCATCTGCCGGGCGCTGCCGATCTCTCCGCTCTGCAACGCACGCCCGAGTTTCAGTGCGCGTGTCAGTGTGCCGCGAATCGGTGTCGCGCGGCCGATATCGGCCGGCGTCATCACCCACATCGCGAGTCCGCCGAACTGCCCGAACTCCGGGTCGGCCACGACCGGGCGCATCATCTGTTCGACGATCGCCGACACGTCCCGCTGATGAGTCGGCGCGCCTTCGCTGCCGCCGCGCGGCGTCACGTTCAGTTCGACGCAAAGGCCGCCCTGGCTTACGAGGAACGCGGGCCGCGGATCGATTTCCGCAGCGGCGAACGTCAGCATCGGCAACGAGGGCACCGCGCGCCCGGCGCCGTCTGCGTCGATGACCGCAAGGCCCAGTTTCGCCGCCACGAGTGCAGCCACCGTGAAGCCCAGCGCACCGCTTTCCGGCGGCATCACATAGGCGAGTTTCGTGGATTGCGAGGCGAGCCGAGCCTGAACGTTCTGCACCGCCGTCACGGGGCCGAGCGGGTAGGTCGCCGAGTTGATCGCTTCGGGCGCGCCGAGATAGGCGACCATGACGGCCGCGCCCTCGGTCGCTTCATCGACGGAAACGACCTTGACGGTGTCGCTCGGATAGTAGTCGCCGGCTACGAAGTGCGCGGCCAGATGCCGTGCGGATTCGATGGTGCCGCCTCCGCCGCTGCCGAAGAAAGCTGCGCCCAGTAGCAGCGGTTCGAGATCTTCCCGGCGTAGCTCATATGCCATTTACGATTCCTTTGGTGTAGTTGTGGAACGAAGCATGTTGCTGGAGTTCGGCAAGCAGATTCGCCGCGCCCGCGACGCGAGGCGTTGCATCCGTCGGCAACGCACGCAGGCCGCGCTCGAGCGTCTCGATGGCTTCGGCTACGCGGCCAGTCGAGCGCAGCAAATCGGCGAGGTGGTGCGCGGCATCCACGCGCCCTGGCACCGAGCCGAACGCGAGCGCCGTCGACAGCGCCGTGCGCAGCCCGAGTTCCGCGGCGTTCACGTCGCCGAGCGCCCACTGCGCGCGTGCTCGCGTGACCAGTAGCTTGCCCAGATACACGCGCTCCTGACGGGCGAGCGTCTCGTCGATAGCCGTAGCCAGAATCGCCTCGCACGTCTTCGCGCGGCCGGCGCGCAGCAGCAATTCCCCGTGCTGCCACGTCTTGAATGAATAGAAGAGCGCACCGCCATTGCAAACCACGTGGTTATCGTAGCCGTCGAGCATGACAGTTTCCGCTTCGTCGGCCTGCCCGAGCGCGCTGAGATGACAGCCGCGCAGCACCTGCCCGACTCCGCGATAGAACGCGAAGCCGTGCGCGATCGACACCGACTCCAGTTCGCTCGCAAGCTGACCCAGCCGTTCCACGTCGTCGAACAGCGCGGCGAGCCAGGCGGCGCCCTGCAAGTTGACGACGTGAGCGAGCGCGTGCACGCCGGGTTCGGATGTGCGCAGAATCAGCATTTCCATCGCGCGGCGTGCCTGTCCAAAGGCGCCGATCTGGTAGGCGGCGAGTCCTTCGAACGTCAACGCGAGACTCGCCAGGTCGATTCCTTGCGAGCCGGTGCGGATGTCGTTGCGCCCCACGCCGAGCAGATTGCCGCGCGCGAGACAGGCGAGAGCTTCTTCGCTGTCGCCGAGCCAGAACAGCGTGTTGGTCATGGCGACGTGAGCTTCGTCGAGCGACACGCGATCGCCGGCATTCTGCGCGCGCTCCAGCATGTTCTGCGCGGTTGCGCGTGCCTGCTTGAGTTGCAGCGTGGTTAACTGCGTGGTCCAGATGCCGAACTGGATTGCGGCGATTTCAGCGGGGGAGCACACGCCTTCACCGACCGCCAGCGCTGCGGCGTAGCAGGCCGTGGCTTCCGCGTACAGCCAGCCGTGCACGCTGCGCAAGCTCATGCCCAGAAGGCGGTAGGCGTCGAACTGGAGGCGGCGCACGGGGTCCTGTTCGTTCGGCGTTTGCAGCACGTCGAGACAGCGGCGCAGCGGCGGAATTGCTTCGGCAAATTTCGATTCTTCGATCAGCGCACTCGCATGCTCCAGGCACTTGCGCGCTTCACGGTGATGTTCCTCTCGCGACTTCAGACGCCGTTCGATTGTTTTGCGACCCACGCCGAGCATCGCGGCGGCCGCACTCTTGTTGCCGCTCGTCCGTTCGAGTGCGCGGTCGATCAGCAGATCTTCGGCGGCGTTGAGCTTGTCGCGGCCTTCGAGCTGCATCAGCATATCGGCGAGACTCGCGCGCGATACCGGCCCGCTGGTCTCGTTGGCGAGAAACGGCTCGAGCGTATCCACGTCGATCACCGTGCTTTCCGCGAGCACGCTCAACTGGCTGACCAGGTTGCGCAATTGCCGGATATGACCAGGCCACGGGTGCTGCGCAAGACGCCGCAGCGCGGCCGGTGCAAACTCCAGCCGGCGCGTGTGTTGTGACGCGAAGTGGTTGACGAGCGCGGGGATATCCTCGACGCGCTGCTCGAGGCCCGGCACCGCGAGTACGAAGACCGCGAGCCGGTAGAACAGATCCTCGCGGAACAGCCCCGCGCGCGCGAGCTCGCGCAGGTCGCGGTGTGTCGCGGCAACCACGCGTCCGGCAAACTGCAGGCTGGTCGACGATCCCAGCGGACGGAATGTGCGCGTTTCAAGTACGCGCAGTAGTTTCGGCTGCAGCGCGAGCGGCAATTCGCCGATTTCATCGAGCAGCAGCGTGCCCTTGCCAACTTGCTGGAAAAGCCCCTGGCGGTTTTCGCCCGCGCCGGTGAATGCGCCCTTGACGTGCCCGAACAGTTCGGCCTCAACGAGGTGTTCGGGAATCGCGCCGCAATTGACGTCGACGAAGGGTTGATCCTGGCGCAGGCTGTGTGCGTGAACACGGCGCGCAACGAGTTCTTTGCCCGAACCGGTCGGCCCGAAAATAAGCAGCGGATGATCGGTGGGAGCAACCCGATCGATCATCCGGACCAGTTGGCGAAACGCTGGTGCGCCGCCTACGAAAGAGCCGGAGTCGGCCTTGTCGGTGGCGAACGGAACGACTGGGGTATAACTCATTACAAAGTAAGCTCCACATGATCCGCGTGCGGCGCTACGCGGAAATGGCCGTCGCAAGGACGGCGGTCATGCATCGATTCCCTGTCTGACGAGCTTCCGATTCCGCTGTCGGAGTAGTCCGCCTAAGAAGTGACAGAGTATGAAGGTTGGTTGTTGACGTTGTCTGTCGAAATTAATTTTGGCGCAAGTATCTATGCGCATTTCATCGGGTATGGCAAAAAGCACAGAAAGAAGAGTGTCCGCGACGGCGCAAGTGCGTCGCGCCGGCTCACGATACGTGGTTGATATAACGGCGCCGCGTCAACGGTTCTTTAGCTGCTGCGCGCTTCGTGTCAATCGTGTGCAACGTGTGGAGGGAGTGCATGTGGCCGGTGCCGGGCCTGCGATGTGAGGCGGGGTGGTTGAAGAGCCAGTTGATTGCAGCTTCGTTGCGCGGGTTTTGATGGAGAAATTGCCACGGTCGCCGGCAACGGGAGCGTGGCAATTATTGCTTCATGACCGGCCGATGCAACGGCCGACCAATCGGTGCTTACGGCCCGACGCGCAGGACGGTTCCCGTTGAAATCTGCACCATCAGATAGTCGCCGCCAATGCCGACCCACGAATAGCCGCGCGGCGGCGGAGCCAGCCGATACGCGCGCCAGTCGTCGATCACATACTGACGGTCGCGGTATTCGGGAGGCAGGCGATCGCCCTTGCGCCAATGTCCGGGCGCGTTCGCGGAGTTGCCTGGGCCGTCGGGGCTGTGTCCGGGTGGCACCTGCTTGGGGCCATGACCATTCGATTCATGACCATGGTTAGGCCCGTGACCGTGACTCTCCCCATGACCGTGGTCGCCGCCCTTGCCGGGGTTGTCGTGCGGGGGTTGTGCGAGAACAAGCGACGATGCCAGCATACCCGCGCTCATCATCGACGCGAGAAATATGCGGGATTTAATCATTAACTATCTCCTGGAATTAGCAGCGTGAAGGTGCAGGGCACCAAACCGGACAGCCCGATCTGAATCTGTCAGGTTTGTATGTTAGCCGACCCAGGTCACCTGCGCGCACAGGAAATCTTGCCAACCGTTGCTCGCGCAACTAGCAATGTTTTGCGTGCATTCGCGTAGCAGGCAGCCGCAATTCCTCTCACGCTTTTATGCGAATTCGCGATTCAGAGCTATGCTCTGCATCGGAAAAATGCGTTCGAAATTCTCCGTTGCAGGCTTATCGCGGCACTGCATCGACTAGCTCATGCTGATTGCAATTCCGGCTGCGGTGCTATTCGAAGCTTGCGCTTCGAGTTCGTCCAGTCGCAGCAGGAGAAGGTCGAGTGAGCGCAATTGTGCATTCGTAAGGTGCTGCGAATCGAGTAGTCGATGAAGCCGCAGGCGCCAGTAGGCGGCCGGCAGGATCGGCCCCGCGAGATCTCCTGTCATTGACGCGCTCATGACTCGCCCCAGATGCGCGATCTCCAGGTCTATTAAAGTGACCATGCCCCCACCTCGCAACGTTCGTTCTTGTTGTCTAACCAAGAGTTATTAGACATTAGTCCAAATGCGGCAAATAACCAATGGGGGCGATTATTGACGGACGGCTAAAGCGGTCGGCAATTTTTTTGGGGAGAATGCACACAGCATTAGGTGCAAGGGGAATCCAACGTCTTTTTCCTTGCAACAGCAAATGTTAAATATTTGTGGCAACGGCCTTTGCGATTTAAAACATATCTCTGCACTCGACGGTGCACGACGACATGCGGCGGCATGCAACCCGAGGCGGGCCGCATGCCGTCTCTTTCAGTTGCAGTTCAGGCTCTGCTTCGCGGCGAAACAACGCGATTGCTGCCCGGTACTGCATTGCGGCCAACGGCCGAGCCACCGCTTTCTTCAATCGGCGGCTGATGGCGGAAGCCCGCGCTGCCCGACACGATCGCGATAATCGCGCCGACGATCAGCGCTGCGAAAGAGAACCAACTGGCGCGAGCGACGCCGCGCGCGGCCGTGTCAGCGGTTTCTCGGGCCCGTTGTCCGGCTTCGGGGCTGGACGCCATCGACGCCGCCGACGCCATGGCCGACTGCATCTGCTGCTTGGCAGTGTCAACGATGGAATTGGCTCCGCCTGCCTGATTGGCCGCGGTCGCGCCCACTTGCGCGCCGACTTGCGCACCCGTCGCCGCAACGCTTCCTGCAGTGCTGACCGCTCCCGTGATGAGCGAAGTCATTCCATAGAGAATGAACAGCGTCATGACAGCCCATGCTAGCAGGCCATGCAGCCATCCGAGCACGGGCGCGCACCGTCCTGCGTAGTACGAACCGACGAAGACCGCGAGAACCGTCGTTATGATTACCCACACGCCGGAGCCGAAGCCGAAGCCTTGCAACGGGTCGGGTTTGGACATCGGCGCGAGCAGCGACGCGCCGATAGCCGTGCCCAGCACGCTCATGACCAGATAGACGATCATCGAAAGAATAACGCCCGCGAAAATCGGGCCCCATGACAGCCGCGGCAGGCCGTCTTGTGTCGTGAGAAGTTTCATGGTGTCTCCTGCAGAGAGGGAAGAGGTCGCCTGGTGCCGCGCACATGGCCCGGCACTCCGGTTTGCGCAAGCGCCATGCCGTGGGCGCCAGTGACGCGCCGCGTCAGCGCCTTGCCGCGCTATACGCGCCGGCTTCCTCAATCAGCCAGGTTCTGAAGAGTTCGAGTGGCTTCCCGTGACTTAGCTCTGTCGGATAGACAAGGTAATACGCGGATTCCTCGACCGTGGTGGCCGCGAGCGGAATAACGAGGCCCAGTTGCGACAGCCGTTCGTCGACGAAAAATTCTGGAACGAGGGCCACGCCGAGTCCTGCGGCAGCGGCGCTGATCAGCATGGAATGCAGTTCGTACCGGACGCCTTGCATCGTGGCGTTATCTTCGACGCCGAGATTGGCGAACCAGCGGGACCAGGCGTCGGGGCGCGTCGTCGAATGGAGAAGCGGGTAGTTCAGCAATTCGTGCGCTCTCCTGACGGGCTTTGCAAGCAGTGACGGCGCGCAGACGGGCACGACTTCCTCGCCGAAAAGATAGTCCGACGACGTACCCGGCCAGGTCGGCTTGCCATAGTGAATGGCGGCCTCGAAATGCGACTCTTCAAACGGGAACGGGTCGGTGCGAACACCCATGTTGATTCGAACGTCCGGGTTGCGGTCGTTGAAGTCCTTCATTCGCGGAATCAGCCATTGCGACGCAAACGTGGGAAGCACCGCGAGTTCCAGGTAACCGCCTCCGCTGCCGTGCGCAATGATCGACAGCGTGTCGCGATCGAGATTCTCAAGTGCGCGGCGCACTTGCGTGCCATACAGACGCCCGGCGCGAGTCAGCATCACGCGCTGCTTCGAGCGAACGAAAAGGCGCACGCCAAGATTCGATTCGAGCGTCAGGATCTGCCGCGAAACGGCGCTCTCCGTCAGGGACAACTCTTTCGCAGCATGAGTGAAGCTTTCGTGCCGCGCCGCTGCCTCGAAGGCCAGCAACGCGCTCGTGCCGGGAACCTTGAACTTGCGCATGTTAATTCCAAAAAGTCATCAAGTGGCAATTTAAACTCGCTTTACGCCGGGTGCAACACTTTGAATAATGAGAATCACGTAAGCTTGGCTACCCCTTCGCCTACCTTCTGGCTACCAGTTCCGGTATGCCGTCGATAAATACCTTCCCGCTGCGGCGGCGCGCCCCCGAGAGAAACGCAGATGCGCAATTCGAACGTTGAACGCCTGTTACTGAAACTGCTTGGCCCGGCCAAAACGGAGTCGCTCTTTACAACCCTCAGATTTCCGAGCGCACTGGCGGATTGGGAAGACGGCACGGTGACGCGCGCCGAACTCGCGCAGGCGATGAACATGGCCTTATTCGAGGATCTACTGGAGCGTTCGCCGAATGGGCGCGCCTATACGACCGAAACAATCGCGAACGGCGGCTCTGTGTACTTCGATCACGGCGCGTTGCGCACCGTGAGGTGGGAGAACAACGGGGCGTTGCCTCCGGGCGAGGCTGCATTCACTCGCATCCTGCGTCCGCTTGGCTTCAGGCTGAACGGCCGGTATCCGCTCGACAAACTGGGCATGACCGGCCGTGCGTACGCGCATGAGGACGCGCCCGATGAAATCGCGCAGTTCTTCGTGAGCGAGTTGCATCCCGAACGCTTCTCCAGCGAGTTCCAGCAGGCAGTCACTAACGTGGTCCATTCGTCGAAAGATCCGTTGACGCCGCTCGCCGTTTCGCAACTCTGGGAACTGGAGCGTGAAGGCTCGCTTGCTATCGACGCAGCTCACAAGTTGCTGCCGGTCATTGTCGGCGCGTTCGCTCGCCAGCACGCTCTGCCGAGCGAGGCGGACTACGAAGTCCTGTTGCGCGAATCAGCGGAAATGGCGTGGATCGCTACCGAAGGCAACGCCTTCAATCACGCGACGGATCGCGTGGAAGACGTGTTCACGCTGTCGGACGAAGAGAAGGGCAAGGGCCGGCCCATGAAGCCCGAAGTCGAGCGCTCGCGCTCGGGCCGCGTCTTCCAGACCGCCTATCGCGCTGATACGGTCGAGCGTCAATTCAGGTCCACTGGCAACAAGCTCGTCACGCGTACTGTGCCTGGCTCCTTCTATGAATTCATTACTCGCAAGCGCACTTTCGATCCGGCATCGCGTAGCTGGGTCACGGACCTGCGTTTCGACGCCGGTAATGCGCAAGGCATTTTCAAAATGACCGCGAACGCGGCGCAGTAGGTGTGTCTCCGGCCGGTGATTCAGGCCGGTGGCTCATGCTGATAAGGCGTTCCGATTCGAATGCAGGCCGCATTTCCTATCAGAAATGACGCTTGCGAGCGCGCGGCGGCAGCGGAAGTGGTTGATGTTGCCGGCAAAAACCCGCGCGTGTATAGTTTCCGAACGTACCAAAATTTCGTATTGGAAATTCAAAGAGGTCTCAATCGTGAAAGCATCCGCCATTCTCTCGGAACTCGGCATTTCCCATCTCGCCGAAGCGGGCGACATTGCCGTCCATTCGCCGATCAACGGCGAACTCATCGGCCGCGTGGCGAGCCGGACGGTCGCCGAGGTCGACGCCGCGCTGGCCAGCGCCCAGAAGGCTTACGCAAGCTGGCGCAACGTGCCGGCGCCGCGCCGCGGAGAACTGGTGCGTCTGCTGGGTAACAAGCTGCGCGAGCAGAAGCATGCGCTCGGCAGCATCATCACGCTCGAGACCGGCAAGATCCTTCAGGAAGGCCTCGGCGAAGTGCAGGAAATGATCGACATCTGCGATTTCGCGGTCGGCCTGTCGCGTCAGCTTTACGGCTTGACGATCGCGTCGGAGCGTCCGGGCCATCGCATGGCTGAAACTTGGCATCCGCTCGGCGTGTGCACGGTCATTTCCGCGTTCAACTTTCCCGCAGCCGTGTGGTCGTGGAATGCCGCGCTCGCGCTGGTGTGCGGCAATGCGGTCGTCTGGAAACCATCGGAAAAGACACCGCTCACCGCGCTGGCAGTCGACAAGATCCTGCAAGACGCGTTGAAGGAATTCGGCGACGCTCCCGAAGGCCTGACGAGCGTCGTGAACGGTGGCCGCGAGGTCGGCGCCAAGCTGGTTGCCGACCCGCGTTCCAACATCGTGAGCGCGACGGGGAGCACGGAAATGGGCCGCGCGGTCGGCGTCGAAGTGGCGCGCCGTTTTGGCCGCTCGATTCTCGAACTCGGCGGCAATAATGCGGGCATCGTCTCCGGCAGCGCCGATATGGAACTGGCGCTGCGCGGTATCGTCTTTTCTGCGGTCGGCACGGCCGGTCAGCGCTGCACGTCGCTGCGCCGCCTGTTCGTTCACGAAAGCGTGTACGACAAGGCCGTCGAACGTTTGAAGGCGCTATACAGCAAGGTGGTGATCGGCAATCCGCTGGAGCAGGGCGTGCTGATGGGACCGCTGATCGACGAGCAGTCGTTCAACCGCATGCAAGCGGCGCTCGAACAGGCAAAGAGCGAAGGCGGCAAGGTGTTCGGCGGCGAACGTCATGCGGTTGCCGGCAATGAGAAGGGCTTCTACGTTCGTCCGGCCATCGTCGAAATGCCTTCGCAAACGTCGGTCGTGCTGAAGGAAACGTTCGCCCCGATTCTCTACGTGCTGAAGTACAGCGACTTCGACGACGCGATCGGCGGAAACAACGCAGCGGTTCATGGTCTTTCGTCATGTGTCTTCACGACTGACCTGCGTGAAGCGGAGCGCTTCCTGTCGGCGTCGGGCAGCGACTGCGGTATCGCGAACGTGAATATCGGACCGAGCGGCGCGGAAATTGGCGGCGCATTCGGCGGCGAGAAGGAAACGGGCGGCGGTCGCGAATCGGGCTCCGACTCGTGGAAAGCTTATATGCGGCGCGCGACCAACACCGTCAACTATTCGTCGGCACTGCCGCTCGCTCAGGGCATCGATTTCAACATCGGCTGAGCGTTTTGCGCTGCACGTACACGGCTGTTTAACCACAGCCGTTTTTTACGCGAGCTGTCGTTGCGGCCCTGCCGGACAAGTCGGTCACTGTATCCCGGCGGGCCCTTTCCGGGGCAGCCCGGTCATGTGCAACCTGGAGCGAGTCGTGAGTTCACAAGTCGTTATTGTCGGTGGCGGCGTTATCGGCAGTTCTATTGCTTACTTCTTGCGCGCTTCTGATCCGACGGTTTCCGTGTCCGTGATCGAACGTGATCCGAGCTACGCGAAGTCGTCGTCGGCATTATCGGCCGCTTCGATCCGGCAGCAGTTCTCCACGCCGTTATCGATTCAGATGTCGCTGTACGGTATCGACTTTCTGCGCAATATCGGCGAGCTTCTTGAAGTGGACGGTAGCAAGCCCTCGATCGATTTGCATGAAGGCGGTTACCTGTTCCTCGCCACGGCCGCCGGCGACGCAACGCTGCGCGAAAATCACGCGTTGCAGAAGAGCCTTGGCGCGGACATCAATCTGATGGACCAGCAAGCGCTGAAAGCCAGGTTCCCCTGGCTGAATGTGGCCGACCTCACGTCGGGCGCCTTCGGGGAGAGCGGCGAAGGATGGTTCGACGGCTATGGCCTCGTGCAGGCGCTTCGCAAGAAAGCGCAGTCGCTCGGCGCGCGCTACATTGCCGCCGATGTAACCGGTGTCGTTCGCGAGGGCCGCAAGATCACGCACGTCATCGCCAGCAATGGCGAGCGCTTCGCCTGCGATACGGTCGTGAACGCGGCAGGCGCATGGGCGCGGAAGATTGCCGGCATGATGGACATCGACATTCCGGTCTTTGCTCGCCGTCGCAGCATTTTCAATGTGTCGTCTCCGGCTCGCCTCGCAGACTGTCCGTTGCTGATCGATCCGACCGGCGTCTATTTCCGGCCGGAAGGGAAGACCTACATTTGCGGCACATCGCCGGGCGCGGATAACGATCCTGACGATCTGCCGCTCGACGAGGTAGATCACCGCCTTTTCGACGACGTCATCTGGCCGACGCTTGCGCATCGTGTGCCCGAGTTCGAAGCGCTGCGTGTCGCGAACTGCTGGTCAGGCTATTACGAGTACAACGTATTCGACCACAACGCGATCATCGGCTATCACCCGCAAATCGAAAACTGCGTGTTCGCGAACGGGTACAGCGGACATGGTCTTCAGCAAGGCCCCGCAACGGGCCGCGGCGTAAGCGAACTGATTCTGAAGGGACGCTACGTGTCGCTCGATCTCTCTTCGCTGAACTGGGACCGTCTGCTCGAAAACCGCCCCATCGTGGAAAAAAACGTGGTGTAGGCGACCACGAATAATGCGTGACGACCTAGGGTCAGCCGCCGAAAACATGTACGAATTCACCGCTCCTTTCCAGAATCCTTCGGGCTCTCCGATTCGTGAACTGTTCAAGTATCTGGGTGAGCCAGGCATGATTTCGTTCGCGGGCGGCTATCCGGCTAGCGATCTGTTCGATGTCGACGGTTTGCAGCAGGCCGAAGCTCGCGCATATCAGGACCCGAACTCCTGTTTGCAGTACGGGCCGACCGACGGTTTGCCGCGTCTGAAGCACGAGCTCATAAGCCTGATGGCGCGTCGTGGCGTGCCATGCGCGTTGAACGAAATGCTGGTGACTACGGGCTCCCAGCAGGGGCTCGACCTGCTGCTTCGCGTGCTGGTGAGCCCGGGCGATGTCGTGTTCACCGAACAGCCTGCGTATCCGGCAACGCTTCAGGCACTGAAGCTTCAGCAGGCGAAAATCGTTACCGTGCCGGTGGATGCGCACGGCCTCGACGTCGACCATCTCGCCGAGCTTCTGGCGTCGGGTAGGGTTGCGCGCCCGAAGCTGCTCTATACGGTTCCGACGTTTGCCAATCCGACCGGCGCAACCATCACGCGGGAGCGCCGCATCGCCTTGCTGAAGCTTGCGGTGCAATACAAATTTCTTATTGTCGAAGACGACCCGTACGGCGATCTGCGCTTTTCCGGAGTCGCGGTTCCGTCGATCATCTCCCTTGCGGCCGAAGTAGAGGGCTCACGTGACTGGGTCGTGCATTTCGCAAGCCTTTCGAAGATCGTCGCGCCTGGACTGCGCGTAGGTTGGACAATCGCACCGGCCGAAATCACGCGCCGTTGTGTGATTGCAAAGCAGACCGTCGACCTGTGCAGTGCGCCGTGGACGCAGGCCATTGCCGCCGAATATCTGGCCGACGGTGCGCTCGAACGACACCTGCCGCGCATCACCGAAATGTACGGGCGCAAATGCGAGGCGCTATGCGAAGCACTGCGCTCGCAGTTTGGCGATACGCTCCAGTTTCATCGGCCTGACGGCGGCATGTTTGTCTGGGCGCGTATCGAAGGCATCGACGCCTCTGCGCTTCTACAGCACGCTATCGAGAACAAGGTCATGTTCGTGCCGGGCAAGGCATTTTTCGCGGACAGGATCGACCCTGCGTCGTTGCGTTTGTCGTTTGCGGCGCCGGGTATTGCCGATATCGAAGAAGGCGCAAAGCGCTTGCGGCGCGCATACGACACGGCGGCACGCAACGTTGTCTTATCGTGACGCCGGCCCCGTCGACTCTCTGACCTGCAGTAGCGCGTGCACTTCTTGACCGCGTTGCGCCCGCTTTCCGTCTAGCATGTCGAGCAGATATTGCGCGGTGAGTTGTCCGATCTCACGCGTATCCACGCGCATCGTGGTGAGCGTGGGGTGAATCTCTCTGGATATCTCGAGATCGTCGAAACCCGTTACTGATAGCTCTCGCGGTATGGCGATGCCGAGTTCTTCCGCTTCGCGCAGCACGCCAAGCGCGATGTGATCGTTGCCGCAGATAAGAGCAGTCGGGCGTTCGCTCGCCGCTTGCCAGATGGAGCGCAGACTGCGGCGCCCGAATGCGATTGTCGATTCCCCGTCGCACATGTGTTCGGGTCGCACCGCGAGGCCGTGCCGTTCGAGCGCCGCCCGAATACCGGCGACGCGCGCCTGCACCCGGTCGTTGTCGCGCGTCGGCTGGATGCACACCGCGAATGAGCGATGACCGAGGGCGATCAGATGTTCGGTCATTTGCACATACGCCGCGAAATTGTCGAAGCCGATGCAGACGTGCGGACTCTCTTTGCGGTACGCGTACGTCACCGCATACGGCACGCGGTAGAGCCGCAACGCGTCGAAAAGTTCTGGCGGATGCGCCTCACCCACGATTGCCATTGCCTCGACGCCTCGCGCGAGCATCGCGCGCACCTGCACGAGCGCTTGCGTGGGATCGTAGTTCGAGCAGCCGAGAACGAGCGTAATGCCGCGCGTCGCAAACGCGGCTTGCATGCCGCTTACCTGCGAGGCGAACACCTGGTCGTCGAGCGTGGGAATGATGATGCCGGCGATGTGGCTGCGCGTAGACGCAAGCGCGCGCCCCGCGGCGTTGGGAAACCAGTTCAGCGCGAGCGCCGCCTGTTCGACGCGCTCGCGCACCACAGCCGATACTTTCTCCGGCTCGTTGTAGACGCGCGATACGGTCGCCGTCGATACGCCCGCCAGCTTCGCGACATCCGACAACACCGTGCGGCCCGTCCCGCGGCGCACGCGGCTCGTCTGAGTTCGGGCTGTAGCGGCGAAGCCGGTTGTGTCTGGTGTGTCGGGCGTGTCGGACATGAGTTCGGAGTGCGGGGTGAAGCTGGAAGCCTGACATCTTACCGTTGCGTCACTCTTGGCGTAGCCGCGACGATCGCCCGAGGCACGGGTTATCGCTAGCGGCTCGAATCCAGTGCTGCGATGCGAGCGCGGAAATGCTCGGTGCCGGCCACGATCTTGTCGAGTATCGCATCCAGCGCCCAGAACCGTTCGCGGACGTCGTAGTCGATTACGCGGCAGCGAATCGAATTGAACGTGCCGATGCGCTGGTGGTACATCTTCGCAAGCGCGGGATAGCCGAGCGATTCGGAGACGGCGGCGAGCACGAGGAACGTCGCGAGTTCATCTGCGAGGGCAGGGTCCCGGGTCGCGTCGTTGCGCAGCCATTTGTACAGGTCAGTATGAAAGTTGGTGAACACGCCGTTAAAGCCTGCCGAACCGGCTTTCATCGCGTCCCACGCAATCGCCGCGTTGGCGTTGAGGATCTTCAGCGGCGAGCCTTGCGCCAGCGCGACGCGGCGCTTCACGGTCGCGAGATCGCAGCTCACGTCCTTCAGCATGATGAAGCGGCCAGTGTCGATGCATAGTTTTAGTTCGTCATCCGAAAGAAGTCGTCGATACGGTGCGGGGCACTCGTACAGGCCGAGCGGCAGGTCGGACGGAAGACGCGCGAGCAATCGCTTCAGATTCGCGGCGAATGCCTGCATGCCCTCGCGCGCGGGATCGAGCCGGTTGGTGACTAACACAATGGCTTGTGCGCCCGTCGCTGCCGCAACGTTCAGTTCTTCGGCTTGCGCGTCCGGATCGTCGCTGATGTGGCCGGACACCACGACAGGGATTCGCCCGGCGACCTTCTCGACGACGAATCGTCCAAGAGCGCCGCGCTCGGCGAGCGTAAGAAACTGCATCTCGCTCGACTGCGCGACCGCAAAAAGCGCGTCCGATCCCTGCGCGAGATACCATTCGATCAGACGTTCAAGGCCGGCGTAGTCGATCGCGCCCGAGTCGTCGAACGGCGTCAGCATCACGGGAACAATCCCTTCAATTGACACGGTGGGTGGCTTCGCGATTGTCATGTTGTTGTGCTCCAGAAGAATTTGATTGGACGGGCGAGAGGCGAACGGTTCATGCCGGTGCCTGGATCGTCTCGTTCGTGGCGGGCGTGTCGGCGATCGGCTTGCGCACCAGCAGCAGATAACTCATCGCGCCGATAAACGCGATGCCCGCGGCTGTCAGCAAGGCCGGCACGAACGACCACGTCTGCGCGATATAGCCGGTGAAAATCGGCGCGAGTGCGCCGCCGAGAAAGCCGCCGAAATTCTGAATCGCGCCGAGCGAGCCGACGCGGTTCGGCGGCGCGGCTGCTGTCGCGAGCGCCCACGAACTCGCGGATGCGGCGTTGGCGAGAAAGATCACGACCGAGATACACACGATTGCCAGCACGTTGCTCTCCACAAGCGCGGCCGGAATCGTGAACGCGACCATGCCCAGCATTGCAATGACCACGGCGTTACGGCGGCTCGCCACCGGGCTCGCGCTGCGGCTCGTGATGAGATCGGAAAACCAGCCGGCCGTGAGCGAGCCGAGGAAACCGCAGAAAAACGGCACCGACGCGGCGACGCCGGTGTGCATCAGGCTCATGTGACGCTCCATGGTCAGATAGCCTGGCAGCCATGTCAGATAGACCCAGTTCAGATAAACGGAGCCGAAAAAGCCGATCAGCATGCCCCACGTGGTGCCGTGCGAGAACAGCGAGCGCCATTCGGCGAACGTGACGGCCGGTGCAGGCTTACGGTCCGCTTCGTCGCCTTCCAGATAGCGGCGCTCCGCCTCGCTCATGGTCGCCTTGACCGGGTCGCGATAAACCGCAAACCATACGGCTGCAACGATCAGACCGGCCGCGCCGGTCGCGATGAATGCCCATCGCCAGTGGAAGTTCACGACGAGCACCGACAGGCAGAGCGGCGCGAGCGCGGTTCCGAGCGGTGACGCCGAATTGAAGATGCCGGTCGGCTTGCCGCGTTCGCGCAACGGAAACCAGTTGCTGACCACGCGGGCTGCCGACGGAAATTGAGGCGCTTCGCCGATGCCGAGCAGGATCCGCGCAAGCACGAACCAGCCGAACGTTGAGACGAAGCCGCCCGCGGCCTGCGCGAGCGACCACACGATCAACCCCATGCCGAGAAGTTTGCGCGGTCCTATCCGGTCGACAAGGCCGCCTACCGGCAACTGGAAGAGCGCATAGCTCCACGAGAATGCGGACAGCAGCAGTCCCATTTGCCCGAGCGTCAGGCCCATGTCGTGACGGATCAACGGATTGGCGACGGCGAGCGTTCCGCGGTCAAGATAGTTGACGATGCCGCTCACCATCAGCAGCGTGAGCGCCACGACCTGGGCGCGGCGGATTTTCGGCGGGGGCTGCTCGTGACTCGAGGTTGCGCTCATGATCGTTGTCTCCGTTTCATGTTGCGATTCAGGCGGGGCGCACCGATGCGATGTCGGGCGACCGTGAGTTGTGCGGCGATTCAAGCGGGCGCTGGCGGGGGTATGCCACCTTCGTGGTGGAGATCGGCGCTTGATCCCTTGCGTACCTTCAAACTGCAGACCACCAACTCTACTGTTAGCGCTTACATTTGAAACGCAAGCGTTCGCAGTTTTTACGACGGGAGCTCTTACGGCGGCCGGGGGATTGATGATAGCGCTTACATTTTGTGTCGCCTCGCTGGCAGGTGCAAGCTCGAAAAGCAGGTGGACGGGTAAACACTGACCATCACCGGCTGTTGCTAAAAGCCGCACAAAATGCAACGCGGCAGCAGGCACACGGTTTGCTCAGCGCTCGATGCCCTTGTGTCCACTCAGCTTCGATAACGAGAACAACCATGCAACCTGACCAGACTGCTACCGAGTTTCCCCAGTCGCAACCGCTGCTCGCGACTCCCCTCGCAGGCGTGAGCGAGGGCGCGGCTCACCGCCAGATCGGGCTGCTGCCGGCGGTGACGTTCTGCTTCGCGTGGCTATTCGGGCTGGAGCCGTTTCTTACTGGCGCCGCCGGCGATTCCTCGCAGCGCGGGCCGGACCGTCATTGATGTATGTGGGACGCCGCACTGACGCCTTGTGAAAATTTCACTTGTGGCTTCGGCGGTTTCTACATCGTCGCGCATGGGTGCGGCAGCACGCGCTGCGAGCGCCGTTCGCGGGAATAACGGTTGCGATGCTGTCGGCGGGAGTCCTTCCCGTCCACAGGAGCCTGTCATGCAAACCGATCCGACCGTCGATCCCGTAGCCGACCCTTCGAATCAGCCGCTCGACGCGCCAGAAGAGCAGCCGCGCCCGCTGCCCGGCACGCCGCCAGACACGGACCCGCTGACCCCAGGCAGCGCTCCCGACGACAAGGCACTCTAAGGCAGTCTCGCCAGCCGCCGCAGAGCATGGCAACAGCACTGCTGGAATTAGGGAATCTACGTGTAAAAAGGCGCACGGTCGTGCCGTTAATGTAGATGGAAGGCTGTTCGATGCATTGCCGTCCGCTTTCAGCACAGGGTGGGTCACGCGGCGGTCGGCGTCGCAGTTCACCTCCGGACACGCCCGTGCTGAAGGCTTCACTTACTAGCCATCAATACGTATTTATGCGGCATTTGTGCCGCACTTTCCCCACGACCGCCCGAAGCGCGGCTTTTCATTGGCTCGGCCGGAAGCGCTGCGGCCAACGTTCTCCGGTTGCTCACGGCGCCAGCAGTTCACGCAAATAATCACGTTGATTAAAGTCGCTGAATGCCGCGATAACCGGTTATCGCGAATAGGCGTGGATTAAAGCGACTATATCCAGTCAATTAAGTTCCCCGCCTTTTCAAATGATTGATCCCGCGCCCGTAATGACGCCCACACTGCGCAATTAATCATCAACTATTCATTCCGGAAGTGCGCTTTTCTACGCCGCGCATTACTTCGGCCGTATTACAGGCTGTTGCATTCGCACAACTTTAGTTATTGAAAAGTTGCAAATAATTTATGTCCGGAGCAGGTCGATGGCCTGACCCTCATTGCGATAACTTTCCCAAAAACAAAGACTTAGCCCCTAAGGGCAATCGATTATTGCCAAATCGGCAAGACCGTGTTGTGCGAATTGCGGGCGTCCGTTGTCCGGGTGGCCCCCTACACTCACGCTTCGTTTAGAGGGTGCCCCAGCCGGGCCAGAACGGTTCGGCGATAAGGGCGGTGGCGCGTTCGCGTACTACCGAGGCTGGTCCCGCTCCCCCGCGAAAATTTATCGAACAGGAGTCCCACGCATGAAAAAGAGTCTTATCGTCGTTGCGGTTGCCGCATCGTTCGCTTCCGTCGCTCACGCACAAAGCAGCGTCACCCTGTACGGTCTGCTGGACGCTGGCGTGACCTACACGAGCAACGTTGCTCACAACTCGAAGTGGGCAGCCGGCAGCGGCGGCATCGACCAGAGCCGTTTCGGTCTGCGCGGTTCGGAAGACCTGGGTGGCGGCCTGAAGGCAATCTTCACGTTGGAAAGCGGCTTTAACGTCAACAACGGCCGTTTCGCTAACAACAACGGCATGTTCAACCGTCAGGCATTCGTCGGTCTGTCGAGCGCGCAATTCGGTTCGGTCACGCTGGGCCGTCAATACGACGCAGCGCAAGACTTCCTGGCACCGCTGACTGCAACGGGCAGCTGGGGCGGCACGTACTTCGCGCACCCGTTCAACAACGACAACCTGAACACGAACGGCGGCTTCGCAGTTAACAACTCGGTCAAGTACTCGAGCGCTAACTACGCTGGCTTCACGTTCGGCGGCACGTACGGCTTCTCGAACCAGGCTGGCGCATTCGCAAACAACCGCGAATACAGCCTCGGTGCTGCTTACCAGTGGCAAGGTCTGCGTTTGGGCGCTGCTTACGCACAGCAGAACAACCCGGGCGCAACGAACGCTGCTGGCACGGCTAGCAACGGCGGCGCGACCGACGGCGGCTTCCTGGGCGCAACGGGCAACTTCCGTCAGCGTGAATTCGGTGCAGCAGGTTCGTACGCTTTCGGCCCGGCAACTGTCGGTCTGGCATGGACGCAATCGCGTATCGACAACGTTGCAGGCGTTCAGCAATCGCTGCGCGCTAACAACTACGAAGTCAACGGCAAGTACAACCTGACCCCGGCTCTCGGCCTGGGCGTGGCGTACACGTTCACCGACGGCAAGGGCTATGGCACTGCCGCAAACGGTGGCTCGACGTCGGTTCGTTACCACCAGATCGGCCTGCAAGCTGACTACGCTCTGTCGCGTCGTACGGACGTCTACGCTCAAGCCGTGTACCAGCACGCAATGGGCGACGGCGGTGTCGCTTCGATCTACAGCGGCGACATCACGCAAGCTCCGTCGTCGTCGAAGAACCAGACGGCTGCTACGGTCGGTCTGCGTCACCGCTTCTAAGCTTCAACAGAAGCTGCTTGTTGTACAAAAAGGTGCCGTTCGCGGCACCTTTTTTTATGCGCGTTCCGTTTGAACGCAACAGCCGGATCAGGCAGGCTGGCCGACTTTGAACACCGCGACAGCCTCGCGCAACTGCTCGGTCTGCTCATCGAGCGAACCTGCCGCGGCTGCAGCCTGTTCGACCAGTGCGGCATTGCGCTGCGTGACGTCGTCCATCTGGCGAATCGCGAGGTTCACTTCGCCGATGCCGGAACTCTGTTCATTCGACGCCGCCGCGATTTCGTTCATGATCGCCGTGACGCGGCCCACCGCCTCTACCACCTCGCCAATCGTACTGCCGGCCTTCCCGGCTAACGTCGAACCCTCGCCGACCTGCTCGACCGACTGGTCGATCAACACCTTGATCTCTTTCGCGGCTGTCGCGCTGCGCTGCGCGAGATTGCGGACTTCACCGGCGACGACCGCAAAGCCGCGGCCTTCCTCACCCGCGCGTGCTGCTTCCACGGCTGCGTTGAGCGCGAGAATATTCGTCTGGAACGCAATGCCTTCGATCACGCTGATGATCTCGCCGATCTTGCGTGAGCTGTCCGTGATGCCGGCCATCTTCTGAACGACGTCGTTGACGACTTCGCCGCCGCGCGCGGCGATGCTCGATGCGTCCTTTGCCAGTTCCGATGCAGTTGCTGCGTTGCCCGCGTTCTGCGTGACGGTCTTGGTGAGCTCGTCCATGCTGGCGGCGGTTTGTTGCAACGACGCGGCCTGTTCTTCGGTACGGCTTGACAGGTCCAGATTGCCCGCGGCGATTTCCTTCGAGGCGACCGTGATCGTTTCGGCCGAATTCTTGATGCGTGCGACGGTGGCTGCAAGCTGATCGCGCATTTCACGCAACGAGAACAGCAGGCTGGAGGTGTCGTCGCGGCGCAAATCGATACGTGTTGCGAGATCGCCGCGTGCGATGCGCGTGGCGATTTCCGCCGCAGCCGACGGTTCGCCGCCGATCGAGCGCGACACGTTGCGCACCACGCGCGACGCGACAAAGGACACGACTACGCCCAGCACCAGCAACATGCCGCCCGAGCGCAGCAGCGTGGCGTAGAACTCCGCCTGAATGTCGTCCATGTAAGCGCCGGCGATGAAGTCCCAGTTCCACGGCGCGAAGCGCTTCACGTAGCCGATCTTCTCGCTCGGCTTCGTGTCGCCGGGCTTCGGCCACCAGTAACGCAGATAGCCGGCGCCGGTGGCCGAACCGCCCGCGGCGGCGATGTCGTGATACAGCGCATTGCCCTTGGCGTCGCGAAAGCCGCTCATGTCCTTGCCGTTGAGTTGCGGGCTCATCGGGTGCGCGACCATCACCGAGTCGCTGCGCACAATCGTCACGTAGCCCGAGGTGCCGTAGCGCTGCGCATTGACGCGGGCAATGGCTTGCTGTTTCGCTTCGTCGACGGAAAGCTTGCCGGCGTCCGCCTGCTTCGCGTAGTCGGCGACAATCGAGGCCGCCATGTCGGTCACATCGGCCAGTGCCGAACGCCGTGCGTCCATTTGTGCGCTACGTGCTTCGAACGCGTTCACTACGGTGACGATCAGCAGCGCCGCCCAGCAAAGCAGCAGGGGCACCCATAACTTCTGTTTCAATGTCAGACGGTTCATTTATTGGATTCGACGGTTCGTTGAGCGCGAGAGATAGGAGCGCTTGCCAGGCAGCGCCATAGTTCGCATAACGGCTGTCGAAGCGGATTCTTTATCCCTGGCCAGACGGGTGTGTCGGCACCGCGCACCAAACAAATCAAATAGTTGCGCGGTGGTCACGGTGTTCGCGCGCACGGCGCGCGACGCTACGCATTGAACAGTTCGCTGCGCGCGGCGTCGATGATCGTCGCGACAGCCGGGTGACTAATGCGACGTTCGATCGAGATCGCGAAGAATTCCTCGACGATGGTGTTGATTTGCCCGACGGAAGTGAGTTTGTGTTCGGCCTGCAACTGGTTCTCCAGCACCGTCGGCGCGAAGAGCAGGCCGCGGCCTTCGCGTCCGAACGCGAGTGCCATCGCGCTATCGTCGAACTCGCCGACGATGCGCGGTGAGATGGCACGCGACGCGAGCCAGTGATCCAGTTTGCGGCGCACCGCCGATTCGGTGCCTGGCAGCAGAAGCGGCAACTGGCCGAGCGACATGGGAAAGCGCTTCCGCACGCCCTGCAGCAGCGCGTCAGCGCCAAAGCAGCTCAGGGTAGAGCGGCCGAGCGGGTGATTAAACGCCTTGATATTGACGTCGGCGGGAATGGGCGCGTCCGCGATGATCAGGTCAAGGCGGTGCACGGCCAGTTGAGCGAGCAGCGCGTGCAGCTTGCCTTCGTGGCAGATCACGCGCAGCGAAGCGGGCGCGCTCAGCGCGGGTTCGAGCAGCCGGTACGCAATCGCCTTGGGCACCGAGTCCGCAATGCCGACGCGAAACCTGGATTGCGTGCCGACCTCCTGCTCGCGCCGCACCGCGCTTTCCAGCTCGGAGCCTAGCGAGAAAATCTCGTCGGCGTAGTCGAGCGCCAGCCGGCCCGCATCAGTTAGTTCGAGCGTGCGCCCGCTCTTCTTGAAAAGCTTTTTATCCAGCGCTTCCTCGAGCAGTTTGATCTGCCCGCTCAGCGTTTGCGGCGTGATGTGAAGTTGCTCACCGGCACGGACGATGCCACCCGCGTGTGCCGCGACCCAGAAGTAGTACAGATGCTTGAAGTTCACGCTCCCTCCGTCAATCGAACGACGTTACGGTTTTTTCGAATGATCAGCAACAAAAATACGAATTTTCCGTTGTCTCCCATTCGGTTAGATTCAAGGCTCGGCCCGAGGCGTTAGCGGGCGGCAATTAGAGCTGACAGAGGTGACTTATGGCATCCGTTGCACAGTTTCTGCGTTCGAAAGCGTCCCAGACAGTCTGGTCGATCGAAGCGTCGGCGTCGGTGTACGACGCGATTGCGATCATGGCTCACCGGCAGGTTGGCGCGCTGATCGTGGCGCACGAAGGGCGCATTGCCGGCATCGTCACGGAGCGCGATTACGCGCGCAAGATCGTTCTAATGGACCGTTCGTCGCGTAATACGCCGGTTCGCGACATCATGTCGACGGCGGTGCGCTACGTCGGCCCGGAGCAGACGACCGAGGAGTGCATGGCAATCATGACCGGCCACCGCATACGGTATCTGCCTGTGATCGCCGCGGGGCAGGTGATTGGAATGGTGTCGATCGGCGACCTCATCAAGAGCCAGATGTCGGAGCAGGAACACACGATCCAGCAGCTGGAGCACTACATTCACGGCAACAGTTCGCAGTCCGCACATGGCGGAATGCAGGCTGGCCGATGGCAAGTTTAACGACGAAAAATTTTACTGTCCGTAAGGTAGCCGCGAAAAGGTGACGCGCGGCGCGGGCGGCCCCTGACACATCAAGAGAGGTTCATATGTATACGCAAACTATCGATCGCTTGCGGCGCGTTGCCGGCAAGGTGACACGCGGCACCGTAGCGCTCGGTCTCGCGGGCGTGCTCGCGCTTGGCGCGCTCGCGGCCAACGACGCGCAAGCGAAGCGCGTGGGCGGCAGTCAAAGCATTGGGCGCCAGTCGCAGATGGCGTCGCCGTCCGCTCCGGCGCAACGAAGCCAGCAAGCTCAACCGGCGCAACAGGCCGCGCAGGCGCCGGCCGCCACGCCGGCGCGCAACCGCTGGCTTGGTCCGCTGGCAGGCCTCGCCGCCGGCTTTGGTATTGCCGCGCTGCTGTCGTCACTTGGCCTGGGCGCGGGGCTCGCGCAAATGCTGTCGAACGTGCTGCTGATCGGTCTCGTGGTCGTTGCCGGCGTGATGCTGTTCAGGTTCATCGCCAATCGGCGTCGCCCGGATCTGGCGTATGGACACGGCGCCGCGAACCGGTCGCAGACCAACGGCTCGCCGCTTCACAACCAGGCCGGTCACGCGCGTCCGGACACGAACTTTTTCGGCATGCAGCGCGCCGCGACGAATCCGGCCGGAGCAACGGGCACGGTGACGGCGCCCGTGCAACCGCTCGGGCTCGATCAGGCCGAGTTGGTGGCGTTGGCGAAAAACATGTTCATGCGTCTGCAAGGCGCATGGGACCGCAACGACCAAGGCGACCTGTTCGAATTGACCACGCCGGAAATGTTCGCGCAAATCAAGCGTGATCTGGAAAGCCGCGGCAGTGAGCCGAATCGTACGGAAGTGCCGCAACTGGAAGCCGAAGTGCTGGGCGTGGAAAACACCGCGGACGAGACGCTCGTCAGCGTGCGCTTCTACGGCCAGATGCGTGAAGACGGCGCAGCGGCTGCCCAGCCGTTCCAGGAGGTGTGGAACATTGTTCGCAGCGTACAGGGCGACCAGGCGTGGCGGCTTGCGGGCATTCAGCAGCTCGACCGTTAAGGAAACGGGTGTTAATTCGCGAGGGCATCTATTAATGGATGCTCCCCGCGAGCATGAGAAAGCGGCTAATGGGCCACTGACTATTGCGCTCTATCTCGCATTGGCCGAACTCTTTTTCCACCATGTCGACAGCACCCATTCGTCGGCGGCGAAATATAGCGGAAGCTTCGCGGGATAGCCGAGGTCGCGACTATATGCGATGCGGTGACTTGCGGAATACCAGTGCGGGATCACGTAGTACCCATTCATCAATACCCGGTCGAGCGCGTGTGTCGCGTCGGCAAGTTCCTGATGCGTTTGCGCCGATACCACTCGTCGCAGAATGGCATCGATAGCCGGCGACTTCACGCCGGCCAGATTGTCGGAACCCTGCTGATCCGCATACTTGCTGCCGAAACGCGAAAGCTGTTCGGTACCCGGCACCTGGACATCGGGCAATCGCACGGTTGTCATGTCGAAGTCGAACGCGTCGAGGCGCTTTTGCACGAGCGCAAAATCCGCGGTGCGGAAATTCATCGTAATCCCCAGCTTCTGCAGATTGCGGCCGAACGCGGCGGCGACCGGCTCCATTGACGTGCCGCTACCGCTGTCGTCAAGAAGTTCGAACACGAACGGCTGCCCATTCATGTTGCGCAGCGCCCCGTTGCGATAAGTCCAGCCCGCCTGCGCCAGCAGTTGGCGCGCCTTGACGAGATTGGCGCGCAGCGAACCGGGCGGATCGATGTCGGGCTGTTGCGGCATCTCGCCGAACACGGCCGGGTCTAGCTGTCCGCGCAAAGGCTCCAGAATCGCTAGCTCGCCTTCGCCTGGCTTACCGGTCGCCTGCAAGTCCGTGTTGGCGAAGAAGCTGCCAGTGCGCTTGTACTGATCGAAAAACAGCTGACGGTTGAGCCACTGGAAGTCGAGCGCGAGATCGAGTGCCTGACGTACCCGCACGTCGCGGAAAATCGGCCGTCGCAAATTGATGAAGAAGGCTTGCATGCCGACGCCGTTGTGGTGAGGAAACTCGCGCTTGATCAGCTCGCCGTTGTCAAAGCGCTTGCCGACGTCGCGCCGCACCCAACTCTGCGCGACGTTCTCGACCAGCACGTCGTACTCGCCTGCCCTGAACGCCTCCAGCTTCGCGACTGCGTCGGAATACAGCTTGTAGTCGATGCGCGCAAAGTTGTGCGTGCCCACGCGCACCGGCAGCGAGGCGCCCCAGTAATTGGGGTTCCGCCTGTAACTGATGGTGCGGCCGTTGTCGTATTTGTCGATCAGATAATCTCCGCTCGCTATCGGCTTCTCGAACGCGAGTTGATCGAAAGGAATGCGCGTGCCGTCCGGCCTCATGCCCCACTTGCGCGAAAACACCGGGATTCCGCCTGCGAGCAGCGGCATTTCGCGCGTCGCAACCTTGTAGTCGAAACGGATCGTGAGGCGGTTGACGACCACGGCCCGCGCGATCTGCGCGAAGTACACCGAGAACTGCGGCAGAGCCTGCGGACTCTTCAGCGTGTCGAACGAGAACTTGACGTCCTCGGCAGTGACCGCGTCGCCATTTGAAAAGCGCGCTTGCGGATTGATGTGGAAGGTGGTCGAAAGGCCATCTGGCGCCACGTCCATGTCGTCGGCGAGCAGGCAATACGCGCTCGCGACTTCGTCGGAACTGCCGGTGGTCAGGCTCTCGAACATTAGCCCGAGTCCGGGCGCCGGATTGCCGCGCAGCGTGAATGGATTGAATTTATCGAAGCTCGTCAGGCGATCGGGGTTCGCGAGAACAAGCGTGCCGTCGCGGGGTGCGTCGGGGTTCACGTAATCGAAATGCTTGAAGTCCGCCGGATATTTGGGCTCGCCATATTGTGCGATCGCGTAGACGGCGCACGCCTGATTCGTGATCGACATGGCCGATCCGCCGAGCACGAGCGCGACCAGCAGGCGCCGGATGTCGCGCGCGCGAAACCTCGTGTGAGTCATAAACTCCCTTGGCGCAATGCTCCAATTCGTAGGTGAATTGGACCGCCACGCGCCGCCGGCGTTTCATGCAGCGAGTCGCCCTAGCGACGTTATTGCATTGAGATGGCGGAATCGGGCGCCCGCCGTCAGCGCCGTTCAACTCGTGAGGGCGGGAGCCCGCGTTGCAAAAAATTGCGCAAATCTGCGCAGGTTAGTCCGCATGCGGCGATGCCGCAGCCGGCGCCAACTCCGCGAGCAGCGACATCAGATATTCAATGTCTACCGGCTTGACGAGATGATGGTCGAACCCAGCGGCCTGCACCCGCAGATGATCGTCCGCCTGGCCGTAGCCCGTTACCGCGATCAGCACCGGCCGGACTTCGCCCTTCAGGCGGATCAGCCTGGCGAGTTCATAGCCGTCCGTATCGGGCAGCCCGATGTCGAGCAACGCTGCGTCCACAGGCTCCGCTTCGGCTTGCGCGAGAGCGTCGCTGGCGCAGTAGGCGACGCTGACGTGATATCCCTCGCTCTCGCAAAGCAGCGCGAGTGAGTCGGCGGCGTCCTTGTTGTCGTCGACGATCAGCACATGCAGCGAAGCGCGCTCCGCATGCGAATGACCCCCGGCCGACGGTTCGTCGTGCAGCGGCGCAGGCACTTCGGGCGCGTGGCAGAGCGGCAGCCTGATCGACACCGTGGCGCCGCGGCCGGGTCCGGGACTCGCAATGTCGATCGAGCCGCCGTGCAATTCGACAAGCTTCTTCACGAGCGACAAGCCGATGCCGAGGCCGCCATGCGCCCGGTCCAGCGTTCGCTCGCCTTGTGCGAACAGATCGAAAATATGCGGCAGAAGATCGGGCGAGATGCCGCTGCCGTTGTCTTCAATGGTGACGGTGGCGAAGCGTTCGTCGGCGAGTGCGGTCACGCACACGTTGCCGCCGGGGTCCGTGTACTTGCACGCGTTGTTCAACACGTTGACGAGAATCTGCGACAGCCGCAGCGGGTCCGCGTGGAGCCAGACCGGGGTGGGCGGCAGCCGCACGGTGAGGTGCTGGCCGCGCGAGCTCGCCATTGACGACACCGTTTCGAGCGCACCATACACCGCCGCGCCGACCAGTAGCGGCTCGCGTCGAAGCACGATGCGGCCGTGCGTGATGCGCGAGACTTCGAGTAGATCGTCGACGAGTTGCGCCATGTGATCGACCTGCCGGCTCAGCATGCCGACCAGTTCGCCGGCCTTCAGGCCGGCTTCTTTCTCTCGACGCAGTAAGGCGATGGCATTGCGCATCGGCGCGAGCGGGTTGCGCAGTTCGTGCGCGAGCATCGCGAGAAATTCGTCTTTGCGGCGATCCGTTTCGCGCAATGCGAGTTCCAGCGTTTTGCGCTGCGTGACATCCACGGCGCTCGCAATGACGCGCCACGGGCGGCCGTCGGCGTCACGCTGCAACACGGCCTGGCTTTGCAGCCAGCTTTCCCTGTTACCCAACGAAATGCGAAATTCCAGTGGTTTGTCGAATTCGCCGGTAAGCGCGACGCGGCGCATCGCTGCGTCCACCGACGCGCGGTCTTCGGCGTGCACGCGATGAAGCGCCGCGTCGTAGCTGAGCGCGCTCGGCGCGGCTTGCACGCCAGGCACCGCGTCGACGCTGTCCCAGCAGAGCGTCCATGAATCGAGCGACAGATAGCCAATCGTCATTCTGGCGGCGCGCATGGCCACCTGCAGGCGCAGATTGCGCTCTTCGAGCGCGGCGGCTGCGGCGCGTTCGTCGGTGACGTCCGTCGCCATGCAAAACCATTCGCGCAACGTGCCGTCGTCGTCGCGTAAAGGCGCGGCCCGCGCGACCAGCGTCCGCCAACTGGAGTCGCGCCGGCGCAGCCGGAACGTCATCGAGCCCGGCATCTCGGTCTTCATGATCTGCGACCACTTCTCGCGAGCGCTTTCCTGGTCGTCCGGGTGAACGAGGTCGAGCCATTCGCAACCCGCGGTCATGCCGTCCTGCGCCGCGAATGACTGCCAGTTGCCGAGCTGATGCGTCTTCCCCTGTGCATCTGCGATCCAGGTGAGTTCGGAACTCGCTTCGACGAGCGCGCGATAGCGCTGTTCGCTGCGTTCACGTTCTGTCTGCGCGTCGTGCTGTTCGGTGATGTCGTATGTCACGCCGAATACGCGCTCGATTTCCGAGCCGGTTCCGCAGTCGGTCTCGCCGCGTGTTCGAAGCCACAAGCGCTGCCCATCCTCGAGCTGGATCGGAAAGTCCAGTTCGAACGGCACACACTGATGCAGGCGGCCGGTCAGCTCGCGCGCGAACCAGGCGCGATGACTTTCGGGGATTCTGTCGAACAGCCATTGCAGCGGCACTTCCGCCTGCTCGGGATCGAGCCCGTAAATCTGCGCCAATTGAGCGCTGATTCGCGCGGTGCGGCTGCCCATGTCCCATTCCCACGCGCCGACACGCGCCGCGTCCAGCGCGAAGCGCAGACGCCGTTCGCCGACCTCGTAGGCTTCGCCGGCCTTCACGAAGTCGTCGATGTCCATCGCGATGCCGCACGCGCCGGACACGACGCGCGCCTCGTCGAAGATCGGCCGTATGCGCAGTTTGTGCCAGCGGTATTTACCGTCGAAACGCTGCAGGCGCGCATTGACCTTCACGCTCTCGCCGTCGGTGAGCGCGGTGCGCCATGCATCGTGCACTTTCTTGACGTCGGATTCGAGGACGAACTGGTCCCAGTGCAACGTCGTGTTGGGCGCGAACGGATTGCCGAGATATTTGCGGCAGGCAAGGTTGGCATAGGTAACGGTTCCGCGTGCTTCGGCAGTCCACACAAGAGCCGGAACCTGATCGGCAATATCGTTGTTGCTCATTGCGTTATCAATCGCACTGTTCGTACTGCTTCCAGGAGAACGTCTGCTCGCATCCCAAGTGAGATTGAAGCGCCGCCCAGCACGGGCTACGCGAAGTTAATCGTCGTTTGCACGGTGCCTGGCTGCTATTGGGGAAATCATGGGTTTGCGCATTCGCATTGCCGCACGCGCTGTTCCCGGCGTGGCCAATTCTGCAGACGTTTAGGCACATTCCGTCGATATCCCGCTCACCTGGCCTCATTGTGCTCCTGAAACCGGCTGTAATAATACGGCGTGCGTGCAGCGGTCATGTGGCGCCATAACCGCAAGAGATCAGACAATGCGGCGCCCATCGAGTGGGACAGGAGACGAGATGATCAAGACTTCGCCGGCAGGGTATGACCTGGGAAACTCACGTCGGCGAGGTGCGCGCATTGCGCTCCTGCCGCTTGCTGCGGCGCTGCTGTGCTGCGTCGCTTCAATCGAGGCGCGCGCCGCTGGTGCGCTGCCCGCTGGCGGAAGCTTCGTCCGCGGAAACGGCTCCATCAGCGGTGACGGCACGACGGTGACCATCAATCAGGGTTCGAGCCGGGGCGTCGTCGACTGGAATAGCTTTTCGATAGGCAGCGGCAACCGCGTCGTGTTCGCCAACGGTAACGGCTCGACGCTCAATCGCGTCACGGGCGGCTCTCCGTCCGCCATCATGGGTACGCTCACGGCCAGCGGCAGCGTCTACCTGATCAATCCCCAAGGCATCCTTGTCGGCTCGGGAGGCGTAATTTCGACGAACGGACGTTTCGTCGCGTCGACGCTCAACGTCGTCGACATCGACGCATTCATGAACGGCCAGCCGTTGACACTCGCGGGCAATTCCGGCGCGAGCATCGTCAACATGGGGACGATCGGATCCGGCACCGGCGATGTGTTTCTCATTGCGCGGCAACGGGTGGCCAACGCCGGCACCATCAGCGCGCCGAATGGCACGGTGGAACTGGCAGTCGGACAGCAGGTGTTGCTGCAGGACTCGTCCTCGGGCAGGCAGGTGTTCGTGCAACCGGGCCAGCAGGGCGCGGGCGGGACCATCGCGAATAGCGGCTTGATCGAGGCGGCGCAGGTCAGCCTGCAAGCCGTCGACGGCAACATCTACGCGCTTGCCGGCAACAACGAAGCGATCCGCGCAACGGGCACGACCACACGCGACGGACACGTGTGGCTCGTTGCGGGACACGGCACGCTGCAGCCAGGCGGCACGATCGAGGCAACCGGCGGCACCGTCGACATGAGCGCGGACACAGTGGCATTTCCGACCGGCGGCGCGACGGTCCGGGCTAACCAGTGGAACATCGCGACACCGGCATTCACCGTAGACGGCAACGCGGCGCAAGCGCTTTCCACGAGTCTCGGCACCGGCACATCGGTTAACGTGCAAACGACCGGCGCGAACGGCAGCACCGGCGACATCAACGTGAACTCGGGAATCGGCTGGCAGGGCAACGCCTCGTTGACGCTTGCTGCGTATCGCAACCTGACGATCGCACAAGGTGCAACCGTCGGCAACCAGGGGGGCGGGAGCCTGACGTTGCGCGCGGACTCCGCCAGCATCGACAACGGTGGCAGCGTGGCCAATCGCGGTGTGATCGACTGGTCGCGCAGCACGGGCCTCGTCAATGCGCTCTACGACATGAACGGGACGTACAGTCCCGGCACGTTGCTGGCCAATACCGCATGGGCTGCCGCGGCCGGCAGCGGTCAGATCACGCAGATCACCGCCTACAAGCTGGTCAATAACGTGACGGACCTCCAGAACATTTCTCAGGATCTGGCGGGTAATTACGCGCTCGGCACGGACATCGACGCGACCGGCTACACATTGACGCCGATCGGCAACCATACGACGCCTTTCACCGGCCAGTTCGACGGCATGTGGCACAACGTGCGCAACGCAAAGATCGAGATTGCCGACTTCAGCACGGATTATTCGGCCGGCCTCTTTGGTCTTGTCGGGCAAACCGGCGTGCTGCGCGACGTCGGTGTGGAAAACGGTTCGGTGAGCACGAGCCACTCGGGCAGCGGCCTGCTCGCCGGCGTGAACCAGGGCACGATTGCGAATGCGCATTCGACCGGCGTGGCCATGGAACTCTTCCAGAACGGCACCACGTTCGGCGGGCTGGTCGGCCGCAACGACGGCAATATCGAGCGCTCGTGGAGCAGTGCCTCGGTCTCGGGCTCGGACGCGAACGGCGGACTCGTCGGCTACAACCTCGGTTCGATCACGCAGTCGTATGCAACCGGCAGCGTCAGTCCGGTTTTCTCGACGGGGTACGGCGGCGGGCTGGTCGGCATCAACGAAGGAACCGTCGCGCAGTCGTTTGCGACAGGCGCGGTTCAAACGCAACGCATGCCGACGCACGGCGTGATTGCGTTCGGCTCGGGCACGCTCGCGCCGGACGTCTACTGGAACAAGGAGACGACAGGGCAGCCCGCGAGTGGCGGGAGCTTGCCGCCGTCGAACGGCCTGACCACCGCGCAAATGAGCGACCCGGCGAACTTCGCGGGTTATGACTTCGGACCGAACGGCGTATGGGCGATGCCGTCTGGCGCGACGCAACCCGTGTTGCGCTGGCAGCTTGCCCATTAGGCGGCGCACTTCATTCGCGGATGAGCCGTCGCGCGTGCCGCCCCTGCGGTGGGCGCTGGTGACGTCATGCCTGCTGGCGGCTCTTCAGTCTTCGCCGGGGTTCGCGCAGGCCTGGCGCGACGTCGCTCCGCGGCCGGCGCCGCCGACTCCGCGCAGCGCGCCGTCGCAACCTTCCGCGCAGTCCGAAGCGCAATCCGCGCAAGTCGCGGTGGCGAAGCTCGAAGGTCTGGTGTTCGAACCCGCGGGCGCGAATGCGCCAGCGGCGGCCACACACCCAGGCATTGCCGCCGAGTCGTTGCCCGAACTCGACCCGGCTTTTCTCCGCACGTTCGAGGCCGATCTCGGCGAGCCGCTCACCTTTGGACGGCTCGCTGAAATCCGCCGCGCCGTGGTCGAGCACTATCGAGCCGCCGGCAAACCGCTCGTGGATGTCTTTGTGCCCGAGCAGGACGTAAGCTCTGGCGTCGTGCGTATCGCAGTCGCGGAATTTCGCCTGGGACAGCTGCGCACGAGCGGCAACCGCTACTTCTCCGACGATCTGCTGAAACGCGAGATGCCGCTCGAAGCCGGCGGGCCGATTCTGCAATCGGACGTATCGCTGGGTCTGGCCGTGCTCAACGCAAATCCTTATCGACGCGTGGATGCCGTCTTCGCGCCAGGCGAAGCGGCGAATTCGACCGACGTCATTTTGCAGACCGACGACCGCCTGCCGCTGCGGGTGAACGCCGGGTACGACAATGCGGGTGTGCGCGACCTCGGCCGGGACCGTTTTTTCGCAGGTATCGACTACGGCAATCTGTTTGGTCTCGACCAGCACATCGCATATCAATTCACGGCCAGTAATGATTTTTTCAGCGGCAATCCGGACATTGAAGGACGCGCCAATCGCGCGCGTTTCACCGCCCACGCGCTGAGCTATATCGCGCCTCTGCCGTGGCACGACAGCATCGAACTGTTCGGCGTCTATGCGCAAAGCACGCCGCGCCTGCCGGACAGTTATGGGCAAACCGGCATTTCGGCGCAGATGAGTTTCCGTTACGACTGGCGTTTGCCGACGACGGCGGATGCGGCGCAACTCGTTCAGCTCGGGTATGACTTCAAGCGCAGCAATAACGATCTGGAATTCGGCGGCTTTCAGGTGTTCAACTCGAACACGCACATACACCAGTTTCTGCTCACGTACGACTTCAGCAAGCCGGGCGATGCGGGAGCAGCGCATGCCTCCGCAACGCTTGTGGCAAGTCCCGGCAGATTGGACGGCTCCAACAACGACGCGGCGTTCGCCACGGCGCGGCACGGCGCGACAGTGCGCTACGCGTATCTGCAACTCGCTGCGCAGCGCGCTTTCGCGCTTGGCGGCGGCTTTACGTTGAGCGGGCGAGGCGCGTTCCAGTGGACGCCGAACACGCTGTTGCCAAGCGAGGAAATGGGGCTGGGAGGAGAGTCTAGCGTGCGAGGTTACGAGCCGTATGTCGTGCTGGGCGATCGCGGCTGGAACGTGCAGACCGAATTGCGCGCGCCCGCGTTGCCGTTCGGCACGAGCAGCGCGGCGGCGCAACCCTTTGTGTTCATCGACGCCGGCCATGTGTGGAATCGCATCGACCAACCTGCGGAGACAGGTAACGGTTCGCTGGTCAGCGTCGGCGCGGGAGTGCGTTTTCAATGGTCGCGTTTCGTCGATTTCCGCTGCACTTACGGCGTGCCGCTTCGTGCACCGACGCCGGGCGGTTCCAAAGCGCCGATGGTACTTCTCTTCGTTTCAATCGGCAGTTAAAGCGCAGCGGGCACGGCACAAATCGCTGCCATTGAGTCTCGACAAATACTTAGCGTAACTGACGGCTAGTGATCGACGATTTTTCACTAGATCGGTTGCATATACTTGGCTTACGCGCGGGATGCTTGTCCAAAGTGCGTGAGCGCGGAGCCGTTCGCGTTCGTCTTGCGCGTCTGGGTCCCGGCAGGAAGTGAGGGGAACGTCATGGCGACATATGTTGTTCTTGCACAATTTACTGACCAAGGCATACGCAACGTGAAAAACAGCGCGCAACGCGCTGGTCAGGCTGCGGAAATGGCCAGGAGCTTTGGCTGTGAAATGAAGGAGATCTATTGGACGATGGGGCAATACGACATTGTCACCATCGTTGAAGCACCGGACGAGCAGAGCTTTCTGTCGTTCGGCCTTGCGCTAGGATCAGCGGGGAACGTCAAGACGCAAACGCTTCGCGCCTTCTCCGCCGACGAATTCAGCGCATGTATCGGCAAGCTTCCATAAGACGGTTCGCATCAGCCTGGCGAAGCGTGAGGCCTCACCGACTATTGATCCGTCGTGCGGCGATCGGAGGGCGGTTCGCATTCAACGGTGGCCGCCTCGGATCTTTCAAACGTGAGGTTGACGGAGCGCGCCCCCAACGGCCACGCTGGATTCAGCGCTGAACGCCTACCCCAGTTGCTTATGGAAGAACGTCGTACCGCAGAACCTTCCGTCAGGCATCAACGCATAGTTGGGCACGTCTCCCACGCGCTGCCAGCCTGCGCGTTCGTAAAGTCTCTCGGCGTCTCCGCCCGTCACCGTGTCGAGCACGAGCACGGACTTGCCGGCACGCCGCGCTTCTTCGTCGACGGCTGTCATGAGCCGCGCGGCAATGCCTTGGCGCCTCGCTGCACGGCAAACGAGCATCTTCGCGACGTCCGCGCGATGCGGCTGATTTTCAGGTTGCGCAGTGACGAGTTGCACGGTACCGACGAGCTTGCCGTCCGCGGATTCAGCGACAAGAAGGATTCTTTCGTTGCGCGCTACGCCATTGGCCACCTGCTTCCAGAATTGCAGCGCTGTTTCTTTCGAAATGGGCAACATGAAGCTGACCGACGCGCCTCCTTCGACGCAGTCGATCAGTAGATCGGCGAGCCGATCGGCGTAGCGCATTGCTTCGTCAGCGCCGACGCGCCGAACGGCTATTGTTTCAGTCATCTTTCGTTCCGCGAGTCGGAGGGCAAAGTGCACAACGCTACGAGATAGCGAGCGCGCCGGCGCGACGTGTTACGAAAACGAATCGGGCTGTCCAGTTTCATGGTGAGACAGTCGCCGGTTTCGAGTTGCCATTGCCGTTCTCCCACCGTGATTTCCATCGAGCCGTCTATTAGCCATATCTGTTGATGGATATCGGCGTCGCGCGCGCTTGTGTCGTAACTCACTTCCTTGCCGCGCGGAAAATCCACTTCTACCAACTGGATAGACGAATACGCGGGCGGCGACACGTTACGCCGTATGTATCCTGAAACAGGGTCTTTCCATACCGGCTGATCGCGCAACGACGAATGCGGAGAAAGCTCGGTTGCCGAAGCAGCATCTGGATGCTCGAAGAGCGACGCGAGCGGAACGCCGAGTGCGGTTGCGAGTTTGTCGAGCACGACCGCGGTCGGACTACTTTCCCCGCGCTCGATAAGCGAGATGTTGGAGCGGCTCACCGAACTTCGCTCGGCGAGCGTCTCCAGCGACCACGCTTTTGCGTCGCGCAGTTCGCGAATGCGTCGCGCGATGATCTGGTGAACGTCCATGTTCCAGTTTAATGGAGAGAATTGTCCGGTAAACTAGATGGCGTGACCTGGCTTGTCAAGTCGTTGACCGACGCGGCGCGACGTGACGCGGCGCATACAGGCACAACCCGCTACGAATCCGCGTTTGCGGCGGCTTGCTCGTCGCGCGCATATTGGGTTGGCGGCCGGCCGACGTGCCGCGTGAAGGCGACGCTAAATGTGCTTGCGGAACTGTAGCCGACGCGTTCTGCAATCTCCGCAATGCGCCCCGCGTTCCGTCGCAACATGTCCTTTGCGAGCGCCATGCGCCAGGTGAGCAGATATTGCATCGGCGCTACGCCGACCTCGCGACTGAACCGTTCGAAGAACGTCGAGCGCGAGAGGGCGGCCTCTTTCGCAAGCTCGGCGACCGTCCACGCGTGCGTCGGGCGCTGGTGCATGCCGCGAATCGCGGCAGCGAGCCGGCAGTCGGAGAGCCCGCAAACCAGACCCGGCGATGCGTTGGTTTTTGCGGATGAGCGCAGCGCCTCGATCAGCAACACCTCCAGCAGTCGCGAGAGCACGACTTCACGCGCGGGTCGCTGCTCGCGCGATTCTTCTCGCACAAGGTCAACGAGCGTGGCGAGCCGCTGCTCGCCACGCACATGCACGAGTTGCGGCAGCAGCGAAACCAGCAGCGACGCATCAGGTGAACCGAAGGTGCAATGTCCCGCCATCATTCGTGCGTCGATCTTGTTGCCAGGCGCGCCGATTCTGAACTCGCCATTTCCGAGCGCCATGGGCGCGGGCGTCTCGATGCCCGGCGGCGGAGGCTGAAGGCTCGACATGGCGACGCCGTAGGCTGCGGGAATCAGAACGAAATCGCCGGACGTCAGTTCGATTGGATCGTGCCCGTCGATCGCGATGCGGCATCCGCCTTCGAGTATGACGCAATAGAACGGTTGCCCCGCGTCCGAGCGACTGATGCGCCAGGGACTCGCGCCGAAAACCAGCTTCGAGAAGCGCGCACTCGGCTGCAGCAGCGTCACCACTTCGGCAAGTGGGTCGGTCATGGTCGGACTCTCGCAAATGAAATTCGGACGTTTGATTGTAGCGAGTACGGCCCGAGCAATCTATCGTACGAGCAGTCGTCAACCTTTCCCACAGGAGTTTCAATGCAAACCGTGCTTATCACTGGCTGCTCTTCCGGTTTCGGTCGCGAGATTGCCCGCTATTTTCTCGCTCAAGACTGGAACGTCGTGGCGACCATGCGCACGCCACGCGCGGACGTGCTACCGCCTTCGGAGCGCCTGCGCATACTGGCGCTTGACGTTACGAACCCGGACAGCATCCGCGAGGCCGTTGAGGCGGCGGGGCCGATCGACGTGCTCGTCAACAATGCGGGTATCGGTGCGGCATCTCCGGCTGAGTTGACTCCGCTATCGACGGTGCATGAGGTGTTCGAGACCAACACGTTCGGCACGATCGCCATGACGCAGGCCGTGCTGCCGCAGTTCCGCAAGCGCTGCGCCGGCGTCGTCGTGAACGTGACCTCAAGCGTGACGTTGAGGGCACTGCCGCTGCTCGCCGCGTATCGCGCAAGCAAAGCAGCAGTGAATGCATTTACCGAGTCGATGGCGCTGGAACTCGAGCAATTCGGCGTTCGGGCACGTCTGGTGTTGCCGGGCCGCGCGCCCGATACCCGCTTCGGCGAAAACGCGCGCGCCAACATGCACGGGTTTGAGCATGAGGCGTACGAGGATCTCGGCAAGAAGGTCTTTGCGCAGTTCGCGGATACGTCCTCGCACATCACGCATGCGGAGGACGTCGCCAAAGCGGTGTGGCGCGCCGCGACCGATCCGTCAGCCCCGATGCACATTCCAGCTGGTGCCGATGCTGAAGAATGGGCGTCTGCGGCTCGCTGAACCGGCTGCCGTCGAACGGATTTGCCCGAAGCGATGCAGCGCCGCAGCGATCGGTTTCCTGATCGACACCGTTTGTTGCATGCGCTCGGCGCGCACTCTTTCACACGAGCCGCGATCCGCCGTCGACGTTGAGCGTCGCCCCGTTCATCCAGCCGTTGGTCATGAGAAAGAGGACGCTCGCGCCGGCTTCGTCCGCCGTGCCTAACCGCTTTAACGGCAGCAAATTGCGCATCGACTCGACAACCGCATCGCGGTTCGCTCCTAGCGCCTTGCTGAAGATCGGTGTGTCGATCGGCCCGGGCGACAACGTGTTGACGCGAACCGGCGCGAGTTCCAGCGCAAGGCCCCGGGCGAAAGCCTCCATCGCGGCGGAAGCAGCGGCGAGCACTGCCGTCCCGTTTGCGTTGGGGCGGTCGGCGAGCGCGCCTGAGATCAGCGTGATCGAACCGTCCTGGCTCAGACGGTCGCCCACCGCGCGCACCGCATGGACCGCGGACCACATCCGCTCGTCGAACGCGCGGCGCAGATAGTCGACCTCGGCCTCGCGAACCTTGCCCGCCACGAAGGTGCCGGCCAGCAAGACCAGATGATCGACTCGCGCGATGTCACGCAGCGCGGCTTCGAGCGCAACGCCGTCGGTAACGTCGGCCGCGCGCCAGCCGTCGAAGCCGTGCTTCGTGGCCACTTCTTCCGTGCTCGCCGCGTTGCGACCGACCACGATCACGTGTGCGCCGGCGGCCTTGGCCTGAGTCGCGGCCGCGAGGCCGATACCCGACGTGCCGCCGACAATCACCACGGTCTTGCCTTCGAGTTGTCCGCGCAGCGACTGGCCGCCTGCGACGTTGCTGAAAGTGCCGATGCTCGATGCGTTGCTCATGTTGTTCTCCGTTGAAGACGCCATCGTGGCGTCGTTGGAGAACAGATTAAATTGAAGCTGTGGCCTTGATAATTGGGTTGAGATTCGCTTTAATCATGCCATCATGGAACAAATTGGAATTGAACGACTGACGGGCCTGATCGCCTTCGCGCGGGCTGCTTCGCTCGGCAGCTACACAGCGGCGGCGCGAGCGCTGTCGGTTTCGCCGTCGGCGGTCAGCAAAAGCGTGCAGCGGCTCGAACAGCACTTCGGGTTGCGACTCTTCAGCCGGACCACGCGCTCGCTCACGTTGACGCCGGAAGGCCGCGACCTGCTCGAACGCGCGCAGCGCCTGCTGCGCGAAGCGGAAGACATCGAGCAGGCAGTGGTCGCCGCCCGCGCGGAGCCCGCGGGCACCATTAAGGTCACGGCACCGCTGCCGGTTGGCGTTCATATCCTCGCGCCAGCGCTGCCCGGCTTTCGCGCGCGATATCCAAAGGTGAATGTCGATTTGCGCCTCGGCGATCAGTATGTGGACCTCATCGCGGAAGGCGTCGATATCGCAATACGTGCTGGCGACCCCGGCGATTCGCGGCTGATCTCGCGTCACCTTGCGCCGCACCGGCTTTGCACGTTCGCATCGCCCGAGTATCTGCGTCGACGCGGCGAGCCTCGGCATCCCGACGAGCTCAAGGCACACGAGTGCGTGAATTTCCGTTATCAGAGCACCGGTCAGGCGGCGCGGTGGCCGTTCCAAACGGGCAAGAGCGTGCTGGAGATTGTGCCGGACGCGCCCATTACCATCGACGTCAGCGACGCAGTTGCAGCGGTTGTGGTCGCGGGCGGCGGCATAGGCCTTTCACCGACTTATATCGCGGCGCCGTATGTGAAGCGCGGCGAACTGGTACCGGTCATGTACGAGTTTGCGCACGCCCGCCATCCGCTGACTGCGCTATGGCCGGAGAGCCGGCGCGGCAATCCGAACGTGAAGGCGTTCGTTGCGTTTCTCGCCGAAGTCTTTCCGTCTCCGGCTCCGTGGGACCAGCTCATCGAGGCAGTTGCCCGCGCGCGCAAGCTTGAACGCGGACAGTAAAGCGCGCTAGTCGAATGCCGGTGTTTTCCCGAGCGCCATTGCCATCGCCTGCAATGCAACCACGTAACCATTTGCGCCGAGACCGCAAATCACCCCCGTCGCTGCACGCGAAATCAGCGAGTGCCGATACGTCTCGTCGCGTTTATGGATGTTGGTGATGTGCAGCTCGATCAACGGTTGCTGGATAAGTTTGACGGCGTCGAAGACAGGCACCGACGCAAACGAGAAGCCCGCCGGGTTGATGATGACTGCAGCGTTGCGCTCGAACGCCTCCTGCAACCAGTCGACGAGCGTCGCTTCGCTATTGGTCTGGCGGAAGTCACATGTCAGCGACAGTTGCTCAGCGAGCGCCTCGACCCGCTGCTGTATCTGCGCAAGCGTGGTCGCGCCGTAGAGATGCGGCTCGCGCTTGCCGAGCATGTTCAGGTTCGAGCCGTTCAGCACATAGACGAGGTCGGTCATATCGGTTTGCCTGTTTCATAAAAGCGGAAGTTGCGTGATGCGTGACAAGAAGACGCGAAGGCGGGACAAGCCTCAGGTGCGGCGCCCATTGCCGATGCCGGCCGATACATAGCCCGCATCGCCCGTCACTGCGGAAGTGGAATCCGTGCGGTTCATGTCGATGCCTAGCGTTTCGCGCGCCGTCAGGATCGCGATCAGTGAAATGACGTTGAAGGCGACGCACACGGCCACGACGCCCCACGGCGAACCGTGGCAAACCGAGAACAGCCACACCGCGAGCACTGGCATCGGCCCTCCTGCGATGAGATTCGCGCCGGTGTAGGCGAGCGCCGAACCGGAATAGCGCACGTTAGTCGGGAAGGCTTCCGCGAATGCGACGGGTTGAATGCCGCTCTGGAACTGCGTGAAGCCCAGGAAAAAGCCCATGGCCGCAAGCATCGGCACGAAGCTCTTCGTGTCGAGAATCTGGAAGTAGACAAACAGCATCAGCAGCGTTGCCGTGGAACCAATGGCGAGCGCCTTGCGGCGGCCGATCCGGTCGCTCAGCATGCCGCCGGCAAGCGCTCCGACAATCGCGCAGACGTTCGCGCCCATCAACAGCAGAAAGCCGGTTTGCTTCGGGATGGCAAGCGTCTTCGTGATGTAGCTGAGCGAGAACACGACGATCAGATAAAAGATCGCAGCGGGCCCGCAGAAGAACAGCATCCAGCGCAGAACGGTTCGCCAGTGCAGACGCAGCGCGTCACGTAGCGGACTGCTCACGTGCACGACCTCCGTTTTGCGTAACTCGACGAAAGCCGGCGTCTCGCTGACCTTCAGGCGGATATATACGCCGACGATCACCAGCACGAAGCTCAGCACAAACGGTATGCGCCAGCCGTACGAGTCGAACGCGCTTGCCGACATCGTGGACGCGAGCAATAGAAGCACGCCGTTCGCCATGATCTGGCTGAGCGGCGAGCACAAGCCCAACAGGCCGGAATACTTGCCGCGGCGATCCGCACTGGCGTGTTCGATGGCCATCAACTGCGCGCCCGTCGATTCTCCACCCAGCGCGAAGCCCTGCAGAATGCGCAGTACGACGAGCAGAATCGGCGCCCATACGCCGATGCTGGCATAGGTGGGCAGCAAGCCCATCATCATCGAAGCGAGACCCATCACCGTGACCGTGCCGAGCATCAGGTTGCGGCGCCCGAGCTTGTCGCCAAGGTGTCCGCAGATGATCGCGCCGAGCGGACGCGCGGCGAGACCCACGCCGAACGTTGCCAGCGAAGCCAGCAAAGCGGAGGTGGAGTCCATCGACGGGAAAAACAGTTTGGGCAGTACCGTTGCGGCCAATGCGCCGTAGAGCGTGAAATCGAACCACTCCAGTGCGGTGCCGATTGCAGCGGCGGTCACCGCGCGTGTGCGCATCGCCGCGGATGTGCCGTGTTGTGCGTCATGTGCCATGTTGTCTCCTTGACCTGCCGCCGTGCAAAACGTGCCGTGCGGAATATGGCGGAAGTGCCGACGGTCGCCGCCGTCCGCTGCTCTCGCGCTTTATAAATTGCTGTTTGCCGGGACTCCTGGGGGCGTTGGGAATCTCGTGAACCAAGGTTAGCATTGGTAGGTGGGACGCTATTCCAGGGTGGAATTTCGTTTCATATCGTGCAACCATTCGGCTTCACCGCGCTCCGCTGAGGCACGCGGATCTCTGGAGACAGATATGCCCGGCGTCACAGAACGCACCATGGCGGTCCTCGAATTTCTAGCCACGCAGATGGAAGGCACACCGCTCGCATTGATTGCGGGTGAGCTCGATATTCCGCGCAGCGCGTGTCACCGCCTGCTCGTCGATTTGAAGAATTGCGGCTATGTGCGGCAGTTGCGCGAGCACGGCGACTATGTGCTGACAACCAAGCTCGTCGGCTTGGGGTTGGGGTATCTCGCGACCTCGGGGATCGTGGATATTGCACAGACCGTACTGGATCGCCTCGCCGAAAAATCGGGCGAACTGGTGCGGCTTGCAATAGTCGACGGCGACAGACTGACGTGGGTCGCCAAGTCGCAAGGCGCATTGAAGGGCCTGCGCTACGACCCCGACATGGGCATGGACACGATCCTGTCGTGCAGCGCCACCGGCCACGCATGGATGATGACGATGACCGACGAGCGAGCGCTGGAACTCGTCTCGCGGCAAGGCTTCGGGCAGCCCAAGCAGTACGGCCCGAACGCGCCGACGACAATTGCCGGCTTGTTGAAATTCGTTCACGCGGCGCGCGAGCGCGGCTATGCAACCATTAACGAAGTGTTTGCGCCCGGCATGACGGCAATGGCCGCGCCCGTCCTGCGACGCGGTTATCCCGCCATCGGCGTGATCAGCATAGCGGGACCGCTCGTGCGGCTCAACGAGAAGCGCATGGCGAGCCTCGGCCCGACGCTGCTCGCAGCAGCCGCCGAACTGGCTGCCGCGAGCCACGCATCGCCGCTATTCGATCGCGGACGTAACTGACGCAACTGACGTGACCGGCGCGGCCGACTGCCGCGTTTCGCCTCAACGCGGAATGAGCCGCTCTTCTTTGAGCCGGTCGAACAGTTCGAAGAATGCGTCGGGCGTGCTCTGATAATCGAGAAATCCGGCCTTGCGACTCTTCCTCATATCGGTGAGTACTTCCATGGGACGCCCCAGATCGGCGTCCGTGTGCCACCACGACGCGAGCTTGCCGATATCGCTTTCGCGCAGATCGAACTGTGCGGCAATGTCAGCCCATTGCTTGCCCGCATCCTGCATGCGATTTTCAAGCGGACGCACGACGCCGTCGAACGGTGCCGCTTCCACGCCGAAGTATTCCGCCAGTCGCGGCCACAGCCATTTCCAGCGAAACACGTCGCCGTTGACCACGTTGAAGTCTTCATTGCGCGCATTCGGCGAGGTGGCGGCCCATTCCAGATGCCGTGCGAGAAGGCGGGCGTCGGTCATGTCGGTGAGACTCTCCCATTGCGCGGCGGAGCCCGGGAAAACGAACGGCTGATCCGTGTGTTTGCACAGCGTTGCATAGACGGCGAGCGTCATGCCCATGTTCATCGCGTTGCCGATCGCGAAGCCAATGATCGTGTGCGGACGATGCACGCTCCAATTGAAGCCATATTGCGCGGCGGCATCGAAGAGGCGGTCTTCCTGCTCGTAGTAAAAGTTATCGACGCTCTGACGCCCCTGCTCCTCGCGAAAAGGTGTGATGGGCACGGTGCCCTTTGCATAGGCTTCGAACGGGCCGAGATAGTGCTTGAGCCCGGTAACGAGTGCCGCATGCCGCAATGTGCCCGTCGTGCCGAGCGCGTCCAGCACATGCCGCACCATGCCGCCATTCACGCGGATGTTTTGCTGCTCTGTGGCTTGCCGCGCCCAGGCGGTGAAGAACACGTGGGTGAACGCCTTGCCGGCCAGCGCCGCGCTAACGGATTGCGCGGAGGTCAGGTCGGCGGTAATGGCTTCGATGCCGGACGGCACGGCCGTGCGACCGCGCGAGAGGCCCGCCACGTTCCAGCCGGTCGAGCGCAACTGGTTGGCAAGATTGCTGCCGACGATACCGCTTGCGCCGATGATGATTGCGCGTTTTTCCATGAGAGAGATAGCCAGGTAAGTGAATTTCTGTCGATCCGGGCGGGTTCTGCGACCGGCCGTTACCCGGGAATGAAGCGCGTCTCCCGAAAGCCGCGTGAGAAGCCGTCGAACTGCAATGGCTCACGCGGCGCGCCGTTTAAAGCAGCTTGCAGCAAGCCGCGGACCGCGGCATATCCCTTGCCCGCAGGTTGAAGTAAGGCAAGTGAGGCGTGCCGATCCAATCGTCAAAGCTGCGGATCGAGCAGCGCCACTGTGCGTTCCAGCAGTTTCTCGGCGAGCGGACGACGGCGCCAGTCTTCGAGCGTAATGCGTTTCGCGCGAGCGACGTCGTCGTCGAAAATCGCCGTCTGCTGGCGCGCGAAATCGCGATCGTAGATGTTGAGATTGGCTTCGTCGTTGAGTTTGAACGAGCGGCTGTCGAAGTTGGTCGAGCCGACCGACACCAGATACTCGTCTACGACAATCACCTTGCAGTGGTACATGGTCGGCTGGTACTCATACATTTCGACGCCTGCCGCCAGCAGGTCGCCCCAGCAAGCACGCGATGCCTCGCGCACCGTGCGCGTGTCGATGTGCTTGCCCGGCGTGATGACACGCACTCTCACACCGCGCTTCGCGGCCTCGACGATGGCGTTGATCGTCAGCTTGTCGGGCACGAAGTAGGCGCTCGAGAGGTGGATGGAATGCGTCGCGGCGGTGATCGCCATGAGGTACATCAGCTGCATGTCGTCGCTGCCGCCCGAGGGCGAGCTGCTGAACATATGCGCAAGGCCGTCACCGGCAGCGTCGATCTCTGGAAAGTATGGCGAGCCGTGCAGTACATTTCCGGTTGCCTTGACCCAGTTGTCCATGAACACAGCCTGCATCTGTCCGACCGCCGGGCCCGCGACGCGAAAGTGCGTGTCGCGCCAGTGCTTCTCGTCCTGCGCGTGACCGGTCCATTCGTCGGCGATACCCACGCCGCCCGTATAGCCGATGCGTCCGTCGATCACGAGCAGCTTGCGGTGCGTGCGATCGTTCATGCGGCCGAGGCCTGTCCAGTGCGGCTTGTGATACTGGATGACTTCCGCCCCCGACTCGCGCAACATCTCCAGATAGCGCTTATCCATCTTCGACGAGCCGACCCAGTCGAGCAGCACATGCACCGCGACACCCGCACGCGCCTTCTCGGACAATGCATGCGCAACCTTTTCGCCGATAGCGCCAGACCAGTAAATGAAGGTTTCGAAGGTGATGGTGTGCTGCGCCGAGCGTATGCCTTCCATCATCGACGGAAAGATCTCGTCGCCATTTACGAGCACCTGAAATTGATTGCCCCCGACAACGGGCGGCCCGAGCAGCAGCCCCATCGAGCGGGTGAACTGAGGATCGTTGCTCGAGTAAAGCCTTTCGATCTTGTGCTCGATCTTCTTCTCGCCGCTCGTCAGGTTCGCGATGACGAGCACGATGGCGAGCGTTACGGCGACCGTCAGGATGATCAGGGCAATCGTCGGCATGCGCAGCCTCCCGTAGCGGACGTCCGTCCGGAACCATAAGTGTACGGGCGTTTTGAGCAGCGCATGGGTCGGCAAGCCCACCATGTTGCGTCGCCTTTGCTCGCACCGTTCACCGGATCTGGCCGATAGTGGTGAACATGTCGGCGCTCAACGCCGAGTAAATTTGGCCGAGCAGCGACCGGTTGCAAAACGAAAGCCCCAATTATCTAGCGAGACGCAACCTTCGCGAGAACCAGCGTGACAGCCCACAGCACGAACGCGGCCATGCTAAACGCAAAGCCCAGTGCGCAGACGCCGGCCCAACCCGTGCGCGCAAATACGTAGGTAGAAGTTGCCGCGCCCAGACCGCTCCCCGCTGAATAAAAGAGCATGTAGCAACCGACCAGGCGACTTTGTGCTTCGGGCCGAAGCCGGAAGATCATGCTCTGGTTGATGACGTGGACCGCCTGGCCACCCATGTCGAGCAGCACAATGCCCGCGATCAACGCGACCATGCTGTGTTGCATGAAGCCGATAGGTATCCACGACACGAGCAGGCACACGAGCGCCGCGCCGGTAGTCCATTGTCCAAGGCCGCGATCGGCAAGGCGCCCGGCTCTGGCTGCCGCCAACGCCCCGATTGCGCCAACCAGCCCGAAGGCGCCGATCTGCGTATGCGACATCGCAAACGGTGGGGCGCTCAGCGGTAAGACAAGAGCGCTCCAGAAGCTGCTGAATGCCGCGAACATGAGGAGGCCGATCGTGCCTCGAACCTGTAAAACGCGTTCCGACGCAAGCAGGGTAAGCATCGAACGTAGCAATTCTGCGTAGCTCATTTTGACGGGGTTCACGCGCGGCGCGGGCAGTGCGATCCGCAGCGCGATCAGCATGACGATTGTCAGCAGCCCCGATATCAGATAGACGCACCGCCAGCTGAGCAGATCGGTAATGAGGCCCGCGAAGCAGCGAGCTATCAGCAGCCCGATTACCACACCGCTTTGAGCCGCGCCGACCACACGGCCGCGCTCCGATTCGTACGCCAGCGCCGCTGCGTATGCAATGAGTCCTTGCGTCATGGCGGTACCGAGCATTCCGACGCCGACCATGCCGATCATCAGCATGAGCGGCGAGCCCGCGATTCCGGTCATGGTCAATGCGGCGGCGAGCAGTATCAGTTGCACACCGATCAGGCGTTTCCGGTTCACGAGATCGCCGAGCGGGACGAGCAGCAGCAAGGCCATCGCGCAACCTGACTGGGTTGCCGTGATCACTCCGCCGACCGCCGCCTGCTGGATGCCGAAGTCTGCGGCAATCGCGTCGAGCAGCGGTTGCGCGTAATAGACATTGGCGACGCTCATCGCGCAACACATTGCGAGCAGTAGAACCAGCGCTGGCGCTACGGCGTGCTCCGCATGAACCTCGCGTGACCTGGGCCGGTCCGTCACAACGCATTGTGTGCATCCGGAATCCATTTATCGTCCTTTACGCAAACTGAAGCCTAGTTGCAAAATGAAACTGAGTGAAGTGTATTCACGGTTGTTTTAAAATGCAACTGGTTCGGGCGTGAAGGAGTTTTCATCTCTTCGTGTTGCGCGCGTGCTGAACGACAATGGTTTGGTCAACAGGAGGTGTTGCAGATGGCTGCGCGTAAGAGTCTTGCGGATTCGTCGTGCCCGGTGGCACGAGCGATTGATATCGTCGGAGACCGGTGGGCGCTGCTGATCGTGCGTGACGCGTTCGACGGCGTGCGCCGCTTCGGGCAATTCCAGGAGAGCCTGGACATTGCGCGCAACATACTGACCGACCGGCTGCGGCGCCTCGTCGAAGCGGGGGTGCTCGAAGTGGTCGCCGCGTCGGACGGCTCCGCCTATCAGGAGTACATTTTGACGCCGAAGGGCGAAGCGCTCTTTCCGGTAATCGTCACGTTGCGTCAGTGGGGCGAAGGCAACCTGTTCGGACGCGGCGAAAAGCGTTCGCAGTTGATCGACCGTGCAAGTGGAAGGCCGGTGCCTAAGGTGGCACTACGCAGCGCGGATGGAGGCGCGCTGGCGCCGGCTGATACCTTCGTGAAGAAAGTCGCGGCGCGGGTCTAGCAACTGACTATACCGATGGGTGCGGCGACGATAGTTGCGCAGGGTGCCTCACTGACGCGAAATGAATTCGACATGTACAGGTAGCGAAAAAAATGCTCAACACGTCGAGCCGCGACACCGTTGCACCCTCTCGCAAAGTCGCCGTCACGCTGTTCGATGCACTCGCCGCAGAAAGTCCAGCGTCAGCGCGGCGATCTCATCACTCGCCTCCTCAAGCGCGAAGTGGCCCGCATCGAGCACATGCACTTCCGCGTCAGGAACGTCGCGCTGGTAAGCATGCGCGCCCGACACCGTGAACGACGGATCGTATTTGCCCCACGTCACGAGCGTCGGCGGCTGGTGCTCGCGCAACCAGGCCTGCCAGCGCGGATAGGATTCCAGATTCGTGCGGTAATCGTAGAAGAGATCGGTCTGGATCGCGGCCTGCCCGGGGCGCGCCAGAAAGTGTTGCTCGTCGTGCCAGTTGTCCGGATCGTAGCGTTGCGGATCGGGGCTCGTGCCCACGTGACGCAGCTTCAACGCGTCCGGCGACGCGAGATTGAGCCATAAGCGCTCTTCGTGCTGGGCGCGGTCTTTCCAGAACGCTTTGCGCGTTTCCCACAACGGTCCGAGTCCCTCCTCATGCGCGACCGCGTTCTGGACCACAATGCCGGTCACTTTCTCGGGTCTCGCCATTGCAAGACGGAATCCCACCGGGCCACCGTAGTCGGCCATAAAGAGTACATAACGATCGAGCTTTAGCGCGTCGGTGAACTGTTCCATGGACCGTGCGAGATTGTCGAACGTGTACGTGTAGCGATCCGGCGAGGGCGCTTCGCTGTTGCCGAAGCCCGGATAGTCCGGTGCGACCAGATGAAACTCGCGCGCGAGGAACGGCATCAGCGGATCGTACATTCGCGACGATGACGGAAAGCCATGCAGCAGCAGAACAGTCGGCGCATCTTTCGGGCCGGCCTCGCGGTAGAAAATATCGACGCCATCGATGCTCACGGTCGGATAGCGGAAGGTACGGCGGGTTGCGTCCATGGTGGGGTCCTCCGGTTTAGGAATGCAGTTTCACGTCCGGTGCTCGCTTGCAGGTTGTGCAGGTTGTGCAGGCGGTGCGGTTTGCGCGGATGCACGCGTCTGCAGAACATGCAGCGCCCCGGCCGCCGTCGCGAACAGGGCGGCGGCGACACACACGCCTGTCCAGTGTCCATGAGCCCACGCCGGTCCCGCGAGCAACGCACCGACTGCGCTGCCGACGAAAAAGAGTCCAGTGAAGAGGCCGTTCACTCGACCGCGCACATGCGGATTGAGCAGGTTGACCGCCCGGCGCCCCAGCGCCTGATCGCCGATCACGCCGAGATCGAGCAGAAGTGCAGCGACGACTAGCAGCGTGAGCGAAGCGGCAGGAGGCAAGTGGTCGCTGCCTCCAATTAGCGCGATGCCGGCCGCGAGCACGACGATCGTGTGGAAGGCGATCGTGCTTTGCCGGTCGAAACCTCGATCGCCGAGGCGGCCCGCAACTGGCGCGATGATCGTGCTGCCCGCGCCGGCCAGCGCGAACAGGCCGATGCCGGTGTGGCCGAGGCGGAGCGGCGCGCTTGCGAGCTTCAGTGCGACGCTGGTCCAGAACAGGTTGAACGACACCATCAGCAAGCCTTGATAAAGCGCGCGGCGCCGCAGCACCGGCTCGTCGCGGATCAGATCTAGCAGCGAGCCAATCAGCGCCGCATACGAGCTACGGTGCGCCGGACGCCGTTCCGGCACATGCGTCCAGAGCCACGCGGTCATCGCGGCGAGCGCGACGGCGTCGATCGCATAGTAGCTGCGCCAGCCGAGCGCGCCGGCGATCAGACTCGCTGCCGGCCGCGACAGCAGCACGCCGAGCATCAGCCCGCTCATCACGTCGCCGACCACCCGGCCGCGGTCCGCCTCCGGCGCCTGCATGGCGACTACCGGCACAAGCATCTGGATTGCGCTCGACGTCAAGCCGACGAAGAACGACGCGACCAGAAACGCTACCGGCTCGCGAGCGGCGGCGACCACAGCCAACGACAGCACCTGTGCGCCGAGTGTCGCGATGATGAGCCGGCGGTTCGGCAACAGATCGACGAGCGGCACCAGAAGCAGGAGCCCGGCGGAGTAGCCGGCGAGCGTAAGCATGGTCACAAGGTTAGCCCACGGACCGAGTCCTATCGAGGTGGCGAGATCGTTGACCAATCCCTGCGACGCGTACAGACCCAGTACCGCAATGCCGACGGCGATCGCATAAGGTCGCGTGGGAATGCGTGCCGACGCGGCGACATCGGATGGATTCGGTTCATTCGCTGACATGGACATGCGCTCCGGCAAAAACCATGTTCTGAATGCTACCTGCGCATTCTTGATAGATAATCAGGCTGCCAACTGACTCTTCCTCCCGTAAAAATGGATAATGGATCGTTACGCGATCTCGAAACCTTCGTCGCGATCGCGGAAGAGGGCAACCTGACCGCCGCCGCACGAAGGCTCGACAAGTCGTTACAGGCGGTCAGCCGCTCGCTGCAGGTGCTGGAGCGCGAGGCGGGCACGCTGCTCGTTGCGCGTACCACCCGTCAGTGCCGGCTTACCACTGCAGGCGAGAAGTTTTACGCGCGCATCAAGCAGGTGCTCGGCGATCTGGCAATGGCGCGCGCGGAACTTGCCGACTACGCGACGACCGTGTCGGGGCGTCTGCACATCTGCGGTCCGACGCTGTTCGGTCCGCGCTATATCGCGCCGCTGCTGGCGGCGTTTCTCGCGCGTTATCCTGAACTCACGGCGTCGCTGGATCTTTCCGAGGAGTACGACGACCCTGCGACGACCGGTGCGGACGTCACAATCCGCATCGGTGAGACGCCTGACTCGAATCTGATTGCGCGGCGGCTGGGCACGATCCGTCGCGTGACGTTTGCGTCGCCTGCCTATCTGGAAGCGCGCGGGCGTCCCTTGCGGCCTGCGGATCTGAAGCAGCACGATTGCGTGGTGCGTTCGGCGCTACCCGACGCCTCGCTGTGGCGTTACCGCAGCAAACGCGGCGAGGACGAGTCTGTGCAAGTGCGCGGCCGCTTCGAAAGCAACAGCACGGCAGCGCTGAACGACGCGGTGGCGAGCGGTCTCGGTATCGGCCGGGCCGCGTACTGGCAGATCGGTGAACTGGTGCAGCAGCGCCGGGTGGAACTTGTTCTGACCGACTATGAACTGTCGCCGCTGCCGTTGCAGGCACTGTGGCTGCCCACGCGGCATCTGCCCGCGCGCACGCGTCTGTTCGTGGAGTTTCTGGCGGCGCGGTTGCAAAGCGTCGCCTTATAGTAAGGCGGCGGTCGGGCAATCAGCGTTGCGCCTTTTGCCTTTTGCGGCCGTTAGGCTAGTCTCGTACGAGCGCCAGATGGATTTTGCACTTCGGGAATAAAAATGACACGCCGGCAGTCTGCTGTTGGTCGGTCACACTTTGCCGTTACAGCAGGGATTCCGAGAGATGGCCGATCCGATTACCGTGCAGCGCTTCGAGAAGCTCGTGTTAGTTCATATGAATTCGGCCTTCAACGTTGCGCGTTGGCTCACGCATAACGACCAGGATGCACAGGATGTGGTCCAGGAGGCGTACCTTCGCGCGTTCAGGTTCTTTGGCGGGTTCCGCGGGGACGACGCGCGCGCGTGGCTATTGAGCATCGTGCGGAACACGTTCTACACGTGGTATCTCCAGAACCGGAGTCACTCGGCGGACACCACGATGTTCGAGGAAGAAATGCATAGCCTCGAAACCGGCGCGACTGACCGTGACGATGGCCCGGAAACTGTGTTGATCCGCAGTCAAAGCCGGAAACGGGTGCACAAAGCATTGCAGAGTCTGAGCCTGGAGTACCGCGAAGTGATCGTGCTGCGCGAACTGGAAGATTTGTCGTACAAGGAAATTGCGGCCATCGTGGGCATTCCGATGGGCACTGTGATGTCTCGCCTCGGACGCGGGCGCCGGCAACTCGCATTACTGCTCGCACCGACGGATGAGGAGGCATGATGGATCACGAACAGGCGTTGCAATTACTGCCGGGCTATATCGACGAGGAACTGAGCCTGTCGGAGGCGCTTGATTTCGAACGCCACCTCGCAACCTGCGAGGAATGCCGACAGATTTACGACCAGGATCGTCAGGTCAATGCGCAACTCCGGCAGGCCGATTTACGCATGGATGCACCGCCGGAGCTGGTGAAACGGATCAAGGCTGCGCTGCCGGGGCGGCCTACGCTCTGGCAACGGCTGCATGAGCGGTTCGGCGGGCCGTCCGCGGGCCGGTCGCTGGGTTGGTCACCGGTTGGCGCGATGGCGTTGAGCGTTGTCGCGCTGGTGGCAGGCGCGAGCCTGTTCATTGCGGCGCCCTCCGGCGAGACGCGCCTGACGGAGGAACTCGTCGACAGTCATGTTCGCTCATTGCAGGTCAACCACCTTTCCGACGTGATCTCAACGGACCGGCATACGGTTAAGCCGTGGTTCGACGGGAAACTCGATTTTGCGCCGCCAGTAGTCGACCTCGCGCAGCAGGGATATCCGCTGATCGGTGGCCGGCTCGACTATCTGAATGGCCGCTCCGTTGCGGTGATGGTGTATCGCTACAAGTTGCACCCAGTGAATCTTTACGTGTGGCCAGGTAACGATGCAGGCGCACCGCCGCCGCGCATCTACGAGGAGAAGGGTTATCACGTCGCCCACTGGAGCGTCGGGGGAATGAATTACTGGGCGATCACCGACGCTGGTCAAGCGGAACTGAACGGTTTCGTAACGACTCTGCTTGCGCATCCCGCTTCGTAGTCGCAGCGCTGCACGCGCAATGTAAGTGCAGCGGTGCGATCGCAACCCGGCCATTGCGTTGTTACGCCGGTCGTCGTGAACATTCCAAAACGCGCGGCGTCAATGTGTCCGGATTAATTCGGCATGCTAAGCAGTGTGGCGTACATTCGGCCTCTGCTATGCAATGACGTGCTGAACCGTGGTGTCGAAATGCAACTCAGCGACCACCATGGAATAAATCGGATTCCACTGCAGTCTACTCACTGAACGCAGCCGGCTGGTCCAGCCGCCTGCCTCATCAATATCCATTGTGAGGTGAATATGTCGTCAGATCATCCGTCCGATCCGTCGCGCCGGGGCGTACTCAAATGTCTCGCATTCGGTGGCGTGGGCACCGTGTTTGTATTAACCGGCGGTGTTCTGTCGCCGGTGGATTTGGCCCTTGCGGCCACACCCAAAGACGCTTCAGCAGGTTCGGGAGGCGTCCCGCTCTTCCTGCAGATCAGCGACTCTCACATCGGCTTCAAGAAGGAAGCGAATCCCGACGTCGCGGGCACGCTCAAGCAAACGATCGACTTTGTCAACGCGATGCCCGTTAAACCGGCGCTGACGATTCATACCGGTGACATCACGCATCTTTCGAAGCCCGAGGAGTTCGACCTCGCAGCGCAACTGATGTCGGGCCTCAGCATCACCGAATTGCACACCGTGCCGGGCGAGCATGATGTTACCGATGGACCCGGCGCAGAGTACTTCAAACGTTTCGGTCAAGCGTCGGATAACAAGGGTTACTACAGCTTCGACCACAGTGGCGTGCATTTCGTCGGTCTCGTCAACGTCATGCACTTCAAGGCTAATGGTTTGGGAAATCTGGGCGATGAACAGCTCGAGTGGCTGGAGAAAGATCTCAAGGGCCGCTCTTCCAGCACGCCGATCGTTGTCTTCGCGCACATGCCGATGTGGACGATCTACGAACCGTGGGGTTGGGGTACTGGCGATGCGGGACAGGCCATGAGTTACCTGAAGCGCTTCGGCTCGGTAACCGTGCTAAACGGCCATATCCATCAGATCGTATCGAAGGTGGAAGGCAACGTGACTTTCCATACCGCTCGCTCGACAGCCTATCCGCAGCCAACGGCTGGAAACGGGCCGGGTCCCGGGCCGCTTACGGTGTCCAGTGCGGAACTCCCGCGGATGCTGGGCGTAACGAGCGTCAAGATCATGAGGCATCCAGCGAGAGCTACGCTCGCCGATACGACGCTCGTCTGACTGAAGACCATGCCTATCAACGAGGACCCCATCATGCAAACGACTACTTTTCGCTACGCCTTTGTTATCGGTGTTGGAGTGGCGATGCTCATCGCAATGTGCGTTATGTCCGCCGTCGTGCTAGCTCAGCAGCCCAACGCTGTTGTCATCAAAGATTTTATGTTCTCGCCGATGTCGCTAACGGTCAAAGCCGGGGCGACCGTGACCTGGAAAAACCTTGATAGCGAACCGCACGTGGTCGTCAACGATGCGGGTCTCTTCCGCTCGGCCGCGCTTGATCAGAACGACACTTATCAGTTCAAGTTCGATAAGCCCGGAGTCTATAAGATCTTCTGCAGCATACATCCGAATATGAAGGAGACGATCACTGTGCAGTGAAGCAGTTCGGCTAGAAGGGCGGGCGCTGAAATACCACTGAGTTCATCCGCCAAAATGAAGTGACATGTGTAGCTCGTCGTACATGCGTCCGTCGACCATCAAGGAGTTGTGCTCGCGCCCGAACTGCTCGAAGCCGAGCGACGTATAAAGGCGAATTGCCGCCGGGTTGTTTGCGTTCACGGTCAGGTTCACCTGTGTGATGTCAGGGATAGACCGCGCGAACGTAAGCACCTCGGCGACGAGCCTTTTGCTCACGCCTAAGCCCCTCATGTCGGGCGCGACATACACGCCCCACACATAAGCCTTGTGGTTGAGCTTTCGCCGGTTCTCGCGTCCAAGTCCAGCTATTCCTACTAGACGCGAGCCTTCAAAAGCACCGAATACTCCGCGGTCGTTGCGCGTCGCCAGCTGAGCTTCGATGACTTCAGCCGAACGGTCCACTTCCTCTTCGTAGCTCGACGCGAAAGACGTGGGTGCTTCTCTGAGTCCGCAGAGACGGAGCGAGTGAAACGAAGGGGCGTCTTGCGTGCCAAGTAGGCGTACGAGCATTTTGGCGGATCCTTTTGTCGCTGCTTTTGTCGCAGATTGATTGATTGACGATGATGTCACGTGCAACAACCATCGCCACAACTAACGTCGCGATGACTCCGCGAGCGGCTTACTGCGACGAGTCTTTCGCGCACGTTCTTTAGTACCCGGCTCTGCCGGATTCTGCGCGGCCGCCGTCACGATCCACTTCTTGAACGCAACGACCGCGTCATCGTTCGCGCGGTCCTTGTTCACGACCAATGTGTAATCGGGTCCACGCCCAGCCGGCTCTGTTATAGGGCACACGAGACGCCCTGTTGCGATCTCGCGCTCGATGAGCGGCAGCGATGCCAACGTTACTCCCAGGCCTTCAGCGGCTGCGCCCAGTTGGAGAAAAACATGGTCGAAGTCGAGATGGCGCGCACTCTGCAGGCCTGGTGCGCCAGCGTCCCGTAACCAGTCGGACCAGGCTGTGCGAGTGCTTGTAGAGTGAAGGAGCGTGTGATTTCGCAGATCGGCGACCGTCCTGATCGGATGGGTTTTCAGCACCGCTGGACTGCAGGCGGGCAGACGCAAATCGGGCATCAGCGTTGTTGACGTGAGGCCCGCTGCGTCCTCGGGCCCCGAGCGCACACCGACGTCGAAGGCGTCGCCGACATAGCGCAACTTGCGTGAGGTCGTCGACAGACGAACTTCAATGTCCGGGTAGTGCGCCTGGAAATCTGCCAGCCGCGGTATAAGCCAGCACAAAGCGAAGCTCGCCAGCGTATTCACGCGTACAACACCCGCTATGCGACGCGTAGTGGATTTGTGGCGCAAGCGGGTGACCGAACTGCTCAGACGTGCAAACGCACCTTCGACATCGTTCAGGAGAGCCGCGCCCTGGTCGGTAGGAACGACGCCGCGAGATCGGCGCTCAAAGAGCGGAACGCCGAACCAGTCTTCCAGCAACCGGATCTGTTTGCCGACTGCCCAATGCGTGACGTGCAGGTCGTTCGCTGCGGCGGCGAAACTCCCAAGGCGCGCGACCGCCTCGAAGTGCCGTAACGCATTCAATGGCGGCAACATCTCCGCTTCTCTCTCGCGTTTCTCTGTGCGTTTCTGAGTGCCCATGTGGTGACTTTTTCTCCCGTCTACCCCAATTTTACGTCAGTTGTGGCACGTTCTGAGCGAACCTAGACTAGGGTCTTCTGTAACCAAACGCGCCGGCTGTCGCGATGGCCCGCGGTTGCGCCATTTCATTGGACTATGGGACTTTTCTCTTTCTCCTCCCCGACGACAGACGTGACTGACGGACCCGGTCAGTCGAGTTCCGTTTCACGCGCGCGCGTATTGTGGCTGTCATGCACGGCGCACGCGCTGCACGACGGTTACACCGACATGATCTACGCGTTGCTGCCGGTTTGGCAGACGGAGTTCGGACTCAGTTACGGCGCCCTGGCAATTTTGCGCGGCGTCTACGCGGGTACGATGGCGACGCTGCAATTGCCCGCTGGACGCCTCGCGCGCAAATTCGGCACACGCGCGACGCTTGCGGTCGGCACGCTTCTCGCCGCGCTGGGCTATGCCGCTGCGGGCATATCTGGAACTCTGCTCGGCTTATGTGTCGCGCTCGCCATCTCCGGCAGTGGCTCGAGCACGCAGCATCCGCTGGCTTCGGGAGCAGTCTCGCGTGTATATGGACGCAACGCCCGAGGGCCGCTCAGCATCTACAATTTTTCGGGCGACCTCGGAAAATCCGCGCTTCCAGCGGCTATCTCGCTTCTCATTACCGTCATGCCGTGGCGCCATGCGCTTTGGGCCGTGTCGATCGTCGGCGTTTTAGTCGCGGCAGTGATTGCACTTTTTCTCCCATCGATACCGCGTGGCGATTCGTCCATGCAGAAAGCATCGAGGCAGCACAGCAACGACTCGCGATCCGGCTTCTCGCTGCTCTTCACGATCGGCGTGCTCGACACAGCCGTGCGGATGGGCTTATTGACCTTCCTGCCCTTTCTCCTGAAAACGAAGGGCATTTCGCAATCGATGACGGGTACAGCACTCGCGCTCGTCTTCATCGGTGGCGCCGCGGGCAAGTTCCTTTGTGGCTGGCTCGGCGCTCGCGTGGGCGTAATCGGTACCGTCTTCGCTACCGAAGGCGGTACGGCCGCGTTGATCCTTGCAGTGATTTACCTTCCCTTGACGCCTGCTATGGTCTTATTGCCGCTACTTGGCGCGATGCTCAACGGGACGTCGTCTGTTCTTTACGGCACGGTGCCCGAGTTGACTTCGGTCGATCGCACCGAGAGGGCGTTTGCGCTTTTCTATACCGGCACCATCGCGTCGGGAGCGCTCTCTCCGGTCGTGTATGGATTTCTCGGCGATCAAATCGGTGTGCACGGCGCCACTATTGCGACTGCCGCCACGGCGCTGACGGTTTTGCCGTTGGCGCTTGCACTTCGGCCGCATCTGCGCACCACGTGAGTTCGTTCGCGACTCACGCAGGCTCCTACTCAATCGCTCGCATCGGTTCTATTTCGGCCCAAACCAATATCTCGACATCATATGGAGGTTCGCTCGATGAACACTGTTTCGCAGGCTCCGCTAATTCTGATAACGGGCGGAGGCCGTGGCGTAGGCGCGGCGACTGCGCGGCTTGCTGCCGCACAGGGTTACGATGTAGCGATCAGTTTTGTTTCCGATGAATCGGCCGCCCATGCCGTGGCGGCCGATGTCGAAGCTGTCGGTCGCCGGGCTTTAGCAGTGCGTGCAGATAGCGCCGATCCTGAGCAGGTCGCCCAGCTATTTGCCGCGATTGACCAGAAGTTCGGCCGGATCGATGTACTGGTGAACAACGCCGCGATAATTGCGCAGCAGTCCGCGCTGGAAAATCTCGAATTCGCTCGGATGCAGCGCATCTTCGCCGTCAACGCGATAGGTCCGATCCTTTGTGCGCAACAGGCGGTGAAGCGCATGTCGTATCGTTACAAAGGGCGCGGAGGTGTTGTGATCAACGTTTCATCGGCATCGGCCAGGCTTGGCAGTCCGAACGAATATGTGGACTACGCTGCATCGAAGGGTGCCGTCGAGACATTCACTACCGGATTCGCCAAGGAAGTCGCGCGGGACGGGATACGCGTCAACTGTATTCGCCCCGGGCACATCTACACTGACATGCATGCTAGCGGCGGCGAGCCTGGACGAGTCGATCGCGTCAAAGACTCGATTCCGATGGGAAGAGGCGGCCAGCCCGAGGAAGTTGCGCGGGCAATCCTATGGCTCGCAAGCGAAGAGGCTTCTTTCATCACGGGCACCTTCCTCGATGTCACTGGCGGCAAGTGACATCGGGGTGTCGCCCGCGATACCCGTGGTCGCGCGCCTGCGACAAGCTGCATAAGCTGCCACAAGCGGCCATACGGCAGCCATGTGACAGCCTGCGCTGGCGAGTCCGCGTTTGTCACTGCGCGCGAAGTGCCGGGTGCTTCATCAAAGTCGCGGCTGCGGACGACGACGAAGCAGGGTTCTGACCGGTAATCAGAAGGCCGTCGGTGACGACGTACGGCGCCCAGTCGTCGGACTTCGAATAAATGCCGCCCCGCGCCTTCAGTTCGTCTTCCACGAGGAACGGCACGATCTCGGTCAGCCCCACCGCGGCTTCCTCGGAATTCGTGAAGCCCGTGACCTGCTTGCCCTCGACCAGCGGCTTGCCGTCCGGCGTGGTGACATGGCGCAGCACACCCGGAGCGTGGCAGACAAGCGCAACGGGCTTGCCGGCCGCGATGAACGACTGGATCAATTCGATGGAATGCCGGTCTTCCGCGAGATCCCACAATGGCCCGTGACCGCCGGGATAGAAGACCGTGTCGAACTGCGCCTGCGAAACACTGTCGAGGCGAACCGTGGCCGCAAGCTGTGCCTTTGCGGCTTCGTCGGCCTCGAAGCGACGGGTCGCATCGGTCTGATTGGCCGGCTCGTTGCTCTTTGGATCGAGCGGCGGCTGGCCGCCTTTCGGCGACGCAAGCACGATCTCCGCGCCCGCGTCCTTGAACGCGTAGTAGGGCGCTGCCAGTTCTTCGAGCCAGAATCCCGTCTTGCGGCCTGTGTTGCCCAATTGATCGTGCGAGGTCAGAACCATCAGTACTTTCATGTTGTTGCTCCTTCAAATGGGACGGTTAGTCTGCTATCTAGTAGACCAGTCGTCTAGTAAAAAGCGGTGAGAAAGGTATTTCATAAAGTGCCGCGTATCTGCTTTCTAGCCGGAAACTGGGTGAAGCATCAACCGGGTGCTCGCCATGGCAGTCTCGAACGGCTGCAGATTGCGCACGATCTTGACCATCACGCTCGCGCCCAGCCACAGCTGATAGAGACTTTGCGCGACGTTCGACGGGTCTTCGCTGACCGACAGGGAGCCTTCCTTCACGCCGGCCTGAATAGCGCGCGCCAACCGTTCGACGATGCCCGACGTGCCGCGTTTGAGCGTGGCGCGCATGGCCTCGGACATGTCCGCAACCTCCGCGCCGAGCTTCACGGCGAGACACTTGCCCTGACAGTCGGAGAATGACTGAGTCTCCTGCCAGATCTGCCAGTAATTCATCAGGCGCTGCGCCATCGTCAAACCGGGCTCGCCCAGCGTATTGTCCAGGTCAGCCAGGTATTCGTCGAAGTAGCTTTCGAGCAGTGCCACGCCAAACGCGTCTTTCGAACCGAAGTAGTGATAAAACGAGCCCTTCGGCACGCCCGCGGCGGACAGGATCTCGTTCAGCCCCACGGCTGAAAAACCTTTCGCGCCGATGATTCGCTGCCCGACGGCGATGATGTTGTCGCGGGTGTCAGCCGACTCGGTGATGTTTGCGGTAGCCATGTGCGGACTATATAGGCTAGTAGACCAGTCGTCTACAAATATTTGCATCGATGGGAATTGCGTGCAGCCCGCGTCCCGACCGGGAAGGATGTCCTCTCGCCCATAGCGCGAAACGCCATAAAACGTTCGTTGCGCCGGCTCTATGGGCCACCTACTATTCAGTCTCAATGTCTTGGACGAAGCCGGACAGCGATCGCGGCGCGGCCCAGTCGCGAACTCGCCCAACTGCGGAGCAAATAATGGCTCGACTGCTATCGGTGAATGTTGGACTTCCGCGAGACATCGAATGGAAAGGCCGTACTGTTTACACCGGCATCTGGAAGAGTCCCGTGCAAGGTCGTTGCTGGGCGGCACGGTTGAATCTGGCGGGCGACGGTCAAGGTGACCTGGCCGGGCACGGTGGTGAACAGCGCGCCGTCTTCGTCTATCAGACCGATTCGTACCGTCACTGGCAGCAGGAGTTGAACAGGTCCGACTTCGTGCACGGACAGTTTGGCGAGAACTTCACGGTCGAAGGACTGCCCGACGCGCTCGTGTGCGTTGGCGACAGATATCGAATCGGCAACGCGCTGTTCGAGGTGACGCAACCGCGCGTAACCTGCTATCGCGTTGGCATCCGAATGAACGAGCCGCGAATGCCGGCGTTGCTCACATCGAGTGGAAGACCTGGGTTCTATTTGCGCGTCGTGCAAGAGGGCGAAGTGGGCGCGGGCGATGAGATAGTGAAAGTCGGCGAGGCAGAAGAGCAAATGACCGTCGCGCAGATCAATGCGCTGCTCTATTCGCCGGATCACCCGCTGGACCTGCTCGAACGCGCGTTGCGAATCAAAGCGCTGTCGCCGGGATGGCGTTCCTCGTTCGAGGCGTTACTTCAAAGCCGCACGACCGGCGCGGAGAGTGGGAACGCCGGGCTAGCGCCCGCGGCGGCGCGCCACGCGGTTCAGCCTGGATTCCGGCCGCTCACGGTGGCCGCGATCGACGAGGAATCCGCAGACGTTGTGTCGTTCACGCTGAAAAGTGCGGACGGTCAACTGCAACCGGCCTTGCCTGGCCAGTATCTCGTGTTGCGTCTTCAACCGACCGCGGACGGCCCGCCGCTATTTCGCAGCTACTCGCTCTCGGGCCCGCTGTCCGCAGAAAGCTACCGGATAAGCGTGAAAATCGAGCCCAACGGCTTGGCTGGAGCCTGGTTGCGCAGCCATGTGCACGCAGGCGACACACTCGATGTCAGTTCGCCCCGTGGTAGCTTCGTCCTGCAGCCTGGAGACGGCCCGATAGTACTGCTCAGCGCAGGAATCGGCGCAACGCCTGTTCTGGCTATGCTGCACGCGCTGTCGTCGCAACAGTCGACGCGGCAGGTCTTGTGGCTGCATACCGCGCGTGATCGACAGCATCATCCATTTGCCGTGGAAGCGCGGCGCCTTATGCTCGCGCTCGCGCATGGACGCAGCTACGTTTCGTATAGCGCGGCAGGACCGAATGACCGGCTCGGCGAAGATTTCGACGCGACCGGGCGACTGTCGCAACAAATCCTCAGCGAGGTTGGCGTTTTTCGCGACGCAGATGTCTATTTGTGCGGACCGGCGCCTTTCATGGCCGACATGAAGAAAGCGCTGGCCGCGTTGGAGATTGCACCGGAGCGGATTCATGCAGAGACTTTCAACGGCGGAGAGTCGTTGAATCCTGGTATCGTCGATTCGCAGAAACGAACGCCGCATCGCCCCATAAACGAGGCCAGCACCGGTCCGCTGGTCTCGTTCGCGCGCAGTGGCATTGCTGCGCGCTGGAACGGCTCGACTTATCAAAGCATTCTGGAGTTAGCCGAGGCATGCGATGTGCCCGTTAGATGGTCGTGCCGCACTGGCGTCTGTCACAACTGCGAGAGCGGACTGGTCTCCGGTTCCATCAGCTACGATCCCGATCCGCTCGACCCACCGGCACGCGGGAACGTGTTGATTTGCTGCTGCAAACCGCAGGACGACGTGGTGATCGACATTTGAATGACCCAGTGCGGTTGATGTGTTTGCAGTCACTAACACTGCTGCTAACTGCCGAAATACGGGTTGCAGAATCCGGGCGGCCCGACGCATTCATCGCTGGATTTGCTCTTGTCCATTGGCGCTTCGCGCTTATGACCCGCGTCGCTCGCACTCGAAGGCGCGGGGCCTTTTCCGCTATGCAGCATCTTCATCTGTTCGACTTGATGCTGATAAATTGGGCTCACGTCGGGATACGACGCATCGGTCACGAAGTTCAAGCCATTGTCTTGCGCGTCAATAAGTTCTCGGCGCACCTCGGCGCGGGTTTTCTCCTGCGCCGATGCATGGCCGATTGAAAAGAATGAAGCGGCGGTGAACGCGAAGGCAAGACAAAGATGTTTGATATTCACTTGGTACTCCTATGCGGGATAAGGATTGAAACAGAGCACGTGCAGATAGCTTTCAGATAGAGGTGGGCGAGATCAGCTTCCCGGCTTCGCTCGGGTGTCGATCATGCTGCGGTATCGACGCGAGCCTTCGGCCACGGAAGCAGGTTGTCGATGGAGAGCGGACCCGCGCCCCGAAACACCAGCGCGGCGAGGCACGCAAGATAGAGCAGGTCGGTCTCGTACCCGGGCGGGCCGAATTGTGGACCAGAAGACGTGACCGCCATCAGCTTGATCGATGTAAAACCGAATGGCAGGTGTACGGTGAAAACTGCGACAAGCAGCACTGCCACCATCGGTATGGTGACGAGAGGCACGAATGCACCGACCAGAATCGCAAAGCCGCCTAACAGTTCGATTGCAATCGTGGCCCATGCCATGAAGTGCGGAGCCGGCACATTGAGCGCGTGAAGAATCGCCGCGAAGTTTTCTGGATGTTTGGCAATCTTCGCGTAGCCATGCGCAATGAAGCCGTAGCCCACGATTAAACGCAGCGGTAGCTGGGACCAGCGCGCGAGGCGCGCGGCAAGCCGCGTAGGGCTGATAACCCCGGATATCAAACGGATGATGGACATGCTCAAAGCCCTTTTCTCGGAACGGTAAGAAGTAGTCGTGCCGGCTTCCCGTGAAGCGAGGCAAGTTGCGACTGCTATCCGGTAAGTCGCGAGAAACGGAGGTGTGGTTACAGCGTTCCGGCAATTCGTGGGTTATCAATGACGCCGGCTCGCGAGTCGCTGCCAGCGCGTCAGGGCGTACAGATATTTTTTGAGGATGCTGTAACTATCGGGCGCCTTCCGCCGACTTAACAGTTATGAGGTGTGGCGGGCGCAGCATCGCCCGCATGAAATTTTTAATTGAGCAAGGGACGATGGATAAGTGTCTGTGATCGCGCCCGATGAAACGACCCATCGCGCGGCTGCGAATGGAGTGGAAGAACGATTGAAAGCTTTGCTACACCGGGCGATCGACGGCGATGCGACGGCGTATGCGTCGTTTCTGCGAATACTTTCTGGTTATCTGCGCGGCATGCTGAGACGACGCTTACGCGCCTACGAGGACGACGTCGAAGACGTGCTTCAGGAAGTGTTATTCGCACTTCACAACGGGCTGCACACCTATCGGAATCAGGTGCCGTTGACCGCATGGGCGTCCGCCATTGTTCGCCATAAGGTAGCGGATTTTTTGCGGGCTCGTGCCCATCGCGAGGCGCTGCACGATCCGATTGTCGACGATGCAGAACTGTTCGCAGTGTCCGAAACCGAATCGCTCGATGCGCGGCGCGACATCGGCAGCCTGCTCGAACGGTTGCCCGAGCGTCAGCGTGCGCCTATCGAGCATGTCCGGCTACATGGCATGTCGGTAGCAGAAACCGCGAAGTTGACCGGGCTTTCGGAAGCCGCAGTCAAGGTCGGCATTCATCGTGGCATCAAGGCGCTGTCGCGCCTGATTCGAGGATCGGCAACATGAACACAGATCAGGTCATTTCACTTCTCGCGGCGGGCCTCGTACCTCAAAGCCGGCGCGCCGTGCTCAACCGTTTCTGTATTGCATTGACTATCGGCGTGCTGGCGGCACTCGCAGCGGTCGTCGTCAGCCGCGGGGTGCAGCCTGACCTTGCCGCGCTTTTCGCCAGGCCCTTGTTCTGGGGCAAGCTCGCGTTTCCTCTGTTGACCGCAGCCGCCGCCATTCTTGTCGCCGCGCGGCTGTCGATTCCCGGTTTGTCGCCGGGACGCGCGTGGTTTTTACTCGCCTTGCCATATGCGGCGGTGTGGGCGGCAGCGATTGCCGGGCTGGCGGCGGCTCCTGCTGCGGACCGCGTGGCGCTCCTATTCGGCCATACATGGAGACAGTGTCCTCTCCTGATCGCGTTGTTGTCGGTGCCTTGCTACCTTGCATTGTCGTGGGCGATGCGGGGGCTCGCGCCTACGCGGCTGCGGTTGACCGGTGCAGCCACTGGTCTGCTGTCCGGAGCGCTTGCCACGCTCGCTTATGTGCTTCGCTGTCCCGAGATGAGTGTGCCGTTCTGGGCGGCCTGGTATTCGATCGGGATGGCGATTCCGGCCCTCGCCGGTTATCTCCTCGCGCGCGTGTCGCTTCGCTGGAGTTGAGCGTGTAGGGCCGCCCCGCCGGATTGTCCAGGGCAACGATCCACACACAGATCGGGTAACCGTTAAAAACGACTTTGAAAAGTTACGAAAGACGTCTACGATAGAGGCCACAACTCGCAGCGTAGTCGGCTCGATCCTGCGTCTCTACTGGAGGTTTTTCATGTCTAACGGCAACAACATTCCATCGGTATCGATCAAGCGTGTCGAGGCGGATGGCATCGATATGTTCTATCGGGAAGCAGGCGGGAAAGACGCACCGGTGGTCCTGCTTCTCCACGGTTTTCCCTCGTCGTCCCACATGTATCGCGATCTGATTCCACGACTCGCCGACCGCTATAGGGTCATCGCGCCAGACTTACCTGGCTTCGGCTTTACGAACGTTCCTGCCTCGCGTCATTACAAATACACGTTCGATGCGCTGGCGGAGACAGTGGCGGCCTTTGTCGACAAGCTCGAACTTACGAGCTACGCGATTTACGTGTTCGACTATGGCGCGCCGACAGGTTTTCGTCTCGCAGTGAAGTACCCGGACCGCGTGCGTGCACTCATTTCGCAAAACGGCAACGCGTACGAAGAGGGTTTGGGCGACGCATGGGCGCCGATCAGAAAGTATTGGGCCGAACCTTCGGCGGCCAACCGGCAAGTGGTTCACGACGCGGTGTTGAACTACGAAGGAACCAGGTTTCAGTATGTGCACGGCGTATCGAATCCGGACTCGATCGCACCTGAGTCCTACACACTCGATGCAGCGCTGCTGGAGCGTCCAGGCCAAAAGGATATCCAGCTGGATCTTTTCCTGGACTACGCGTCGAATGTGAAGATGTACCCGACTTTCCAGAAGTTCTTCCGCGACGCAAAACCGCCTACGCTGGTTATCTGGGGCAAGCACGATCCGTTCTTTATTCCGCCTGGCGCTCAGGCGTTTCGCCGCGACATCCCGCAAGCAACGGTGACGATGCTCGATACCGGACACTTCGCACTTGAAACGCACGCGCAAGAGATTGCTTCGGCGATCAGGGAGTTACTTGGCTAACTTGCTTGATTCACGGTGCGTCGTCATCGCTTCGACTGAGCGCAGTCGAAGCGAACGAGCGGCAGCCTTTGGCTGTGAAGGCCAGGGCAGGCGGAATGTACTTGCTCGCTGAGCGCTTTACTCAAGCTCCGCATTGTCTTTCTGACGCTGGCGAAATTGCGCGACCTTGTGACGGTTCCCGCAAAGGGCCATGCTGCACCACCTTCTACGATGCGCTTTGGTCCTGTCGTAGAACCATAGTACGCAATCGTCTGCCTCGCACTTGCGCACCAGATCGAAGTCGCCCGTCGCGATCAGCTCCGCAGCAGCTCGGGCTACGGGTGCCAAAAGCTGTTCGGGTGTGTCCATATCAAAGTGATCTTTGACTTCCAACTCGCCGTTGCTTGCCCGCGCCAGTTGCACGGTGTATCTGCCGTGCATTAGAAACGAGTTGAGCGCACCTATATCAATGTTCTTGCCAAGTTTGCGCTGCGTAAGCAGTTTCCGGATCATTTCTCTCAACGCCCGCGCTCTCTCTGCCAGGACGTCACGCGGAAAGGCTCGCGGGCCCCGCTCACCGAGATAGCCCATTCTCTGCAGCCAGGCTATCACGTCTTTATTGGTCGACAGGTACTCCACCGGCCCGTCATCACCTTGCGCGAGGGTGTTGAGAAAATCCAGCGCAGGGTTGTCGGCGAGTATCAGGAATTCTTGTGCGGGCATCAGGCGTTCTCCGGTAACCTGATCCAAATTGTAACCGTTGAAATTGCGTATAACAAGTTATGACGGGTTTGTGCAAAACCACAATTGCCAGAAAAAGCACTTACTCTCTGTGCAATCAGTTGCGAGCGGAGATCAATTCTGACGGCCGCGCGTCTGGAGCAGCTTCGGCATCGTCGGCGGGTCGTGTCTCTGGCATGAACACCGCGAAAAAGACGAGCGCAAACACGCTGATTGCAGCCAGAGTGAGGAACCCCGAGGCGAAGCCGAACTTCTCGACGACATAGCCGCCCGTCACATTGCTGAGTGCCGCCCCTATTCCGACCGCAAGCGCCATCAGACCCTGAGCAAGATTGAACCGACCCGTTCCGCGCATCACGTCGGACGCGATAACCACGCCGATCACACCGAAGATACCCGCAGCAATCCCGTCGAGTAACTGGATCAGAACCACCGCATACGGGCTGCTGGTCATAGAAAAGAGCACACCCCGCACCGGCAGCACAGCCAATGCAACGAGGAATATGCTCTTGCGTCCAATTCCCCTGCGTAGCGCGCGACCCACACCCGCCGCGACCGCGACCATGACGAGTTGCGCCGCGATTACGCACGCGCTCAGTGCAATGACGTCCATTCCCGGATGCACTTTAGCGATGACCTGGCCCGCAAGCGGCAGCATGGCCGCGTTGCCGAAGTGAAAGAGCATCACGGAGACAATGAACACCTTCAGGTCACGCTTCTTCCATAGCGCCGAGAAGCTGAGCGGGTTGTGGCGCGTGGTCTCATTTGAAGTGCTGTCGGCACCGCGTGCAAGCTCATGGTCAATTTCTTTCGGGTTGATCAGCAGGACCACGAGGGCACTCGCTATTGCAAACGCGCATACGAGGTAGAACAGCCATTTAACGCCGACATACTGTCCAAGCCCGCCCGCCAGAATTGCAGCCGTGAAGTTCCCTGCGTGGTTGAACCCTTCGTTTCGGCTGATCCGTGCGGGCATGAGACGGTGACCAACCACGCCAAGGCTCAGCGCGGCAAGGCAGGGAGGAATGATTGCGGACGCTGCGCCAAGCGTGATCTGCGCGGCGAGCACGGTGGGCAGCTTCGGAAAAAACGCGATCAGAATACATCCGGCTGCCACCAGCAAACCCGATATCGCGATCAGCAGCCGCTTCACGCGAACTGCGTCGACAATCAGGCCGGCGGGGATCTGGCAGATTGCCGCTGCAATACCGCTCGCGGCCATGACGAGGCCGATGTTCCCCGAGCTCCAATGCTGGGTACCCTTCAGATACACCGACAGGAAGGGCCCCAGACCGTCGCGAACATCGGCCATCAGGAAATTGAGCGCATCGAGACCGCGCAGGCTTCGGGACGATGGACGCACGGTTACTTCGCACTCCACTGATTGCTGTGCACGATCCGCGTTCACCATTTCCTCCCGTTACGGTGCGGTTCGATTTCGCTTGCCGCCATGAGTTCGCGATCAGTCCGCGTTCATCGAAGCGTCATCGTCATCGACCAGTTCCGCGATGTGCTCGACTTCGACGGTCTTTCCGTACCGGTTCTTCACTGCGTGACCCCACACCTGTATGTGCGCGCCAGGGGCGAGGTAACCGGACAGTTCGTCTGCGGCGTGCGGAGCCATCCGCAGGGAAGTGCCGTCGCTCAGCAATGCACCGCGCAGTTCTCCTTTCGGCCCATAAAGCGAGAGCTTTACTTCGCCACTTAACTCGATGGGGCGCGTGTTCGCATGTGGCTTCTCGTGCTTTTTGCCATGACCGTGCGGGCCTTCGTCGACAATCTCAACGCCTGTTGCCGACGTCAATTGAACAGCAGCGACGATATCGGCGGCGCGCGGCTTGACTCCGCGCACGCGAACCTTGTCGCCCACGCTGATGTGTTTGACGATCTGACCGGACAGATGCGGCGGGAAATGCACCTGTCTGCCGTTGCCGAGAATGAGGCCGTCCAGTTCTCCATGTGAATTCAGCAGAAACTGGCTGACGGTGCCGCGGGTTTCCTGCAGGCAAGTTGGGTCGATCCAATGCATGGTGTAGCTCCAGTGAAGATTAATTAGTTGCGCGTGTCGCTATACAACTGCGTGACGTTGCCAGGCGCGCCGAAGGCGGTAGCCTGCAACGCTTCGCCGTATTGATTGCGCGTTCCGTAGCCGCTCGCGGCAACCACCACATCCGGTCGCATCAGATTCGCAAACTGTTGCGCCACGGGCGGCGGCATCCTGATGATGGTGCCGTTGGCGAGCATCACGCCGTCGGGCTCTCCGTGGGGCGCCGTCATGACCCGCGCAACAGGACCCTTGACGCTGAGCTTCACAAGACCCGCGCCGCGTAGTGCGGGCGGCATTGGCGTTGCGCCGATCGGCGGCGGCTGATCGACGATCTGCTGCGACGTCCGTTCATTCGTGATCTGCTGCGCTGAGACGTCGCCCGCGCCATTGGACACGCCGGCAATCCGAACCGGATCGCCTTGATGCACGACGCTTACCAGTTGCGCACCCATATGCGGCGGGAAGCGGACCAGCGAGCCGTCATGCAGAACGAAGCCATCGACATCGCCTTCAGGATTAATCACAAAGCGGCTTACCGTACCGCTCGCGACTCGTACCTGTTGCTGATCTGTCGGAAGCACGGGTGCACGTGCCGGTGGAGGAGGGGCGTCAGGTGCTGCGATTGCCGGCGCAGGCATGCCCGCGACCGGTGGTGATGGAGGCGCGCCCGGGCCTTCGGCGGGCCGCGTTTGAGCAGCGCAAGCAATGGTGACGGCACCGAGCGAGAGTGCTACGGCCCGCGCAAGCTTCGCGATGGAGTGCGTGTGACTTGCGGGCGTAGCATGCAGGCAAGGTTGGATGGATTGGTTGACAGCCATGATGTTCTCCGATGAACGACACGGAGACTTTTGCAAAGGCTATGCCATGCAGCGCATCCCTTTAGAAAGGGGTTTCGCGCCCGATGCAGCAGGATATCTGTCCATGATCCAGACACATGGTGTCGGCTTGCTTGACACCTCACTCGATCTTGAGCGCGGCCAGCTTTGCATAGAGCGTCTGGCGGCTGATTCCGAGGCGCCGGGCTGCGTCCGCGCGGTTATTGCTCGCAAGCGTCAACGCGTGGGAGATCAACGCGCGCTCGAGTGTTTCCACTGCGTCGGGAAGCGTCATCTCGAGCAAGCCTGTACCCACTAGTGGCTCGCCAAGGTCCGGCTTGCCATTGAGAAAGCCGAGATCCTCCGCCGTGATCATCGCTCCCGGCGCGAGTGCGCCGGCGCGTTCCACTGCATTTCTCAGTTCACGCACGTTGCCGGGCCATGCGTAACCCACGAGCAGATGCTGCGCCGGCAGCGACAAACGCAGTTCGCGTGATCTCGCTTTCGCGACCTCAGCAAGGAAGTGTTCGGCTAGCGGAAGGATGTCCGCCAGCCGCTCGCGCAACGGAGGTAACGCGATTGGAATGATGTTCAGCCGGTAAAGCAGGTCTTCCCTGAATTCCCCCGCCTCGACCATGGTCTGCAAGTTCCTGTGCGTGGCGGCAACCAGCCTGATGTCGACGGGAATCACGCGATTGGAACCGAGCGGGGTGATCTGCCGCTCCTGGATTACCCGCAACAGTTTGGCCTGCATCGGCAATGGCATATCGCCGATTTCATCGAGCAACAAGGTTCCGCCGTCAGCCGCTGCGAAGCAGCCGGGCCGGTCCGCGGTTGCGCCCGTGAACGCACCTTTGACGTGACCAAACAATTCGCTTTCGAGGAGCTCCGCGGGAATCGCCGCGCAATTCACTGCGACGAACGGCTTGCCGCTGCGCCTCGACGCGTCATGAAGCACGCGCGCGGCGACTTCCTTTCCTGTTCCTGTTTCTCCGGTAAAGAGGACGGTTGCTTCGGACGATGCCGCGCGTCCGATCTGTTTCTGCACCTCGCGCAACGTCTCGCTCACTCCGAGTAGCCGGGGCTTCGCGCCCGCCGACTCTGCGCTGAACGGATGCGATGCGTTCGCGGCGGAATCAATCGTGCCCGTAGAGGCGATGATGCGCGCGAGTAGTGCCTGGATTGCCTGTCTACCGACCGGCTTGGTCAAGTGGTCGAACGCTCCCAGCGTCATCGCCCCAATCGTGTTATCGCTCGATGCGAAACCCGTGAGCATCACCACCGGCAACGCCTGTCCCTTTGCCGTTTTTCGAAGAGCGTCCAGCACTGCCAGGCCGTCCATGCCAGGCAGGCGGAAATCCAGGAACATGCAGGTGAATGGCGCGCCCGTGCTCTCGAGCATTTCCAGCGCCTGTTCGCCGGAGCGTGCCTCGTCCACGCTATGACCGAGGTCAACCAGCGTTTCGACGAGGCCTTCGCGAAAGCCGTTGTCGTCGTCGACTACGAGTATGTGTGCCATGGAACCTCAATGACGAAACACGCGCCGCTCTCCGTATCGGCTACGTACGCGCGGCCGCCATGCGCCGTAGCCACCTCTCTCGCCACTGCGAGCCCAAGTCCCGAGCCGTCGGGCCGACCCGTGACGAATGGTTCGAAAATGCGTTCGCGGTCGGCTAACGCCACTCCCGGGCCATTATCGACGACAGCAATTCGCATCAGGCTCGTATGACCGGTTTCGACGCGATTTGCGTTGACGGTGACGTTACCTCGCGGCGGCGCGTGCCGGATTGCATTCAGGATCAGATTATCGACTGCTCTTGCCATCTGTAAGGGATCGAACTTCGCCGGCGCGGCGTCGGCACCCGGCACCGACGGCGCACGGAGGTCGGCATTGACGCTGAGCGTCACGCCCTTGATTCTTGCCTGCTCCTGATGTGTCGCGGCCGTCGACGTCACCCACTGTGCGGCGTCGACTGTCTGCACCGCGAGGGTGACTGGCTGCGTCAAAGCCAGCAGACTCGTTACCTGGGTTTCTATGCGCTCCACCTGGCCGAGAGCCGACGTCAGCGATTGACGCGGTGTGTCTCCTCCATGGGCCAGAGCGTTTTCCAGCTTCAGCCTGACGGCCCCAAGCGGATTACGAATTTCATGCGCGACCTGTGCGGCCAGTTTGCCGAGAGAGGCAAACCGCTCGGCTTGCGATAACTTCTCGTGCAAGGCGGAGGCCTGGGCTTGCGATTCCCTCAGGCGCGCAGCGAAGACGTTGACAGCATTGACGATTTTGTCGAGGTCGGGCTCGCCTGGAGACGGAAGCTCGGAACACGACGCTGCCGTCCCGGACGATAAAGACTGCTCGAGCTGCGACAGGTTTTTCCGCCAACGGCGCAAGCCCAAACCCAGAATAAGAGCGAGAAGCAGAATGGCCGTTAGAACGACGACCAGCGATAGCATCAGCATGTGCCCATATTGCCCGAGAGGAGCTTGTGCCCTGGTCAGGGTCCATGCATAGAGCGCGGGGCTACCGGACACGGGACACGCAGAGGCGACGGTTGCGCCTTCTCCTGCGGGAACGGAATCAGAAACGGTCGCACCTGCCGACGCGGCCCGGTGCAGCGCGCGAAGTATCAGCGGTGTTTCTGCTTGCGGAATATCGCGCTTAACGCCAGTGCCTTCATATGTTGGGAATGAATAGGCAAGAAAGCCGTTCGCCGTTCGGGACGTGTCTTCAGAGCCATGAGATGGCCCCGCGGCGTCGTTCTTCCAGAAACCTCCTTCGATTTTCGGCGCCTGAATGAGGACGGTATCGAGTACCGCATGCATCAGGTCGGCATCGTAAGGATTGTTGGCGGCGAGGCGAGACAGCGAGTAACGAGACGCCACATGCTCGCAAGCCGCGATGGATTGTTGACTCGCAGCGGAAATCTGCCGGCTCTGGTCCGTCTGGAACAGCAGCCAGATTACGCCGGCGAGCAGTGTGCAGACCACGGCGATCAACGCCCAGAGAAGCACAAGCTGGTTGGCGAAAGAGATTCGTTTCATCGTGCGGTGCTCCGCTGCAGGAGGTTGAATCCAGCCCGCGATTCTAGACCGCGCGTTTTATCCAGCGTTCAACACGCCGCTGAACCACTGCTGTGCCAAACCTCCGCCGGCAAGATATGCTTGCGGCTGGATCCGGGACTTCATTTTTTACCGCCTTTGCCGTAAACCCGGTCATCGGCTAGCCACGACACTCCGGCAGTCCTCTGTTCCACGACAGAAACCCGCTTCACCGGGAGGCAATGTTACCGCGCGGGAGGAACATTTTTGAACCGAGTGTACTAACCAGAACGTTACAGTGTCCGTTTCTATTACCACCGGAAAACTAGCTGTTCTCGCAGGCCGGCATCCATTGATCGTCGGTGCGGTAGGGACTCTGATGGCATTAGGCGTGATGGCTATCAGCCTCGCCACGCTCCTCGCCTCCCGTGACGCCGCGATTCAGCATGCCCATGAGACGTCCCGGAATGTCACCGCGGTTCTAGCCACCAACATCGCTCGAACAATTGAAACGTCTGACAATTCGCTGCGCACGCTGATCGCCGCGCTCGACAAGCCTGCTATCCAGACCATGGATCGGAGCTTGCGCCACGAATTGCTGTTCGACCGGACCGCTGCCGAGTATGTCACCGGCACGGGAATTACCGATGATCGTGGTCGTGTAATCGACGGCTGCTGTTCCAGGTCTCACGTCTGGGACTTCAGCGACCGCGACTATTTCATTGCGCATCGCAAGTCCGCGGATGCCGGGCTTTATGTCTCGTCGGTGTATGCGGCGCGGTCGCGGAGGGGAGCCCAATCCATTGCGATGAGCAGAAGGATTAACCGTCCCGACGGGTCGTTCGGCGGAGTGGCGATTGTCGCGATCGACGTCGAATATTTCAGGCAGCTTCTTGCGAAACTGGACGTGGGGTCGCACGGTGTCGCCGCGATCGTTCGTACGGACGGCACGCTCGTGGCGAGGAATCCCCCTATCACGCAGGCCCGGTTGGTCAACGTAGGCAAGTCACCGGCCTTTCCGCGCATGGTGAATCATGACTCCGGGTTCTATAGTGCCCGGTCGATTTCTGACGGAGTACTACGTCTTTACACGTTTCAGCGTGTGCCCGGCACGCCGCTCATTGCCGTTGTCGCGCCAGCGGAAAGCGACGTTCTGGCCTCGTGGAAACGATTGTCATGGATAGTCGGAGTTTCCGCTTCGTCTGTGAGCGTTGCGTTTTGCACCGTGGTCTGGCTCCTCGCTTTTGCTCTGCGCGACCACGCGAATACGCAAGTGCTGCTTACGGAGCTAACGCAAACCGATCCACTGACAGGGCTCAAAAACCGGCGTGCGCTCGACAATGCGCTCGAAAACGAATGGGAACGACTGCAGCGCAGCGATGGTTCGTTGTCGCTATTGTTTGTCGATGCGGATCACTTCAAACAATACAACGACAGTCACGGTCACGCCCAAGGCGATATTGCGCTGAAACATCTCGCGGAATGTATCGATCGGCACGTGCGTCGTCGTGGCGATCTCGCCGCGCGATACGGCGGAGAGGAGTTCGTTGTCGTGCTGCCCAATACCGACGAAGCCGGAGCGTTCCAGATCGGTGAAGCTATACGTCGAGAAGTCGAACACCGGGAGCCGTCAGCGTCGTCCGAGGCGATTCCACCGTTCACGGTCAGCATTGGCTGCGCGACCGGTCGGCGGTCGCATCCGTCGTCATTGGAAGAATTGACGAGTTCCGCCGATCTGGCGCTGTACGCGGCCAAAAGACGGGGAAGGAATGTGGTCGTCTGCGCCGGCGATATCGTTGAACCGGCTCAGCCGCAGGTCTGATTGCCGTCCCGACACGCTAGATGCGACGACCGACGCCTGGGTTCTCGCCCGGCGCTCCCCGTGCAGTGGGCAGAAGAGCCGATGAATTGCCGCGCGTGGCTTCCATGCCGAGCGCCTCGGCCTTTCTGACAAGATCGGGCAAGTTGCGCGACGCCATCTTCTTCATGACCTGTCCGCGATGGATCTTCACGGTGATCTCGCTGAGATTCAACTCATACGCGATCTGCTTGTTCAACATGCCTGTGACGACCCGTTTCATTACTTCCCGCTCACGGACTGTCAATGACTCGAACGAGGAGATCACGCCGGCCAGTGCTCTATCGGAAGCTCGGCGCAAGGTATCGCGTTTCAGCGCATCCGCGATTGCGTCCACCATATCCTGCTCGCGAAAAGGCTTCTGAAAGAAGTCGAGCGCACCCGCCTTCATTGCTTTCACGCTCATTTCGATGTCGCCAAACGCGGTCATGAAAACGATCGGCATGCGAAGGCCGTATCGCGCGAGTTCCGTCTGAAACGTGAGACCGCTCGCGCCTCGAAGCCGGACGTCGAGGATAAGGCAGCTCGGCGCGTCGTGCTTCGGGAAGGCAAGAAAGTCTGCAGGCGAATCGAACGTCTCGACCCGCAGCCTGACAGAGCGAGCGAGGCTCTGCAGCGTGAAGCGAATGGACTCGTCATCGTCGACGACATACACCACCGGCGTCTCGTTTTCCGCTTTCGTACTGTTCAATGTGGACTGCGATCTGGGCACCATGTCTGCTCCTGCGGGAGTAGGCGACGCACGATCAATGGGCCGTTGAAAAACGGACTTGGCGAAGCTCCGTTCCGACGCGCCGGATGTAGGGGCGGCGTCGCTCGGGCCTCGGGCAGTTGCGTCCGGCGAACGAAGACCGATTCGATGGAAAGTGAGCGAGGGGAAAGACCATCGAAGCGGCCGCGTGGCCGATCCGGCCTGATGTTTGCGGGCCGGTTTCGCGATTGAAGCGCTGACGTCATGAGGGTTTGCGTCAGCGATGCGGCTAACTCTAGCAGACTTCCATGGGAAAAATCTGTCGAGTTGCAGCCGGGTACGTTGGCGATTGCCGACCAAACAGAATCGTTACAGGTCAATTGTTGCTACACGCCAAAGGGCAACATTCTGGTGCATTCGCAACAGCCGTTCCACCGAACGATGGCACGGCCGCAAGTCACCTGGTCAACGTAGCCCGTGGTGCGCGACCTTGTATAGATCACTATACGTTGGTATGCGCCAGCCGCCCCCGGCGCGACTTCCATGCCTATAGTTCCTGCACCACGCGACCGCGTGGCACGACGTCATATTCCAACGAGGGTGCGACCATGAAGATATTGATGGTGATGACTTCACATGACCAACTCGGCAACACCGGCAGAAAAACGGGTTTCTGGCTGGAGGAATTTGCAGCGCCTTATTTCACGTTTCTCGACGCGGGCGTCGATGTCACGGTGTGTTCACCGAAAGGCGGACAGCCGCCCATCGATCCGAAAAGCGACACGCCGGAAGGCAAGACCGAACTCACCCAACGCTTCAAGAGCGACCCCGCCGCACAGCGTGTGCTGGCTAACACCGCGAAGCTCGGCGACATGAAAGCCGACGACTACGACACGGTGTTCTATCCCGGCGGCCACGGACCTTTGTGGGATCTCGCTGAAGATCCGCAGTCGGTGGCGCTGATCGAGCGCTTCTACGACAGCGGTAAGCCTGTCGCCTTTGTCTGCCATTCGCCAGGTGTATTGCGTCATGTCAAGGCGAACGGCGAGCCGCTCGTTAAGGGTAAGCGCGTCTCCGGATTTACCAATTCGGAGGAAGAGGCGGTGCAGCTCACTCATGTCGTGCCTTTCCTCGTGGAAGACGAGTTGAAGCGCCTGGGCGGCCGCTTCGAGAAAGTCGACGACTGGCAGCCGCTGTCGATCATCGATGGACGGCTGATCACTGGACAGAATCCCGCCTCGTCGAAATCGGTTGCGCAGGACCTGTTGAAAGTGCTGCGCGGATAGCCCGCATCATCGAACCGATATAGCCTGCATGGAGAGCGTCATGACTCAGGATAGTCCCAACGCGCAGATCCGAATCGAACGTCCCAGCCCGTCCTACTGGCGTGTCATCTTCGACAATCCACCCTTCAACATCTTCGGGCCCGATACCACGCCCCAGCTCAACATGGTCGTCAGCGCGATTGAAGCGGACCCGCACGTGAAAGTGGTCGTGTTCGAGAGCGCGGTGCCCGGCTTCTTTCTCACGCACTACGACTTTGTGCCGCCGCTCGACGCGACCACGAGCATGCCGCCGGGACCAACGGGCATGCCGCCGCTGCCCGACATGCTGGTGCGGATCGGGCGGTCGTCTGTCATCTCGATCGCGAAGATTCGAGGGCGTGCGTCAGGTGTCGGCAGCGAACTCGCATTGGCGAGCGACATGCGCTTTGCCAGCAACGAGCACGCCTTGATGTCGCAGTGGGAAATCGGCGTAGCGCTTGTCCCCGGGGGCGGGCCGATGACGCGTCTTTCGCGGCTGATCGGCCGCGGGCGTGCGCTGGAGGTGCTGACGAGCGGCAACGACTTTCCCGGCGCGCTGGCCGAGCGCTATGGGTACGTCAATCGCTCGATGCCGGACAGCGAACTGGATACGTTCGTCGACGACCTCGCCACCCGTATCAGCCTGTTCGACAGGCAATCCCTTTCGGTCATCAAGCAGCACGTCAACGCGCAGACCCTGCCGCCTGACGCGAGCGTCGCGACAGAGTGGGACGCCTTCATCGCGTCGGTCGGTCGCCCGGTCGCGCAGGAGAAGATTGCTCAACTGATGGATCTCGGCTTGCAGAAGGTGACGGACGTGGAAGCGAGGCTCGCGGATTACACGGGCTCGCTCTGGCGTTAGCCGCCGGATCAGGCGACCCATTCGAGGGGCATTGCGCTCCTCGCGTGCTAGGCTACTTTTCGCTTCGCAGAGCGATACGTGTCCTTCGGGCAGGTATCGCCTTCCTCGGAAGAGAGCAGCGAGAAGGAGCATCTCCATGGATCTCACCGGCTTTTCGCTCGAACCGCTGCACGAAGACGGCGAACTGTTGTTGTGCCGTGCGCAGCGGCCCGGCTCGCATATCTCGATGCTCGCGCGAGTGGCCACGCAGCCCGCGTCGCAGAGCATCATGCGGCTCGAGCACGAATACGGTCTTGCGCCGTTGCTCGAACCGGAGTGGGCCGCGCAGCCACTCGCGCTCGACCTTGGGCGCGTGCCGCCCGTGCTGGTTCTCGACGACAGCGGCGGCGATCCGTTGATCCGGATTCTCGGCAAGCCACTCGAACTGGCGCGGTGCCTGCGCATCGCCGTGAATCTCGCTCAGGCGATCGGACACGCGCACGAGCGCGGAATCATCCACAAGGACATCAAGCCCGCCAATGTGCTTGTCGATGCGAACGACAATGTCCGCCTGACCGGTTTCGGCATTGCGTCGCTACTCCCACACGAACATCAGCCGCCCGCGCCGCCCGAGATAATCGCAGGAACGCTGAGGTATATGGCGCCCGAGCAGACCGGCCGCATGAACCGTTCAATCGATGCGCGCAGCGATCTGTATTCCTTCGGCGTGACGCTCTACGAGATGCTGACGGGCTCGTCCCCATTCGTCGCGTCCGAAGCGATCGAATGGATTCATTGTCATATCGCTCGGAGGCCGGTGCCCGCGGCGCAACGTGTCGAAGGGCTGCCTGCGCCGGTCGGCGACGTAGTCGAGCGCCTGCTCGCCAAAACGGCGGAGCAGCGTTACCAGACTGCCGGTGGCGTTCGGGCCGATCTGCAACGGTGTTTGTCCGCATGGGAAGCGGATGGGGAAATCTCGCCCTTTGCGCTCGGCAAGCACGATGTGTCTGACCGCTTGATGATTCCTGAAAAGCTCTACGGACGCGAATCGGAGATCGATGCGCTGCTGGCGGCCTTCAATCGCGTCGTGACGTTCGGCGACGCGCAGGTGGTGCTTGTCTCGGGCTATGCGGGGATCGGCAAGACGTCGGTGGTGAACGAGTTGCACAAGGCGCTGGTGCCGTCACGCGGACGCTTCGCCTCAGGCAAGTTCGACCAGTTCAAGCGCGACACGCCCTACGTGCCGCTGGCCCAGGCGTTCCAGTCGCTCGTCCGCGATCTGCTCAACAAGACCGATACCGAGCTGGAGCGCTGGCGGCGTGAGTTGACGGAGGCGCTTGCGCCGAATGGCCAACTGATGGTTGGTCTGATTCCCGAACTCGCTCTCATCATCGGGGAGCAACCCGCGGTTCCGGCGTTGCCGCCTCACGACGCACGCAACCGCTTTCATATCGTATTTCGCCGCCTGCTCGGCGTATTCGCGCGGCCCGAGCATCCGCTCGCGCTGTTCATCGACGATATGCAGTGGATGGACGCTGCCACGCTCGATCTGATCGGACACCTCGCGACGCATCCGGACGTGATGCACGTGCTGCTCGTCGGTGCTTATCGCGACAACGAGATCGATCCGGCGCATCGCCTCACGCGAATGATCGAAGATATGAGCGGCACGGAAACGGGCCGCGGCACGACGCTGCAGCGCATCGATCTCGTGCCGCTTGGCGCCGGCAGCGTCACGGAGATCGTCGCCGATTCGCTGCGCTGCTCCGCCGCGACTGCCGAGCCGCTTGCCCAGCTTGTTCATCAGAAGACCGGCGGCAATCCGTTTTTCGTGATCCAGTTCCTGACGGCGCTTGCCGACGAGGGGCTGGTTGCGTTCGATCATCGTGCCGCGATCTGGACGTGGGATCTGCCTCGCATCCGCGCGAAGAGATTGACTGAAAATGTGGTCGAGCTAATGGCAGCGAAACTCTCCCGCTTGCCGGACGATACACGCGACGCGCTGAGCCGGCTCGCCATTCTCGGCAACGTCGCGAAGATCGACGCGCTGAAGCTGGTTCACGGGGAGCCTGCGGCATCGATCGATGCGAAGCTCTGGGAGGCCATGAAAGCGGGGCTCGTGCACCGTGTCGACGATGCCTATGTGTTTGCCCACGATCGCGTTCAGGAGGGCGCCTACGCGCTCATTCCCGAGAGCGAACGTGCGGCGACGCACCTGCACATCGGCCGCACGCTGGCCTCCGGACGCGCGGCGGGCGAACTCGATGAGTTCCTCTTTGATATCGTCAATCATCTCAACCGCGGCGCTTCGCTCATGACCGACGCGGACGAGCTTGAGCGTACGGTCGCGCTGAACTATGCAGCGGGACAGCGAGCGATGCACTCGACCGCGTTCGCGTCAGCACGAACTTATCTGGCACAAGGCGTCGCCCTGCTTGGAGCGGACGCGTGGAGCCGTCATTACGAGCGCACGTTCGAGCTTTATCTGGCGTTTTCCGAATGCGAGTATCTGGCCGGTGACTTCGCCGACGCCGATACGCTGTTCGACATGATGCTCGAGCGGTCGCGCTCGAACCTGGATCGCGCAAAGGTCTATGGCTTGCGCATGGAGCTATACCAGGTCGCCGGGCGGTATGACGAGAGCTTCGAGGTGGCTCGCCTCGCGCTGCGCGATTTCGGCGTGCTGCTGCCGCTGCACGACGACGCCGTCAGTAGCGAGGTCGAAGCCGAGTTGCGGAAGATACCGCTCAATCTCGCCAGCCGCGCCATCGACACGCTCGTAGATGCGCCGGTCGCATCGGACCCGGTCACCTTGACGATCGTAGACCTGCTGGTTGAATCAATGCCTTGCGCGTTCATCGCCCGGCCGGCGTTTTATCCGCTCATAACGCTTCAGGCGGTGAACCTGTCCTTGCGCGGGGGCAACACCGACAAGTCCAGCTTCGCTTACGGCAATTACGCGTTGATGCTGGTGTCGAGTTTCGGAGACATCGAGTCCGCGGTGCAGTTCTCGGAGATGTCGCTCAGGTTGAACGAAAAGTTCGGCAACCGGCGCTTCAAAGGCAAGTTGCTCCATCTGCACGGCAATCACATCAACTTCTGGCGGCGTCACGTCGTAACCGATCTGCCGATACTCGAAAGAGCGAGCGCCGCGTGTCTCGACGTGGGGGATCTGGCTTTTGCCGGGTACCTCGCGTTCACCACGGTCTGGCAAATGATCGAGAAGGGCACACCGCTTTCCGACGTGCAGCGCAGTTCCGAGCGGCACGCTTCGTTCGCACGCCAGAGCCGCAATGACGCTGTCTACGAAACCATTCGGCTGCAGCAGCATTTTGTCGCGGCGCTGCAAGGTGAGGCAGGCGGCGGGGCACTCACGAATGCGCCGGCATTCGACCGCGACGCGTCTTTCGCCGTTATCGCGAAGTCGAATTTCGGCTGCGGCATCGCGTTTCACCACATCATGAATCTGATGCTCGCCTATCTCGAAGGACGATACGACGATGCGCTTCACGCCGCACACTGCGCGCAATCTGTGATCGACGCCGCGATGGCGCTGCCGATAGAGGCGACGTTTTACTTCTTCCACGCGCTGACACTTGCGGCGCTCGACGCATCGGCCGGCGACGAACAACGAGTCACCCGTCGTCGGACGATTCACGCGACGTGTGAAAAGTTCGCTGTCTGGACGAGCCACTGTCCGAGCAATTTCAGGCATCGTCATGCGCTGATTTCGGCGGAGCTCGCGCGTCTCGAAGGCCGCGATTCCGATGCGATGCATCACTATGAGGAGGCCGTGCGCTCGGCCCGCGAGCATGGTTTCATTCAGAACCAGGCGCTCGCGCATGAACTGGCGGCACGCTTTTACGCGGACCGCGGTCTTGAAACAGTCGCGGATACGTATCTGATGAACGCCCGTTCTTGTTACGAGCGCTGGGGCGCCTGGAGCAAGGTCACCCAGTTGACGCGCAGTCATACGCGAGCGCGTCCCGGTACATCGAAATCCGACGGCACCATTGCCATGTCCAACGAACAGGTCGACCTGGCAACCGTCGTCAACGTGTCGAGCGCGATATTCAGCGATATCGACCTGAACGAGTTGATCCATACGTTAATGGCGTTGTCGCTTGAACACGCCGGCGCCGATCGGTGCGTGCTGGTGCTCAAGCGCCGCAACGAATTGCGCGTGGAAGCAGAAGCGACGACAAGGGCCGATGCCGTCGAGGTGCGTCTGCCCAGACTGCCCATTGAACACGCAGAACTACCGGAATCCGTGTTGCGATACGTGATGCGTACAGGCGACAGTCTGTTACTCGACGATGCATCGTCCACCAGTCCTTACTCGTCCGATGAGTACGTGATGCGTCACGATTGCCGCTCGATTCTGTGTCTGCCGCTCATCAAGCGGAGCCGGATGATTGGCGTGCTCTACCTGGAAAACAACCTGGCTTCGAATGTATTCACGCCGCCGCGCACAGTCGTGTTGCGAATGCTCGCGTCTCAGGCTGCAATGTCGCTCGAAACCGCGCGGCTTTATGCCGACCTGCAACACGCCGAAGCGCTGCTCGCCGACGCGCAGCGGCTCAGCAACACCGGCAGCTTCGACTGGCACGTGTCGAGCGGCGAGCTGTTCTGGTCGAAGCAAAGCTTTCGCATCTTCGACTACGATCTCGCCACGCTCCCAACACTCGAATTGATGCTGGCGCGGGTTCATCCCGACGACGCGACGTTCGTGCGTCTCATGTTCGATCGGGCAACGCATGACCGGCAGCCGTTCGATGTCGAGCACCGGCTGCTGATGCCGGACGGCTCGGTGCGGCACTTGCAATTGCTCGCGCACGTTATCGCCGACGCCGACGCGGGCATTCGGGTGCTCGGGGCGCTCAAGGACATCACGACCCGCAAGCAGGCCCATGCCGCGTTGCTGCGCAGCGAGCACCGTTATCGCAGTCTGTTTTTCGACATGCCCGTCGGCTTATGGCAGATCGACGCGCAACCGCTGATCGCGTTGCTGTCGTCGCTGCGCGGGCAGGGCGTGGAAGATCTGTCGGAGTACATAGACCATCATCCCGGGTGGCTGGATCGCGCGATGGACTTGCTCATCGTCGAAGAGGTCAATCATCACGCGGCCAAAATGTTCGGCGCGCACGACCGGAGCATGCTGCTCGGACCGTCGCCGTGGGTATGGAGGGAAAGCCCCGACACGTTCAGGCGCGCGCTGGAAAGCCGTTACGGCGGCGCACCGCTCTTTCAGGAAACCACCAGGCTTCCCACGCTCGACGGGCGCGTCATCGACGTGCTGTTGACGGTCGCGCGTCCTGGCGCGGCCGAAGATCTCGGCATTGCGCTGATCAGTCTTGTCGATCTGACGGAGCGCGTCCGCGCGCAAGAAATGCTGCAGCGGCTTCAGGCCGACTTCGCGCACGCCGCGCGCATTTCGACGCTCGGAGAGTTGAGCGCGTCCATCGCTCACGAGTTGAAGCAGCCGCTTGCGGCGATCGCGATGAACAGCTCGATTGGCACGCGCTGGCTCGATCGCGAGACGCCCGATGTGGCAGAGGCGCGGCTGATCAATCAACGCATCAAAATCGATGCGCAGCGAGCGGTCGATATCGTCGATCGCATTCGCACCATGGCGGTGCGCCAAGGCTTGAAGCGCTCGATCGCGCTGCTCGATGAGTTGATAGATGAAGCGTTGGTGTTCCTGCGTCACGATGTGAACGCGCTCGGCGTCACGATCATGCGGAAGCGCGCGCAGCCGGCGGCCGCCGTGCTTGCGGATCGCGTGCAGTTGCAACAGGTGATCGTGAATCTCGTCGTCAACGCGATGCAGGCCATGAAAACGACGGCACGCCCGCACGGCAACATAACGATTCGCACCTATCTGCCCGATGCCACGAGTGTCACCTGTTTCGTGGAAGACAGCGGCCCGGGGCTCGACGAGTCCAACATGCAGCGCGTATTCGAGAGCTTCTTCACGACCAAGGTAAATGGCATGGGCATGGGTCTGCCAATCTGCCGCTCGATCATTGAAATGCACGGTGGCGAAATTAGCGCCGACAACGCGTCGGTGCATGGCGGTGCGCGCTTTTTCTTCACGCTGCCGCTAGCTTCCGAGGCGGCTTGAGTCGATGTCGAATTCACCGAGTCAATCGTTGTGCCCGTAGTCGCGCTCTCTTTGGTTTATGACAGGCATACCGGCAGCATGGTTTGACATACCCGATGACGATTGAAACGACGCACTCAGTGTCATGTAATAAAGACTGCTATCCGACGTACCCATGCATCGTGCGTGAACTTATCACCGAAAGGAGTCAGGCATGCAAACCAGAGCAATCATCCTCACCGTGGCGGCGGCAACGGCATTCACGGCGACTTCCCTTATCGGCGTTGGCACCGCGTGGGCTGCCGACTCATCGGCTGCCAGTACCGGCGGCACCAGCAAGAAGCAGATGCGAGCCGAGAATCGCGCGCTAAGCCACGCAGTGCGTCAGTCGCTGACGAAGGTGAAGGGGCTGAACTCTTCGCACATCAACGTGCTGGCGCACGGCAGCACGGTCACGCTTGCGGGCACCGCACCGGATCAGTCGCAGATCGACTCTGCACAAGCGGCTGCTTCGAAGGTTGCAGGTGTCAGCCACGTGAACAATGAGCTCACTGTGTCCGAGCCCGGGAATTGAAGGCCGCATGCGATCGAGTAGTACTGCGTTCGAAGGAGTTGGCATGTCAGACGATCTTCTTCCGGAAGTCTTTTCGCGCCGCAAGTTCATCAGTGCGGCGGCGGCCGTCGTCGCCGCAGGTTCGGCGCCACGGTTCTCGTTTGCCGATACATCGATTACGAGCACCTCGCAGCCGGGCGGCGGCGACAAGACTGCGCTGCGTCCGTTGCGCGTTCACGCGTCGGACGCGCAACTCGCCGACTTGCGACGGCGCATCAATGCGACGAAGTGGCCCACGCGCGAAACTGTCTCCGACGCCACTCAAGGCGTGCAGCTCGTGACGATGCAGCGTCTCGCGCGCTACTGGACTACTGACTACGACTGGCGGAAGGTCGAAGCAAAGCTGAACGCTCAGCCGCAGTTCGTCACCGAAATCGACGGACTCGACATTCATTTCGTCCACGTGCGGTCCGGGCACGCGAACGCGATGCCGATGATCGTCACGCATGGTTGGCCGGGTTCGATCATCGAGCAAATGAAGATCATCGATCCGCTAACGAACCCGACCGCTCATGGTGGCACGGCCGCAGACGCGTTCCATGTCGTGATCCCGTCGTTGCCGGGGTATGGTTTTTCGGGCAAACCGACGACGACCGGCTGGGATCCTGGGCGTATCGCGCGTGCATGGGTCGTGCTCATGCAGCGGCTCGGCTACACACGTTATGTCGCGCAGGGCGGCGATTGGGGCAATGCCGTGACCGAGCAGATGGCGCTGCTGACGCCGCCCGGTTTGCTTGCGATCCATACGAATATGCCGGCCACTGTTCCGGACGACATCGCCGATGCGTTGAAATACGGCAAGCCTGCGCCGGCCAACCTGTCAGACGACGAAAAGCATGCATTCGACCAACTCGATTTCTTCTACAAGCACGGGCTTGGGTATGCGCTCGAAATGGCGAACCGTCCGCAAACGCTCTACGGTATCGAAGATTCGCCAATCGGTTCTGCTGCATGGATGCTGGATCACGACGCGAGCAGCCAGGCGATGATCGCGCGCGTTTTCGACGGACAGCCGGAAGGACTGACACGCGACGACGTTCTGGACAATGTCACGCTTTACTGGCTGACGGGCACGGCGATCTCGTCGGCGCGGCTGTACTGGGAGAACAAGTTGAATTTTTTCGCGCCGAAACATGTTCCGATTCCGGTCGCCGTGAGCGTCTTTCCCGACGAGATCTACGCCGCGCCGCGCAGTTGGACGGAACAGGCGTACCCGAAGCTGATGCATTACAACCGCCTTCCCAAGGGCGGCCACTTCGCGGCTTGGGAACAGCCGCAGATCTTCACGCAGGAAATTCGCGCAAGCTTTTCGTCGTTGCGCTGACCTGGCGCCCGCCGATATTTGAATGACCGCAACGCGCGGTCACGTCCGGCCGACGACTACACACCGAGGATCTTGCCGACCGTCTCATTGAATTCGTCGGTAGCGTTCTGGATCGCCTCGTCGGCCTCGTCGTCCAGGTTGTCCGCGTTCTCGTCCAGCACCTCCTGCAGCGTCAGATACGCTGCAATGATGCCGTCCAGCTGGTGACTGTCGACGCGGGCATAGACGGCCTCGCCCACCGCTTCCATGAAGTCGCCCCGGCTTCCGCCCACCAGGCCGTCAGCGTTATTTTCCAGGTCGTCCTTGAATTGTTCGACGTTTGCCATGTTTTCCTCCGGAAGGTCATGTCAGATTAGCGGTCTGGTTTTGTTGCCGTGGTTGCGCCGCGTAACGCGTGCGTCAACAGTACGGCCATATCATGCAACCCGCAACACGATCTGCGGCTACGTCGCCATGCCCAGCGTTCGCACGAGATCGGCCAGCCGATACGGTTTATGGATAAACGCGAAGTCGTCGAGATTGCCGTGCTGTGCCTTGAGGGCGGGCAGAGGATACCCCGATGCAAGCACGATCCTGATCTCGGGATGGCGATCGCGCGTTGAACGCGCGAGCTGGATGCCATCGATTCCCTTGGGCATCACGACGTCGGTGAACAAAACGCGGATATCGTCGCGACGACCCAACGCGTTCATCGCTTCAGCCCCGTTGCTCGCGGTCAGCACTTCGTATCCGAGGCTGCGGAAGAGCGCCGCCGTCGCGTCCAGTAAATCCGGCTCGTCCTCCACGACCAGCACCGTATCGAGCGTCGGGCCGGCTAAAGAGTCCGCGTCGCCCGATGCGCTATTCGCTATCGGCAGATACATGCTGACGACCGTGCCCATGTCCGGTTCGCTGCGAATGAGCACGTCGCCGCCAGACTGCGAGATAAAACCGTACACCTGGCTTAGACCGAGACCGGTGCCCTTGCCGACCTCCTTGGTGGTAAAGAACGGCTCGAACGCGCGCGCCGCAACCTCGGGCGGCATCCCCGAGCCGGTGTCTGCCACGGAGACCTTGACATACGGGCCCTCGACGAGCGAGCCAACCGTGCCTTCGCGGACTTCGACGTTTTCAACGGTAATCGCGATCTTTCCGCCTGCGGGCATTGCGTCGCGCGCATTGACGATCAGATTCAGCAGCGCGGCCTCGAAGCGGGCTACGTCGAGCAGCACGGGCCGCGGCCGCGGCTCTGGCCTGATCTCCAGTTCGATCGTGCTGTTTCCCGCGCGGCGAAGAACCGCTTCAAAACCGCGGATTACCGCGTTCAGATTGCATCTTTCGACCTTGAGCGGCTGCTGGCGCGCAAACGAGAGCAACTGCTGTGTCAGCGTCGCGCCCCGGGCCACGGCGCGTTGCATGGTTTCCAGCATCTTGAGATCGGCGTGGTCCTGTACGCGCAGCGACAGCACATCGAGTCCGTTCGACATGACTGCGAGCAGGTTGTTGAAGTCGTGCGCGACGCCGCCGGTCAACTGGCCCAGCGATTCCATCTTCTGTGACTGGAACAGTGCGGCGTTGGCGCGTTCGAGAGCCTCCGCCGCCTGTTTGCGTTCCGTGACGTCGCGCGTCACTTTCGCAAAACCCACGAGTTCGCCCGCGCCGTTGCGGATTGCATCCACCACCACGTGAGCCCAGAACCGCGAGCCGTCCTTGCGGACCCGCCATCCTTCGCGCTCGGCTCGGCCCTCCGCGGCCGCGGTCGACAGCGTCAGCGCAGGCAGGCCGCTCGCGCGATCCTCGTCGGTATAGAAGCACGAGAAGTGTTTGCCGAGAATTTCCTCGCGTGTGTAACCCTTGATCCGTTCCGCGCCGACGTTCCAGTTAGTCACCTCGCCGGCTGGCGAAAGCATGTAGATCGCGTAGTCCGTGACGCCCTGAACCAGCAGCCGGAACTGCTCCTCGCTTTCACGCAACGCTTCCTGGGCCATCTTCCGGTCCGTGATGTCGCGTGTGATCTTGGCGAAGCCGATCAGCTTGCCGGAATCGTCACGCAGCGGATCGATTACCACGCTTGCCCAGAACTGGCTGCCGTCCTTTCGGACCCGCCAGCCTTCGTCCTCGAACTTACCCTCGTCGCGCGCAGTTCGCAGCGCGAGTGCCGGGCGGCCGCCGGCGCGGTCACTGTCTGTGTAAAAAACGGAAAAATGCTGACCCAGAATTTCCCTGGGAGCATAGCCTTTGAAGCGTTGGGCGCCTGCATTCCACGTTTTGATATAACCTTCTGCGTCCAGCATGAAAATCGCGTAATCCCTAACGCCTGCGACGAGAAGCTGGAAAGATTCTTCTCCCGAAACGTCCCCCGGGGAGGGTGCGAAGTTAGTCATTTTGTGTTTTTACCGGGCAGCGCCCTGTCAGCGGTTTGTCACGCGGGGCTCTTGAGGCCCGTGCCATCCGCTCCGTCGCAAGAGTTGCGCCAGCGCGCCGGGATGTCAGGCGGTCGAGTGCGTGGTCCGCATCGGGCTCAGCCGGGGAGTTACGACGAAGCTCTCGGGTGATCGGTGGCTGCCGTGGTTTGGCCGGAGGGCACCGGCGTGTCTCGATTCCCGGTTCGGTCAACCGACGAGAGCGTGTCGGCTATGTCCGTTCGCTTTTTGGGAACACCAGGCGCGCTATCAGCCCGCCGCCGGGATGATTGCCAAGAATGAGATGGCCTCCTGCGCTCGCCACGAGTTTTTTGACCAGAGCCAGCCCGAGTCCCCAATGGCGTCCGGTATGGTCGGCGCTGTCCAGGCGCACGAATGCTGCGGTTGCATCTGCCAATCTTGACTGCGTGATTCCTGCACCGTGATCCCTGATGCTCAGTATCCACTCGGCTCGGGTTCGCGAGGTTTTAATTTCGATCGGCGGAATTCCATGCTCCAGCGCGTTGTCGACCAGATTGAACATGACGCGCTCGAGAACCGGGCGCGGCAGCTTGAATTCTGCGCCCGCTTCGAACGTGCAGACGAACAGGTTGGCCTCCAGCGAACTGGTCATTACGAATCGATCGTGGATGAATGCTTCCACGGACAGATCGGTCTGCGGCCCGGTGGAGGGCTGAGCCCCTTCGACGAACTGCCGGGCAAGATGCGAGAAGAGGTCGATGTCCTCTACGAGCGCCACGCGTTTATGCCATTCCTTCACCTGAAGCGCACGGTCACGCAGTCGGGCTGCGTGCGATTCGAGATGTAGTTGCAGTGCCACGAGCGTGGACGATTGCTCTGCACGCGAGTCGACGCGCCGAGCGAGCAATTCATTGGAGACCTGCGCCAGTCGCCGCAACTCCTTCGGACCTTTTTCCGGAATGAATTCGTGGGGACGGTATTCGCTGCCAACCTTGCTAAACGCTGTCGAGAGACTGCGTAGCGGCCGCCCAATTGCCCAGCTTGCTGCTAAGCCGAGACCAATAGATAGAAAGACAATCGACCAGGCCGGGAACGCGATGCAGTCCCAAAGCAGATAGGTGGGCGCGTTTTCGAATGGGAACGAGTCATCCGTCGAAATAGTTTGGCGGTTCCAATATTGATAGCCTGGAACGGGGAACCAGGTTTGCGCGCCGCCAGCTTCACCTTGGTCTCGCCGGAGATCAACCAGCGTTGGCCGTTCCACAAGCACCACAGCGGGCGGCGCCGCAGAGATCGAAGTCAATAGCGGAGAATATGAACGCTTGCTCGCGTCAGCTTGTTGAAACCTCGCAGGCACCGGGCTCGCCTGCGACGCATACGACGAGTCCGATCGTGTCAGGCCGACATGCTGCGAAGCAACTGCCATCGCGCCGCAGCCGATACTTGAACTGAGCACGGCAGCCAATATGATGACTCGGTGAATCGACCTGATCACGGGTTCCTCTTGCGCTTCATTTGAAAGTTACGTGCACGCACTAGCGGCATATCCTTTTTGGAAGATGCCGGTCTGCGACGTACATAGTGGGATGGTGAATCCGTGTCTTGCCCGGCATCGCCAGGCTCAACGTTAGCCAATGATCCACCGTCGAGACGCGTTGAGATGCGGCGAACACTGGCAGCATCGATCAAATCCTTACATTTTATTTCGTGCTATCGGAACTGGGTGTTCGCGACGACGCACGTCTGTGATTCGCGCGGTGAGCGCATGCTTCATCGAAGTTACATCGCCCGACGGTTTTTACAAGCGCTTCAGAGCCGCCACGGCGCAAGATCCAACTTCCGACGCCAGGCAAGAATTTTGCAATACATCACGTTGTGACACGTAATGCGCGGGGTTCGCTCCGACAACCGCAATGCACATGTAAGGATATAACCGCTTGCGAGCCGGCCTATGTGCCGGGCCGGAGAACAACGATGAGTCAGACGGTCAGCGATTTTCCTGTCGGACGCCTGCATCGATGGGACCTCAGCGGGTTCAAGCTTGCACTTCTAACGGCGCTTACTGCCGCGCCGCCTGCGCACGCCGACGCGCCGCTCGAATACTTCCTGCATTCCGCCGGCCCCGCGTCGACCCCGACCATGCACCTCGGCTGGGGTCTGACTGCCATGTGCGTCGCAGTTGTCCTCATCGTTGCGGTTCTGCTGGCGGGCGCACTCATGCGGCGGCGCCCGCCGACCGCAGAGCGAGTGTTGGGCAAGGAAGGCGGTGGAATGGCGTGGATTTACATCGGCGTGGGCGTGTCTACGGTCGCGTTGCTGGTGTCGCTCTTCTACACGCTCGTTACGTTGGAGGCCGTCGCGCAACCTTCGCTCACACCGGGCCTGACTATCACCGTCACCGCCTACGACTGGTGGTGGAAGATCGACTACGGTGACGACACCGAACCGGCGAACCATTTCGCAACAGCCAACGAGATCCACATTCCCGTGGGCGTGCCGGTCAAGATCAGCCTGAAAAGCGCGGACGTGATCCACGCATTCTGGGTTCCGCGCCTTGCCGGCAAGACGCAGGCAATCCCGGGGCAGGTCAACACCCAATGGATAGAGGCGGACGCGCCAGGCGTCTACCGCGGTCAGTGCACGCAATTTTGCGGCTCACAGCATGCGCATATGGCGTTCGACGTCATCGCGCAGCCGCAGGCGGATTTCGATGCCTGGCGGAGCGCGCAGATCCGTCAGGCGGCTCTGCCGGCCAACGGCCAGGTGAAAGACGGACAGAAGATTTTCATGGATCGCTGCGCAGGCTGTCATGCGGTACGGGGTAGCGACGCGGCCGGTGCACAGGCCCCGGACCTTACTCATGTGGGCTCACGCCAGCAGCTTGCAGCGGGCACATTGACCAATACGCCGACGCACCTCCTCGACTGGATCGAGCACGCCCAACAGATAAAACCCGACTCGCTGATGCCCAGCTTCACGCTGAACGTGCAGGATGCCGCTGCGCTCTCCGCCTATTTAGCGACGCTCCGCTGAAGCGCCTCCATCCGACAAGGAAGAACATGGCCGACCTTGCACCCGACACGCCCGACCTGCGGCTCGCACGCCGACCGGAAATCGGCCGCATGCCGCAAGGTTCGCCGCGCGAGCAGCGCCTGCGCGAACTGTGGGAAAGCGAACCTGGCTGGCGCGGCTGGCTCTCGACGGTGGACCATAAGCAAATCGGCTTGCGCTACATCGTCACCGCTTTTGTCTTTCTGATTGCCGGGGGAATCGAGGCGCTGATCATGCGCGTACAGCTTGCGCGGCCGAACGCGCATCTGCTGTCGCCGGAGCAGTACGACCAGCTTTTCACGATGCACGGCATCACGATGATCTTTTTGTACGCACTGCCCGTGTTGTCCGGCTTTTCGAACTACCTGTGGCCGCTCGTGCTCGGCGCGCGGGACATGGCATTTCCCCGTCTCAATGCGTTGTCGTTCTGGGTCTTCCTTTTCGCGGGCATTTTTCTTTATGCGAGCTTTCCACTCGGCCAGGCTCCCAATGCCGGCTGGTTTAACTATGTGCCGCTTGCGAATCTCGAATACAACACCGGACCGAACATCGACGTCTACGCGCTCGGCATGGTGCTGCTCGGTGTGTCGACAACGGTTGGATCGGTCAACTTCGTCGTCACGCTACTGCGCATGCGTGCACCGGGAATGTCGATCGACCGCTTGCCCATTCTGGTGTGGGGCACGTTGACTGCGTCGGCGGCTAACCTGGTGGCGGTGCCAGCGGTCAGTCTCGCGTTTCTCATGCTGTGGCTGGACCGGCAGATCGGCACGCACTTCTTCGATGTCACCCACGGTGGCCGGCCGATGTTATGGCAGCACATGTTCTGGATGTTCGCTCATCCGTGGGTATATGTCGTGGTGTTGCCGGCAATGGGCATCGTTTCCGATGCGCTGCCGACGTTTTGCCGCCGGCCACTCGTTGGCTACACACCCGTTGCCATCTCGACCGTCGCCACGATGATGATCGGATTCGTGGTCTGGATTCATCACATGTTCGCGACGGGAATCGGGCCGCTCGCGCTGGCTTTCTTTGGCGCCGCAAGCACGCTCATCTCGATCCCAAGCGCCGTCGCCACCTTCGCATGGATTGCAACGATCTGGCTTGGACGGCCGGTCTACCGCGTGCCGTTCCTGTTTTTCGCGGGCTTCGTGCTGATGTTCGTGATTGGCGGCGTCTCAGGTGTGATGACGGCGGCGGTGCCATTCGACTGGCAACTGACCGACACCTACTTCGTCGTGGCTCACCTGCACTACGTGCTGCTCGGCATCAACGTGTTTCCCGTGCTCGGGGGCATCTATTACTGGTTCCCCAAATTCACTGGCCGCATGACCAGTGAGCGGCTTGGCAAGCTGTCGTTCTGGGTCACCTTTGTCGGTTTCAACGTCGGCTTTTTTCCGATGCACATCTCGGGCCTCCTCGGCATGCCGCGTCGGGTCTATACCTACCCGGCCAACATGGGATGGGACACGACGAACATGATCACGACCATCGGCGCATTCATATTCGCCCTTGGCATTCTCATCTTTCTGATCGACATGGCCGTGAGCCTGCGGCGCGGTGCACCGGCAGGCGACAATCCGTGGGACGGCGCATCGCTCGAATGGTCCGTCCCGTCGCCGCCACCGCCCTACAACTTCGCTGTCGTGCCTGTGGTAGCGAGCCGCAATCCGCTGTGGGAAGACCGGATTGGAGAGGGCAGCAACTCGAAGCTCGATGAAGGGTTCCTGCTCGATCATGGCCGTGAGGCGCTCGGCACGACACCGCTCGATGCCAGGCCCGACATCATCCTTAAGATGCCGACCGATTCGTACGCCCCGTTTTTGCTCGGCTTGTTCAGTGCGCTGCTGTTCGTTGCCATGCTGCTGCGCACCTGGATCTTTGCGGGGGCCATGGTAGCTGCGTGCGGCGCGGCGATTCTGTTATGGCTGTGGCCCGAACGATTGCTGATACAGCGCGAGCCGGAGCCGGTGCGGGATGCGGGGGCCGGTCATGAGTGAGCTGACGGATAACGTGCCGGTTCTTCCTGTCGGTAGCGCCGGAAAATTATCGAGCGGCTGGTGGGGCATGATGGCGACGGTCGCCACCGAAGCGTCGCTCTTCGGTTATCTGATCTTTTCGTATCTGTACCTCGGCTCGCAGACCGAGATGCACTGGCCGCCGGAAGGGCTGCCCAAGATCGGCATCGGCGCGCTCAATACTTGCGTCCTGCTCTTGAGCAGCCTGTTCGTGTGGTTAGGCGAGCGCCTGGTGCGCCGGCGCAGAATCCGCTGGGCGGTGGCGTCGATGGCATTGGCGATCGTTCTCGGCGTCGTCTTCGTCGGCATTCAGATGAAGGAGTGGCACGACCACCCGTACGGCATCGCAACGCATCTTTACGGATCGCTGTACTTCACGATCACGGGCTTTCACGTGATCCACGTGCTCGTCGGACTTATCGTGCTGTCCTGTCTGCTCGGCTGGACGGCGCTCGGTTACTTCGACGAAAAGCGTTGTGCTGCGCTGAGAATCGGCGGCCTGTACTGGCATTTCGTCGATGTCGTCTGGCTCTTTATTTTTACCACGCTGTACGTCACGCCTTTTCTTTTCTAGGAGCGCGATGATGTTAGCCGCAGAGCTTTATCAGAAGCCGCCAGGCGAGCCGGACCCGGCGACCGCGCGGCAAGACGCCGGCCGCAGGTCCGACCGTCTCAATCCCTACCCACGGCGCGGCGGGGCGCTGATGATGCTGTTCGGTCTGTTGGGCGCGGCCGCAGCATGGGGGTTGCAGACGGAAGTTGGCGAGACGCTTGCCTCCCAGGCGTGCTACCCGCATCGGCTTGCGCTACCCGCGCCTCAATGGTCGTGGCTCATGCCGGCGTTGAACGCGATGAGTATCGTCGCGCTGCTGGTCGGTATCGCGGGTGTGTGGGTGGCCTGGCGAAGCTGGCGCATAGCGCGCGGCGCGCGCCCCGATTCTGCTACTTCCGTGTCCGACACAACAGCGGGAAGAACCCGTTTTCTCGCGATGGCAGGGCTCATACTCAGCGTGCTCTTTCTCGTCGGCCTGGTCACGGCAGGATTGGCCGTACTGCTCGTCTCACCGTGCAGCGCGTGGCGATGACTGACATGAAACGGATTGGGCCGCGCGCCGCGTTCACTGCTTTCGCTCTGACGCTCGCCATGACGATGGTGGCAGCGCTGTGCGCGCACAGCCTGGCGCAATCGGATTCGCCAAGCGTCGACGATGAAGTTTCACTGTCCGACCCCGCGCTGATTTCACGTGGCGCCTATCTCGCGAAGCTTGGCGACTGCGCAGGCTGCCATACGGTGCCGAAGCAGGGCGCGCCGTTCGCCGGCGGCCTTCCGATGGGCTCGCCGTTCGGCACCATCTATTCGACTAACATCACGCCCGACCCGCAAACCGGAATCGGCCGCTACAGCTATGCCGACTTCGAGCGCGCGCTGCGCGACGGCGTGGCGCCCGGCGGCAAGCGCCTTTACCCGGCCATGCCGTATGCGTCGTTCACGAAGATCAACGACTCGGATATGCACGCCCTCTACGCGTATTTCATGCATGGCGTGCAGCCGGTTGCGCACCGCCCGCCCGAAACGAAATTGCCGTTCCCGTTCAGTCAGCGCTGGGGCCTCGCCTTCTGGGATTTCGCATTCGTGCAGCACGAGCGCTTCATTCCGGACGGCAAACGCGACGCGCTATGGAATCGAGGCGCCTATATCGTGCAATCGCTCGGCCACTGCGGCGCGTGTCACACGCCTCGTGGCCCCGGGTTTGAGGAGCGCGGCTACGACGAATCGTCGAAGCTATACCTGACAGGCGGCACGAACGATCACTGGTTTGCGCCTAACCTCACCGGGGACCCGGGTTCCGGACTAGGGCGTCTATCGCCGCGCGACATCGCCTCGTTTCTCAAGTCCGGCCACGGCGTGGATGTGCATGTCGTCACGTTCGGCAGCATGGTGGAAGTGGTCGAGGACAGCGGGCAATATTTCAGCGACGACGACCTGAACGCCGTCGCTCGATATCTGAAGAGCCTCCCCGCGCGGCAGAGCTCCGGTGCTTACAAGCCGAACACGCAGAAGTTACAGGAGACGGCTGTGTCGTTGAAGGCGGGTGAGGTGGAGCGCCCCGGGGCCGGACTCTACATGTCGTTTTGCGCAAAGTGTCATCAAGCCGACGGGCGTGGGGAACCACACAAATTTCCGGCGCTGGCAGGCAATCCGGCAGTGCTCGCGCCGGACACGTCTTCGCTGATCCGGCTCGTTCTTGAGGGCGGCACCAGTCCGCAGACGGAGAATGGACCAATACATCGCGAGATGCCGGCGTTCAGGAATCAGTTCACCGACAGAGAGATCGCCAGGGTCTTGAGCTTCGTGCGCACTGCGTGGGGTAACGAGGCACGGCCGGTTGCAACGCGCGACGTCTCGACCGTGCGCAGCAAGATCAAGAAGTGAAGCAGGCAAGGCAGGCTCGAACTCTCTGTTTCGCAACCGGCCTCACCGTTCCTTAAACTTAGATTGGCTTCTTCCCAACCTCATCGAGCCGCGTGGTCTTGTCGGTTCCTTCCACCCGCTCGACTTCGACTTCGGTACCGCGGACTGTGTCGTTGACAGTTTCAGTGCGACTGCTCGACTCTTTGCCCACCACCACTTCCTCAACGACTCTAGCTGTCTTTGCGACCACGGCCTGCTCCGCAGTTTCGCGAACCTCGACAGAACTCTCGGTCAGGTCGGCGGTAGTCGCGGGGCGGTCCACCGCGCGCCGTTCTATCGTGGCGTGCTCCTCGCGCAGGGTAACCGCTTCGCTCACGGGTGTCTCAGTGACGCGCGAATAAACACGTACGCCTCCCGTCGAGACTTCGCGTTTGCCGACTTCGAGCGACTCCTGTACGACTGGAAATGCCTTGCGTTCGGCCGCTATTTCGTCGCTCGTGTAGGCGGGCGCGTTGCGGTCGTATCCGGTGTAGCCCGCGCCGCGCCATTGTGCAACGCGCGAATCGATGTCGACGGCACCCGCGGCGTACAACGCTTCTTGCACGCTCTCCACAGACGATTCGTCATCCACATCCACAGACAGCAATGCACCGCCGCGACGCACGGCTTCCTGATAGTGGCCGGCTTCTTCGGGACGGTCGTCGTCACCGAAGAGCCGCTTGAAAAAATGTTCGATGCGTCCCATCGCGCCTTCGTGCTCGTGGACAGTGGCGTCTGTCGAGGAAACCGGTGTTGTCCCGAGGCCCGTATCGGTTGTGGTGGACGCGTCGAGTCCTGCGTCCTGAGCATGCACGGCCATATTCGCAGCCGGAACGCCTTCAGTTTCCAGGCGGCTTTTTGCGGCTTCCGCCTGCGCGAATGAATCGAATACACCGATGATAGTGTGAGTCATTGCAGATCTCCAAAAAGATTGAACCAGGCCTACGCAAGTCCAAGTGGAACGCGTCCCGCCTGTCGCGCAACGACCGTTCCCAGAACGCGCTACTCGGTGTCCGTTTCGGGCTTCCACTCGCCGTCCGTGCCTTCGCGGCGTTCAATGACTAATTCTTCGGACTTCAAAATGAATTCACGAACTGCTTCATGCCGTGATTCGACGGTTGTTACGTGCACCTCTTCCTTCAACACGAGTTGCATTTTTACTACCGGCACGTACTCGAAGACCGGAATGATGAGCGTGTCGCCTTCCTGCCGCGGCGCGTAGCGCTCATCGACAGGCCGATTGACCGGCACGCGCCGAACTTCAACGTGCTCCTCGCGCAGGGTCACGGAAACCGGCTTCGTCTCCTCCTGAATGACCTTGCGGACCCGGACTGAACCAGTCTCGATTCTGTCGACGTCGACCTGCAGTTGTTCTTGCACGGCAGTGAGGCGCAATTCGTCGGACGCATTGTTTGCATCAGACGTGTCCGCGCGATCAGCGGATTGCGACTTGGATTTGGCCGATTCGGGCATGTCCATCAGTTGCCTCCGGGAGAAGCGGACGTTCAGTTAGGAAGAGACGCCTGGAAGATGTAGCGAGCGACTATGCATCGCACGTGGCTACTTGTGTCGGAAGAATCACTGGCATCGACCGGCGAGGTGAACCGGCGCCACGTCATGCAGCGCCGCAAAGTTTGAGGCCGCAAGGGGCATGCCGTGTCGGCGGGACGGGGGAACTTGCCCGCCTGACAGGACAATAAGTTCGTTGACCGTCAGCAACGTTGTGTGGGCTCGCCCAACATATTGGAGGAGCTGAATGTAACGGAACCGTCAACCCACAGGTATGATGTCGCTCTGTCCAAACGACACCAATACAGGAGCGGACTTTGAGCGAACAAAATGACTTGGCAACGATACTTGAGAAAAATGAAGAAGCCGTTCTGAAAGCGTGGGTAGCCGGGCAGATATCTGGCGGCGTCCGCCAAGGTGTCATCTCGGAAGCTAATGTGCGCGACTCATCGCGTGCATTTCTCGCGCTATTTGCAAGCGCTGTCAAAAGCAGCTACGACGAGCAGTTGTCCGGAGAGGCATGGGAACCTGTCCGCGCACATCTGACCGCATTGTCCCGGGAACGCGTGATTCAGGGCTTCTCCCCGGTAGAAACTGCCACTTTCATTTTTTCGCTGAAGAAGCCGCTTTTCGAAGCGCTGCGCAAGTCGCTCGGCAAAAACCTGGAAGCGCTCGGCGACGAGTTGTGGAAGCTGACTCAAACTCTCGACAGCTTGGGCCTTATCACCATTGAAGCGTATCAGGCGAGCCGCCAGCAGATCATCGAGCGCCAGCAGCAAGAATTGCTGGATCTCACTACACCAGTGGTGCGCCTGTGGGACTCCATCGTCGCGCTGCCGCTAATCGGCACGCTCGACAGCGAGCGTACCCAGGTCGTCATGGAGAGCCTGCTCGACTCCATCGTCGAAAACGAGGCGGCGATCGCGATCATCGACATCACCGGCGTGCCGACCGTCGACACGCTGGTCGCGCAGCATCTGCTCAAGACCGTTGCGGCCGCCCGGCTGATGGGCGCGGAGTGCATCATCAGCGGAATTCGTCCGCAGATTGCGCAAACTATCGTCCACCTTGGCGTCGATCTCGGTGACGTCGTCACGAAGGCAACGCTCGCCGAAGCGCTAAAAATCGCCTTGCGACGAGTGGGCATGACGGTGACGAAACTCGCTACCGCCAAGCAGGACCACTGAGATGGAGCAGATCCCTGTCCTCAAGCTCGGCGAATTCCTGCTCGTCTCGATTCAGGTAGAGCTGCATGACGAACTGGTGATGAGCTTGCAGGACGATTTGACGTCACGGATCGAGCGTACGCATGCAAAGGGCGTGTTGATCGACATCTCCGCACTGGAGATCGTCGATTCTTTCATTGGCCGTACGCTCGGGCACATCGCAGCGATGGCGCGGGTAATGGACGCCACCACCGTGCTGGTGGGCATGCGGCCTGCTGTAGCTATTACGCTGGTCGAACTGGGCATGTCGCTGCACGGTATCCGCACGGCGCTCGACGTAGACAAGGGAATGGCCTTGCTGCGCAGGTCGCTCGAAGACGCGGGAGACCCCTCATCGTTACCTTAAGCGAATCCGTCCTCGAGGTTCGAACGGCCGATCAGGTGAACCTTGCACGCAAGACGGTTCAGGAGTGGGCAACGCGGCTGGCCTTCGGCACGCTCGATCGAACCAAGTTCGTTACGGCGGCGAGCGAACTTGCGCGTAATACGCTTGTGCACGGCCGGGGAGGCAAACTCACCATCTCCGAAGTCCAGCGCGACGGCCGTATTGGCATCAAGCTCGTTTTCGAAGACACGGGGCCGGGTATTCCGGACATCGAGCGGGCGCTTCAGGACGGGTTCAGCACCGCCAAAAGCATGGGGCTTGGATTAGGCGGTGCACGTCGGCTCGTCAATGAGTTCGACATTACGTCGACAGTAGGCGTGGGGACCAAAGTGAGCATCATTCAATGGAAACGACGCTAACCCTCGCCGACAAGAGCGGCGTGGCAGACGCGCGCAGGCGTGCGGTTCAGATGGCGCAATCGCTCGGCCTGCCCGAAAAATCGCAGGCAGACGCCGCGCTGATCGTCACCGAAGCGGCCACCAACATCCTCAAGTACGCGGGCCATGGCGAGATCGTGTTGAAGAGTGCTGACGGCGGCGCGGGCGGTCTCGACGTGGTCGCACTCGACCGCGGTCCGGGTATCGCCAATCTCGGCGCCGCATGTTCCGACGGCTTCTCGACGGGCGGCAGCCTCGGCGCCGGTCTCGGAACGATCGCCCGTCATTCGGTGCTCTTCGACATTTATTCGGTCACCGGTAACGGCACGGCTTTGTTCGCGCGGGTGGCAGATAAGCCAGCCGCAAAGCTTTCCCGCTTTCAGGTCGGCGCGAGGTCCACGCCGAAACTCGGCCAGGACGTCAACGGCGACGCATGGGCCGTGCGCCATTTGGCGGACAGCATGTGGGTGACCTTGCTCGACGGCCTCGGGCATGGGCCGCTCGCGGCAGAGGCGTCGCGTCGTGCCGTCGACGTTTTCATGGCAGCCGATCCGGTTGCTCTGCCCGCAGACGTGATGCGCGACGTTCATTCCGGCATCAAGGCGACGCGCGGCGCAGTCATGGCGATTGCGAAATTCGAGCCTGCGAGCGCTGTTCTGTCGTTTGCGGGCATCGGTAATATCGTGAGTGTCGTTCATACCGGCGAGAGCGCGCAGCACCTGCTTTCCATGGACGGCACGGTCGGCTACAACGTGCGCGCTGTCCGCCCGGGGGAAGCCCGTTGGGTTCCGGGCAGTGTGTTCATTGCCACCACGGACGGCCTCTCCACACGTTGGAATCTGAACCGCCATCCCGGTTTGACGCACCGGCACCCGAGCCTGATCGCCAGCGTGCTGCACCGCGATTTCGCCCGCGACGCGGACGACGCCACAGTCGTTGTCGTCAAGGCGGTTTGACATGCGACACAGAATCCTCGCGACGCCCGTCAGCTCCAATCTGAGCCTCGTCACGGTGCGCGACCGTTCGCGTCAGATCGGCGAACTGTTCGGCCTCGACAATTTGCAGCGCACGCGCTTTATCACCGCCGTCTCCGAAATTGCGCGCAACGCGGTGCAGTTTGCCGGCGGCGGCATGCTGACCTTTTTTGTCGGCGACGCCACCGACGCAGCGGAGACCCAGTGCGTGGTCGCGCAAATCAGCGACAACGGGCCGGGCATTCCCAATCTCGATGCGTTGCTGGTCGATCCCAGCGGTCGGCCCGGCGCTACCGGAGTGGGTATTCCGGGCAGTCAACGCATGGCGGATGGCTTCTTTGTGCAGTCGCAGGCGGGCAAAGGCACGACCGTAACGCTCGAGATGTTCCTGCCTCGGGGCACCGCACGTCTTTCCATGCGCGCGCTCGGCACGCTCGTCGGCCAACTTACTCAGCGCAAACCTCAGACGCCGGTTGAAGAACTCGAGCAGCAAAATCGTGAAATGCTTCTCGCGCTTGAAGAGCTTCGTCGCAAGCGCGCTGAACTCGAGGATGCCGACCTCCGCAAGAACGAGTTTCTCGCCATGCTGGCGCACGAACTGCGAAATCCGTTGGCAGCCATATCGTTGTCGCTCGAACTGGAGGCGCGTGCTGGCACGGGCGAGTCCGGCCACACGTTCGCTGTGATTGCACGGCAAACTGCGCAACTGTCGCGGATGGTCGAAGATCTGCTCGACGTGTCACGGCTTACGCGCGGTAAGGTCGAACTGCAGACCGAGGTGGTACGTGTCGATTCGCTTATCGAAGGCGGGATCGAGATGGCTCAGGCCGAAATCAAACGGCGCGGCCACACAGTAAGGATCGACTATCCGGCGGAGCTTGCTTCGGTTCGCGTCGATATCGCGCGGCTCAAGCAGGTGTTCAACAACATCATCCACAACGCGGCGCGATACACGCCACAGCCGGACACCATCGCGATTACGGTCACGAACACGGACAGCGAGGTGACGATTGCGATTACGGATCGCGGCATCGGTATCGATCCCGACATGCTGCCGCACGTGTTCGATCTCTTCGCGCAGGCGACGATTGGTATCGGCAGGCAGGATGCCGGACTCGGCATCGGGCTGACGGTCGTGGAGCGGCTCGTGAACGATCACGGTGGATCGGTGAAGGCGTACAGCGACGGTCCCGGCAAGGGAACGCGCGTTGTCGTGTCGCTGCCGATCGTCCGCGAAGAGTTGACCAGCGACGCTCCTGCAACTCACGCCGAAACGCCGTGGGCGAGCGTCGAGCACAACGTGCTGGTGGTAGACGACAACCGCGATTCGGCCGACGCCCTCGCTGCGCTGCTCGACATGCATGGGCACCAGTGCAAAGTCGCATACGACGGTGCGTCGGCGCTGCAACTCGCTGAGACCTTCCCGGCGACGGTGGGCCTGGTGGACCTCGGCCTGCCCGATATGTCGGGATTCGACGTGGCGAAGGCATTGCTCGCCAGGCCCGCGTTGGGATCGCTGAAGCTAATCGCTTTGAGCGGCTATTCGACCGCGCCTTTTCGAACCGAAGCAGCCGAGGCCGGGTTCAGCCGTTTTTTCTCGAAGCCCGTAGCCATCGAGGAGCTTTTGCAGTTTCTGGCGAAGGGTTGAGTGTTCGCGTCGCCGCCATCATGCAGGCAGTGAAACCCGGTACATGAGCAGCCGTGCCGGGCTTCACTGGTCCGCCGGAAGCGAACCGGGGCGTCAGAAGATGTTGCGCAGGCCCACGGCAACGCCGGTCTGGTTATTACGGCCCGGGAAGTCGGCGGTGGCCGCACCGGTGCCGCGAATGAAGTCGACCGTTCCATACACTTCAGTGCGCTTGGACAGCGAGTACTCGGCGAGCAGCACGCCCGAGTAGCGGGTGCCGCGGCTCAGCGTGGTTTGATCCGCGTTCAGCGCGTTGCGCGAGTGGTCGTAATAGGCCGCGGCGGTCAGCAGCAGCGGGGGCGTGACCTGCCACGTGGTGCCGAGATAGAAGCCGTCGTCGATGCGATTGGTGTTGGTCACCGGCGTCGTCCAGCCTGCTGCCGGCGAGTTCGCCGCCGCCATGAAGAGGTCGACCATGCCGGTGTTGTCCTGCGCGTGCAGCCAGCCGGCGTATGCCTTGACCGTGCTGAATGCGTAGACCGCGCTCACGTTGACTACGTTGAACTTGCGGTTGTTCGCGTCGCTGTTCTGCTGGTAGCCCGCGTCGAGCGAAAGGCCGCCGTACGTGTACGACGCCGTCAGGCCATACATGTTGTTCGCACCGGTGCTGCCTGCCACGCCGCCGAAGCCGTACATGGCTTCGACATTCAAACCGCCGAACTGGCCGCTGTACTTAACCGAGTTGTTCTGACGCAGACCATAACCGAGGGCGCCCGGCAGCCATCCATCCTGATCGTAGTTGCCAACCGTCAGCGGGTCGTACACGTTGCCGAGCTGATCGAACAGCGGCGTGTTCTGGCGGCCGAACGTGACCGTGCCGTACTTGTTGCTGGACAAGCCTACATAGGCCATCCGGTTGAAGAGCGTGCCGGAGCTCGCGAGCTGACCGTTCCAGAGATTGAAGCCGTTCTCGAGCCGGAAGACCGCGGATAGACCGCCGCCCAGATCCTCGTTACCTTTCAGGCCCCAGCGGCTGCCGGTGATCGGGCCGACGCCCATTGCGACTTCGCTGTCGTTCTTTGCATTCGCATTGGTCAGATAGCGGATGCTGGTATCGACGATGCCGTACAGCGTGACCGAGCTTTGCGCGAAAGCGGACTGCGCAGCGATGGCCAGAAAAGCGCCGCCGATGGCGCTCGTAATACTTTTATTCACCGGAATCTCCGTGTGCTTGTTTATCGAGCGAGCCCCCGTGTATGGTCGGTGGCCCGCGGGCATAGCGCGTTCGTGGGCGCGGGCGCAATCATATTTCGACCAAATTAAACGGACGCTGACTTTTTGCAGTCATGTCGTCCGATTGCAACGGTGTGGGGCGCCGGCACGTCGGCAGCGGGGCGTCGCCGCGGGCTAGCTCGCCCGCGTCACTCGCAAATCCGCCGGTGTTTGCAGTGCCGATTGAGCGCCTGCAGCTGGCGCCGCGGCCGGCGGAATCAGCTTGCCCCGCACCAGCAACGCAAGCGTCTTGAAGGCCAGAATCGCGATGATCACGTTGGCCAGGATGAACAGAGCCGGTGCAGCCCATTCAACGGCTCCTGCCGTGCCTCGTTCGACCATACGCAGCGCCATCGTCGGTAAAGCGGCCACACCGAAGCTGAAGGCCCAGTAACCAGGCACGAAAGCCTGTTGACGAATCCACGGCAGCAACCGCAACAGCAACAGTCCTTGATAAACCCCATATCCGAGCAGGATCAGCGCGAACAGATCAGGCGTGCCGCTCGTCACGCCGAGGTAAGTCACGCCACCCACCACCGGCGGCGCGAGCTGAATGCCGAGCGTGGGACGCAGTGCTTCAGGCAGCGGTTCATGCACGGCTGCACGATGCAGAATCAGCGATTCGATGGCAAGCCAGGACAGCAAGCCCGCACCGAAGAACAACCCGCCCAACTGATGAAAACCGAAGGCCGCCGCCGCCGTGCCCGCAACGAAACTCGGCGCCACGGTCGGCAGGTAAATGGCCGGCGTGACGAGTTCCGGCTTGCGTCCGCCTTGCCAGAGTCGTCCATGCAGATACACGCCGAGTGCCAGTTGCGCGACCACGGCCACACCGAACAGCGCGAGTGCGAGGCGATATGCGTGCGGCTGCAGAAGCTGCGCGGCCAGCATGCTCGATACGGGCGCAAGCGCCGCGAACGACGACTGCACCGGATGCTGCATTTCCTCACGAGCCTCGGCAGTGCGTGTCAGCCACTTCAGCCCGTAGGCGACGAGAATGGCGAGCCACACGACTAACGCGGCTACCGTCGTCAAGGTTCCAATGGCGGCGGGCAAGTGCCAGAGCCTGATCGCCACGCGCCACAGATTGGCGAGCGCGAGGGCGCCCACCGCGATACCGAAGAATGCAACGGGTACTGAGCCACGATTGGTGTCCATCACCGATCCTCCAGGAGTTGCGTCGCGCTACACAGTCCCGGCTTCGCGCGATCGATGACGTACTGTAGAACCGCGCCCGCAAACGCAGAACGCTGGGCGCGCTCAACAAATCGCGCAATCGTCTCAAGATGCGCAGCATGCGGTTCGGTTTCGATCACGCGTTTCATTCGAGCGTTTGGCTCCGATGCGCGCTTTGCGTGCTTGACATTAGCCCCTCTTCCAACTGATCATTTGATGCAGTACGCCCAGTTCTAATGGCACGCGTTCCTGCGCGGCGCCCATCGCACGCAGCGTCTCCTCAAGCCTCCTCCCGTCATTCGCTTCAGCCATTTCCAGTTTTCGCCAGCACGTTGACCCAAAAATCCGACATCGCCCGCCAGCCCACAGGTACAGCTAGTGGCCCGCACAAGGTGCTCACCGCATTGCGTGCAGCAACCTCGCAACGCCACGAGTCGACTCACCTCCTGATGCCGCTGTCGGTCGACAGTGTCGCGCTCGGCGATTACGTCGCGCATCTGGTCATTCTTCGCGAATGGCTCGTACAACTCGAAGCCTGGTTAGCGCATTTCAGCGATGGACCTCAGGCACCGGCGCTGCTCCCAACCCGTAATCGGATAGCGTTGATCGATATGGATCTGGTCCACGCATCGGTAAAACTGGAAGATCGCATTGGTACGCAGGAAGTAAGTAGTACATGTCACTGGGTTGGCAGCGAGAGCGCCGCTTATCGTTGGGGCGTGTGCTATGTGATCGAAGGTTCGCAGTTGGGCGGCGCGGTTTTATACGAACGCCTGAAGGAACGGCTCGCGCCTCATCCTCTCGGATACCTCAAGGCCGGCCGCGAGGCACTCGGTGTGCGTTGGCCGGCGTTCGTTCGCGCAATGTGCGCCGACGTCGATATGCAAACCCAAGCCAGTATCGACGAAGCGTGCCGCGGCGCCTGCGACGCGTTTGACCACCTCATCGAACTCGTGCCGCGTCCCGCCATGGCCACCTTCGCGGGCGGCGAATAACCGCGGGCGACACAGTAATGAATCGCTTCCAAGAGGACGGTCCAACGCCGTCTCACCCGCTCGACGCGGCGTCGGTTTTCGACCTGCTACCCGAGGCTTATCTGATTCTCAACCGGCACTACGAAATACAGCTTGCCAATGCACGCTACTGCGAACTGGTGAGCCAATCGTCAAGTGACCTGTTGGGCAAATCGATTTACGAGGTCAACCAGTTCGGTCCCGAGGAGCAGCGCGAGGCCCGGCGCTCATGGCTGGATAGCGTGCTGCTCGACCTCGCGCCTGGCGAGCCAAAATGGTCGGCGTTGTTCCGCTACGAAAGTCCACGGCGCGCTCAGGATGCGGCGCGCGCCGCTGCTTCAGATCCGGATGGCTCTTCCGCGCAGCTTGCGCCACGTTACTGGAAGATCAAGGCGTCCTTGCTGGACTCGACGCAAAGAGGCGGCGATATCGCTTTGCGCGTGAGCGAAGTCACCGACCGTGTCGACGAATACGAGCGAAATCAGCGCGAGCGCGCGAAGCTCCGTTCGCAGGCGCAGTTGCGGCTGCTGTTGGCGAAGGAAGCAAAAGAGCAGTTGCGCGAGAACGAAGAACGCTTTCAACTCGCGCTTGCGTTTTCGCAACTCGGTGCATGGGAATTGGATCCGCGCACAATGCGCATCGACTGCACGGATCAGTGCAAGGCGAACCTGGGTCTGTCGCACAGTTCGGTGCTGACTGAGCAGCGACTCTTCGGCGAGATCGCGCATCCGGAAGACAGTGTCCGTTTGCGCGATGAAATGAATCGCGCCTTCGCCAGCCGTGAGCATTTCGAAGTGGATTTCCGAGTCGGCTGGGCGACTGGTTCGATCCGCTGGATTCTGGTGCGCGGCGTGGGACGATTCCTGCCCGATGGCGCGCTCAATTCAGTCATTGGATTTACCCTCGACATCACGACTCGAAAAGAAGCCGAGCTGGAGCAGCAGCAAATCGCGTTGTCTGAGAAGCGGGCGCGTGAGGAGAGCGAACGCCTCGCCACGGCGATGGACCATTTCGTCACGACAGTCAGTCATGAATTGCGCTCGCCGCTCGCCGCGATCGTATCCTGGACTCATTTGCTCGAGCGCACGAAAGACGCTTCGCAGGTAGCGCCGCGCGCCGCTGGCGTTATTAGCCGCAATGCGCGGCAACTCGCACATATGGTCGACGATCTGCTCGATAGCGGCGCCATTGTTACGGGCAAGCTGTCGGTCAATCTGAGCCCGGTCGATCTGGGTGCGCTCGCGGGCAACGTCGCAGAAGACATGCGGATGGACGTCGAGGCAAAAGGCTTGCGTCTCGTCGCCGACGATCTCGCATCTGTCACCGTGCTCGCCGATGAAAGCCGCATGAAGCAGGTTGTGTGGAACCTGTTGTCGAACGCGCTGAAGTTTTGTCCGACCGGATTCATCCAGTTATCCGTCACAACCGGTGCAGAACATGTCGAACTCGCGGTGCGCGATACCGGCGTGGGCCTGGATGAAAATTCGCTCAAGCAGATTTTCGAACGCTTCCAGCAGTTCGCCGGCAATGGTTCCGGACGCGTTGCCGGGCTTGGCTTAGGCTTGTGGCTGGTGAATAACCTGGTCGACCTGCATAACGGCACGATCTTCGCCGAAAGCGCCGGCCTCGGGCATGGCGCCACTTTCCGGGTTCGCCTGCCTGTGTATCGCTAAGCCGTGCAGCGCCTCTTCGGCTCACCACGGGCAGCGTGCGTGAACCGCACTGTCAGCCACGCATTGAGCGTGATTGACACGCATGCTGGCGAGGTATGCGTCAGCGCGGCAGAGGCGGCGGTTCGTTGAGTACGGCCCAGAACACACCAAGGTCTTTGATCGCGTCCATGAAGTCCTCGAACTGAACGGGCTTCACCACGTAGGCGTTCACGCCGAGATCGTAGCTGCGCAGCAGATCGCTTTCTTCGCGCGATGAGGTAAGCATCACCACCGGAATGCGCCTGAGATCTTCGTCGGCGCGTACGGTTTTTAGCACCTCGTGACCGTCCACCTTCGGCAACTTCTTGTCCAGCAGAATGACCGCCGGAATCTCCGCACCTCGGTCCGCCCACTGTCCCTCACGGCGAAGGTATTGCAACGCCTCTTCTCCGTCGCGCAACGACACGACCGGATTCGCAAGCCGCGTTTTCTCCAGCGCGATCAGCGTCAGTTCGATGTCGTTGGGATTGTCTTCAACCAGCAAAATTGGTTTTAGCACGCGTTCATTCTCCTTTCATCTTCGTTTCAGCTCTCCGATCAGACCGCGTCCGGTTTTGCGCCAGCAAGTTGTCTGGGCGTGCCGCGGAGACTGCCGGCGATTCTTCGTTCCCGGTTGCAACAGCCGCAAGCGAACGGGGCAGTGAGAATGTCACGGTTGCCCCTTTGTCCACTTCGCCGACCGCCCACGCCTCACCGCCATGACGTTCGACGATCCGCTTCACGGTCGCGAGGCCGATACCGGTTCCGCTAAATTCTTCCATGCGATGCAGGCGCTGGAAGACTTCGAAAAGTTTGCCGACGTAGAGCATGTCGAAACCTACACCGTTGTCTTTCACGAAGAACACGTCGTGGCCGGCTAGTGCATCTTCCCCTGCGTAACGGCCGATTTCGATTACAGCGGCATCGCGCGTCGCGGTGAACTTGACGGCGTTCTCGATCAGATTGCGCAGCACGACATGAATCAGCACAGGGTCGGCTGTAATCTGGCCGAGGTCGCCCACGTGCCACGTGATGTTGCGCTCGGACGCGTGCTTGAGTTCGTCGGCGATCAGGGAGTCGACCAGTTCCTGCACGTCGATCGGTTGCGGACGCAGCGCCGTGCGGCTCATCTGCGAGAACGCGAGCAGGTCGTCTACCAGCTCGCCGCCAAATTTTGCCGATGAAATGATCCGCTCGAGAAAGTGTTGGCCGCGCTCGGACAGCGCGCCGCTTTCCATCTGACGCAGCAGATCCGCGAAGCTGGCGATGTGCCGAAGAGGCGCCCGCAAATCGTGCGATACCGTATAGGAGAAACCTTGCAATTCCTCGTTCGCACGTCCGAGTTCGTGCGCGAGTTGCCCGAGTTCCTCGGCCCGGCGCAGCACGATGCCGAGCAAGGCAGTGCGGAATTCCGAAGCAATTTCCAGTTCGGCAGGGCGCCATGCGAGCGAGCGGTCGCGTACCGTGTCCGTCCAGACGTCGAAGCTCTTGCGCGGAGACAGCGAAGGCGAAAGACTTGCGAGCTTTTCTCGCGGATCGCCCGCCCATTTGATTGTCTGAATGGCTTCCTTGCGGAACCACAGCACGTAATTCCGGAACAACGTCGAAATCGATACGGACAGCAGGCCGGCATAACCTGGATTGGCTGGCACGACCGGACAGGTGAACGCGAGGGCGTCGGTTTCGAACGTCTCCTGAGACTTGGTATCCAGCCATTCGACGAGTTTCCCGACGTCCGCCTCGGATGGCGTGCTGCCAATGAGCAGCACTCGACCGTCAACGACGATGGCTGCGCCGTCTGATGCGGTCAGTCCGAGGAAATCGCCAGGATCGTTGACGAGCGCGTCGGTAAAACTGTCTGCGTCTGCCATTGCACCGAGAAGCCGCGTGAGGGTGCGGCGCAATTCGAGTCGGTATGCGGCTTCGGCATGTTCGTCTTTCGCTTCGATCTGCAGCGACAGCACTTGTGCAATGTGTTCACACGCGGTGCGTACTTCGAAAGGCGGAACGCGCCCGCTATCGTGATGACAGGAAATCAAGCCCCACAGCTTTCCGCGAACTACGATAGACATGGACATGGACGACATCGTGTCCATGTTCTTCATGTACTGCACGTGCACGGGCGATACGCTTCGCAGCGAAGCGTAGGTCAGATCGGTGGGCTTGCCTGTCGACGGGTGCAAGGACGGCACGAGCGGCGCGGGCTGATATCCGGCGTCCGCAATCAAACGGATGCGGTTGCGTATATATAGCGCACGCGCCTGTGCTGGAATGTCCGAGCCAGGAAAGTGCTGGTCGATGTAAGACGCGTACCCCGGTTCGACGTGTTCTGCGATCACGTGACCGATACCGGCTTCGTCGAAGTTGTAGACCAGAGTGCGGCCGTAACCGGTGATGCGATGCACTTCGTCGGCGGCGAGCTGCGCGAGACACTCGATACTGTTCGCCTCTTCAAGGCGGTTGATGAATGTGCGCACGAGCGGATACATCGACGAAAACACGTCGCCGGTTCCCAGCGCCGGCTCGAGTTCGACGATCGCGACACCCTGGTAGCGATGCACGATAACGGCGAAGGGTGATGGCCGCCCGGATGCCTCTTCACCGCGCGGGTCGCTCATCGAACCGATGTAAAGCGGGATGCCGTCATCGACCTGCGAGGCAAGCCCGTTGACGATGCGGGCCGCCCATTCTTCGCCGAGAATGCTCGCGATCGAGCCGCCCAGTGTGTTCTCCGCCGGCGAGCCTGTCAGGCTCGCGATATTGGCGCTGACCTGCAACAACGTTCCGTCTGCGGCAATGCTGAACAGAAAGCCGTGCGGCTGAATGCCGCCTGGGATATGAATGGGTTCTCGCGCGCAGTCGACCTCAGCTGCCGATGAAGCGGAATAGGGCAGTTCTGCCATGCTTGCTCCGGAAACGGTGTGCTGTATTTTCGCATATTCGTTTCATCGGAACTTGAACTGCAGATCGAAATGTATGGGCCCGGCGCGTCTGGAATTCGCCTAAAACCCGTACAACTCAGCCGGATTGTCTACAAGCATCTTGCGGCGAACTTCGTCGCTTTCCGTTAGCCGCATCGTCCAGTCGAGCATGCGTGCGTTGTCGGGCACGGGCTTTACGTTGGGATGCGGCCAATTCGACGCCCACACGCCGCGCTCCGGAAATCGGCTTGAAAGCGTGCGCACGAGCCACGACACGTCGTCGAAATCAGGCGAGCCGTTGCGCGAGCTTTCATAGGGCGCGGACAGCTTGATCCAGCAACGCGGACCGTCGAGCAGGCGGCACAACGACGTGAACCCTTCGCTTTCCGGTGTGACGGGCGCGAGAAATTTGCCGAGATGATCGATGACCAGATTCGACGGTAAGCTCGCCAGCATCGCTTCATAGGCAGGCAACGTGTGCCCATCGAGCTGCAGATTGATATTCCAACCCATCGGTGCGATGCGCGCCGACATGTCCTCGATCACGCTCCACGGCAGTACGCCGCCCGACAGCATCATGAAACGCACGCCACGTATGCCGGCAACGTGCAGGCGCTGCAATTCGTCATCGCTGACGTCGGGCGGCACGACCGCGACGCCGCGCGCACCGTCGCCCAATTGAGCGATGGCCGCGAGCGTGCAACGGTTGTCGAAGCCGTACCCCGTCGGCTGCACGACGATCGCGCGCGACAAACCGAGCCCGCGTTGCACTTCGCGATATGCCGAAGCAGGTGCCGGCGGCGGCGTGAAGGTGGCGCTCGCCGCGAGCGGATAGCCTTCCTCGTACACGTGGATATGGCAATCGCACGCGCCTTCGAAGTCGATTGGAGGTGTCATCGGGCGTCCGTCGGCATGGCAAAGCCCGAGAGGCGATACGCGTGCGCCGCATTCACGGCGCCCGCAGGCATGCGGCCCTGAAACAGTGCTTGGGTTTGCGCGACGGTTTCCATCGATTGATGCTCGATGGCGCCCGGCGTCAGTCCGCCAATGTGCGGCGTCGCGATCACGCGTGGATGGGCTGCCAACTCAGGTGATGGCATCTGATCCGCCGCGCGGCCTACGTCGAGCGCGCATCCTGCCAGATGACCACGCTCCAGCGCGGCGAGCAGAGCGGCGTCGTCGACCAGTTCGCCGCGGGCCGCGTTGATGAAGTACGCGCCAGCTTTCATCGACGCGAAGGTCTGCGCGTTCATCAGATTCGCAGTCTGCGGCGTAGCGGGCGCAAGGCAGACGACGAAGTCCGACTCGGCGAGCAGATCGTCCAGGCCGACTTGCTGCACATGCGTGTCGTCGATCGTCGCATACGGATCGGACACGATCACGCGCATGCCAAAGGCCGACGCGAGAGGACACAGGTAGCGCGATATCTGTCCATACCCGATCACGCCGAACGTGCTGCCGCGCAACTCGCGGCCCATCTTTGGGGCAGGCGCTTCATGCCGGTGATACGCCTCTGCATACGCGGTGGTTCCTCGCGCGAGATCAAGCATTGCGCCGATCACCCACTCGGACACGGCCGGTATGAAGCCTGCGCTCGCCTGCGTGACGAGCACGCCGAGTTCGCTCGCGGCATCTACATCGACTGTACGGATATCCACGGCGCAGCGCACGAAGGCGGCCAGCTTCGGCAGCGCTTCGAACAGCGCGCGCGGCGCCGGTGTCTGGCGGTACGCGATGATGACATCGGCCTCGCGCGCGGCGTCGGCGAGTTCAGTGAGCGTCAGCTCGCGATCTTCGGAGTTGTACGTGACGTCGGCGAACTTCGCCAGCGCCGCCGCGGCGCGCGTGCCGAAGTAATGATCCAGCATGTGCCGGGGATGACTCACGAATACCTTGTTCATGTCCTTATCCTGTCTTTCTGGCTTGCTTCGCTTTCGCCGCGGTTTTGCCCGGGCGCGCGACCGACTCGCGCTCCACGAGCGTGATATCCGTGAACAGCGCCTGCTCCGATGCAGGCATGGGTTCGTCGTGCGGACGCATCGCGCGCTCCACCATCGCGGCGGCCATCGCCGGCACCGGAAGTTGCACGGTCGTGAGCGCGGGGTTTGAAATCGCCGCGAGGAAATGCCCGTCCATGCCGACGATCGACACGTCTTCCGGCACACGTAGTCCGCACTCGCGCAGGCCTGCCATGAGGCCAAGCGCCATCAGGTCGTTGACCGCGACAATGCCGGTCGGGCGCGCGTCGTCTTGCGAGAGCAGGCGCGCGAGCGCGCGACCGTTCTCAGCGATCATGGAGTCGCCGTATTCGTTCACCGGGCCGCTGTCGAGCACGCGCGCCTCCTCTGATAGCCCCGCCTCCTGTGCTGCCGAGAGGAACCCGTTGATCTTGTCGCGGCGGCTCATCGTCACGCCGGTCAACGTTGCAAAGGCGAGCCGCGCGTGGCCGTGCGCGATCAGATGGCGCGTCGCGATGCGCGCTGCTTCGAAGTTGTCCGGCGTGACGTGTTCGACGCGCGTGGTCTCACCTTCGGTCGCGCGGCGGTCGTAACTGACGACGACCATGCCGCGTTCGACGGCGGTTTCCAGATGGCGCTCGTTCGCAAGCGACGAGATGACGATTACGCGCCGCACGCCTTGCGACAGCAGGTCTTCGAAGAACGACGCTTCCTTCGCCGGATCGCGATACGTGTTGCCGATCATCACACGGTAGCCGTAGCGCTCCTGCGCGTAGGTTTCGACCTCGCGGGCGATGTAGCCGTACATCGGATTGGCGATGGACGGCACCAGCAGTCCAATGAGCGGCGTCTGTCCCGTCTTGAGCTGACGGGCGAGCGTGCTCGGCCGATATTGCAGCGAACTCATCGCGGCCCGCACGCGCGCGAGCGTTTCCTGACGCATCTGATCGGTGCGGCCGTTGAGTACGTTGGATACCGTGCTCACGGATACACCGGCTTCGCGGGCGACATCCTGAATGGTGCTCATAAGGTTTTGCATCTGCCGGCTACAGGCCGAGCCGGGTCGGCAACCACAACGAAAAGGATGGCACCAGCACCAGGACCACCAGTGCAATGCACAGCACCAACAGATATTTGAGCATAGGACGCGCTACAGCCTTCATTTCCGTGCCGGTGATGGCGCATGTTGCAAAGAGGCCCAGGCCGACCGGCGGCGCGAACAAACCCAGGCCCATTGCGACGACGATCACCGTGCCGAAATGCAGCGGGTTGATGCCGAGCTGCGTGGCGATCGGAGTAAGCAACGGCCCGAAGATGATGAGCGCGGGTGCGCCTTCCAGCACCGCGCCGAATACGATCATGATCAGCACGGAAAGCAGCAGGAACATCGTGGGACCGTATTGATGTGCGAAGGCGATCATCGAGTCGGAGACGAGCGCGGGAATCTGCTCGATGGTCAACGCGAACGACACGCTGGAGGCCGCCGCGACGATGAACAGAATGCTGCTCGCCATCGATGCCGAGCGAACGAATACCCGTGCCACCGATTTCGGCGTGAGTTCGCGAAAGGCCAGCCAGCCGACGATAAGCGCATAGACCACGGCGAATGCGGACACTTCGGTCGACGTCGCGATACCCGACGTCACGCCCTTGCCGATCATGGTGATCATGACGAGTGCGACCAACGCGCCGCCGAGCAGCGGCATCCACGCGCGAGGATTGGTGAGCGCATCGGCGAGATTGATGCGGCGCCCGAAAATCACCGCGACGATCGCCAACGCCACGGCAAGGACGGCTGCCGGCACCACGCCCGCCAGGAACAGCCCCGCGATCGATATGTTCGCGACGAAGCCCATGATGATCATGTTGACGCACGGCGGAATGGTTTCGGCCATCACGGCGCTGCAGGCGAGCAACGCTGCGGCTTCGTTCGGATCTTCCTTGCTCTGGCGCACAGCCGGCATCACGACACCGCCGACGGCCGCGATATCCGCGAGCTTTGAACCGGATACACCGGAGAAGAAGGCCGTCGCCATGATCGTGATGAGCCCGAGGCCGCCGCGCACGCGCCCGAATATTCGCAGCAGCAGTTCGATCAGTCGCGACGACATGCCATTGGTTTCCATCAGCAGGCCGGCTAATACGAAAAACGGAATGGCGAGCAGCACGAAATGATCGGTGCCGGCCATTACTTGTTGCGAGTAGACGAGCATCGGCAGCGACGGGTCCGCGAGGAAATACAGCAGCGCCGAGAACGCGAGCACGAAGCCGATCGGCACGCCGAGCACCAGTGCGCCGACGAAACCGGCTATCAGCAGCGAGCCGGGCTTGATCGCATGAGCGGGCACCGAGGCGTTCCACGCGAACACCGCCGCCGCGAGCAACAGGCAGCCGATCAATGTGCCCAGCACGGTCTTGCGCGCGCCGTTTACCGCGTTGGCGAGCGCGAAGATCGTCATGAATACGCTGCCAATGACGAGTGGATACACGTTGATCCATGCGGGGAGGCCGCTCGGCGTCATCTGACCGTACGAATCGACCAGCAGCAGGCACGACGACACGCAAAGATTGCCCGCGACGCCCACGATCACCCAGTGCCCTACATGAACGAGCGCGGGCTGCCAGCGCATTGGCAGCATGCCGCGGAACAGGTCGACGCCGACGTGCTGGCTGCGCGCAAGCACCGTGGCGGCGCCGAAGAACACCAGCACGATCATCAGCGCGCCGGCGACTTCCTCGGCCCAGTCGAAAGGATCGTGCAGGAAATAGCGGTAGATCACGGAGAGGAACACCACGAGCACATCGGCCGCGAGCACCGCCGCGCACAGGTATTCGATCCAGCGCATGAGACGGGCGAGGCCGCGCGCGAGCATGGTCTCATGGCCGAAGCCCGGTGCGGCGAGTTGCGTTTCCGGTCCGGGCGTCGCGGAGAATGTGGTCATGGTGTGCCTGCCTCGTTAGCCGCGCGCTGCGGCGATTGCGCTGAAGAGCGGCGCGGTCGAGGGATACTGCTTCGAGAAGCTCGCGTACAACTGCGACTGCATTTCGCCGCGCGCGGTATCGCGGTCGGCCTTCGACATCGGATAGAACGTCATGCCGCGCTTTTTCAACTCCTGCTCGGCGCGGGCAGCCGTTTCGATGGCTACGGTGCGTTGCTTCACCGTCGCGTCTTGCGCCGCTTTCTGAAACGCGGGACGCAAATTCTCCGGAATCTTCGCCAGCGCACGGCGGCCCATCGCGACGACGAGCGGGCTGAACACATGCTGCGTCTGCCAGCACGACTTCACGACTTCGTCGTACTTGCTGGCAAGCACGGTCGCGCAGTCGTGCTCGAAGCCATCGACGACGCCTGTTTGCGCGGCCATGTACAACTCGCCGATCGGAATGGGCGTCGGTACTGCGCCCATCAGCTTGAAGGTTTCCATGAAGGCGGGCGTGGGCAGCACGCGCAGCTTCACGCCCTTGATGTCGGCAAGCGATTGCGTGGGCTTCTTCGTGAACACGTTGCGCGCGCCGAACGAATAGCCCCATGTGACGACCGAGCAGCCCGCACGCTGTTGCAGCATCGTGTCGAACGTTTTGCCGACGGTGCCGTCCATCGCGCGCCCGACATGGTCGAAGCTGTCGAACACATAGCCCAGATCGAGCATGCCCAATTCCGGCAACACGGTCGCCCAGATCGACGAGCCGGTGACCATCATGTCGACGGCGCCGACCTTCACCTGCTGCACCACGTCGCTTTCCTTGCCGAGCTGGTTGTTCGGGAAGTAGTCGATCCGGATCTGATCGCCGACGCTCGCTTTCAGGTTCGCAGCAAGGTTTCGGTACCACACGTAATGCGCGGCGTTTTCGTTGGGAGGCATGGACGACGACAGCCGCAACGTAGCGGCGGGCTGCGCACGCACGATCGCGGGAAACCCCGCGCCCGCGGCTGCAAGTGAAGCTGCCGAGGCCGTCTGAAGGAACCGTCGCCGGGAAATGGAATGCATGGTGTTGTCTCCTGGATGCCGCTTTGAGCGCGGACGAGTTTGTCGGGCGCGGCAAGAAAGAACGCGCCTCTGTATCGATTTAGTGTATCGATACAGTAAATCGCGGCATCGCTGGAACAAATGGGCGTTTACCCGGGTGCACGCGGTGGTTGACTATGAGGCAGTGCGGACCGACACATCGCATAAAGCGACCGCGATACAGGCGTGAACAAGCGGCTCGCGGCGCTCGATGGTCAACGCCGCACCAAGCTGCGTGCGTTAAATTTCTCTGCCGATGGCCTTGTCGATCGAATAGCGGCCGGCGCCCTTGAACGCAATATGCAGCGCAAGCAAGCCCATCAGGGCGGGATATTCCATGCCCTTGTCCAGCCAGACCCATGCTGGCGCGAGGACGAAGCAGATCCCGATCATTTCGAACGTGATCATGGCGGCAAAAATGCGCGTCATGAATCCCAGGGCGATACACAGCGCGCCGCCCGACTCGAGGAAGGTCACGAAATAGGCGAGCATTTCCGCTGCCGGAAGGTGAAGTCTGGAATCGATCAGCCGCATGGAACTCGCCAATGGATTGTCCATTGATCCATGTGAGTGGCCGAGCACCTTCGGGAGTCCGTGCGTGAGAAGGACAATGCCGAAACCAAGTCGCAATATGGCGTATGACACAGGATCAAAGAGCCGATAGAGCCGGCTGAGTTGCGGAATGATCAGCTTCGGAGCCGTCGCACCTGCGTTGCGGGTGTCGAGTTCCTGCGTGTCGAGATCCATAGCCAGGCTCCGCATGAATTGAAAAGACCGGGTGAGAGCAGCGTGCCGGACCGCGCACGGACGGGAACGAGTAGTCCGGTGAACCCTGCGCGTTCCCCGAACGACAGTTATTTCGACTTCGGAGCGAGTCCCATTTTTTCGAGCGTCAGGGTTTCGTCGGCGCGGCCCCATCCTCCATCGGCAACTTCCTCGACAAGGACCATGGAATACGGGCGGACACCTTCACCGAAGTATTCGACGAACATCGCCGTAGTGCGATGGATGATCTCTTCCTTGCGCGCGTGATCCAGAATGCCTTCCGGGAACTTGTAATTTGCAAACGGCATAGTGCTTCTCCTGTAGATGCCTCGTTGACGAGGCGCATGTCGCGGCACCGGGCGGTCCGGCATGACTGACCGCATTTTTGTCGTTGCCCGTCTTGAGATAAAGAGTGGCAGATGGACAACTGCATTCGAGGTCGATCAATAATGAGTGAGCGAAGGGGGCTGTAAACGGGGGCGGTGTTGCTTGCTGCCCGACAGTGCATCACCTGGAAATCGCTGTAAGTCGGTTTAGCTCCGAAACCGGTGTCGTCAGACGATTCGTTGCATCGTCAAGGAGCACCGGCTGCGCGCCGGGCGGACCGCTGCTGCACGCGAATGTTTGCCCGATCGCGACGGACGATAGCGAGTCGGTACAAATAATGCTGGCGCATTTGCAGCCAGGCCGGTTGCATGCAGTTATCGTTGATGCAAGACAAGGACTACCACCGGGGTAACGATGACTTTGAAAAAGTACCCAATGCGACTCTTTTTATGGCTGCTGACGCCCGCCCTCTTTTTGTCGACACCGGCATTCAGTCATGCACTGGATCAGGAAATGGCATGCGAGGGCACGCCCCATGACTTCGTCGAGGAACTGGTCGATCAGCAATCGATTGAGACGCCAGCCAACCGCGTTCAGCCGGATTCAGTCAACGCGTTCCGCCCAACCCGCGGTGCACATCTGACCGCGTTCGGTTTCCGGGTGAAGGCGATTTTTGGGTATCAGCCCGGCGATCCGCTTTTCGAGGCCGGCACCGGCAAGCCAGCGTCCGCGCCGCTCTATGGCGTGGTCGTGTTCGGCTCGTCCGAGTCGGTGCAGCGGGAACTGGCTGCGGCGGGCAGCCATGCCGTCACTCATTCGGTGATTCCGATGGTGCTAACCGCAATTGTGTGTGCGCAATGACACATGACGAAGCGCCGCGCCTGGTCAGCTCGACCGGTGGCGGATACGTTTAATCATGCCAGCGCCAACGGCACCCGCGAACGCGCTGCGCAGGCCGTGGAGACCGTTGAGCAGGCAACTTTAGAAGATTTCGATTGCGGTGGAACTGTGTATGTTTGCTAACACTAGAGCATTGGCTGTCGCGCTATTAGAGGCGAATCCCGCTGCGTGTGCAGTGCTCGCTCGTGACTTGACCGTAATTGAAGCTAACGTCCGTTTCAGCGACCTGTTCGACTATCGCCCGTCACCGTCGGTGTCCACGAGCCTTGTTTCTCTCGTCATCGAGAAGCTGCCGGTTCTGTCGAGGGAGGCGTCGCGAGCAAAACTTCTGGCGGTCGCGGCCCGAGCATTTGAAGAAGGTCGAACGCAGAGCGTCGTCATTGCCGACGCTGCGATCGATGCGGACGTCGCGCCGGGTGCTGCTGGTTCTGAGTCGGGCATCACGTGGCGGATCGAATTCAATCCTCTTGCCGTGGAGGATGCCATCGACATGGCTCCAGCGATGGTGGTGCTGGTGAAGTCCAAAGACGCTGCGGGCGAGGTTTCAGCGGCAGGCAGAAAGTTAGAGGGCGCCGCCGCGTCCGGGAACGATGACGCTCGTGACGATTCGGAATTGCGTCGATTGCTGTTGGAGGCCCGATATCACGCGCTGGTGAAGGTGGCCAGCTCGGCGGCCTACGTGTGCGATGCCATGGGCAGGTTCGTGGTGCCGCAACCTTCGTGGGAAAGCTATACGGGGCAGCCTTGGGAGAAGCACCAAGGTTATGGGTGGGCCGAAATGATTCACCCGGACGATCGGCTCGTAGCGCAGACAGCGCTGAACAGGTCTCTCGAAACAGACGGGCCGTATCGCGCGGACGTCCGGCTGTGGCACGCCGCATCTTCGACCTACAGACGCTGTCAGATTCGCGCGGCGGGCTCGCATGACGAGAGCGGCGCGATCTACGAATGGGTGGGGATGATTACCGATGTTGAAGAAACGCTAATCAACGCGCAAAGTCTCACGGAAGAACGCGAGCGTCTCGACCTGTCGATCCAGGCAGCCGAAATCGGCACGTTCCATTGTCCGATTCCACTGGACCGGATCATCTGGAACGTCAAGTGCAAGGAACACTTCTGGCTGCCTGCAAACGCCGAGGTTGGCTTTGACCTGTTCTACGCAAGGATTCACCCGGACGACAGGCAAAAAACCCGGGACGCTGTCGAGAAGGCGGTCAACGAAGGTGTCCCCTACGACATCGAATACCGAACTGCTTCGCCATCGGGCGATATCCGGTGGATTCGTGCCAAGGGACGAACACATGTAGACGAAGCGGGTCGGCCGCTGCGGTTCGACGGTATCACCATCGACGTCTCTTCTCACAAGGCGCTTGAAATGGAGCGCGACCGGCTTCTGACAAACGAGCGGCTGTTGCGGTTAGAGGCGCAACACGCCAATCAGCTCAAAGATGCCTTTCTTGCTACGGTGTCTCACGAGCTGCGAACGCCGCTGAATGCGATGCAATCGTGGCTCTATCTTCTGCAACACGAAAACACCGATCCCGAACTCATCGCGCGCGGCATCGAGGCGATAGATCGCAACGTCGAACTGCAAACGCGGCTTGTCGACGACCTGCTGGATCTGAGCCGGATCGCCGCCGGCAAGCTGTTCATCAATTCAAGCGAGGTGGACCTCGTGCCGCTGCTCGTCGCCGAAATCAGTGACGTTAAGTTGGCTGCGCGCGCTAAAGGAGTCGAGATCGTGCCGCGGCTCGCAGACACATTGCTCGTGGAGGGCGACCCGCTCCGGCTGCGTCAGGTGTTTTCCAATGTACTCAGCAATGCGCTGAAGTACTCGAAGGCTGAAGGGAAAATCGGGATCGTTGCCAGTCGCGCAGGCAACTGGGCAGAGATACGGGTTGAGGACAATGGAGCGGGAATTCCTGCTTCTTTCATCAACCACGTATTCGAGCCATTTGCGCAGGCTTCGCAGGCGACGACACGCCGCTTCGGCGGGCTCGGTATTGGTCTCGCAATCGCGAAGAGCATCGTGACGCTGCATGGCGGATCGATCACGGCCCATAGTGAAGGCGATGGGCGTGGGAGCACTTTCGTCGTTCACATTCCTTTGCTGGCCGAAGACAGAGAACCACCGGCTGGACCGCCGCTGACCGACATAGTGACATCGTCCCGCGACGAAGCGCTCGCCGGCATCAGAGTGCTTCTGGTCGAAGACGAAGCGGACGTCCGCGATGCGATGCTTGCCGTGCTGGAGTCCGCTGGAGCCGGAGTGCGGGGTGCCGAATCGGCGCCCGAGGCGCGTCGGCAGATCGATGCGGAGCAATTCGACGTCATTCTTTCAGACATCGGCATGCCGGACGAAGACGGCTATTCGCTTATCCGCTCACTGCGGCAGCAGGCCAATCAAACGCCCGCAATCGCGGTGACAGCTTTCGGGCGTCCGGAAGACAGGGCTCGCGCATTGCAGGCCGGCTTCGACCTGCATATGCCGAAGCCCGTCGAGCCGATGAGTCTCTTCAGGGCCATTCGGGAACTGCTCCGAATCTAGGCTCCCAATGACGTCGGCTGAAGCATACCGAGCGGCGGCGCAACGCTACGAACGTGATCGAGGTCCTGCGTGCGCGTGCCGCTCTTTCTCACGCGTGGATCGTTGCGTGGATCGTTGTGTGCGTCGTTCTCTCGCGGCCTTTTTCTCGGCCGCCCCCTCTGCTTCCGCATGAGTGTCGCCGATTACCTTGCCGATCGCTTCCTTCACCGAGCCTTGCGCTTCACTGGTCTGAGTCGTCCTTCCTCGTGGGTGATTCATTTTTTGTCTCCCGTCTTGCACCAAACAAAACCATTGTCTTTCATAAGGTAAGGAAGAGCGGCGCTCGGAAAGTTCCCGACCTACATTCGAACCGGACCTTTGGGCGCTAAGAGGGCAGAATCATTTGCTGTCAACATGCAATTGCCCCCACGCTTTGGGTGCATTTGCGGCTACCGGTCGGTAAATACATCCCTGATAATCTCGCGATAGCGAACGTACCCGGAAGACCCTATCCGCACGTTCTCATGTTGCTGCCGCATATGCCGTTCGGGACGATTTCCATGGCGTGTGCGCGACCCGACAGGCGGTTGCAACCGGCGAGTTCGCCGGTGCGCCGCTGCGGGCGCTTTCGTCCTTGAACCTTGCCGCGACGCGGCGCCCGAACAGAACAGCCAGCCGCGATGGACGCTTCCGTGCAACGCCCGAAAACTGACCGCCGTCAGCTCCAGCAGATCATCGCAGGCCTGAGCGAAGGGGTCATTCTCATAGAACCCGACCAGAGCATTCGGTGGGCCAATCAGGCCGCCCTCGACATGCATGGCGCCAGCAGCATCGAGGAACTCGGCCGGAATGTCTCCGAGTACCGCCAAAGATTCCAGCTTCGCTACCGGAACAATCACCGCATCGAACCGGGCAGCTACCCGATCGATCGCGTGGTCGCCGGTGAATCTTTTAGCGACGTACTGGTGGAGGTCGCACCCGCCGGGCAAGCCGAGCCGCGCTGGGTTCACCGCGTGCGAAGTCTGGTGATTACCGACACGGACGGCGAGCCGGATTGTCTCGTGCTCATCCTCCACGATGCAACCGAGTGGGCAAGCGCGGAAGAGCGCTTCGAAAAGACATTCGGCGCAAACCCGGCTCCTGCCGTTATCTGCAGGCTCAGCGATCTGCGCTTCATCAAGGTCAACCGCGGCTTTGTCGAGATGACGGGCTATACACGCGAGCAGGTAATCGGGCGTTCAGTCTATGAACTGGATGTTCTGGAAAATGCTTCGCAGAAGGAGCTGGCCGTCGAGCGTCTGACAGCAGGGCAGACGATTCCGCAAATGGAAGCGTTGCTGCGCCTCGCGGACTCGGAGTCCAAGCTGGTTATCGTCGCCGGACAGCCGATCGATCTCGCCGACGAGCCGTGCATGCTCTTCACGTTCATGGATCTCGAGCCGCGCAGAAAGGCCGAACAAGCGCTGCGTCGCAGTGAGGAGCAGTTTGCGAATGCGTTCAGGATGGCTCCCATTCCGACCATCGTCTACGCACGTGATTCGCTCCGGCTGCTTGAGGCGAACCAGGCGTTTCTCGACGCGACGGGTTTCGCGGCCGAAGAACTTGTCGGTCACACGCTCGAAGAATCGACCTTCTGGGACGCGGAGGATGCGCACGCGAAGATAGAGCAGATGCTCGCCACGTCGGGCAACCTGCGCAACGTCGAGTTCAAGGTGCGCACGCGGGCCGGGCTTGCGGTCGACTGCCTGATCTCCGCCGAGTCGGTCCCCATTCATGGCGACGACTGCGTGCTGATGGTGTTTCAGGACATCACCGAGCGCAAACGCACCGAGCTCGAACTCCTTCTCGCGATCGAAGCGGTCATGCAGGACGCGTCGTGGTTCAGCCGGTCCATTCTGGACAAGCTTCGTCATATCCGCAGCGGGACGGCACCCGGCAAGATCGATGCGGCGATTTCGGACCTGACACCGCGCGAGCGCGACGTTCTCGCGCTGATCTGCGAAGGACTTGCCGACAAGGAAATTGCCACGAGACTCGGCGTGGCTCCGAACACCGTCCGCAGCCGCGTGAGCACGCTATACGCAAAGCTCGGTCTGCACAGCCGCAGTGAGGCGATCATCTGGGCGCGCGAACACGGCCTGCCGGCTGGCGGCGTTGCAAGCGCGCGTCCTGCAGCACGCGCTTCCCGACGTTCTTCCTGACTCCGATGCCGGCACAGCCGGCGTCTTTTTACCTCTCATGGAAAATCAAAGTTCTGACCTCCGTGGCAGTCACATGGACCGCCGCGTATCAACCGGCGTTGCCGGCCTCGACGAGATCCTGGCCGGCGGTCTTACGGCAAGCCGGGTCTACCTGGTCGAAGGGCCGCCCGGCGCGGGCAAGACGACTCTTGCACTGCAGTTCCTGCTCGAAGGTCGACGCCTGGGGGATACCGGTCTCTACGTCACGCTGTCCGAGACCGCGTCCGAGTTGCGTTCCGTTGCGGCGACTCACGGATGGTCGCTCGACGGTTTGGCAATCGTCGAGTTGTTGAGCGACGAAGGGCTCACGCCTGAATACGAACAGACGGTGCTGAATCCGGCCGAGCTCGAACTCGGCGAAACGGTGCGTAATGTGATGCGAGAGGTCGAGCAGGCTCGTCCGACACGTGTGGTGTTCGACAGCCTGTCCGAGCTACGGCTTCTGTCGCAGAGTCCGCTGCGGTATCGGCGGCAGTTGCTCGCGCTCAAGCGATTTTTCGGCAACCGGAACTGCACAGTGCTGCTGCTCGACGACGAGACTTCCGACGCCGGCGACGTGCAGTTGCACAGTCTGGCGCACGGGGTCATCAACCTGAATCAGGTCACGCACGAATACGGCACGCAGCGCCGGCGTCTGCGCGTCGTCAAGATGCGCGGCGTGGCCTTTCAGGGAGGTTTTCACGACTTCACGTTGAAAAGCGGCGGCATTCAGGTTTTCCCGACGCTGGTGGCCGGGGATCGACACGTACAGTTCGATCACGAGAATCTCTCGACCGGCGTGCCGGAACTCGACGCGCTGCTGGGCGGCGGCCTTGCGCGCGGAACGAATACTCTGCTGGTGGGGCCGTCGGGCGCGGGCAAAACCACTACCGTGCTCCGGTGCCTGCAGACGGCACTCGAACGGGGCGAGCACGCCGTCTACTATCTCTTCGACGAAACGCTCGGCACGCTACTGCGTCGCGCAGCAGCGCTCGGCATGAATCTTTCGCCTCACCTGGAAAGCGGTCTCCTGTCGATCAAGCCGATAGATCCAGCGGAGCTCTCGCCAGGGGAATTTACTCACCGCGTCCAGGCGGCGGTCGAGACGCACGGTGCGCGCGTGGTGGCTATCGACAGCCTCAATGCATATCTGCAGGCGATGCCTGGCGAAAAATACCTGATGCTGCAGATGCACGAGCTGCTGACCTATCTGAACCAGCAGGGCGTCATGTCTCTGCTCGTCCTCGGTCAGCACGGGATCATCGGCGAGATCCAGAGCAATATCGACGTGAGCTACCTGAGCGATGCATTGCTGCTGTTCCGGTTCTTCGAAGCGGAAGGCTCGGTGTTGACTGCGGTGTCGGCGGTCAAAAGCCGGACCAACATGCACGAGCGCTCGATTCGGCAATTCCGGCTGAGCGACAAGGGACTCGAAGTAGGCGATGTGTTGAGCGACTTCAAAGGCGTGTTGTCGGGACTGCCGTCTTATGCCGGACACACGCCTTTGCTCGGCGCGAATGCCGTCGCCTCCGAGTGAGAAGCCGTCGCCCGTAGCGGGCACATCCCGGTAAAAACCTACCCAAAGAGCGAGGCGACGGCCTTCGAACACCGCGGCATGACGGAACATTTGGAACATTTCGGTAACATTCGTCCAGTCCCTTAAAATGCCGGGATTGATCCAATGACGCCGGAGCTGGTGATGCGTATCCTGGTGATCGAAGACGAGCCGAAAACTGGCGCGTACCTGAGAAAGGGCCTGGAAGAATCGGGCTATTCCGTCGACCTCGCCAACGACGGCGCCGACGGCCTGCTGCTTGCACAGGAGCAGGACTACGACGTGATCGTCCTCGACGTGATGCTGCCGACAATGGACGGTTGGGCCGTGCTGAAAGTACTGCGCGCGACTCATACCACGCCGGTGCTGTTCCTTACCGCGCGCGACGACGTGAACGACCGCGTGCGCGGTCTCGAACTGGGCGGCGACGATTACCTCGTCAAACCATTTGCGTTTGTCGAACTGCTGGCACGGGTGCGTACGTTGGCGCGGCGCGGTCCGCCGCGAGAAAGCGAACTGCTGGCGGTCGGCGACCTGGAGATGGACATCAACCGGCGGCGCGTGAAACGCGGCGCAACGCGTATCGATCTGACGCCCCGCGAGTTCTCGCTGTTGCAACTGCTTCTGCGCCGTCAGGGCGAGGTGCTGAGCCGCACGCAGATCGCTTCATACGTGTGGGACATGAACTTCGACAGCGATACGAACGTGGTCGAGGTGGCGATTCGCCGCTTGCGAGCGAAGATCGACGACGCTTTTCCCGTCAAGCTGATCCAGACCGTGCGCGGCGTTGGATACGTAATTGAAGCGAAAGAGCCGGACTGATGGCAGCACGCTCGCTGACCGCTACGCTTGCACTCGCATTCGCGGGCACGACGCTGCTCGTATTCGCGCTGGTCGGCAGCGTGCTGTACTTCGCGCTGGACCGCCAGGTGAAGCAGCAGGACGACCTCGATATCGTGCTGATCGCGCGGCACACGCGGCGTCTCGCGCAGGAGCTCAATACGCTCGACGAACTGCGCAGCCACGGCGACCGTCTGACTAGCCAGGTGCTGGGCAACCTGGCGCTGTCGATGGAAGTGCGCGATCCGCAGCGCAAGCTGCTGTTCGAACACAACACGGCGGCCATTGCCGACACTACGACGCCGTCGCCCGCGCTCATGAAACGAATCGGCGCCTCACAACGCATCACGGAAGCCGATATCGCAGAGTGGCGCACCTCGCAGGGCGTGCCGGTGCGCGGACTTGCTGCGGATGCGATGTTGCGCGACGGCACGCCGGTGACGGTCATCATTGCGCGCAATATGGCGGACCGCTGGCGCCTGCTCGACCGGTATCGCGATCGGCTGTATGTCGCGGGTCTCGCGGGTATGCTGCTCGCGTTCCTGATGAGCTGGTTGCTGGTGCGCGAGTCGTTGCGGCCATTGCGCGAGATGGCGCGCAGCGCGGCCACCGTCACCGTCGACAAATTGCACACGCGAATCGAAGCCGATGGTGCGCCGAATGAACTGGCCGCGCTCATCGCGTCGCTGAATGCGATGCTGGACCGCCTGCACGGCGGCTTTGAACGGATGTCGCAATACACGGCGGACCTCGCCCACGATATGCGTACGCCGCTTGGCAATCTGCGCGGATCGACTGAAGTCGCGCTGGCTCGCCCACGTTCGGCCGATGAATATCAGTCAGTGCTCGCATCGAATCTCGAAGAGTGCGAACGATTGTCGCGCATGATCGAAAGCGTGCTGTTTCTAGCCCGCGCCGAACACCCGCAGTTCGTCAAGACGCTGACGCAGGTCGATGCGCAGCAAGAGCTTTCGCGCATCGCCGAATACTTCGAAGGCGTCGCCGACGAAGCCGGCGTGCAGATTCGCGTAACAGGCGGTGGCCAGTTGCGCGCCGACGTGGAACTGTTCCGGCGCGCCGTCAATAATCTGCTTGCGAATGCGCTCCGTTATACGCCGCGCGGGGCCACGATCACATTGGATGCACAGGCCCCCGCCGAGGCTCCGCATACGCTGCGTGTGACCGTGGCGAACGAGGGCAAGCCGATCGATCCGGCCTTGCTCGAGCGGGTGTTCGACCGCTTCTATCGCGTGGACCCGTCGCGCAAAAGCGAGCCGAACGCGTCCGGATCTGCGGGTCTGGGCCTTGCCATTGTGCGCACCATCATGGAACTGCATGGCGGCAGCGCGCATGCCGAAAGCGACGCGGCCGGTGCACGCTTCATCCTCACGTTTGCGGCCGCGTAGATGGCGAGTTCGGTGGCGTGGTCGCCGCCGCGTTCCCGCTTTCATCGAGCGAGTTGCGACTCCAGCCGCCGCCCAGCGCTTTTAGCAACTGCACGCTGGCATCAACACGCCGTGCATCGATCAGTTCCTGCGTGCGTTCATTCGTCAACGCAATGGTTTGTGCGGTCACGACATCCAGGTAGCTCACGGCTCCTGCCTGATATCGGTTCGTCGTGAGCTTCAACGACAACTCAGCGGCCGATGTCGCGCGTTGCTGGCTGTCCGCTTCGCTAGCCAGTGTCGTCAGCGTGGACAGGTTGTCTTCCACTTGCTGGAACGCGGTCAGCACAGTCTGCCGGTAATCCGCTACTGCGCTGTCGTACTGCGCGTTCGCGCCCTTCAACGAGGCATCGCGGCGGCCGCCGTCGAACAGCGTGCCGGCCAGTTGCGCGCCGAGCGACCAGAAGAGGCTGGGCGCCGTGAGCCACGGCGCGAAGAACGTGCTTTCGAGTCCCGCCGTAGCCGACAGCGTCAGGTTGGGATAGTACGCGGCGCGCGCCTCGCCGATCTGAGCGTTGGCCGCCGCGACGCGCCGCTCGGCGGCTGCGATATCGGGTCTGCGTTCGAGCAGTTGCGACGGCACGCCCGTTGGAATCTGCGGCAAGCCCACGCTTTTCACTTCACTGGCCAATGCGAACGACGACGCGGGCATGCCGATCAGCGTCGCGATGGCGTGTTGAAGCTGCGCACGTTGTACGTCGATGTCCGTGTCCTGGCTGCGGGTGCTCTCCAGTTGCGTCTGCGCCTGCGCAACGGCCGATGCGTCGATCGCACCGTCCTTTAACTGCTGTTGCACGATGCTCAAGGCCGCGGCATATGCGGTAACGCTGTCGTCGAGCAGCTTCTTCTGACGATCGAGCGAACGTAGATCGAAGTAGTCGGTCGCGAGATCGCTGGCGACCGACAGGCGCACGGCCTGAAGGTCCGCCTCGCTTGCCTGCGCGTTGTCGCGCGCATAGACGGTTGCATCCTTCACCCGGCCGAACAGATCGGGCTCCCAACTCGCGGTGGCGCCCACCGAGTAGTCGGGCACCGTCTGTCCCGCGAGCGAATGCCCGAGCACGTTCTGCGACAACCTCGTGCGCGACTGAGCCGCGCCGGCCGTTACCGTGGGTGCGTAGCCGGCACGCTGGTAGTCGAGCATCGCGCGGGCGGCCTGCAACTGCGCTACCGCTTTCGCCACGGTCTGATTCGACACGTCGACGCGCGCTTCGAGCTGGTCCAGTTCGGCGTCGTGAAAGAGCGTCCACCACGGGCCGGGCGGCTTGGCATCGGCTGGCGCAGCGACGCTCCAACCCGGCGCCGCAGCGCCCGCATATTGAGTTGGCACGGCCGCTTCCGGTTGATGATACGTGGGCAGCGTCGAACACGCAGTCAACGCGCAGGCGGTGACGATAGCCGCGCTGCGACGGGCAAATGGATGAAGAAGAGTGAGCATGAGCCGTCTCCTGGATCGCTTAACCGTGCCGTGCCGCGGCCGCTGCGACGCGCACCGGCTGGCCGTCCGCGAGCGCATCGCCCGGATTGTCGATGACCTGATCCGTCGACGTGACGCCGGTCGCGATTTCAACGTAGGTGCCGAAGTCCCGGCCGATCGTCACCTTGCGAAGATGCGCGCGACCATCCTGTCCGATCACCGCAACCGTGACGCCATCGGGTCTGAACAGCAATGCGCTCACCGGAAGTTCGAGCGCGGGGTGCTGCGTGCGCAACGCCAGATGAACCTGTGCATACGCGCCGGGCAACAACGCGCCGTCGCGATTGTCGACGTCGATCTCAACGCGCAGAGTCCGGCTGACAGAATCGATTGCGTCGGCGCTGCGCGCGACGGTCGCCGCAAAGGAGCGGCCCGGATACTGCTGGGTGGTCAGATAGACCTGTGTGCCTGCGGTGACGCTGCCGGCGTCGTCCTGCGGCACGTTCACGTAGACGCGCAAGCGGTCGGTCTGCTCGACGTGGAAAAGCTCTCCCGGCGCACTCGCAAGACCCGGCGATCCTCCTGAGGTGACGAGCGCTCCGACATCGACGTTGCGCACGGTGACAACGCCGTCGAACGGCGCGGTCACTTTCTCGTAAGACACGAGCTCGCTCAAGCGCGCGACGTTCGCCTGTGCCGACGCGAGCGCGGCGAGTTTCGCGGCGCTGTCGCTCGTCTTTGAATCGGCATCCTGCTGCGACACCGATTGCGTTTGCAACATCGTCTGCCAGCGCCGCGCGGTGCTGTCCGCGAACGCGTAGTTGGCCTTTGCGGTGGCCACGTCGGCGCGTGCCTGTTGCAACTGGGCGTCCAGCTCCGGCGTTTCGATGTCGGCGAGCGTTTGTCCGGCTCGGACTTTCGTGCCGATGTCCGCGTACCAATGCCGAACGTAGCCGCTCGTGCGCGCGTAGATGGACGCGTCGGCATACGGCATCACGGAACCGGGCAACAACAGTTCCTGCGAAACCGGCGCCGGTTTTGGGCTCACAGCATCGACGATCGTTTCGCGTTGCGCGGCGACCTGTTGCGAGAGTTCGGTGCTCGCATGCAGACGCGGCACGATTCCGACTGCGAGCAGGGCCGCTGCAATCGTCAGCAGGGCGGCGGGCAGCAGGAGCGCGCGGCGCTTCCCGGGTTGCGCGCCGGTGTCGTTGCGAGCGGGTACGGCAAGCTCCGTCGATGCCGTGCCATCGCGGTCCTGCGGAAGGTTGGACTGAGTCATGGCTTTTCCTTATCGAGCTTGAGTATTCATCGGCACGGCGGCAGCGCGAGCCGCGCGACGCCGCGCGAGCCACGCATGTACCGCCCCGAACACGACGGGTACGAACATCAGCGTCGAGAGCGTGCCGAATGCCAGGCCGCCAATCACCGCGCGGCCGAGCGGGGCGTTCTGTTCGCCGCCGTCGCCGAGGCCGAGGGCCATCGGCAGCATGCCGATCAGCATGGCGAGCGCGGTCATCAGCACGGGCCTGAAGCGGTTGAAGCCCGCATCGAGCGCGGCGGCGAGCGGCTCCATGCCGGCCTGCAACGACTCGCGCGCCGTGTTGATGACGAGAATGCTGTTTGCCGTTGCAATGCCGATGCAGAGAATCGTTCCAGTAAGAGCCGGCACGCTCAGCGTGGTATGCGTCGCGAACAGCATCCATGCGATGCCCGCGAGCGATGCCGGCAAGCCGCTGATGATGATCAGCGGGTCCAGCCACGACTGGAAGTTCACCACCATCAGCAGATAGACGAGCGCGATTGCGAACACGAGCCCGGCGCCGAGACCGGCGAACGACTCGTTCATCGACTGCACCTGGCCGCGCATCACGATCGACGAACCGGGCGGCAACTGCGCGCGCGCCGCGTCGACGATTCTGGATACGTCGGCGGCGACGCCGCCCAGATCGCGTCCCTGCGTCGCCGCGAATATGTCGAGCACCGGCTGCACGTTGTAGTGCGAGACGACAGCCTGTTGCGAGCTGCGATCCAACGTGCCGAGCGTGCCGAGCTGGTTCTGTGGCGCGACGGTGGCCTGATTGGTGGTCAACGGAATGTTCGAGAGCGTCTGCAGCGAGTCGATGTCGTACTGCGGCACCTCGGCCAGCAGCGGATAGCTGACGCCGTTCTTCGGATCGAGCCAGAAGTTCGGCGTAGTCTGCGAGCTGCCCGAGAGCGCGATCAACATGTTCTGTGCGACGTCGCGCTGCGTGAGGCCCGCCTGGATAGCCTTCGTCCGGTCGACGTTCACGTCGATGGTCGGCGCGTCGCCGGGCTGCTGGATGCGTGCGTCGACGAGACCGCGTACACCGCGCAACTGCGCAAGCAGCCGGTCGGCCACCACGCGGTTCTTATCGAGCTGATTGCCCACGATCTGCACGTCGATAGGAGCGGGCAGGCCGAAGTTCAGGATCTGGCTGACGATGTCGGCGGGCAGGAACGCGAACGTCACACCCGGAAACGACGCGGCGAGCACGTTGCGCAGTTGCGCGACGTATTGCGCGGTGGGTTTGTGCTTGGGCTGCAGCGTCACCAGGATATCGGCGTCTTCGGGGCCGACCGGATCGGACGAGTCGTAGGTCAGATTGATGCCGCTGACCGGCACACCGATGTTATCGAGCACGGCCGCCTGCTCCGACTTCGGGATCACACTGCGAATCTTCGCTTCGACCTGATCGGTGATGCGCGCTGTTTGCTCGATGCGGGTGCCCGTCGGTGCGCGCAGATGCAGCCGGATCTGACCCGTGTCGACGGAGGGAAAGAAGTCGCGGCCGGCGAACGGGACGAGGACCAGCGACGCAAGACACAGCGCGACATAGACCGGCACGAAACGGCGGCGTCCCGAGATCGCGCGTCCCAGCATCGCACGATAGCCGCTGCGCAACGCCTCGAAGTGCCGTTCGAAGCGCGCCTGGAAACGCGCCACTGCAGCAAAGCGTCCCTGCGCATTGTGGCCTTCTTTGGACGGCGCGCGCATCAGATACATTGCGAGCGTCGGGATCAGCGTGCGCGAGAAAAAGTAAGACGCGCACATCGCGAACACGACCGCTTCCGCAAGCGGAACGAACAGATAACGCGCGACGCCGGACAGCAGGAACATCGGTACGAACACAATGCAGATCGACATCGTCGAGACGAACGTGGGCACCGCGATCTCGCCTGAGCCGTTCAGGATCGCATCATGCAACGGCTCGCCCTTTTCCAGATGGTGCGTGATGTTTTCAATCGCCACCGTCGCGTCGTCGACCAGAATACCGACGGCGAGCGCAAGGCCGCCAAGCGTCATGATGTTGATGGTCTGCCCGAGCGCTGCAAGTGCAATCAGCGACGTCAGCACGGAGAGCGGAATCGTCACCGCAATGATCAGCGTTGCGCGCCAGCTGCCGAGAAACAGCAGGATCATCGCGGCCGTCAGGCATGCGGCGATCAACGCTTCGCGCACCACGCCCGAAATGGCCGACTTTACGAACACGGACTGATCCGATAACGGGGTGATGTGCAGCGCTTTCGGCAAACCGGCCGCGATTTTAGGCAGCATGTCTTTGACCTGCTGGATGATCGTCAGCGTCGACGCGCTGCCGGTCTTCTCGACTTGCAGCAGTGCAGCGCGCTTGCCGTCGCTGCGCACGATGTTGGTCTGCGGCGCATAACCGTCGATCACATGCGCGACGTCGCGAACGTACACCACGCCGCCTTGCACTGTCTTGATCGGCAGATCGTTGAGCGCAGCGACGCTCTTCGTGCTGCCGTTCATCTCGACGTTGTATTCACGCGAGCCGATTTTCGCGGTGCCGCCCGGCAGAATCAGGTTTTGCGCATTGACCGCATTGACGACGTCGATCGGTGCGAGTCCTTTCGCCTGCAGCGCCTTTGGATCGAGCTCGACCATGATCTGGCGGATCTTGCCGCCGAACGGCAGCGGCACCGCCGCGCCCTGCACGGTGGCTAACTGCGTGCGGATAAAACTGTTGCCGAGATCGTAGAGCGTCTGTTCGGGCAACGTGTCGCTCGACAGGCCCAGTTGCAGGACGGGCACCGTCGATGCGTTATACGTGATGATGTTTGGCGGCAAGGTGCCCGGCGGCAGGACTCGCAAGATCGACGCGGAGTTCGATGCGGCTTCGGCGATCGCGCGGTTGATGTCGGCGCCGGGGTGAAAGAAGATCTTCACGACCGATACGCCGTTTAGCGATTGCGACTCGATGTGCTCGATGTCGTCGACGTCCGTCGTGAGCGCACGCTCGTAGTTCGACGTGATCCGGTGCGCCATGTCTTCGGCGGAAAAGCCGTTGTACGACCAGACAATGCTGACCACGGGAATGTCGATGTTCGGAAAGATGTCGGTCGGCGTGCGCATGATCGCAAGCGGGCCGAGTATGAACAGCAGCACGGCCAGCACGATAAAGGTGTAGGGCCGCCGCAGGGCCAGTCGGACTATCCACATGACATTTCCTTGGACGATGGGCTAGAGAGATGGCCCGTGCCGCGGTGCGTCCAAGCGATGCAATGCGGCGGGCTGATGACGTCGCAGTGTGCCGATCCCTCACTGACTTGTAAGTGACGGCGTCATTACAAGTCTGTTATCTGCGTGGGAGCAAAGACGAGCGGGCGACGGCAGAAAGCAAGGGGCGCTGAGCGCGCTCGAAGATGACAAGCTTGTAATGCGCCGGTCAGCATTGGGTCAGTGCTCATTGCCCACAATCCGTTCAACCCTTCACGAATCGCAACGGAGGGAACCCGGGCCGCGCTCATCGTGAATGTGGCCGCAACTCACAGACAGGTGAATGATCATGAAAGCACTGCTCAACGTTGTTCTCGTTTCCTGCGCACTGGCCGCGCCCGCGCTTTCTTTCGCGCAAACCGTCGATCAGCCGGTGACGCGTGCGGAAGTGCGCGCCGATCTCGTGCAGTTTGAAATGGCCGGATATCGTCCGGTGGCATCGGACGCGCAGTATCCCGCGGACATTCAGACCGCAGAGGCGAAGGTGTCAGCCGCACATACTGCTACGTATAAGACGTCGGTAGGGGGAGTGTCGATGAACGGCTCGTCGCAAGCAGGCGCGCCGGCATCGGTGGACGGTGCCGGGCGGATCTACTTCGGACATTGAGCCGCGGTGGCGGTGTCATGTGCAACCGCCGGGCGGGCAATGAATGCGTTCCTCGCGATGCGGGCCGCCCGGGTTGTCACTGGTTGTCGCTGGTTGCCGGTGCTTCCGGCCGGTAACCGGAAAGCAATGTTCGACGGCTTCTTAACGAAGCTTTACCACTGCTGGTGGACAAACGGCGCGATCTTTTGCAGATATAGCGCGCGTAGGACCTCCATGGCCGAATCTGTCAGGGGCGGCAGTTCGCTCGCCTCAGCGTTTGCTTTGGCTTGCGCTGCGTTCTTTGCCCCTGGGATGACGGTCGTCACTCCATCGTTCATGAGAATCCAGCGAAGCGCGAACTGCGCCATCGTGGCGTTTTGCGGGACGAGTGAGCGAATTTCCTCGACGGCTTCCAGAGCGACGTCATAAGGAACGCCGGCAAAGGTTTCGCCCTTGTCGAAGGCCTCGCCGTTACGATTGAAAAGGCGATGGTCATTGGCCGCAAACGTCGTCTCGCGCGTCATTTTTCCTGTGAGCAGGCCCGACGCAAGAGGCACCCGGACGATAACGGCGACTCCCCGGTCACGAGCTTCCTGAATAAAGCGGGCCGGCCTTTGCCTGAAAATGTTGTAGATGATCTGTACCGACTTCACGCCCGGATATTCGATCGCTTTCAGACCTTCTTCGACTTTCTCGACCGACACACCGTAGCTGCTGATCTTTCCCGCTGCGACCATGCGGTCCATCGCATCGAAAACCTCCGGCTGGTAATAGACCTCGGTCGGTGGACAATGAAGCTGTACGAGATCGAGCCGCTCCATCTCCAGGTTCTTCAAGGACCGGTCGACAAAAGCATTCAGATTCGCCGCGGTGTAGCCTTGCGCCACATGCGGGTCCAGTCGCCGCCCTGCCTTGGTCGCAACGAAGGGTCGCGGTCCCGAACGTTCCTTGAGCACGTCCGCGATGATCCGCTCCGAGCGGCCGTCGCCGTAAACGTCAGCCGTGTCAATGAAGGTTGTACCGCTATCGAGCGCCGCATGCAGAGCCGCCTTTGCATCGCTCTCGGCGACGTCGCCCCATGAACCTCCAATGGCCCACGCGCCAAACCCGATTTCAGAGACGCTCTTTTCTGCGTGTCCGAACTTCCGTTCTTTCATCTTGATTCTCCGTTCATGGCATGAGTTGTCCGCCGTTGACCTCGATGATCTGCCCCGTGATGTATCCCGACATGGCGTGAGACGCGAGGAACAGGAACGCGCCGACGCACTCCTCCGGCAGGCCTTCTCTGCCCATCGGCACCGTGGCAGTCTGCGACGCCCAGATTTCCGGCGGCGTGTATTTGTCGTGGAACGGCGTCTGTATGAGTCCGGGTGCTACTGCGTTGACCCGGATTCCGTCGTTTACAAATTCCTTTGCGTGGCCACGGGTCAAACTGCTGACAAAGCTTTTTGACGCGGCGTAAAGCACCGCTCCTGCGCCGCCGCCCGTACGCGCAGCAACGGACGACGTATTGATGACGTAACCACGTGATTCCTTGAGAAACGGATGGGCAGCCGAGGTTGCTTCCCAAACCGATCTTGCGTTCAGATTGACGACGCGTTCGAAGTGGCTGGCCGAGGCGCTTATAGATGCCAGCCTACCCAACATGGCGCCGGCGTTATTGATGAGCCCATCGAGTCCGCCTAGCAGTTCCGCCGCTTCCTTCACGACCCGCGATGCTTCGCCCGGCTCGCTGACGTCGCCCTGGACAAGACGAATGCGCTCCGGCGATTCCGCACGCAGCGCTTGCGCAGCCGCTTCGCTCTCGTTGAAATGCGCGACCACGTGCGCGCCCTGTGCGGCAAATGCGCGAACAACTGCCGCTCCAATTCCAGTCGAGCCGCCCGTGACGAGAACTCTCGTATCCTTCAGATCGCCGATCTGTATTTGCTCAAGTCCATGCATGGAATTTCCTCCGAATGGATAAACATGAGCGGGGCATACGCCGCAGCGCTCCGGGATTCGCGACGAAGAAAATCATTACATACCGTAGAATGAAACGGATTCACTGGAACGATGAACGGCATTCATCATGGCAAAGAACGACCGGATCGATTTTGCGGACTTAAGGCTGTTTCTTGCGATAGTCAGGTGCCGGAGTTTCCGGCTGGCTGCAATCGAACTCGGGCAGACGCCGTCAGCAGTCAGTCACGCGATGCGGCGGCTGGAAGACCGCCTCGGCGCAAAGCTGCTTAACCGGACGAGCAGGGCGGTTTCGCCCACGGAGGCGGGGCTCGATCTTGCTTCCCGGCTGGAAGAAGGCTTCAATCAGATCGGTTCGGCTCTGGAGAGTTTTGAAGCGCCGGGTACCGCGCGGCTCGGCTCTTTACGTCTGAATGTTTTCGCGGATGCCGCCCACTTGCTGGTCGCACCGGCATTGCCGGAATTCGCACGCCTTTGCCCCGATGTGCAGCTTACGGTCGTGGTCGATAACCGGCCGATCGACATCGTTGCAGAAGGATACGACGCCGGGATTCGCTACGGTCATCATGTTCCCGAAGACATGATTGCAGTGCCGCTTACCGGCCCGCAGCGATGGGTGATGGCCGCGTCGCCCGCATACCTGAAGAAACACGGCACTCCTCGTCACGTCAGCGAACTGGTCGAGCACAACTGCCTTCAGCTTTTGCTCGGCGACAATTCGAGCTACCGTTGGGAAGTCAGCGTTGCAGGTAAAACAAGCCCGATCCGGGTGCCCGGGCCGATCACGATCAACGACACCGCAACCACGATTAGCGCGTGCAAGGCGGGAATGGGCATAGCGTATCTGCTGGAGGCTCGAATCGCCGATGAGCTGGCGCGGCGTACCCTGAGAGTTGTGCTCGAAGACCACGCGTGCGCTGAGGATCCACTCCACATGTACTACAGTGGTCGTCGATACAACCACCCGGCGTTGCTTAGCCTGATCAACATCATCCGGAAACAGCAGTCACTCGCGAAGATTTCAAGGTCGCGTGAGTGAGCGGGGCCGGCGCCGCTAATTGCGGCAGTTGCTGTTGCTGTTGCGACGAAGGTTCATTTGACGTGGAAGTTCGTCCTGCTGTCCGTCGCACGCGTTCACGTGCGACGGACGAGCGCTCCGATGCCGTTAATGAGCAACCGGCTCGTTGAGATAGACGCCCGAGGACAGTGCGGCTTTCACCTCACGCGTGAACTCGTCGGTGGATACTTCCTCCGCGCCGGCTTCAATTGCGTCGTATGCCTGACGCACGACGTCGGCCGGCGTCGCCTTCGGCACTTCCAGCCCGCGCGTCAGATCCGTATCGATGAAGCCGGCGTGAAGCCCGACGACTTGCGTATGCTGCTCGCGCAACGAATGACGCAGGCCGTTGGTCAGCGCCCACGCCGCCGACTTCGACACGCCGTAACCAGAGAGGATCGGCCGGTTCACCCAGCTCGCGACCGAAAGCACGTTCAGGATCGCGCCGCCGCCGTTGCGGGCGAGGTTGCCCGCAAACGCCCGCGACATCGCCAGCATGCCGAACACGTTGGTTTCGAGGTGATCGCGCAACGCGTCGATCGCGCCGTCGTCGGTCAGGCTGCCAAGCCGTGCGATGCCCGCATTGTTGATCAGCAGCGTGACGTCACCCGCCGCCTCGGCGGCAGCGGCGACAGCCGCTGGATCGGTCACGTCCAGTTTCACCGGCACGACGCCTGGCAGCGTCACACTGGCCGGATCGCGCGCGCCCGCATAGACCTTGCGCGCTCCTCTTTCGAGCGCCTGTTTCGCAAACTCGAGACCAAGGCCGCGGTTCGCGCCCGTTACGAAAACAACAGAACCTTCGATTTTCATGATGAATCCTTCATACGGTTAATCGCAGGCGCGCCGGCTCACCGGGCGCATGGGAACTGATCAAAAACTTCCTTGCGTATTTCGGAATGTATTGCCTTGTGGACCGTGCCGTCGGCTTCGCTTCCCATCACGCCCGAAAGTCCGCTAGACTTATGTCAATGTCGATCGACATCGTCTTTTGATGCATTGTGTCGACGTGGACCGGGTATGTCAATGGTGATCGACATTGTGTTTGTTAATCGATGCGATTGTCTGGATAAGGGAGAGAGCGATGGGTGTGTCTCGGCAACAGGCCGCCGAAAACCGGAGCGCGATTGTCGCGGCCGCCGAGCGGCTGTTCCGCATTCGCGGCGTCGACGCTGTGGGGCTCGCGGAGTTGATGAAAGAAGCCGGTTTTACGCAGGGTGGCTTTTACAACCACTTCAAGTCGAAGGACGCGCTGGTCGCCGCGGTGATGGAAAAGGCGATGCAAGACTATGCGGATTCGCCGAACGCCGGTAGCCTGGTCAAACAAACCGCGCGTTATCTGTCGACCCGGCACCGCGACAACATCGAGGCGGGGTGCCCGCTGTCTGGCTTCGTTGGCGACGCTCCCCGGATGACCGCCGCCGCGCGCGTGTCCTACGCGCACGGCCTGGCGGCGTATCTCGACCGGTTTGCGGCCATGATCGCCAAGGAAGGCGCGACGCCGGAAGAAACCCGCCAGGACGCTATTGCGGCGTTCAGTCAGATGGTCGGGGCGCTCGTGTTGTCGCGCGCGATTGCGGATGCCGATCCCGCCTTCGCTGACGAAATCCTCGAAGCAGGGCGCCGCACACTCGCCGATGAGACGCCGCCTACGGCTCCTTGAGCGCTACCGTGCGATAGGACCGCCGAAGGTCCCATCCAACCTACACCGTACTCACGCAAGTACGCTGCGTTTGCAATGCACTCAGCACGGCGTCCACAACCCGCTCGACGCCTGGCCAGTTTTTCTCGGGTTGGCCTTCGATATAAGCATCCGGTGCGACGCTCTTATAGTGTTCCGGGTATCCCCAGATTGCATCGTGAACCGCCGGCCTCGTGATACTGCCGCCGAGCACTGCGACAGTCGGCCGGCGGAAGGCGGCAGCCACATGCATCAGCATCGAGGAGTTCGTCAGGACGGCATTCGCATTTTCGGCGAGCGCAAAGACCGTTCGCATCGACACGTCGCCCGCGACCGAACGCACCGCGACATTGGGTCCCGCGGCGACGATCGCTTCGTTGGCACGCGCCTTGTCGGCCTCGCTACCAACTATAAGAATCTCGCAGCGGTCGCCGGACTGTTGCAATGCGGACGCAATCTGCGAGAGCGCTGCCCCAAACTGCCGGGGATCCCAAGCCTTGGTGGGAACACCCGCTCCGACGCCGACCAGCACTCGCCATGTCGTGCCAACTTCTGCGGAGTTATTTGTCCAGAACTTGACGGCGCTTGCCCGTTCGGCTGCCGTGAGGAAAAGCTGAGGTCGAGCGTCGGGAAGCTCCGTTGCGCCGAGCAACTCGGCTTGCGCGAGCGCGGCGCGACCGGATTGGCGGCGCGCAAAGTCAATGTAAGCGTGACACCCGCTGTGGCCGCCGCGATACCCGCGCACGCCGATGCGATATCGCACACCAAGCCGCATCATCAGGAGCGCGCCCATGTAACTGCCGAGGACGTCGATTCCGACGTCAGACCCGCCTCGCTTGCGCAGCGCGGCGACTTGCGGCGACTTCAGCAGGAAACGCACGACGTCACCGGGCGAGCGGTTCTCGACGATCTTGTTGTTCCATGGTGCATTGATCTCGACGATTTCATCGATGAACGGATTGTTCTCGAGAATAGGACGCCCCCAGCTGCCGATGCCGGCAACGATTCGGGTGGCCGGGAAGCGTTTTTTGAGCGCCTCGAAGATCGGCGTCGCAGTCAGCAATTCACCAAAATCGTTCGGTCGAAGGACAAGAATTTCACGCGGCGTACTGCGACGAGGGTCATGCCGCGACGGGGTCAAGCGGCCAATCACCCAGACCGGGAATTCAGTAAGCAGGCTTTTCCATTCCATTGCATATCCACGAGATGAGGTGAGTGCCAAGCCGCGCGGAGCGACGCACTGAGTGTGCATGGAAGGAGGTGCCCGGTCTGTGGGCCGCCATACGAAACTGCCGCGTCGTGAGCGCTCGCCACTATGGCGCTTTCGCGAGCTGCAGCTTCCGTCGCCGGTGTTGAGCCCGGCGGGTTTCAGTTCAACGTTCTTTCGTCCGGACGCAACGTCAGGACGCGTACACCGTTTCGGGTGACGGCGACGGTATGCTCGAATTGTGCGGACAGCTTTCCATCGTTTGTGACGACCGTCCAGCCATCGTCTTCAGTCCGAACGGCATGTCGCCCCTGGTTGATCATCGGCTCGATGGTAAAGACCATGCCCTCTTGCAGCACCAGACCTGTTCGCGGCTTTCCCCAATGCAGCACCTGAGGAGGCTCGTGCATTTCGCGTCCGATGCCATGTCCACAATATTCCCTTACGACAGAATAACCGTTTTGCCGTGCGTGCCGCTCGATCGCATGCCCGACATCGCCCAGTCGCGCGCCTGGACGAACGGCCCTGATGCCTTTCCACATCGCTTGATACGTGACTTCCACGAGCCGTTTAGCTAACGGCGATACGTCGCCCAGCAGATACATTTTGCTGGAGTCCGCGATGTATCCGTTCTTTTCCAACGTGATGTCGAAATTCACGATATCGCCGCTTTCCAATATTTCCGTTGAAGACGGAACGCCGTGGCAAACCACGTTGTTGCGCGATGAATTCAGTACGTAGGCGTAGCCGTATTGGCCTTTGCTCGCCGGACGGGCATTGAGTTCGTTGACGATGAGGCTATCGACCAGATCGTTGATCTGCATGGTCGACATACCGATCATGTCCAACCGGTCCAGATGACCAAACACATCCGCGAGCAATTTGCCGGACTCCGCGAGCAACGCGATTTCTTCTGGCCGCTTGGTCACGTGGACGCCACCCTGACGGATCGCGTCTCCACGCCTGCTGCTCGCAGTTCGCGCGCAACGATTTCACTGAAACTGTGCGTCGGATTCATTTCGCACAGCATGCCAATCTTGATCCAGAACGCCGCTTGTGCGTTGATCGACCGACACGACACCTGGCTCGCTTTGCGTATCTGATCGTGCAAGTCGTCGTCAATATTCACGATGCCCATTTTTGCCATCCGTATATGAAACGTATATGGATCATATACTCTTGTCTGTTCGCAGTGCAAGCGTGTTGGTGCTCGCGATTGCGGTCACTGCCAAGGGCCAGTGCGTAAGGTGACCAGCCTGAAGTCGCATCGCCGAGATTGACGATGGACTTCAGTTTTGGGGAGATGCGATGTGTCAGAACGTCGGGGCCGGGCCTGCGCCAATACGTACACGGAAGAGCGCGTAGGGCTTCCTGCGCTCGTCCTTGCCGCCGTGGAAAACAGGCTGACGATGCAGTTGATTCGCCGTGAAGTACAGATATCCGTCGGTGCCGACCGACAGTGTGTCCGGCCACAGCACGCGCGGATCATGCACGATGGTCCGCCATTCGCCGCCCGGTTCGAGCTTGCGAATGGAGTCGTGTTCGTAGTCGCCTGCGTAGACGGCGCCGTTCGCGTCGCTTTCGAGTCCGTCTGAAGCGCCTTTCTCTCCGAGGTCTTTTACAGCGGCTGAAAGTTGGGCTTCGCTGATCGACGGGTCGCGCAGCATGGCGGTCGGCACCGAGTAGAGATGCCGGCTCGAAAGCGGGCAGTAGTAGAGCGTCTTGCCATCCGGCGAAAGCGCGATGCCATCCGATGCGACGGTGAACGGCGTGCTCTTGCCGTTTGCATCCCGCATTTTAAGGGTCTCGCCTTCGACCACGGGCACGAAGGCCGGATCGGCCGATGTCGAAACGTGACCGGTCAGGCGTCGCAATGCCTTGCCCGAGTCGAGGTCGATGACGATCAATCCACCGGTGCCGCTCAACGACGAGTCGGTCACATACGCGACGCCCGCTTTGCCCACGCGGAAGTCGAACCGCACGTCGTTCACGTAGGTTTGCGCGCGCATGACGTTGGCCGGAAAGACGAGCGTCTTCACCACGCGATTGGTAGCGAGGTCGATAGCGACGAGCTTGGCACCACCCGCTACCGGATTCGAGAAATTGGGCGCTGCGGTGTCCAGTACCCACAGACGTCCGCGGCCGTCTGCAACCACGCTTTGAACGCTCAGGAAGTGCGCGGCTGCGTGGGAAGCGTCCGCACGATTGATGTCCGCATTCGGATACGCGACCACTCTACCGTCGCGCACTTCGGCAACGGTGGCCTGAACGTCGTCGCCCCAGCGCGGGAAGTTGACGAAGATCCGCCCGGTTTCCGTGACGGTCACGCCGGTGGGCATCGGCCCGGAGAATGTCGCCACCGTTTCTATCGAACCGATGGTGCGTTCCGTTGCCTCGCTGGACGCCGCCGCTGGTGACGCCGCCTGCGATGGCGCCTGGACCGACGCCGCATAGGCGAAGCTGCCAAAGCTCAGGCTCGCGGCCAGCGCGATTGCGGCGCGGCGCATCGCACGGCTCTTCTTACCGCCTTGATAGATGGATTGCATGGTCGTTCTCCAGTTGTGTGTGATGTTGCAGGTGGCGTGATGAACCAGTGCGGCGAACTAGAAACCTTCGAGCACGATTTTTCCGCGAGCGCGTCCGCTTTCGATCAGCGCATGAGCGCGGCGCAGATTCTTCGCATTGATGGTTCCGAAGTGATCCGCCATCGTGGTGCGCAGCGTGCCGTCGTCGATCAGTGCGGACACTCTGTTCAGGATTTCGTGCTGCCTGACCATGTCAGCGGTTTCGAACAGCGACCGTGTGAACATCAGCTCCCAATGAAGAGAAATGGACTTCCGCTTGAGCGGCATCGCGTCGAGCGTGTCCGGATCGTCGATCACACCGAGCCGGCCTTGAGGCGCCAGCGCCTCGACGAGCTGCGGATAGTGAAGGTCCGTTTGAGTCAGGCTCGCGACGTAACGCACCTGCGGCGAACCGATACGGCGCAGGCCTTCCAGCAGCGGTCGCGAGTGATCGATCACGTCGTGCGCGCCGAGCGCTTGAGCCCATTCACGCGTTTCAGGGCGGGACGCCGTGCCAATCACGCGCAGTTTCGTCAGACGGCTTGCAAGCTGCGTGAGCATCGAGCCGACGCCGCCGGCAGCGCCGACTATCAGCAGCGCGTCGCCGGATCCTGCGTGCTCAAGTACGCCGAGCCGGTCGAAGAGCAGTTCCCACGCCGTCAACGAAGTCAGCGGAAGCGCGGCGGCTTGCGCATCTGAAAGCGTGGCAGGTTTCCTGCCGGCAAGCCGCTCGTCCACGAGCGCGTATTGCGCGTACGCGCCGGGGCGGGCAATGCTACCCGCGTAGAAGACCTTGTCTCCTGGCGCGAACAGCGACACGCCGTCGCCCACGGCCTCGACGGTTCCGACGGCGTCCCAGCCGAGTACGCGCGGCGCTTCGGTCGGCGAGCCCATGCGGACTTTCGTATCCACCGGATTGACCGCGATCGCGTCTATCTTCACCAGCAAGTCGCGCGATGCCGGTTCAGGCGTAGGCAGGTCGAGATCGATGAGGGAATCCGGATGCTCGGCGGGAAGACCGTGCTGTGTATAGACCACTGCTTTCATGCGCATGCTCCAGGTACGTTATGAAGGACTTCAGCGCTCACCTTGCTCGTGTATCGCCGATGTATGGCTGAATTCTGGCGCGACCTCATAGATGCGAAAAACCAGTTACATTAGGGAAGACTTTCACTCCTGGAATGAAAATGGTCCGGTTAGAAGACCTTCAACTCTTTGTGAGAACTGCCGCGCTCGGCAGCTTTTCAAACGCGGCGAGAGAGGCGGACCTTCTGCCCGGCCAGGTCAGCGCAGCGATTTTGCGGCTCGAGCGGGAGCTGGATATCCGGCTCTTTGCGCGGTCCACTCGCAGCCTCAAGCTGACTGCAGAAGGCGAGCAGTACCTTCCCTATGCAGAAGAAGTTCTGTCGATGATTCACGAAGGCCGCGAACGTCTGCATGGAGAGAGACATGCGCTGCAAGGCATGCTGCGGATCGCGGCGCCTTCCGATCTCGGCCGTAATAACCTGCTGACCTGGCTTGGTACGTTCCGCGATCAACATCCGAAGCTGACATTGCGGCTTTCCCTGTCGGATCACGTAACCGACGTCTTTCGCGATCCGGTGGATGTGGCAATCCGCTATGGGTCTGCGGAGCAGGCGAGCTACGTTGCGCTCGCACTCGCCGAGAACAATCGAAGGGTGCTGGTGGCTTCGCCGGAGTACCTGAAGCGCCGCGGCTCGCCCGCTTCTTTGGACGAACTCGTTTTGCACGATTGCCTGCCCTATGTGCTGGCAGGTCGCGTCTATGACCGCTGGTCGTTTCCGTCCAACGGCGTGCGGCGGCAGGTCACGGTGAGAGGCGCGCTGCTTTGCGACGATGCGGAAATCGCGAGACGCTGGGCGGTGGAAGGCCGCGGCATCGCCTATAAATCGTGGCTCGACGTGCACGACGATGTGATATCCGGCCGACTACATGTCCTGTTGCCTGACCAACCTGGGGAAACAGCGCCGCTAAACCTGGTCTGTCCGCACCGTCGTCAGTTCTCGCCGGCTGTCCGATATCTTCATGCTCATCTCAGGGAACGGGTGTTGCCGATGAGCGCAGCGATGCGTGAGTACGCGAACTCATTGGTGGAATGACGCCGACGCGGCTGCGCTTTTCTGATTGCGCGGAGCGGTACTGAAGGCGCTCGTGGCTCACGCCGCTTATCTGGCGTACCTCGCCAGCAACGACCGGATCGCCGGATCGTTCATGTTTTGTGGCGTAACGGTGACCACGTCGACGAAGAGAGTGCGGGGTGGCGGATGGCCCTGCAGTGCTTCGACCATGGACGCCAAGGCGAGGTAACCCATACGGTAAGGGTCCTGCAATATGGCGGCATGTACGATTCCTTTTTTGAGGCCTTCCAGGAATTCCGGACGCCAGTCGAATAGCACGAGGCGCGGGCGCTGGCCGATTGCCGCGGTCTCGATCACCCGCAGAGCGCCGTAGGCAATCGGTTCAGCCGGCGCAAAAACGGCATCGAGGCGGCCCGGGTAACTCTTTATCACCTCGGCGATCAGCACTTCGGCATCGCGCGGTCGATACCCTACGTAGGTATCGATCACCACATCCCATCCCTCTTTGCGGGCAACGCTTAAAAATCCGCTTTCTCTCGCAACAGTCGAACTCACGTTGGGCGCGAGCCGCAGCATTGCCACCTTGGCGCCCTTTTTCAGAACCGGTACCAGGCTGAGCGCCGCCTTCCTGCCAGCGCTGAAATTGTCTGTGTAGACGGTCGAGATTCCATCGTAATCGGCGCTGTATCGATCCACAAGGATCACGGGGACTGGGACTGAAACCCGCGTGTCGCCGGCCAACGGTTCTGGTGCCAGCACCACGCCCGAGACTCCCTGCGTCACCATGTATTCGATAATGCGCAGCTGGATATTCGGTGTATTGAGCGACTCGCCATCGGACGGGTTGCGAATCAGCAGATCTACATGATGATCATGGGCCGATTGTTGTATTCCCTTGAGCAATGTCTGATAAAAGACAAGGGATGAGCCCGGCAGGACGACACCGATTGTGCTCGCGTGCGCGGTCGGCGCCATCACCGCCAGCGACCAGAGCAGCACAAAAAGTCTCAGAGGTCCAAGCATGGTGTGTCCACTCGAAGTGGCCTCGACCTGACCGCATAAGCTTGCGGAAAGGCATTTCCCTGTTATGAAGATTCTCGCCGGGCAAGTGGAAACTTTGCCCCACACACTAGTTTTCAACGACCTTTCGGGATAATAAGCCGATGATCGGCGGGCCGCCATTGTCACTTCATGGGATGGGGCAGCGGACGGGTTCGGCCACTACCGGCCATCCGCCCGCAAAAGGCTGCGGTCATTCAAATGTCAGCAATTGCGCTGAAGCCGACGTACGCGCTTGCCGTCTTCTCTGGCGTCGGGAACTCATGATAGTTGAGCGCGGCTTCGCGAGAACCTTCTTTTTCCGTTTGCGTGGTCGTTTCGGCAATGCTCTAAAAAAATTGGCAGTCGCCCAAGGGCGACTGCCAATTTGCAGAGTGATGTTGTGGAGGCTCAATGAGCGTTCGATCGGACGGATGCGTCGCCCGTAGATGCGGATGCGATGGCCGGATTGTCGATCGGCTGCAGCTCTTCAAATTCAGCAACGTACGTACGATTCAGCACCGCACGCGCAGTGTTCATGTCGAGCTGTCCTTCCCAACGCGCGACTACGACAGTTGCAACACCATTGCCGATCAGGTTCGTCACGGCCCGAGCTTCATTAAGAAAACGATCGACACCGAGAAGCAGGACCAAACCTTCGACCGGAATTTTGTGCATCGACGCGAGCGTCGCGGCCAGCGCAACGAATCCAGCACCCGCGACTCCCGCCGAGCCTTTCGAAGTGAGAAGAAGCACGCCCAACACAAGCAACTGATCCCAAATCGTCAGATGCACATTCATCGCCTGGGCGATGAAGAGGGCAGCCATCGTGAGATATATCGCCGTTCCGTCCGCATTGAAGGTGTATCCGGTAGGCAACACCATTCCAACAACGGGTCGCGAGCAGCCCATCCGTTCCATCTTGACCAGCATCTGCGGAAGTACCGCTTCCGTGGAAGCCGTGCCGAGCGTGATCAGGATCTCGTCCTTGATGTAGCGGAGGTACTTGAACAGCGACAATCCACACATCCTCATTACAAGTCCGAGGACTACAACCACAAAGAAGATAGACGTTAGATAGAGGCACAACATCAACTGGCCGAAGGAAGCCAATGTGCCGATCCCGTACTTTGCGATGGTGAAGGCCATGCCGCCGAACGCACCGATAGGTGCGACGTACATGACGATCCGCACCACCCCGAACATGCCCTGGAGGAACATATCGAGCATGTCTACAAACGGTGCCGTCCGAGGTCCTAGCCTGGCGAGAGAAATGGCGAGCAGCAGCGAGAAGAAAATGATGGGTAGCATCTCGCCGTTGGCGAACGCGCCAACGATGCTGTTCGGGACAATGCTCGTGAAAAAGTCGAGCATGCCATGTTGCCTGGCGGCAGTCGTATAGGTCGAGATCGCAGACCCGTCGATGTGCGACGGATCGACGTTCATGCCGGCACCGGGTTTGAAGACATTCACGACGACCATCCCAACGAGGAGTGCGATCGTCGATGCGACTTCAAAGTAAAGCAGCGCCTTGACGCCGACGCGGCCCGCTTCATGAAGATCATTCATGCGGGCAATGCCGACAACCACCGACGCGAAGATGATCGGTGCAAGCAGCATTCGGATCAACTTGATAAACAAGTCACCGAGGGGCTTGAGTTGGGAACCAACGTCCGGATAAAAGTGGCCCAGCAGGATACCGGCGATGATCCCGATAAGAACCTGCAGATAGAGCTTCGAGAGCGTCTTCCTGACTTTCGATACCAGCATGTCTGTCTCCTATGACTGGCGTCTATTTGTAGAGTACGGACGAGCATCCACAGCGGGATAATCCGCTGTGGTGAGCACGGCCGAGGTGCGCCTGAATTGGTCTTTTTATAGGCGTAGCATCGACGAGGACCGCCGATGCCTTGATACCGCTGAGTGTTTATGCCGACAGCTTGCGCATCTCGGCAATGAGATCCGATTTACCCTCGAAGCCGATACCCGGGAGGTCCGGCATCGTGATATAGCCGTTCTCGACCTTGACCCCATCGGGGAAGCCGCCGTACGGTTGGAACAGGTCCGGATAGGACTCGTTTCCGCCCAAGCCAAGGCCAGCGGCGATGTTCAGCGACATCTGGTGACCGCCGTGGGGAATGCAGCGGCTCGGCGACCAGCCGTGCTGACGCAGCATGTCCAACGTGCGCAGATATTCCACCAGACCGTAGCTCAGCGCGCAGTCGAATTGCAGCCAGTCGCGGTCGGGACGCATGCCGCCATAGCGGATCAAGTTACGCGCGTCCTGCATCGAGAACAGGTCTTCGCCCGTCGCCATCGGCTTGTCGTAGTAGTTGCGCAGCGTGGCTTGCAGTTCAAAGTCGAGCGGATCGCCCGGTTCCTCGTACCAGAAGAGATCGTATTGAGAGAGCGCCTTTGCGTACTGAATTGCGGTGTCCAGATCGAAGCGACCGTTCGCATCAACGGCGAGCTTCTGGTCGTCTTGCAGCACGCTGAGGATCGAGTCGATGCGGCGAAGATCTTCGTCGAGCGATGCACCGCCGATTTTTTTCTTCACCACGGTGTAACCGCGGTCGATATAGCTGCGCATCTCGTCTTTCAGCTTCTCGTGGTCCTGGCCCGGATAGTAGTAGCCGCCTGCTGCGTACACGAAAATCTTGCGATCCGGTTGGCCGTTGCCGTAGCGGTCCGCCAGCAACTGAAACAGCGGTTTCCCTTCGATCTTCGAGACCGCATCCCAGATTGCCATATCGATGGTGCCAATTGCGACCGAGCGCTCGCCGTGGCCGCCGGGCTTTTCGTTGGTGAACATCGTCGCCCAGATTTTATGGGGATCGAGGTTGTCACCAGCATCGTTGACCAGCGAGGCGGGGTCAGCTTCGAGGATGCGAGGGATGAACCGCTCACGCATGAGCTTGCCCTGCCCGTACCGGCCGTTGGAGTTGAAGCCGTAGCCGATTACCGGCTTGCCGTCCCGAATCACGTCGGTGATGACTGCGACCAGACTCAGCGTCATCTTGCTGAAGTCAATATAGGCATTGCGGATCGGGGAACTGATCGGAACGGTCTTTTCGCGGATTTCAACGATTCTCACGGCTTCGTCTCCAGAGTTTTACGAGGTGTTGCGACTCGTTGGCTGCAACATGGGACGTAGATTAACCGTGAAAAAGACTGCTAAACTGCACTTTCATTCACATCACTTTTCAATTCAAGTGAATACTGAGACGCAGACTGCGACTGATTTCGAGTTTTTTATTCTTCTGGCGAAACTCAGAAGCATGTCAGGCGCCGCACGAGCTCTCGACTTGTCACCGCCCGCTGCGACGAAGAGGCTTGGCGTCATTGAACAGCGACTCGGCGTACGACTTGTCAATCGAACTACCCGGAGCGTGAGTCTCACGCCTGAAGGCGAAACATATCTTCGGTATGCAACGCAGATAGTCGGACAGGTCCGCGAAATGGAGGAAGCGATCTCGGGAACGAAAGGTGACCCTCAAGGGCTCGTGCGCGTCAATGCGACGCTCGGCTTCGGCCGAACAACAATCGCGCCGTTGGTCTCGGAATTCGCAAAACGCTTCCCGAGCGTCGAAATCCAGTTTGAGGTCACCGATCGTCCAGTCGATCTTGTTGAAGGCGCGTTCGACATGGCGATAAGATTCGGCGAACTTCCAGACACTCGTTTGAGCGCGCGAAGGATCATGAGCAATCGCCGCTTCCTTTGTGCCTCGCCAAAATACCTGGAGAAGTACGGCACACCAGAGCGCGTCGAGGATCTAGCCCAACATCGTTGCATCATCCATCGCCAGAATAACGACGCGTATGGCGTCTGGCGTTATATCGTGAACGACCACACCGAGGCCATCAAGGTCAAAGGGGCCTTGTCGAGTAACGACGGCGACATCGTACTTCGCTGGGCGCTTGAAGGACACGGGATATTGATACGGTCTGAATGGGACCTGGCCAAATATGTGCAGAGCGGGCGTCTCCAACTTGTGCTGCCTAACACGGTTCTGCCGTCCGCCGACTTATTCGTCTACTACCCGAGGCAGAAGAATCAAACAGCCCGCGCGCGCGCATTCATTGATTTCCTCGTGAGTCGATTCCAGGCACCGTTCACTCCGGTGGAAACCGGCGCGGAGCCGCGGGAACGGAAGAAGCGCAGCCGCGGTTGATGAGTTGGAAGCAAGGCAGACTTGAACGCTTGCATGCGCATTGTTCCTAACGTTGCTTTCGGTCGGTCTTGACTTGACACCGCGGCGAATCAACGCCCGAATGACTCAAGTTTGCCGCTACGAAACGCTGACGATGGAAAGCGGCGAGTGGCGGAAGAGTTCGGTCGACTGGAGACCGTCGCGTGGGGCAGCAAGCCGAGGGCGATCGCCGCCCCCATCTGACGGAGTGTCGTCTTCATTTCGCGTGAAGATCTCCGATGATCACTGGAAGCGCCTTCCTCAATTCGTCGAAGTTGTTGAAGATGTCGCGCTCGGGTACGACCGCCGGGATTACCTGCAGCCGCTCGAGAAGGTCGCGCTGCGACACCGAAACGCCAACGACCAGCACGCGCACCCCGGCCGCGTTTAGTCGCACCAGTGCATCGTCCAACGCATAGACGCCAGTCTGGTCCATGTACGAGATGCGATCCATGCGCAATACCAACAGCCTGCTCAGGAGTGTCGCCTGACGCGCGATGTCGAGGAACTTGCTGGCGAAGCCGAAGAAGATCGGCCCGTCGACGTGCTTGATCAGAAGTCTGTCGCGAAGTCCGGCGGGAATGGTCAGTTCGTCCGCCCATGGCTCATCAGCGACCGGGGTAAGCATCGTCCGCTGCTCGGTAATGTCGCCCACCTTCTTCACAAAGACAAACGAAGCGACGACGAGGCCCGTGGCCACCGCGATGATGAGGTCGGTGAATACGGTTAGCGCGAGCACGAGGAGCATTAAAAAGGCATCCGACCGTGACAATTTAAGCAGGTGGCGGAAACTGCGGCGATCGATGATGCCGATTCCGACTGTCACCAGCAGGCCAGCGAGAATTGCACGGGGAACGTGCTGAAGCAATCCTGAAAGGCCAAGCAGCACGGCTGCCAGGAAGAGTCCATGGATCACGCCCGACAGGCGTGTTCTTCCCCCTGCATCGACGTTGACAACGGTGCGCATGGTGGCGCCGGCGCCGGGCAGCCCGCCAATCACGGCCGCTGCGATGTTGCCCAGGCCTTGCCCGATGAGCTCGCGGTTGCTGTCGTGCCGCGTACGCGTGAGGTTGTCGGCTACGAGCGCTGTCAGCAGCGAGTCGATGGCGCCTAGTAGCGATAGCTGGAGCGCGGCAGGCACGAGGGAAGGCAGCCGGTGCAAGTCGAACGCCGGCATCGTCAGGGTCGGCAATCCGGACGGGATTTCACCGATTACGGGGACGTCGAGCTTCAGCATCACTGCAGTGATCGTCAGCACGATCAGCGCCACGAGGGAGGCCGGGATTACCTTGGTGAATCGGGGCAGGAGCAATGCGATCGCGATCGTCGACGCGGAAAGCGCAACGGCGCTCCACTTGATGTTGCCTCCCAGTAAATGCAACTGGCTGAGGATCGACCACGGGTCTGATCCCGGTGCGTTTGCGCCGAACATCGGAAAGACCTGCTGCGTGATGATGATCACGCCGATGCCGCTCATAAAGCCCGAGATGACCGGGTAGGGCACATATCGGATATAGGACCCGATGCGCAGCAGACCGAAAGCGATTTGCATGAAACCGGCGACCACGAAGATTCCAACGACGAGTGGAAGGTTCGCGCTGCCAGAAGAATGCATGTTCGCCGCCAGCACACCTGCAACGACCAGCGTCATCGGCCCGGTCGGGCCTGTGATCTGCACCGGCGTGCCGCCAAACAGCGCGGCGACGATGCCGGTGACAATGGCACCGTAAAGGCCGGCCACAGGGCCGAGTCCCGAAGCGACGCCGAAGGCGAGCGCCAGCGGTAGCGCGACAACACCCGCCGCCACGCCACCGAAAATGTCGCCACGTCCGATCATTGGCGACGACTTGGTGGATTGAGGCTCAAGCATCTCTCTCATAGCATTGCTTCCGGTCCCGTTTGACCGCTGACGGATCGGTTGTGCGCCTGCAACTGGAACGTGGACACATTGGCTGACGGCGACTATCCGCTCGTTCGTTGACACGAGCGGTGACCGTCTGGCTCTCATCCTAGAAGATAAATCGTATGCCGAGCACCGGTCCCTGCTGCGTCACGTCGTAGAGAAATCCCCCGTTTCTATGCCGGACATCGAGATAGCGGTATCCGGCGTAGGCGGTGAGCCATTTCTTGAAGCGGTAACCAACGCCACCGTAGATTTGCCATGTCCAATCGGACGAAATTCCGAATCCTCCGGCGTCCAGGTAGCCGTCGACGCTGAATCCGGTAGCGAACGGCAACGTCCCGCGCACGCCGATGACCGGATTCACCCATGCGTCACTGCTGCTGCCGCTTCTCCCGCGAAGGAGGGCACTGGTCAGTGCGAGCTCGTTGTTGACGTAGAAAATTCTTGCCCCCGCAAGGCCATCGACCGTAATTTTCGGCGAGTCGATGAACCGGTAGGCTCCGGCGATCGTGCTGTGGAAGTTCTGTTGTACGAGCGTTCCCGTCCCAAACAAGGGGCCTGGCGTCGATGCACTCGCTTTTAGTTTTATGTACTGTACGTCGCCAAGAATGGCGAAGCGGCCCTTCCATGCTTCACCGCTCACGAAAACGACCGCAGGCCAATCGATACGATTGAAGATGTCGCCAAAGCTCACGTCAATCGAGGAAGGCGGCAGACGTTCGAACACGCCTACGTCGCCGCGAACTCCCGACATCCAGAGATAAGGCGATATTTCGAAAGTCCAGCCGTTCTCTGTCTTGGTTTGGTCCGCTTGCGCCGACGCTGTCGCCGCCAGCGTGCCGAACGTCAAGCACACGATCACATCGCGAAAGGGATGGCTGCTCGACATCTTTCTCTCTTTCGACATGGAAGGCACCCGGGCTCAAGCTCACAGTGATCCATACCTTGAAACCAGATGGACCGAAGTGCACATGCTCGTCCGTTTATTGCGCTTCCTCCGACAGGAAGAAGGAATAGTTGCATCGACCTTGCGTTTAAGCCACCTGGATCGCCAGCGGATGAAGCACGGCGGTGCGTCAGACGGCACAGCTTGGCTGACGGATGGGATGCCAGACGCGGATGCGACAGCGCCGGATCATGACGTCATTTCCATAGAGACAATCTCCGCCGTTTTTCAGGATGTCTGCCTGAGAACTCTTCGGGGCGCCCGGATCTGACATCGGAACATCATTCGTCGCGTTTCAGAAAAGATGCCCCGAACTGAGAGCCGTCCCCAAACCGCCCTGCGGTTTCGACTGCTTTGCTAACCGTGTTGACTTTAAATCTAGCTGCATACGCCGGAAAAGCAAACATCAATCACCAATTCGTCATTTAGTTTCGTCATTGCGCTGATCATTGCGGATGCCGATTCTGTTGCGCTCCTAAGCATAGTCATGCGCTTACTCCGGCATGCCCTGAGTTCGCCAATGACGATGAAGGCAGACGGACTGTTCCCGTTCCCGTGTGCTCAGCAGCGAAACGGGGATTCGAATGGGCTCTGAATTTCCGCGACAACGATTCGTTACACCCGGCCGGGAGTCGGCTGTCGATGTCCGGAACGCCATCGATTTAAGAGTGCTGGATCAGGGGATGTTTTCCGGATCCTGCTCCATGTCCAGCGCCCTTCGTTGCATGTCGTCAAATTCTGGATCGGGTTCCAGTGAAGGTACGGCCGGCGCGGAATTCGCGCGCCGTGCACGGCTGGATTGGGTACTGTGCGCGTGCAGTGACTCGGCAATTGCTTCGTCTATGCGCGCGAGCAGATACGGAAAGAATGGATTCGACGAAATCCGGAACATGGAATCGAGGCTGATCGTCAACGCGCCCCGTTCACCGCGAGGCACAAATGCGCCCAGCGAAATACCGTAGCGCGAGTTTGCTGCGTTCGCGGGTTGCGTACCGTAAAGCGCATCGTCGGGTGGAAACGGAATCGCCACGTGTGAAAGCGAGAAAATCTGCGGCGGATACGAAAGACCAAGACTGCGCGTGCGGGCTACCGTCGTACCCGGTTCGACTACGCGCTCGATCGCGTCGTCAGTGCCATCAGGCAAGTTGCCGATCGTCGTCATCTGGTAGTCAACCGGCAGCGTTGGCAATACCTTTGCCAACGCCCGTGACGATGCCGGATCAATCAGCGGCCCGACTTTTGCACGGCGGTTCACATCGAACAGGACCAGTTCGCTCCCATTGTCCGGGAGCATGACGTAGAGCCGCTTGATGATTGCCGACGTGCTCACGGTAAAGTCGAGCACCGACTGGAAGGTCAATACCGGCGGCATGCCGTCGAGGCTGCTGCTTTGGGCGAGGCGGACAATCTGCTCCTGCAATGCAATTGTGAGACCGTGCGACTGTCGCGCGCCATTGACTGGAAACGAGTTGTATTTGAAGGGATTGAATTCCGGCACGATACCCAGCCATGCGGCCTTCTCGAAAGGCGGCAGCAGTGCTGGAAGGGCGGCCAGGCCCGCGAATCGTGCATAGCGCGTAATGCCGATCATCGGGGAGATCAAGATGATGTGTGACGGTCGGGCTAACGTGTTGTCCTCCAGACTGTCGAGCGCATACTTCATCGCGAGCGCGCCGCCATTTGAGAACCCGACGACGTGAAGCGGATGGTTCGGGCCCGCGCGCCGCTGCGCCTCGCGCACAGCGAGTCGTGTCGCTGCCATCCATGTTTTCCAGTCGACGTTTGTCAGACCGCCGGGCACCGTGCCGTGCCCGGGAAGGCGAATGCCGACTGCTACGAATCCGTGCTCGACATACCGCCGTGCAATGTGCCGCAGGCTGTACGGTGAATCGGTCAGGCCGTGAAGCAGGACGACTGCTCCGACGGGATTGCCAGCTGGCAACATTTCATACGATCGGTTCCAGTCGTGATCGAAGCGCGGCGGGTAGATCGGGCTGCCCTCGAAATAGCGGTTCGACGGCACGCGTGCCTCGGGAGGCAGGCGATCAGTGACCTGTCTGCGCACCTCGTCGAACAGCGTGTCCTCGTGCTGCAGATAGGTTGGCCAGTCGCCCTTATCAAGCCGCTCTGCGCTAAGTTCGTCCGGCACATAGGTGTGCCATCGTTCAAGAGGAGGCCCTGTTCGCGCATCGTAAGCGCGCAACCCAAGCAGGGCAATCGCGAGCGCCACAAGCCCAAACCCCCAAAGGCGCACAGCGCGAACCATACGTGAACGGGTTTTCATGTCAGGTGGATAGAGGCCATGCTTCTCACGACATACATGACGAGCCGCTTACCGATTGTGGGTTCGACAGGACCAGGAGAGATCGTCTCCTGCCTCCGGACAAACATGAGGATTGCTCTAAATGCCTATTGTCATACCGGATGGTAGTGCACATAGTTTGTCACCGGCAGCAAATCCGAGATGCCGTGGAGAAAGACGATGAAGGATGCAAAGGTCGGTGCACGGCCACCCGAGGCAAACAGGCAGCACCAGCTGGGTAACCGGGAGTACGAGAAGGAGCTCGCTCGCCTTCACGTCGAACTGGTCAAGCTCCAGCAATGGGTCATTGCAACGGGCGCCAAGGTATGTGTCATTTTCGAGGGGCGCGACGGTGCAGGCAAGGGCGGGACGATCAAGGCGCTTACCGAGCGCGTGAGTCCGCGGATTTTTCACGTCGTCGCATTGCCAGCGCCGTCGGACCGCGAAAAATCCCAGATGTATATGCAGCGTTACCTGCCGCATCTGCCCGCGAGCGGTGAGATCGTCTTGTTCGATCGCAGCTGGTACAACCGCGCCGGGGTGGAACGGGTCATGGGGTTCTGCACGGAAGAACAGGCGAAGACATTTCTGAAAGATGCGCCATTGGTCGAGCGGGCAGTGACTGATTCCGGCATCATTTTACTCAAGTACTGGCTCGAAGTCGGTATGGAAGAACAGACGCGTCGACTGGAAGCGCGTATTCACGATCAACGTAAGATCTGGAAGCTATCGCCGATGGATCTTGAGTCGTACCAGCGGTGGTACGACTACTCCCGCGCACGCGACGAAATGTTCAGGGCGACAGACACGGAGTTCGCGCCCTGGTACGTGGTGAAGTCGGATGACAAAAAGCGGGCACGCCTAAATCTCATTAGCCACTTACTCAGCAGGATTCCCTATGAGGAAGTGGCGCGCGAAAAGGTCACGCTACCCAAACGACAGAAGCCCGGAGGGTACAAAGAGCCCGACTACCCATTCAGATTTGTTCCGGAGATCCGCGGATAACTTGCCCACCGCGATGCGTCGCAACGCGGTGGCTAACGCGGTGGCCAACGCGGTGGCCGATGCGGTGTGTGCCGATGTGAAGCGTCTGACGTCGGCACAACTGGCCGACTGTCTCGGCCGGTGCATTGCCTGACGACTGTGGGCGTAAACGGCTGGTCAGAACCTCGGAGCGAGTACATACTGCCTTTCGCCAAAGCATTGGCTTCCATCGACGTGGTTTCGGCACTTGAACGTCTTTCCCGCATAGCGGGGAACGGATAAGGAGGTCGCCATGACACCAATCCAGGGACTGTTTGCCGCGGTCTCCGCAGTTCTCCTCTTCCTGTACGGCCTTCAGGGCTTCAGTCGCGAACTCCAGGACGTGGGGGGTACGGCGCTGCAGTCGTGGCTAGGGCGCGTCACGGCGAGCCGCTGGCTTGGGTTTCTGGTCGGTGCGCTCGCGACAGCGATTGTGCAGTCAAGCAGTGCAATCACAGCGCTTGCAGTCACCTTGGTCGACGCATCCGTCATTTCCTTCCGGGCCAGTCTTGGGATCCTGCTCGGTAGCAATGTGGGAACAACGGCAACCGCCTGGCTCGTCTCCTTCAAGCTTACGGGCATCGGTCCTGTATTCATCGTGCTCGGGGCCCTGATTTCAGTGTTGCCGGTCCGCGCAAGGTACATTGGGAAAGCTGTTTTCTATTTTGGATTGATCTTCTTCGCGCTGGATCTGATATCCGCGGAGCTGAAGCCTCTGCAAGAGCGCCCACAGTTCAAGGCATGGCTTGCACTTGCAGAGGCTCCTTGGGCAGGCGTGCTCGCCGGCCTGGTGTTTACCGCTCTGGTCCAGTCCAGCAGTGTCACCACTGGTCTGGCAATTCTCCTTGTCCAGCAAGGTGTGCTGCCGCCCCAGGCAGCGATACCGATCGTCATCGGCTCTAACGTAGGTTCGACATCGACTGCGTTGATTGCAGGCCTCGGGATGAGTTCTGTCGCCAGGGCCACGGCAATTACCAACTTTCTGTTCAACGCAGCCGGCGTGCTGTGTTACTTCCCATTCCTGAGATCCTTCTCGCGAGCGATGGTGGAGCTGACCGCCAATCCGGGCATGGCGGTGGCATGGGCGCATCTGATTTTCAATCTTAGCGTCGCAATAGGCTTTCTTCTGGTGCTGACGTGGGTTGAACCCTTGCTCAGAAAATGGCTCGGCGCCGACGTTCGAACTGCGAGATCTGAACCGGCGTCATAAATGGCTGCCATCACGGACAAAACATTTCCTGGCTCCATGCCACATGGGCCAACGCGTGACGCGCAACTAACGCCGGGCCAAGCCCGCCATGCGAACCGCCGCGTCTGACAGCCCGCCGTCACCCCGATCGCGATTTACTGTCTGGAGCAGAAGAGAGCGACCGCATTCAGCTAGGATAAGAATGATGAATTTGTGGACGCGGTGGCGAAAGCAAATGTCCGAGGTACGATCGACGCGAAACGCCGAGGCACTAATTGGCTGCGATGCAACAGGACGGGAACGTAGAAGTTCTTCGATCCATGTACCACCTATACGGTGGTACGGTCGACTTCTTCGTTTGAAGGTGTCGCGCGAAGAAAAGAGGTCCGGCCGTACGGAGAACATATCAATGGCATCGCAAGGTAGCACTCTTCGCCGTGCCACCGCCCCGACGCAATGCAGCATATGACACCAGGTGGGAACATCGGTAGTGATCGGCATGCAGGGCGCGGGCCGTGGTTATCTGTGATCCGCCTTCGCAAGGGAAGCGCGACAGCTCGAATCGGAAATAGGTGTAATGCAAGCAGCTAGAGTCGGTTGGCACGGAAGGTTTCGCCGGGAGATCTCTCGCCATAATTAGTGACCGTCGCCTCAAGATCCGTGACTATACTGGTCAAATTGAGGTCGGATGTATGGCGCCGACTTATCTTCATTGGCGATTACCTCGTATAGCTCTTCAAGGCAGTTCTTCGCAACGGATCTCCTGGACCCGCTGAGGTGTCAAGACTCGGAGGCGGGCAAAAGGGCTTGGCTGACCGCGAAAGTGGATCATATGCAAATACCTCGAGCGTCCCTGCGCGGTTCGAGCAGAGTTGCGCGATTTGAGGAGCGAAGCATGACGGACGTCCGCTTGCTTTTCCGCAAAGCTATTCGAATCGTCGCTCTGATGTTGATACCGATGCCCGCGGTCGCGGAGAGTGATGCAGACCTCGCGAAGCAACTGAGCAACCCGGTCGCCGCATTGATCAGTGTCCCGTTCCAGTTCAATTACGATGCAAACATCGGAGCCAACAGGGACGGGGACCGATATCTTCTGAACTTTCAGCCAGTGATTCCCTTTCGTCTAAATGGCAACTGGAATCTCATTTCGCGCACCATCGCGCCGATTGTTTCGCAAAACAACGTGGCGCCCGGTTCCGGATCGCAGACCGGTCTGGGCGATGTCGTCCAGAGCTTCTTTTTTTCGCCAGCAAAGCCCACGCAAGGCGGACTGATCTGGGGTGTGGGTCCAGTGTTTCTTCTGCCGGTATCTACCGACCGGCTGCTGGGTGCCGAGAAGTGGGGCGCCGGGCCAACCGCTGTGCTGCTCTGGCAGGCTAACGGCTGGACGTATGGCTTTCTAGCCAACCACGTGTGGTCATTTGCCGGCGATGGCAACCGCGCTGGCGTGAGCTCGACGTTCATGCAGCCTTTCCTTAACTACACGACAAGGGACGCCTGGACATTCGTTCTGAACACGGAATCGACATACAACTGGAACCGGCATCAGTGGTCGACTCCAATCAACGCAACTGTCAGCAAGCTGCTGAAGGTCGGGGAACTGCCTGTGAACATCGGCGCAGGAGTGCGTTACTGGGCCGCAAGCCCGGATACCGGCCCTCACGGCTGGGGCGCGCGCCTCGTCGTGACCCTGCTTTTCCCGAAGTGACAGTCAGTGGTTGATCGTCGGCCGGCTTCGGGCGCGGCGGCACGCCTACCGCGCTTACATTAACCGGTCCGGTTCAGTGCTTCATGCCGTATCCGGCGACTGCCATGGCTGTCGAGAAAATTGAGGAGCGTATGCAACGTTTAGCGTCGAATTCGCTTTCGGGTGCGTTCGAGAGGGGAGCCCCGACGAACATAACCGGGAGCGTGTTCGATTTCCTCAAACTGAAATTGGCGGGCCCGCTTGTGACTTGCGCCAATGGCCGCGCTCCCATTGCGCTGCAGGCTGGTTGACCTCGATCTCTTCAATCGGCGCGCTGTCAATAAGTATGACAGCCGACATCACCATACTTTGGAGGACATATGGATTTCCTCGAAAAATCGTTGATTCGGACCATCGGTGCCGCGGTTGTAAGCGTCGCGGCATTCTTTGCCCAGGCAGCTGCGGGTGAAAGCGATACCGCGGTTGGCGCCGATGCAAGCCAGCATTTTCATCGCGAGGGAAAAGTGCCCTCCCGATTCACCGTCGAATTGCGCAACGGAGTCAAAAGACAATTACCCTTCGAAGATCAACGGGACTTTGAAGAGAACAAGCGAGGCCTCATCGCCGTGCCGCCGTTCCAGAAGATCATGGCTGACGCCGGCAACGTCGCGTGGGATATGCAAAGTTATAGCTTTCTGCTGGAAGGCAAGGACTTTGAAAGTATCAACCCTTCGCTGCAGCGCCAGGCCATCCTCAATATGGCTTATGGCCTCTATGAAGTAGTCCCGGGACGAATCTATCAGGTGCGGGGCTTTGACCTTGCCAACATCACCTTCATTAAAGGCGACACCGGATGGATCGTTTTTGACCCACTGACCGCGGCTGAAACCGCACGGGCCGCGTTGAAGTTCGCCAATGAGAAACTGGGTAGTCGTCCAGTGGTGGCAGTGATTTACTCGCATTCACATATCGATCACTTCGGCGGTGTGCGAGGCGTGGTAAACGAGGCCGACGTGCAATCGGGCAAGGTCAAAATCATTGCGCCAGAGGGGTTCCTCCAAGAAGCAATTTCCGAGAACATCTTTGCGGGGAACGCGATGACGCGCCGTAGCCGCATTCAGTACGGTACGCTATTGGAGCGTAGTCCATTCGGCCATGTGGACCAGGCGATCGGCAAGAATGTCGCGTCGGGTAGCGTCGGCCTTATCCCGCCCAATGTCTCCATTACGAAGGACTTCGAGAGCCTAACCGTAGATGGCGTGAAGATGATTTTTCAAAACACGCCCGACACAGAAGCCCCCGTCGAGATGAACACCTACTTCCCTGAGTGGAAAGCTTTCTGGGGCGCAGAAAATGTCACCGCGACAATCCACAACATCTACACGTTGCGCGGCGCCCCGGTCCGCAATGCGCTCAATTGGTCGAAGGAAATCAACAAAGCGCTATACAATTTTCCCGACATGGAAGTGATGTTCGCCTCGCACAGCTGGCCACGTTGGGGTAACGCCCGGATTCAGGAAGTACTACGCGCGCAGCGCGATCTCTACGCCAACATGAACAATCAGGTATTGCATCTGGCCAACGAGGGTGTAACGATCAACGAAGTTCAGAATGTCTACCGCGTGCCGCCGAGCCTGCAACGTCAGTGGGCGGCACGCAGCTATCACGGCTCGGTTGAGGTCAATGCCCGCGCTATCATCAACCGCTTTATCGGCTACTGGGACGGCAATCCCACTACACTCATTCCGCTATCGCCCCGCGATAGCGCCCCCCTCTATGTCGAAATGATGGGCGGCGCTGGGAAGATCATTCCCAAAGGACGCGAATTGATCGGGCAGGGCAAGTACCTGCAAGCCAGCGAAATACTCAACCGGCTAGTGTTGGCTGAGCCGAGCAATCAGGTGGCACGCAACCTTCTCGCCGACGCGTTCGAGCAAATTGGCTATCAGCGGGAATCGTCGAGCGTACGCAACGCTTTTTTAAACACTGCCTATGAACTGCGCAGCGGGATACCGAGCGGAGTGGCGGCTTCCTCGACAGGCCCAGATGTTATTCGTGCGATGACCACAGAGCAATGGCTCGACTACCTTGCCATCAGCATGGATAGCCGCAAGGCCGAGGGAATGAAGTTCACCATCAATCTGGTTACACCGGACACCGGTGAAAAGTTCTTGATCGAGATGAGCAATTCCACGCTCACAAATATCAAAGGCTTCCAGGATCCCAATGCCAATCTGACAATCACATTGAATCGTACAGATCTGAACCAGGTGATGATGGGCTCCAAAAGCTTCGAAGCGTTGGAGGCGGAAGGTAAGGCCCAATTCGGCGGCGACCGTCGCCCGTTCGAACAACTGCGCAGCACCCTGGTTCAATTTACGCCTGACTTCGAAGTCTTTCCTGGTACCCGAAATGCTCGCGCGACGCCTGCAGCGACGAAGCCTTTCCAGATGATCGTACAGCCCGCAATAATGTTCGCAGACTGATGTACGCCAGAAACCCAAAACGTGAATACGGATCGCTGCGACGGTTTGCGTTGATAGGATGAGTTCGTTCTCCTCCCATACGACTCCCGCTGCGGCGCTGGCGTTCACGGGCGGCAGGACTTCGATCGCGAAGTCCTATGCGTGCGCCTTGCTACCCGTACGCATGGCCGGGAATCGCGAAGGTTCGTTGGCGAAGCAAATCCGGCCAACGATCCGCTGACACCGATCAATTGGAAGGCCGATGTACTTTGCGAACCGCCATTCGGTCGGCGACAGCCCGTAACTGAGTCGGCCACTGTCTCGCAGGTGCAGCAATCGGGCGTTATGCGGCGCGTCTCTCTGACGGTCTCGTCAGCGAGGCGCGCTTGCTCCCGCATTGTCATCTGCTCGGTTATGAGGTCTCAGTACGTAACTGACCGCTCCGACGTTGGCGGCACTTACAACCGGAATCGTGCGATTCTCTAGCAAAGTGCTAGCGCGCGGGCCGGAGTTGTATCGGATTGCTTACCGATAAGCGTTGCACCCCTCGACCGCCTGCGCCAGCAAAATTCGCCAACCACCAGTGGTGGCTCAGAGATCGGTCAGCCCTCGATATTCGTACAACAACCGCACGAAGCCACGTTAAACACTTTTTTGTATCCCAACGTATCTGGAAGGCACAAGGGTACATGTGCATACACACAGACGGCTTTCCGACACGATTGAGATACGTCCATACGCTCAAATACCTCCATCGCATGCGGAGCATGACACAGCCGCGCAGGACCATTTGAGGTATTGCATATGCAGCACCATCCAAACCCAACGAATGAACTGAACAGCTCTATTAGCCAATCGCTGAGCAGTCATATCGCGACTAACTGTTTACTTACGCGCGCTCGCCAGATATCCCGCGTATTGACGGCGATTTATGACGACGCGCTGCGGCCGTTCGGCATCGTCGCGCCGCAGTTCTCGTTGCTCGTCCTAATCGCAGAGTGGGCGCCGATCAGCCGATCCGAACTCGGCCGACGGAGCCGTCATGACCGGTCCACGCTGACCAGAAACCTGCGACCGCTGATCGTTCAGGGCTGGGTGGCTGAAGGCACGCCAGCGGGCGACGGGCGGAGCCGTCCGCTTTCGCTCACCGTCGAAGGCGACGCACTGCTCAGGCGCGCCGCGAGTGCGTGGTCATCAGCACAGAGCCACGCGACGCATGCTCTCGGAAACGAGGGCGTCGACGACCTCATGAATATCGCTCGCGAATTGGCGCTGCGTGCTGCGTGAAATTGTTCTCTGAATGTTGCATACGCAACATCGTTCAAAACCCGTCCTAATGTTCTAGTCAAGGAGTCTGTCATGAAAGTCGTCAAAGCCGCCGCAGTCCAGATTAGCCCCGTGCTCCATAGCCGTGAGGGTACCGTTGCAAAAGTCGTGCAGAAGATCCATGAACTCGGTGAGAAGGGTGTGCAGTTCGCCACTTTTCCCGAAACGGTCGTGCCGTATTACCCGTACTTTTCAGCGGTGCAGACGGGCATCGAACTCCTGTCCGGCACCGAACATTTGCGACTGCTCGAACAGGCCGTGACCGTACCCTCTGCCGCGACCGACGCAATTGGCGAAGCCGCGCGGAAGGCCGGTATGGTGGTGTCGATTGGTGTCAATGAGCGCGACGGCGGCACGCTGTACAACACGCAGTTGCTCTTCGATGCAGACGGTACGCTGATTCAGCGGCGGCGCAAGATTACGCCGACGCATTTCGAGCGCATGATTTGGGGCCAGGGGGACGGGTCAGGCTTGCGCGCCGTGGATAGTGCAGTGGGGCGTATCGGCCAGCTTGCGTGCTTCGAACATAACAACCCGCTCGCGCGCTACGCGCTGATTGCCGACGGCGAGCAAATCCACTCGGCGATGTACCCCGGTTCGGCATTTGGCGACGGCTTTGCGCAACGAATGGAAATCAACATTCGCCAGCATGCGCTCGAGTCCGGCGCATTTGTTGTCAACGCAACGGCGTGGCTCGATGCCGGGCAGCAGGCGCAGATCATGAAGGACACCGGCTGTGGAATTGGACCGATATCAGGCGGCTGTTTCACCGCCATCGTATCGCCAGACGGCACTCTGATGGCAGAGCCGCTGCGTTCGGGTGAAGGCGAAGTGATCGTCGATCTGGACTTCACGTTGATCGACCGCCGCAAGATGCTGATGGATTCCGCCGGCCACTACAACCGCCCTGAACTTCTGAGTCTGATGATCGACCGTACGCCTACGGCTCACGTTCACGAGCGCGCTGTGCATCCGGTGGCGATCGATACGAAAAGTGCAGATGACGTTCACACACCGGTTGCATGACCGCCACCATTCTGACTGACCGTTCTATCGATGGTGGGACACGTTTCAACATTATCTGAGGTAAGTGCTATGACGACGAATGCGAGCGATGAACGGCCCATTCTTAAGCCCACGAGCATGTATGACTTCGTCAAGCTGTATGTCGCGGACTTCACGCGCGACGCGACAATCTGAAGGGAACCGGAGACCGATACCATGTCGAACGACATCCCTCAATCCACATCTCGCCGGCACTTTGTCGGCATGACGGCTGCGGCGCTCGCCGCAGGTTCGCTAAGCCAGTTCGCTTTCGCCGACACGAATCAGGCCATAGGCAAGATCACGGAACCCGCGAATGGCGACAAGACAGCAATCCGCCCGTTCCGTGTTCACGTCCCCGAGTCGCAACTCGTCGACCTGCGGCGTCGCATCAACGCGACGCGCTGGCCGGATCGTGAGACGGTGCCCGACGAGTCGCAGGGCGTTCAACTCGCGACCATTCAGGGGCTCGCGCATTATTGGGCGACGGGCTATGACTGGCGCAAGTGCGAGGCGCGGCTCAATTCGTATCCACAATTCATGACCGAGATCGACGGACTCGATATTCATTTCATCCACGTGCGATCAAAGCATGAAAACGCAATGCCGTTGATCGTGACGCACGGTTGGCCCGGCTCGGTGATTGAACAGTTCAAGATCATCGATCCGCTCGTCAATCCGACCGCATATGGCGCACCGGCGTCGGACGCGTTTCACCTCGTCATTCCGTCGTTGCCGGGCTATGGTTTTTCGGCGCGGCCTCAGACCACGGGCTGGGGACCGGAGCGCACCGCGCGCGCGTGGGTCGTCTTGATGAAGCGCCTCGGCTATCAGCGCTTTGCTTCGCAAGGCGGTGACCTCGGCGGAATTGTCTCGAACATCATGGCCAAGCAGGCACCACCCGAACTGATCGGCATTCACGTGAATTTCCCCGCATCAGTGCCGGCCGATATCCTGAAGTCAATCGCGTCGGGCGATCCGATGCCAACGGGTCTTTCGGACGAAGAGAAACACGCATATGAACAATTGAGCGTCAACGCGAAGAAAAAGCGCGGCTACGCTTTCGAAATGGGTACCCGCCCGCAGACGTTATACGGATTGGCCGACTCGCCCGTCGCGCTGGCTTCCTGGATGCTCGACCATGGCGACGGCTACGGTCAGCCCGCTGCGGCGTTGAGTGCGGCCGTGCTCGGTCATCCAGTCAACGGTCACTCTTCGGGGGCGCTGACGCGCGACGACCTGCTCGACGACATCACGCTCTACTGGTTGACCAATACTGGCGTGTCGGCGGCGCGCTTCTACTGGGAGTCGCACGCCAACTTCTTTCTGGCGGCCGACGTCAACGTGCCTGCCGCGATCAGCGCGTTTCCGGGAGAAAACTACCAGGCACCGAAGAGCTGGACCGAAAAGGCGTATCACAATCTGATCTACTTCAATAAGCCCGAAACGGGCGGCCATTTTCCGGCATGGGAGGTGCCGACGATCTTGGCCAGTGAAGTACGCACAGGATTGCGGTCCTTGCGTACCTGAAACGCTTGGCGTGCATGCTGTCCGCGGCAACCGCGCGCTGTCTGAGAGAGCGGCGGCTTGCGACGCACTACGCGAACGACGCCGGTTCGGCGTTGCCACCGCAAATCACGACGGCGATCTTTTCACCGGGCGAGCGCACACAGGCGCCCGAGGTCAGCGCGGCGAAAGCGGTTGCGCCTCCGGGCTCCGCGGCGATCCTGAACTGTTGCCATAGCGCGATTTGCGATACGCGTTGGATGCGGAAGAATTGATCGCCGGCTTGACTTGCGTCGCGGTGCCGGTGGTGAGTGGAGGGCAGGTTCGTGGCGCGCTATCCGTTGCTGGCCCAACGGCTCGCATTGGCAATCCAGCCGCCTTGGCGAAGATCCTGAAAGCGGCGGTTAAGGCATTCGCGCAGTAAATGAGTAACAACGGATGCGCCGGTACACCGCGATCGACAACGTGATATTCGTTGATCGGGCGCAAACCGGTGCGACAGGGGACCGCAGGGAAACAACCGGACGGAGCGTTAGCATCAATACGTCGTTGAACACAACAGCTGCTGATCGCGTCATGCACGCAAGAACGAAGCAGTGGTGTTGTAAACGTAATCGCGCTAACCGGGAGTATGAAATGTCTGCCACCTCTGTTCTCATCAGCATGGTCCCTATGTGGGGAATCCTTCTTGTCGCATCCGGCACGGCCGCGTACCTGGTGTTCTGGCGCAAGGTCATCAAATAAGCGTGCCGTCCTCTTCGATCGGGCTCGTCTTTTGCTGCAAATGACGCGCGCGAAAAGACAAGGCGCAAACTACTAACTTTTGACTGACTACGGCTGTTCCCCCTGCTAACCTTCAGATCAATGCACGTGCGCCGCTGGCCTGATATCGAGCGCACTCGCTCAGGATGGCGAAACATTTATGCCGGAAAAAGGGGGTTCTATGGCCGTTGCAGCGCTAGCGCGTGGCACGCGCGCACTCCATGATCGTCGGCGGTCGGTAGCAAAACGGTGGGCCGGGTTAGGGCTTACCGCGGCGGCGCTTCTCTATGGTCACGCGAGTGTCGCGGCAGGACCTCTGCCGCAGGGCGGCAGTTTCGTCGGCACCACGGGCAGCATCGCGCAGAACGGCCGGAACCTGAACATCACGCAAGCGGGCGGGCGCGGCATCATCAATTGGGACAGTTTTTCGATCGGTGTGGGGAACACCGTGTCGATCAACAACGGCACGGGCGCAACGCTCAACCGCGTGACCGGCAGCGATGTGTCCGCGATCTACGGCGCGCTCAACGCGACGGGTAGTGTGTATCTCATCAACCCTAATGGCGTGCTGATCGGTCGAACCGGCGTGATTTCGACGGGTGGCCGCTTCCTGGCATCGACGCTCGACGTTTCCGACGACAGCTTCCTCAATCCGCGCGCGATCGGCGGAACGGCCTACACCGGGAATTCCACGGCGAATGTCGTCAACCTCGGCAGGATTTCGTCGTCTGGCGGCGACGTTCTGCTTATATCGGCCAGCAAGGTCGTCAATGCAGGAAAGATAGATGCGCCCAACGGCAACGCGGAATTTGCCGTGGGGCGTCAGGTGCGCTTGTACGATAGCGCTTATCAGCAGCTTTCCGTCGATGTGGGAAGCGGCGGCACGATCAGGAACACGGGCACCGTCGAAGCGGCGACCATCAACCTTCAGGCGGCGGACGGCAACATCTTCGCGCTGGCCGGTCACTCGGGCGCGCTGCGCGCGACGGGCACGGCGACGCGCGACGGACACGTCTGGCTCGTCGCCGACACCACCACGAACTACCGCGTCAACACAGGCAACATCGATGCACGCGGCGCTCAGATCAGCGCTCGCAACGCGGACGGCAGCCGCGGCGTAGTCGAGATGTCCGGCGGCAGCGTCAAGGTGGGCGGCGCAGACGTCCAGGCCAGACAGTGGAACATTACGACCGGAGATTTCACCGTCGATGCGCGCACCGCCGACACGCTCGGCGCCAGCCTGAGCCGCGGCGCGTCGGTCAACGTGCTGGCGAATGGCGCCGACGGCAAGCTGGGCGCGAACGGCAAAGGCAACATTGACGTGGAAGCGAGTCTGCGCTGGTGCGGTGACGCGTCGCTTAATCTCAATGCCGCGCACTCGCTGACCATCGCGCCGCGCGTCACAATCGCCAACATCGGCGCAGGTCCGCTGACGCTTTCCGCCGACAGCTATGGCTTCGACAACGGCGGGAGCGTGATCAATCAGGGCACGCTCGACTGGTCGCGAAGCACCGGCATCATCACGGCGCTTTACGACATCAACGGCACTTTCACACGCGGCACGGTCGTCACGAATCCGTCCTGGCAGGCCGCGCCGTTCAGTGGACTGCTCACGCAATTCACGGCTTATCAGCTAATCGCGTCGCTAGACGACCTGCGCGCGGTGAACAAAAACCTCGCGGGCAACTATGCGCTGGCTCCGCGCGGAATCGAATTCGTCGATGCGGGCGAGTTCGGCGGGATTGGCTCCGCCGACCATCCGTTCACCGGCCAGTTCGACGGCATGGGCCATCTGCCGGCAGATCTTCATCTCGCCGCTAATGCCGGAATGTTCAACGTGATCGGCAAAGATGGGGTGGTGCGCAACTTCACGCTGGCAGACGGCACGGGGACGTCTTCCTCAGGCCCTGTAGGTTTGCTCGCGGCGGTCAATTACGGGACGCTGATCAATGTCGGCGCGACAGGCATCATCACGTCGACGGGCAACGCGAACTCGGTGATCGGCGGGCTGGTCGGCGAGAATTTCGGCAACATCGAGCGGTCGTGGGCGGGTGTGAACATCACCGGCACGGGTGAACTGGGCGGGCTGGTCGGGCGCAACGACGGGCACATCGATCGTTCGTATTCGCTTAACTCGATGACAGCCGGCGCGCCGAGCACTTTTGGCGGCCTGGTCGGCACGAACAATGGCGACATCGTGCGTTCTTACGCCTTCGCGTTCCAGATGAGCGGAGGCACGACGGTCGGCGGACTGGTTGGCAACAATACTGGCCGCATTGAGCAGTCGTACGCGTATGCGAAGCTCACGCCGGATGCCAACGCGACAGTGGGCGGCATCGCGGGCAACAATAGCGGCAGCATCGCCAACGACGTTTTCTGGAACAGTGAGTCATCGGGCGCGCAAGCCGGCGTCGGTTCGGGCACGGCCGTGGCCAGTTCGAGCGGCCTCACCGACCTGGAATTGCGGGATCCTGCAAGCTTCGGACCGACATGGGACTTCGGTGCAAACGGCACCTGGGTGGCAGGCTATTTTGGGCCGTCGCTGAACCGGCTCGCGCAACCATGACGCGGTGTTACTTGCGAACTAGCTGTTGATGGGTGCGTCAGCCCGGCTACCTTAGTTTATGAATTTCGGGCACCGCAGGTTTGTCCCGCTCGCGACGGTGAGCTTCCACCAAGCGCATCCGGCTCATGATCGCCATCGTCATCTTGTATCTGGGACTTTGCCTTGCTCTGCCTGGCGGCTCTTCACATGATCGATGAAGGCGCGCAGTTTCGGCATGACTTGCCGGCGGCTTGGATAGTACAGAAACACGCCTGGTATCACCGGCGCTAACGGCTTCAGCACTTCTACCAGTTTTCCGGTTCGCAGTCCTTCGGCGAGCATCGGTTCAGGTAACTGGGCAAGGCCTATACCTTCCATTGCCGCACCCAGCATGGTGGGGAAATCATGGGCGATAAAAGGGCCGCTTACGGCGATCTCGATCGCGTTGCCACCGTTGTTGAATGACCATAGCGCGAGCGCGCCGCTGGATTTGCGCCATCGCAAGCATGCGTGTTGCCGCAGATCGTCGGTGTGCTCCGGCCGGCTGCGCGCCGCGAAGTAGGCCGGGCTGCCGACAACGACAAAACGAAGCGGCGGCGTCAACGGCACGGCGACCATGTCCGCGTCGATGAACTGACCCAGCCGGATACCGGCATCGAACCCTTCAGTTGCAAGGTCGACCAGTTCGCTGCTTGCGGCGATCTCTACTTCGACCTCGGGATAAGCCTGGTGGAACGATGCGATCAGGGGATCGAGCAGCAGTGGCACCACCGCACGCGGCACCGAAAGACGTAGCAGTCCGCTGGGCCGCTGGCCGAGGCCACGCGCAACGTCGCTGGCGGCGACGAGTTCCTCGAACGCAGGCTTTGCGCGCGAAAGAAACTGTTCGCCTGCTTCGGTCAGGCCGACGCTACGCGTGGTGCGTATGAAGAGCACTGCGCCAATGCGCTCTTCCAGCACACGCACCGCCTGACTGATCGCCGACGGCGTCACGCCGAGTTCCGCAGCTGCCCTGCGAAAACTGCGATGCCGGGCAACGCACAAGAACGCCTCCACGCCATCGAGCGCGCCCTGCCTGACTGTGAAGATCTGCTTCATAGCCCGTCAACATTGTGATGAATAGTCGCTCGCGAGAGACGATGGTACACCTATGCCTGTGGGCAAGGAGTCGTACCGATGGGGACTCGCAAGCTCTCGACAATGCGTCAGGACCGTGGAGGAACCTTGCAATGAACGATGCACTTGATGGCGTGCGTGATCACTATCGAGCGACCGGACTGACCGAGCGGCTGAAGGTCGCGCTCGCGGCTTTCGGACCGGAAGATCAGCCGCTCACACCCGAGCAACTGGCCGCTCTCGACCAGTTTCACACCCGTGGTATTGCTGCCACCGCCGAGCTTGCCGCGCTGGCCGGCATCACCTCTGACATGTCGGTGCTGGACATCGGGTCGGGTGTTGGCGGGCCGGCCCGTTTTCTGGCTGCAACGTACGGCTGCCGCGTGACGGGTATCGACCTCAGCGAGCCGTTCGTGGATGCCGCACGCTATCTCAGCCGGCGCACAGGGCAGAGTGAACGGGTGTCGTTCCATGCCGGCAGCGCGCTGGGTCTTCCCTTCGACGGCAACTGTTTCGATGCCGTATTGCTGCAGCACGTCGCAATGAACATTGCGGACCGCCCACGGCCCTACCAGGAGATCCGGCGCGTGCTGAAGCCGGGCGGCAGATTTGCGACGTTCGACGTCGTCGCAAACGGCGGCGAGCCGCACTATCCCGTTCCCTGGGCGCGGACGCCGGCAACGAGCTTTCTCCTCACGGCCGATGAGACGCACGCGGCGATCGAACAAGCAGGTTTCAGCACGCTGGCATCGCAAGACGACACCGGGACAGCGAAGGCCTGGTTTGTGCAGTTGCGTGCGTCAGGGCCGCCGTCCTCGCCCAATCTCGGCGTGGTGATGGGGTTGGACTTCGCCCAGCTCACCACCAACCTGGGCCGAAATCTCATGGAAGGCCGACTCGGCATCTTGACAGCGGTGTTCGAGAAAACATCCGCGAAGACTGCAAATCACCTGGAGAACCGCTGATGACCGCCGTCCGCGTCCCCGTCCCCGTCGATATCGTCCCGCGCGCTCCCGCGTGGCGCAGCCTGTTTTGGCTCATCCCGTCGGTGGCGCTGTGGATCGTATTGATCTATTGGCAGCCGATTATCCCGACCAGCGGTGTACCGACCACTGCTCATCAGTTGACGGCTCATGCGTTGATCGCGGTGGGTTTGTGGCTAGGCCTCGAAAGCACGGACCTGACGCCGGGCGAACGGCGTACGACCTGGCTCGCGGTCATGATCCCAGACACGCTTTGGTTCGCTGTTGTCTGGAGCGCGGCGATCAATGGCGCCTTCCGCACGGATGCCTCGCCCTTGCCGATGTTGCCGTTGGCGATCTTCGTGCCGGTGATGGTCGGCGCTCCGCTGCTGCTGTTGTCAACGCGGGTGGGACGGGTGCTCGATGCGATGCCGGCAAGCTGGCTTGTCGCTCTGCAGCTTTACCGGATATTCGGCAGTTGGGCGCTCGCTGCGTGGCTGCACGGGTTGCTGCCAGGCGTGTTCGCCTTGCCGGCGGGAATCGGCGATGTGCTGACCGGCCTGCTCGCCGTGCCGGTGGCAATTGCCGTGGCGAGCGGTGCAGAACAAGGGCGGAAGGCGGCGATCGCCTGGAACATGTTCGGCCTCGCCGACTTCGCCGTCGCGATTACCTTGGGAATGATCACTTCGCCCGGCCCATTCCAGTTGATCGTTCCAGACATGCCAAGCATTGGCGCCGGCGCTTATCCAGATGTGCTGACTCCCGCATTCGTGGTGCCAGGGTCGATCCTGCTGCATGCGCTGTCGCTGCGCCAACTGATGCGGCGACGCGCAGGCTGATCTGCATGACGCCCTTCAATGCGCCCGACGACACTTCGGGCCGGGCTTTATCCTGCGGGTGTCGTCAGCTTCGGACGTCTCAGACCGGGCTCGTGTCGGCGCTTGTCACGCAAGCGCATTCACAATGGAGTTTCTTTGCTAAGGGGAGCTGATTACTGACGGACGGAGTTGTCCGGTCACTCACAGATCGACTGCGAAGAGAAAAGCGGATCACACCAGCAAAGTAACGCCTGCCCAGACAATCAGCACGACGCCCAGCACGCGGCCGACTCGCTCTCCGCCGGGCAGGATTTTCTCCACGAAAACGATCAGCGCCAGCGCGGCGATCCAGATGAGATTCATGATGCCGCCGACGAACAGCAATGCCATCAGCAGCCAACAGCAGCCCACGCAGTAAATTCCATGACGCATTCCGAGCAGGAAGCTGCCTGCAACGCCAGGGCGCCAGTGCGCAGTGAGGAAGTTGACTGGTGATCGGCACTGCGCGAGACAGGCGCGCTTAAGTGGCGAGAACTGGTAGAGGCCCGCCGAGGCCAGAACAATCGCGGAAAGCGGAGCGCTCCTCGACCACAGCATCATTTCCGAAATGAGGCCGATCGGTTGCAGCAGCTCCTGGAGCGATGCCGCGCAGATTGAGAAGGCCAGCCATGCGGTCAGGTAACCGGCCAGCAGAGACATCGACGGGACGGCCGAACTGGACTCGGTGGACGCGTGGTGCCGCAACACGCGTCGATATAACAGGATCAGCGGCGTTGCGCTGGGTGTCATCATTGCGATCATCATCACCCACCACATCAGGATCACAGTGGGCAACGACAGATCCATTCCCCCGCCGCCGTCTGCCAGTCGATGAGGGAACAGCGCGACGGCTGTCATCTCCAGCGCGGACATGCCGATACCCGCGCCGGTCCACACGTAGGCCCACGAAAACGCGACGACGGCGACAATGCCGAGCGCGGTAATCACGCGCTCGCGCCCCACGCCAATTTCGAAGCTGCTCATGCCGCGGCGCGATGCCGGACCGGTCCTTTGTTATTCAGGTGCAATTGCGCGAACTGCGCATAAGTCCCCTTGAGATCCAGTGCGATGTTTCCCTGCGAGCGGCTCGTGCCGGAGCCGATCTCGGCAAGTTCGTATTCGAACCCGTGAGGCAGGTCGATCCGGACGCGGTGCTCGTCGCCCGTTACTGGATTGCGAATCGGTTCGCCGACGACGTCGAATACACCCTCGACATGAACCCGGCCGCGCCTGGCGTCGACATCGACGTCGAAGTCGATTTTCGTAAAGATCGGGTCGAATGCATGCTCGACCGTCGATGCAAAAACGGCGAACATCGTCGCGAACGGCTCGGTGTCCTGCCCCGTCATGATTTTCAGAATGGCTTCTCGTTGCGCGGGGCTAGCTCGTTCGTCGACGATCGGCTGGCACTTGCCCTTGCCTTCGTGGATCGGCCCGGGCCACTGAAACACGACCGCAAGCTTGACGCCGTCTAGCGGCACGTCGCCGTAATAACCGTTGCTGATCGAGATGGCGCCCATTGCTTCGCAGAAACCGTTGTTCGGCAGGGCGTTGAACTGGCAGGGGCAGCCGTATGAGCAATTGCAATTGACGAGTTCGGTGCCTTGAATTTCCCAGGGAGTCATGGTCGTCCTCCTTGTGCCCCGCGACGGGTCACGTGGCTCGAATCTAGTGTATGCAGGGGAAAAGGAAAGTTAAAGCCTGGGCTGAGGCGCGCGGGCTGTTACTTGCTGCCGGCAACCGTTGTGCTCGACCGGTAGCGCAGCAAGTGATCCGTGCCAGACTCGGACAGCCAGACTTCTCCCGGCCGGCCCATCATCTGGCGTACGTTCGCATGTGAGCGAGGCAGCGCAAACGTCTCGAATCGTTCCGTTTGTGGGTCGAAGCGCACGAGCGCGTTAGCGCTCCATTCGCTGAGCCAGACGATGTCCTTGTCGTCGACGAATATTGCATACACATGCGGATCGGCGCCCGGCAGTTTCCATTCGCGCCACCGATGCGCTGTCGGATCGAACACTCCCACCTTTCCCGCGTTCCACTCGCTGATCCAGACGCGACCTTTCGAATCGGACCATACGCGGCGCGCTCCCTGTTCCGGTGTCGGCGGCTCGATGACTTGAGCCGTGCCGCTCACCGGGTCGATGCGGCCAAGGTAGTTGCCAGCCAGTGAAGCGAAGTACACGCTGCCGTCGGGGGTGACACAGATTCCATAGGCACCCGGCCCGCGCGGTGCATCGAACACGCGCATTTTGCCGGTTGCCGGGTCTAGCTCACCGTAGATTCCGCCTTGTCCTGTAAACCACAGATGTCCGCGTTTGTCGAAAACGGCGGTGTTCAGGTTGGCGTTCTGTCGGTCTTTGGGCAATGGGAAGCGCGTGACAGCGAGTGTCTTCGAATCGACACGTACGATCGCGTTCAACCCGCCATCGGTAATCCATGCGGCTCCGTCCGGACCGACGATCACGCCATGCGGCGCCGATCCGTTGCCGAGCGCAATCCGTTCCGTCTTGCCGCTGCGCGGGTCCAGCCTTCCGACCGCGCCTTGCGCCTGCGCGGTGTACCAGACGGCACCGCCAGGCTCTGGCGCGACATCGTGCGGTGCGCTACCGGACGGCACGGCAAACGAGTCGAACGAAGGGGACTGAGCCTGTACCGAAGCTGTGACTAACATCGCGCCGGCGAGAACTGACGCAAAGTATCGCAAGAAATGGAATGCGTAGAGTTTCGTCGCCGGTGCTCGCGCCGATGCGTTTGCGATGTGAATCACGTTTGCCTCCGTAACCAGAGTTGGCTTGCACATGCACGCCATGTTTATTGTGGCACTTACCGGAAGAATTTTCGGGTTCTTCACAGACGATGCCCGTGTCAGACATTGGGCTGCGGTACGCGCAATCACGCGACACGCGATGACAAAAACCGGCCCCGCCGCACATGTAAGGTGCACTGATCGACGAGACCTTTCCGGCGCTTCGACGAACGTAGATCTGGCTGGCGTATGCGTCATACACACGTCATCAACTGGACACACGACCTATTGCGACGCGTGTAACGTGGACAGTTTGATCCGTCCTTTGTAATTACGCACACACCTCTCGGCGACATCGGTCCCCGCAAGTACAAGAGAAAGCATCGGCCCGGCGCGCAACTCTGGCGTCGACGTTCGATGCCAGCGAACTGCTGCGTAAAGGTACGCTGCGATTGGCATGGGAAGCGCGAGAGATGGCACGAAAATACACGTCGCGTCCGGCTCGCATCGCTTTCGTCTGGAATATCCATTGCTACCCTAAACGACGTCTGTGCGAATCGACCAGCTGATCCGATGGAGAAAACCCTCCGCGGCTGGTTGCGTAGCATTGGGACGACGTCAAAGACGCTGGGAACCACGCGGTCGAACGGCCTGGAAACGCACAGGTATTCGAAACCGGTACGACGCCCGGGGGCATAAGCGGAGGGTCATGTGGTAGCGCTGCCCGCTCCGACTCAGGACTTCCATCAATCGAGGGAGCAGGGTCAGGCAGGCTTGCGCGTAACCGGAGCAACCTGATGAAAGCTGTTGTCTATCGAGGGCCGCGCGATGTCAGCGTGGAGAACGTGCCCGATCCAAAAATCGAGCGTCCGACTGATGTGATCGTGCAGATCAGAAGCACCAATATCTGCGGTTCGGATCTGCATATGTTCGAAGGCAGGACCGACTTTGAAAAGGGGAGGGTTTTCGGGCATGAGAATCTCGGCCAGGTCACCGAAGTGGGGCAGGCCGTTGAACGTTTGAAAGTCGGTGACTGGGTGTGCATGCCGTTCAATATCAGCTGTGGGCATTGCAGAAATTGCGAAAAGGGATTGACCGCATTCTGCCTTGCTGCCAATCCTGAGCCCGGCATGGCAGGCGCTGCCTTCGGCTTCGCCGACATGGGACCCTATCAGGGCGGACAGGCGGAATACCTGCGCGTTCCTTGGGCCGATTTCAACTGCCTGAAGCTGCCTCCTGATGCCGAGGAAAAGCAGAACGACTATGTGATGGTGGCCGATATCTTCCCGACCGGATGGCATTGCACCGAGCTCGCCGGAATGAGGCCGGGCGATGCAGTCGTCATCTACGGCTCGGGTCCAGTCGGGCTGATGGCCGCGCATGCAGCGATGGTCAAGGGCGCCTGCAACGTGATGGTGGTCGATCGCCATCCCGACCGGCTCCGTTTGGCGGAATCAATCGGTGCAGTCGCCATCGACGATTCGAAGTGCAATCCAGTCGAGCGGATCAAGGAGCTCACTCATGGGCTGGGTGCCGATGTCGGCTGCGAGTGCGTCGGCTATCAATGCCATGATCCCGCCGGAAAGGAGGTTCCGAATCTGACCATGAACAATCTCGTCCAGTCGGTGAAGTTCACCGGCGGTATCGGTGTGGTCGGGGTATTCACACCGCAGGATCCCGGCGCACCCGATGACCTGGCCAAGAAGGGGCAGATTGCGTTCGACTGGGGAATGTGCTGGTTCAAGGGCCAGCATATTGCCACTGGTCAGTGCAACGTCAAAGCCTACAACCGCCAGTTGCGCGATCTGATTCATGCGGGTAGGGCGAAACCCTCTTTCATCGTTTCACACGAGCTCGAACTGAGCAGGGCGGCTGAGGCCTACCAGCACTTCGACTCGCGCGACCACGGTTGGACGAAAGTAGTCCTGAAGCCAGCGGGATGAGGGCGTTTTCTCGTCAGTGAGTGCATGGCGGAGACCTGCATGCAAGCCGGGTTCGACGAAGGTCCAACCGGCCCGGTTTGCGCAGGTCGATCACAGCGCGACCCGCGATTCGCGCGAGGAGCATGACTGCGCATTCGCGCGGCCACGCCTAAGCATTTTTTTGTAGTGTGTTTGGGTTTGCGGTGCCAGAACAGTGTCTCTGTGCGTTCCCATCACAATCTGTTTTTGACTATTCAGATCCATCTACGCACTGCCGTAAACCCTGAGAGTAAGCGCCCGACCGCAGACCGCAATAGTGCTCTACACGATGCGCACGGTACGGTACCCACTCCTTCTCTCAGACTTGCATGAAACTCGCATTCAAGCTCCCTCTCGGTTTTGCCGCGGCACTCTTCCTGATGTTCGCCGGCGCGATGTACGGCCTGTACTCGATGCATCGCTCGCTTGGCGAGTACGACGAGCTTGTGCGCATACACGTCGCGAATGAGCGAATGGCCGCGAATATCCTTGTGAACTTCAAACTGCAAGTTCAGGAATGGAAAGACGTGCTGTTGCGTGGCAAGGACCCCGCGAAACTCGACAAAGGCTGGGCCGCCTTCGAAAAACAGGAACGCCTTGTCGACGAAGAAACGAAAGTGTTGCTTTCAACGCTTGATGAACCTGGAACGCGTGCGTTGGTCGAGCGGTTTGGCAACGCGCATACAAGCATGGGCAACGGCTATCGCAAAGGACTGGAAGCGTTCAAGGCCAACGATTTCGAGCCGACAGTCGGCGACCGGGCCGTCGCCGGCGTCGATCGCGAGCCGGCGCGTTTGCTCGGTGAAGTGGTCGAGCAAATCGCGACGAAGACAGCGGCGATGTCGGCGCAAGCCGACCAAGACGCGCGTCGGGCCGGCGCAATCAGTCTGGTGTTGATGATGGGGGCCTTCGCCGCGGGATTGAGCGGTGCGATGCTGTTCAGCCGCTCAATCACGCGACCGCTTGCCACTGCGGTAGAGGTAGCGCGTACCGTTGCGCAGGGCGACCTCACTTCGAAGATAGATGTAGATCGCTCGGACGAACTCGGCGCTTTGCTGAGAGCACTCGCCGACATGCAATCCAGCTTGCTAAGCGTCGTGAGTACGGTGCGTCACAACGCGGACGGCGTTGCGATGGCGAGTTCGGAAATCGCGGCAGGCAATCTGAGTTTGTCCGCACGTACGGAAGAGCAGGCCGCCTCATTGGAGCAAACGGCCGCCAGTATGGAAGAACTGACAAGCACGGTGCGCCAGAATGCCGGGAACGCGGGACTCGCGTCGTCGCTTGCTGAAAAGGCATCTGACACTGCGAGCTCCGGCGGCACCGTGATGCAGAGCGTGGTCAGGACTATGGAAGGTATCAGCGAGAGCTCGTCGGAAGTGAGCGAGATCATCGCGGTCATCGAGGGTATTGCTTTTCAGACAAACATTCTGGCACTCAACGCGGCCGTTGAGGCGGCCCGCGCCGGCGAGCAAGGGCGAGGTTTCGCAGTTGTCGCTGGCGAAGTGCGTGCGCTCGCTCAGCGAAGCGCGGCTGCCGCGAAGGAAGTAAAAGCATTGATCAGCCAGTCATCGCAGCGCGTGGCGGCGGGCGCTGAGCTTGTGCACAACGCTGGTGGAATCATCGACGATATCGTGCAGTCAGTGCATCAGGTAAAGACAGTCATTGCTGACATCTCGGCCGCGTCGAGCGAGCAGAGTACCGGTATCGAACAGGTCAACCACGCCGTCGTACAGATGGACCAGGTGACCCAACAGAACGCTGCACTGGTCGAACAGGCGTCGGCGGCGGCTCAGGCGATGTCGGAGCAGGCGCGGTCTCTGCGCGACGCCGTCGCGGTGTTCCGCACGAACCATTCACCGCAGTTCGCTGCGCTCGTCTAGCGCGTAAGAGGAAGGCCGGCGGCGCGGCGAACTACGGCCGACGCTGCCACCCCGCACAAGTTTTATGAGTGGTGACTTCGTCGGCGCGCCAGGCGCGGCGAAAGACATACTCGGCGCCAAAGCAAGTGAAGTCATCTTGAGCCGTATCCATTGATCCCCTGCATCTAGAGATGGCGGGCAATCCGTGAGCGACCGGCACGCGGCACCACGCCATCTGATATCGCCACCCGGCCCTGTGCTGGCGCTCGCGCGACACTCCTGCCGATCGCACACTGATTGCCAATGATCGGCCAGAACGGCCGTTCGACACGAGGGCCAACCTCCGGCCCCAAAAACCGCACAGCCAACGCTCTCCCGCCTTTCCTCGGAAGAAAGGCGATTCTTCGTCTCTCGTCCCCCTTACAGCAAAATTCATACTATTCGCCGCAAACGCAGCAGTTCTCGCATCTCAGGCCGATATAGCAAGTAGGAATTGCAGCCTGCAACACAGTGACCGGAAATAATTGCTGATTTTTTCCTTCTTGAGGTCTGCGCCGAGTGCGTAGCGCAACGAAGGTCAATGTCAGCATCGCCAGGTCTTACGCGCTGAAGCAGGCCAAATCCGCAGTGGAGTTTGGGAAGCGATGTTCTTGATCGTTAGCAGCCCGAACGAAATTCAAAGCTATTTATCGATTGAGAAAATCACCATGGTTAAGCGGCGTCAATTTATTGGAGGGCTCGTTGCCCTTGGCGGAAGTTGTGTTCTTAGCGCCTGCGGCGGAGGTGGAGGTGAGGACAGCGAGGTTGCCGCGCGCGCTGCGAGCGGCAATTCCGCCGCGCGTGCCACGGCGCGCACCACCGCCTCGCCTTCGGCAAACGGCACGGCCATGCCGCCCGCCAGTTCCATCATCGACAGCGCGGGCGCGGTCTGGACCATTACGGGCGGCGTGCTTTATAAGAACGGTGTAGTAGCGGGGAACAACTATAACGTTGCGCTCGCCATGTACTACACCGGAGCCGTCTACGCCGAAAATACCTCCGGCGAGTTTTACCAATGGAACGGTACGGGCTGGATCAGGTGCGCCGATCCTCGGCTGACCGGCGGCACTTCGGCAGACGGCACCACGATGCCGTCCGCGCCTTACATCATCGACAGTACGGGCGCAAAGTGGACCCTGGTGAACGGCGTCGCGTATAAGAACGGCGTGGTGGCGGGCACGAACTACAACGTATCGATCGCGCTGTGGTACGGCGGCAAAATATACCTGCGCAATACCAGCGGTCAGTTCTATGTCAACGCCGAGGTCAAGGCTCAATGGCTCGCCTGCTCGGACCCGCGCGTCACTACCGCACCGGCCCCGGGTTCGTTCTACGGCATGAACGGTCACCACGACTACCTGTACACGCCCGCGCAACTCGTCACTATTCTGAAGACGATGGGCTGCACAATCTATCGTGTCGGCTGCACGGCGGACTCATCGCAACTCGGCCCGGTGTCCGACATCGCGCGGACATTCCAGACGGCAGGGCTTCAGGTGTTCGCGTTGATCCAGCAAGGGATCTACGCCAACGACGGCACTCTCTATGCAAGCGAGTCGGCGGCTTACAACGCGGGCTTCAGTTCCGGCGCGACGGTAGCTCGCGCACTCATGCCATACGGCGTGACGATGTACGAATGCGGCAACGAACTGACCCGTGACAGAGCGATCATTCTCGACGACACCAACGCCGGCACCAAGGCTGCCGACTTCAACAACGCCAACTGGCCGCTTCTGCGCGGCGTCTTGCGCGGCATGATAGACGGCGTGAAGTCAGTACAGCCATCGGCGAAATGCGGCGTCAATTTTTGCGTGAACGATATCGGCGCATCCGATGCATTGTGGGAAGGCAATCAGCCCGACGGCAGCACGGGTTATCCCAAGGTTCGTTGGGACATCACCACCTGGCATAACTACGAAGTTTACGGCGACATCTTCGCGATTCCCGCCGACGGCCAGAGTCCGGGGTTCGATCTGCCGACGTACTGCAAAGCGCGTTATGGCGTGCCGTTCATCATCAGCGAGTGGAACACGGGTCCGGAGCGGACGCAGGCCTATCGGGCAAATTACATCACGAGCCAGTTGAGCGAGTTCTATTCCGCGAGAAAGACTCACCGCATCCAGTCGGTCATGTTGTATGTGCTCGATAGCGGAAACGATACGTACGGCATCATGCTCGACGGCACGCCCATCACTCCGTCGTATAGCGCGTTCACCGGCTTCATAAAAAGCAATCCGGACGTGTGAGCGGGTTCGACGTTTCGCGGATCAGCGCCGCCCGTTATCCTGCAATGCGCTTGAAACTGGCGTAGTAATCGTCGGTGTAATAGCAGTCGCTGGTCTGCTTGCGCGGTCCACCGCATACGATCCGGCGCTGCCCGCGATCCGTCGAGCCCGGGGTGCGAACCGTGTATGTGTGGTAGTAACCGCGCGGATGCTTGGGCAGCAAAAGCGCGCTGTTACGAAACAGCACACCGTCGTCCGCAAAAGGGAAGGGACCGCCCGCTGCGATCAGCCGCAGTGTCTCGGCTGCTTCCCCCGGCAACTGCGCCTTGGTGACGGTGCCCAGTGCGCCCGTCGCTTGCGCGCCTGATGCGGTGAGTGTACCGCTCGCGCCCTGCGCTGGCTGAGCCGGCGACTGGCTCGCGGATGCGCCCGATGCCTCAGTGACGTTTTGCGAACCGCCCTTGCCGCATCCGCCGAGGATCGCGCTCATGGCGACGATGCATGAGAAAGCCCACGCGCTTTTCACGAAACGATCCTCCCTCGTTGACCAGCACTCGACGACCAGGACAGATGTAAAGGTATCGCTAATGGCGGAGCGAATCAACGTTCGACCGGAAGTCGGCATTCGGCACGCGACAACCATGCCTCCGCCATAAAGCGCCTTCAATTGTCAGTGGCCGGTTCGCGCCGGGCGCTCCTGCGCAGAATATCGGCGGGTACACCATACGTCCGCACGAACGCGCGGCGCATACGTTCGCGGTCCGCGAAACCTGTTTCCTGCGCCACCACGTTAATGGTGTGGCGGCCTTGCTCGATCATGAATCTGGCTGCTTCGAGGCGCAACTGTTCGACAGCTTTGGCGGGCGACTGACCGGTCTCGGTGGCGAAGGCGCGGCTAAACTGGCGCGGGCTGAGGTTTGCGACATTCGCAAGTTCCTCGATGGTGAGTGGATTGCGCAGGTTGCGGCGAATATGCGCGAGGACCAGTTCGATCCGATCGGATTTCGGCGTCATGTCGAGCAGTGCTGAATGCTGCATCTGGCCACCCAATCTTCGCTGATTCATGACGAGAAGTCTGGCAACCATTTTTGCGGCGTCCGGGCCAAGGTCGTTGTCGAGCAAAGCCAGGGCGAGGTCGATCCCCGCCGTCATTCCCGCCGAAGTCCACAGTGGACCGTCGTTGACAAATATCCGGTCTTCTTCCGTGCGGACATTCGGGAAGCGCGCCCTGAATTCGGACGCGTGTGCCCAATGCATGGTTGCGCGTCTGCCATCCAGAAGTCCTGCCTCGCCGAGGACAAATGCGCCACTGCAGATCGAGGCTACTCGTCTCGATGCTCTGGCTGCCTCTTTCACGAACGCAACCACGGGAGCATCGGCAGCGGGCATTTTCATTTCAGTAATAGAGCCCACGATGACCGTGTCGAATGCCGGATCGCCGAACGCTTCGGTTTCCAACGTCATACCGCCCGAAGATACAACCGGACCACCGTGTTCGGACAGCAGATGGACTTCATAGCACGGGCCTCTCGGCGGCATGTTCGCGATCTCGAACACCGTAAGAGCCGCGAGGCTCAACATCTGAAATCTTCTTGGCACTACAAAGCCAATCCGGTGCATATCTGATTCCGCCGTATGCAGTATGAACGTGGTGTGAACGAACGCCGTCTGGATCGAATTCCCCGATGGCGGACCTGTGAATCCAGATAGCCAGCTTACTGCGGTCGGGCCACGAATGTCTTGAATGGTGGCAACAACGACATGGATCGTAATGGCTCGCGACGTTAAGGTTCAAGCACTTCTCTTAATCGCATCGCAGCTAGCCAAAGGAACATCATCATGTCGAAAATCGTCCGCGCCGCAGCAGTCCAGATCGCGCCTGTCCTGTATAGCCGGGAAGGCACTGTCGACAAAGTCGTCAAAAAGATTCTCGAACTCGGCAAGCAGGGCGTCCAGTTCGCGACGTTTCCCGAAACCGTCGTTCCCTATTATCCGTACTTCTCGTTCATCGAATCGCCTTTTGCAATGGGCGCCGAGCATTACAAGCTGCTCGAACAGGCGGTGACCGTTCCGTCGGATACGACTCGCGCAATCGGCGAAGCGGCGCGCCAGGCCGGAATGGTCGTATCGATTGGCGTCAACGAACGCGACGGCGGCACGATCTACAACACGCAACTATTGTTCGACGCCGACGGCACGCTGGTGCAGCGGCGTCGCAAGCTCTCGCCGACCTACCACGAGCGAATGGTATGGGGAATGGGCGACGGCTCAGGCCTGCGTGCAGTCGATACCGCTGTGGGCCGGGTCGGTCAACTGGCGTGCTGGGAGCACTACAACCCGCTCGCGCGTTATGCGCTGATGGCCGACGGAGAGCAAATCCATTCGGCGATGTATCCGGGTTCGTTCGCCGGCGATCTTTTCTCAGAGCAGATCTCCGTGAACATCCGCCAGCACGCGCTGGAGGCGGGAGCCTTTGTGGTCAATGCGACCGCCTGGCTGACGCCCGAACAGCAACAGCAGATTCTGCACGATACCAATACAACCCAGATCGGCCCGATCTCGAGCGGCTGTTTCACCGCCATCGTTTCACCGGAGGGCGAGTACATGGGTGGCGCGCCGCTGCGTGAAGGAGAGGGCGAGATCATCGCCGATCTGGATTTCTGGCAGATCGACAAGCGCAAACGGATGATGGACTCGCGCGGTCATTACAGCCGTCCCGACGTGCTTGGGCTCGTAATCGATCGGACACCGAAGTTTCATGTCATCGAGCGCTCGGTGCGTGCAGCGGGAGAAGCGCCAGCCAGCGACCTGGAAGAGATCGCGTGAACCGCGTGTGCAATCGCGCAATACCGTCGTCGAATCCGCATCTCGCGAGTGCGATGCGCGAGACGCTTGTGAGTCAACCTGGCCACTTCGAGCCATCAACGCAGGAGTAAGCAAAAATGGACTTCAACGATGTCATGCTGGAGCGCAACGCCGACTTCGCAAACACCACGTTTGCGCCCGATCTGAAGATGATGCCGTCGACGGGAACGGTGGTGGTCGGCTGTGTCGATCCTCGCGTCGATCCCGCCAATGTATTGGGTTTGAAGCAGGGTGAGGCGGCCGTCATTCGCAATGTCGGTGGTCGGGTGAACAAACCGTTGCTTGAAACGCTTGCAGTGCTGAGCGTCGTCGCGAAAGCTGCAGGACGCCCGGACGGTGCGCGCAATCTCGTCCTGCTGCAACACACCGATTGCGGAATTATCGGCTGCTACAAGCACGCGCCCGCCTTGCTCGCGAAGCATCTCGATGTCGAGACGGACGCGCTCGATAAGCTCGCTGTCACGGAGCCATACGAGGCGGTGGCGCTCGATGTCGCCGCACTGCGCGCGAACAGAAACCTTCCCGATAACCTGATCGTGTCGGGACTGGTTTACGACGTCAAGACAGGCCTCGTCAAGGTCGTGGTTCCGCCTGCACCTCTGCGTGAGACGGCAGGCTGAGAGCCGCCTGGAGGAAAGAGCCGGCACTTCGCCGAGCTAAGCGCGTCGCGCACGTGTTCACATTCCAATCTGGAGTATGAGATGAAGCATGATGTTTATCTGATTACGGGCGCTACCGGTGCAACGGGCGGTGCCGCTATCGAGGAGCTTTTGTCGAGCGGCGCACACGTGCGCGCACTGGTCCATCGCGACGACGAGCGCGCCGCATCGTTACGCACGAGCGACGTTGAAGTTGTTGTGGGCGATCTGCTCGACAGTCATGCGGTTCAGGCAGCGCTACGCGACGTGACAGGTGCGTATTTCGTGTACCCGATCATGCAACCGCAACTCGTCGATGCGACTGCCTATTTTGCTCACGCCGCGAAACTTGCTGGGGTTCGCTCGATCGTCAATATGTCGCAGATTTCCGCGAGCGCCGACGCAAGGAGCCATGCATCGCTTGCGCACTGGTATGGCGAGCGAATACTCGATTGGTCTGGTGTTCCCGTTACTCATCTGCGGCCGACACTCTTCATGGAATGGCTGAGTTACGGATTTCAGCGCTCGGAGATAGCGAACCATAACGTGCTGCGCGTTCCCGCCGGTAGCGGCCGTCACGCACCGATCGCCGCCGCCGATCAGGGACGTGTGATTGCTCGCATCCTGCTGAACCCTGAGTCTCACGCGGGCAAGACATATCCGTTGTTCGGCGCGGAGGAACTGGATCACGATCAAATGGCGAAAATAGTCGGCGATGCGCTCGACCGCCCAATGCGTTATGAAGCAGAGAGCGTCGAATCGTTCGAGGCGCGTCTCAACCAGTTTGGGTTGCCGCCGTATTTCATCCAGCACATTACGTCGGTGTATAGCGGCTATCAGGCGGGCGAGTTCGCCGGCACTAACGATCTGGTCGAACAGATAACGGGCCAAAAGCCGATTTCCGTGCGCGATTACGTCATTGCTAACCGTGAGGCTTTCCAGCCGGGAACGCAACGTTAAGCGCCGCTGAAATGTTCGCTCGACGGTCGCCGCGGTTAAGGCGCCCGTGTGCGCCAGACTCGCGGACGAGTCCGGCGCAACGAAACCGAATCAAACGGCCAACCGCATCAGATCTTCGGATGCTGATCGCGCACGGGGCTCACGGATTCGAGCAATGACGCGATATGGAGGATGGTGGACTCCGCCTGCCAGCTGCCGACGATCTGCACATTGATAGGCAGTGCGTCCTTGCTCGTGCCGAATCGCATCGAAACGCCGGGCAAACCGGTCACGTTGAGCGGAACCGTTGCGCCTTGCAGATACCTGGCGTCGACGGTCTCACCGTTGATCGTGAACGTGTCGACGCCATGTTTGTGTGCGGGGATCGGCAGGACGTGGGTAATCAATGCGTCGTATCTCGTGAAGTATTCGGCGTAGCCGTCCCGCAGACGCTCGGCGGCCTGTTCGGCGTCGATATAGTCCTTCATGGACGTGTCAGGCAGCGCGAGCATTGTTCTCGCCATCTTGTACAGTTCGTCCTGAGCGTGGCCCGCCGTGGCTTCCGCGAACGCTGGCTTCATTTCCATAACGTGCAGGCGGTTGAACACATCCAGAGCGAAGTCACGTTCCAGCGCGGGAATACTGACGGGCTCGACGATGCAGCCCACGCTCCTGAGCGCTTCCGCCGCCGACTGCACCGTCGCGGCGACTTCGGGATCGACCGGTCCGAAGCCCGGCCCAACCATCCAGCCCACTCTCAACGGTCGATCATCCGAACGCACGACGCCCGCATCGAATTGCACGGTGCTGCTCGCAAAAGCGTCCTGCCCGTCGGGGCCCGCCAACTGCGAGAAGGCGAGTGCAAGGTCGCGGATGCTACGCGCCATGGGACCCACATGCCAGAAGCGGCGCGGTGCCCGCGGCCAGATGCCGGTCATTGGTACTCGCCCGTGAGTTGCCTTAAGCGAGACGATGCCGGTCTGCGCGGCCGGCCCACGCACCGAGATGGCGAGATCAGTGCCGAGTCCCAACGGCGACATACCTGCTGCAATGGCCGCCGATTCGCCGCCGCTTGACCCACCGGGTGTCAGGTCAAGGTCCCACGGATTATTGGACCGACCGCTAAGCAGGTTGTCGCTCTCAATCCAATAAGAGAATTCGGGCAGATTGGTTTTTGCGAGGAGAATGCCGCCTGCCTTTTTCAGCCGCGCAACGCTCACTGCGTCTGCGTCAGGCACGCGCCCTTTGAAAATAGGCGAGCCGCGCTGCGTCGGCACACCGGCTGTGTCGATCGAGTCTTTGGCAGTGAAGGGCACACCGTGAAGCGGCCCGAGCGTCTGTCCGGCGAGCACAGCCGCTTCGGCGGCTTGCGCGGCTTTCATTACATCGTCCGCGACCGTAACAATGGCGTTGACCTTGGGATCGATCGCTTCAATCCGGTCAAGGTGCGCCTGCATGACTTCAACCGGGGAGATTTCGCGCTTGCGGATCAGTTCTGCCAGTCGCGTTGCATCCTGAAAAAAGATTTCCGAGCTCATAACTTCCTCTATCAGTGGCTGATTCGATGATGTGACTGACGTCCTACCTAACGTTCGATAGTCTGACGCCGCGTTAAAAAAACCGACGGCTAGTCGGCCCCGACTCGTTATACCTAACGTTTGTTAGGGTGGACTTTAGGCGCTACAATCCGCGCAGTCAACAGTTTTTTTGCGGAGACTTGCCATGAAGAATCAGGCCGCCGGAAGTTCGAGCGACAGAATTGTCGTCGCGGCTACAAGAATGGCGCAGGCCCACGGGTACGGCGGACTGAATATTCGCGACCTTGCGCAGGACGTGGGGATCAAGGCTGCAAGCATCTACCATCACTTCGCAAGCAAGGCAGACCTCGCTGCGGCCGTTGCCAGGCGTTACTGGGAAGATTCCGCGGCGGTCCTGGAAGCGCTTGCGACCGAGTCGGCGGATCCGCTTGTTAGCCTGCGTCGATATCCGGAGACATTTCGCAAGTCGCTCGAGAGCGACAACCGCATGTGCCTGAGCAGCTTCATGGCCGCTGAGTATGACGATCTCCCCGAAGGAGTGAAAACAGAGGTTCAGGCCTTTGCAGACGTGAATGTCGCATGGCTGGAAAAAAATCTTCGAGAGGCGAAGATCGTCGACGCACAGCGGGCCCACCAACGCGCCTGCGCCATCTATGCCGCAGTCGCCGGTGCGCAGCTCATGGCGCGTGGTCGTGCGGACATCGCGCTGTTCGACACGCTCATGGATAGTTATAGGCAGGCCGGGTTGTTGCCGGGCTGACGCTTTACCTCGGCGCGTCTAGACCCCAATGGCGGAATGCAGGCTGCCGGGAGCGAGCGGCGTCTGCATTTCCGTGCCATAACGTCGCCTGAGGACCCGTCCCATTATTGCCGTACGCAATGCGGCTATTAAAGCCATTGCATTGCCAGCATGTGCGCGGAGCCGTATCTTCGTTTGCGTTCAAGGAGACGCATATGAAGATCGCATTTTTGGGGGCGGGAGCGCTGGGTTGTGCAATCGGCTCCGCGCTGACCGAAGGCGGCCATGAGACGTGGCTCGTCGACCGGTCCGCCGCGCACGTCGAAGCCATGTCCCGCGACGGTCTGCAAGTCGACGACGAGCGCGGCACGCGCCAGGTCAAGGTCCGGGCGACGATGAATCCGGCAGACGCCGGCCCCGTCGACGTCGTTATCGTGCTGGTCAAGTCCTTTCACACCGACCAGGCGATGCGCGGCGCGCTCGCTCTCGTCGGTCCGGAAACGGTCGTGCTGTCGTTGCAGAACGGCCTCGGCCACGAAGACGTGTTGAGCGAGATCGTCGGACGCGAGCGCGTGCTCGCCGGCAAGACGTATGTCGGCGGCGTCCTGCGAGGGCCTGGCCATATCCAGGCCGGCGTGACGGGCAAGCTCACGATCATCGGAGAACTCGACGGCCGCATCACGGGCCGTGCGCAAGAAATCGCGGATGCGTTCAACGCCGCCGGTCTGACGACCACGGTCAGCGACAACATTCTCGGCACGATGTGGGACAAGCTGCTCATCAACGTCGCGACGGGCGCGATCACGGGCATCACGCAGCTCACCTATGGCCAGCTCTACGATGAGCCTGTTCTGAAAGCGACGTCGCTCGCAGCCGTAGAAGAAGCAATGGCTGCGGCCCACGCCGCCGGCATCACACTTTCCATCACGAATGCCGAAGACGCCTGGAACATGGCCGCCGAAGGTCTTCCGCCCGCATTCAAGACATCGATGCTGCAAAGCCTCGAAAAGTCTTCCATCACCGAAATCGATTTTATCAACGGCGCGGTCGTGCGCTGGGGCGAGCGCCTCGACGTGCCGACTCCGGTGAACTCGACGCTCGTCGCCTGCATCAAGGGCATCGAACGGGCGATGACGGACCGCCAGAAACAAGGGGCCGCAGCATGAGCGCGACGAGAGCCTATCTGGAACATGTCGCCATCTGGGTGAAGGACATTCAGTGGCACATCGGCTTCTTCGAAAATGTGTTCGGCATGACGATGCGAGAAGTGGACGGCACGCGCGAAGAGCCGCGTCAGTACTGGACGCTGGGTGGTCTGCAGTTCATCAGCGCGCCACAGCATGAGGGCCCCGAGGGTCGGCTCGCGCATCTCGGCGTCATGTGCGAAGACCTCGAAGCCGCGCTTGCCGCCGCGCAAGCGTTCGGCGTCACAGAAATGCCGCAAGGCCGCAACTGGCTGCGTCTGCCCGACGGCCTCGCTGTCGAACTCATTCAGGCTAAACCTGCTACGTGCGTCGCGCAGGCGCTGGCGATCAACCCACGCGCGGAGGCGTGAGCATGAGCACCACTACCATCACCGAAAAATACTGGGACGATGCGCGGGAAGGCGACGAGTGCGTGAGCCCCAGCTATACCGTCACGAAAGAACGCATCCTCGCATACGCCGATCTCACAGGCGATCACACGCCGGTACATGTCGACGAGGAATACGCCAATGCGAGCCATTTCGGTTCGATCGTCGCGCATGGTCTTTTCGGATTGTCGATTGCCGACGGCCTGAAGACGCAAAGCGACTATCGCTTTCTGCCTGGCATGTCGCTCGGCTGGACGTGGGACTTTTTGCTGCCGATCAAGGCTAACGACGTGCTGCATGTGAAGTTCCGCGTCGGCTCGATGCGCGCGAGCAAGAGCCGTCCGGACTGGGGCATCGTCGTGTTGCCGTCGGAATTGATCAACCAGAACGGCGAAGTCGTTCAACGCGGCGAACATCGTCTGATGATCCCGCGCCGTCCGGGAGCGAAATGATGCAGGCGCGTCCACTCGAAGGTATCCGCGTTGTCGACTACAGCCACTTTCTCGCCGGTCCCTATGTCGGCCGATGCCTTGCGGCGCTCGGCGCGGAAGTCATCAAGGTCGAGCGTCCCGGCAGCGGCGACGCAGGCCGTCAGCACGCCACCGTCCTCGACGACCAGCAAAGCGCCTACTTCCTGCAGCTCAACATGGGCAAGCGCGGCGTGAGCGTCAACATGAAAGATCCGCGCGGCAAGGCGTTCATGCAGCGTCTATGCGATTCCGCCGACGTATTCATCGAGAACTACCGGCCGGGCGCGCTGGACAAGCTCGGGCTCGGATACGCCGCGTTGTCCGAGCGCAATCCGGGTCTCGTCTACTGCTCGATTTCCGCGTATGGACATACCGGACCGGACGCGCATCGCGCGGGCTTCGGCCTGATTGCGGAAGCGAAGAGCGGCATCATGCAGATGATCGGCAACCCCGGTGAGCCGCCGCCGCTCATGCGCATTTCGCTCGGCGACATGTACACCGGCATTCATGCGGTCGCGGCTGTCAACGCCGCGCTGCTCGGCCGGGTGAAGAGCGGCCGCGGCCAGCACATCGACATGGCGCTGTATGACGCGCTCTTTTCGATGCATGAATATGCGGTGCAGTGCTACACGATGCAAGGCGTGGTGCCGGAGCAAACGGGCCACGACATGCCGACATCGACGTTGTACGGCGTGTTTCGCGCGGCCGACGGCGATCTCGTCATCGCGGCGCAAGTGGACGATTCGTGGAAGCGCTTCGCGACACTCGTCGAGCAACACGGCGGTCCGGCTGGCTTCGGCAACGACGAGCGCTTCCATAGTCTGAACGGACGGAATGCGAATCGTGAAGCCATTCTCGCAGTCGTTCAACCGTGGGTAGCTGCGCGGCCTGTCGCGGAAGTGCTGGCCTTGCTCGACAGCGTCGATGTGCCGAGCGCGAAGGTTCAGCGCATCGATGAAGTTGTCGCCGATCCGCAAATCGTCGCCCGTGGCATGGTGATCGAGCAGGACCATCCGCGCTTCGGAAAACTGCGTCTGCCGAACCTTCCGTTCCGCTTCTCCGACTGCGATACGTCGATACGCGAAGTCGGCCCCGACCTCGGACAGCACAACGAGGAAGTGGCTCAATCGCTGGGCTTTAGCGCGGCCGAGATCGACGCGATGCAGACCGATGGCGTGCTCTTCTCGAAGCCGGGTGCGCAATGAGCGATCGATACGCGGTAATCGGCAATCCGATCGGACATACGAAATCGCCGCTGATCCACGGTCTTTTCGCAGAAGAGACCGGACAGGACATGACGTATGACGCCATCGAAGGGCCGCTGGAACCGGCCAATGCCTTCGACGATACGGTGAGAACTTTCATCGCTGCGGGCGGCAAGGGCATGAACGTCACTGCGCCGTTCAAGCTACAGGCATTCGCCGTGGCCGACGAGCGCAGCGAAAGGGCTGCGCTCGCGGGGGCCGTCAACGCGATGAAGTTCGAGAACGGGCGCATAGTGGCGGAGAACTTCGACGGCGTCGGACTCGTGCGTGACATTGAAATCAACCTGCATCAGCCGATGGCGGGCAAGCGCGTGCTGGTCCTGGGCGCGGGCGGAGCTGTGCGCGGCGCGTTGCTGCCGTTCATCGCGGCGCGGCCTGCACGACTCGTCATTGCTAACCGGCACGTGGACAAGGCGAAGGCGCTCGTCGAACAGGTTGCGGCTGACGCAACACTCGTCGCGTGCGGCTATGCGGAGCTTGAATCGATGGGACAGTTCGACCTCGTCGTCAACGCGACGTCCGCGAGCCTGACCGGGCAACGGCCGCCTGTTCCGCCGAGCGTTTTCAGCGCAAGCGGCACGGCGTATGAACTCGCGTACGGAAAGGGTCTCACGCCGTTCCTGCGGCTAGCGCGTCACGCGGGCGTGCAAGGCGTCGCGGATGGCGTCGGCATGCTGGTCGAACAGGCCGCCGAAGCGTTCGCATGGTGGCGAGGCGTGCGTCCGCGCACGCACGCGATCATCGACCAGCTCACGGTTCCGCTGGATTGACGCGACGAGAAAACACCGCGTTCAAAGCGAGACATATGACGGAATTTCGTTATCGCGAGTAGGCTGTGGCTTATAACCGGTCGTCGCGTTCGCTATCGTGTTCAATCTGACCTCGATGTGGGCGATTCACGCCGGCTCGGAAGACACGGAGAGTGATATGAAGAAAACGCGTATCGCCGTAGCGGGTGCCGGCTATATCGGTCTCGAGCATATTCGTGTTGTCCGGGAAAGCGCGACTTGCGTCCTGTCGGCGGTGGTCGATCCGTCGGACGCGGCGGCCCACATTGCCGCGAAAGCACATGTGCCGCATTACCGCTCGCTCGGTGAACTCTTCAGACAAGATCGTCCCGACGGTGTGGTTCTTGCAACGCCGAACACGCTTCACCTGGAACACGCGCGCTTGAGCATGCAGGCAGGTGTGCCGATGCTGCTGGAGAAGCCGATAGCGTCCACGGTGGACGAGGCAGAAGCACTCGTCGCCGATGCCGACCGCTATGGCGCGAGCGTGCTGATCGGTCATCACCGCGCGCACAGCCCGATCATGGCGCGCGCAAAGGCGATCATCGACGAAGGTAGGCTCGGCTCGATAGTTGCGGTTATGGGCAGCGCAATGTTCTTCAAGCCCGATGAGTATTTCGAGGACGCGCCGTGGCGCAAGGAACCGGGCGCAGGACCGATTCTGCTCAACATGATTCACGACATCCACAACCTGCGAATGCTATGCGGCGACATCGTGGCGGTCCAGGCGTTTTCGTCAAACGCGACGCGCGGCTATGCAGTCGAGGATACCGTCGCCGTCAATCTGCGTTTCGGGAACGGCGCACTCGGCACGTTCCTTTTATCGGATACGGCCGCCAGCGCGCGGAGTTGGGAACAGACGTCGCAAGAGAACAAGGCCTACGCGTCCTACGCTGACGAAGACTGTTATGTGATCGCCGGCACATTCGGATCATTGTCGATTCCGACCATGCGCCTCAAGACCTACGGGAAACCTGAGGATCGATCCTGGTGGAAGCCGTTCGATGTCGGCGTGGAGGCCGTGATGCGCGACGATCCTCTCAAGTATCAGATGGAACACTTCGGGCAAGTCGTGCGAGGCGAGGCGAAACCCATCGTTACCGCGCGCGACGGCCTGCAAAATCTGCGCATTACCGAAGCGGTCGTGATGGCAGCGAAAACCGGCGCCGTTGTCGAAACGACGCCAGTCTAAACATCGTATGGATAACTCATGAAAACCTTCCTCATGCTGCACGGCATTAATCACAACATGTTCGGCAAGCGCGATCCGGTTCAATACGGAACTGCCACGCTCGCCGATATCGATGCTCAACTTCAGGCGCTGGCCACGGAGCTTGGCGTGACGGTGGAGAGTTACCAGACCAACAGCGAAGGGGACATGTGTGCGCGGATCCATCAGGCTTTCGTCGATAAAGTCGATGGCGTGCTGATCAATGCCGGCGCATGGACGCACTATAGCTATGGCATTAGGGACGCGCTCGCCATCCTGACCGTACCCATCGTCGAGATTCATATGTCGAACATTCACGCGCGCGAAGCCTTTCGCCATCATTCGGTGTTCGCCGAGATCGTGAAGGGACAGATTTGCGGATTTGGTATAGACAGCTACTCGCTCGGACTGCGGGCGGCAGTGTCGGCTGCCGCCTGATAGCTGATGCGCCGGGCGAGGCGCGGGGTGCAAGATACAGGAGTGTGCGCTTAAGCATAATTCAATGAATACAATGGCGACATTACTTTCGACAATATCGCCATGAATAGCCCCGAGCTACCTGATCTCAAGCTACTGCAGCTCTTCGACCTGCTGTACGACGTGCGGAGCGTCACGCGTGCTGCCGAGCAGCTTGGGCAGAGTCAGCCCACGGTCAGCATCTGGCTGGGGCGTCTGCGGGAACACCTGCAGGACCCGCTGTTCGTCCGTACACCAGGCGGGATGACGCCGACGCCGCAGGCGGATGCGCTGATCGGACCGTGCAGGCAGATCCTTGAGTCGCTTCGGCGGTTTTCGGCGTGGGAGATATCGTTCGATCCGAACACGGCAAAGCGCCGGTTTCGCATCTGCATGACGGATGCAAGTCACATCACGCTGCTTCCCAGGATGCTGGCACACGTGCGCGCCCACGCGCCGGGTATCCGGCTGGAAGCCGCCAGAATCGATGGAAACACGGAGCGCGCGCTCGAATCCGGCGAAGCCGATCTGGCGATCGGGCATATACCGTGGCTCGGCAGTGGCATGTATCAGCAACAGCTCTATATGCAGGATTGGGTCTGTCTCGCCAATCCTGACCATCCACGTGTGCGCACCAGGCTCAGCATCAAGCAGTACTGTCGCGAGGGGCACGTGACCATTGCTGCCGGGACGGGCGCGCAATTGCTCGAGCAGGCGCTGTTGCGCGAGAACATAGAACGCGATGTTGTACTCGAGCTTCCGGGCATGCTCGGGCTCGGCTCGATCATCAAGTCGACCGATCTGATCGCCACGTTGCCGCGAAACATCGGCGAGACATTGGCAAGAGTGAACGACATTGCAGTTCACTCCTGTCCGTTCCAGGTCGATAAATTCGCGGTCCGGCAGCATTGGCATGCGAAGTACCATCACGAGGCGGGCAATCGCTGGTTGCGCTCCGTTGTGGCCGACCTTTTTTCGAGCAGGAGTTAGGCTCGTGTGAGCCGGCCGATATGAAATGACCTGAGCGCCGTGCGAGCCGACACACATCGCACTCTCAGGTCACAGAGCTCTTGCCTGCAAGACGCAGCACATCTTCCAGATCGTCGAGACCGACCGGTTTGGTCAGATGCAAATCGAAGCCTGCTGCTGCGGTCCGCGCGCGGTCTTCGCTGGTGCCGAGTCCTGTCATTGCCGCGATCACCGCGCCGGGCTCGTGCAGGGCTGCGCGGATCTGCGGTAACGCATCGAAGCCGGTGATCTTCGGCATCGAAAGATCGAGAAGGACAAGCGCCGGTTGCCACTGTTTCGCGAGCTCGACGGCAGCGGCGCCGTCGTACACTGCGCGCGATTCATGGCCGAGCACTTCGACGAGCGCGGCCATGCTGTCCGCAGAGTCGTTGTTGTCGTCGACAACGAGCACGCGCAGGTTTGCTTGCGGCGGTGCGACGGGCGGATTCTCGCGTGTCTCTTCGTCGGCAACTTCGCTTTCGTACCCCGGCAGCCATACTGTGAACGAACTGCCTTTGCCGCGTCCTGCACTACGCGCGTCGATATGTCCGCCGTGCAGATCCACGATTGCACGCGCGAGCGTGAGTCCAATGCCAAGGCCACTTTTATCGGCCTGTTCTTCGGTTGGCGTTTCCTGCACGAATAGATTGAACATCGCATCGATCGCATCGGGCTCGATGCCGCGGCCGGGGTCGTCAATACGAATGGCGAGTAGCCGTGCTGATCGAAATACCGTCAAGTCGATTGACGCACCAATGGGACTGAACTTTGATGCGTTGTTCAGCAGGTTCTGCACGACCTGCACGAGGCGCGTGAGGTCACCGTTCACGCGCATCGGCTCATCGGGCATCGACACGTTCAATGTCTGGTTACGCGCGGCCAGAAGCGGCGCACTGCCTTCTATGCTGAGCTGAACGACTGCCTGCAACGCGCACGGCGTAGGCGTGATGTGTACGCGGCCGAGCGTCACGCGCCCGGCGTCGAGCAGATCGTCGACCAGACGGGTGAGGTGCGACAGCTGACGGTCTATAAGCTCGTGTTCTGGCAGAAATGCTTCGTGGCCCTTCGATTTGAGTTGCAGCATGCTAACGGCGTTGCGCAGTGGAGCGAGAGGATTACGCAATTCATGCCCCAGCAGGCCGAGGAACTGGCTCATACGCTGGCTGGATGCTTCGAGTTCTTCCATGCGCCGCCGCCGCGACATGTCGCGCGTGATCTTCGCAAAGCCTTGCAGCGCGCCGTTGGGATCGCGCAGCGCCGTGACGATGGTGTTGGCCCAGAAGTTCGTGCCGTTCTTGCGCACACGCCACTCTTCCATTTCGCTGCGGCCTTCGCGCGCGGCCTGGTCGAGGTCTTTCTGCGGCCTGCCCACTGACACGTCTTCGGGCGTGTAGAAAAGCGAGTGTGGCTTGCCGATCACTTCGTCGGCATGGTAGCCCATTACATGCACGGACCCGGCACTCCAGGTGGTGATGAACCCGTCGGCGTCGAGCAACGTGATAGCGTAATCGCTGATCGCATCGACAAGCACACGAAAGCGCTTGTCGAGATCGCGCGCGTTAAAGCGCTCGGTGATGTCGCGCACGAAGTACGCGAGTTCTTTACTGCCGTCATATTGCACAGCGGCCACGGAAAGTTCTGCCGGGAATTCGCTGCCGTCGCTTCGCGCGGCGGTCAGTTCCGTGCGCGGACTGTGTCCGGGCTGCTTCCGGTCGAACTCGAAGATGTCCAACTGAGCGTACTCAGCCTTGCAGCGCTCGGGGAATAGCAGTGACAGCATGGGCTGGCCGATCACGGCGTCGCGTGAATAGCCGAACGTGCGGTTCGCCGCATCGTTCCAGTCGATGATGATGCCGTTCGAGTCCGTACAAATGAAAGCGTCATGCGTAGTGTCGAGCACGAGTCTGCGGCGGCGCAGGGAAGAGGCGAGCCTCTTGTCCGCGGCTTCGCGCAAACCGATTTCGGTGCGGAGCTTTGCGATGGTGATCGCGTTTTCTTCGATCAGCGTCTGGTTCTCGGCAAATACGCGCTGATGCGCCATACCGGACGCGACGAGCGAAGTGATCCGCTCGAGAGTTTGAATGTCTTCGGCAGAGAACGCATCGTGCGTGTCGGCCATCAGCTTGACGACGCCTGCCACTTCCGCGTGGTAGGCAAGCGGCGCGACGATCATCGAAGCGGCTCCCACTCGCTCGCACGCCTGCCTGTCGACGCGTGGGTCGTTGGAAGTGTTGCGGCAATAGAGCAGCTTGTTCTCGACAGAGCACAGACCCGAGAGACTTCCCTCACGCTTCAGGCGCAAACCGACGTGCCGCGCTATCGACCCGCTGCATGCGCGGTACACCATGTCGTCGCCGTCGACCCATTCCACTACCGATGCGTGCGCCGCGGGCACCAGATCGAGCAGCGCGTCGGTGACTACGGAAAAGAAGGTATCCAGATTCAGCTTGGTCGCCGCGATCTTCGAGTGGGCGTTAATAAGTTTGAGTAGCCGGGCGTTGGTAGAACGCTCGGCTGCGAGTTGTACGGCGATATCGCTTTCGACTTGCGGATCTTGACTTGTGGTCATCTTCAATAACTCCATGCGAGTGTCGCTCGCGTGGCAGAGTAAAACACAGGCGATCTGGAATATTTATACACGTTTGCACGAGCAAGGTATGAGCCGAGCCGCAATTATGCTAAAGGCATGTCGTGACATGTCCATGTGTGGACTAGGGGACAATAGTAGCGGACCATTTTGTTGGCAAGTCGGCCGCGCGATCCCTTGCATGGTCCTGGAAGTTCGGGAAAACATGACGATCCGCACTCTCCTAAGTACTCCTGATACGTAAATCGGATTTGTCGAGCGCACTGTGAATTACGTTGAAAGACGGGAACGAGCGCACGAGCGCCTTGTAGGCGAGCACGCTTTCTTGCACAACGTATCGACAATGGGAGAAAAAGCGAAATCGATGTTGATAGGCAACTTGCCGGTTTTCCATAGCGAGAATATTGCTGTCTATTGCCCGGCCGCTTGGTGTTGAGTTTGGATCTTGTTGAGGGTTACCAATGCAGTGGTTGCCGCGCTTGGGGACCGCGCCAATTCATGCACTCGCGCTCACATCTTAACGGCACACTGACAGCGGCGTCGAACATGGATCAGCGAACGCTCAGTCCGCCCTTTTTTCGGTACAAATTACGCGTACTTTTGTTCGATTTAGGTAAAAACAGGGTTTTTCTGGATACAAGGTAACGCGCCAGCGGACGATAGTGTGTACATGTTTAATTCGTCGGAGCAAAGCCGTGGCAGCGGGATTTCTTACTCATCAACAGATCTTCGATTCGAGCGTGGCGCATCTTATGAACCAGGGCAATGCCGCGCTGCTTCCGCGGGGCGGCGGCGCGTACCGCGGCCGTTGCGGCGGATGCCCGATCGGCGCAATGATCCGTCCGATTGATTACCGCACGTCGATGGAAGGAGTGCCGGTTCGCTATGTCCTCGCCGACGCTCTGCAGATTCCCACCTACATGGACGCGGGGGTCGCGGCACTGAAGCGCGCACTGTTGCGCGCACGCCTCAACATCTATTCGCCACAGACCGTCGAATTGTTGAGCTGTCTGCAGAACGTTCATGACGTCTTCGGCATCTGGGAATGGGACGAGCGGCTGCGCTCTATCGCGCGCAGATTCGGACTGTCGGCGAATAGCTTGCAGCGCGCTGCGTGAAGATGCGGAGCAGTTTCATGACAAGCCTCCAGCAGATCTTCACAACGGTTCGCTCGCATCTCCTCGCGCAAATGGCAGTGTCGGAAGACGACAGCGGCAGTTGTCGGTTGCGTGGGCGCGATGGCCGCCGCTGCGCGATCGGCGCGCTGATTCACGACGAGCACTACTCGCCCGCGTTGGAAGAATTCGGTATTGGGTACTACCAGGCGGGCGAGGGTGGTCCATTGCTTCGCGCGTTGGCAATGTCGGGCGTCAACGCTTACGAACCACGCGTTATCGCGCTCCTGCAAGAACTGGAAGACGTCCATGATGAGGGCGACGTTGCGCGGTGGCACGAACAGTTTGAGGACGTCGCGCGGCGACATCTGCGCGAGCGTGCAGTCGAAACGGCAGCCTGGCCAGAGTTGGCAGAAGCCGCGTAAAGCTCGCTGCAATCGCGCCGGTCGTGCAGACAGTTCGTCATGCGCGGCTAAAGCGAACGCAACGAGATTCACGCCTTCGGGTCGCCATATTGGCGCGTGATGCCAAGGGGTGCGAAATAACTGCATGAATGGTCGCTTTTGTTAGCGGGACGGCGAGGTCCGTCCAGTACTTCAGCTTACCGAAGACACTCGCGGCGGTACTTTGTCGGATTGTCCCTTCACCGTGCTCCCAATCCAGCCCGCACTCCGCGGCGCTCCAGTGAGTTGCTTGATAAAGTCGAGCCAATTCATCGAGTGAGCTTGATCTGCTTAGAGGAAAGCCCTATTTCCTTGTATGGCATTCAGGTAATGGTCTATGCTTGAGCGACCAGACACCGACAATCCGTGTGAGATCAAGATGGCCACAGGTAAGGAAGCGACGGCGCGAGAGACCGCAGAAGGGCAGGGTATGCGGCAGATCACCTCCGCACCGGCAAAACTCGATGCAACGGATCGCAAACTGCTCAACCTGCTCGCAGACGATTCCACCCGAAGCTACGCCGAATTGGGAGCCCTGCTGTATCTGTCTGCGCCGGCGGTGCATGAGCGTGTCAAACGACTTAAGCGCGAAGGCGTCATCAAGAAGACAGCTTGTTCGCTCGACGGCTCTAAGCTGGGCAGACCATTGCTTGCCTTCGTGCACGTCGACACGCCGAGTTATCTCGTCACGCGCCATCTCCTCAAGTTGAAAGAACTCCCCGATGTTGAAGAGATCCACACCGTGACGGGCGATAGTGCCATGCTGCTAAAGGTCCGTACGCGGGATACGCAGACGCTCGAGGATCTATTGGAGCGGATTCACTCTATCGAGGGTTTCACCGGCACACGAAGCTACATTGCGTTGTCTACTTATCTCGAGCGCGGGCCGAGCCCTGTCGAGTAACGTCGTTCGCGTGCCGCCTGGCACAAATGCGACATGACTGTCCAATGCGTCCTGCAGAAGCCTGCTGCTATCCATGCCACTCGGCAGTTGTAGCCAGACGAACATTCCGCCTTCCGGCCGAGTCCATTCCACACCTTCCGGCATAAACGCCTGTAGCGCGTGCAGCATATCGTGCAGTTAAGTTTGCGACGAGATCGGCTCAATTATGTGCCACCGTTTTACGCGCGATGCGGCTTGTCGGTCCAATCGATGAATATCCATAAGCTGTTCGGCGGCGCGCCCGCAGCTATGCTGTCTCTCGACCAATTCGATTAACGGTATCTGGTGGAACGCCGTTCGGAAGTTCATATTGCCGCTTTGACAATGTGTCCTCTTGCGTGAAGACGGTCGACCATATCTGCCATGAGCGAAAAAACGAATGGCATTCGAAAAAGAATCGATTCTCGCCGGCCGCCGAGCACTTTTTACTTCGGTACGGAGCTACAGATCACTTCCAGCTTAAAGCGATTAGTTTTGAGTAGCAGGAGTTGAAGACCGTTTAGCGCTTTCCAACCGCCATAGACATGCGGTGCTGTTTTCCTGAAGAAAGTCGAGTCCTATACTCGAACCCGGCTCGACTTCGGTCGATGAAAAAATACGGAAGGAGACGGCAATGAACAATCCGGTGATCGAAGTCGAGACAGCGCCAACTTCTGAGGTCAGCCTCGATGACAAGTATCGAAAGGAGCGGGGCTACGCGTACATGAGCGGCTCGCATGCGCTCATTCGCGTGATGATCAATCAGCGCATACGCGACAATGACGCCGGACTGAATACTGCCGGATTCGTTTCCGGCTATCGCGGCTCGCCGTTGGCGGGCTTCGACACCGCACTCTGGTCGGCCGAAGCTGTGCTCAAGCAGCATCAGATCAAGTTCCTTCCCGCTATCAACGAAGATCTCGCGGCGACTGCGGTGTGGGGCACCCAGCAACTAGCGCTCTTTCCGCAGGAGTCCACGGTCGAGGGTGTCTTTTCGATGTGGTACGGCAAAGGGCCGGGCGTAGATCGCAGCGGCGACGCCTTGAAGCATGGCAACGGTGCCGGCACATCGGCTCTTGGCGGTGTGCTGGTTGCGGCAGCGGACGATCACACTGCCAAGTCATCCACTTTTGGACATCAGAGCGAACAGGCATTGATTGCCGCGTTCATTCCGGTTCTCTATCCGGCGAGTGTGCAGGACTATCTCGACTTTGGTGTGCTCGGCATCGCAATGGGGCGATATTCGGGACTGTGGATCGGATTGAAATGTGTGTCCGACGTGATCGAAACATCCGCCGTTGCCGACGTCGATCCTCATCGGATCGACATTCGGTTGCCCGACAAAGAATTTGCCGCCGACGATGATCTTCACATCCGTTCGCCCGATGTATGGGCCGAACAGGAGCCGCGAATCGTACGTAAAAGGCTGCCTGCGGCGTTGGCGTTTTGCCGGGCGAATCGTCTCAACTCCATTCGGATCAAAGGGCCGAAATCGAAGCTGGGGATCATGTGCGCCGGCAAGGCATACAACGACGTCATGGAGGCGCTCAGGTTACTGGGTTTGAGTGACGACGATATCGAGAAAAATGGCCTAGCTGTGCTTAAAATCGGCATGGTGTGGCCTCTGGATCCGACGATTCTCCGGGACTTCGCGGCAGGCCTCGATGAACTTCTTGTCGTCGAGGAAAAGCGTCCGATCATCGAACAGCAAATCAAGGACGAGCTTTATTCCGATGCATTGAATGGGCTTCCGCTGGTTCGCGTCTCCGGTAAGGGCAGTGGAGCGATTGGTGGCGAATGGAATCGCTCTGGAGAAGCCTGCCTGTTAAGAAGCGACTATGAGTTGACGCCCGTGGAAGTTGCCGGCGCGATCGTCGCCCGGTTGCGAGCGCAAGCGGGCTGGACGGAAACGCGGAAGCGGGAGATCGAGGCGCGCTTAGCTGCGCTCGAGGCCGTTGGCCGGGTGCAGGCCGTCGCGGGCGCGATCAGAAAGCCTTTCTTCTGTTCCGGTTGTCCGCACAATACTTCTACTCGCGTCCCAGAGGGATCGCGCGCAACGGCTGGTATCGGCTGCCACTATATGGCGAGCTCAATGGACCGTCGCACCGAGTCGTATACGCATATGGGTGGCGAAGGTGTTCCTTGGGTCGCCCAGGCGCAGTTCTCTACGCGCAAACATATCTTCGCGAACATTGGCGACGGAACTTACTTCCATTCGGGTTCGCTCGCAATTCGTCAGGCGGTCGCGGCGCGTGTTTCGATGACCTTCAAGATACTCTATAACGACGCCGCTGCGATGACTGGCGGTCAGCCAGTCGATGGCGAATTAACCGTCGACGGCATCACGCGCCAGGTTGCCGCAGAGGGCGTGCGACGAATTGCCGTGGTCAGCGACGATATCGAACAATATCGCATAAGTGGCACCACATTCGCGGCGGGGACCACCGTTCACGACCGTTCAGAACTCGACGCCGTGCAGCGCAACCTTCGTGATTACGAAGGGGTGTCAGTGCTCGTCTACGATCAAACCTGCGCTAGCGAGAAGAGGCGTCGCCGGAAGAAAGGCACTTATCCCGATCCGGCGAAGCGCGTTGCGATCAATAGCGAAGTTTGCGAAGGCTGTGGCGATTGCTCTGTCCAAAGCAATTGCCTCTCGGTCGAGCCGCTCGACACGCCGTTGGGGCGAAAGCGCCAGATCAATCAGTCGAGCTGCAATAAAGACTTCTCATGCGTGCAAGGTTTCTGCCCGAGTTTCGTCTCAGTCGAGGGTGGGAAGCTTCGATCGAGCCAAACGAAGAAATCTCCTGAAGCCATGATGGCAGACTGGCCTGAACTACCATATCCCGCTTCACCGGCAATGACCGACACCGTGGACATTTTGATCAACGGTGTCGGCGGAACAGGCGTCGTGACGATCGGCAATCTGCTCGGTATGGCGGCGCACCTGGAAGGACGTGGATGTACCGTTCTCGACATGGCAGGCCTGGCCCAGAAAGGTGGCGCGGTGTGGAGTCACGTGCGACTAGCATCGAAGCGGGAGCGCATGTATGCGTCGCGAATTCCATCGGGCTCAGCGGATGTCATCATTGGCTGCGATCTTGTCGTGACGGCGGCGCCCGACACGCTCTCGAGAATAAGAAAAGGCAAAACGCGCGTCGTTATCAATGGACAGACTTCCCCCACCTCAGCGTTTGTCGCCAACCGCGATTGGCAATTGCCTGAGGCGGAACTGAAATCGCATGTGGAGTCAGTGTGCGGTGACGACTTCGTCGACTGGGTCGACGCACAGGAGATTGCCAGACGACATCTGGGAGACACTGTATTTTCCAACGCGATCATGCTGGGTTTCGTGTGGCAGCAGGGTTTGATCCCATTGGCTCGCGAGTCGATAGAGCGCGCGATCGAACTCAACGGTCAAGCCGTCAAGAAGAACAAGCTGGCATTCCAGATCGGACGCTGGCTCGCGGTCAATCCCGCCCGCTTTGCCGCCGGTGAGGAAGTCGAATCGGTGATTGTCTGGCGCCAGAAGAAAAAGGTGGTGCTGGACGAACTGATCCAGTCGAGAGTGTCGCTGCTCGCTGCATATCAAAGCGAACGCTATGCGCGCGAGTATGAGACCTTTGTCAGTGAGATTACGGCGCAAGTCGGATCGCACGGCAAGCGAGAGGCCTTTATCTTGGCTGTTGCCGAGGGCCTGTATAAGCTGATGGCCTATAAAGACGAGTATGAGGTAGCACGGTTGTACTCGTTGCCCGGATTCAAAAAATCGCTTGAAAACCAGTTCGAGGGAGACTTCAAGATTCGCTATTACCTTGCTCCGCCGATGCTATCGCGCAAGAACGAGAAGGGCGAACTTATCAAAAAAGAGTTTGGTCCCTGGCTCGGCCACGTTTTTCCGCTGCTGGCACGACTGAAGATCTTGCGGGGAACACCATTCGACCCGTTCGGCCACACCGCAGAAAGGAGACGGGAGCGCGCGCTGATCCGTGAGTACCGCTTGTGGATCAGAACCGCGCTAACGCATCTCGCCGATAAGCCGGACGTGTGCATCGAATTGGCAAAGCTTCCCGACTCGATTCGCGGTTACGGGCATGTCAAAGAAAGAGCGATTGATGAGGTGATGGCAAAGCGGGATACGTTGTTGGCCGCTTTGTCGGCTCCTGCGCATCAATGGCGAGCGTCCGCATGAATAAACCAGGAGGAGGAAACGAATGAACCAACGTGTTTCCGTGCAGTGGCTCGACGGTGTCATGTCCATTAGCTTGAACCGACCTGAGAAGCGCAATGCGTTGGACGAGTCAATGTTCGGCGCGCTGGCCGACGCATTCGTCCAGGCCCGGTCCGACGACCGTGTTGCCTCCGTGCTAATTAAAGGAACGTCCGACTGTTTTTGTGCGGGGCATGATATCGGAGCTTTCGCGACGCTTTGGCCTCAGCCCGAAAATGGCGCGATCATACGGTGTATAACGGCGCTTCTCGGGCTCGATAAGCCGTTCACCGCGGCCGTGCGCGGTGCTGCGGTAGGGTTCGGGGCGACCTTGCTTCTGAGTGCCGACTACGTCGTTGCATCCCATTCGGCGACATTCTGTTTTCCCTTCGCTCGGCTAGGTATCGTTCCCGAGGCTGGCGCCAGCGCAGTGCTTGCGCGACGGGTGGGAGATCTTCGTGCGCGCGACTGGCTGATGTCCGCGAGAGTGATCGGTGCAGAGGAAGCACTTTCAGCGGGATTTATATCGCGGCTGGCGGACTCTTCCGAGGTCGACGTCCTGGCGCAGGCATACGCCGCAGAGATCGCGGACAAACAGCCTCACGTCATGCGGCAAATACGGCGACTGATTGATGACGGTGCGCATCGGAGCGCAAAACAGGCAGCGTCGTTCGAACTCGAGGCGCTGAACGTTCTGATTCCAGAAGCGGCCAATCGCGTTCGCTATTCCGGTAAGCAATCTGGAGAGGTCGAATGAATAATGTCCTGATCGTCCATGCTCACCCGGAGCCGAAATCTTTCTGCACGGCCCTGGCTCACGCGGCTATCGAAGAGTTCGAAGGCCGGTCTTGCTCGGTGACGCTATCTGACCTCTATGCACAACGTTTCAATCCGGTCGCTTCTGCGAACGACTTCGAGTCGCGATCCGATCCCGACTATCTTGTCTACTCGCTGGAACAGCGCCACGGGCTGAAACAGGGCACGTTGAATGCCGATATCGTGCGCGAAGTGGACCGGGTTCTCGCGGCCGATACAGTGGTATTCGTTTTTCCTGTCTACTGGTTCTCGACGCCCGCCATACTGAAAGGCTGGATCGACCGGGTGTTCTTATCCGGTGCGTTTTATGGCGGAAAGCGAATCTATGAGCGCGGCAGCATGGTTGGAAAGAGGGCGGTGACTGCGATCACACTGGGCGGCCGCGATCATATGTTCGGTCCACGCGCATTGCACGGCGAACTCGTGCGCGGCATGATGCGTCACTTCTTTCAAGGCACCCTTGGATATGTCGGATTCGATGTCGTCGAGCCGTTTGTGGGTTACCACGTTCCATATTGCCCGGACGCCGAGCGGGACCGCATCATGTCGGACTGGAGAGCGTATATCGCCACGCTCGATCAGCAGCCGCTTATGAAGATGCCCGATCTCTCGAAGTTCGATGACGTTTTTCGTCCTTTGGAATGAGGAGTTTGCAAAGAAAGCGCTGAGTAGAGTTCGGCACGAATCAGTTCAAAAATCGCATTCGGCTATTTAAAGTCCGGGAAACGCAGTACCTTACGCTGCGACCTTTTGCTCGTGGAATTTTCGCGGACTGAATCCGCGTGGCAGGGTCGGCTCGTTGAGAGAGGCTCCTTGAGGCATGTCGACCCACTTGGAGATGCCGGTAAACACTCGTTCGAGGTCGTCCGAACGACCGTCGCACACCTGCTCATGAACGGCATGGCGCACGAGGTCGTTCTATTCGGCTGAATGCCCGCCCGGGGGCCGCAATGTCAGCGCACCTTCGCGCCGGACGTCTGCCCGAACGACGGATGCCTGCGCCGCACGTAGTACCACGCGACGATCGCGAGCGCCGTCGATACCGCGAACCAGAACTGGAAGCGCGATTCCGGGTTGAATGCCTGCGACCCGAGTACGGCGACCAGCGCAAGCAGCGCGACCCAGTTCGACACTGGATAGAACCATGCACGGAACGAAGCCGGGTCGCGTTGCTCGTGCTTCGTCTGCCGGCGCATCGCGAAGTGCGCGACGATAATGAAGATCCACACGATCATGACGAACGCGCCGCTACTCTTCGCGAGCATCAGGAACAGGTCGCCGCCGCTCAGGAAGTGAATGCCGAGGATCGACACGCAAACCACGAGGCACAGCACGAGCGCGTTCATCGGCACGCCTTTCGCGTTCGTGCGGCCGAACATCGCGGGCGCATGGCCGCGCTGGCTCAGCGAGAACAGCATGCGCGAATTGGAGAACAGGAACGAGTTCATCACCGACATGAACGACACGAAGAGCACGATCTTCATCGCAACGGCCGCGCCGGTGAATCCCGCCATGCTGAACAGCGAGACATACGGCGATTTCAGATTGGCCTTGTCGGTCCAAGGCATGCACAGGATCAAAATCGACACCGAGCCGACGTAGAACACCATCACGCGTAAGATCACGCTCTTGATGGCGCGGATCACGTTCTTGCTCGGGTTCTCGGATTCACCTGCGGCCACTGCCGCGATTTCGCTGCCGCCAAGCGAGAAGATCACGACCATCACGCCGGAGATCACGGGCGAAATGCCGTTGGGCATGAAGCCACCGTGGTCAGTCAGGTTCAGGAGCCCCGGCGCGGGGATGCCCGGCTGGAGGCCGAACAGGATCGACGCGCCGAGCACCATGAACACGATGATCGTTGCGACCTTCGCAAACGACAGCCAGTATTCGGCTTCGCCGAACGCGCGCACCGAATACGCGTTGGTCGCCATCAGCGCGATCAGCATGAACAGCGCGCCAGCCGGGACCGGTAGCCATGGCAGGAAGTCGTGAAGGATCGCGCCGAGCAGGATCGCCTCCACGGTGATCGTAATCATCGACTTGAACCAGTAAAGCCAGCCGACTGCGAAGCCGGCCCATTCGCCGAGATAGCTGTTCGCATACGTGGAGAACGAGCCGCTGTCAGGATTGCGGGACGCCATTTCGCCGAGCATGAACATGACCAGCGTCACCATGACGCCCCCGATCAGGTACGACAGAATCGCCGCGGGTCCGGCGGTTGCAATAATGGAGCCGGAGCCGACGAACAGACCTGCGCCGATGACGCCGCCTAGCGCGATCATCGTGATGTGTCGTTGCTTGAGGCTCTTTTTTAATGAGTAATCCTGCATGTCTACCTCCACAGTTGATCTGGATTATTGGTGAAACGTGTTTACACCTTGTTTTTTGTGCTAGCGGGCCGAGATGGGCCGGATGTTAACGAGCGACTACGTGTGGGCGGAGATCCGCTTCACCGCATCAAACCTTCTTTTCCCGTTCCTTTACGACCCGGAGGATTGGACCGATGATGTGCCCGCTGCGAGTGCTGCTTCATACGCACGCTTCAGCCGCCTTGCGCCTTCCTGAATCTCCTCAACGCCGGGGGCAGCGAATGAAAGACGCAGTGATGCTACGTCCAGCTTATCGGCGAAGAACGCCTTACCTGGGACGAAGATGACCTTGTTTTCGATTGCGTGCCAGAGGAGTTCCGATGAATCGATACCTTCGATTCGCGCCCACACGAACATCCCGCCTTCGGGTTGATGAAACTGAATGGCATCGTCCAGTTGCCAGCGCAGTTCATTGCACAGCGCGTCACACTTGCGTCGATACGTCGTGGTGATGCGCGGCAGATGGCGCTCCAGAGCGCCGTCCGCCAGATATTCCGCCGCGATCGCTTGGGTCCATGGAGCGCTACATAGGTCCACCGTCTGCTTCGCGATGACACAACGTCGCGTGATTTCAGCCGGCGCAATTGACCAGCCCACTCTCACTCCCGGCGCGACAATCTTTGAGAGGCTTGCAAAATGGACCACCCAGTCGCGCGAACCCTCGACTTCCGCCGTCAACGCAAGAATTGATGGGACGGTGTCTCCCGAAAAACGCAGATCGCCGTATGGGTCGTCTTCAACGATAACGAACCGGTACTTGACAGCAAGCTTGAGCAATTCGATGCGTCGTTCCCGCGTGATGGTTGCGCCGGTCGGGTTCGCGAATGTTGGCACCGTGTACAGCAGCTTCGGTCGCGGCACTGCTCCCGATTCAAGATGCGCAGCGAGGTTTTCTACATCGATGCCATGGCCATCTACCTGCGCCGTAACGATCTGGGCATGTTGAAGCTTCAGGGCCTGCAACGTCGCGGGATAAGCTGGTTGTTCGGTGACTACAACATCGCCTGGCGCGACGAGAACGCGCAACAGTAAATCCAGTCCTTGCTGGGAACCCGTCGTCACGAGCAGTTCGCCCGGCTCACAGGTTACGCCGCGACGGGCCATCAGATTTACCAGCTCACTCTTTAGCTCAGGCAGTCCGTCCGTCGGTCCGTACTGCAGACAGCGGTTCGAATTCCGGTAAGCGCGCTTTTGGGCAGATGCCAAACCGTCGACGTCAAAAAGGTCGCTAGCTGGATAACCGCCTGCGAATGAAATCATCCCGGGTTCGGCAAGATACTTGAACAGCTCACGAATCGGTGAACCGGACGGGTCTTGAAAAGGGGCTGTAAACTCGTACATATCGTCGTTGGCTCGTCGCCGGTCAATTGCAGCATCTGCGCGTAGCAGGCATTGGACCGAATAATCCGGTCGCAAGCGCTGTTGCTACGGCCCGATATCTATGCACGATGTAATGCGCTTCTATCACGCTTGTGTGCGCCGTGGCTCAAAAGATCCAGAGCCACGTCGACGATCATGTCTTCCTGGCCACCAACCATCTTGCGCCGGCCGAGTTCCACGAGGATATCGACTGTCTTTAAACCATACTTGCTTGCAGCAAGTTCGGCGTGCCGCAGAAAGCTGGAGTACACGCCGGCATAGCCGAGCGCCAGCGTCTCCCGGTCAACGCGCACTGGACGATCCTGCAACGGACGCACCAGATCGTCGGCCGCGTCCATCAGGCGGTACAGGTCGCAGCCGTGATTCCAGCCCAGACGTTGCGCTGCGGCGATAAACACTTCAAGCGGTGCGTTTCCTGCGCCCGCACCCATCCCGGCAAGACTCGCGTCGATGCGATCGCAACCTTCTTCGACGGCGACCAGCGAGTTCGCGACGCCAAGGCTCAGGTTATGGTGTGCGTGCATACCGGTCTGGGTCTCTGGGTTCAATATGTCCTTGAAAGCGCGGAAACGGTCCCGGATGTCCGCCATGCCAAGTGCGCCGCCCGAATCCACGACATAGACGCAGGTCGCGCCGTAGCGCTCCATCAGCTTCGCCTGCATCGCAAGTTTCTGCGGCGTGGTCATGTGGCTCATCATCAGGAATCCGACGGAATCCATGCCGAGTTCGCGAGCAAATTCGAGATGTTGGCGGGACACGTCGGCTTCGGTGCAGTGCGTGGCGACGCGCACGACGCGTGCGCCTGCATCGTATGCGTTGCGAAGATCATGGATGGTGCCAATGCCGGGAATCAGCAGCGTCGCTATCTTCGCGGTTTTGACGCTTTCCGCCGCTGCAGCAATCCATTCGACGTCACTGTGCGCACCAAAACCGTAGTTGAAACTCGACCCTTCGATGCCATCGCCGTGCGCGACCTCGATGCTGTCGACACCGGCCTCATCAAGCGCCCTCGCGATTGCCCGGACGTTGGCAATGCTGTATTGATGACGGACTGCGTGGCTGCCATCACGCAACGTTACGTCGGAGATATAGAGTTTCTTGTCGAGCGATGTCATTGAATAGGCTCCTTCTGGCCTCGGACCACGCCGGCAGCGAGGCGTCGGCGCGCCATCATGTCGCCGCACGCGAGCGCGGCGGACGTCATGATGTCGAGATTGCCCGCGTACGAGGGCAGGTAATGGGCGGCGCCTTCTACTTCGAGGAATACCGACGTCTTCAACCCGTGCTTTACACCGAGACCCGGCACGTTCAGCGGCTTTTCCGGCGAGACGATGTCGAACTGAATCTTCTGTTTCAGGCGATAACCGGGAACATAAGCCTGCACGCTGGTAATCATCTGTGCGACGCTGTCCTCAACCGCGTTCACATCTACCAGATCGGACAATACAAACACCGTATCGCGCATGATCAATGGCGGCTCCGCTGGATTGAGCACGATGATTGCCTTGCCGCGAGTTGCGCCACCCAGCGTCTCGATTGCGCTACGCGTGGTCTCAGTGAATTCGTCGATGTTTGCCCGCGTGCCCGGCCCTGCAGATCTGCTCGAGATAGAGGCGACGATTTCCGCGTAGTGGACCTTCGCGACACGCGACACGGCTGCAACAATCGGAATCGTCGCCTGACCGCCGCACGTGACCATGTTCATGTTGGACGCATTTTCGGCCTCGAGATTGATCGCCGGAATCACATATGGGCCAACCGCAGCCGGTGTCAGATCGATAACCTGCACGCCGTGCTTTTGCAGCACATCGTTGTGATGCTTGTGCGCACTGGCCGACGTGGCGTCGAAGACGATATCGATGTTCTTGAACACATCGAGTTTCAACAGCCCGTCGATCCCCTCCGCTGTCGTCGCAACGCCCATCCGTTCAGCGCGCGCGAGCCCATCCGATTTCGGGTCTACACCCACCATCGCAGCCATTTCGAGGTGCTGGCTGTTGCGCATCACCTTTATCATCAGGTCGGTCCCGATGTTGCCGGGACCGATGATCGCAACTTTTACCTTTTCGTTCATATCCACTCCGAGATTTGGGGTCACGCCGCGACGTGAAATCCAACACTGCCGAGCTGCTCCATATCGACTGACGTGTACTGCCCTAGCTTGATCCACTCCGCCGGCGTAGCACCGCCCGCCATGACAATCCATCCGGCCTGAAGGGGCTCGCCAGCCTCCGCTGATAAACGGGCGGCGGCTACGAGCGAACGTAAAGGATGACCCAGCAGCGCTGCGGTGGATCCTACCTGGACGACCCGCCCGTCGATGCTCACTGTCAGTCCGAGGTTAGAAAAGTCGATCTTCGGATCGCACCAGGCGCCGATAACAAAACCGCTAGAGGACGCGTTGTCTGCAATCACTTCAGGCAGCGAGAACTTGAAATCCTTGTAGCGCGAATCGATGATTTCGATCGCCGGAGCGATCGCTTCCACTGCCGCGAGGGCTTGAGGTCCCGTGACATTCCCTTCGAGCGGCCGCTTCAGTATGAAAGCGATTTCCGGTTCGCAGCGGGCATGAATGAAGCGCGAAAGATCAATCGCTGTCCCTTCCTCGATCTGCATTGCATCGGTCAGTCTTCCCCAGATCACATCGGACAGACCCATCTGGACCATCTTGGCCCGGCTGGTAAAACCCATCTTCACACCGACGCGGCGTTCACCGCGGTCGAGTCGACGGCGGATCGATTCGGCTTGAATACGGTATGCCTCATCAAGTGACAGACGGCCCTCGCGATCGAAACGCGTGACCTCCGTTGCGTTTAGTGCCGCATCGTCGAGCAGCTTGGCGAGTTCGGCAGTGTTGCTCATGAGCGCACCTCGTTGTTTGATAGCGGTTCGAACACGGCGCGCACGGACCCTAGTCCGTGGATGCGAGTTTCGAACACGTCCCCGGGGACGACGGAGACCATGGGTCCGAGGGCGCCTGAAAGCACCAGGTCTCCGGCTTTCAAGGGCTGGCCTAGCGATGCCATCGTCCGGGCCAGCCAGACAACCGCATTGACAGGATTTCCCAGACAGGCGGCTCCTGCGCCGACCGATACTGGCTCGCCGCGTCGCTCCATCACCATGCCGCACAAGCGCAGGTCGAACTCAGATAATTTGCGTGGGATGGTGCCGAGCACGTACGCCGACGAGGACGCGTTATCCGCAATCGTGTCGGTGATGCGAATATTCCAGTCCGCTATTCGGCTGCCGACAATCTCCAGCGCAGGCAGCGCGTACTCGATAGCGTTGAGCACGTCGACCTGAGTGGGGTTGTCCATCGTCATGTCACGTCCGATGACAAATGCGACTTCGGATTCGACCTTGGGCTGCGTGAGTATCGATGATGGAATCGGCTCTCCATCGCCATACCCCATATCGTCGAAGAGCATGCCGAAGTCGGGCTGGTCCACACCGAGCTGCTTCTGCACGGCGACCGATGTGAGGCCGATTTTGCATCCGACGACGCGGCGGCCTTCGGCCAGTCGACGCTCGGTGTTCACTCGCTGGATCGCGTATGCGTCGTCGATACTCAGTTGATCGTACGTTTCGCGCAACGGTGCGAGGTATTTGCCGCTGCGCTGAGCAGTTGCAAGCGCAGCAGCTGCTTCCTTGATAAGGAGGGGCGTCATTTGCCATTCTCCAGAGCAGGGGCGCCGAGTTCGTCCTTGGTACGCTCGCCTATTGCCCAGTGTGTCGACGGCACCTCGTTTGCAAAGACCCGAATGCTGTCCAGGGGCACGCCGAGGGTTTCGTGCACGGTGCGGGCGATTGCCTTAAGGCACGCCTTGACGGCTTGGGCGTCGCGGCCCTCGACGAGCGAGATGTGGATGATTGGCATGACTCGTTTCCTGACGTGATATGAGCGAGGTCATGATGTACGATGCAAGCCATGACGGTCCAATACCGTTTGGACCCGTATTGATACCGAATGGGTATCGGAGATTGCGCAGTACCTGGAGGAAATATGGACCTGAAGCAGATGCGCTATTTCATGGCGCTAGCAGAGGAGGCGAACTTCGGACGGGCGGCGGAACGTCTGCACATGGCGCAACCGCCGCTCACACGTAACATCCGTGCACTCGAACAGGAACTAGGTACGCAACTGTTCGTCCGAACCACGAAGGGCGCCGAGCTGACCGAGGCGGGTCGCGCGTTGATGGAAGAGGTGCCCAATATCCTGGCTCTTGCGCGGCGTGCGGAGGAACAGACTCAATTGGCTGGCCAAGGCTACTTGGGACGGCTCGACGTCGGCATTTTCAGTTCGGGGATTCTGAACGTCATTCCGCGGCTGCTCGCCGCGTTTCATACCGAACGGCCCGAGGTCAAAATTGGCTTGCACAATATGTCCAAGGCTGAGCAGATCAGTGCGCTGCGTGAGCGGCGCATCACGATCGGTTTCAATCGTCTCGTGCCCGACGAACCCGATATCGCGGTTGATTGGGTTCTGAGAGAACCGTTTCTGGTCGCGCTGTACGAAGGACATCGGCTGTGCGCGAAGAAGTCGGTGACGCTGCGGGATCTCGACAACGAGCGAATGATTCTTTATCCGAACGCGCCTGTGCATGGCCTCGCGCAGGAAGTGGCCGCTGCGTTTCGCGCCGAGAATGTGCAACTGCGTGTTGAGCAGGAAGTCGAGGACGTGGTGACGTGCATCGCATTGGTTGCGAGCCGTTTCGGCATTTGCGTGACCACGGAATCGGCAGTCAATCTTCGGCTGCCGGGCGTTGTGTACCGCCCGCTCAGATCGACACAGTTGCGGGAAATCGAGTTGTCCTGTCTTTATCGTCGTGGGGACAACTCCCCAATCCTGCAAGCCTTTTTGCAGTTGATACGGACTTCGCGAATCCACCGCGTTCGTGCCCAGCTTTGAGCGGCGGCCGCGAGTGATGCCGGAACGTCGGGCGAGCGTCCGGTCGGCAGGGCAATACCTCGACGAAGCACGATCATCCGCAAGTTTGCTCAAGTCTGTCCGGCATCGAGAGCGGGGGAAAGGAACTGCATCTCCGCGTGAGTCCGTCCGATGGTTCAGGATGCAAGCGGCCTTCGAAAGTACGGGGTTTCGACGGACCGCTTGGGCTCGTCAACCGGCAGTCGTGTCGGCGACTGTTGGCCCTGGTGACGCAGTAAGCGTCTCGCTGCCCGCATGACAAAGCGCAACTGGCGCAAGGTCCGTTCAGCGACCGGTTGCGCCCTTCCACGCGCGCGGCACGCGGTGAAAGTTGCGGTCGAAATAGATCAGGCTGTCACCGTCGCTGCGCACTCTGATCTCAGTCGTCTCCACGAACAGCACCGCATGCGAGCCGACATCCTTCGCTTCGACAATTCTTCCCTGCAAGCTCGCGAGCGCGCCGCGCAACACGGGCACGCCGTTGAGTCCTTCATACCACTCCGGCAGCTGGAAGCGCTCTTCCATCGACAAACCCGTCATGCCCGCGAAGTGTCGCGCCATGTCTTCCAGATTGGCAGGCAGCACGTTGATGCATACATGGCGATTACCATCGAATACCGCATGCATTGCGCTCGAGCGGTTCAGACAGACGAGCAGTGTGGGCGGCGTATCGGTCACGGAGCAAACCGCGCTGGCGGTAATGCCGCATCGGCCGTGTGCGCCTGCCGTGGTGATGACATTGACGGCTGCACCCAGATGCGCCATCGCTTGCCGGAACTGCTGACGCAGCGGATCGATCTGTGACTGAACGGGAGTGGGCTGTGCGGACATGATGTGTGTGACTCCGGCTTGATGCTATCCAGCAAGGTTGGATTCGATGAAAACGTGCCTGTACGAGCACACCGTGTCGGTTGGCGCTCAGCGCATGAAGAGTCCGCCATTGATATCCCAGCACGCGCCGTTGGCGAAGTAGGCGTCGGCGGAAGCCAGCAGCACGGCCACATCCGCGATGTAACTCGCGGAACCGAGGCGTCCAGCCGGAATGCGCGCAATGATGTTGTCCAGCGTCTCTGCCGGCACGCTTTCGTGCACGATGGGCAGATCAAGCGGGCCCGGCGAGATCGCGTTGACGGTGACGCCGTGTGCGGAGAGGTCGCGCGCAAAGACTTTGGTCAGCGTAAGAGCGCCGCCTTTGGCGGCGGCATAGTGCGCGCCGGTCGCAGAGCCGCCGTTCTGTCCCGCGAGAGAGGCGATGTTCACGATGCGCCCCGCGCCTCGCGTCGCGAAGTGCTGGCCGAACACCTGGCAGCCGAACAGAACGCTGCGAAGGTTGACGCATATTACGTCGTCGAATTGCCCGGCGGTGATTTCCATTACCGGTACGACTTTGGACGCGCCCGCGTTGTTCACGAGCACGTCGACCGCACCCCAGCGGTCGAGGATGGCATCGCGCGCGGCCTCGAAGTCCGCCTTTTTCGTCACATCGAGCTTCACGGCGAAGGCGCCTGATCCGTCGCTGCTCAGCTCGCGCGCGAGTGCCTCTGCGGCATCGACAGCGATATCGCCTAGCGCGACGTTGTAGCCGGCCTGGTGGAAGCGGCGCGTTAGCGCTTCGCCCAATCCGCGCGCGGCGCCGGTCACGAGTACGACTCTCTTCGACATGACTTCCGCTCCTTCTTTATGCGTTGGAAGCGAGCGTCGCTTCGATGTGTGCGGCGACCGCGCAAACCGTCTCGTCATCGCCTTTGCGACCGACGATCTGCAGTCCGGCTTTCAACGACGCTCCTTCGATCGGAACCGGTAACGTAAGCGCCGGATGCCCGCTCAGATTGAAAGGCCGAATGAGCGACGACATTGCGATCACCGACGTGCCGGTGCGTGCGGCCTCGATCGTAATGGGCAGTGATGGCATGGTCGGAAGGATCAGAATGTCCGCGTCTTCCAGCACGCGGTCGACCTCATCGGTGAAGCGGTGGCGAATGCGCTCGGCTGCGTCCAGCTCCGAGGCCGGCGTGTTCGCGGCGGCGTTGAGGCGCGCGAGAATGTCCGGCCCAAGCAACCCGCTGCCGACCAGATAGCCGAACGCACGCCATGTCTCGGCGTTGATGACGGCCAGACCGGCGGTGAAGGCATCTCGCATGTATTCGAGTTGCACTGTGCGCGACGCAAGTTCGCTGTGTGCGACGGCAGCAGCGACGGCATGACGGATTTCGCCGTCTGCTTCGACGTCGGGCAGCGCGACGCGCAGCCCCGTCACCTCGCGACGTGCCCGGCCACCATGAAATGACGGATCGATTGCGAGCATCACGTCGATGACCGTGTTCATGTCCCGCGCAAACGGGCCGACGCAATCGAGCGACGTCTGGTGCGGCGCGACGCCTTCGCGCGAGACGCGCCCGAAGGTCGGCTTCAGACCGATCACACCGCAGCATGCCGCAGGGCAGCGCACGGAGCCGCCGGTATCGGTGCCGAGCGCAGCATCGACGAGGCGCAATCCCACCGCCGATGCGGATCCGCTCGACGAACCACCGGGAATACGAGCATGATCTTGCGGGTTGAGAGGCGTGCCAGTGAAGTCGTTAATGCCTGTCATGCCGAACGCGAGTTCGTGCATATTCGTCTTGCCCGTAATGCGCCAGCCGGCGTCCAGCAGGCGCTGGACGACTTGTGCATGGCGCGGCGCGGGCGGTGCATCGGCGAGAGCCCGGCTGGCCGCGGTCGTCGGATAGCCCGCTACGTCGATGCTGTCCTTGATCGCAATGGTGGGCGCATCGGCTGCGGCGTGCAACGCGAGATCGAGTCTCTGCAGGAAGGCGCTCATGCATGCACTCCGTGCGCGGGGTTGATCTGCCAGGGCGCGTCGAAAAGGCGCTCGGTACGAAAATGACGGATCAGCCAGATGTCTTCGTTGTGCGGCGACGGCGTGAAATCCACTTCGAGCCGCGCAGCAATGAGTTCGGCTTTTGCATGGACATAGCGCGACGCCTGCAGCATGATCCAGCGGCCCTTCGCCGTATCGCCCTGCACTTCGATATGCTCGCTCGTCAGGAAGTGGACGTTCGTCGCGAAGTGCGGCGTGGGCGGCAGATAGCGTTGCAACATCGTGACGATGGCGCTCGGCCCCTGCAAGCGTCCGAACTTGTCCGCATACTGCGGACCGATACCTTCCCACACGGCCACATCGCTAAAGAGCGCCGCAAGCGACTCACCTTCGAGTGCGCGTGCAGGCACATCGCAAAGCGCCATGTATCGCGCGATGGTTTTGCGCACGGCATTCTGCGCTTCCAGCGCGCGCAGGCGTGTCTGCAGGCTCTCAATGATCTTGTCCGTCATGGTTTCACGCCTCGTTGGTAACGGCGGGCGGGACCGTCAGCGCGCGGCCGACGCGCGCTTCGATCTTGCCGTAGCGCCAAAGGTTGTATTCGCCCACAGGCGTCGTGCGATACAGATTGCAGACCGCAACGGCGGTGTCGAAGTCCGCGACGTCGGCCATGAGATAGAAGGTCCAGGGAGCGCCTTCGGCGTTGCCGACGACGAGCCGGTCGTCATCCATCACACCCAGTACTCGTACGCCTTCCATTGCTTCGACGGCATTGAGCATCTTGCCGTAGGCCTGCCACACTTCGCCTGTCTGCTCACGCGGCAAGTCAAAGAAATTCTGGGTGACACCGCAGCAGAAAAGCACCCGCAGCGGCAAGTGTCTGATATCAGTCATGATGTGGTTTCCTTATGTGCCGAACCGCATGTCCGGCTTACGGATCGCCGCGTACGGTTCTGGCTATGACTTATCGGCCCAACGAGCGAGCGGTCTTGCCGCCCAGGCCGAAATCGGTGCTGGGAATGTCTTTGATCATGACGCGCGTGGACTGCAAAGGCACATTCAGCACGGACGCGCTGGTCTCTGACAGGTGCGCAATCAGCGCTTCTTTTTGCGCTTCCGTGCGGCCTGCAATCAGAATTGCGATGATGACCGGCAACGCAGCGGCCGTCAGCTTTCCGCCCAACCCGATGTGCGAGACCGGCAACTCGGACAGCAGAATGCGTACGGACTCGGCGGGCGCACCGATCGCGTCGACGGTCGCCTGCGTGAGGCCTTGAATGAGCGACGCCTTGCGCTCGTCGGAATGACCCTGAGGCAAATAGACTTCGAGTGTCGGCATGGTCGGAACAGGAATACGCATCGGCGCGGTGACTGCACGATGCAGGCACCGATGCGCGATTGGCATTCAAAGCAGGAAGCCGATGGCGTTCAGTGCTTCGGTCGAATTGATCAGGCGGATAACTTTCTCGACGAGCCGCGGTTCGCCGTCTGTCATGCCGATCTTGTGCGTCAGGTCGGCGGCGAAGATCGTCGACACGCCGCGCTTGTACGCAATGATGATCTGCGACGACTTCACTTCGACTAGATCCGCGCTATCCGAAGACCGCGTGAAGCGCGACACGGTGCGCACCGTGCGGGCCGCATCGGATGCAGATGCCGAATAGCCCGACGTCATGCGCTGCACGCGCAGTTCGCGCATGTGCTGGTCGTCGAACGCGTAGTTCAGTGTTGCGGCGTAGTCGGTCGTGTCGGGGTCGATCGGCACCACGTAGATGCCCTTGGGGTCCCATAGTTCGAGCCATGCGCGGTAGTCGCGCCGGTCCAGAAGCTCGGCTTCGCGCCAGATGAATTCGATCGCGCAAGCGAAGGTCTGGTCGGAGAAAAGTGCGTTGCGGTCGTCCATCATGCTTGCTCCATCATTGCGCGCCATTGCCTGTAGGCTTCGCGCATGCCTGTTTCGTCGGTTGCGTGAGCGGTCTTCTCACCGTTCGGTGCGGCCGTTTCGCGGTTCAGACCGCGGTTGACGAGGATCGGTACGTCAGGGCCGGCATATGAGCCGCGCTGCACGCGTTCCCAGGCTTCGGCGTCGTCAGGGCTACCGAAGCCGAACGGGCCCTGAAAGTGTTCGTGAATGCGCAGGCGCACGCGGTTCGCTTCGTCGGGGCCGCCGTCCATGGCGAGCGCGACGTGACGAATCTCCGTCTCTTCGGCCGAGATGGGGCGCAGCACGCGGAAGAACGCCATCGACAGCGCGAGGTTAGGAAACAGGTTCAGATTGAAGCCGACACCCATCAGCGAACGCACGATGCGCCGTACTTCCTCAGGCGTGTGCTTTTGTGAGAGTTGCGCGGCGAGTTCGTTGAAACGATCGGGCAGCGGCGCACCGTCGTCACGGTCCAGGTCGACGATTTCCGGCACCAGCACAGCGAGGCTGTGGCCATTGCCGAGCGAACGGCAAAAGGCGTCTTCGCTCGTCATGAAGCTCGTGATGACAGCGGCCGTTTCATCGTCGATGGACTTCATCCACGACTTGTGCACGACCGGGAAGTGATAAAGGTCGGTCGTGTTCTCGAGCTGAATCTTCCAGTTGCCCTTGAATTTGAACTTGTGCTCGCCGTTGGCCTTGATCGGATAGCCGGCGCCCTGCTTCATGAACAGGTCGATCCACGGCTTCGCGCCGCCGAGAAAATCTTCCAGCGATTCGATCTGTTCGTTGAAGCTCGCGAATATCAAACCTTGATACACGCCCACCCGCAGCTTCTTGAGCGGCAGATCGCCTTTTTCGCACACGCCTTCGTAGCCGTCGCCATAGGGCAGCGCGCGCAGCGTGCCGTCGAGCGCGTACGACCAGCTGTGATACGGACACGTGAAGCCCTTCGCATTGCCCTTATGCTCTTCGCACACGGTCGCGCCGCGATGACGGCAGCGATTCTGCAGCACATTCACCGCACCCGTTTTGTCACGAACGACGATAACCGGTTGACGGCCAATGGTCGTGGTCACGAAGTCGCCCGGCTTGGGCAACTCGCTGTCGTGCGCAACCCACACCCACGTCCTGTAGAAGATGCGTTGCAGTTCTTCCTCGAAAAGCTGCGGATCGTAGTAGAGCGAGGGCGCAATGCGATCGGACTCCGCGCGCTTCGCGAGCGCGCTCGTGTCGATGGTTTGATAGGTCGGCGTACTCATCGTGGTCGTGGGGGAGTAGTTGATGGGCTGACATCAGAAGCGCGCTACCGCATCGGCGCTTCCTCTCGTTGACATCAGTCTCGCTTTGCGTGGATCATGCGTCAAATCGATTAAAAACAGGTCCACGGATAAGTGTGGCCGATGTAACGCGAGACTTCCCATGACATCCATCGACCATGTCGATCTCAACCTGTTGCGCGTTTTTCAGGCCATCGTGGAAGAGCGCAGCCTGACGCGAGCTGGCGAGCGGCTTGCGCTGTCCCAACCTGCCGTCAGCTATTCGCTTGGCCGGTTGCGCACGCTGTTCGACGACACGCTGTTCATCCGCACGCGCGCCGGCATGCAACCGACGCCCGTCGCGCTGGAACTCGCGGAAATCGTGGGCCGCGCACTCGACACTGTGCGACAGGCGCTGCGTTATGCGGAGCGTTTCGATCCGGCCACGAGCACCCGCACTTTTCGGCTTTCGTTATCCGACGCGGGTGAAATGGCGTATTTGCCGGCGCTCTGCGCAGCGTTGGAGAAGGCCGCGCCGCGCGTGAAGCTGCTGGTCGAGCCGTTGCCGGTGGAGGAAATAGAGGAAGCGTTGCGCGCGAGCCGGCTGGATTTCGCCATCGGCAATCTGCCTTCATTGCTGCCGCGCACGCGTCATAGCCTGCTGTTCGAAGAGTCGTACGTATGCATGACGCGCAAGCGCCGCGATCTGCCTGCGGGCGATACGCTGAAACTGGAGCGGTTTCTCGCGGCGTCGCACGTGCAGGTGCGCTCGTTGGAACACAGTCATCATGAACTGGATGACGCGTTGCGGGCACAAGGCGTGGGGCGCAATATCTCGCTCGCGCTGCCGCATTTCGTCGCCGTGCCGGGTGTGCTCGCCGTGACCGATCTACTTGCGACGCTGCCTGAGCGGCTCGCGCATATCCTGAATCGCGGCAATGCGTTCCGTATTTATTCGCTGCCGGTTCCGCTGCCGAAGGCCGCGGTGACCATGCATTGGCACGAGCACTTTCACGAGGACGAAGGCATTGCGTGGATGCGCGAGCTGATCTCCAAGATCCTCGCGGACTTCACCAAGTCCTGAAAACTATAGGTCCAGCACAAGCACCGGGGAGCGCGAGCGAGATACGCAGCAACAGATCACGCTGTTGCTCGCGCGTTCCGACTTGCTCAGGCAATGGTCACGATGCTCCGGCTCTCCGCTCACCACGTCGACCATGCAGGTGCCGCACACGCCTTCGCCGCATGACGTGTCGACTTCAATGCCGATCGACGCAAGTGCATCGACAATCGACGTTTTCGCATCGACGTGAACCGTCTCACCGGTACTCGCGATCTGCACATCGAAGCTGTCGAGCGACGCTTCATCCGCCGGCGCGGCGTCGGCCTTGAAGCGCTCGAGGTGAATCGATTCAGCGCGCAGCCGCTTCTGCGCCGTTTCGACGACGAGGTCCATGAACGGTGCCGGACCGCAGGTGTAGACATGTGCGTTGTCACGTGCGTCGCGCAGACAGGCGTCGAGTGCATGGGGCAGCGCATCGCGCTCCACGCCGAAGTGCAGCTTGACGTGTGCATCGAAAGGAGCCTGAGTGAAGAGCGGCATGAAAGCCGCGTGGCTTTCGCTGCGCGCGAAGTAGTGCAGCGTGAAGCGCGCCTTGCGTGCTGACAGCCGGTATGCCATCGACAGAAGCGGCGTAATGCCGATGCCCGCGCCAATTAACACATGCTCGTCCGCGCCTTCATGCAGGCGGAACAGATTGCGCGGCGCGCTCACCGACAATTGCGTGCCGACGTGCACTTCTTCATGCAGCGAGCGTGAGCCGCCGCGCGAATGGTCCTCCTTTTTCACCGCAAAGGTTTGCGATTGCAGACATTCCGGATCGCCGCAAAGAGAGTATTGACGCGTGAAGCCGGATGGACTCGTTACGTCGATATGCGCGCCGGGCTCATAACAATCGAATGGCAGGCCGTCGAGGCGGGAGATGCTGAACGAGCGCACGCCGTGCGCTTCTTCGCGGACGGCGTCGACTCGGACTTTGAGCAGAGGGGCTTGCATGATGCTTTCCGATGACTTTGGGAGGGATGACGCTTTCAGATTAACGCCGCATAGCGAATAAGAAAAATATATAAAAAAGCGTGATGTGCATCGGTCAAACTGATTTTACGAGCAGCAGCCGGAAGCCCACATATGACAGACATAGACGCAAAAAGCACTCGCGCGGCCAGGGCCGCGCGAGTGCTTTCGAAGAGGGAGTGGTGACGTTACCGCTGGCGAGTCTCGTGCGTGAAGCGCAACGTAACGACTGTGATGAGACCGAGGACGATCAGGAACACCGCCACAGGCCAATACGCATGATAGTGCGCCAGCAAGGCGGTGGCGATGAGCGGCGACAAGCCGCCAGCGAAGATGGATGCGACTTCATGCCCGAGCGCCACGCCCGAGTAGCGCACTTCCGTGCTGAACAGTTCGCCGACCAGCGCCGGCAGCGTGCCGATCATCGCACCGTGGCAGACCGCGGTGCCAAGCACGAGCGCGAGCCAGATGAGCGGCGTGGAATGCGTATTGAGCAGCCAGAAGAACGGGAACGCCATCGCCACGAGAGAAATCGCCCCGATCATATACACCGGCTTCCGGCCGATGCGGTCGGAGAGCTTACCCCACAACAGCATGGCCACCATCTCGACCACCATGGCGAGCATGACGCCGGTAAGCATGGTCGAACTGGGAATGCCTGCATACTTGCCGTACACGAGCGAGAACGCGAGGAAGATGTAGGCGCCGCCGTTTTCGGCCACGCGCAGACCCATCGCCATGAGGATCTCTTTCGGATGGCGCTTGATGACTTCCACCACCGGCATGTGCGCTGTCTTGCCTGCCTTGTCGGCGTTTTCGAAGTCGCGGCTTTCCGGCAGGTTGTGACGGATATACACGCCGAGCGCAAAGATCAGAATGCTGGCAAGAAACGGCAGACGCCATCCCCATGACACGAATTGATCGTGCGGCAAAGCTTGCACGCCGAGAAAAGCCGCAGACGACAGCACGAAACCGCCGCCCACGCCAAGCTGGCTCCACGCCGCGTAGTAGCCACGCTTCTCGGGCGGGGCGCTTTCACTGATCATCAGCACACCGCCGCCCCATTCGCCGCCCGAGGCGATGCCCTGCAGGAGACGCAGCGCGACGAGCGCGGCCGGCGCCCAAAGCCCGACGTGATCGTAGGTCGGCAACAGACCGATACCGAAGGTCGCGAAGCCCATGATGAGCAGCGTCCACACGAGCGAGGCGCGGCGTCCGTAGCGGTCGCCGATATGCCCGAAGACAATGCCGCCGAGCGGTCGCGCGACGAAGCCCATGGCGAAGGCCGCGAAGGCGCCGAGCGTGCCGATCAGCGGGTCCGCGTTCGCAGGGAAGAAAAGTTGCCCGAACACGAGCGCCGCAGCGGTGCCGTAGACGAAGAAGTCATACCACTCCATCGCATTACCCGCGACTGACGCCACGACGATACGTTTGAGTGCGCGATCCGGCATTGCCGCATTACGTTCGGCCGCCGGCGAAGATTGAATCGTGGACATGTCTGCTTGCCTGGGTGATGGTGAGGCGCGCCTTCCAGAAGGCTTCGCATATCACACAGTGTCGATTCGCCGGATAGCTGCGTCAAATAGGCCGAAAAGAACGGCAGGTATCAGCGTGGCAAATATGCGGGCCTGCCGGGTCCATCAAACTTCGGGCTGATGAAACATCGCGAAGATGGCCCCGCGCAACCACGCAATGCCTGCGTCGGACGCGAATTGCGTGTGAGAGTGGACCTTGATTTCGATGGGCGGCAGCGAGAAAGGCAACGGCAGCACGCGAAAAGCCTTGCCGCGATTGAAGCGCCGCGCAATGCTTTTCGGGAAGACCACCGCGAGGTCTGTGTTCATCACGATCTCGGGCGCGACGACGAAATGCGGCAATCGCAGCACCACGTCGCGCTTGAGGTTCAGTTCATCGAGCCACTGCTCGACCATGCGATGACCCGTGGCGTTCGTGCTCGCATAGACGTAGCGCAACGCGGCGAGGTCTTCGCGGGTCGGCCTCGCTTTGCGCAACGGATGACCCGCGCGCACCACGCACACGTGCTCGTCGAGAAAGAGCGTCTGGCTTGCGCAGCCCGCGTCGAGGCCCGGCACATAGCCGAGCGCGAGATCGATCTCGCCCGCGCGCATGGCGGCGCTGACCGATTCGACCGGTAAGTTCGCCACCTCGATGCGAATGCCGCGCGCTTCGCGATCCAGCATGGCCGCGAGCGGTGGAAGGAAGTAGAACTCCGACATGTCGGACATGGACACGCGGAACACGCGCTGCGCCGTGGCGGGATCGAACCGCGCCAGCTGCTGCACCGCTTCATTGATGATGCCGAGCGCCTGCGCGAGCGGTGGATAGAGTCGATATGCCGCGTCGGTCGGCACCATGCCGCTCGGCGTGCGCAAAAACAGCGGGTCTTCGAACAGATTGCGCAATCGGCGCAGCGCGTGGCTGACGGCGGGCTGCGTGAGGCCGAGCCTGTCGCCCGCGGCGGTGAGGCTGCGCAAGTCCCAGATGGCGAGGAACACTCGCAGCAGATTCAGGTCGGCAATGCCGGGATGCGGCTTGTTCATGCGCTTCGCTCTAGAACGAGGGCGAAGCGCGCGTTAAAGCCGCGTCGCGATCGCCCGCTCACTGATGCTGATGTGCGAGATTACCGTACATGCTGCGCATTGCAAAATGCGGGGTTGTGCCGGAGAACGGCGGCAACGCGTGGAAGTCGCGGCGCATCGCATCGCGTACGGACGAAGCGAGGGCGGCCATGAGCGCGTCCGTATCGTCGAAGACTACCTTGTTGCGCTGCATCGCATCCGACTTCGGAAAAGGCAGGCCGCTCGTGCAGTCCATGCGCGTGTAAACCTCGAGCTCGCGCAACGCGGGCAACTGCAGCATCAGTGGGGGATGATTCTGCAGGTAATGCGTGAGCCAAGCGTTGAAGTCTTCAGCCACACCTTCGTACGCGACGAGATACGTGCATCGCTCTACGACACTTTCCGCCGAAGCCTTGAGCGTGCGCACGGCCATGACCTGCTGACTGAACGACTGCGCAATCGAAGCCGTCTGCACTGCACGCCAGATGGCGCCGTCGCTTGCACAGGCAGCTTCGAGCGGTGCCAGGTCGTCGAAATACCATTGCAGAACGCACGACGGAGTGTCGCCCGAAGGCGCAATACGCGGATCGACCTGGCCGCGTGTCGCTTCGTGCACGATCAACTTCCTGAGACCGCTCACGTGTGACGCGGCGCGTTGCAGCGCACTTGCATCGAGCGGCGTGTGGGTGCCGCTCGCGCCGATCAGAAAAAGACAGACATGCATCGTCTTCGTGCCTCGATCAGGGGTAAGGCGTGACGGGCGGAATGCCCACGAATACCGCGCCAGACGCGTCGTACGTACCTTCACCAAGGAACGCATGCTGCGTGACCACGATCGAATCGCGCACAAGGCGTTGCATGCGATTCTCGCGATAGATCGCGCCGATGCCCGCCATCTTGTACGCCTGCATCACGATGTCCGCGCACGTGTGGGCCGCATGCGTGGCCGACAGGCGGAGCAGGTTCGCTTCGGCGGGCAGCACCGGATCTCCCGCAAGCACCGTGCGCCACGACGCCTCCGCGGATTCGAAGAAGAACGCCCGTGCGCTGCGCAACTGTGCTTCCGCGAGTGCGATGCCCGAGCGATAGTACGCACGATCGGCAAGGCGCGGTGCGCCCGTAGTGGTCCTGGTCACACCGGACATGCTCGCCAGAAGGTCGAGCGCGGCGCGAGCCAGACCGATGTTCACCGCGGCGTGCACCTGCGCCTGATACGCGACAGCAGGGTAGCGATAGAGCGGTTCGTCGATCAGCGCCACGCCGCCACGCACGAAGGTCCACTCTTTTTCGACGAATTTGTTCTGCAGGCGCAGATCGTGGCTACCCGTGCCTTGCATGCCGACCACGTTCCAGTTGTCGACGATTTCGACTTCATTTGCCGGAAATACGGCCGTGAAGGGCTTGCCAGCGTTCTTGTCGTCGGCGGCGGCAGGCGCTCCGCCGATGCCGACTCCGATCCAGTCCGCGCCCTTGCAACCGCTCGCAAAGCGCCATTGGCCCGACACCACGTATCCGCCGGCCGCGTGCTCGGCCTTTTGCAGCGGATACAAGCCGCCCGCGAACACCTGGTCGGGACCGGAAGCGTAGATGCGTGCCTGAGTTTCTACCGGCAGCGCGGCCAGATACGTGTTGGCCGAGCCGAATGCGGCAACCCATGCTGTGGAGCCGTCGGCGATCGCGATACGCTCCAGCATCTCGAGAAAACGCGGAGGCGGCAGCGCGTCGCCACCGAAACGCTTTGGCGTGCTTGCGCGGAAGATGCCGGCGCGTTTCATTTTGCCGACCATGTCGCGCGGCACGTGCGAGATCGCGTCGAACTCCTCGCGGCGGCGCTCGACTTCTTCTATCAGCGCGTCGAGCGTCAACGGTCCGGCGTATTCGGGGTAATCGTTCTGCGAATCGACGATCGCATCGCTTGAAAGGGTTTGCATGCTTGATACCTCTTGGTCATTGATGTGACGATGTCATTCCGCCTGCTCGCGCGCGGCGATACGCATCGCTTTCGGATACGTCTCGCGCGCCAGCAAAGTGGCAATGACGGTGACAAGGCCGAGTGCGCCGAGATAGAGGGCAACCGGCAGGGCGCTGCGATAGTGCGCGAGCAATGCGGTCGCGATCATCGGCGAAAGGCCGCCGCCGAGCACCGACGACACTTCGCGACCAATGCCGAGGCCCGAGAAACGCAGGTGCACTGGCAACATTTCGCTGATGAACGCAGGCTGTGCGCCTTCGAGCATGCCAAGCGTGATGCTGTTCGCCAGGATCAGCGCAACCAGGACCTTCCAGTATTCGCCCGAACCGAGCAGCACGAAGTACGGCCACGCGACAAGCACGATGGCAATCGCGCCGGCGAGATACACGGGCTTGCGTCCCACTTTGTCGGTGACGTGGCCGAAGAACAGCGTGACGGGAATCATGAGCAGCATCGAAATGGTCAGCCCGCTGAGAACCCACGCGGACTTGATGCCGACAAACTGGCCGTATGCGAGAGAGAACGCGAAGAAGATGTACGACGCCGCGCCTTCGCCGAAGCGCAGTCCGAACACGGTGAGCACTTCACGCGGGCATTGCTTCAGCACTTCGATCACGGGCATGCGGCTCTGGTGACGCGTCGCCTTCACTTCGGCGAATGCCGCGCTTTCGCCAACGGAGCGGCGCATCCACAGGCCGAGCACGACGAGCGCGGTGCTGCCGAGGAACGGCAGGCGCCAACCCCAGCTCTGGAAGTCGGTTGACGACAGGTTCTGCACGAGCAGGAATGCGCCGGTCGACAGCACGAAGCCGAGTGCCGCGCCGCACGGGCTCCACGCAGCGAGCGCGCCGCGCTTCGACTGCGGCGCGTTTTCGTGGATCAACAGAATGCTGCCGCTCCATTCGCCGCCCGCGGCGAGCCCTTGCATGATGCGCAGGAGCACGAGCATGACAGGTGCCGCAATACCGATCTGCTGATACGTGGGCAGCACGCCCATCAGTGCGGTTGCCGAGCCCATGGTCAGCAGCGTGAGCATCATTACCACTTTACGGCCGTAGCGATCGCCGATATGTCCGCAGAGCACGCCGCCGATGGGCCGCGCGATGAACCCCACGGTAAAGCCGCCAAATGCGGCGATCGTGCCTGTCAGCGGATCACTGCCGACGGGGAAAAACAGCTTGCCGAAGACGAGCGCGGCAGCGGTGCCATAGAGAAAAAAGTCGTACCACTCGAGAATCTGCCCAAGTACGGCGGTGGTGACTGCGCGCCGAGCGGCACTCCTCGTGCGAGGCACTGGCCGCGTGGTGGATGACGGCGCACTCAGGTGGGGGTTCACTGCATCAGGATTCATGATGATGGGAAAACATGAAGTGAGAATTCCCGCATCCATGAGAGGAGGGCAGCGGGGCGCGTTGGATCGACTTCGTCATGACAATGCTCGAACGATATGAGCGGATCTGCGAGACGGTCAAATTCCGGCCAAAAATACGCGATATGAATCTCATGCATGAGCACCCTGTGAAAACCTTCGTATCGGCGAGCCACGTCGAAGGTAGCGCTCGTGCCTTGCGTTGCTGGGTGGCGGCTGGAATTGGCCGCTGGAATTGGCCGCTTGCAAAAGCGCGTCGCGGTAGCGTGACCGAAGAGCACGTCATCAATGCGATGAATGCGGCAACGTACATTTGATCTATTTGACCGATCTTGCTGCGTTCTTTACCTTGGAGTGAAGAGCGCAAAGCGCGCGTCCGCATTTATCCAAACGATTCCCCATGGCCACAGCGACGATCGAACGCATCGAAACCTCTCTCGTCGATTTACCGACGATCCGCCCTCACAAACTGTCCGTCGCGACCATGCATGGTCAAACGCTGATGCTGGTGAAAGTGTTCTGCAGCGACGGCATAGTCGGAATCGGCGAGGGCACGACTATCGCGGGCATGGCTTATGGGCCCGAAAGTCCCGAGTCGATGAAGCTGTCCATCGACACTTACCTCGCGCCCGCCGCGATCGGCAAGGACGCGACGCGCGTGCAGCAGCTGATGGCGTACATCGGCAAGCTGGTCAAGGTGAACTCGTTTGCAAAGAGCGCGCTCGAAACCGCCTTGCTCGATGCGCATGGCAAGCGTCTGAACGTTCCGGTGAGCGAACTGCTCGGCGGGCGCAGGCGCGAACGTTTGCCGATCGCGTGGACGCTCGCCTCCGGGGATACCAGCAGGGACATCGCCGAAGCGGAGCGCATGCTTGACGCGCGCAGGCACAAGGTGTTCAAGCTGAAGATCGGCGCTAAAGAACTGAAGACCGATATTGCGCACGTTGCGCAGATCAAGCGCGAGTTAGGCGAGCGCGGAGCGGTGCGCGTCGATGTAAACATGGCGTGGAGCGAAACGCAGGCGGCGTGGGCCATTCCTGCGCTCGCCGATGCCGGCTGCGAACTGGTCGAGCAACCGGTCATGTCGCCCGCCGCGCTCGGGCGCCTGATGCGGCGTTTCCCCATTGCGTTGATGGCCGACGAGATTCTGCAAGGTCCGGAAAGCGCGTTCGAGATCGCGAAGCATCACGGCGCCGATGTGTTCGCCGTCAAGATCGAACAGAGCGGCGGCCTGTTCGCGGCACAGCGCGTGGCGGCAATCGCGGATGCGGCCGGCATCGAGTTGTATGGCGGGACGATGCTCGAAGGCGCGTTCGGCACGGTTGCTTCTGCACATCTGTTCGCAAGCTTTGCGAATCTGCAGTGGGGCACCGAGCTTTTCGGGCCGCTGCTGATCACCGAGGAAATCCTGACGCAGCCGCTCGACTACAGCGATTTCGAATTGACGGTGCCGAGCGGGCCGGGCCTCGGTATCGCGCTCGACGAAGCCCGGGTCAAGCGCTTCACACGCGACGGCCTCATTGCAGTCACCAGGTAATCAGTTAGGAGACCGATCATGCTTTTCCATGTACGCATGGATGTGAACTTTCCGCACGACGTGCCGGCACATGTCGCTGACGAAATCAAAGCGCGTGAAAAAGCGTATTCGCAGGAGCTTCAGAGAAGCGGCAAGTGGCGTCATATCTGGCGCCTTGCGGGCGAGTACGCAAACTACAGCATCTTCGACGTCGACAGCAACGCGGAACTGCACGACATCCTCACCGCGCTGCCGTTGTTTCCCTACATGAAAATTTCGGTGACACCGTTGTGCCGTCACCCATCCTCTATTCGCGACGGCGACGCGTAAGTGCGAGCTTTCGAAGAATCCCCACATAATCACGGAGACAGCAATGATGAACGTCAAGGTATTCGCCACCCAGGAAGTGCAGGACCTGCTCAAGGCCGCCGCCAATCTTGACAGCGACAAAGGCGACGCACGCACCAAGCAGATCGCGCATCGCTTGTTGAGCGATCTGTTCAAGGCCATTGACGATCTGGACATCACGCCCGACGAAACCTGGGCAGGTGTGAACTATCTGAACAAGCTGGGTCAGGACGGCGAGGCGGCTTTGCTCGCCGCGGGACTGGGACTGGAAAAGTATCTCGACATCCGCATGGACGCTGAAGACCGGCAGGCGGAAATCGACGGTGGCACGCCGCGTACGATCGAAGGTCCGCTCTATGTGGAAGGCGCGCCGGTGCGCGACGGCGTGTCGAAAATCGATCTGGACGCCGATGCGGATGCCGGTCCGCTCGTCATTCGCGGCACCGTCCGGGGCCCGGACGGCAAGCCGGTGGCGGGCGCCGTCGTGGAATGCTGGCATGCCAATTCGAAGGGCTTTTATTCGCATTTCGACCCGACCGGCGCACAAAGCCCGTTCAATTTGCGCGGCGCTGTCCGCACACAGGACGACGGCACGTACGAGTTCCGCACGCTCATGCCCGTGGGCTATGGCTGCCCGCCGCAAGGCGCGACGCAACAGTTGCTCAACGTACTGGCGCGGCACGGCAACCGTCCCGCCCATGTGCACTTCTTCGTGAAGGCCGATGGCTTGCGCAAGCTCACCACGCAGATCAACATCGAAGGCGATCCGCTCATCTGGGACGACTTCGCCTACGCCACGCGTGAAGACCTCATTCCGCCGGTGGTCGGGAAGAGCGGCGGCGCGGCGCTCGGTTTGAAAGACGATGCGTACAAGGAGATCGAATTCAACTTCACGCTGACGCCGCTGGTGGAAGGCAAGGACAACCAGCTCGTCAATCGCCTCCGCACTGCGGCCGCTGCGTGATCGGGAGTTTTTCGCCTGACAGGGCGACGGCTGAATAGCCGGGCCGCATGCGCTCGTGCTGCTACGTCCTGTCAGACGTTCCAGTCAGCCGTCGCTTCGCCTGTCATTTCCGGGGCGGTCGCGCCGTGCGTTTAAATCTCGAGCCGGAGGGCAAGCTGACCAACAGTGCGGGGGAACCTCACAGCAAGGCGCGTAGGCAATCATGGACTCCGTAACGCCGCGCCTCAGCGGGACTTGCTGGCGTCGATGCCGAGGAAGGGAAACGCGGGTGCGCGTTGAAAGTCCTTGGAGACTTCGCCGCCGAATGTATTGCGCTGATCCTTGCCGAGGTCGAGACGTTTGACAGGCGCGGCGGCGGAGAAGTCGACCTTCTTGAGATCGACCCAGAAAGTACTCGGGGTGAGGGCCGATTCGAAGAAGTAAAGCATGCGTTTGTGATCCGCGACGGTGCGCCAGCGTGTGGACGATATATTGGGCTCGCCGGGGGTGGTGATCCCGAACGGCACCGACGCGTTACGGATCACGCTAAAAACGCTGGCAAGTGCAATGGCGGGGTCTTCACTCTTAGGGATGGCGTTGACGTAGAACGAGGCGCGCGCGAACCGGTCAGCAGAGCGATTGGTGCCAGGCAGCCAGACGGTGCCTCCGATCTGTTTCCAGTATTCGTTCAGTGCAAGCTGCTCGTCGAAGGTCGGCGAGTTGGTCATCACCTGATACTGCCGACCATGATGGATGATCTGCTTACCGCCGATGTACTCGACGATGGCGCTGTCGCCAGTCGCGTCCGACATGGCGAGGTGCAGTGTGGTGAGGCGCTGTTCTCCGGGGACGTTGTCGGTGACGATTGTGAACGGCTCTTTCTCAAGCGCAGCTACGGCTTCCGAGACGGTCGCAAAGTTGTCCAGCACGTACTGCGCCCATGCGGCGATAGTGAGTCCCGGTTTCGAGTTTTTGTCGAAGGGAGGATATTGCGACTCGACGAGCCAGAGCAGTTGAGCGGCTAGCCCCTTTTCGTTCATGCCGTCGGTGGTGGAGACGTCATAACCGGTAGCCACGACGCTACCGTATTTTGCCGTCCATTTAAGAGAGTTCGGACCGGATTCACCGGTGCGGGCGATGCCACGCGGCAGGATGTAGAGGTTAGTGGCGACGTCGAGCTTCCAGTCCATCGACCGGGCGGTGATAACGTCGTCGTTGTCGCCGAGATAGACGACGCGCGTGCAGGCTAGCGATGCAGCCGGATCGACGAGGGGGGTCGCTGCTGCGGCGAAACACGTCACAACTGCGGAAAAAGGGCGGCGCATGGCACTTCCTCACGCTGTGTTGGGAACTGATGCAGTTGTCGACGGGGCCGCTGCAGTCACCCCAAACCAATCGCCTTATGCTTTATTCGCCAATCACCTCACGCACCGAAATCCCGCATAAACGTACTGATAGTGCGGCTGAAACCAGTTTCGGAATGTCGGTCGTAACATGCACTGTGCGGTGCGCGCCGATCCGCCCTTCAGCACGTAATGCTTGCCGTCGAAGAAGTTGGCCGAATAACCCAGATAGAACGGAAACGGTTCGAACCCCGGCAATCCGTCGAACAAAGTGGAAGTCCACTCCCAGCCGTTGCCGTACTGGCCTTCAACGCCGAACGCGCTGACATTGTCCGGATAAGCGTCAACCGGACGCGGATCCCAACTGCGAAAGTCGAAGTTGCCGGAGCCCGCATGCGGCGCACCGTGCGCCGCGCGCTGCCATTGCGCTTCTGTCGGCAGCGCCTTCCCCGCCCAGCGCGCGTAGGCGCTCGCTTCCGCGTGGCTCACGTATGCCGGCCAGTCGGGTGGAAGCGGTACTTCGTCGAACATGGTACGCAGCATCCATTCGCCACGTTGGCCGCTTGCCTCGCGTCGCGACCAGCACGCGGGATGCTCGATGCGCTCGGCTTCTTTCCACGCCCAGTCTTCTTCCGTCCACCATTTCCGCTCGCGATAACCGCCGGCTTCGATGAACTCGCAAAACGCGGCGTTCGTAACCATATAGCGGTCGATCTCGAACGCAGGCACGTCCACGTGCAATTCGCCGAACTCGTTGTCCCAGCCGAAGCGGCCGCCGTCGCGCGGCATGCCGATCACAGCCGGACCGGCCGGCACGCCGACCATCGGCGACAGGCTGTTCACGCGCCCCGGACCGTGCACGACGGGCTCGCGCAAATCCGTCACCTTCTGCTCGATCGGCAATTGGTGAAGCATGTAGGCAAGCGTCTCGGCATGCATCAATCGATGCTCGATGGCCACGTTGAGCAATTGCCCGGACGCCTCGACTCGCGCGGAATCGGTAAGCGCCTGCAGTTCGCGGTCGATCTGTCGACGGGCGTTCAAACCGTATTGCCGCACGGTATCGAGCGAAGGCCAGTCGCCAGGCTGATCGGTCGGAAAACCGCCGTCTACGGGGTCGATACCGAATGCGAAGAGCTGATCGAGTTGCTCATCGAACGCGGGGAGTTCGAACAGGCGCTTGTCGAACAGATTACGATCGAAAGCTTCGAGGTGTCCGATATAGAACACAATCCGGTGCCGTTCACGGATCGGTCTCTCGTACAGGAACTCCGGCTTGACGATGGAAAAGAGGGCGTCGGTAACTTGACGCGCGTCGCTCAAACGTTGAACGAGCGGATGATGTGGACCGGGGTCGCGGTTCATTTCGCCGGGTCTCCTTGCGGGGGGACGGACTAAACAAAGACTGTACCCGCTTGCAGATGCCATGCCAAGGCACGAACTCCACCGGAAAATCGTGGCAAACGACGCGGCCGCGCGGTCCGCGCCCTCGCGCCGAGCCTAAACCTGGCGCAATCCGTCCAGATCGACGATCCGAATGTGCTTGCCTTGCGTGTCGATCAGGCCGCGTTTTTGAAATCTTGACAAGGTGCGGCTCACGGTTTCGAGCGTCATGCCGAGGTAGCTGCCCATGTCTTCGCGGGTCATTCGCAGGTTGAACTCTGCCGACGAATAACCGCGTTGAGCGTTGCGCTCCGACACGTCGAGCAAAAAGGCCGCGACGCGTTCGTCCGCCGAGAGCGAGCCGAGCACCATCATCTGGGCTGCTTCGCGCACGATCTGCTCGCCCAACAGTTTGTGCAGGCGTTCCTGCATCGAGCCGATTTCGCGGCACAGTGACTTGAGCGCCGTGTAGGGAACGATGCACACCGTGCTGTCTTCGAGCGCCAGCGCGCTGCATGCGTGCCGGTCGTCGCTGATGCCGTCGAGGCCGAGCGCCTCGCCCGCAAGCCGCAAGCCGGTGACCTGTTCGCGCCCGTCCCGATGCGCCATGACGGTTTTCATCGAGCCCGAACGCACCGCATAGATGTTGTCGAAACTGTCGCCGCTGCGGTACAGCGTGTCCCCGCGATGCACCGACCGCGCGGAGCAGATGAGCGTTTCGAGCTTGGACAACTCGTCGGGTGCCAACCCTTGTGGCATGCATAGCTGGCGCATCGCACAGCTGGAGCAGCGCGCGGCGCTGCGGGTGCCGGTGCGTCCAGCGGCCCGCGGCGTGGCGCGGCGGCTGCGCTGCTGCGGCGGCGAACTGACGGCCGGGCCCGGCGAAGCAGCGGAGTCGGCGGCGAGGGCGGATTGTGCAGCGGTAGAGGTAAGCATGTCTGAGCCAATGTCAGGGGTAATGCACCAATTGTCCCACCGGCTCTGTCCCCTGTTTCGCGGCAAAATGACGCGCGTTCCCGCTTATGCCGTTTGAGCGTTGTCAGAGCCGACCGGCGCATAGAACCGTCCCGCCGCGTTCCGCAGACCGCATTCGCGCCTTCTCATCTTGTCGCTCCAACAGGGGCCTTTCCCGCGCCGACGCAAACGTTTGGCGAAATTTTCACTTTCTAGCGCAACCAGCTCTCAAGGTTTCCCAGAATGTGTCGTCATATTGTCTGAAGAAAGCGGCGGCAATGAGAAGGGGCGGATACACGCGCCCGCGTCGGCGCGCGCCGGCGGTTCAAACGTCATCGAAGTGAACCGCCTTGAGACAGGGCGCACCTTTCAGGCTTAAGCAACGGCTGTTTCGCGACAACTTTTTTCGTGCGGTAGGGCAAGGAATTAGACACATGAAGATTTCGAATTTGAAAATCGGGGTTAGGCTCGGCTCCGCCTTCGCGCTGATGGTCGCGCTGCTCGTCGGCACGGCTATCGTGGGTATCGAGCATCTCGAGTCCACGAACACGAAGATGGACGAGATCGTCAGTCATCGCTACACGCTGATTGCGCTCAGCAATCAGATCAAGAGCAACGGCTACAAGGCGAACGGCATTCTCAGCAATCTGCTGCTGACTACCTCGCCGGACAAGGCCAAGCAGTATATGGACGACTATGCGGCCATCCGCAAAGCCAATGCGCAAGCCTACGGGCAGCTCGAAAAGTTTCTGACGAGCGATGACACGAAGGCGTTGTTCAAGCAGCAGTTCGACGCGCGCTCGGCCTACGGGGTGAGCGTGAAAGCTTTCTTCGATCTGGTGAGCAAGAACCAGCAGCAGGAAGCGCGCGACGTCTATCAGGGCGACATGGCGCGGCTTCAGGACGCGTACTACCTGCTTGTCGACAAAATGGTCGACGTGCAGGCGGAGCGGATGGCGCACGACGTGGCCGATGCGGTTTCCGAAGCGCATCGCGCGAAAATCCAGATGATCCTGCTCGCACTGGTCGCGACGCTGATCGCAATCGCAACGGGCATCTTCATCACGCGCACCATCACGCGGCCAATCAACCGCGCGGTCAGCCTCGCGGAAGCGGTCGCGGCGGGCGACCTCACGCATCACCTGCATGTCGATACGACCGACGAAGTGGGGCGCCTGTTGACCGCGCTCGAACGCATGACCCGCAATTTGCACGGCATCGTCGCGCAAGTGCGTCAGGGCACGGACACGATCAGCCAGGCGACGCGCGAAGTGGCGAGCGGCAACATGGACCTGTCGAGCCGCACCGAGCATCAGGCGAGTTCGCTCGAAGAAACCGCGGCTGCCATGGAGCAACTTACGTCGACGGTCAAGCAGAACGCCGACAACGCCCGTGAAGCGAACCAGCTTGCTTCGAGCGCTTCGGACGTGGCAGTGAAGGGCGGCAACGCGGTGAATCAGGTCGTGAGCACGATGAGCGCGATCAACGAATCGTCGCGCAGGATCGTCGAGATCATCGGCGTGATCGACGGCATTGCATTCCAGACGAACATTCTTGCGCTCAACGCTGCGGTCGAAGCAGCGCGTGCAGGCGAGCACGGCCGCGGTTTCGCGGTGGTCGCGAGCGAAGTGCGCGGACTTGCGCAACGCAGCGCCGTCGCGGCGAAGGAAATCAAGGAACTGATCGCGGACTCGGTGAATCAGGTGGGTACCGGCGGCAAGATGGTGGAGGACGCGGGGCAGATCATCAGCGAAGTCGTCAAGAGCATTCGCCACGTGACCGAGATCGTGGCGGAGATCAGCTCCTCCAGCAAGGAACAAAGCGAAGGCATCGAGCAGATCAACCATGCGGTCACGCAGATGGACAAGGTGACGCAGGAAAACGCCGCGCTCGTCGAGCAGAGCGCCGCTGCCGCGCAAGCCTTGCAGGATCAGGCGCAACAGCTCACCGATACGGTCAGCACGTTCAAGCTGAACGGCGACACGGCGAAGCAATGGCGCGCCGCGAACGAACTGCACGCGCCTCGCACGAACGGCATGAGCGAAGCAGGCGCGTCAGGCGCGTGGCTCAACGCGCGCATGTCTGCGCAGTAGAAGTCGAGGCGGACAACGGACGGAGACACGAGCCGGTCGCACGGACCGGCTCGATAACAAATAGAAGACCGAGCGCTCTGCAAGCCTGCATCCGCAACGCGTTCCTTTCCGTTTCGCTGTCTGCCGAAGATCGCGGCCAACTGTCATGTTGCCGTGGAGGGCTTGCGCCCTGAGCATCGCAATGCGGACAGCGAAATCCGACTAACGGTATCTTCCGCACGCTATCAAAACATGTCACACGTCTCTTCCGAATCGATTGTTCTTTCACGCTCGCCGGCCAGCGCGGTTATCGAACCGGCAGGCGACCTGTCGCCGGTAGCGCGGACGTTGCAGGTCCGGCGCTTCATCGACGCGTTCCGTCAACACGGTCATCGTCAGGCGTCGCTCGATCCGCTGCGCCTCACGCCCTTGCCCGACGTGCCCGAGCTCGACCCAGTGTTTCATGGGCTGGACCCGGCGCAGCCGATTGGCGCAGAAAACCCGCTGCTGCCGCCGTCGGCGGCGGTGCATGAACTGGAGCGCCAACTGAGGCGCGTCTATTGCGGCGCGATCGGCCTCGATCTGACCGGCATTCGCGACCCGCAGCGTCGCGCGCGTTTATCCGCAATGCTCAAGTCGGAACAGCTTGCGCCGTTGCCAGGCCGCGAACAGCGTCGCGCTCTGTTGCGCCGCCTGATCTCCGCCGAAATGTGGGAGCGTCATGTGGCGGCGGTTTTCGAGCATGCAAAGCGCTTCTCACTCGAAGGTTGCGAAAGTCTCGTGCCGCTTCTCGAAGCAATTGTCGATGAGGCTGCCGCTCAAGGCGTTCAGCAGGTATTCGCGGGCATGCCGCATCGGGGGCGCCTCAATGTGCTCGTCAACGTGATGGGCTTCGATCCGGCGAAGCTCGTCGATTGCCTCGATCCGAATTCCGATGTCGCGGCCACGCAGCGCGATCTGCCTTATCACCTCGGCGGCAGCACCGTCAGACAGACGCCCCATGGCGACACTGCGATTTTCCTTGCGCACAATCCGTCGCATCTGCAAAGCGTGTATCCGGTTGTGAGCGGAATGGCGCGTGCATACCAGGACGAACATCGCGGCTTTGGATGCCTGCCGGTGGTCGTGCATGGCGACGCGGCGTTCGCGGGCCAGGGCATCGTAATGGAAACGTTGAACATGACGCGTAAGGACGGTTACGCGTTGGGCGGCACGGTCCACGTCATCGTGAACAATCAGATCGGCTTTACGACGCCGAACCGGATGGACACCGAAGGCCATTCCTATTGCACGGACGTCGCGCGAATGATCGACGCGCCCGTGATCCGCGTGAACGCAGAGCGACCCGACGAGGTCCTGCGCGCCGCGAAGCTCGCATTGCAGTACCGGATGGAGTATGAAGCCGACGTCGTCATCGATCTGATCGGATATCGGCGCCTCGGTCATTCGGAACACGATATTCCTGCTCTGACGCAACCGTCGCAGCAGGCGGCAATCTCGGCGCATCAGACCGTCACCGAGCTTTATCACGCGGCCATCGGTGAGGAGACGCCACTCGAGATGTTGCGCGCCGATGTATTGAAGGATCTTCTGACGCCGCCCACGCAAACGTTGTCGCAGCAACGCGCCGACCGGACGAGCGGTGCCGGACCCGCGAACCCCGCGAAACCTGCCAGGCGCACGAAACGCACGCGGCCGTTGTCGCTCGCCCGCTTGCAGTCGCTGACTGCAGCGTTGACTCGCACGCCGCCGGGGTTGCGTCTACATGACTTCGTGCGCGACATCACGGCGAAGTGGCAGCGGAGCGTGGAAGCGGAAACCGCGACGGTCGACTGGTGTTTCGCGGAAAACCTCGCGTATGCAAGTCTGCTCGACGACGGGCACAGTGTGCGCATCTCCGGCATGGACGTGGGCCGCGGCACCTTCATGCATCGGCATGCAGTGTGGCACTCGCAAGGCGCAATTTCGGGCGCGACTTCCGGCGGAACTGAGCCTTATGTGCCGCTGCAAAATCTGGGTGTGCATCAGGGCGAGTTCGACATCATCAATTCACCGCTGACCGAGGAGGCCGTGCTGGGTTTCGAATACGGCTACAGCGTTCAGTCCACGTCGCACCTTGCTATCTGGGAAGCGCAGTTCGGCGACTTTGTGAACGGCGCGCAAGTGATCATCGATCAATATATCGCCGCGGGCGAGTACAAGTGGGATCAACCGTCCGGTCTGACGATGCTGCTGCCGCATGGCCATGAAGGCGTCGGTCCGGAGCACTCCAGTGCGTATCTCAGCCGCTTCCTGCAACTGTGCGCAGGCGGGAACATGAAGGTCGTGATGCCGTCGACGTCGTCGCAGTGGTTCCATATGCTGCGCGAACAGGCGCTGAGCGTCGAGCCGAAGCCGCTTGTCGTGATGTCGCCGAAGGGGCAGCTTCATGCCAATGAGCGTTCGCATGCGCCGCTCGGCAAATTGATCGACGGTGCGTTTGCTCCGGTGCTGCAGGACAGTGGTGCTGCGTTGCCTGCAGACGTGACGCGCGTCGTACTGTGCAGCGGCAAGTTCTTCTACGACTTGCAGGCGGCGCGCGATGCTTCTGGCGACACGCAGACTGCGCTCGTCCGGATAGAACAGCTGTATCCGTTTCCGACGAGCGAGCTTGCGCTTGCGCTCGCCGCTTACCCGAACCTTGCGGAGGTGGTGTGGGCCCAGGAAGAGGAAAAGAAGCATGGCGCATGGCATTTCGTGCGCGATGACATAGAGGGAGCGGTTCCGGCGAACTGCCGCGTGTTCGACATGTGCCGGCGCGAGAGTCCGTCGGGCGCGGATTCGTCGATACGCGCGCATCGCGTAGAACAGCAGCGCCTGGTGGCAGCCGCATTGGCGCGCACCTGAAGTTGCGCCGTCAAGCAGTTTGCCCACCGGCTTGCAATTGAGTTGCTATTGTTAACAGCAACAGGCGAAGTGCTCGCGCCCGGCAATCAATATGCTGCGACGCGACCGCTTCGCCATTTCCCGCTTCGCATCCATGTTGCGGCGCGTAGGCCGATTGGCGCGAATTGAGGAGCGCGTTGGCATGCGCGTTGCGACGCAGGTTGTCGAAGCGATAGGACAATTGCACATGGCAACCGTACTGCTGGTAGATGACGACGCCGAGGCGTTGGACGCATGGAGCGTGATTTGCTCCGCCGAGGGCTACGAAGTAAAAACTGCGCTGGACGGTAAGTCGGCGCTAGCTCAGTTCATGGCTTCGCCCGTCGATGTCGTGGTTGCCGACTGGCGCATGCCGACCATGTCGGGCAGTGAACTATGTCACCGCTTGCGCACACTGCCCGGGCTGGCCGACGTCGCTTTCATACTCGTTTCGGGAGAGCCGAGTCCTCCCGCCTTCGTCAGCTTCGACGGATTTCTGCGCAAGCCGGTCGACGGGCCCGCGTTGCTGGCCACGATGCGGCGCCTTCTCGACGACCACGTCACCCATCGCGCATTGCAGCGAGGCGGACCGACGTAGGATCGATCGTGCACGCGGCGCGGCGTGCCTCACTTACTTGCCACTTACTCTCTGGCGTGACGCTCGCGGCGTCAGTCTGGCGTTTGCGCATCGCCGGACGGCTTACTGGCCGCGGACGGGATCAGCAGCACCGGCAAGCGAGCCTGGCGCACACAACGCTCCGCGACGCTGCCGAGAATCAGGCGCTGAAATCCGCGCCGGCCGTGCGTGCCCATGACGAGCAAGTCGGCGTTGAAGTCGGCGGCGGCTTTCAGCACGGCCGTGGAAACGTCGTCGAGCGACGGCGCTTCGGTCACGACGATCTCTCCCTTCACACCTTGCGCGTCCATTTCGCGTGCGAGCTCCACGCCGAGTTCCTTCCCTTGTTCGATGAGACTATTGCGAAGCACTGAAGGGTCATAGCCCGGCGCTTCGAAATACATTGGCGTATTTTCGACGACGTACAAGGGTTGCAAAACAGCGCCGTTGGTTCGGGCGAGCGCGAGCGCTGCTTCGAAAGCACGGCGAGAAGTCTGGCTGCCGTCTACCGCCACAAGAATGCGTGTGTACATTTCCGCTCCAGGTCAGGTTGCGAGCTTTAATGATCGTTCAGAAACGCCGCTTCAGCCAGGATGTAAATCAACCGGTTCACAAATTTTGACGTTGCTCTCGCTAGACGGCCGCCGTTTCAAGACGCGTGGGCGCTCTTTTGCCCGATGCAGCGACCCCGAAGCGCGGCGATTGCCGCCGCGGTTTGCCTTACAATCGGGATCTACTCTGACAAGCTGCTGCGCCCGGCCGATGAATGAGCGAAAAACCACGGGCTTGCCCGACAAGATCTACGGCGACATCCTGAATCGCATTCTCGAAGGCGAATACAAGGAAGGCCAGCGGCTGCCTACCGAACATGCGCTCGCCGAACGCTTCTCGACCTCGCGACCCACGGTGCGCGAGGCATTGGCGCGGCTGCGGGCTGACGGCATCATCGTGACGCGTCATGGCTCGGGGACGACAGTCGCGCGGCGACCCGACCCGGACGTGCGGCGTTTCGCGCCGCTCGAAACGCTGTCCGACATCCGCCGCTGCTACGAGTTTCGCATTGTCACGGAGACCGGCGCGGCCGAGCACGCGGCGCTCAAAGCCGACGCCGACGACATTGCGGCGATCGAGCACGCATGGGATCAACTCGAACGGATCATTGAGACGCGCGGCATCGGCGCGTCGGACGACTTCCTGTTTCATCTCGCGGTGGCGCGCGCGTCGAAGAACCCGTTTTTCATCACGGTCATGTCGTTCATCGAGGAGCAGATAGTTTTCAGCATGAATTTGTCACGCAACCTGTCGCTCGTAAAAACGGTGGAGCGGCAGCGTCTCGTGCAGGCGGAACACCGGGCGGTGCTCGACGCAATTCGCCGCAAGGACCCGCGGGCGGCGGGGCAGGCAATGCGAGCGCACCTGGAGAACGCGCTCGAACGGATGTTTGGTTCGTGAGGCAAGCGTCGCGTGGCCCGCTGCGCGCCGTCTAACCGGCCGTTGCCAACACGGCGAAGCGCGGCCGGCGGCGAGCAGCGGACCAGCGAGGTGTAGCTAAGCGGCTGCGGCGATCGGCCCGAACAACGCCGTGCGGGTCTTCGGACTCACGGCGATATCCAGCGCCACCGCGCGTTCCACACCGATCTGCAGCGGTGAGCCGAGACGGCTTATCTCGATTCCGGTCTTGCGCAACAGCCGCTCGATCGGGGTGGTGGTCACCGTCACATAGCGTGTGATGCCCATGCGGTCGGCGAAGGCCACCAGCTCATGAATTGCCTGCATTGTCACGTCGGCGAAGCCGAACGACTTTTCCTCGCCGCTCGTGTCGATCGCGAAGCGGCTCAATTCCCAGATATGCCGCCCGACCGGCGCCGCAGCGCCATGCAGCAACTGAGGAAAGGTGTCCTTCAGCATGTTCGGTCCCTCGGTCGGCATCAGACGCCAACAGCCACGCACGCGCCGATCGTCGGCCTGGATCAGCATGTAATGCGGTCCCAGCGCATCGTAGCCGTCGATTTCCATGCCCGCTATGGTCGGAATATCCCATCCGAGCCGTCCGTGAAACACCCGTGCCCGCAGGCGATACATCTCGTTGATGTCTTCGTTGTCGAACTCTTGACGCATTCCAATCCGGATCGCTGTTTGCATGACGTTCTCCTGAACGTGTTGGGGAAACCAATACGCAGGAAAACTTATGCATTCTGAATCGTTCCGCTACCTATCTACCTGGATAGGTGTGCATGCTTATCGGATATCGGAGAATTTGAGACAGGAAACAGCACTCAACCGACGGGACACAAAAATGGAACATCTCGACAATCACTGGCAACCGCAAACCGGTCTACAAACGCGTTCGGCGGAGCCGTCCACAGCGGTAGATCGAGTGTTGATCATTGCGTACCGCAAAAAGAAGAAAGAAAGCCAGCGCCGCTTCTGGGCTCGCTTCGGCGTCACGCAGTCGCGTGGCAGCCGCTTTGAGTCCGGTGCGGAAATCCCGGCGCCCGTCTCGATCCTGCTGGGCCTGTACTTCACGAAAACGGTTTCCGATGCCGACCTCGGCCGGGCTGAGCGGGTGCTTCACAGCCGCGACGCGGCGGCGTTGCTCAACCCGGGTCAATAAGCCCCAGTTGTGTCGCAATCACGGCTGCTGCGCGCCGCGAATTCACGCCAAGTTTGGTCCTGATGTTCTTCATGTGGAAGTTCACCACAGCTTCCGAACAGTTCAGGATATGGGAAATTTCCCACGTGGATTTGCCGCGCGCGGTCCATTGAAGGCACTCGCGTTCGCGCGGCGTCAGCTTGGGCAACAAACTTTGCGTGTGCGCATGCAAATGGCGCTGACTGGTGTCGATCACCAGGTCGCGCAATAGCACGAGATTCGGCAATACCACGTCGATATGACGCCAGAAGGTGTCCGTCGGATTGGCGTCGTTCACGAAGCACATCATGCCGGCCTCCTGATTCGGGCCGTGAATCGGCAGTGTCACGCCCGCGCGCAAGCCGTGGGCGCGCGCTTCTTCGTACATGGACTGCTGCGGCGCGGTCGTGAAGATTTCCGGCGACCACACTAGCGGCGACGAACGTGTCGCGCAATGTGCGACCGTTGGGTCTATATGGACCAGGCCTTGCTCGTCGTAGGTGCGGCGCCATGCGGGCGCATAGGTGCTGCGAATGTAAGCGTCTTCGAGCCGAATGGTCGGGCGCGGAAGCATTGCGATCAGAAGCCGGTCGAATCCCCAGCTCTCCGCAAGACCGGTCACCGCGCTGAACCATTCCGCTTCGTCGGCGGCCTCCAGTAGCGGTGCCATCTGCTCGATAAAATGTAGCGCCAATTTCCACTCTCTCAGACTCGCAAATAGCCTGTATGGTTATTTGCGCAGGTTTTTATGTGCGACTGCTTTAGTGCGGACAATTTATCACTAAAAAATGTTTTGCAACCTGGGGCCGTCCGCTCTATACGCGGCCTTTAACTCACGTTTAACGGAACGCGAATAAACCTGCATGCGCATTCACGCGACGTAGATTCGCGTGTACCGCGAATTTCGCTGCAATCCCCAAGCAGCAGGGTGTTGAGCTTCTGCCGGTCCATTCCTTTCATATCGCATTTCGCGAATGCCAAATAAACGGGCAAAACCGCTCCATCCGCCATGCCACGTCTTTACTTGGCCCGGCCGCTTCTGCTGCGTAAATCACCGTTTCGCACTATGCAGCTCATTCCTTCTATTGTCATACGAAAGCGTGGTGAAGCGTCTTAACATTTTGCCGCACGCGACGATCGTGGAATCATTGCGGACAAAGTTGTTTGACAACTTTTCGAGGCAGATGCTACCGTAGACGCTACGACTTTTCGGGTGTCCGCCTTATGAACGAATCTCCGTTTGACGACCGCGAACTGGCAGCCTCGGTCATGGCCGTGCCGCCGCTGGCACGCCGCGCAGACCTTGCGCTCGACGCAGACCAGAATGCCACGCTGATCCGCCATATCGAGGCAGGCGGCGTGCGCACACTGCTCTATGGCGGCAACGCGAACCTCTATCACACAGCCGTGAGCGAATATCGCGATCTGCTCGACCTGCTGGCCGATGTGGCGGGCGCCGACACGCGCGTGATCCCCGCCATCGGGCCGGACTACGGAAAGATGCTCGATCAGGCGCGCATCCTCGCGCAGACCCGCTATCGAACGGCAATGGTGCTGCCGCTCGCCGGCTTTACGACGTCGGAGGGCGTCGAAGCAGGCCTGACGCGGATCGTCGACGCGGCGGGCATCCCGCTCACGCTGTACATCAAAAGCGAAGACTATGTGGAGGTGGAGACGCTCGCGCGCCTCGTCGAGCGGGGCACGCTGCTCGCCGTGAAGTATGCGATCGTGCGCCAGAATCCCGCCGACGATCCCTACCTGCGCCGCCTGCTGCGACATGTGCCGGCGGCCAAGATCGTGTCGGGCATGGGCGAGCGGCCTGCGCTCGTGCATCTGCGCGAGTTCGGCCTCGCGGCATGGACAACCGGCTCGGGCTGTATCGCGCCTCACATGGTGACGGCCCTGCTGCACGCAGTGAAAACCGGCGACAACGACGCCGCACAACGTCTTTACGACACGTTCCTCCCGCTCGAAACCTTGCGCGACGACATCTCGCTGATCCGCGTGCTGCACGACGCGGTGACGTTCTCGAAGATCGCCGACATGGGGCCGATCTTGCCGCTGCTCAGTTCGACGCCGCCTGAACATCATGCGAAGATCGCCGGCGCGGCGCATGCGTTGCTCGCACTCGAAAGAGAGCACGCGAGCGTCCGCAGCACCCATTGATCCAATCAGACAGAGGCAGCATGACCGACCACAGCCGACGCTATCCCGACCCTTCCGTACGCGTGCTCGATCCGCGCTTCAAGTCGCTGACTCTCGCGTCAGCGTCCGTCGAGTGTCTGTATCAAGGCGCGCGCTGGTCGGAAGGGCCCATCTGGTTCGGCGACGGCCGCTATCTGCTGTGGAGCGATATCCCCAACGACCGCATCTTGCGTTGGGACGAGGCGAGCGGCGCGGTCAGCACGTTCCGTCAGTCGTCGAACAACGCCAACGGCCATACGCGCGACCGGCAAGGCCGCCTCGTGAGTTGCGAACATCTGACGCGCCGTGTCACCCGCACCGAATACGACGGCTCGATTACCGTGCTCGCCGATCGCTATCGCGGCAAGCGTTTCAATTCGCCGAACGACGTCGTCGTCAAATCCGACGGTTCGATCTGGTTCAGCGATCCGACGTTCGGGATAGACGGCTTCTACGAAGGCGAGCGGCAAGAGTCGGAGCTGTCCGCCTGCGTGTACCGCATCGACGGTCAGACGGGCGAGGTGAGCGTAGTCGCCGACGACATTCTCGGACCGAATGGCCTTGCGTTTTCGCCGGACGAGTCCGTGCTCTATATCGTCGAATCGCGAGGCGAGCCGCGCAAGATTCGCGCTTTCGACGTCGATTTAGACGGAAGCGGTGCGGCGCTGTCGAACAACCGAGTGTTGATCGACGCGGGCCCCGGCACGCCGGACGGCTTTCGCGTCGACGTCCACGGGAATTTATGGTGCGGTTGGGGCATGGGCACCGACGAACTCGACGGCGTGCGCGTCTTTACACCACAAGGCGAGGCGATCGGCCATATTGCGCTGCCGGAGCGCTGTGCGAACGTGTGCTTCGGCGGACGTCATCGCAACCGGCTTTTCATGGCGGCGAGCCACGGCCTGTACTCGCTCTATGTGAACACGCAAGGCGTACGCGGCGGCTGATCGCGTGCTTCTCCTACGGGCGGTCCGCTATAGTTGCCTGACAAGCCCCTTTACGCAGTCGCGCGGCTCGGGGTTTGCCCTCCTATACAAGCGCGCCAAATCATTGAGACCAAAGGCCTTCGGGCGAAAATGCGCGGAATGTCGGGGAAAACGCGAGCAATAGTATTTGCTTGACATCGGATGTGGCGCTTCGCTATGTTGCAGTGGTTGAACAAGACGCCCGGCGCAGTCGTCCGGCGGACTTCATACCAAGAAGCGAGGAGACGCAATGACTGTTCCGCACAGGTTGTCGCTCAGGCTGGTGTCGGTATGTCTCGCGGCGAGCGCCGCGTTCGGGTCGGCCGCTCACGCGGCTGATCCAGTCACACTCAATATCGTCGACGTCGCCGGCGATCTCCAACTTACGCGCGCCGGGTTCGAGGCGTTCAAAGCGAAGTACCCGAACCTCGTCGCGAATATCACCTACACCAACGCGCCCGCCCCGCAATTGCCCGGCAAGATCAAGGCTATGCAGGGCGCGGGCCGCTCGGACATAGACCTGGTATTGACGGGCACCGACGCCCTCGCAGCCGGCATCGAACAGAACCTGTGGACCAAGCTGCTGCCCGACAACGCGGCGCAATTCCCCGGCGTGCTCGACAAATACGCGCCCGGCCCGCGCAAGATGCAGGATTTGGCGCAGGGCTATGGTCTTGAGGTCGCGTATATGCCGGCCGGGCCGCTACTCGAATACAACCCCGCCAAGGTCAGCGATCCGCCGAAAACGCCCGAGCAACTGCTGCAATGGTGCAAGGCGCATCCGGACAAGCTGATCTACGCGCGGCCCGCGAACTCGGGACCGGGCCGCACGTTCCTGATGGGCTTGCCCTATGTGCTCGGCGACAAGAATCCGCAAGACCCCATCAACGGCTGGGATAAGACCTGGGCGTTCCTCAAGCAGCTGAACGAATGCATTCCTTACTATCCGGGCGGCACGTCCGCGGTGATGAAAGAGCTGGGCGAAGGCACGCGCGACATGACCGTGACGGTAACGGGCTGGGACATCAATCCGCGCGCGCTCGGCATCGTGCCCGCCGATTTCCGCGTGCAGGCGTTCGACAACATGACATGGGTGAACGACGCGCACTACATGGTCGTGCCCAAGGGCGTACCGAAAGAAAAGCTGGACGTGCTCTACAAGCTGATGAACTTCATGCTCGAGCCTGCGCAGCAAGCCATGACTTACGACGACGGTTACTTCTATCCGGGTCCGGCGATCAAGGGCGTCACTGTCGAGCAGGCCCCCGCGCATAGCCAGGAAGTCCTGAAGAAGTACGGGCGTCCCGAGTACGCGAAGCTGCTGGCGGAACGCCCGCACGTGTTGCCGCTCAATGCGGCTGCGATGGTGGCTGCCTTCAGGAAATGGGACACGGAAGTCGGCGCTCAAAAGACCAAATAACCGAAGCCGTATAGCCGCGCCCACTCGTGCGAGTGCGATTCGCGCGTGACGCGTCACGCGCATCAGGGAACCGCCATGAAGCATCACTTCGAACAGTTGCGGCTCGACTCGGTGAGCCGCAGTTTCACGAATGCGGAAGGCCAGTCGATCGCCGCGCTGCAGGGGCTCGATCTGAACATCCGGCGCGGCGAATTCATTGCGTTGCTCGGGCCTTCGGGCTGCGGCAAGTCGACGGCGCTGAACTGCATCGCGGGTTTGCAGCCGCTGAGCGGCGGCGGCATCTGGCTGGACGACAAGCGCATCGATGTATTGCCGCCGGAAAAACGCGGCTTCGGCATGGTGTTTCAGAACTACGCGCTGTTTCCGCACATGAGCGTGCTCGACAACGTCGGCTTCGGGCTGAAGATGCGCGGCGTTGGCAAAAGCGAAATCATGCGGCGCGCGCGCGAGGCATTGCAACTCGTGCAACTGGTCGGCCACGAGCGCAAGCTGCCCGGGCAACTGTCGGGCGGCCAGCAACAGCGCGTGGCAATTGCGCGCGCTATCGTCATCGAGCCGCCGCTGATCCTGATGGACGAGCCGCTGTCGAATCTCGACACCAAGTTGCGCATCGAGATGCGCGCCGAAATCCGCCGCATTCATAGCCAACTCGAACGCGCGACGCTGTACGTCACGCACGATCAGGACGAAGCGCTTTCGATGGCCGACCGCATCGTCGTGATGAGAGAAGGCGTCGTGCAGCAGATCGCCACGCCGAAAGAGGTCTATACGCGCCCGCAGAATCTGCATGTCGCGCGTTTTATGGGCTATCGCAACGTCGCTGAATTCACGCTCGAAGGCATGCAAGGCGAAGGCGTCGCGGTGAGCGCGAACGGTGTCCGTCTGATCGGCACGCCGATGGCGGGCTTCAACGGCAAGCGTGTAAGCGTGGCGCTGCGCCCGGAGGACATGGAGCGCACGGCGCCCGGAACCGAGAATGCGTTCGACGCGTTGGTGACCGTCGTCGAATACGGCGGCAACAGTTCGCTCTTGCGCGTGAAGACTGCGTTCGGCGATTTGTGGGCACGCGTCGCGGGCGAGTTCGTCGAAGGACAACATATCAGCTTGCGTGTGCCGCCTTCGCGCACGCTTGTTTATGACGGCGAGGCGGCATGAGCACGCCCATGCCGTCGGCGCCTGTCGCGCCCGCCGCGCAGCGCGATAGCAAGGCGTGGCTGGTCACGCCGGCGTTGCTCGTCATCGTCGCGTTGTTTATCTATCCGTTTGCATACGGTCTCGCGCTGTCGTTCCGGCCGATGAACGGCGGCAGTGCATGGGCCAACTATCTGACGTTCTTCACCGACACGTCGATGTGGCCCACCATCATCGTCACGCTGAAGCTGGCCGTGCCGGCCACGCTGATCAACGTCGGCGTGTCGGTGCCCGTCGCATTCGCGTTGCGCCGGCATTCGCGGTATCAAAAGTTCGTGACCACGTTACTGGTGATTCCCGTCACGCTCGGCACGGTGCTGATCGCCGACGGCATGCTCACTTACTTCGGACCCAACGGCTGGTTTCCGCAGGCGCTGCACGGCATGCATCTCTATTCGAGTGAAGTTCGGCTCACACATAACTTCTGGGGCGTGCTGATCTCGCTGATCGTGTCCGGATTTCCATTCGCGTTTCTGTTGACGCTGTCGTACGTGACCGGCATCGACCCGACGCTCGCGAGCGCCGCCGCGACGCTCGGCGCGAGTCCGTGGGAGCAGTTTCGCCGTATTTATTTGCCGCTGCTGGTTCCCGGTTTGACGATGGCCGCCTGCCTCTCGTTCGTGCAGGCGTTTTCGGTGTTTCCATCGGCAGTGCTGCTTGGCGCGCCTGCGGGGCCGACTCGGGTGATGTCGATTGCGGCAGCGGAGGCCGCATTCGAAAGTTATGACTATTCGCTCGCGTCCGCGATTGCGATGGTGATGGGCTTCGTGCAATTACTGGTAGTGGCCGCGATGCTAGGGGCGCGCCGCTTCTTTTACAGCGGCCCTGCAACCGGAGGCAAAGGCTGATGACGACCGAGCGTGGCGGCGCGCCGGCTTCATGGTCCGCGTCCGAATCGAAACAGCAGGGCGACGACGCACGCGAGCCGAGGCGCGTAAAGCAGCGTGCGAGCGTGCCAGGCCGCGTATGGCACGTGATCGTGTGGGGCGCGATGGTGTTTTTCCTTGCCAACGTCGTGCTGCTGATCGCGACCGTAGCGGTCAATTCGATCGCGACCCGCTGGTTCGGCACGTTGCTTCCGCAGGGCTTCACGCTGCATTGGTATGCGCAGGCGTGGAGCGATTTCCAGCTGGCGAGCGTGCTGTGGGTGACGGTCGAAGTAGTCGGTGCGGTCGTGCTGCTGTCGGTGCTGCTCGGCGTGCCGGCAGCATATGCGCTTGCGCGCGTGCAGTTTCGCGGCAAGCGCATTGCAATGCTGATCTTCCTCTTGCCGTTGATGGTGCCGCCCGTCACTTACGGTATTCCGATGGCGACCGCGATGTACAAGATCGGTCTGGCCGGCACGCTGAGCGGCGTGATACTTGCGAATCTCGTGCCCGCGCTGCCGTTCGTGATTCTCGTGATGACGCCGTTCATCGAACAGATCGATCCGAACCTCGAAGCGGCCGCGCGGATCTTCGGCGCGAACACGTTCCGCTATTTCCGCTACGTGCTGCTGCCCCTGCTCGTGCCCGGCATGCTGGCCGCGGCGCTTCTGGTGCTGGTGCGTACCATCGGTATGTTCGAACTCACGTTCTTCACCGCGGGGCCCGGAACGCAAACGCTCGTGGTCGCCCTGTACTACGCGGTGTTCTCAACCGGCGTGCGCGCGCCGCAATCCATCGACGCCATGGCGATGATCTACATGGCGATCACGCTGGTCTGGGTGTTGATCGCGCTGCAGTTCGTGAGCCCCACCCAGATTGTCTCGCGCGTGAAGGAACAGAAGCATTGAGCGGCGCAACGCGTTTCGCAAGCTGGCGCTCAGTAGCCGACGCGATAGACGCGGCCCGTCTGCGCGCCTTCCACACTGCGCAGGTACGCTTGTGCGGCGCGTTGCGCGGTGACCGGTTCGAAGCCGCGAAAGTACGGCCCATACGCGCCCATCGATTCGGTCAGCACTGTCGGACTCACGACGTTGATGCGGATACCGCGCGGCAGTTCGATCGCCGCGCCGCGCACGAAACCTTCGAGCGCGAGATTGACGGTCGTCGCATTCGCGCCCTCGCGAATCGGCTCATCGCCCACGATGCCGCTCGTCAGCGTGAAAGAGCCGCCGTCGTTCAGGTAGTTCTGCGCCGCCAGCACGACATTGATCTGTCCCATGAGCTTGTCGCGCAGGCCGACCCAGAACTGTTCGATGCTCATTTGCTGGAGCGGGCCGAAATGCAGTTTGCCCGTTGTGGTGACGACGCCATCCACCTTGCCGAGTTCGCGGAAGAGCCGCTCGACGCTCGCCGGATCGGTGCTGTCCACCTGATACTGGCCGCGCGTCGCGCCTACTTCGATAACTTCATGGCGAGCCTTCAGCTCCGCAGTAACAGCTTGGCCCAGCGTGCCCGTGGCGCCAATCACGACGATCTTTTTCATCTACCGCTCCGTTGAGTTTGATGTGTCACGATTGTGCGCCGCGCCGGGTCGTACAAAAAGCCGCGACGGGGAGGAGGTCTTCGAACCGTCGGTTTCTAATCCACGCAAGGCGATAAAAAACGCGCATCGTTATTTAAACAATGCGCGCGTTGGTATCCGCCGACAAATCGGCCTCTTCGCCCAGATTCAAACGCGAGTGCAAATCGGCAGATTATTTCACCCGCTGTATTTCGATCACCCGTGTAGGTCGCAAATGATTAAGGGCGTAATGGATACGGCCGCGTTCATGGCGGTTTTCGCCTGGGCGCGAATAGTCGAACAGATCATCGGTCGAATGGAGCGCCTGCGGCTCGAACATGCCTTTGTCGATCACCGTATAGCCCGGCTCGAGCGCGAGCAGCAGATGATTGCCGCCCACGCGGCTGTCGAACCCGGCCATGCCGTCGTGCGCTTCCGGCACGCTGTTGACGAGCGTCGCGTTGCTGGTCGTGATTTCGTCGACTGCTATCGGGCTCTGGCCCGCAATGCGCGCGGCTTCGTGATTCTTGCCGTCGGTGTCGACCGTGCTGTCGTGTGTCCGGTCATTGTGCGATTCGGCGGTACGCGGGCCGTTCGGGACAGCTGGCTTGCCGGCGTCTGCTGCCTTGTCGAAATGGGTGTTCATATGCATTCTCCTTTCAAGAAGTTGGGTTCAGAACTGCAAGGTCCGTTCCCTCACCAAGGCGATTGCGTGCGCGCGTCTTTCGTTTTTTTTAATGAACGCGCATTTTCTACAGAGTATGATCATACTCCGGCGAGCGGGGCGTGTTCTGCAACAGCGCTTAATCGGGTTCTCGCGAGATTCACATCGCTGTTTATCAACACCGGTGCAACGAGCGCGGGCTTACTCAAAACATTCTACGGGGCCGTCAGGGCGGGTGACACATGCACTTCGATGCTGCATTCACACATCGCGGCTATTTGTTAAATTGCGCACCGGCGCGCGCCGGCGACGGCACTTGGCAACCTTACGTCGTCATCTCGCGGTCGAGCGACGGTGAACTCGTCGCCAACCGTTTTTTCCCGACGGACCTGTGCTTTCGCGACGAGGCCGCCGCAATTGCTCATGCGCGCGACTGGGCGGTGCGCTGGATCGACGCAAGCAGTCTGACCATCTGAGCGCACCTTCGCCTTTGCCTTGCGCGCAACGCTGCGCGAGCCGCGGCAAAACGCGGTAATCTCTCGGGACACTCACTCGATACCGTGCTCCTCGCACGGCGCTGTCCCTCATGCCTAACGCGCCTACCCACAACTGGGGCCTTGAACAGATCGTCGCGGACCTGCGTGCGTCACGCGAAGAGTTGCATCGTACGCGGCATCCGCTCGGCATTCGCGAACTGCCGTCGCGCGAAGCGGTGGTCAACATCGTCGCGGGCCTGCGCGCGGCGCTATTTCCCACGCACTACGGCGCGCCGGATCTGACTGACGAAACCGTCGACTACTACGTCGGACACACGCTCGAAAGCACGCTGCGTTTGCTCGCGGAGCAGATCCGCCGCGCGCTGCGGTTTCTGCCGGAACACGCGCAAACGCCCGACACGGAACTGCGCGAGCGTGCCTTCGAGGTTGCGCGCCAGTTCGGCACGCAGTTGCCTGGCATTCGCGCGCTGCTCGTCAGCGACATTCAGGCGGCGTTCACGGGCGACCCGGCCGCGCAGCACATCACCGAAATCCTGCTTTGCTATCCCGGCGTATGGGCGATGACGCATCACCGCCTTGCACATGCGCTGCATCGTCTCGGCGTGCCGTTGCTCGCGCGCTTCATCAACGAGATCGCGCACTCGGCGACCGGCATCGACATTCACCCTGGCGCGACGATCGGTCCGAGCTTTTTCATCGACCACGGCACGGGCGTCGTGATCGGTGAAACGGCGATCATCGGTGAACACGTGCGCGTTTATCAGGCGGTGACACTGGGCGCGAAGAGCTTCGCGGCGGATATCGACGGCGCGCTGATCAAGGGCAATGCGCGGCATCCAATCGTCGAAGACGACGTGGTGATCTACGCCGGCGCGACGATCCTCGGACGGGTAACAATTGGCCGCGGCTCGGTGATCGGCGGCAATGTGTGGCTCACGCATAGCGTCCCGCCGGGCAGCAGCGTGTCGCAAGGCAAGGTCCGCGAAGGGGAGCGGGGCGAAGAAGGGCGGCGTTGATGCGCGGGCGCGACGCGTCGCGTGGCCGCGTCCACATGCCTCGTTGCGCGATTGCAGGCGTCGAGGCGACGGTGGCGCAAACCGCGCATGCGTTTCCGCGCCATTCGCACGACCGCTTCGGCGTCGGCGTGATTCTGAGTGGCGGGCATAAATCGGCGAGCGGTCGCGGCCCCGTCGAAGCACGCGCCAACGACGCGATCATGGTGAACCCCGGCGAAGTGCATGACGGCAGTCCGCTCGATGAACGCGGCCGCGCGTGGCGCATGCTCTATTTCGAGCCGTCGATGCTGATGAGCGCGGCGGCGGAATTGAGCGGCGCGCCGGCGCGCGAGATCGAACTCACGCAGCCCGTGGTGCACGACCCTCTGCTGAAACATCTTTTCGAACGATTATTCGCGGTGGCGGTAGAGGCGCCGGGCGCACCCGATGCGTTGGCGCGGGACCAGGCGTTGCTCGAACTGCTTGCGCATCTGCTTGACGCTCACGCAACCACGCAGGCGAGCAGTGAAACGCATGTTTTATCGTTGCGTCGCGCGGGGCCGATTGCACGCGCGAAAGCGCGCATCGACGACGATCCGTCAGCGCCGCTCACACTTGCCGATCTCGCCGGCGAAGCCGGCATGAGCCGCTTCCAGTTGCTGCGAGCGTTCGCGCATGAAATTGGCTTGCCGCCGCACGCATACCGGATGCAGCGGCGCGTGGTGCTGGCGCGGCAATGGATAGCGCGCGGTGTGTCGCTCGCCGACGCGGCTGCCGCTGCAGGCTTTGCCGATCAGAGTCACATGACGAGGGCTTTTGTGCGCCTGCTCGGCGTCACGCCCGCGAACTACGCTGCGGCGATGCGTTGACGCGGACTCCACGCTGCGACCATACGAACGCGGGATTCACAAGCGCAGGTGCTGCCAGAGGTCTAGTCCGTGCATGCCGGGCAGTCCAACATGCCGGCCAACAAACCAGGCCGCCGCCCACGAAGCCGCGACTACGATCAGGTCGCAATGTCCGCTATTCCATAGATTCAGCGAATGCCGTCCGGCGATCCACGGTACGCCGAGCGGGTTGGGCCAGTCGGCGAGCAGATGCATCAGGCCGCCGCATGCGAAGCCGAACGCGGGCGCCGCATAAATCGAATGCCCGAGCCCACGGTACGAAACGGCGAGCAGCGCGATCCAGCCGATGCCCCAATGCGTCAACGTGCGATGCGCGATCCACAGCCGGCGTGCGCGCGACCACCACGCGACTTCGAGCCAGTCCGGCGCGGTGCTTCCCGCTACGCCCGCGATAAAGCTCATCAGTACGCCGATATAAAACGCGCCGTCGTGACCGCCGCCGATGCGCGCCACAACCGCCGCGGCAATGACGCCCGCCGCGAAACCGGTTGCGTGATGTGCTTTGCTGGATGCCATCGGAATTCACGACGCAGCGCGTCGCGTGAAGAAGAGGGGCGGCTATGGTCGCAGACCGACGCGCAGAAAAATAGCCGGGACGCCGTTAGAAACGTGTCGCGGCATCGCGTGTCACGCATTAAGCAACGGCGCATTCAACATGGACCACGCGCGCCGGCTGCAATACTCAGGTCGCACAACGTGCGATATTGAAGCGCATTTCCGGTTCCGGTGGATCGTCGGGCGCGTTGGCCGGATGCATGACCTTGATCACGGAGCCCGCGTTCGACGGCGTCAACGTGACGAAATATGAATTGTTCGAGTCTGAGCCGACCGCGATCTCGGTCGCGCTGCCCACGCGCGACAGGCGAACTCTCGACAAGCGGCTTTCCAGGCAACTGGCAATGTACGCGGGAGCACGTTGCGACGACACGTAGATCATGGGCTGCGACGCGTCGCGTGCGGAAGGCCCGTTAGAGGAACCGCAAGCCGCGAGAGTGGCGATCGCCACGGCGGCGGGAGCAAGCAGAAAAATTCGTTTCATGGTGAGGTCGTCGGCGTCCCCGAACATTTTTGCGGGGATCTTGTGCGGGCGAAGCATAGCGCGGTTAACGCACCGAGTCATACAGCAATCAATGCAATGCGATGCTTCGCGACAAAGCCGCCTTTCACTTGCATTGGGCGCTCGCTGAAATCTCGCTGAAACCACACGCAGCGAACACGCCCGATCGCGAAGAGAAATGCGGACGCCCGAGTATACCGAGCACGCGCTCGCGCCGTCACTTTCGTTACAAGCTGAAACGTCGCCCACAAAAAAACCCGCGACGTGATCGTGTCACGGGCGGGTCGGGAAGCAGCGCGAAACGGTAGGCTCGCGCTGCAAGCACTGCGTGGAGAGTTAGAAGCGGTGACGCAGGCCGACAGCGGCGGCAACCTGGTTACCCGTCGACGACGGCGCGAGCGTATTGATCGCCGCTACGTTCGAACCAAAGTTGCCGAGTTCGCCCGATGCATGCTGATACACGCCTTCAACGTAGACGTCGGTACGCTTGCTCAGCGAGTAGTCGCCTTGCAGCGAGACCGTATGCCACTTCGGATCGCCCGAGCCGTTGGAGCCCGACACTTTGCCGTCGGTGAACGTGTACGAAGCCGCGAGGCTCATTGCCGGCGTCAGCGCGTAGCGGCCGTTCACTTCGTAGTTGTCCATGTGCAGGTTGGTACCGGCAATGCCTGGCAGCGTTGCACCGCCGACGTCGATGCCGGTGATGCCGTCCAGTTGCGTATGCGTGTACACGAAGCCCGCGGTTGCCGGACCATACGTGTAGTTGATGCCCGCACCATACGTGCGCTGCAGGTTTGCCGCGATCTGCGCGGTGCCGTCGCCTTGCGAAACCGCGCCGCCCAGATTCGAGCTGCCCGACTTGTTCAGTTGCAGATATGCCGCCGCGACGCTCAACGGACCATTGTCATACGAAGCGCCCGCGCTCCATGCGCGATTGTTCGAGAACTGGCCGGCCGAATTGCTGAAGCCGTACAGGCCGCCGAATTTCAGGCCCGCATAATTCGCGCTCGTGTATTTGACCGCGTTCTTGATCGAGAACGAGTTGTCCAGGTTGTCGTTGTCGAACGGGTGGGCCGCGAGATTGTTGCCGTAGCCTGCGCCCGCTTCCGACAGCGGCGCGAGATAGTCGACCACCGAGTCGTATTGACGGCCGAGCGTGAGCGTGCCGTACTGGTCGCTCTTCAAGCCGACGAATGCCTGGCGGTTGAAGAGCGTGTTGCCTTCAGAGAACTGGCCGTTGTTCAGATTGAACCCGCTCTCCAACGTGAAGATGGCGTGCAGACCGCCGCCCAGGTCTTCGCTGCCGCGCAAGCCGAAGTAGGTGTTCGACACCGAACCGCTACCTTGCTGCCAGTTGCTGTGGCCGCCCTGGTTGTTCGAATACACGAGGCCGGCGTCGAGTGTGCCGTACAACGTGACGCTGCTTTGTGCGTGTGCGTTGAGCGCGAATGCGCCCATGAGACCTGCTGCGATGAGGGTTCTTTTCATTTCATGACTCCAGGGACAATGCATCGAGAATCGCATTCGGGGTGTGACCGTGGATCGCGCTGATCGCGTCGGCCACGTGCCGATCCGCTGCGAAGTGTATTCCCGCTATTCGCTTATCCAATTGCACAAATAGCGCAACACTCATTTCCAGAATCCGTAATGAACATATGCGAATGATGTAAGTGCGCAAAAATAAAGGAAAATAACAATGCACGTGATTATGGCTCCGCATTCAAGCTTATTTCATTGTTGCTGGCGCGCGACGGCTTTCAAAGTGCATTACTGCCAGAACTCTTGCTGAAGCTGCTGGCGTGAGGCCGAATTGTCGGCATTTCACGCAATAAAGTCTTCTTTGTCTGAAGCTCTATTCGACTCGTTGCAGGTTCTGATATCTGCATTGCCTTCCCATTGCCTTCCATTAAAGGCCAACGTTTTATCAATTTTTATACGCAGCAAGACGCAAAAATTTTTCTATTTTTATAATCGGCTTATTAGTTCCGTTCAAATGGCGAAATGCAGTATTTCGACCGGCGAAACAACTGCCAGGACTTGTCCGTTCGTCAGAGCATGGCGGCCGGCGCGCCGGAGGCGGGTAGAATTGCATGCTCGATATGTGTTTCAAATCCAGCGATAGTGAGTGAACCTGCAATGACCGACCCGACCCTTCCCTCGTCCGACCAAGCTGCTGATCCCACGACGGAAGGCGCGTCCGAACCCGATACCACGCAGATCGAAGGCGAGCCCGAAACGCTGCACGAAGCGCGTCTTTGGCGCGACGACGGCTGGACCGCTCGCGTCATCAAGAATGAAGACGACGAAGGCTGGGCCGTCGAAATGATCAAGGACGGCGAAGCCGAGCCCGCGCTTGTCGGCCCATGGACAATGGGTCGCAACAAGAAAGACCCGAAGCCGCTCGACACGGGCGCGTTCAACACGCTCGTGAAAACCGCGTCTGAAGTGCTGCGCCGTCATGAGCAGCAACTGCGCGCGCAACTTCACAAGGAAGTACGCGTGTCGAGCGCGGACGGCAACAACGAACTCGACATCACGCTCGACATCGTGCCGGATGAAGACGAACCCTACGCGCTGCTGACAGCGCTCGACACATTCGGCGAGCAACTCGCGCAAGTGCAGGTCGCGCCTAATTTCAAGCTCAGCAAGGCGAGCGCTTCGGCGTGGGTCGAGAATGAGTTCCGGCGTCCCGGCTAACACCAGTTGTTAACGTCGGTTGTTGTCGCGGCGAACATTAACAACGGCTGTCAATATACTTTCACATTCGCTTCATAGAATCCTCGCGTCATAGCGGCGCGAGCGCGAACCCTGCGGTCTGAATCCGAGTCGTGCCGGCTGTGAGCTATCCACGCCACCCACAACCAGGATTACGACAACATGGCTGAGCCGTTCGACCCTTCCCGCCGCAAGGCCCTGAAACTGTTCTCCGGCGTGCCGATGTTGCCGATGTTCCCGTTGGGCGGTCTCGCCACGGCTTCCATGCTGAGCGGGTGCGGCGGCAGTGATGACCTCGCGACGCCGGCCAAGCCGGTCGCCAATTTCGTGTCGGCGGCTTTCAGCGCGATGGCGGCGCCGACGCTGGCCGATCCCGCCGCAATGGCGAAAACCACGGTGGGCTCTTCGCTGACCGTGCAGTTGAGCGACGGTAGCAGCCGCACGTTCAAGCTCTCATACCAGCCGTTCTTCGTAACCGGCGACATGGTGCCGAACATCAAGGGCGGGACGATTCTTGCCGGCGGCTACGTGGACATCAACAATCAGCCGATCATCGACAAATCGGTTGCGGGCAAGGAGCGTCAGTTCTACTCCGATTGCCCGGACGGCAGTTCGCTGATCCGTCTCGACAATCCGGCCGTGAAGGGAATCAAAGGCAACGCCGTGTTCGCAGTCGTGCAGTTCGAGTACGCGACGCGCGACCAGAGCCTCGTGTCGATGTACGGTCAGTTGCCGTCGCCGATCGCCGTGCTGACGCTCGACCAGGACCCAGCCACCGGCAAGCTCACGCTCGTCGGCTATCACAACGTCGATACGTCGAAGGTGCGTGGCTTGTGGATCACCTGCGGCGCAAGCCTGTCGCCATGGAACACGCATTTGTCGAGCGAAGAGTACGAGCCGGACGCTGCGACTATCTCCTCCAATAGCCAGTTCAAGGGCTTCAGCCGCAACCTGTTCGGCAGCGAGACGACGGCGAATCCGTATCACTATGGCCATTTGCCCGAGGTCACCGTCAACCCGGACGGCACCGGCACGATCAAAAAGCACTATTGCCTTGGCCGCATTTCGCACGAACTGGTTCAGGTGATGCCGGACAAGCGCACGGTGCTGATGGGCGACGACGCCACCAACGGCGGGCTCTTCATGTTCGTTGCCGACCGCGAGGCCGACCTGTCGGCGGGCACGCTCTATGTGGCGAAGTGGACGCAGGTGTCGTCGAGCGGCGCGGGCGCGGCAACGCTTTCGTGGATCAACCTGGGCCATGCAACCAGCGACGAAATCGAGTCGCTCGCAAACACGCTGACCGCGGCCGACATCATGGACGTCAAGACCGCCGATCCGCTTGACACGTCGTACACGAAGATCAATTTCAACGGCACGTTCAACTGGATCCGCGTGAAGCCGGGCATGACCAAAGCCGCGACTTTCCTCGAGACGCATCGCTACGCGGCGCTCGTCGGCGGCAGCATGGGCTTCACGAAACTCGAAGGCACGACCGTCAATATCAAGGACAAGGTGCTGTATTCGGCGATGTCGCGTGTCGAGAAATCGATGGTGCGGGGCAATGCCGCGTCGACGGATGTGGCGGTCGACAAAGCCATCAGCGCGGGCGCGGTCTACGCGCTCAATATGAAAGGCGGCCAGACCGACCGCAGCGGCGGCGCGATCAATAGCAACTGGGTGCCGGTCGATATGGCGGCGCCCGCGGCGCTCGTCGGCGAAGACCTGTCAACCGCCGACGCGCTCGGCAACACGGCGAACGCCGACCGTATCGCGAACCCGGACAACCTCAAGTTTTCGGAGAAGCTGCGCACGCTCTTTATCGGCGAAGACAGCAGCATGCACGTGAACAACTTCCTGTGGGCGTACAACGTCGACACGAAGACGCTCTCGCGCGTGCTGTCGTGTCCGGCGGGCGCGGAGTCGACGGGCCTGCACGCCGTCGACGAGATCAACGGCTGGACCTACGTGATGAGCAACTTCCAGCACGTGGGCGATTGGGAAAGTCCGTTGCACGACAAGGTCAAGGGCACGCTCGATCCGCTCGTGCGGGCCAACTATAAGGACCGCTTCGGCGCGACGGTCGGCTATCTGACGGCCGATCCGACGTCGATCAAGTTGTAATTTCGAGGCAGGCGGCGCGGATAGTGAAGCGCCGCCTCAACTCCGCTTGCAGAAGATCGCCGTGATGAGCGGCGCTACGCGGTGCACGATTGCCGTGCCGCCGGTCGCCGTCACGGCGGCCCGTACCTTCGATTCGCTCCCGAACACGACCACGCCGTACGCCGAGCGTGCAACCGGCTCGCCTTCTCCAACGCGGAACATGGGATCGTCCTTCTCATACCCGACCACCGCGAAAATGTGAAATCCGAACGCGGTCAGGTCCGCCCCTTGCGCGGGAGAAAATGCGTTAATCGAGTTGCTTTCGACGCGGGTCGGCTTCGGGTCGATCAATTGATTGCCGGCAAGATCGGCGATGAATTGATGACCGCTTTCATTGCAGGCAAGCGGCGCGTCCAGCGCGGTCGCGCGAGCGGCTAGCGGCATCGCGAGGGCGGCGGCAACGAGTGCGGCTATACAGAAGACGCGCGAAGCGGCAGATGGAAAAAAGCGTTTCATAGGCGAAAGGCGGCGAATTCGAGTACTGCGATGTGGTGCGCTGTAGTGCGTGCACAACGGGTCGCACGGATAAAAACAAATCCCGCGCAAAACGCGAAGACTGTCTGACATCGAGGCTATTCGCGGAGGCAGGCGCAACAGGATTCGCACTTTATCGCGATTCGGCAAATCCTGCTTCATGTATGGGCAGTCGGCAAACCGTTCGCGAGTCCGATCAGGCACAAAGAAACGAACGCGAAGAAAGCAATCTTTCTCGATCCCGTATATATTTCCGGGTTATGAATTCGCGACCCCAGACTCCAATTAATGTTCCGCCGCCCCGAACCTGGGACGCGCGGCTAGCCCGCCGGCTCGTGACACCGCTTGTTAATACGCGTGTCGCGCCCAATCATCTGACCACACTGCGTCTGCTGATCGGCGTCGCAGGCGCGCTGTGCCTCGCGCGCGGCGGTTTCGCGTGGTCCAATGCCGGCGCGGTTCTGATCGTTCTGTCCAACTTCGTCGACCATACCGATGGAGAGCTCGCGCGCATCAGCGGCAAGTCGAGCCGGATCGGTCATTTTTACGACCTCGCTTGCGATGCGCTCGTCACCGTCATGCTGTTTATCGGCATGGGTATGGGCATGAGCGCGTCGAATATCGGCGGGCTTACGGTTGCACCGGGTTGGCTCGGCGCGATTGCCGGCATTGCCGTCGCGCTGATTTTCTTCCTGCGCATGCGCATCGAGGAAATGGCCGGCAAGGCGGGCACGAAGCAGGCCGCCGTGGGCGGCTTCGAAACAGAAGACGTGTTGTACCTGCTGCCCATCGTCACGCTGACGAGCGTCGTGATGCCGTTCGTTGTGGCCGCCTCGATCGGCGCACCGCTCTTTGCCGTGTGGGTAATGATCGACTATTGGCGCGTCTCGCGCCGTACCGCGCAGCCGGCTGCAGCTGGCGCGGGTGCTTCTGAAACCCATCAAGTATTGGCTGGCAAATGAGTACACACGCCGAAGACGACGTGGCCGCATCGATTCATACAGAACATGCCGTGCCCGCGATGCAGGCGGCGCCCGCCGCGCCGGACGCCGACCGTGCGCTCGCGAGCCGCACGCGCACGTTCGACAATCCGCGCTTGCGCAAGGACTTCGCCGAGCAGGGCGCATTTCTCTATCTGGAAGATTTCCTCGCGCCGGAAGTCACTGCGCAACTGGTGCACAGCGCGCGTGCGCTGCTCGACGAGGTCAACCGCAACTACCTGCCGGGCCACAAGCAGGGCGGCAGCGTGAGCCGTCATACGATCGACCGTCTTGCGCCGTTCATCGCCGAACTGTATCGCTCGAAGGAACTGATCGGCTGGCTCGAACAGCTGAGCGGCGACAAGCTGCAAGTGTCGCCGGCGGACGATCCGCACGCGTACGCGCTGTATTACTACACGCGGCCAGGCGATCACATTGGCTGGCACTACGACACTTCGTACTATGACGGCCGCCGTTACACGCTTCTGCTTGGCGTAATCGACGAATCGTCCTGCCGTCTCGACTATGAATTGCACACGCGCAATCCGGATGTGCCGGATCAGCCCGGCTCGGTGCAGATTCCGCCTGGCGGCCTCGTGTTTTTCGACGGCGACAAGCTGCGTCATCGCATCACGCCGGCCGGCCCGAACGAGATGCGTGTGTCGCTCACTTTTGAATACGTCACCGATCCGAACATGCGTCCGTGGCGTCGTCTGATTTCCAACATGAAAGACGCCATTGCGTATTTCGGCTTCCGCCAGGTATTTCGTCAAATGACTCAGGCGAAACCTCGCGACAAGGACCGCGCATGAGTCGCGCAGCCCTGATTCTGCTGTCGATCGGGACGGCGCTGTTTGTCGGCCTGCTCGCGTGGCAGGGTTTCGGTTCGGTGGTGTCGACGCTGCTCGCCGCCGGTTGGGGGCTCGCGCTCGTCGCCGCGTTTCACGTGGTGCCGCTCGCGCTCGACGCCGGCGCGATCTCGGTGCTGTTGCCGCGCGGCCGGGACGGCGGGCGTCACCATCTGTCGGTACGTGACGCGCTGTTCGCGCGCTGGATCGGCGAATCTGTGAACAGTCTGCTGCCGGCCGGCCAGATCGGCGGGCCGGTGGTGATGGTGCGGCAGCTGTCGCAGCGCGGCATGCCGATGCGCGACGCGGCCGCGGCCATCACCGTGAGCACGACCGCCCAGGCACTCGCACAAATCATCTTCGCGCTCTTCGGGCTGCTGATGTTCGGCGCTTACGCGGCACATGGCGCGCTGCACGACCTGCAAACCGCCACGCTCATTGCAACGGCGGTGCTTGGCGGCATGATCGTCGGCTTTTATTATGCGCAACGGCGCGGGCTGTTCGGCCGGCTGCTCGGCGTGGCGTCGAAACTGTTCGGCAAACGCGACTGGTCCGGGCTGATGACACGCGCCGAAGCCGTCGACGCCGCCGTGCAGGCCATGTACCGCGAGCGGGCCCGCGTGGCCGCGAGCTTTGCGTTGAGTCTTGCTGGCTGGATCGTCGGTACCGTGGAAGTCTGGCTCGCGCTGCGTTTTCTCGGCCATCCGGTCGACTGGGTCGACGCCTTGCTGCTCGAAAGCGTCGGTCAGGCGATTCGTGGCGCGGCCTTCATGATTCCCGGCTCGCTCGGCGTGCAGGAAGGCGGCTACTTGCTGCTTGCGCCGCTGGTGGGTCTGCCGCCCGACGCGGCGCTCGCGTTGTCGCTGACCAAGCGCGCGCGCGAAATCCTGCTAGGCTTGCCGGGTCTGCTGGTCTTGCACTTCAGCGAACGAAGCTGGCAAAGGCGGCGCGCCCTTGGGCGCGTTCCCGCTGTCGATTAAACTCCGTATCTTTTCAAAGGACCGCGCATGCGTGCCATCATCCTCGCTGCGGGCCTCGGCCTGCGTCTCCAGCAACCGCCGGAAGCCCAGTTCCCGAAGTGCCTGTTGCAGTTCGACGGTATGAGCCTGCTCGAACGGCATCTGCAGATGCTCGAAACCGCCGGCGTAACAGAAGTCGTGCTGGCGCTCGGTTTCCAGCCCGAGTCGGTGCAGGCGGAACTGGCGCGCATCAACTGGCCGCACGAAGTGGAAACGGTGCTGAACACGCGTTACGACCTGGGCAGCGTGTTGACGGTGCACACGGTGGCCGAGGCGCTGACGCGCGGCGGCGACGTGCTGCTGATGGACGCCGACGTGCTGTACGACGAGCGCATCCTGAGCGCGCTGGTCGCAGGCGAGACGGTCAACCGTCTGCTGATCGACCGCGATTTCGAAGCCGGCGACGAGCCCGTGAAGCTGTGCCTGAAAGACGGCGTGCCGGTCGAGTTGCGCAAGCAGCTGGCGGTCAATCTTGAGTACGACACCATCGGCGAGTCGGTCGGCTTTTTCCGCTTCCGTCAGGAAACGGCCGAGCGCTTTGCGCAGATCGTGGCGGGCTATATCGACAGCGGCCGGGCGAATCTGCCGCACGAAGAAGCTGTGCGCGACCTGCTGCTGGAGCGCAGCCAGGTGTTCGACACGGCCGACGTCACCGGCGCGCCGTGGATCGAAATCGACTTCCCGAACGACGTCGCCCGTGCGACCACGGAGATCCTGCCGCAGTTGCAGCCGCTCGTCAGCGCGTCGCGTTGATATCCGCTTGACATCCGCTTGACCGCGAGACACTCAGCAAAAAGCCGGCTCAATGCCGGCTTTTTGTCGTTCAAGGGCTATCCAGCGCGCATCGCAACCTTCATTGCCGCTGCAATGCCATAATCGACGCTTTATATCGACGGCCTTGCCGACCGTCGCCCTGCCAATGCCTTTCGCTTTAGGCGCTTTCATTGTTCCGCTGATCGTCGCATGTGCGATGTTCATGGAAAACGTGGACGGCACGGTCATCGTGACGTCGCTGCCCGTTCTGGCGCGCGATCTCGGTCAGGACCCCATCACCCTCAAGCTGGCTGTCACCGCGTATGTGATCGGCCTCGGCGTCTTCATTCCGATCTGCGGCTGGGTTGCGGACCGCTTCGGTTCGCGCACGGTGTTTCGCACGGCCATCGGCATCTTCATGGCAGGCTCGCTGATGTGTGCGGCGTCCACCTCGCTCGGCATGTTCGTGGCCGCCCGCTTCGTGCAAGGCATTGGCGGCGCGATGATGGTGCCGGTGGGGCGCATCATCATCTTCCGTTCGGTGCCGAAATCCGACTTCATACGCGCGGTCAATTATCTGACGGTGCCCGCGCTGCTCGGGCCCGTGGTTGGGCCGCCGCTCGGCGGCTTCATCACCACGTATCTGCATTGGCGCCTGATCTTCTTCGTCAATATTCCGATTGGTCTGCTCGGCATCTGGCTTGCCAACAAGCACATCGCCAACGTGCGCGAAGCGCATCCAGGCAGGCTCGACTGGACCGGCTTCCTGTTGTCCGCGAGCGGCGCGTCGCTGTTCATGCTGGGGCTTTCGCTGGTGGGCGGCGAGCTGGTGCCGAACCTCGTATCGATCGGCATGTGTGCAGTGGGCGTCGTGTTGCTGGTGGGTTACGTGCTGTACGCGAATCGCGTGGAGTTGCCGGTGCTCGATCTGCGCCTTTTGCGTATTCCGAGTTTTCACGCAAGCGTGGCGGGCGGCTCGCTCTTTCGCATCGGTCTCGGCGCCGTGCCGTTCCTGTTGCCGCTTGCGTTGCAGGAAGGCCTCGGCATGACTCCGTTTCTGTCGGGTTCGATCACATGCGCGTCCGCGTTCGGCTCGATCTTCATGAAGGCGGCGACCTCGCGCATACTCGGACGCTTCGGCTTTCGCACCGTGCTGATGGTCAACGCTGGCTGCGCGGGCATTGCCATCGCGATATACGGACTGTTCTTTCCCGGCACGCCGCACTGGTTGATCTGGTGCGTCGTGCTGGTCGGCGGCTTCTTTCCGTCGCTGCAGTTCACGTCGTTGAACACGTTGGCCTACGCCGATATTCCGAGCCGCGACGTGGGCCGTGCGACCAGCGTCGCAAGCGTGATCCAGCAGCTTTCGCTTGGGCTGGGCGTGACGATCGCAGGGATCGTGCTGCAGATTTCGCACAACGTGCAGGGTCATTCGAGCATCGTGTTCTCGGACTTCTGGCCGGCCTTTGTCGTAGTCGGCCTGTTCTCATTCCTGTCCATTCCGGTCACGGCACGCTTGCCGCACGACGCCGGCGACGAAATCGCCCGTGGCCGCCGCGGCACGGCATAACGCGGACACGCGACTTACGGTTTTTGTGTGCCGCAGCAGTCTTCCTACGGGCTACCGCTGCTTCGCAAAGAGCCTGTTCACATGTTATAAGCCCCAAGGGAACGGAAGTTATCGTCTGGTGAAACAGTCGTCTTGGGGGATATCAATGAAGTTGTTCCGCAACGCCAAATCGTCTGCTAGCGGATTTGCGCTGGCTGCACTGCTGTCTGTTTCGGTCGGATTTCTCGAGGCCACGCCGGCAGTCGCGAAGCCGCCCGCGAAAGCCCAGCCGGCTGTCCTGACCGCGTCCGCGATCGCGGTTGCCGACGAGTACAGCGCCGACGCCGCCGAGCAGATCTTCAAGGAAGGCGGCAACGCCGTCGACGCCGCGGTCGCCATCGCCTTCACGCTTGCCGTGACTTATCCGGAAGCGGGCAACATCGGCGGCGGCGGTTTCATGACGCTATACGTGGGCGGTAAGCCGTACTTCCTCGACTATCGCGAGCGCGCGCCGCTCGCGGCGACGAAGAACATGTATCTGGACGACAAGGGCGAGGTCATCAAGGGCATGAGCCTGTACGGCTACCGTGCCGTGGGCGTGCCCGGTACCGTCGACGGCATGTGGCAGGCGCAGCGCCGCTTCGGCAAGCTGAAATGGAAACAGGTGCTCGCACCGGCCATCCACTATGCACGCGACGGCTTCACGGTCAGCGAGCAACTGCAGGAGCGTCGCGACGCGGCGGCGAAAGAATTCGCCGGCAAGACGAACTTCGACACCTACTTCGGCAACCTGAAGCAAGGCGTCAACTTCAAGCAACCCGATCTTGCCGCCGTTTTGCAGCGCATATCGGACCAGGGCGCGAAAGACTTCTACTCGGGCAAGACCGCCGACCTGATCGCTGAATCCATGCGCGGTCACGGCCTCATTACGAAGGCGGATCTGCAGCAGTACAAGGCCGTGTGGCGCCAGCCGATCCAGGCGGACTGGAAAGGCTACCGCGTGTACACCGCACCGCCTCCGAGCTCGGGCGGCATCGGCCTCGTGCAATTGTTGAAGATGAAGGCCGACCGCGAAGCCGACTTCAAGGACGTCCCGCTCAACTCGCCGCAATACATCCATCTGATCGCGGAAATTGAAAAGCGCGTGTTCGCCGACCGCGCGCAGTATCTCGGTGACCCCGACTTCTACAAGGTGCCCGTCGCGCAATTGACCGACGACGCGTACCTCGCGAAGCGCGCCTCTGAGGTCAACCCGGAAACCCCGTCCGACACCAAGAGCGTGCAGCCCGGACTCGGCACGTCGATGCCGGAGAAAGCGGAAACCACGCATTTCTCGGTGGTCGACAAGTGGGGTAACGCAGTGTCCAACACCTACACGGTGAACGGTTACTTCGGTTCGGGCGTGGTCGCGGATCGCACGGGCATCGTGCTGAACGACGAGATGGACGACTTCTCCGCGAAGCCGGGCGTGGCCAACATGTTCGGCGTGGTGGGCAGCGACGCGAATTCGATCGAGCCCAAAAAGCGCCCGCTGTCGTCCATGAGCCCGACGATTCTCACGAAAGACGGCAAAGTCTCGCTCGTCATCGGCACGCCGGGCGGCTCGCGCATCTTCACGTCGATCTTCCAGGTGATCAACAACATCTACGACTTCAACATGCCCTTGCCGGCAGCGGTCGGCGCGATGCGTTTCCATCACCAGTTGTTGCCGCCGAATACGATTTTCTGGGAGCCGTACCAGCCGATCGACGGCGAACTCGCCAAGCAGGTCGAAGCAAAGGGCTATACGCTGAAGGCCCAGAACTTCAACGGTGACATTCAGGCCATCAAGATCAATGACGACACGCCGGAGCCCGCAGCCGACCCTCGCGGCCGTGGCGTCACGCGGATCATTCAGTAAGCGTTATTCAAATGGTGTGGACGGCGTGTCGATCGCGATGCGCCGTTCACGAACACAAGACCTCGCGCTCGAAAGAGCCCGAGGTTTTTTTACGCGCGATCAGCTTGCCTGTTCCACCGGTGTCAGCGTCAGTTCGAGCCGTTGCGCGCCCCGCAGCACCGTCACGTTGACGGGCTTGTCGATCCGCGACGCGTCGAGTGTGCGTTGCAGCGCATCCACGTCCTGCACCGGCAGCGAGTCGATTGCGACGATGGTGTCGTCGGTGCGCAGACCGCCCGCCGCGGCAGGGCTGCCTTTCACGATTTCCATCACATGCACGGCGCTTTGCGCGCTCAAACCAAAGTAGCGCTGTACGCGGCGCGATATCGGCGTCGTCGTGCCTGCCACGCCGATATACGCTCGCCGCACGCGGCCATGCGCGAAAATCTGCATGATGACCCACTTCGCCGTGTCGATCGCGGTGGCGAAGCAGATGGCCTGCGCGCCGGGAATGATCGCGGTGTTCACGCCGATCACCTGGCCTGCCGAATTGATGAGCGGGCCGCCGGAATTGCCGGGATTGAGCGCGGCGTCGGTCTGGATCACGTCGTAAATCATGCGGCCGGAATTGGAGCGCAGCGAGCGGCCGAGCGCCGATACGACACCCGTCGTCACCGTTTGCGCGAGGCCGAGCGGATTGCCGACCGCAATGGCGATCTGCCCGACGCGCAGCTTCGACGAGTCGCCGAGTTCCACATGCGGCAATGGCTCGGGCGAGCCGATTCGCAGCACGGCCAGATCGCTGCCGGGGTCGTCGCCGACCAGATCGGCGTCGAACCTGGAGCCGTCGGCGAGCGTGACCTGGATGTGCGTCGCGCCATGCACGACGTGGCTATTGGTCAGCAAGTAGCCGTCGGGCGTGAAGATGAAGCCTGAGCCCGTGCCGCCGCGCGCGCCGCGGTCGCGCATGGCGGCGCCCGCCAGCCGGCGTTCGACGGAAATGAAGGCGACGGCCTGCTGCACGCGTTCCAGCGCGCCAATGACGGTGCGCGAATAGGCGTCGAGCAGGGCGTCGTCGGATAGAGAATTGAGGTGGTTTGGCCCGGGGGCGTCGGATGCGGCGCGCGACAGGTCATCGATGAAGCGTGGACGGCTTCCCATGGCGATGCTCCGGATAAACGGAATTGCAGATGCGGGGCGCGGCTGAGCTTTTCAAGTGCGAATCCGGCTGCGCCCGCCTGGCTCTCCTGGGCAGAGATCGACCGGAATCTGGCGTGGGCGGCCATCGCCGACGTCGAGCGAGCTTTCGGCGTGTGAGACACTGTGATGCCACCGCGAGCCGTCCGCGACCGCACGCCAAGGAGACCGCCGTCATGAACCTGCCCGCTCATCCATCCGGCGAGACCGATGCTTCGGCTTCGTCAGCTTCATCGTCCGGGGCCGAACCGGCCGAACCGCGGATCGAGTCGCTCAGCGCTATCACGCTCGCCACCGGCGACATGCGCGAAGCGGTGCGCTTCTACGAAGCCCTCGGTTTCCCACTTAAATTCGGCGGCGGGCAAGCCGAATTTACGTCGTTCGCGTTTGGCGGCACGTATCTGAACCTGATCGCCGATTCGCGTGCGCCGGTCAACTGGTGGGGCCGCGTGATCGTCTATGTGTCGGACGTCGATGCGATCTATCGCAAGGCGCTGGCCGCCGGATTCAAGCCCTCGCTCGAGCCCGCCGATGCGCCGTGGGGCGAGCGCTATTTTCACATCTCCGATCCGGACGGCCACGAGCTCAGCTTCGCAAAACCGTTGCGCTAGCGGGCGGCGTCGGCGTGAAACTCGCTATCATTAACAGGCCGCGGTAACACGGCTGACACCGGACGCACCGATAATCGGGCGCGCCCGCGTCGCTTTTGCCGCCGCGCGCCTGATCATTTTCGTCGCCAGGAGAGCCGCAATGAAAGAGCAGGATCCGAGACCTGAAGCTGAGTTGCTCGTGGAGCGGCAACGCCGTTTCGAGGAAGACCTCATCGACGCGTACGACGAGGAACTCGAGATGGAGGTCGACGACCGCATCCTCGACGGTGCGGAGAGCTTCACGCTTGAGCACCGCGAAGCACGCAAGATGTATTTTCGCGAACTGTTCCGCTTGCAGGGCGAACTGGTCAAGTTGCAGGACTGGATCGTGCAGACGGGGCATCGTCTCGTGGTGATTTTCGAAGGGCGCGATGCTGCGGGCAAGGGTGGCGCGATCAAGCGCATCACGCAGCGGCTCAATCCGCGCGTATGCCGCGTTGCGGCATTGCCCGCACCGAATAACCGCGAGCGCACGCAATGGTATTTCCAGCGCTACGTGTCGCAGCTGCCCGCCGGCGGCGAGATGGTGCTGTTCGATCGCAGCTGGTACAACCGCGCGGGCGTCGAGCGCGTAATGAATTTTTGCACCGACGAAGAATACGAAGAGTTCTTTCGCTCGGTGCCCGAGTTCGAGAAGATGCTCGTGCGCAGCGGCGTGCAGATCGTCAAATACTGGTTCTCCATCACCGACGAAGAGCAGGAAATCCGCTTCCAGAACCGCATCCACGATCCGCTGAAGCAGTGGAAGCTCAGCCCAATGGACCTGGAAAGCCGGCGTCGCTGGGAGGCTTATACGCTCGCGAAAGAGGTGATGCTGCAACGCTCGCATATTCCCGAGGCGCCGTGGTGGGTCGTGCAGGCAGTGGACAAGAAGCGGGCGCGCCTGAACTGCATTCACCATCTGCTGAGCCAGGTGCCGTATCACGAGATCGAGCATCCGCGTGTCGAATTGCCGGCGCGTGTTTATCACGACGAGTACAGCCGTCAGCCCGTGCCGGCTTCGATGATCGTGCCCGAGGTGTATTGAGCGGTTCGACCGGGCCGATATCTGAAGTAGAAGAAACGAAAAAGCGCGGCATATGCCGCGCTTTTTTCGTTATGCCGGTCCATGCATGCAGATGCATGAACGACCGCGAACGGACTGCTTAAAACACGGCGCGGAAAACCCAGTACAAGCCGGCCGCGAGCGCGATAGAGGCGGGCAGGGTCAGCACCCACGCGAGCACGAGGCTGCGCACGGTCGCCCATTGCAAGCCCGAGCCGTTGGCTGCCATTGTGCCGGCCACGCCCGAAGACAGCACGTGAGTCGTGGACACGGGCAGGCCGTACATGTCGGCCGCGCCGATCGTCATCATCGCAACCAGTTCGGCCGACGCGCCCTGTCCATACGTCAGGTGTTGCTTGCCGATTTTTTCGCCGACGGTCACCACGATCCGCTTCCATCCGACCATCGTGCCCAAGCCCAGCGCGATAGCCACAGCGACCTTCACCCACGTCGGGATGAACTTCGTGGCGTGATCGGTTTGCCCCTTGAAGTTGTTGATCGCCTTGGCGTCTTCCGGCGCAAAGGCGGGTTGCTTCGCCTTGTCCATCAGCCGAATCGCCTCCGACGCCACGTACATGTTGTTGCGCACGTTGTCGACGATGCCTTGCGGAACAGCCGCCATCGAACCGGATGTGCCGACCTGGTGCGCGATGATATCCGTGAGTTGCTTCAAGGCGGGCACCGTCGCGGGCGTCAGTTGATGCGTGCGTACGTACGCTTCGACGTCGGCGCGCGGATTGGCGGAAGGCGGCGCGCCGTTCGTGTAGCGCGCGAGAGCGCCCGACGTTTGCTCCGCGACCGCGACAAACGTCTGCGTCTGAGCTGGCGTAACGGCCTTGTTCAGCGCATACGCCGTCGGCACCGTGCCGATCAGGATCAACATGATGAGGCCCATGCCTTTCTGGCCGTCGTTCGAACCGTGCGCAAACGAAACGCCGGTGCAGGTGAGGATCAGCAGACTGCGAATCCAGAACGGCGGCGGCTCCTTGCCCTTCGGTTCGGCATACAGCGCGGGTATGCGCACGACGGCTTTCAGGATCATTAGCAGCAGTCCGGCTGCGACAAAACCGATGAGCGGCGAGAACAGCAACGACTTGCCCACGCCAAGCGCCTGGGTCCAGTCCACGCCACTCGTGCCGTTCACGCCGTGCATCAACTGATTCATCAGGCCGACGCCTATGATCGAGCCGATCAGCGTATGCGAGCTCGACGACGGCAAGCCGAAATACCAGGTCCCGAGGTTCCAGATGATTGCCGCGATCAACAGCGCGAACACCATCGCAAAGCCCGCGCTGCTGCCCACTTGCAGGATCAGCTCGACCGGCAGCAGTTGGAGGATGCCGAACGCGACCGCGCCGCTCGAGGTCAGCACGCCCAGGAAATTCCACGCGCCGGACCACACGACCGCGAGATTCGGTGCAAGCGAATGCGTGTAGATGACGGTGGCCACGGCGTTCGCGGTGTCGTGAAAGCCGTTGACGAATTCGAATCCAAGTGCGATCAGCAGGGCGACGCCGAGCAGCAGATACGGCAGGATGGAACCCTCTCGCACGGGTTGGAGATCGCCCGCGAGCTGCACACCGCAATAGCCCACGCCGGCTACGATTACGGCGAGGAAGATCACGAGACCGAGATTGCGCCCCTTGCCACTGGCCGCGCTGGGTTGCGGGTACGAAAGTTCCGGCATGAGGTGTGCCCTTGGAGGAATGTCGGTGAATTGCCGATCCTGCGGGGCATATGTGTCTGTACGATGACATCTGCATCGGCGGACGCATATGAGCGGGCATCCACCGACATTTGGCGGGCGGCGCCTTGCCTCACGGCCCGAAGCCAGCTCTGCATAGCGCACAGGAATCGTTTTTGCTACGCTGAGGATGCGGGTCCACCTTTCGGGGGAAATTCGATGACGCGCGACAGTCGCAAGGAAAGCCGCAAGGCGGACGAAGGCGCGTCGGTCGCCGATCCGGTCGTGCACGAGCCCACGGCGCACGCGGCGTTCGCGTCGTATGCGGCCCCGCTCGTGAACGACGCGATAGCGTTCGCGACCGCAGTACGCGAAGATCCATCGCCGGAAGCGCTGCACAAGCTGAGGGTTTCGCTCCGCCGCTTGCGGTCGTTGTGGTGGGCCTTCGCGCCGCTCCTCGAGAAGGGCGAAAACACGCGGCAACGCGCGCTGTACAAGTATCTGGCCACTGCAGCCGGAAAAACCCGCGACTGGGACATCCTGATCGAACTGCTCGGCCAGGAAGATAGCGGTGCACGCAGCCTCGCGCCGAAGCTGGAGCAGGCGCGCGGCGATGCGCTTGCGACGAGCCGCGAAACGCTGTCGAACGCGGACGTCAAGCATCTGCTGCGCGAGGCGTTGACGAGCGCATCGACGGAAATCAACACGACGCACGAACGCGTTCCGCTGAGCAAGTTCGCGGGCAAACGGGTGGCAGCGTCGGAGCGTTCGTTGTTCAAGCGCGCGAGGCGCGCGCGCCGCGCGAAACCTTCTAATTACGCCGCTTTTCACGACGTCAGGAAAGCCGGCAAGAAGCTTCGCTATCTGCTCGAATTTTTTCAGCCGGTATTGAGCGGCAGCCACAAGCGCACGCTCAAGCGGCTCAAGCAGGTACAAAAACGTTTCGGAACGCTAAACGATATTGTCGCGAGCGAAATGTTGCTGCGCGACAATGCGGCCTTGTTTGCCGGATCGGGCGACACCGACGCCGTGCTGCAGTGGTTGCACAAGGAGCGCAAACGCCGCATGCGTTCGGCGGCAGGACTGTTGCGCAAGCTATAGCGCGAACGCGGCCTGACACGCGGCAGGCAATGCACCCGCGCATAATTTCGAATGGCGGCCCGCACGCTCATGCGGCCCGCCTGCAATGGAGGCAACGCGCAGGTGGCAAATCGAGCGCATTTGCAGGGGCGACGCTGGCGCAGGACCTTCCGGCATGGAGCAGGCAGCGTCGCGCGTTATGTGGGCAATCGTCCGGTATTGGCGGGTGTGGCCGGTACGCTGGTCGCGGTGGCGATGGCGGCGCTCACGTTGCTGACGCTCCTTAGCGGCCGCACTGACGCGCTCGACCATGCGCGCGAAACGTCGCAGAACCTTGTGTCGATCATTTCCAGCGATCTGGAGAGGAACGTCGAAATCTATAACCTCTCGTTGCAGGCAATGGCCGATGGCGCGCAGCGTCACCTGGGCGCCGGGCTGCCTCCCGACGCGCAGCGAGCAGTGCTGTTCGACCGTGCTACGACGGCCGCGTATCTCGGCGGCGCGTATATCCTGGGCCCGCAGGGCGAGGTGATCGCTTCGCAAAGCGGCGACGTCAACCGGGACGCCCGCTTTACTGACCGCGACTATTTCATGGTCCATCGGCGCAACGCGGCCGCGGGTCTTTATCTGTCGCATCCGTTCCGCTCGCGCTTGCGCGATGGCAAGTTGTCGATCGGGCTCACCCGGCGGGTCAACGACGCCAATGGCAACTTTGCCGGCGTGGCGTTGCTTGCGATTCGCATCGAGTACTTTCAACGCCTGCTCGAACGAATCAACATAGGCAAGCAGGGCTCGGTATTCATCGCGATGGACGACGGCACGCTCATCGCTCGCAAGCCGTACTCGCCGCAAGATATCGGCGCGAGCATTGCAAGGTCCCCGAGCTTCGTCCGCATGGCCGCGCACAACGCCGGTTCCTATGTTGCGCCGTCCGCGGTCGACGGTGTCGAGCGCATGTTTACCTACGCGCACGTGCCGGGCACCTCGCTGATTGCGGTTGTTGCGCCCGCCGTCGACGACGTGCTGGCGCCGTGGCGTCGTCGCGCGACGATTAGCGGCGCATTGACGCTCGCGTTCGGCGCAGTCTTCGTGGCGGTGTCCTGGCTGCTGGCGTTTGCGCTGCGCGGCAAGTTGCGCGCGCAGGCTGCGCTGACGCGCCTCGCCGCTACAGATCCGCTAACCGGGCTTAGCAACCGCCGTGTGCTCGACAACCGGCTCGACGAAGAGTGGCGTCGCGCGCGGCGCACGGGCCAGCCGCTGTCGGCACTCTTTATCGACATCGATCATTTCAAGCACTTCAACGACACACACGGGCATGCAAGCGGCGATGAGGCACTGAGCGCGGTGGCCGAATGCATATCGACCGCGGTGCGCCGTTCAGTCGACGTGGTCGCGCGCTATGGCGGTGAGGAGTTTGCCGTGATACTGCCGGACACATCGGCCGACGGAGCACTCACGGTCGCCGAAAAGATTCGCCGAAGAGTACAGGCGCAAGACATTCTGCAAGGCGGCGACGACACAGTGGCGGTCACGGTGAGCGTCGGTTGCGCGACCTGTGTGCCCGCGCAAGGCGCAAACGCATTCGACCTGCTCGCGGCGGCCGACCGGCAGCTTTACGTGGCAAAAGCGGCGGGCCGCAATCGCGTCTCTGCCGCGCAGTCGCCCATGCGTTCGATGACTTAGCACTCGCCGCTATTGACTAGCTTCAGGCACACGAGGCGAGGTTAACCTGAACGGCGCAGCCGGCACTCATGCGCTTGCGCGGCTTCGCGGCGCGAAGCCGCGCAGTGTGACGGCGTTTCGTGCATCTCCATGTAGTCCGCCGCGCAATCCGCCGACTGACTGCGCTGGCCGGCTTGCGCCCTTCTCGTCGGCCAGCAGCAGGCCCACCGGGAAGCCGCGCCGCTGCCATGCATCCAGCCCTCCGCGAAGCGCACGAATTCGCGTATAGCCGTAGTTGCGCATCCGCACACTGATCTCGGCGGCCGTCGCGCTGTCCGGACACACGCAGTAAATCACCATGTCGTAAGCGCGCAGCGCGAAATCGATCTGTTCGGGCGAGTGCGGGTCGAGTGCGAACGCGCCCGGAATCGGCGACTCTGCGTCGGGCGCCGCGCCCGGCGGACGTGCGTCGAGCACCTTGGGTGTCGGCTTGCGGGCCGCCGCGCGGCTCGACGCTTGCGATTGCGCGCCGCCATCGGCAAGCGCCGATTGCCGGCGTGCCCGCCGCTGCAGAAAAAGGCGATAGGCGAGATACAGCAACGCGGCGCCCAGCAGCAAATCGATCACGGTGCCGCCTTGCGCTTTGACGAACTCGAACAGCATGTGCAGTTGCCGTTCCGCTGCCGCGCCGCCGAGCAGCCAGAAAGCGGCCCACGCCATTGCGCCAGTCAGGTCCCAGATCGCATAGATGCGGGCATCGACGGCCGTGGTGCCCATCAGCGGGGGCGTAATCAGCGCGAGGCCAGGGACGAACTTCGAGATCGACACCAGCGGCACGCCGAAGCGCTCGAACATCGAGCGCGCCTGTTCGACCCGGGCATCGAGAGCGGGCAGCAGTTGACCGAGTACGCCGATCAGCCTGCGGCCGTAGAGGCGGCCGGCCGTGAACCACAGGCCGTCGCCGATCAACGCGCCGAGCACTGCGGCGCATAGCACCGGCCAGAACGACAGCGTGCCCGCCGCGATCGCGGAGCCGGCAAACAGCAACACGGGGACAGCGGGAATCGGCACGCCGAGTCGCGTCAACAGCACGTTGCCGAAGACGACCGCGCCGCCCCAAGTGGATACCGCCGACGACGGAAACTCTACCAATTGAGCGGCTCCTGGGTTCTTGTTGGGAAGTTGAAAGCGCGCCTATTGTTGCCTGGCTCGACTGCCGATGCAAAGACCGTTCCCGTCGCGCTGTGGCTTCTCCCGTCGATCAGGATACTCGATCGATCTCCCGCAGGGCCACTGCGCGACCCGCTGCAATTTCGTTCAAGACCGCCTGCCGACGCATGTCTAAGCTGCGTGCTCGTCCCTTTGCCTCGGAGATGCAGGATGAACTCACGGTACATCGGTTATATGTGCTGCGCGCTGGCGATGGTCGGCGTCGGCAGCACGGTGGTGGTGAGCAAGTCGATCGCGGCGGGATTGCCGCCGTTTAGCGCAACCGCGCTGCGCTTCGCAATCGCATTCCCGTTGTTTGTGCTGATCATGCGCTGGCGCGGCGTTCGCTGGCCGCGTCTGGACCGGTGCGACGCCGCGCTCGTGGTCGCGCAGGCCGCGGCGGGCAGCGTCGGCTATACGGTGTTGCTCATCAGCGGGATGAAACTCGCCTCCGCCGGCGATGCGGGCGTGATCGCGGGCACGTTGCCCGCGGTGTCGGCGATAGTCGCGATGCTGGCGCTGGGCGAGCGGCCGTCGCCTTCGCTGCTCGGTGCGGTCTGTCTTGCCACTGCGGGCGTGCTTGCTTGCACCGTGCATCCCGGCGAAAGCGTTGCGTCCCATCCGGGCGGTTCTTCTATCGTGGGCAACGCGCTGGTGTTCGCGGCGATTGTCTGCGAGGCGCTCTTCATCCTGCTCAATCGCAAGCTGCGCACGCCGGTTGCGCCGCTGCCGTTGTCGGCGTTGATGTGCGGCACCGGCTTCGCAGTATCGATCGTGCCCGCGTACTTTGAAAGACCCTGGAGCTTGCCGCTCGACGCCGGCGCTCTGAGCGGCGTGCTGTATTACGCGCTCGTGCCGACCGTGGCCGGTTTCGTTCTCTGGTATGAAGGCGCCGCGCGCGTGAGCGGCGCGGAGGCCGGCTTGACGACCGCGCTCGTGCCGGTCAGTGCATTGGCTTTGGCCGCGCTGCTATTGCACGAGCCGGTTAGCGCGGCGCAACTCGCGGGCGTTGCCTGTGTGCTCGGCGCCGTGATGCTCGCGACATTCGGGCAACCGCGCAGCACGCGCAAGGCGGCGTGAGCCACGCGTGGTGCTGCGCGTTCGGCTGGAAACGTGCTCTTACGTGTTGGGCACCGCGACAGCGCCGGGATTGCCGACGATCGCCAGGAACTCGCGGCGCGTGGACGGGTCCGTGCGGAACGTGCCGAGCATGCGCGACGTGACCATTGTCACGCCGGCTTTGTGCACGCCGCGCGTCGACATGCACTGATGCGCGGCTTCGAGAATGACGCCGACGCCCGCCGGTTGCAGTACGTCGTTCAACGTATCGGCGATCTGCACGGTCATCTTTTCCTGGATCTGCAGGCGCTTCGCGAATGCGTCGACGAGACGAGCGAGCTTTGAAATGCCGACGACCCGGTGCTGCGGCAGATACGCGACATGCGCGCGCCCGATGATCGGCACCATGTGATGTTCGCAATAGCTTTCGAAGCGGATGTCCTTCAGCACGATCATCTCGTCGTAGCCGTCCACCTCGGAAAACGTGCGAGCGAGGATTTCGCGCGGATCGACCTGATACCCCGCATAGAACTCTTCGTAAGAGCGCACGACGCGCGCCGGTGTGTCGAGCAGGCCCTCGCGCTGCGGATCGTCGCCGGCCCAACGCAGCAGCACGCGCACGGCTGCTTCTGCTTCTTCACGGCTCGGACGGCCGTTCGTGGCCGCCGGTGTGGTTTGTTCTGTCTTGCTGCTGGTCATCCGTCGCTCCTCCGGGATCGCGCGTCGGGCCAGGATGGAGCGCGCGGGTTCATGATTGGGGTCATTGTTCCATGTTTTAGGCCGGATCGTGCCGATGCCCCTTCCGACGTCGCGGGGCTGACGGTTTCATTTCGGCCACTCGTCCATTGCGTCGTTGAAGAGCTGCGCGACCACGCCGCGCAGCCAGCTTCCGCGCGGATCGTTATGAAACTTGCGATGCCAGTGCTGCCGCAAATCGAAACGCGGCAGCGGCAGAGGCGGCTCGACGAGCGTGATCGACGCATGTTCCGACACATACGCGAAGCCGATCGCATGCGGCACGGTCGCGATCAGATCCGTGCGCGCGAGGATGAACGGCAGGCTCATGAAGTGGGGCGTCTCCAGCACCGCCCGTCGCTTGATGCGTTTTTTCACCAGATATTGTTCGAGGACTTCCTGGCTGCGTCCTTCGGCGCGCACCACCGCGTGCCCCGACGCGACGAATTGCGCGAGCGTGAGCGGCGCCTTTGAAAGCGGATGACCGGCGCGCATCAGGCAAATGAAGCGGTGCGTGAAGAGCCGCTGCTGGAAAAAGTTATTACCCGACAGGTCCGGAAAGTAGCCGACCGCCAGATCGACGTCGCCCGATTCGAGCCCGCGTTCGACGTGCGCCGGCGACAGCGATACGGAACGCAGGTTCGCATGCGGCGCGCGCTCGGCAAAGAGTTGCAAAAGCCGGGGCAAAAAGACGATCTCACCGACGTCGGAAAGTGCGATCGAGAACGTATGCGTGCTCGTGTCCGGGTCGAACTCCTGCGCGTCGAGCATGCCTTTCTCGATCCGCAGAAGCGCGTCGCGCGCGGCTGGGAGAATGGCGAGCGCGCGAGGCGTGGGCTCCATACCTTTGGAAGTGCGCACGAACAGCGGGTCGTCGAAATACTCGCGCAGCCGCCCGAGCGCTGTGCTCACGCGCGGCTGGCTCACACCGAGTTGCTCGGCCGCACGGCTGACGTTGCGGGTGTCCTCCATTGCGACGAGGTACGGGATCAGATTCAGATCGAGGTTGTTGTCCGACATGCTTTTCGGCCAGCGGCCTTGTGTGCTATTCGATATATGGATAAAGGGTAGCCGAATAATTGGCATGCGGGATAGTGGGATTTTCTTTGCTCGCCGAGCAGGAAGAGTGCGAGCGAGGCCAACAGGCGCGCACCTCGGACGTCGGCAACCTATGATTAAGGGAAAGTCCGTGCCTTGACAATGCAGTTAAAGCGCAACCATAATCGCCAAATCGTTCGCTAAACGAATCACTGTTCACTGTGCGAACAAACCGAGCGAGCTGGCAGATGATTCGTCGCACACAGAATCGCCGCGCGGACTCAATGGAACCAGGCGGCGGAGAACGGGCGAAAGCAGCCCCAAGGTTTGCACGGCCCGCATCTGTCTGGAGACCGCCCGCGTAGGCAGCCGTCACGGCGATGCCCGGCGTGCGTAGCGCCTCACAAGGAAATTCGACATGATCAACAAGATTTTCGAGTCACTTCAGTCGGCGGTCGCCGACGTCCACGACGGCGCGACTGTCATGATCGGCGGCTTCGGCACGGCCGGCATGCCGTCGGAGCTGATCGACGCGCTGATCGAGCAAGGCGCGCGCGAACTCACCATCGTCAACAACAACGCGGGTAACGGCGACATTGGCCTTGCAGCGTTGCTCAAGGCGAAGCGTGTCCGCAAAATCATCTGCTCATTTCCGCGCCAGACGGATTCGTATGTGTTCGACGCGCTGTATCGCGCCGGCGAAATCGAACTCGAACTCGTGCCGCAGGGCAATCTGGCCGAGCGCATCCGCGCAGCGGGCGCGGGCATCGGCGGATTTTTCACGCCGACCGGCTACGGCACGAAGCTCGCTGAAGGCAAGGAAACGCGTCTGATCGACGGCAGGCACTATGTGCTCGAGTCGCCGCTGCATGCGGATTTCGCGCTTATCAAGGCGTATAAGGGCGACCGCTGGGGCAACCTCGTTTATCGTAAGACAGCTCGCAACTTCGGGCCGATCATGGCAAGTGCGGCGAAAACTGCGATCGTGCAGGTGTCGGAAGTCGTGCCGCTCGGCGCGCTCGATCCGGAAAACATCGTGACGCCGGGCATTTTCGTGCAACGCGTGATCGAAGTGCCGCAAGCGGCACATGCTCCGCTGCCCAATCCCCGCGACGCTGCCGCCTGAACCGGAGACCGACATGAAGAAACTGACCCGCGATGAAATGGCCAAGCGCGTTGCACTGGATATTCCGGAAGGCGCGTATGTGAACCTCGGTATCGGCGTGCCGACGCTGGTGGCGAACCACCTCGCAGCCGACAAGGAAATCTTCCTGCACAGCGAAAACGGCCTGCTCGGCATGGGCCCCGCGCCCGCGAAGGGCGAGGAAGACGACGAACTGATCAACGCCGGCAAGCAGCATGTCACGCTGCTGACGGGCGGCGCGTTTTTCCACCACGCCGATTCGTTTGCGATGATGCGCGGCGGCCACCTCGACTTTTGCGTGCTCGGCGCGTTCCAGGTGTCGGCGAAGGGCGACCTTGCGAACTGGCACACGGGCGCACCGGACGCGATTCCTGCTGTCGGCGGCGCGATGGATCTCGCCATCGGCGCGAAACAGGTCTACGTGATGATGGAGCACCTGACCAAGCAGGGCGAAAGCAAGATCGCCGCTGAATGTACGTACCCGGTGACGGGCGTCGGTTGCGTCGATCGCATTTACACGGACCTGGCCATGATTGACGTCACCGACCAGGGCCTCGTGGTACGCGAGATTTTCTCGGATATCGACTTCGACGCGCTGCTCAAACTCACGGGTGTGCCGCTGATCGACGGTACGCAGGACGCGCGCGCCGCGTAAGCGTGGCGTGGCGTGGGGGCGCGCGGCGGCACGCATGCTGCCGTGCGCCCCGCGTTTCGCCGAGCAGTGCTACATTCAATAAAATCATCCGGCCATCCACGTCATCATGCTCGACTCCAGCGGTCGCCTCACCGGCCTTCTTTGCGGCACGCAGCCGATGAACGACATCTGGTCGCCGCGTGCCACGCTGCAACGCATGCTCGACGTAGAAGCGGCGCTCGCGCGGGCTTCGGCAGCGCACCATGTGATTCCTGAAACGGCGGTGCCGGCAATCGAAGCAGCCTGCCACGCCGATCAACTCGACGCCGACGCGCTAGCGCGCGACGCGGCGCTCGGCGGCAACCTCGCGATTCCTCTCGTCAAGCAACTCACCGCACGCGTGAAAGCGGCTGACGCCGAAGCGTCGAAATACGTGCATTGGGGTGCGACGAGCCAGGACATCATCGACACCGCAACGGTGCTGCAACTACGCGAGACCTTCAATCTACTCGACAGCGGCTTGCAAGCCACTTGCGACGCAATCGCGAAACTTGCGGCCACCCATCGCGCGACGCCGATGATCGGCCGCACATGGTTGCAGCAGGCGTTGCCGATCACGCTCGGCCTGAAATTCGCGCAATGGCTCGATGCGTTGTTGCGTCACCGCGAGCGGCTCGATGCGCTGCGTGCGCGCGCGCTCGTGCTGCAATTCGGTGGCGCGGCCGGCACGCTGGCGAGCCTTCGCGATGCTGCGCCGCAAGTCACCCAAGCGCTCGCGCAAGAACTCGGCCTCACGGTGCCCACATTGCCGTGGCATACGCAGCGCGACCGGATCGCGGAGAGCGCATCGTTCTTCGGCATGTTGATCGGCACGCTCGGAAAGATCGCGCGCGACATCTCGCTGCAAATGCAAACCGAGATCGACGAACTCGCCGAGCCTGCCGCTTCGGGCAAAGGCGGATCGTCGACGATGCCGCACAAGCGCAATCCGGTTGGCTGCGCAGCAGTTCTCACCGCGGCCACGCGTGCGCCCGGACTCGTCGCCACGGTATTCGCGGGCATGGTGCAGGAACACGAGCGCGCGCTCGGCGGCTGGCAGGCCGAATGGGACGCGCTCCCCGATCTTGCACGGCTTGCTGGCGGCGCGCTCGCCAACATCGAACAGATCGCGACTGGACTCAACGTGAACGTGCCGCGCCTGGCCGCGAATCTCGACGTCACGCACGGGCTGATTCTCGGCGAAGCGGTCATGCTCGCGCTCGGCGACAGCATCGGCCGCATGGACGCGCATCATCTCGTGGAGCGCGCGTCGAAAGCCGCGATTCGCGACGGCCAGACGCTTTTTGATGTGCTGTCCGCGGACGCGGCCGTGACCCAGCATCTTTCGGTCGAGCGCCTGAAACAACTGCTCGACCCCGCTCAATACGTCGGCCAGGCGCACGCATATGTGGACGCCGCGCTGGCACTTCATACCGCGCGTTCAGAGCGCGCCCCTTCGAAGGAGTAACCGGCATGCCTTACGCCGCAGTCAACGGCACGGAGCTTCACTATCGGATCGACGGCGACCGTCACGGCAATGCACCGTGGATCGTGCTGTCGAATTCGCTCGGCAGCGACCTGTCCATGTGGACGCCGCAAGTCGCGGCGCTGTCGAAGCACTTCCGCGTGTTGCGCTACGACACGCGCGGTCACGGCCATTCCGAAGCGCCGAAAGGTCCGTACACGATCGAACAACTGAGTGGCGACGTACTGGGCCTGATGGACACGCTCAAGATCGCGCGCGCGAATTTTTGCGGCGTGTCGATGGGCGGGCTGACAGGCGTCGCGCTGGCCGCTCGTCATGCGAATCGTTTTGAGCGCGTCGTGCTCGCGAATACGGCGGCGCGAATCGGCTCGCCGGAAGTGTGGGTGCCGCGCGCCGCGCGGGCGCGCACGGAGGGCATGCTGGCGCTGTCGGACGCGGTGTTGCCGCGCTGGTTCACCGCCGATTACATCGAGCGGGAGCCGGTGGTGCTCGCCATGATTCGCGACGTATTCGTGCACACGGACAAGGAAGGTTATGCATCGAATTGCGATGCGATCGACGCCACCGATCTTCGCCCCGAAACGCACGGCATCAAGCTGCCGGTGCTTGTGATCAGCGGCACGCACGACGTCGCGGCGACGCCTGCGCAAGGACGCGAACTCGCGCAGGCGATTCCAGGCGCGCGTTACGTCGAGCTGGACGCGTCGCATATTTCGAACATCGAGAAGGCCGATGCTTTCACGAAGACAGTCATCGACTTTTTGACGGAGCCCAAATGAACGACGAAGACCGATACGAAGCAGGAATGGGCGTGCGCCGTGCAGTGTTGGGCGATGCGCACGTGGACCGCTCGCTCGCGAATCGCACCGAGTTGACTGAAGAGTTTCAGAACTTCATTACGCGTTATGCGTGGGGCGAAATCTGGACGCGCGATGGCTTGCCGCGGCACACGCGCAGCCTGCTGACCATTGCAATGATGGTTGCGTTGAATCGCAGCGAAGAACTTGCGCTGCATTTGCGCGCGGCGAAAAACAATGGCGTGACGCGAGAACAGATCAAAGAGGTATTGTTGCAAACCGCGATTTATTGCGGTGTGCCGGCGGCCAACTCCGCGTTTCATCTCGCCGACAAACTGTTCCGCGAGGACGACGCCGCAGCGAAGCAGTGAGTTGGCTGGCTGCAGTCATGCTTTAACGCTACGACGCGCGCCCGATACCGCGCGCGTTTTTACATGGCGCGCCGTGCGGGCTCGGTTTCGCGACGTGCATTGGCATCGACGTCAGTCCCGGCATCTGCATTCGGGCGTGCCTGAGCTACCGAGTCGATCCGGACAGCGCGCAATACGGTGTCCTTGATAACTTCGCGCCAATGCGCGAGCGCCGCTTTGTCCATTAGCGACTCGCCGAGAAACGCGCCCAACGTGTACTGGTTCGCGTTATAGAAATAGCCGAGCGATGCGATCAGCAGATACACGTCGCGCGCCTCTACGTCGGCGCGGAAAACGCGCTGTGCCTTGCCTGCATCCAACAGCTTTTGCACCACGGAGATCGCATAGCCCGAGATCTCCTTCAGCTTCGAAGACTTCTTGGCGTGCTTGCCTTGATGCAGATTTTCGCTCGACAGCAGCGTAACGAACTCGGGGTGGTCGAGGTAGTACTGCCAGACGAACTCGACCATCTGTTCGAGGCCGTGCACCGGATCGTCCAGGTCGAGATCGAGCTTGCTCTCCGCTTCGTTGAACTGCGTGTAGATCGTTTCCAGTACTTCGATAAACAACTGTTCCTTGCTGCCGAAGTAGTAGTAAATCATTCGGTCGTGCGAGCGCGCAGCCTTCGAAATACTTTCCACGCGCCCGCTTGCATAGCCTTGCTTCGCGAAGACCTTGATTGCCGCTTTCAGTATCTTGGCGCGCGTGTCTTGCGCCTGTTTCGCACGGATGCCGGTGGCTCCCGGTTTGCGAGCGGCAGTGGAACTCATGGCGGTCCAATATCTCTTTTGACGTCGTTAAACGGTTTGCACCTTGCGACTTGCGTCTGCTGTTCGCCAGGGCAGATACCCGTCCTCATCATACAGCGGGCCTTGCATAGTGCGAGTGCTGCCGGGTGTTATGAATGCTGCGAGTACCACTGCTTCGGCGCAAACTGGAAGATCGATCCAACGCGCGCTCTTTAAATGCCGCGTTGCACCATCCGCATACGCACGGGAAACACATTGCGCAGTCTATTTTGATCGAGTAGATTTGCAAGAACTTTGGTGTAGCGGATACTACACGAACGGTAAGTGACCGCAACATGAAATTCGCGAGTCACACGAAACGTCCCTTGAAACAAGGACTATTCGTCAACCGGGCAGGACCGATTGTAATGTCGTCGTATGGGAACCCCACCATGACAGAACATACGAAGGTCGATTTCGGTGCGGAGCGCGTGGACGGCGAAACCGCCTCGACGCCCGGCCCCACCGTGCTCGAGAAGGCGGCGCCGCGCAGCGAGCGAATGGCGTCGAACAAGATCGAATGCAATGCCTGTCCGGTGCTGTGTCAGATATCGGAAGGCCGCACCGGTGCATGCGATCGCTATGCGAATGCAAGCGGACGGCTCATTCGCGTCGACCCGGTGGTGTTTCTTTCCCGCGCAAACGAAGCGGACTCCACGGTCGAATTCGGTGCATCGTCAGATGCTCAAAATGATCCCGCCGAACAGGCGCTTTTCGTGACCGGTGTCGGCGCATCGTCCACTTACCCCGACTACAAACCCGCGCCTTTTATCGTTGCCTCGAAGCGCGACGACGTCGACATGATCACGGTCGTCACCGAAGGCATTTTCAGCTATTGCAGCTTCAAGGTAAAAATCGACACTGACCGTTTTCTCGGTCCAGAGCAGGCGAATGTGCGCTGTCAGGGTGAGATCGTCGGGCATGTGACGACGGCCGAATACGGCTCGCAAATGTTGAGTCTCGGCGGCGTGCATCATCTGACCGGCGGCAGCAAGAAAGAAGGCCGCGTGACTTGCGACATGATGCTCGCTCTCGGCAATAAACAGGCGGTGGAGTTGAGCATAGACGGCGGCGCGAGCCTCGCGATCCGCGCCGGTGCCGCGCCGGTTGTCGACGGTGTCGAAGAGCGGCGCATGCGCGTGGGTTGCGGGTCGGCGACTATCGGCATCTTCGCTAAACAATGGTTCGGACACGCGGACGAAGTCGTCGTGGTCGACGATCACATCACCGGCGTGCTGACCGAACATCAGGCGGGGCGCTGCCTCGGTATGACACGCTCGGGCATCAGGATTCGCGGACGCAAGTCGACGCCCGGCCGCTACTTTCAGGTGGCGAATCCCGGCATTGGCTGGGGCGGCACCGACATTCAGAACCCGCTTGCGATTATCGAAGGCTTCGATCCTGCAGTTGCGAAACCCGGCATGCGCCTGCTGATGGTGTCGACCACCGGCGAACACGCGCAGTGGTATGAACTCGATCAGGATCTCGTTCCGCGCGTGGCCGAGATGCCCGATGCGGTGCGCAGAACAGTGGAGCGGATCGGCGAAAACTGCGAGCCGTCGCTTGCAACGGTGCTGTTTCTCGGCGGCGCGGGCGGCAGTCTGCGCGCGGGTGCGACCGAGAACCCTGTTTTGCTCACGCGCGCGATCAAGCAGAAGCTCGTCAACGTGACATGCGGCGGCGCGCCGGCTTATGTGTGGCCAGGCGGCGGCATTACCGTGATGGTCGACGTATCTCGCATGCCTGACCGGTCGTTCGGTACTGTACCGACGCCTGCGATTGTCGCGCCGATCGAATTCACCATGACGTACGACGCCTATCGCGATCTCGGCGGCCATCTGGATGCAGTGCGTTCATTGGAAAACGTGTTGGCCAACGGTCCGGAGCATACGGAAGGCGCACCGCTTGCGCGCCGCATGGTGGCCGCCAATCCGGACAACCCGTGGCCACCCGTCATGCCGCCAATGCTCGGCTAACCGGACTGTCACGACAACGCTATGAGCCCAACCCGCATCCGCATCGACGCAACCCGCTGGCATTGGCAGCACGGGCCGATCGATCTGATCCTCGGCGCCGACGGAGAACCCGCCGCGCTGCAAGCTGCTTTTGATGCGTGCTGGACGCGTTTCGTGGACGTATTGCCTGAACTGGTCGGTGAATTGGAAATGCTTCGGCGGCCCATCAGCGCCGACGCGTCGCCTGATGATTGCGCGCTGCAAGGCCATGTTGCGCGCCGCATGTGGTCCGCGTGCCATCCTCACCGCGCGCGTTTTATCACGCCAATGGCGGCCGTTGCAGGCAGTGTCGCCGACGAATTGATCGCTGCATTCGCGCGTGAAGGCATCTCTCGCGCGTTCATCAACAATGGCGGCGACATAGCGTTTTATTTGACGGAAGGCAGGCAATATCGCGTCGGTGTCTTTGCAGACGTCTCGCAAGCGCTCGCGAAGGTGCAGCGCCGAGGCGGCGACGCGCTAGACGCCAATCTCACGCTCCACGCGAACGCGCCCATTCGCGGCATTGCCACGAGCGGTTGGCGCGGCCGCAGTTTCAGTCTTGGTATCGCGGACAGTGTGACGGTGCTCGCACGCAATGCGGCAAGCGCCGACGCTGCCGCGACGATGATCGCCAACGCCGTGAATCTCGATCATGCAGGCATCGTACGTGTACCGGCTTCGTCGCTGAAGGACGACACCGATCTGGGCGACCGGCTTGTTACCGCCAACGTGCCTTCGCTGCCACAGCCGCTCGTCGATTTCGCACTTGCACGCGGCGTTGAGGCCGCGCGGCGTTTGCTCGATAGCGAGATGATTGAAGGCGCCGCATTGTTCTTGCAAGGACGAGTGCGAGTCGCCGGTATGCACGGCACGGGCGCGTTGCTCTCGCATGGCGCTCAAACAACAACGGAGGTTCCGTGTTCGAAATACGCCGCGTGCTGACGCACGTCGAAGACATCTTCCACGAGTTCGGCCCCGCGCCCGCACAGCCGTTGCGCCGCGGTGCCATTGCCGCTGTGATGACGAACCCGTTCGCCGGCCGCTATGAAGCGAACATCGAACACGCGATGGAAGCGCTCAAGCCCATCGGCGTCGACATGGCGCAACGGCTGCTCGCGGCGATGGCGGTCCCGCATGCGTCGATCGAAGGTTATGGCAAGGGCGCGATTGTCGGCTCGCGTGGCGAACTCGAACACGGTGCGTTGTGGCATGTGCCAGGAGGCTATGCGATGCGCGAGTTGCTGGAGAAAAACGGCGTGCCCACCAACGCAATCGTGCCGTCGACGAAAAAGGTCGGCGCGCCGTCCACCGCGCTCGACGTACCGCTTACGCATGTGAATGCAAGCTACGTGCGCAGTCATTTCGACGCGATCGAAGTACGTGTGCCCGGCGCACCGTCCGCCGACGAAGTGGTGTACATCCTCGCGATGAGCACCGGTCAGCGCGTGCATGCGCGCGTCGGCGGGCTCGCGAAAGAGGCGATTGTGGGCAAAGACGGCTTGCGCTAATCCACGTTGAAGGTTGCAACGGGCGCACGAACAATACAGAGCAACACAGAGCAACGCAGGCATGGAAACACGGAGAGCGAAATGGCAATCAGGCTTCGCAAGCTAGTCGTGCAAGTGGACGAAACACGCATTGAAATGGGTCAGAACGTCGATCCGCCGGCACGCCGCGCGGTGGCGATCGCGGTGATCGACAACCCGTATGCGGGCCGCTTCGAAGCGAGGCTCGACGCACTGATCGAGGCCGGCGAGGAACTGGGCGCGCTGCTCGGCAAGAGGTGCGTCGAAGCGCTCGGCATCGAACCGGGCGACGCACAAAGTTACGGCAAGGCCGCGATTGTCGGCGAGGCGGGTGAACTCGAACACGCCGCCGCGATTCTGCACCCGAAGCTCGGCGCGCCGTTGCGCGCGGCGGTCGAAAAGGGCGCGGCGCTCGTGCCGTCGGCGAAAAAAATGGGCACGCTCGGCACCGCGATCGACGTGCCGCTCGGCCATAAAGACGCCGCTTTCGTGCGCAGTCATTTCGACGCGATCGAGGCGCGCGTGTCGGACGCGCCGCGCGCCAACGAGATCGTGGTCGCGGTGGCCGTGACCGCGTCGGGCCGGCCGTTGCCGCGTATCGGCGGTTTGCAGGCAAGTGAAATCAAGGGCGAGGATGGTTTGCGCTGACGCTTGCACCGGGATTTGCATGTGATTTTTTCACGGCTTCCCGCAAGGGCTTTCTTTCAGGTAGTGTGCTGCCGTTGATGCGTGCGAGCACGGTGCCGTACGCGCCGCAACGTCTGCTGTTCGAGCCTCTTGCCGTTTGGCGCGTGGATCGTCAGCAAGCTGCCGAGGGTCTCGATGCTTTCGAATTTGCTGGTACAACTGGTCAACGGACTCGCCGATGCGTCGACGCTATTTCTCGTCGCCGCCGGCTTGTCGTTGATCTTTGGCGTAACGCGCATCGTCAACTTTGCGCACGGCTCGTTCTACATGTTCGGCATCTACGTGGCCTACAGCATCTCCAGCCGTTTCGGACACACAGCGGGCGGCTTCTGGCTTTCGGTGCTGGCCGCCGCGCTGGTCGTGGCGGTGCTCGGCGCGCTCGTCGAGGTGATCGTGCTCAGGCGCATTTATCAGGCGCCTGAGCTGTTCCATCTTCTTGCCACGTTTGCACTCGTACTGATTTTTCGCGACGCCGCGTTGTGGCTATGGGGACCCGAAGATCTGTTCGGACCGCGCGCGCCGCATCTTGCGGGCGCAGTGGATTTTCTCGGCCATCCGTTGCCGACGTATGACATCGCATTGATCGTCATCGGCCCGGTGGTTTTGCTCCTGCTCTGGTATGCGTTGACGCGCACGCGCTGGGGCACGCTCGTGCGCGCGGCCACTCATGATCGCGAGATGCTTGGCGCGCTCGGCATCAATCAGGCGTGGCTGTTTACAGGCGTGTTTTTCGTCGGCGCATTTCTCGCCGGATTGGGCGGTGCGCTGCAAGGGCCGCGTATGTCGGCGAACCTCTCGCTCGACCTGGAGACGATCGGCAATGCGTTCGTGGTCGTCGTGGTCGGCGGCATGGGGTCGATTCCGGGCGCGTTCGTCGCGGCGCTGATCATCGCCGAGATCAAGGCGTTGTGCATCGGCATCGGACATGTGACGTTATTCGGCGTCGGTCTCTCGTTGAGCCGCTTTACGCTGGTTGCGGAATTCGTCGTGATGGCCGTCGTACTCGTGGTGCGGCCCTGGGGTTTGCTCGGTCGCGCGAGTGCCGCGGTGCGGGGCATGGCCGCGCCGGAAGCGCCTCTGCGTCCTGCGGGAAAGCGGCTCAAATGGCTCGCCGCGATTGCATTGCTGGTCCTGTTGCTCGCGCCGCTCACGGCGAATGCGTTCCCGTATATGCCGGTGCTGCTCGTGGAAATTCTCATCGCCGTGCTGTTCGCGACGAGTCTGCATTTCATCATGGGGCCCGGCGGCATGCATTCGTTCGGTCACGCTGCATATTTCGGGCTCGGCGCATATGGCGCCGCGCTCTTCCTCAAGGTGTTGAATCTGCCGATGGAAGCCGCCTTGATGCTCGGACCGCTTCTGGCCGTTGCAGGCGCGCTGGTGTTCGGCTGGTTCTGCGTGCGCCTTTCCGGCGTGTACCTCGCGATGCTGACACTCGCGTTCGCGCAGATCGTGTGGTCGGTCGTTTTCCAATGGGACGATGTGACGGGCGGCAGCAACGGCATTCTCGGCTTGTGGCCGTCTAACTGGCTGTCGTCGCCGGTGGCGTTTTATTACCTGACGCTTGCGTGTGCGGTGATCGGCGTATGGCTCCTGCGCCGCATATTGTTCTCGCCGCTCGGTTATGCAATGCGCGCGTCGCGCGATTCGGTGCTGCGCGCGGAGGCAATCGGCATCGACGTGAAGCGCGTGCAATGGGCCGCTTTCGTGATCGCGTCGCTGTTCTGCGGTCTCGCAGGGTCGTTGTATGCGTTCTCCAAGGGCACGATTTCGCCGGAGGTGATCAGCGTGAGCCGTTCCGTCGACGGCCTCGTGATGGTGCTGCTTGGCGGCTTGCAGACGCTCACCGGGCCGATAGTCGGTGCGGCTGTCTTCACGTGGCTGCAAGACACCGTCGCGCGGCAGACCGATTACTGGCAAGCGCTGCTGGGCTTCACGATTCTGTTGCTGGTGATCGCGTTTCCGCAGGGCATCGTCGGCTTTATCCGCGATCGTTTTGGCGATGACACGGCCGACAACGCTGAGAAGAGCGGCCCGCAACCGTCGCAACGCACAGCGATCAAGGAGGGGCTATGAGCTTGCTGCACGTATCCGGCCTCTGTAAATCGTTCGGCGGTCTGAAAGCGGTGGACGACGTTTCGTTCACGCTCGAAGCCGGACAGCTTCTCGCATTGCTCGGGCCTAACGGCGCGGGCAAGTCCACTTGCTTCAACATGGTCAACGGACAATTATCGCCCTCGTCAGGCTCTATCCGTTTCGACGGACACGAACTCGTCGGCATGCGTCCGCGCGACATCTGGCGGCTCGGCGTGGGCCGGACATTCCAGATCGCGGCGACCTTCAATTCAATGACGGTGCTCGAAAACGTGCAGATGGCCCTCGTCTCACGCGAACGCAAAACCTTCGGCGTGTGGAAGCCCGCGGCTTCGCGCTATGCAGACGAAGCGTTCGCGCTGCTCGAACAGGTCGGCATGGCCGCCGACGCGAACCGCGCATGCGGCGTTCTCGCGTATGGCGACGTGAAGCGTGTCGAGCTGGCCATTGCACTCGCGAACCGGCCGAAGCTTCTGTTGATGGACGAGCCCACTGCAGGCATGGCGCCGAAGGAGCGCAACGAACTGATGGCGCTGACCAAGCGGCTCGTCACGGAGCAGAAAATCGGCGTGCTGTTCACCGAGCACAGCATGGACGTGGTGTTCGCTTACGCCGACCGGATGATCGTGCTCGCGCGCGGCAAGCTGATCGCCGAGGGCGACGGTGACACGATCCGTAACGACCCGCGCGTGCAGGAAGTGTATTTCGGCACCGGCAAGACGTTTCAGCCGCACGCGGCGCTGCACGACATGGCGGCTGGCCATGCTGCAAGGGGAGCGCTGCAATGAGCGAGCCGATGCTGAAAGTAGCGGGCCTCAACGCGTTTTATGGCCGCGCTCACATTCTGTTCGATGTCGGCCTGGAAGTGGGCCGCGGCGAAGTTGTCGCGTTGATGGGCCGCAACGGCGCGGGCAAATCGACCACCATGAAAGCGGTAATGGGTCTGCTGCCGCGCCGCCAGGGAGAAGTCATCTTTCGCGGCCAGAACATTGCTGCGCTCGCGCCCTACAAGATCGCTCGCATGGGCATGGGCTTCGTTCCGGAAGACCGGCGTGTCTTTGCCGATCTGACAGTGATGGAGAACCTCGACACTGGCCGCCAGCCGCCGCGCGAAGGCGCGCCGCAATGGACGCCGGAGAAGCTGTTCCGTCTGTTCCCCAATCTCGGCGAAATGCCGAAACGCCCCGGCGGCCAGATGAGCGGCGGCGAGCAGCAGATGCTCACCGTATCGCGCACGTTGATGGGTAACCCGTATCTCGTGTTGCTCGATGAACCGTCCGAGGGCGTGGCACCCGTGATCGTCGAGCAGATGGCCAATATGATTCTCGAACTCAAGCGCGAAGGGCTATCCATTCTGTTATCCGAACAGAACCTGCACTTCGCGGAGCTGGTCAGCGACCGCGCGTATGTGCTCGAAAAAGGGCAGATCCGTTTTAGCGGCACGATCGGCGAACTGGCAAGTAACGAAACAGTGAGGCGCGCTTATCTGAGCGTTTGATTCGCGCGTGATTAGGACAGTCGTTGCGAAAGGAGAGGCAGATGGCAGCAGAGACGTTGACAGGCTTGTCGGGCAAGGTCGCGGTAACGAACATCGGGCTGCTGTTATCCGGCGACATCGATCAGCCAATTCTCGACGCCGACACGCTGGTGATCGACGACGGCGTGATCGTTGCGGTTGGCAAAGAGAAAGACTGCGACCTTGAGGGCGCGCGCACTACGGTGGACTGCAAGGGTACGACCGTCGCGCCCGGCCTGATCGACTCGCATGTGCATCCGGTATTCGGCGACTGGACGCCGCGCCAGAACCAGATGGGCTGGATCGAATCGAATCTGAACGGCGGCGTGACAACAATGATCTCCGCCGGCGAAGTGCATTTGCCTGGTCGTCCGAAAGATGTGCTCGGCGTGAAGGCGCTGGCGATCACCGCGCAGCGTTCGTTCGAAGGCATGCGCGGCGCGGGTGTCGGCGGCGGCGTCAAGGTGATGGCGGGCGCGCCGGTCATCGAGAAAGGCATGGTCGAGGAGGATTTCAAGGAGTTGTCCGAAGCAGGCGTGAAGCTGCTCGGCGAAGTCGGTCTCGGCAGCGTGAAGGCCGGTGAGGAAGCCGCGCAGATGGTTGCGTGGGCGCGTAAGTACGGCATTCAGAGCACGATTCATACGGGCGGTCCTTCGATTCCCGGCTCCGGCCTGATCGACCGCGACGTGGTGCTGGAAGCCGATGCGGACGTGATCGGCCACATCAACGGCGGGCATACGTCGCTGTCTTACCGGCATGTTTGCGATTTGTGCGAGCAGTCGAGCCGTGCGCTCGAGATAGTGCACAACGGCAACGAACGCATCGCATTGCTGACGGCCCGTCATGCGGTAGAACTGAAATGCCCGCACCGCATTATTCTCGGCACCGACAGTCCCGCCGGCTCCGGCGTGCAACCGCTGGGCATTCTGCGGATGATCGCGCTCATTTCCAGTCTCGCCGATGTGCCCGCTGAAATCGCGTTCTGCTTCGCGACCGGCAATACCGCGCGTCAGCGGAACTTGCGGCAGGGCTTGATCGAAGTGGGACGTCCCGCCGACCTCGTCTTCATGGACCGCGCGCAACATACGGCGGCTGACACGCTGCTCGAAAGCGTGCAGCTCGGCGACATTCCGGGCGTGGGCATGGTGATGATCGACGGTTTGATCCGTTGCAGGCGCAGTCGTAATACGCCGCCCGCGACCGAAGTGCCGGTTGTGCTGTGAGCACGCAGCGTTTAGCGCGCGCGGTGTGCTCATGAACGGGCCGACGCCGCTCGCGCTGAAAGTGAACGGCGCGACGCATCTCGTCAGCGCCGCCGCCGACACGCCGCTGCTTTATCTGTTGCGCAACGACCTTGCACTCAACGGTCCAAAGTTCGGCTGCGGACTGGGCGAATGCGGCGCATGCACGGTGCTGCTCGACGGCGTGCCGACGCGTGCGTGCGTGACGACCGCCAAAGTGGCATTAGGCCGCGAAATCACCACGCTCGAAGGATTGGGTACACGTGCCGCGCTGCATCCAGTGCAACAGGCTTTTATCGAAGAGCAGGCTGCGCAATGCGGCTATTGCCTGAGCGGGATGATCATGACGGCGAAGGCGTTGCTCGATCGCGATCCGCATCCCAGTGTGGAAACGATCCGGCGCGAGTTGTCGCGCAACCTGTGCCGCTGCGGCACACATGTGGAGATCGTGCGTGCTGTGCAGCGCGCCGCTGAACTACTCGCGTCGCAAAAGAATGCTTCCGAAGGGGCGCGCGCATGACAGGACCGGATATCAGCGTCGACCGCCGGGCCACTGTGCCGTCGCGCAAGCAGTTGTATGACGCGCAGAGCGTGCTGATCGTCATGCGCGCGCCGCAAGCGCCGGTCAAGCCGGCTGTCGGTCAACCCGGCTCGCGGTCGTCGTTTGTTCCAGGCGAGCCCGATATGTTTCTCGCCGTGCGCGACGACGGCAGTGCGATCGCGTTCAACGGTCATGTCGATCTCGGCACCGGCATCGGCACCGCGCTGGCGCAGATCGTCGCCGAAGAACTGGATCTGCCTTTGACGCGCGTGTCGGTCGTACTTGGCCATACGAACGAAACGCCGAATCAGGGGCCGACTATCGCAAGCGCCACGATGCAGATAACCGCAGTGCCGCTGCGGCATGCGGCGGCGCAGGCGCGTCAATGGCTCCTCGCGCAGGCGGCGGCGCGCTTCGGCGTGGATGTCGAAAAGCTCGCTGTACGCGACGGCATGGTGTTCGAACAAGACGGCGACAACGCGGTAGAGAAAGCAAGACGCATCGGCTACGGCGAGTTGATCGCAGGGCAGCGAGTCGAATTGCAGCTGACTACCGACGCGCCTTTGAAATCGCCGCACGCCTACAAGATTGTCGGCAAGAGCGCGCCGCGCGTCGACATTCCCGCGAAGGCAACAGGCGAATTGAGCTTCGTGCACGACGTGCGTGTGCCCGGCATGCTGCACGGCCGCGTTGTGCGGCCGCCGTATGCGGGGATCGCGCAGGGTGATTTTGTCGGCAACAGCCTGCTGCATGTCGACGAAGAATCGATTCGCGACTTGTCCGGCATCGTCAAAGTAGTCGTCATACGCGACTTTGTAGGCATCGTGGCCGAACGCGAGGAAGTCGCGCAGCAGGCCGCGAAGCGGCTCCATGTGCAGTGGAAAGCCGCCCAACCGTTGCCGCCGCTCGAAACCAGTGAAGAAGTAGAAGCCGCATTGCGTGCAAATCCGGCGAAACGGCGCGACCTCGTGATCGACGGCGATGTCGACGCGGCGCTTTCGCAGGACGCGAGCCGCACGCTGAATCGCACCTACGTGTGGCCGTTTCAGATGCACGCGTCGATCGGCCCTTCGTGCGCGGTCGCCGATTATCGCGAGGGCGCGCTGAAAGTGTGGTCGGGTACACAGAACCCGCATTCGCTGCGCGCCGACCTTGCATTGCTGATGTCGATGGACGAGGCGCTCATCGACATCTTGCGGATGGATGCGGCCGGCTGCTACGGTCGCAATTGCGCGGATGATGTCGCCGCCGACGCCGCTCTGCTCTCGCGCGCGACCGGCGCCCCGGTGCGCGCGCAACTGTCGCGCGAGGACGAGCACGCGTGGGAGCCGAAGGGCGCGGCGCAATTGATGGATGTGCGCGGCGCGTTGAGCGCCGAAGGCGAACTGGCGGCTTACGACTTCGCAACGCGTTATCCGTCGAACGACGCACCTACGTTGGCGCTGCTGCTGACCGGCGTGCTGTCCGCGCAGCCGCAGGTCTTCGAAATGGGCGACCGGACGGCGGTGCCCCCATACGATTATCGGTCGATGCGCGTGGTCTGCGACGACACGCCGCCCATCGTGCGTGCGTCGTGGCTGCGCGGCGTGTCCGCGTTGCCGAACACGTTCGCGCACGAGTCGTTCATCGACGAACTCGCGGCTGAAGCGGGCGTCGATCCGGTCGAATTTCGCCTGAAACATTTGAGCGACCCCCGTGCCGTCGAACTTGTGAAGGCGGTCGCCGAGCGTGCGGACTGGCAGCCGCGAGAGCCGCGAACCGACCAGCCGCGGGAGGAGGGCGACATCGCGCGCGGCCGCGGCATTGCTTACGCACGCTATGTGCACAGCAAGTTTCCTGGCTTCGGCGCGGCGTGGTGCGCGTGGGTCGCCGACGTCGAAGTGAACCGCCGAAGCGGCGAACTCGCGGTAACGCGCGTGGTGGTCGGCCAGGACACGGGCACCATGATCAACCCCGACGGCGTGCGTCATCAGATTCACGGCAACGTGATTCAGGCGACGAGCCGCGCATTGAAAGAGCGCGTGACGTTCGACCAGAACGCGGTGACGAGTCAGGAGTGGGGTGCGTACCCGATCCTCACGTTCCGTGAAGTGCCCGTGATCGACGTCGTGATGATGCCGCGCCACGGCGAGCCGCCGATGGGTGCGGGCGAGTCCGCGTCGCTGCCCGGCGCGGCGGCGATTGCGAATGCGCTGTACGACGCGACCGGCGTGCGTTTTCGCAAGCCTCCTTTCACGCCCGAAACGATCCGCGCCGCGCTCGCCGATGCGCAGGCCCAAGACGCCGCGTCGCGCCGCAAAAAGCGCTGGCGTTTGGGTTTTCTCGGCGCATTTGCCGCGGGCGCTGCGGGCTGGCTCGGTGCGTCGGCGTGGGCGCCGCCGCCCATTGCGCCGATCGCACCGCCGCTTGCCAGTGCGTTCGCGCCGGAACTCGTCGCGCGCGGCAAGCTGCTGGCCTCGCTCGGCAATTGTGCGGTGTGCCATACGGCGCGCAACGGTGTGCCGAACGCCGGCGGCAAGCCGCTCGAGACACCGTTCGGCACCGTCTACAGTACGAACATCACGCCCGATGCGCAGACGGGCATCGGCTCATGGTCGCTCGAAGCGTTCGTTCGCGCGATGCGCGAAGGCGTTAGCCGCGACGGCCATCGGCTGTATCCGGCGTTTCCGTACACGTCGTTCAGGAACACTTCCGACGACGACCTCAAGGCGCTCTACGCGTATCTGATGTCGCAAACTCCGGTTCGCTTTCGTCCGCCGGAAACGAAGCTGCCGTTTCCGTTCAGCGCGCGTCCGCTGATGGCCGCATGGAATGGCTTGTTCCTCGGGCGCAATACGTTCGCTACGAGTACGACGCAAAGCGCGCAGTGGAATCGCGGCGCGTATCTCGTCAACGGTCTCGGGCATTGCAGCGCATGCCACACGCCGCGCAACGCTTTCGGCGCCGAGAAGACCGGCGCGGCGTTCATGGGCGGGGGCAGCGCGGAAGGTTGGGAAGCGCCCGCGTTGTCGTCGCTCTCTAACTCTCCTGTGCCGTGGAGCGAAGACGAACTGTTCAGCTATCTGCGCTTCGGACACGCGCCGCTGCATGGCGTTGCGGCTGGCCCGATGGCGCCGGTCGTCGCAGATCTCGCTGCGTTGCCCGACAGCGATATTCGCGCGATGGCAAACTACCTTGCGTCGCTCAATCCCGTTGAAGCGAACGTCGATACCGCCGCGATGGCGCGTCAATACGAACACGCAAGCGCGATCACCGGCACGCCGTCCGGCGTCGGCGCACGGCTTTTCGACGGTGCATGTGCCGCCTGTCACCACACGGGCAGCGGGCCGCAACTGTTCGGCGCGCATCCATCGCTGGCGCTCAATACGAATTTGCACAGCGCGACGCCCGATAATCTGATCCGCGTGATACTCGACGGCATCGGCTCGCCTGCGCGGCCCGAACTCGGTACGATGCCGGCTTACCGCGACAGTTTCAACGACGCCCAGGTTGCCGAACTGGTGACGTATCTGCGGCAGCAGTTCGCGGGCGGCAAGCCGGCCTGGCAGGACGTTGCCGCAAGCGTCGCGCGGATTCGCGCAACGCCGGTCGCAGACTGAGCGTGCCACGCAGCGACCGGTCAACCGTTCGCTCTAGCGCCGCTGCAATGCCGGACAGAAAACCAACGCATTCCCGCAATCCCTTTGATACGGAGAAACGCATGACCACGCGCGCAAGATGGATCTCTCGCCTCACGCTATCGACGGTGCTGTCGTTCGCCGCCTTCGCCGCGAACGCACAGCAGACCATCAAGATCGGCGAAATCAACAGCTACAAGGCGCAGCCGGCCTTTCTCGGTCCTTACAAGAACGGCTGGAATCTTGCACTGGAACAGATCAACGCTGGCGGAGGCGTGCTCGGCAAAAAGCTCGAAGTCGTTTCGCGCGACGACAACGGCAACCCCGGCGACACGATCCGAGTCGCGCAGGAGCTGATCGCGCGGGAACAGGTGCAGTTGCTGTTCGGTGGTTTCCTGTCGAACACAGGGCTCGCGCTCACCGACTTCGCGAAGCAGAAGAAGATCTTTTTCCTTGCCGCCGAACCGCTGACCGACAAGATCGTTTGGGCGGACGGCAACAAATATACGTATCGCCTGCGTCCTTCCACGTATATGCAGGTTGCGATGCTCGTGCCCGAAGCGGCCAAGCTGAAGAAGAAGCGCTGGGCGCTGGTCTATCCGAACTACGAGTACGGACAATCGGCGGTCGCGACTTTCAAGAAACTGTTGAGCGCCGCGCAGCCTGACGTGCAGTTCGTTGCCGAGCAGGCCACGCCGCTTGGCAACGTGGACGCGGGCGCGGTCACGCAGGCAATCGCCGACGCCAAGCCCGACGCTATTTTCAACGTGCTGTTCGGCGCCGATCTCGGCAAGTTCGTGCGTGAGGGCAATACGCGCGGCCTGTTCAAGGACCGCAGCGTCGTTTCGCTGCTGACGGGCGAGCCGGATTATCTCGATCCGCTGGGTGCCGAAGCGCCGGCCGGCTGGATCGTGACGGGCTACCCGTGGTATTCGATCGATACGCCGGCCAACAAGAAATTCGTCGACGCCTATCAGGCTAAATATCACGACTATCCGCGGCTCGGCTCGGTGGTTGGTTATTCGGCGCTCATGTCGATTGCGGCCGGCATCAAAAAGGCGGGTTCCGTCGATACCGACAAGCTCGCGGCGGCTTTCAAGGGCCTTGGCGTGGAAACGCCGTTCGGGCCGATTACCTATCGCGCGCAGGACAATCAGTCGACGATGGGTGCTTACGTCGGCGTGACCGGTCTGAAGGACGGCAAAGGCGTGATGACGTCGTATCGCTATGTCAACGGCGCGAGCGTTCAGCCGTCGGACGCCGAGGTGAAGAAGCTGCGGCCCGCCGAGTAAGCTTCGTGTCGCGGCGCGAGCGTGCCGCCACACCTGCGGCGGTCCATGCCGCAGGCGTCCATCCATGCCGGCGTCGATGAGGCGTGGATGAGGCGCCGGGCCGCCGGCCGATCTTCCGGCCGACTCGCTTGAGCCGAAGGCGCTATTCCTCGGCGTCGTGCTCGGCCACGAAGCGCCTCAGATACGCCAGCACCGCTGCCTCGGCCGCGCGATGATCCGCGGTACTCTTTGAGCCGGCGTTCTCTTCGTCGCCGAACAGCGACGAAGGCGCGTCGTGCACGTCGATTTCCTGCCCCTCGCGGAAGATGCGAATCTCGTGGACGTCTTCCGCGTATTCGGCAATCCAATGCACGCCTTCAATATGCGCACCCGCGCGCACGGTGGGGATCTTCATGGATGTCTCCCGTTCGAGCCGGTCAAGTGCCAACTCTTGATGACACCATACGCCGTCGACGTGAACGGCGCGAGTCCCGGCAGCTTGAATGACGACCCCGGCACACGCATTGCTCAGCGATGAGAGCCACATTCAACCGGAGAACCGTCATGCCCGAAAAGAAAACCGTGAAGCGTGCCGAAGCCGACAAACGCGCCGGCAAGTCAGCAAGCACGCAAGCAGGAGAGTTCGTCAAGGAGCAGGTGGACAAGGTGCGCGCCGGCAAGCACGGCGTGAGGTCGCCGAAGCAGGCGATCGCCATTGGCCTCTCGGAAGCGCGTCGCGCGGGCGTGGATCTGAAGGCGCCGAAGAAAGGCGCCGCAAGCGAGGCCACGCGCAAGAAAGCCGAGAAGGACAGCGCTGCGGGGCAGAAGAAGAGCACCGCTAAAAAGACGGCCAGCAAGGAGTCGACGGCGAAGCGCTCACGCGCCTCCACCAATGCGCTGAAGCGCGAGAGCAAGGCAGGCGCATCGCCTTCGGCGATGTCGAAGCAGGCAAAGTCCGCCGCAGCGAAGCGTCCGGCGGCGAGCCGCTCGGCGGCCGCCAAGAAGGCTGCTGCGACCAAGGGTGCAGCCGGTCGTTCGGCGGCGGCCAAGAAGGCGGCTCAGACGCGCGCGGCTCGCGCGCATCATTGAGCCGGGGTGGACCTTACTGCACGGTGGCCAGTACGTCGCCGACAGTCTTGAAGATGTGCGCGATCTGCTCTTCGTTGATAATGAGCGGCGGCGAGAACGCAAGAATGTCGCCGGTGAAGCGCACCAGCACGCCCGCTTCGAAGCATTTGACGAATGCTTCGTAAGCGCGTGCGCCGGGCGCGCCGTCGCGCGGTTCGAGTTCGATGCCCGCAATCATCCCAAGGTTGCGGATGTCTTTCACGTGCTTCGCGCCGCGCAGCGAGTGAGCGGCGGCTTCGAACGTCGGCGCAAGCGACGCGGCGCGCTCGAAGAGTCCTTCGCGGCGATAGAGGTCGAGCGTAGCGATAGCCGCGGCGACGGCCGCCGGGTGCGCCGAATACGTGTAGCCGTGGAATAGCTCGATCGCGCCTTGCGCGCCCGCGTTGACGATCGTGTCGTGCACCGTGCGGCTTGCCGCAACCGCGCCCATCGGAATCGACGCGTTGTTGATCGCCTTGGCCATTGTGATGAGGTCCGGCGTCACGCCGAAATATTCACTTGCCGTGGCCTTGCCGACGCGGCCGAAGCCGGTGATCACTTCGTCGAAAATCAGCAGGATGCCGTGCTTCGTGCAGATTTCGCGCAGCTTCTGCAGATAGCCTTGCGGCGGAATCAGCACGCCCGTCGATCCGGCGACCGGTTCCACGATCACCGCGGCAATCGTCGACGCGTCGTGCAGCGTGACGATGCGCTCCAGTTCCTCTGCGAGATGCGCGCCCCAAGCCGGCTGGCCCTTCGAGAATGCGTTGTGTTCCAGGTTGTGCGTGTGCGGCAGGTGATCGACCGCCGGCAGCAACGCGCCGGAGAAAGTCTTGCGATTAGGCGCGATGCCGCCGACCGAAATGCCGCCGAAACCCACGCCGTGATACCCGCGCTCGCGGCCGATCAGGCGCGTGCGCTGCCCTTCGCCGCGCGAGCGGTGGTAGGCGAGCGCGATCTTCAGCGCGGTGTCGACCGATTCGGAACCCGAGTTCGTGAAGAAGATGCGGTCGAGGCCCTCGGGCATCAGCTCGGCGACCTTCGTGGCCGCTTCGAACGCGAGCGGATGGCCCATCTGGAACGTCGGCGCGAAGTCGAGCGTGGAGAGTTGCTGCGTAATCGCGGCAACGATCTCGTCGCGGCTGTGTCCCGCGTTGACGCACCATAGACCCGCGCAGCCGTCGAGCACTTCGCGGCCGTCCGTGCTGCGGTAATACATGCCTTTCGCCGATTCCAGCAGGCGCGGCGCGGCCTTGAACTGGCGGTTGGCGGTGAAGGGCATCCAGAAAGACGACAGATCGTCGATGACGGGGCGCGAAGTCATGGGTTCTCCTCGAAGTGGTTTCCCGATAGGGACTTCCGTTGGGGCGCCCCTGACGCATTTCCGTCGAGGCACCCCGAGGGCACTTCCCGTGGGCATAGCCAAAACTGTAGCGTTCGCGGTTTAATGGCGGCATAAACAGTTGACGCAGTGTCGCGCTAACTGTGTTGGTGGATTCGCGGTAACTGTGTCGACCGTATCGCGTGGATCGAGCGCGGATCTAGCGTGGAACGGCAGGCAGCCGCGCGCCGTTTCCGCAACATTCATTTAGGGCCGTTCGCCGGCCGCCTTTTTCGTCCTGACCATGATCGAATTGAACCTCGAGCGCGACCGGCGCGCCGCTCCGACCCTGGTCGAACAGGTAGTGCAAGGCTTCGCCCGGGCGATCGAGGCTCAATCGTTACGCGCGGGCGCGTTACTGCCTTCCGTCCGGCAACTGGCCCAAAGTCACGAACTCAGTACGTTCACGGTGACGGAAGCGTACAACCGTCTCGTGTCGATGGGGCTCGTGGTCGCGCGGCGCGGCTCCGGGTATCGCGTGGCGGCGCGCCCGTCGTCCGCGCGGCCTGCGGTGACCGACTGGCAGCCGCCGAGCCTCACCGCGACCTGGCTCCTGTCCGACGTGTTCGCCGATCATTCGGTGCCGATCAAGGCGGGCGGCGGCTGGCTGCCGAACGAGTGGATCAACGAAACGGGTCTGCAGCACGCGCTGCGTGCGATGAGCCGCGTGCCTGCGGCGCGGCTCGGCGATTACGGTCATCCATACGGGTTCGCGCCGTTGCGCGAGCGCATCGCGGAGCAGCTCGACCGGCGCGGCTTGCCGGTCGACGTGTCGAACGTGTTGCTCACGCAAGGCGCGACGCAGGGGCTCGACCTGATCGTGCGTACCTTGCTGCGCGCGGGAGATTCGGTGATCGTCGAAGATCCGGGTTATTGCAACCTGCTGCAGATTCTCAAGCTGGCGGGACTGGTCGTGCATGGCGTGCCGCGCACGCCCGCCGGTGTCGATACCGATGTACTCGAAACGCTCGTCGCGCAGCACAAGCCCAAGGCCATTTTCGTCAACACGACGCTGCAGAACCCGACCGGCGCGACCTTCGGCATGTCGGCCGCGTTTCGCTTGCTGCAGATCGCGGAGCGTCAGCGCATGTGGGTGATCGAGGACGACGTGAGCCGCGAGCTGGCGCCGTCCGGTGCGCCGCTTTTCGCCGCAATGGAAGGCTTGCAGCGGGTGCTGTATGTCAGCGGTTTTTCGAAGACGGTAACGCCGGGACTGCGCTGCGGCTATGTGGTCGCGGAGCGCGCGGTGTTGCGTGAGCTGGCGCGCACGAAGATGGCGGTGGGGCTGACGTCGTCGGAAGCGATCGAGCGGATCGTGGACAAAGTGCTGCTCGAAGGGCGCTACGCGCGCCACGTGGAAGCCGTGAACGAGCGGCTGAAGCTCGCGCACGCAACCGTCGAGGAGCGGCTGGATTCGCTCGGGCTCGAAGTGTTTCATCGCCCGCGCGCAGGGCTTTTCTTATGGGCGCGTTTGCCGATCGACGCCGCGCGCGCCGGCGACGTGGCGACCGCCGCGCTCACGCACGGCATCTGGCTTGCGCCCGGCTCCTACTTCCGTCCCGACGACGCGCCGAGCGCATGGTTCCGCTTCAACGCCCCGTATTCAACCGACGACGCGTTGTGGCGCTTCATCGAGCAGGTTGGGCGTGGCGTGATCTAGCCGCACGCAGGTGCCCGGATGAAAAGGGTGCCCCACGCGCTCACGCGCGGATGGTGTCGATCAGCTTCAGTGCGATCGGATAGAGCGAGCAGACCAGCAGCAGCGCCATTGCGATATTGAAGACGCGCAGGCGCTTCGGGTCGGACAGCACGCGGCGCATTGCGGTGCCGAAACCGGCCCACAGGCAGATGCACGGAAAGCCGATCACATAGAACAGCGCCGCCATTGCTATCGCGTTCATGCTGTAGCTCTCGCTCAGATGGATCGTGGTGGCGGCGGTCAATACCATCATCCATGCCTTCGGATTGACCCACTGGAAAGCGATGGCTTCATAGAATTTCATTGGCCTGCGCTCGCCCTGCTTTACTTTCAATTCGCCGGACGTGCCGATTTTCCACGCGAGGTAAAGCAGGTACGCGACGCTCGCGACTTCGAGCACCGTGTAGAGCACCGGGAACTGAATGAAGGCTTCGCCGAGACCGATGCCCACCGACAGCATCAACAGCACCACGCCGGCGCTAATACCCGACAGATGCGGCAACGTGCGGCGAAAACCGAAGTTGACGCCCGAAGCCAGCAGCATGGTGTTGTTCGGACCTGGCGTGATTGTAGTGACGAGCGCGAACAGGATGCCGGCTGGCAGCGCGCTGAGCGTGAAGTAAGACATGGCGGACTCCAAAGACTGGCAGAGGACTTTGGAGCATTCTAGCGAGCGTTGCCGGTACAGTACCTGTACGGATTTAAAGATGGTGTCCGGTACAGACGCCTGCACACTGTTCGGACCGCGCGTGACTACGGAAAAACGACGCGATCTACTTCCGGCCAGAACTGGACGTTCGTAACCGGATCATGGCAGACGGCAACCCATATTTAACTGGCCATTCGATATTGCCTCGCCAGTTTGCCGAAACAGCACTAGCGCGTGCCGGCGCGCTCGTGATTGCCTGTCAGTTCCACCACGAAGTCAAGAAAAGCACGGGTCTTTGCCGGCACGTGGTGCCGGGATGCGTAGTAGACGTATAACGGATACCGTTCGTCTACCCACTCGGGAAAGAGATTGACCAACCGGCCGTCGGCAATCAGGGGCTCGGCACCGAACAGCAACATCTGCGCAATCCCGGAACCGGCGAGACAGGCGTTGAGCAAGGCACCCGGATCGTTGACCGTGAGTCGTCCCTGAGTGTCGACCACAATGCGTTTCCGCTTGCGATGAAATTCCCACTGGAACGGCTTGCCTGTCTCCGGGTTGCGGAATTCGAGGCATCTGTGGCTTCGACCTTGCAGGTCCTCGGGTTTTGCCGGCCGTCCCCAGCGAGCAACGTACGAGGGCGCTGCGACCGTCACGATGCGGGTGTCGAGCAGCTTTCTCGCGATCAGGGTGGACGCCTTGGGTTCGCCGAATCGCACGGCGAGGTCGAAGCCGTCCATGACGAGGTCGCCAAGACTGTCTCGCGCGATGAACTCGATTTCGAGTTCGGGGTGTGCGTCCATGAACGCATCGAGTTGTTGCCCGAGAATGGTCCGGTAGACGACAGGATCCAGATTGATTCTCAGCTTTCCACGCACAGCGGACGCGCCGCCTGCCGCAGCGGCCGCTGCTTCCTCAAGTCCGGCGAGATGGGGCATGACCTGCTCGTAAAAGCGGCGGCCCTCTTCAGTCAGGGAGACGGAGCGCGTTGTCCGGCTGAAGAGCCGGATGTTCAACCTTTTTTCCAGCCGCGCAATCGCCCGACTGACGCCCGGCGGCGTCATTCCTATTACCTCCGACGCGGCCACAAACGTTCCCGCATCCACTACGGCGGCGAACACGCTAATGCTGCCGGAAAGCTTCTCGCTACTGGATCTCATGGTTGCTCGAGTTAATACGTTTGGCGGAGCGCAATCGACCGCGTGAAATCGAACGCTGCGCCGCGCAGCAGTGGACGTGTCCGTTGATCATGCCAAATCGGTGACGCTCTGTCACTTATCTGATGACATCCATGTCATTTTGTTTCTTTAAGTGCTTGGCCAGAATACGTCTCACCGAAACATCCGCTGGACGCTTCAACGGAAACCGCTCGCGGCGCGCGTTTTCGCCCATCACTGAAGCACTGCAATGCCGCGATTCATTCATTCGGGAAGAAACGGAAAATGGCAGTTCAAACAGATCGTCGTCGTCTTCTGAAGGGTGCGTCGAGCCTGCTGGCTCTTGCGACACTTGGTGGCGTCGCAAGCCGCGACGCGCGAGCAGTATCGCCGCGCGCGAGTGGCGACGCCGCGCTGGCCCGTCACCCGGCCTACCGTTCGATCGATCAATGCCTGCAGAGGGCAGTCAACGACGGCGCGGTTGCCGGTGTTGTCGCCATGGGCGCAACCGACCGCGGACTGGTTTACGAGGGAGCATGTGGCCGGGCGAACGCCCGCACTGGCGAGGCCATTAGTCCCGACACAGTCTTCTGGCTCCTGTCGATGACAAAGGCGATTACCGCGACCGCGTGTATGCAACTCATCGAGCAGGGCAGACTGCGGCTGGATCAACCTGCGGGCGAAATCCTGCCGCAATTGAAGTCGCCTCAAATCCTCGATGGATTCGACGTCTCCGGGCAACCCAAGCTGCGTCCCGCGCGCAATGCGATCACGGTGCGCCATCTCCTCACGCATACCTCCGGATTTACATACAGCATCTGGAGCGACAAGCTCAGCCGGTACGAGACGGTGACGGGCATGCCGGACATCGGCTATTCGATGAACGGTGCATTCGCGGCGCCGCTCGAGTTCGAGCCGGGCGAGCGCTGGGAGTACGGCATCAGCATGGACTGGGTCGGCAAGCTGGTCGAGGCCGTGACCGATCAGTCGCTGGAAGTCTACTTCCGTGAGCACATCTTCGATCCGCTGAGCATGCGCAACACGGGGTTTCTCATCGGTAGCGAGCAGAAGCAGCGCGTCGCCACCATGCACAGGCGTCAGGCGGACGGCTCACTCGCGCCTGAGCCGTTCGAAACCAACCAGCGCCCCGAATTTTTCATGGGCGGAGGCGGACTCTTCAGCACGCCGCGCGACTACATGGCGTTCCTGCAGATGCTGTTGAACGGCGGCACGTATCGCGGCGAACGCGTGCTACGCGCCGACACCGTCGCGACGATGTTCCGCAATCACATTGGCGATCTGCAGGTCGCGGAAATGAGGACGGCGCAGCCGTCGTGGTCGAACAGCTTCGATCAGTTTCCTGGCACCGCGCACAAGTGGGGGCTGTCGTTCGACATCAATACAGAGCAAGGACCCCACGGACGAAGCGCAGGCAGTGTGAGCTGGGCCGGATTGTTGAACACCTACTTCTGGGTGGATCCGGTCAAGCGGGTCGCCGGATCGCTCTTTACGCAAATGCTGCCCTTCTACGATGCGCGCGTAGTGGACCTCTACGGACAGTTCGAGAAGGCGTTTTACGACGGTTTGCGTCGCGCCTGAGCGACTGACCGTCGGCACATTCACCCTGCGTCAACCGATATATCCACACATGGAGAACGAGCAATGTATGCAATCACAGGAATCACCGGCAAGGTGGGCGGCGCAGTGGCCCGCGAACTGCTGGCTGCTGGTCAGCCGCTCCGCGCAGTCGTGCGCGATGCGACGCGGGCAGAGGCGTGGGCAGAGCGAGGTTGCGAGATCGCGACGGCTTTCATGGAAGACCCTTCGTCGCTCGCTGCCGCGTTCGAAGGCGCGACGGGCGTTTTCATCCTGCCGCCTTCGGAGTTCGATCCGGAGCCCGGGTTTCCTGAAGCGCGCACAGTGATAGAGGCTGTGTGCGCAGCACTCCTGAAGGCGCGGCCCGACAAGGTCGTTTGCCTCTCGACGATCGGCGCACAGGCCGACGAGGGCAACCTGCTCACTCAACGCACGCTGATGGAGCAGGCGCTGCGCGAGATGCCGATGCCCGTGACGTTCCTGCGGCCTGGCTGGTTCATGGAGAACGCCGCGTGGGATGTTGCGTCTGCAAGCGACGATGGCGTCATTGCCAGTTACCTGCAGCCGCTCGACAAGCCTGTGCCGATGGTCGCCACCGCGGACGTGGGCCGCGTTGCTGCCGAACTGCTTCAGCAGACGTGGCGCGGTGTGCGCGTCGTCGAGCTTGAGGGTCCGCGCCGGGCGAGTCCTAACGATATCGCAGCGGCTTTCGCCACTGTGTTGAGTCGTCCTGTACGTGCGGAAGCCGTCGAAAGGCAGACGTGGGAAGCGCTGTTCCGCACGCAGGGCATGAAACATCCTCTACCTCGCATGCGCATGCTGGACGGCTTCAACGAAGGCTGGATCGATTTCGAAAGCAGTTCTGACGAAATCTTGCGCGGCCACGTCGAACTGGAGACCGTTCTGGGCGAGCTTGTGTCGCGTCGCACCTGACCAGAGCCGATAGCCCGATGCGGACTCAGGGTCTTACTTTACCGATACATCAGGATTTCGTTCAAACCAGGAATACACGATGGAATACAGCATGCTTGGCAGAACTGGGCTACGGGTTTCGCGGCTGAGCCTGGGCGCAATGACTTTTGGAGCTGGCTCGGGCATCTGGGGCAGTATTGCCGGCTTGAACAGCGATCAGGCCGCCCGGCTCGTCGCAATGGCCGTGGAACGCGGCGTCAACCTGATCGACACGGCGGACGCCTACTCGCAGGGTCGCTCAGAAGAGGTCGTGGGCCATGTCCTGAAAGCGCTGGGCCTGGACGAAGATCGAATGCTCGTCGCGACCAAGGTTCGGCTACGCACCGGCACCGGCCAGAACGAAGTAGGATTGGGCCGCTCACACATCATGCGCTCGGTCGAGACAAGCCTGAAGAGACTCGGTCGCGATCACATCGACCTGTTCCAGTTGCATGACCGTGACGCGCTGGTTCCGCTCGACGAGACGCTTCGCGTGCTCGACGACCTCGTCACCCAGGGCAAGGTCCGCCATATTGGCGTGTGCAATTTCAGTGCAGGCGATCTCGAGCGGGCCGTCGGCATAACGTCCCGTACCGATCGAGCTCATGTCGTCAGCAATCAGGTGCACTACTCGCTGACGAGCCGCGATATCGAACACGAAATCATGCCGGTTGCAGCGACAAACAGAATCGGCCTTTTTGTCTGGAGCCCGCTCGCAGGTGGCTACCTGAGCGGCAAGTACTCGCAGAATGGGGGAGCGGCCGGGCGGCGTGCCAAACTCGATTTTCCGCCGGTCGATACAGTCAGGGCGGAGCCGATCCTCGCAGTATTGCGTGAAGTCGCCCGCGAACTGGCGGCCACGCCGGCTCAAGTCTCATTAGGCTGGTTGCTTGCGCGCGAGCAGATCACTTCTGTCATCGTCGGAGCCCGCACGTGTGAGCAACTCGCAGCTAATCTCGATGCACAGAATCTCGCATTAACCTCCGAACAGTGCGCGCGGCTCGATAAAGTATCTGAACCATCAGTGCCGTTCCCCTACTGGATGCAACGCTTCCATGACCGGGATCGCGTCGTCGGATGAGTGGCGGGGCGTCGGGAGTCTTGCCTGCGCGAGGCGGTTGAATGGGGAAAGTCTGCGGCACTGTCACGCCACTACTCTCGTCCTGATCGACACGCGGCAGAGTAGGCCACGTACCACCGGACACACAGCACAATCAAGGAATGTAGCGTTGCTCCCTGAGTTCGGTCAGCATCTCGATATACATCTCCTCCGAATCGATGCAATCATGGAAGCCATGTTTGCGCGCCTTTATCGTGCTAGAGATGTTGTCAAAGGTCGTTTTGAAAATCATGTCGCCAAACTTCCACGACACGATCTGGTCGTACGGGTAGTCTCGAAGGTTGTGCTTCTCGACCAGACTGTTCCACAGCTCTGCCTTGTCGGTCATCATCTGTTGTAACAACATGGGGAACGGCTCACCGGCCGACACATCGAAAAACTCCGCCAGACGCGGCCAGACGCGAGACCATCTGAAGTAATCGCCATTCGTGATGTTGTAAATCTCGCCTCGGCATGCGTCGGTCTCGCCCACCCAATCGACGGCGCTCGCGAGAATTCGAGTATCGGTAATCTGGTAGAGCGCGTCGTAAGCGGCGCGGGGGCCGGGAAAAGACATTGGAACGCTCAGGGCCTTCGCTAACGTTCCATAGACTGCAATCACCATCAGCAGATTCATGGGATTGCCCACGGCAACCCCTGCAACACCCTCGGGACGCAATGCAGTCCAGGACCATGATTTGCCGACTGAACGTTCCCGAAGGAAATCCTCCTGGTCGTAATAGAAGTTCGGTGGCATATGGCGCGGATCGCTCTCCTTCGCGGGCGACGGAATCGGGCCAATATGCACGCCGTATGCCTTGCCTCCCTGCATCAGCGTGACGTGCTGCAGGTTCGGCGCGTGCTTCTCCATAACCTCAACCATGTTCTTCAGCATCCGCAGATTCACCTCGACCAGTTCCGCAGGCGTCGGCTTCTCCTGGTAGGCTGCGAACACGAGATGCGTCGCTTCCGGTACTTGTGCAAGTAGCGCCTCGCAGGACTCCCTGTCCAGCAGGTCGACCGCCAAATGCCTGGCGCGCGTCGGGAAATCAGGTGCGCGTCGGGAAACGGCGACCAGGCCGACGCCCCTGGGTTCATAGTGTGCGAGTACTCCGCGTCCGATAACTCCGACCGCGCCTGCTACGACCACTGTTTTCATGTTCGTCTGCTCTCCAGAGATTCGTCAATTGAATGCCGCGCGAGAGTATCGCGGTTCGCATCCTGGCCTTCTTCGGTCAGGTCTCGACCACCTGAGCGTGGGCTTCCCCGTGCGGTGCTTTCCAGCACCATGCCGGCTCATGCCGACATCACGAAGTCAGGCAGAACGAACTGACCGAGTTCCTCAATGACATCACCCGCGGAGCGTTGGCCGTATTTCAAATTGATGATCACATGGTTGACGCCGACCTCCTCCTGCAAGCTGTGCAGCAGCGCGGTCAGGTGATATCGCCCCAGTTGATAGCCCAGGTGGATCGGCCGTGGTGGTGTCTGCGGGTTATCTGTCAGGTCGATGTATAGCGACTGAGTGAAGGGTTTGAACTGTTCACCACATTCGGCACGAACCGCCGTGCGCCAGCGCTCGACAATCAGCTGCTGAGCCTTCGGTGCACGCGGATAGGTGATCCAGCCATGACTGTAGCGGGCGATCCACTCAAGTGTCTGGCGGCTATGGCCAGTGACGAAGAAAGGAATTTCCGCCGTGGTCGGCTTGGGAATCAGGTCTGCCCCCTCAAGCCTGCCGCCGGGCCAGGTTAAAGGCACAAAACTGGTGAGCTGAACCTCGCGAAACACCTTGAGGTATTCGCGGAACAGGCTGCCGCGTTGCTCCGGGTCGACACCGAATGCTGGAAACTCTACTGGACGGTCACCGGAAGCCACGCCGAGCAGCAGGCGGCCACCACTGAGCTGATCGACACTGGTTGCGGCCTTGGCTGTGTGTAGGGGATTGCGGATTGGCAGGATGACCGACGCGGTACCCAGCGCAATCGAGCGAGTGTGTGCCGTCATAAAACCCAGGTAGACCCAGGGATCGAAGACCTGGCCCGAGTCACCGAAGCTGGGATCGCGTAACGGCACGTCGCGAAACCAGAGGGCAGAGAAACCCAGCTTTTCGGCACGTTGGGCCAAGCTCACCTGGTCCAACATACTCGGCGTATCGCCGGTGAAGGCTTCGAGGGGGAAGAAAAGACCCAGGCTCAGGCGGCCTTGGCGGTAGGTGCGCTGAAAGCCAGGTTGTTGCTGATAGGGAATGGAATTCGGAGTAAACATGCTCTGGCAAATAGACGATTTCGGCGAGCTAACGCCACCAGATCAGGACACCTTGTCGAGCAGCGAGCACCAAATCCCAGGCGGTAGGCATGGTGGCCTCTTTGAGGTACAGGCAATTCGGGCGAAATTGCCCCTTGCGAATGCGGTGCATCAACTCAATGCCCGCTACGGTGGTGACCGCGTTCCCCTTCGTGTCCTCAGGCAGCAGGCCCTCGGCCTTCATCTGCGGCCTTACGAAAAAATGCTTTGGTTATCTTTACGTCACGCTTTGCACGAATACTTGCACCACAACCCTTCGGGCGACGGGATTAAGTCTAAGGGGAGAGGGCCGGCGTTTCTTTCCAGTTTCTGTCAAAACGTGTCGAAATCTTGCTTCATCGCGACTTGTCTGAAGTACTGAACCGATAAGAGGGACGGTCTTCGCGGGAGCACTGCACGATGTCGTTCACGACGCTGTCTAGCCGACGCTTCGCGTGCGGTCGTGAGTGAGCAGCATTTCGAAACAACTGTGGACGCGCATGGAGGTGGCGGCGCCGGAAACCGCGCCGCCAGATGTCTACGCGCCGTACAACGCGGCGCGGCCGGTTTGCAGATAAGCCGACATCTCAACCTCCGGCACCATGCCGCCGCCCGTCGCCCAGATGACGTGTGTCGCATTGCGCATGGCTGCGTCGTCGAGAGCCATGCGCGCGCGATAGCCCTGAGCTTCTTTCAATACCCGCGCGAAACCCGGCGCGCCCGCAAGCGCGGACGGCTCCAGCCGAATGGCCTGAGTGTCCGCCATCAGTGCGAGAAGGGCGTACAACTCGCGGTCGTCGATCGTGTAGTAGCCGTCGATCATCCGCTGCATCGCGCGGCCGACGAAGCCCGACGGGCGACCGACCGCGAGTCCGTCTGCCGCCGTCAGGTTGTCGATACCGAAGTCTTGTACCGCGAGCTTCTCGTGCAAACCGGTGAGCACGCCCATCAACATGCATGGCGAGTGCGTCGGCTCCGCGAAGACGCAATGCACCGCATCGCCGAATGCGAGCTTCAGGCCAAATGCGACGCCGCCTGGACCGCCGCCGACGCCACATGGCAAATAGACGAAAAGCGGATGCCCGCCATCGACAGGCACGTTTGCGGCATCGAACTGGCGTTTGAGGCGTTCGCCCGCGACTGCGTAACCGAGAAACAGCGTGGTCGAATTCTCATCGTCGACGAAGTGGCACAGCGGATCGTTCGACGCGAGACGCCGGCCGCTCTCGATCGCTTCGCCGTAGTCGCCCGCATATTCGATGACTGTTACGCCGTGCGCGCGCAGGCGGTCTTTCTTCCATTGACGTGCGTCGGCGGACATGTGCACGGTAGTTGTGAAGCCGAGCGTCGCGCTCGCGATGCCGATCGACATGCCCAGGTTACCCGTCGAGCCTACCGCGATGCTGTGCTTGCGAAAGAGCGCGCGGCACGCGTCGGTGGCGAGCACGCGGTAATCGTCGCCTTCATTCAGCAGGCCGTGGCGTATCGCGAGTTGCTCAGCATGAAAGAGCACTTCGTAGATGCCGCCGCGCGCCTTGATCGAACCGGAAACGGGCAGATGACTATCCTGCTTGAGTAGCAGGCGACGAGGTGTCTCGACCTCGTAGCGCCGGCTCAATGCGTCCGCGAACAAGGGCACTTCGGTCAACGGCGATTCGATGATGCCGCCCGCTTCGCGCACATCGTCGAAGGTCTGCGCGAGCAGCGGCGCGAATCGTTGCAGGCGTGCGCTCGCATCGGCGACATCGGATGCATCGAGCGGAATGTCGTCAATCGCATCGACCAGCGGCGCGACAGCCGGGTTGAACCATTCGACGGGCTGAAGCTCCATGAGAGGTCGCAAGAGCGGATAGTCGCGAAGCCACGCGTCGAGCGGCTTCCCATAAATGGAATCGATCATGTTCGGTCAGACGGCGGACGTCGAAGAGGAAGCGGAATTGTTCGAAGGAGCCACGGCATCGAACACGGGCGGGTGTGTGACGATGGACTTGAGATCGACATTGGATGTGCGCAGTTTCGCGGCATCCGGTATCGGACGGCGCGTTTCATCGGACGACGCGAAGAGCGTTTCGAATGCGCGCGCTGCATCGAGCAACGTGAGATCGCCGCGGAACGCACCAATCATCTGAAGCCCGAACGGCATGCCGCGATGATCGACACCGCATGGCAACGACAAGGCCGGGTTTGTCGCGAGCGTCACCACATAGGTCAACGCAAGCCAACGATAGTAGTTTTCCAGTTCGACGCCGTTCACGGACTTCAGATACGGCTGCGTCCAGGGGAACGGCGACACGGGCGTGGTCGGCGACAGTATCAGGTCGTAGCGGTCGAACAGCGTCTGGAATTGGCGGAACAGCCGCGTTTGATCTGCGTGCGCGCGCACGCAATCGGCGAGTCCCATGCCGATGCCCATTTCGTAGTTCGCACGCGGATTCGGCCCGAGCAGTTCAGGATTGGTTTCGTAGGCCTTTTGCAGGCCCGCAACGAAAGCTTCCGCGCGCAGCACGTCGAAGCAGCGATGCGCGCCTTCGAAATCGACTTCGACCGGCTCGCAAACGGCGACATGGCCGCGCAGGAATTCGATCTTGCGGCGGAACACGGCGCGGATCTCATCATCGACCTCACAGACGCCGAAGTCTTCGGTGTAGCCGATACGCAGCTTCGACAGGTCGGTGAGCGCGCGGCCGTCCATCGTGGGCGCCATTGTGAACGGATAGCCGAGCGGATCGCTGTCCGATTGCCCGACCGTCGCCGCGAGTTGCAGCCACGTGTCTTCGACGTTGCGTCCCATCGGCCCGACAACAGCAATCGGTGTCCAGCCCAGCGGCTTGCGGTCGCTCGGCACGAGTCCTGGCGATGTGCGCAATCCGACCACACCGCACTTCGCAGCGGGAATGCGCAACGAGCCGCCCGTGTCGGATCCGCTTGCAAGCGGCACCATGTCGAGTGCAAGCGCAGCCGCCGATCCGCCCGACGATCCGCCGGCGTTCAGGCGCGGATCGAACGGGTTGCCTGTTGCGCCCCAAACGGGATTGAAACTGTTCGCGCCAGCGCCCAATTCGGGCACATTCGTCTTGCCGACGACGATCGCGCCCGCCGCGCGCAAACGTCGTACGAGCGTGTTGTCGCGTGCGGGCACGTTCGCCCGATACAGCGGCGAGCCGTACGTCGTCAGAATGCCTTCGGTCTCTTCGAGATCCTTGATGGCGATCGGCAGGCCGTGCAGCGGCCCCAGCGTGGCGCTACGCGCGAACGCGGCATCGGCGGCGCGCGCTTCGAGGCGAGCGCGCTCGAAGCTCGTTGCGGTGATCGCGTTGACATACGGATTGAGCGCTTCTATGCGCGCAATGCAGGCATCCAGCAATTCAACGGCGGAGATTTCGCGCGCCTGCAAGAGCGCACGCAGCGCGACGGCGCTATGACGCGTGAGTTCGTGACGGTCGGTCATCGAGCGATCCTTTGGCAATGATACAAAGAGTGCGCTCAATGTAGACGACGAGAAATTGAGCGGCTAGTGATGTTTATCGAACGCTGACTTCACTTTTGGACAACGCTCGCCGGCGGCGTTAGTTCATCGCTCAAGCGCTCGACGAACGACTGCAGAAGCGGCGGCAATTCACGCCGCGCGAGCGTTTGGATTTCGATGGCGCGTTCGCTCGTCGCGAACTCGGGCACAGGCAACGCGACCAGTTCCCCCGTCGCGAGACGCGGACGCACGAAGAGTTCGCCGCTGAACGTTACCGCGTCGCTTGCGAGCGTGAAGCCGAGCAGCGTTTCTAGCGTCGCGCTGCTCAGCACGCTCTTGCAAGCTACGCCTTCGCGGCTGCAATAGATATCGATGAGCGTATGCAGCGTCGAATGAGCGCCGGGCAACGCGAGCGGATAGGCAAGCAATTCGCGAAACGAAACCTGCGGCGATGACGCGAGCGGATGCGACGCCGCAACGATCGCGAACATGGGCGAAGGCGCTGAGAACGCGACATGAATGTCCTTAGCGGGACCGAAGCTGAAGGTCAGGCCGACATCGGCTCCGGCTTCGCGGACGCGCTGAGTGACGCCCGCGGCGGTATCCACCACGACTTCGAACGATGCGGGCGCGACGGTGCGGCGGAAATCGGCCATTGCGCGCGGCAGGAAAGCTGCCGCGAAACCTTCGGTGCATGCAATGCGAATCCTGCGGGCCGCGTCGCCGCGAAGCGCGTCGATTTCGAGCGAAATCTGTTCAGCGTCCAGTTGCGAGCGCCGCGCATAGGCTGCGAGCATTTCTCCTGCTTTGCTCGGCACCATGCCGCGAGATTGCCGCACAAAGAGCGGCATACCGAGTTCGCCTTCGAGCCGCGTGATCTGCCGGCTCACCGCCGACGGCACGACGTTCAGCCGATGCGCGGCGTCGGCAATGGACCCGGTATTGACGACTTCGAGAAAGTAACGGACAGCGGCTTCCTGAAGAATGCGGGCGTTCATGCTGGATCGATGTAGTGACGCGTAGTCCGCATCATAGCGCCCGCGCACTGCGATCATGCAATCAGGCTTCTTCAGCGGTTCCCAGACGGCGCGCATCGTTTTCGCTTGCGAGCCCAATCGACAGGCTCGTGACCGCCGCGAGCGCCGTTGCCGCGATCAGGAAGCCGAACACGGCGTTGTAGTTGCCCGTCATGGACACGAGCAGCCCAATGACAGCCGGCGCGACGAAACCCGCCACCTGTCCGCCGAAGTTCACCATGCCTGCGCCCGTACCGATCAACTTCTGTGGGAGGAACTTCGTGGGCAGCGCGAAGACACCCGCGAATACGAAGGACTTGAAGAAATACACGATCGATTGATATGCGATCACGCCGGTCACGGTTTCAGCCGTATACATCTCGTAGAGGAAAAAGCCGGAGATCACGCAGCACGCGGCCATCAGCCATTTCTCGCGGCCATCGAACCAGCGCGTGAGAATCCATCCGCCGAGCGCCGTCGAAATGCTCGCGGCGACGAAGGGCAGCGGGGTCAACATGCCGACCGCTTTCAGATCGAGATGACGCTCGGTCAGCAGATACGCGGGCATCCACGCATCCAGACCTTTGTTGACGATGCCCATGCCGAACCACGTGAGCAGGATCTTCCACATCAGCGGCATCTTGAGGAGCGCGCGCGTCGCCGCACCGTCGATGCGTGTGGCGCGGCCCGACGCATCGCGCTTCTGATGCGTGTCCTTGACGGCGAACAGGTAGAACAGCGCGAACACGACGCCGGCAATGCCCGCCACGACGAACGCGTGACGCCATCCCAGGTACAGAATGAGAGGCGCGATCGCAAGCGGGGCGATAAAGCTGCCCACGTAGTTCGACGACATCAGCAATGCGGACATTTTCGGCCGATCGGCGCGCGCGCACGATTCGGTGACGCCTTTCACGGCGGCGCCGGGATAACCGCCTTCGCCGAGACCAAAGATAAAGCGGATCGCGATCAGCGAGGCCAGCGACCATGCGAGACCCGTCATCAGCGTGAACAGCGACCAGAATGCCACCGATACGACGATGACCTTTTTGCTGCCCCAGCGATCCGCGATCCAGCCGCCGGGTATCTGCATCGCGGCGTAGCTGATATAGAAGGTGCTCATGACGACGCCGAGCGCCGCCGATCCAACGTTGAATTCCTTGCCGATGGCGACGAGCGACAGCGCAATCGCCGCGCGGTCTATGTACGAAATGCAGTAGCCGAGATAGAGCAGTGCGAATACCGCGATACTGGCGCGCCTGCTTTTATTGGGGTCGATCATCGTGAGAGTCTGTCTGAGAGGAAAGATCGGGCCCGCTCCGGCTGTACCGAGCGCTCCCACTGCGACTAGTCGGACTGATGCTAGGTAGCCACAAATGCATGGGCAAGTGACATATTCCGAACGCTTGCTTTCCGAAAAATCACGCATCGCGCATTGATCGGGCACGGGAATGACAGCCATCTAAATGGGCCGGAAACGGGTTGGGATAAAGTATCGAGGCCTTGATGCCGTTATCAGATAGCGGGTAGGCAAATTACAAAAGGCACGCGGACCGGGGCCGGTCGCTACCTGATTTAATGCATGCAGAATGAGAGATGCATGGAGCGTTGATGAATATTGTTTCCGGGCACCGACGCGACTGGGAAAAAGGTCAGAGCGATAACCAGACCACCGATGTCGCAAATCCAGAGGCGGAGCTGACTACGTCGGTAACGACGGCAGCGCGGGTCGATACACTGCTTCAAGCCTTCCGCGATCGGATGCGCGGGCGGGACTGGGCATGGTATCGCGCGGGAGACAAGCTGCGCCTTGCGGCATATTCCGGGGCCGAAACGGTCTGGCCCGAGGCCCTCGCGAACGACGCGTTAGTCCCGTTTTGCGAGTCGCAAGCATTACATTGCTGGCCGACCGGAACCGGCGACAAAGCGCTGGGCTGGCTGCTCGCGCCGCTAAAGGACGCGAACGACGAAGCGCTCGCGGCGTTCGCCAACACATTGGGACTGCAACTGCTTGGCGACGCGCTCGTGCGCGCGCAACACACGCAGCGCGTGCTCCACGAAATCGCGTACCTGGCCAGTTCGACCGGCGAGCGTTCCGCGTTCCTGCATGCCGTTCACCGGCAACTGGCCACGATAATCGATGCAGAGAACTTCTATCTCGCGCTGTATGAACCGGAAAGCAGACGTATCACGTATCCGTATTACGTGGATGTGATCGACGTCGACGCACTCGAATCCGAAAGCTATGACATGCTCGATCCGGATCGTTTGTCGCTGACCGCACAGGTCCTGACGACCGGACAGCCGTTGTTGATCGACGCCGCCGGAATTCAGGAGGCGGAAGCGGCAGGCCGCTTCGTTTGCGTTGGAGATCGCCCCGAATTCTGGATGGGCGCGCCGTTGAAGAACGCATCGGACGAAGTATTCGGCATGATCGCCATGCAGGTCTATGACGTATCGCGCATATACAGCGCCGACGACCGGGCGCTGTTTCTCGTGGTCGCGCGTCATGTGGCAATGGCGCTCGACCGCATTCTTCACCGGGCGAACCTCGAAAATATCGTAGCGCGCCGGACATCGGAACTCTCGGAACTGAACGACGCACTCCGGCAGGAAGTGGCCGAGCGAAAACGCGCGGAACATCTGCAAAGTGCGCTTTTCAGTATCGCGGAGTTGTCGAGCGCGTCGGGGGACATGGTCGAGTTCTTCCGCAGTTTGCATCGCATCCTGGGCGAGCTTCTGTACGTGCACAACTTCTATATCGCACTGTATGACGAGGCGACAGCAACGGTTTCTTTCCCCTATTACGTCGATGAACTGGTTGACGAGCAGCCGGCTCCGAGGCGCTATAAACGCGGCTTCACGGAATACGTTATTGCACAGCGTCGACCGTGTCTTTTCAATCGTACCGATGCGGAGCGCCTGATCCGCGACGGCAAGGTCGAACTCGACCACGACCACCTGAATCTGCGTTCGTGGCTAGGTGTGCCGCTTTTCGAAGCGGGTAAGGTGCGAGGCATGCTCGCGGTGCAGAGCTATTCGACCGACGTACAGTACACGCCCCGTGACCAGGAGTTGCTGACGTTCGTCTCGCGTCACATCGATACGGCATTGTCGCGACGAAGCGCCGCCGATGCACTGTATGCCGCGAACCTCGAACTGGAAGCGCGCGTGCAGGAGCGCACTCGCGAACTGGATAGGGCCAACGCGCAACTGTTGCATGAGAACTTTCATGACTCGTTAACCGGGCTGCCCAATCGCAGTCATCTTCTCGAGCGGCTCGGCGCGGAATGGATCCGGCATCTGGATTCCGGAAGACGGTTGGTCGTGATGTTCCTCGATCTGGACCGCTTCAAGGTAGTGAACGACAGTCTCGGCCATCATTTCGGCGATCAACTGCTGGTGTCGGCGGCGAAACGGCTGCGCGACTGCCTGAGCAGAACCGATATGCTCGCGCGTCTCGGGGGAGACGAGTTTGCGATCCTTTCACCCGAAGCGTCGCTCGAAGCGGCAGTCACCATCGCCGAGCGGATATTGTCGGTGTTCGACCTGCCGTTTCATATCGACGATCACGTCGTTTTCTCGTCATGCAGCATTGGGATCGTGACCGCCGAGCATGAATTCCATAGGGAACCGGCCGACCTCTTGCGCGACGCCGACACGGCGATGTATCGCGCGAAAAACGGTGGCCGCGATAGTTACGTGGTGTTCAATCAGGAGTTGCGCCATGAGGTCTCGGACCGGATGCGGCGCGAAGGCGCGCTACGAAATGCGCTTAAACGCGACGACGAACTGATCCCGTTCTTCCAGCCGATCATCTGCACGATCACAGGCCGTCTGACCTCGCTCGAAGCATTGGTACGTTGGCGGCAGCAAGATGGCCGCCTGCTCGCGCCGGGAGAATTCCTGCCGGCGATGGAAGGACTGCGGCTGATTGGCCGGCTCGATCTGTACATGCTCAATTGCGTCGCGGCAATTCTCGCGCAGCCTGCGCATGCCGGCTGGCCTCCCGTCCATGTCAACTGTTCGAGCTACAGCATGACGCGCGCGGAGTTCGCCGGCGACGTGCTCGCGCTGCTGCAACAGCACGGCGTCGCACCGTCGCGCGTGCGTCTGGAACTGACTGAAGGCGCGTTGATCGCGGAGCCGGAAGTCGCCCGGCAGACGATGCAGCATCTGATCGACAACGGCGTGTCGGTGGTGCTCGACGACTTCGGCACCGGCTTTTCATCGCTCAGCTATGTGCATCAGTATCACTTCAGTGCGCTGAAAGTCGACAAATCGTTCATCGTCGGCTTGACGTCGAGTCCGCGCACGCGCGCCATCGTCCGGGCGATCGTGCGGATGGCGGAATCGCTCGGTCTGGGCGTGGTGGCTGAAGGTGTCGAAGATGCGGTTGCTCTGGCTGCGTTGCGGGACATCGGCGCAACCGAGGCGCAAGGTTACTACATCGGCCGACCCATGCCGCTCGCCGAACTGGCCGAGGCATTGAGCGCGGGCAAGGCGAGGCAATGGCTCGTACCCGCTGAGCAGCAGGTCAGCTAACCGCGCCGCAATGAGCCTTTCCGATACGTTGCCATGACGCGTGATGTCACGGCGCACGTCGGCTACGAACGGGCCATTGCCCGCGGCGGCAGCGTATTTATTGCGTCTTCAATGCGTCGACTCGAGATGCGCGTTAACGTGTTCCCGTCGCCCCGCTGCATAGCCGAACCACGCAGACACGACGCAGATACCCGCGCACAAAGCAGCGAGACTGTAAAGCGAGCCGGTTGCATGGAGCAGCGATCCGGCGATGAACGGCCCACACGACGCGATCAGATAGCCGATGCCCTGAGCCATGCTGGAGAGTTGCGCGGCCACGTGCGAATCGTACGAGCGCAAGCCGATGACGGTGAGCGCGAGCGTGAACGCCGCGCCTTGCGAGGCGCCGAGAAGCAGCGCCCAGATCCACATGGTTGACGCAGGCGCGAAGAAACAGCCCATCAGACCCACGCCAGTCGACAGTAACGCCCCCACATTCACCGCGCGCTGATCGCGCAGTCGCGTCAGCAGAAACGGCAGCAGTAGCGACGACGCGGCCTGCGTGACCACGCTGAGCGACAGCATGAAGCCGGCATCGACCGCACTCATGCCACGCGTGCGAAGCACCGTCGGCAGCCAGCCGAACACGATATACGCCAGCGACGATTGCAAACCCATGAACAGCGTGACCTTCCACGCGAGCGGATCTCGCCACAATCCGCGAACGACTTGCGCGTGTCTTCCTGCGTGGGTCGACTTCTTCGGCAGACGCACGCCCCAAACCAGCGTGGCCAACGCGACGGGCAACGCCCACAGCGCCAGTGCCCATGCCCAGGAGTTGCCGCTCGCGCCGCCCAGCAGGTATTCGATCGCATGGGCCGCGGGGACCGTCCCGGCCGCCGCCGCGGCGGCGCCGACGCACATTGCCGCGCTGTAGACTCCAGTCATCAGTGGAACGTGGTGCGGGAAGTCGCGCTTCACTACGCCCGGCAACAACACATTCATCAAGCCGATGGCGAAGCAGGCCACAATCTGGCCGAGATACAACGCCTCCCACACAGGAAAGACGCGCAATGCAGTACCCAGCGTGAGCAGCAACAGCAGTGCGAGCAATGCACGTTCACTGCCGAGGCGCCGCGCGAGTAGCGGCGCGAGCGGTCCGAAGAGACCGAAGCATAGTGACGGCAATGTCGTCAGCACGCTCGCGCCCGTGCGCGAAAGGTTGGTGGCCCGCACTGCTTCGAGCAGGATCGGACCCACGCTCGTGATCGGCGTGCGCAGCGAAAAAGCGATCAAAGCGAGGCTCGCCGCGAGAGCGATGCTGCGAGCGCGCGAATCGTGAGGCTCGTCCGGATTGTGCGGATTGTGCGAATTGTGCGGTGCAATGGCGCCTGCGACCGGGCGTGCGATCTTGCCGCGGTCGGCCGCCGTGGGCTCAGCATTAGCAGACGTTTTGGGGACTTTCATCGATCACTGTGTTTTATACGGGTCGGTCGAAGCGACCCTTCTTCGTCTTGCATTGTATTCGGCGAAAGCTATGTCGAGCCCGGATGCGTCGTTGCACCCATTCAATGATGAACGTCTGTCCGGTTAGCCCACATGAAAACACTGCAGCAGATCACTTCGGCCATCGCCACGACGGATCGGAAAGATGTTCTGCGAAGTAATCGGACAGCGCGCTCACCTTTGCGGGTCGGGCGCGCGCCGACGGCGTGACGAAGTAAAGGCCGCCTTTCGTCAAAGACCAATCGGTGAGGATAGCTTCCAGGCGGCCATCGGCCAGATATTCGCCGGCGATGAACTCGGGCAACTCCGCAATCGCCAGACCATCGAGCAGCGTGGGCAACAGGGCGTCGGAGTTCGTCACGCGCAGTGGACCGATCGGCATGATCGGTTCCTCCTCGCCCGCGTCGTTCGTGAAGCGCCACACATCGCTGCGTGCGCGATACGCATACGAAAGGCAGGGGCGGTCCACCAGTTCGCGCGGATGCATAGGTCGTCCCTCACGCTTCAGATAGTCCGGTGACGCGACTACGTATTGCGTTACCGCGCATATCCGTCGCGCCACCAGCGACGAATCGGGCAGTGCGGCGATGCGCAGCGCGGCGTCGAAGCCGTCAGCAACCAGGTCGACCGGCGCATCGGACAGATGCAGGTCGATCGACACCTCCGGATAAGCGCGAAAAAATGCCGGCAGGAGCGGCGCGACCCAGCGCAGCCCGAACGACATCGGCACCGCTAGACGCACGAGCCCGCGCGGCTGCACCGACATCTCGCGGGCGGCGCTTTCGGCTTCCTCGGCCTGCCGGTAAATCTGGCCCGCTTTCTCGCAGATTGTCCGGCCGAACTCGGTGAGCGCCAGTTGACGCGATGTGCGATTGAAAAGCCGCGCGCCCAGCCGGTCTTCCAGGCGCGCGACGCCGCGCGACACCGTCGCCACCGAAACGCCCACTGCGCGGGCTGCGGCCGCGAACGATCCTTCCTCAGCGACCTTCGCGAACATCGCCAGTCCCTCGAAATCAGGCAGTTTCGCCATCTCGCCTCATCATTTCATTTTTGCAACGTTAGATTGCAATCAATTCTATTTCGAAAAGACGGTCGCGTCGATATTCTCCTTACATCGCAGCACAAACACCCGACGTAGTTTCCCGACGTAGTCATCCACTTATCGAATTGAAGGAGAAACACCATGGCACGCAAACTCGACAACAAGATCGCACTGGTCACCGGCGCAACGAGCGGCATCGGCCTCGCCACTGCTCAACGTTTTGCAGCAGAAGGCGCGCACGTCTACATCACCGGTCGCCGTCAGACCGAACTCGACGCCGCAGTGAAGGGAATTCGCGAAGCCGGCGGCAACGTGACCGGCGTGCGCGTCGATTCTGCGAAGCTCGATGAACTCGACGCGCTGTACGCGCAGATCAAGCAGGAGAAGGGGCGTCTCGACGTGCTGTTCGCCAATGCTGGTGGCGGTTCAATGCTGCCGCTGGGCAGCATCACCGAAGAACAGTTCGACGACACCTTCGACCGCAACGTGAAGGGCGTGCTGTTCACCGTGCAAAAAGCGCTGCCGCTGCTCGCACAAGGTGCGTCGGTGATCCTCACGGGTTCGACGGCTGGCAGTTCGGGCACGGCTGCATTCAGCGTCTATTCAGCTTCGAAGGCCGCGGTGCGCGCCTTTGCACGCAGCTGGATTCTCGATCTCAAGGACCGCGGCATCCGCGTCAATACGCTCAGCCCCGGCGCAACCCGCACCCCTGGCCTGCTCGACCTCGCCGGTCCGGATGCGGCGCAGCAACAAGGCTTGGCCGATTACCTGGCCGCCCAGATCCCGATGGGCCGCCTCGGCGAGCCTGGCGAGATCGCGAGTGCGGCACTGTTCCTCGCCTCCGACGACGCGAGCTTCGTGAACGGCGCCGAGCTGTTCGTCGACGGCGGCCAGCAGCAGGTCTAAGCGTTCCTTGAGCACGCGAGGGCGCGTCTGGTGCAGTCTTCGACGATTGCACCGGCGCGCGCACGCGTGCGCGCGATCCAACTCAGGCACATCATGATCGAACATCGTCCTTTTCTGTCGCTCGATGTAATCAGTCGCGACTGGCTGGAAGCGCGGCTGCATTTTCGCTTTGGCGGCTGCGGACGCGCCGGTCATGTGCCGCTCGGCGCGCTCTACGTATGGAACGACGATGAGTTCGCAGCACACTCGGGCTTCGGCCTTCATGCTCACCGTGAAGTCGAGATCGTGACGTGGGTGCGCTCAGGCGCAATTACGCACGAAGACGACGCCGGCAATCGGGCACGTCTGGTCGCCGACTCCGTGCAGGCAATGAGCGCGGGTTGCGCGGTACATCACGCCGAGCGCAACGAGGAGAGTTCGCCGGCGCGGCTGTTTCAGATCTGGTTGCACCCGCGCACGCTGGGCGGCACGCCGCGTTGGGCGACGCGTGTCTGTTCGCGCGAGTGTCGCGAAGGCCGCTTCGTCACGCTGGCGAGCGGCGATCCGGACGACGTGCGTGCAGGCGCGTTGCCTATCAATGCCGACGCTCGCGTGCGCATCGCGACGATACGCGAAGGCGCAACGCTGCATCACGTGTTGCGTCCGCCAGGCCACGCGTATCTGGTTACCGATCACGGCCGCCTCGACGTGGGAGAGGTTCGGCTCGCGCCACGCGATGGAGTCGTGGTTACCGGCGAATCGCAGCTTACGATGACAGCGCGAGACGACACCGACATCGTGATGGTCGAACTGGTTGGCTAACGACGCCGTTGCGATGTGCCCGGATTGATGTGTCCGCAGCGATGTGAAGCGTGATCACTGCCCAACTGCGGCCTGAGGTGTGTTCCGGAAGCTGATCGCCATGCGGTTATAAGTGTTCATGAGTCCGATGGCGATTGTGAGGTCGACCAGTTCGCGCTCGTCGAACACTGCACGGGCTGCCTCGTAGGCTTCGTCGGGTACGCCGGTCTGTGCAACGCGTGTGACCGATTCGGCCCACGCAAGTGCGGCACGCTCACGTTCGTCGAACAGGTTGCCGGCTTCCGCCCAGGCCTGCAGGAGCGCGAGCTTTTCGACTTTCACGCCTTTTTTCAGCAGATCGCGTGTATGCATGTCGAGGCAGTACGCACAGTTGTTGATCTGCGAAACACGAAGGTAGACCAGGTCTACGAGAACAGGCGACAGGCCGCTCTGCAGAACATAGCCGTAAACACCACCGAGGGCTTTCGCGCCCGCAGGTGCGATGTGGTTGTAGTCCAGACGCATGCTCATACCTTTACTCCTTGATGTACTGATTACTCGACCGGGGTGGTCAGGGCCTTGTCGTTGCTGTCCACCACGAACACCGCCAGCAACTTCGCCGGCTTGGTTTTGCTTGCATTGCGGCTGACACGGTGAACCGCGCCGGGCTCCTCGAAGAAGCTTTCGCCGGCGTGGTAGATCCGCTTCGGGCCGTCGTCGACTTGCGACTCGATGGCGCCCGACACGACGTATGCATAGATAAAAGCCGACTTCGCATGCTCGTGTGCGTGCGACGCTGCGGCGGGCGCATAGTCGACAACGACCGCAATCAACGACTTGCCGGGGATGTTGGGAATCGCGTGCTGGAAGTTCGGCGTGACGGTCTCAGCCGTGCCATGCGCGGTAGCCGGTACGGCAATGGAAAGAGCAATGCCTGCGGCGAGAGCACCGGCGATAGATCGAATGTTCATGATGTTGCATCTCCTTGGTGTCCTAGCATTGTGGGTCCGGGCCGGACCACAAGAAAGAACCAAGAATGAACATTCTTTATGTACCATTCAGCGGGCAGCAAGCCCGCATTGCCTGTCGCCTAGCTACCCTTGCGAACCACTTCCACCAGCCGGCGACAGTGTTCGACTATCTTGCGTTCATCGAGGTTGGTCACGCTCAGCAGTAAGCCCTGTGGGCCAGAAGACTGCAGATACCAAGGCGACAAAGGCGCAGGCGCCAGGCGGGATTGCAATGCTCGCATGGCAATGTCTACGTCAGATGTAGAGCGGGGAAGCGTGGTCACGATGGCCGTACCCGCAGCCGCATGCACTCTTATCGAGTCCGGCGCCAACTCGTTGAGACAACGAAGCAGGCTATCGCGCCGCGTGGCGTAAAGACGCTTCATATGCCGAAGGTGCCGAAGATAGTGCCCATCGCGTAGAAACTCTGCCACGGCGTGTTGCACGAACGACCCCGGTGCCGGCATCAGGCACGCTGCGATGTCGCCAAAACGGCGAACCATTTCAACCGGGACCACCAGAAAGCCAAGTCGGAGCGCCGGGCTAATAGTCTTGCTGAAGCTGCCGATATGCAACACCCGTCCGTCTGGATCCAGCGATGCCAAGGCCGGCGCTGCGCGACCCTTCAACTGGAGCTCACTGAGGTAATCGTCTTCGATGATCCATGCGTCGTTTCGTCGAGCCCATGCGAGCAACGCTAGCCGCCTGGGGAGCGACATGGCCATTCCGAGGGGCGCCTGCTGGCCCGGTGTCACGACTGCAAGAGCGGCTTCAGCAGAACTCCGGATGCCGGCTTCCACGTCGAGCCCGTCTGCATCGACTGGAATGGCTCTCACCGTCATTCCCGCCAATTCGAGCGCGGTACGCGTGAGCGGAAAACCCGGATCTTCTAACCATGCTTCTTTGCCTTCAACACCGAGTCCCCTGATCGCGAGGCCGAGTGCTGCCGAGAATCCCGCAGTGACAAGAACCTGTGATGGACTGCACCGCAAGCCTCGTGCTACGCCCAGATAGGCTGCAATTTCCTTCCGGAAGTCCGGATCGCCCCGCGGATCAGGGTAGCCGACCGGCGCAGCCGCAGCCCGCCGCGCCGCGCGCGTGAGTACACGCGACCATAGCTTGAAAGGAAAGGCGTCCTCGGAAGGCACACCCATTTGAAACGCCAAAGGAGCCGCGCCGAATGCGTGGAACAGATCGGGGAACGGCGGCGCTTCCGGTGACCGCGCGGGCGATGCAGGCAAGGGCGGCCGCTCGGCAACCCGGGTGCCGGCCGCTCCACAAGCGACCGCGAACTGCTCATCGATCAGACGTTCATAGGCCACACGGACCGTGCCTCGCGAGACGCCGATCTGCGCGGCCAGATCCAGCCACGATGGCAGCCGTGCGCCGGCGGCAAGCTGCCCCGTCTCTATGGCGTGTCGAACCGCGCCGTAGATTTGTGTGGACAGCGATGTGCTCGCGGAGCGATCCAGGCCAATTGGGAGCGTCGTCATAGCCCTCAATGGTACATCCAGAATCGTCAATCTTGGGTCTGTATTGTGGCCCGATAGGAGCGTAACTTCCTCCCTATACAGCGGCTCGACAGTGGCGATTTCATTGAAGTACGCAGTCGGTGCGCGAGCCAGCGACAGGCAGCAGCCGTTGCCAGGTGCCCGTAAATGCAGGACCAGATGAATGGAGAAGAGCGATGCAGACGAACGGAAAATCCAGCGTGAAGATACCTGACAGCAAATTGGCACGTGAGGTGACTGAGCTTATTCGGGACACGGAAAATGAATTGCTGTTCATGCACTCCGCTCGCGTGTATCTCTGGGGCGCATTGCTCGGAGAACGCAAAGGCGTGACCTTCGATCCGGAATTGCTTTACGTCGCGGCTATGTTCCACGACATTGGTCTGACGTCGATCTATCACGAGAGCCAGCTTCGCTTCGAAGTGGATGGCGCGAACGCCGCGCGGGATTTTCTGCGAAGCCACCGCATCGCCGAGGCGGACATCGACAAGGTCTGGAATGCCGTCGCTCTGCACACGACGCCTGGCATCCCGGAACACATGCACGGAGAAATTGCCCTGTTGCAGGCAGGCGCAGGAATGGACGTAGCGGGGCGCGGCTTCGAAGAATTCACCGACGAAGAACGCGACGCGGTGATTGCTGCGTATCCCCGGGACCCCGGTTTTGCAAACAGGATCATCGATGCTTTCTATCACGGTATGAAGCATCGCCCGGGCAGCACGTTCGGCACATTCAACGACGACTTCCTCGCCTACAAGGACCCGGAATTCGTGCGAACGAACGTTTGCAGCATCATTCTCAATTCGAATTGGGAACAGCGAACTACCCGCTAAGGGTGCATTTCTTTGCGAGAAGGAGAACATCATGAAGTCCCGCAGTACTGTCGCTGCAATTTGCGCCGCTGTTGCTCTTGCGGTTGGGGGAATGGTCCCGACCCTCGACGCGCACGCGCAAGCGCAGCCCACGTTCAATCAATCCACGGCGAATGCCGGCGACGAGGTTTCTGGCGTAAAAATCCCCGACAGCAAAATGGCGCGCGACGCAGCGCAACTCATTCGCGAATCGGAGGGCGATTTTCTGTTTCAGCATTCCACGCGTGTCTATTATTGGGCTGCCCTGGCAGGAAAGCGCAAAGGTCTCGCGTTCGACCCGGAACTTCTCTACGTTGCGTCCATGTTCCATGATTTCGGCCTGACGGCCGGCTATGGGCAAAGCCACTTGCGCTATGAAGTGGATGGCGCGAACGCGGCACGTGACTTTTTGCGAAGTCACGGCGTTTCCGAGGCCAATAGCCAGATGGTCTGGCTTGCGATTGCATTGCACACGACCAATGGAATTTCCGCAAATCTGTTCCCCATGGCCGCACTGGTTGCCGAAGGCGCCAACATGGATCTCGTGGGCGCAGGCTATGACGACTTCACAGTCGCTCAGCGGAGCGCCGTCGAGGCGGCTTATCCGCATCCGCCGCAATTTGCTGAGGACTTCATGCAGGCCCTCTACGATAGCCTCAAGCATCGTCCGGAGACCACGCAGGGAACAGGTCTGGCCGATGTCATGGCCTACAAGGACCCTGGTTTCGTCCGCAGAGACTTCAGCAAGCTGATGCGCAACTCGCATTGGGCTACTGGGAAATGACCGGCGCATTGTTGGTTGCGTCGGTTGCGGTAGTCGCGGTAGTCGCGGTGGTCTCGGCACAGTTCGACCGCGACTTCCGTCGGCCCTTGATCATCGCCGGTTCCCGGCGGGCGCGTCGTCCGGTAACCCGTTTTCACCCAGTCGATCATGTCAACAGCAGATGCCGGGAAGTTGCACAGTCTTCTGCCAGGCATGCTTCCGCGCCTTTGGGCGTTCTCTATTCGCCTGTGCCGTAACCGGCATGACGCAGAACGCGTACTTGAGCGCGCCTGTGCGCAGGGACTCGAGCGCGCCGACCAGTTAGAGCCCGGCACTGCGCCGCTAAGCTGGATGTTCTCGATCATTCATTCCACATGGACCGACGAACTGCGCACGCGCAAGCTGCCAAGCCGTTCGATCATGGAATGCGCTAACGACTTGCAAGAGACCGTGCGCGATTCCCGTGAGCGCGATCCGGGAGACGGCCTCGATCTGATTATCGCGGCCGTCGAGCGTTTGCCGGAAGCGCAACGGATCGTGATGCTGCTGGTCGCGGTTGAAGGGCTCAGCTATTCGCAAGCGGCCGACGTGGTCGGCGTGCCCATCGGAGCCGTCATGAGCCGGCTTTCGCGCGCGCGGCAGACCATCGGCGCCCAATTCACACAGCGCTCGACTGCCGACGCTCGGTCATTCACGCCCGGGCGAGCGACGCGATGACGCGTAACGCGGTTGCGCCAGGCGCCACCATCGCGGATAAGCAATGCCAGTATGACGGACCGCCTGGCAGCGACGCTGTACGCCGAAGCACGATGCGATTTCATGGCATCATCGTACGCACCTTCCCACCAACGCAGGAGCGTATGTCATGGCCACATATATCGTCTTCACGAAGGAAAGCACGCAGGATCAGCAGGAACTCGACATTTATCAGAGCAAGGTCGGCGCCACTTTCAAAGGCCATCCCGTCAAGATTCTCGCTGCCTATGGACCTCAACAGGTTCTGGAGGGCGAAGCGCCAGAGGGTGTCGTGATCGTGGAGTTTCCGTCCACTGCGGAAGCGCGTGCCTGGTACGACGGTCCCGAATATCAGGAAGTCGCGCAGCACCGGTTCAAAGGCGCGCGCTATCGCGCCGTTCTCGTCGAAGGCGTGTAAGAAGGGCGACGATGCCCGGCCCATTGAATTGAGCGCGACCCCGCCCGCGAATGACGCGGGCACGCGGCAATTCCTCTTCGCGGCAGGACCGGGAGTCTCCGGTTAGCGCAATATTTGAAACATTGATGTCCAGCATCGAGCTTGGAGATATCTGACAATGCAGATATATTGCTCTCCAGGCAAGGAGCAAAGATGAACCACTACACGAGCGACAATTTCACCGTGACCGAGAGCGTGGGATTCGCCATCAACAAGGCGCGCAACCTTCTGGTGACGGAGATAGACGCAGAACTCAAGGATCTCGACATCACGGCCCAGCAAATGGGCATTCTTCTGTCCATGCGCCAGGACATTGCGAGCACTCCGTTCGAACTGTCCACGTTGCTCGGTATAGACACCGGCCTGATGACGCGCATGCTCGACAAACTCGAAACGAAGGGTTTGCTTCAGCGCTCCCGCAGTCTTGAAGATCGCCGGGTCGTCAACCTGAAGCTGACGAAGAAGGGCGAAGCAGTGGCAGACCACCTGCCCGACAGGGTGCCGGTCGTGCTGAACAAGCGGCTGAAGAAATTCACCAAGGCCGAATTCCATGAGCTGCGCCGTCTGCTGTTCAAGTTTCTCGAAGATTGAGCGAAGCGTTCGCACAAAATTTTTTGTCCATATATCTGACAGGTCAGAAAATGAGTAGACAGTTAAATCGACGAATGATCGGAACGCGAATTGCGAAATCCGGCATGACGGTGATCTTCGCGGCAGTGCTATCGGCCTGCGCAAACTATGCAGGTATCTCGAGCGACAAGCAGCTTGCGACGCCAGATACCTATGCGACGCAGCAAAGCATTCCTGCTGACAGCGGTCAGTGGCCCGCCGTCGACTGGGCCGATCAGTTCGGCGACGCCCAACTGAAGGCGCTGTTAGAGGAAGCATTGAAAGGCAACCCGTCGATCGAACAGGCGCGTGCACGCGTTGCCGCCGCCGCTGCGTACAGCGAGACGGCGAAGGCGAGCACGATGCCGCAAGTCGGGGCGACTTACTCGTTCACGCGGCAGCAGTATTCGAGCACGGCACTCGTGCCGCCTCCGTACGGCGGGTCATGGCAATCGGAGAACAAGGGTTTGCTGTCCGCATCGTATGACCTGGATTTGTGGGGCAAGAATCGCGAAGCACTGAAAGCCTCGCTGTCGCAGTTGCAAGCAAGCAAGGCCGATGCGGAAGTCGTCAGACTCTCGCTGACATCCGCCACGGCGCGCGCGTATAACCAGCTTGCTCGTCTCTTTGCGTTGCGCGACATCGCGCAGCAGGAAGTGACGCAGCGCGAACAGATTGACCGAATTACGGCCGGCCGGATTGCAACTGGACTCGACACGCAGGTCGAGCGCAAGACCGCGCAGGCGAACCTCGCTAGCAGCCGGGCCGCGCTGGCGTCGCTGGACGGCAGCATTCTCACCACGCGATATCAGCTTGCCGCATTGCTCGGCGCAGGACCTGACCGAGGTCTTGCAATTGCCCGTCCGTCGCTCGGTATCGGCGATGAAGTGCGTCTGCCGGCCAATCTGCCCGCTGACCTCGTCAGCCGGCGCCCGGATCTGGTCGCCGCTAAATGGCGAGTCGACGCGCTGGTGCACGACGTGAAGGAGGCCAAGGCCGAGTTCTATCCCGACATCAACCTCAGTGCGGCTATTGGCCTCGACGCATTCGGCTTCGGCCGCTTCCTCAATGCGGCGAGCCGCACGGCATCGGTGGGTCCGGCGATCCATCTGCCGATTTTCGACGGCGGTCAGTTGCGGGCGCAACTTAAAGGCCGCTATGCCGATTTCGACTACGCCGTCGCTGCATATAACCAGACGCTCGTCACTGCACTGTCCGAAGTTGCCACTCAGCTCGCGCAAATCCGTTCCACCGACGAGCAGCTCGTCGACGCGCTAGCCGCGCAGGAAGCCGCCCGCAGCGCCGATCAACTGGCGCTCGTGCAATACAAGGCGGGACTCGCGAATCAGCTCACGGTGTTGAACGCGGACACCACGGCGCTTCAAGCCGACGAGCAGGTCGCGAATCTGAAGATGAACCGGCGCGATCAGCAGATCGCATTGGCAGCGGCGCTGGGCGGCGGCTATTCCGACAATGCCGGTGCCGCGCCTGCAGTCAAACTCAATCCAGTCGTCGCCGTGCGTTGAGCGCGACGTATTTCAGATCCTGTCAGGAGTCACACAATGAGCGATAGCATCAACGCCGACCGAGCGAAGGCGGACGCAGACCAACCCCAACCCCAACAAACGCAAGGCACTACGCGGCGCAAGTTGCTGCTCGCGTTGCTGGCCGCCGCGATAGTGGCAGCCGGCGCAGCGTACGGCGTGTATTACGTGACGACCGGTCAGTATCACGAGGCTACCGACGATGCATACGTTAGTGGCAATCTCGTGCAACTGACGCCGCAGGTCAGCGGCACCGTCGTTGCAGTGAACGCCGACGATACGCAGATCGTCAAGCAGGGCGCGCCGGTCGTGACGCTCGACAACGCGGATGCCAGAGACGCGCTTGCCAATGCCGAAGCAACGCTGGGGCAGACCGTGCGGCAAGTCAGCGGTCTTTACGTGAACAACGACTACTACGCAGCAACGGTCGCGCAGCGCGAGTCGGATCTCGCGCGCGCCGTCAGTGATCTGAAGCGACGTCAGGCGGTCGCGGAAACCGGCGCGGTGTCCGGCGAGGACGTGGCACACGCGCGCGATGCGGTCAGCGCCGCGCAGGCCGCGCTCGACGCCGCGCGTCAGCAGGCCGAAGCAAACCGTGCGCTGACCGACCGCACGTCGATCGAACAGCATCCGAACGTTCTGGCGGCGTCTTCCAAAGTACGCGACGCTTATCTGAACTACGCGCGCAACACCTTGCCTGCTCCGGTCACCGGCTATGTGGCACGACGTTCTGTACAGGTCGGTCAACGAGTCGCGCCCGGCACGCCGTTGATGGCGATCGTCCCCCTCAACGAGGTGTGGGTCGATGCGAACTTCAAGGAGAGCCAACTCAGGCGCATGCGCATCGGCCAACCGGTCACGCTTTCCGCCGACGTCTATGGTTCGAGCGTCAAATACCACGGCCGCATGGTGGGCTTCTCTGCGGGAACCGGCTCGGCGTTCGCGGTACTGCCCGCTCAGAATGCGACCGGCAACTGGATCAAGGTCGTACAGCGTCTGCCCGCGCGCATTCAGCTCGATCAGAAGGAACTGGACGCACATCCGCTGCGGATCGGATTGTCAATGCAGGTCGAAGTCGAAACTCGCGACCAGTCGGGAACCCAACTCGGTGCGGCGGTGAATACTACCTATCGCACTGATGTATTTGCGCAGTACGGCGCGGATGCAGATGCGGAGATCGCCCGGATCATCGCGCAGAACATGCCGATGGCGCGCACAGCCGCAACGGCTGGCGTGAAAAAAAGCGCGACGCGCAAAGCGGGCTGAATACACGACGAGTGCTTTCCATTTTTTTTGTGCAATTAGCTGACAAGTCAGATATTAGCGACCTTCAACAGGTGATGAAATGAATCAATCGACGCGACCTGCAACGCTTCCGCCTTTGACGGGCGGCAAGCTTGTGCTCGCAACGCTTGCCGTAGCGCTGGCCACGTTCATGAATGTGCTCGACTCCTCGATTGCGAACGTGGCTATCCCGACTATCGCGGGCAACCTCGGCGTATCGGTCGATGAAGGAACATGGGTGATCACGCTCTTCGCCGCAGCCAACGCAATTTCGATTCCGTTGACAGGTTGGCTCACGCAGCGTGTCGGGCAGATCAAGCTTTTCGTCTGGGCGATATTGTTGTTCGTCATGTCTTCGTGGCTATGTGGAATAGCACCGAATCTGCCGGTTCTGCTCGCCGCGCGCATTTTGCAAGGCGCGGTAGCGGGCCCGTTGATCCCGCTTTCGCAGGCCATTCTGCTGGGCTCGTATCCGAAGGAGAAGAGTTCGCATGCGTTGGCGCTGTGGGCAATGACAGCGACTGTCGGCCCGATTGCAGGGCCTGCGCTCGGTGGCTGGATTACGGACAGCTATTCGTGGTCGTGGATCTTCTACATCAACATTCCGGTTGGGCTCTTTGCTGCGGGTGTGACATGGGCGATCTACCGCACGCGCGAGTCCCCAACGAAGCGTTCGCCGATCGACAAGATCGGGCTGATCTCGTTGATCGCGTGGGTCGGTTCGCTGCAGATCATGCTCGACAAGGGTAAGGACCTCGACTGGTTCAATTCCCCGGTAATCGTCGCGTTGACTGTGTTTGCAGGGATCAGCTTCGCATTCTTCGTGATCTGGGAGCTGACCGAGAAGAACCCGGTCATCGATCTGAGGCTGTTCGGCGGCCGCAATTTTCTTGGCGGCACGGTTGCGATTTCGGTTGCGTATGCGGTGTTTTTCTCAAACCTCGTCTTGCTGCCGCAGTGGATGCAGGGTTACCTGAACTACCGGTCCGTCGATGCAGGTCTCGCCACGGCGCCGCTCGGCATATTCGCCGTGATCCTTGCCCCTGTGATGGCGAAGATCATGCCGCGCTCGGATGCGCGCGTTCTCGCAACGTTGGCCTTTGTCGGCTTTGCGGGCGTGTTCTTCATGCGTTCGCACTACACGACCGGCGTGGATACCTGGACGCTCGTATTGCCCACCTTGTTGCAGGGCATACCGACCGCATTGTTCTTCGTGCCGCTGACCGCCATCATTCTTTCCGGCCTCGCGCCCGAGAAGATTCCCGCCGCCGCGGGTTTGTCGAATTTCGTGCGTGTGTTTGCGGGCGCAGTGGGAACGTCTCTTGCCGCAACCGGCTGGAACGATCGCACCATCTTGCATCACGCGAGACTGGCTGAGCAGACGGGCGTCACCAACCCTGTTTTCACCGCGGCACTGGATTCGGCGCAAGCTGCACTGGGAGGCAGCCGGTCTCAAGCGATGGCTTTCTTCGAACACTCGATGAACACCCAAGCCGCCATGCTTGGACTCAACGATATTTTCTGGTTGTCGGCGGTGATCTTCGTACTGATCATTCCGTTGATCTGGGTGACGAAGCCGGGCAAGACGAATTCGGCGGCCGCCGCTGCAGCGGGGCACTAGGAACTGGCACGCCCACGCGCCATTCGTCGTGCCTAAGTCGACGAACTTCCTGCCGGGCAGTTCTGTCCAAATCACGTAGGCTGGAGTCGATCATGAAGCCGTTCTACGTTGCCGCTACTGCCGTTGTTGCCGCCGCCACTATGCTGCTTGCCGGCTGTTCGTCGGCGTGGCCGCCGCCTGGCGAGCCAGTCGCCTCACACGTTTCGGCTACCACCGAAACTCGCACCTCGTCCGCTTATCAGGGTGCAAAGCCAGCCACGGCAGCCGCGCCGGTCGCAAGGCCGCCGGCGCTGAGCGTCGGTGTCACCGATCCCGACACGCAGCTGATTCTTCCCTGGTTTCTGGCTGACATCGTCAATGCGGTCAATACGCGTCAGTCGTTCGGCGACTTGATGCACACGATGAAAAACGGGCTTTGATCTGCCCTTGGTCCGTCGCGTTGTCTCGCTGCTCGCAGGCGATTCCGGAATTGGCCCGCGCACCCTGCGGCCGGAGTTTCCGCGCACCACTTGTTCTCATGCAGCGCCGTGGCCGCGGCAGTGCATTACCTGCCGTCAAACGATAGCGACGCCGCATTCCTTGAACGCCCCGCGCAATCCCAATTGCGGGTACGCACTCTCCAACGTGCGCAAATCGGCCCGCATTTCCTCGACGATCCAGTCGCGCACGTTCGCGACGATGGGCCGCAAAGGCCGGTTCGCGGGCGACACCAGACAGCAGCGCCGATTGGTCACGAGGATTTCTTCTTCGGCGGGGACGAGTGCGCGTTGCGACAGCCAGTGCGACACCACGTTCAGCCAGCCAAGCGCGATGCCCTGGCCGAGCAGCGCCGCCTGCACGACGATCGCGTAGTCGTTGAAGCTGAGCATGCTCGCCACGCGCCGCCCGTGCTGCTCGAACGCTCCAAAACGATGGTGCCAGCCGCGCTCCTCGTCGTCCATCACGATGACGGTGTCGCCGTGCTCACGGCCGGCGTCTGTCAGCGACGTTTCCTGATAGCGCGGATTGCACACGGGCAATAGGGTTTCGGGCATAACCAGCACGCTGTTTTCGTCGATGTCGCCGGCCTGCATGAAGCGCATGCCCAGATCGACATCGACAAGCGGTCCACCAATGCGCCCCGAAATGAGCTGAAACCGCAGATCGATTGACGGGAACGCCTCGTTCAGGCGGCTCATGCGCGGCATCAGCCAGTGCGTCGTAAATCCCGTGGATACCGACAGCGTGACCGATTCCACGCCCGTAGCACGCGCTTCTATTTCACGTATCGCGCTTTCTATGCCGTTGAATCCTTCTGAGATCTTGGTGTACAGAATGCGCCCGCTTTCGGTGAGTTCAATGCCGCCGCGCACGCGCTCGAAGAGGCGCACTCCGATGTGGTCTTCCATGCGAGCGAGCATACGGCTCACGGCGGGCTGGCTCACATAGAGTTCTTGCGCGGCACGCGTGAAGTTGCCGCAACGAGCGGCAGCCTCGAAGACGAACAGCGCATTCGCGCTCGGCAGTTTTTTGCGTAGATTCGGCATGACTTGATGTTATGCCCGATCCAACAATTTGGGAATTGCCGCCAAAAAGTTTGACACCTATATTTTCCCTAATGCAGGCCCTTCAGCGAGAGCAAACGCAATGGACGCACGAGCGAAAACAGGAGTCTCCATCCGGTCGGCAGCGAAGCGCTATGGACCCGTAATCGCGCTGGACGACGTCTCGCTCGACATCGAGCCAGGCGAGTTCGTGTCGCTGCTCGGACCGTCCGGGTCGGGCAAGACGACGCTGCTCGGCATCCTCGGTGGCTTTGTCCAGCCGACTTCCGGCTCGGTGTGGGTCGGCGAGCGGGACATTACATTTGCGCCGCCGCACAAACGCAACATTGGCATCGTGTTCCAGAACTACGCACTTTTTCCGCACATGACGGTGGGCGAAAACGTCGCGTTCCCGCTGCGCGCGCGCCGCGATCCGAAAGCGGGGTGGGCGGCGAGAGTGGCCGACGCGCTCGCGATGGTCGAACTGAGCGGTTATGAATCCCGCGGCATCAGTCAGCTTTCCGGCGGCCAACGTCAACGCGTCGCGCTTGCAAGAGCAATGGTCTTCGAGCCGCAACTGATCCTGATGGACGAGCCGCTTTCCGCGCTCGACAAGCAGCTGCGCGAAACGATGCAGATCGAGTTGCGGCGTCTGCATCGCAAGCTCGGCGCGACGATTGTCTACGTGACGCATGACCAGCGCGAAGCGCTGACCATGAGCGATCGCGTGGCCGTGTTGAAGAACGGCAAGCTCGTGCAGATCGATACGCCCGAGCGTCTCTATGACCGGCCTTGCGACGCGTTCGTCGCAAGCTTTATAGGCGAAGCGACGCTGCTCGATGTGCGCCGCGCAGGCGACGACGCCGTACGCCTCGGCGACGCGGTGTTGCGAACCGCGCACCCGTTGCCGCGCGGCGAGCGTTTGCTGCTTGCCGTGCAGACAGAAAAGCTCGTGATCGACGCCGGTCCGGCAGAGCCTGCCGCCAACCGGCTCTCGTGCCGCGTGACCGAAGTGCTGTACCAGGGAGAAAGCCTGCGCGTGTTCGCGACACTGGCTGACGGCACTTCGATCAGTCTGCGCCAGCCCGGCAATCACAACGCGCGCAGCCGCATTCCGTCACCGGGCGAACACATGACCGTTGTGCTCGATCCGCAGGACACGATCGTCGTGCCCGCCTGACTCTCCCCGCCCGCCCGGGCATACGTCTTACGAATTTAACGCAACCCGCAAAAGGATGATGCAATGAAGCTCACCGATTTCAAGGTCCTGACGTTCGACGTCGTCGGCACGCTGATCAACTTCGAACAGGGCGTGCTTGCGTCCGTGCGGCGCCTTGGCGGCGCGGCGGCGAAAGATCTCACCGACGACCAGATCTTCGAGCCGTATATGCGCGGACGCGCGAAGTATCCGGGTCGTTCGAGCCACGAAATGGCGAACGTGTATCTGTATCTTGCCGGCGAACTCGGCCTGCCCGACGACGCGCAATCCGCGGCGGCCTTCCAGCGCGACGTGCTGGAGTGGCCCGCGTTCGAAGACTCGGTCGAGGCCCTGAAGCGCCTGCGCAAACATTATCGCCTCGTCGCGATGACCAACGCGGACCGCGTCGCGTTGTCGGCCTACGCACATACCCTGGGCGACCCTTTCGACGACACCGTGTGCTGTGACGAAACGGGTGTCGCGAAACCGGACCCGCAGTTCTTTGCCTACAACCGCGGACGTCAGGCGGCATTCGGCTTCAAGTTCAACGAGATCCTGCACACCGCGCAGAGCCAGTATCACGACATCGGCATCGCGACGAAGCTGGGTTACTCGACCTGCTGGATCGAGCGACGCCAGGGCATGAAGGGTTTCGGCGCGACGCCGGTGCCTGAAGCCGTCACCGCGCCCACGTTCAAATTCGCAACGCTCGGCGCGCTCGCTGACGCGGTCGAAGCCGAAGCGCGCGCTGCTTAAGCCATGCTCGCGCCCGCCCTCCACAACGACTCGCAGCGGCCGCAGCCCGACTCGCTATGGCGTGCGATGGCCGCCCGCTTGGCGCAACGGCAGCCGCCCGTGAGCACGGGCGCGCCGCTCGCGCGCGATCTGGCGGTCGACGTGGCCGTGATCGGCGCGGGTTATTCGGGCCTGTCGGCCGCGTACGCGCTGCAAAAGCGCGGCGTCGATTGCGCCGTGTTCGATGCGAACCCGGTCGGTTGGGGCGCGAGCGGGCGCAACGGCGGGGTGGTGTCGTCGAAGTTCCGTTTGTCGTTTCCGCAAATCGACAAACTGCACGGACTCGATACCGCGAAGCGCATGCATCGGCTCGCGCACGACGGCGTGCGAGTGGTCGAATCGTTCGTCGACGAGTTCAAGCTCGAACGAGCGCACTTCGAGCACACAGGCAGCCTGCGTTGCGCGCACACCGAGCGCGCGTTCGCCGCGATCTGTGCGGAAGCCGATTGGGTGCGGACGCAGTTGGGCGACACGTCGATGACAGTGCAGTCGCGCGAAGAAGTGAGGCGCGAGACAGGATCGAGCGAGTTTGTGGGCGGCGTATTGAGCGCGGATGCAGGCACGATTTTGCCGCTCGAATATGTGTACGGGCTCGCGCGAGGCCTCACTGCGCGGGGCGTGCCGATTTACGAAGCCACGCCGGTTGTCGAAATGACGCGTTCGCAAGGCGGGCCCGCCGGCGTCGTGCTGCGAACGCCCGGCGGCACGGTGCGCGCGAGACAAGTCATTGTCGCGACCAACGCGTACTCCGATCTCACGTCCGCGACCGCTGCCTACCAGCGTGAACTCGTGCCGTTTCGCAGCGCAATGATTGCGACGGAACGCCTGCCCGCGGAACTCGATAATCGGCTCATGACGCAGCGCCGCAGCTATACGGAAACGCGGCGCATGATGAAGTGGTTTCGCAAGGTCGACGGCCGTATGCTGTTCGGCGGACGCGACGCGTTCGGCAAGGAAGGCCAGGCGACCGGCTTCGACGCGCTGCGACGCGCAATGGTCGCGCTATTTCCCGATCTCGCGGATCTGCGTATTGAATATCAGTGGTCCGGCTATGTCGACATGACGTTCAATGCGTTGCCGCATGTTGGCCGCAGCGACGACGCCACGACCTTTTGTCTGGGGTATAACGGAGCGGGCGTCGCGATGGCGAGCCTGCTTGGCCAGCATGCCGCAGCACTCGCACTCGGCGAGACACCTGAGCTTGCGTTGCTCGGCCAGCAAGGCTTGCGGCCCGTGCCGTTCCATTCGCTGCGCGCGCCCGGCGTTCGCGTCGTTGCCGCGTGGTACCAGTTTCTCGACGCTGTGGGTGCATGATGACGACAGCCAAACGGATTCTCCAGGACCCCGCCCTGATTCAAACAGTTGCCACGGACCCGTCGGCGCGCCACCAGCAACGCGAAGACCGCGCGATGCTGCTGTTGCTCGCGCCCGCATTGTTCGTCGTGGTCGTGCTGCTGGTGGTGCCGCTCGCGTGGCTGTCGTGGCAGTCCATCTGGCATGACGGCGGCTTCACGCTTGTCAATTACCGGCGCATTTTCACGGGCACCTATCTCGACACGTTCCTCATGACGTTCAAACTCAGCGTCATCGTGACGGGCGTGACGTTGCTGCTGGGCTATCCGGTTGCGTACTTTGCGGCGTCGGTATCGCCGCGATGGAGTGCGCTGATACTCGGCATGGTGATCCTGCCGTTCTGGACCAGCGTGCTCGTGCGTACCTATGCGTGGCTCGTGCTGCTGCAGCGCACCGGTCTCATCAACAAGGCGCTGCTTGCGACGGGTCTTGTCGATCGTCCGGTGCAACTTGCGTATAACCAGTTCGGCACCATTCTCGCGATGGTGCACATTCTGCTGCCTTTCATGGTGCTGCCGCTGTATTCGGCGATGCAGAAAATCCCCGCTAATCTTTCGCAGGCCGGCGCCAGTCTCGGCGGCTCGCCGCTGCACGTGTTCTGGCGCGTGTTCCTGCCGCTATCGATGAGCGGCGTCGTGGCAGGCGCCACGCTGGTATTCGTACTGTGCCTCGGTTTTTACATCACGCCCGAACTGATGGGCGGGGGCAAGTCCATCATGGTGTCGATGGTGGTGAGTCGCAACGTCGAGATTTATAACAGTTGGGGCGCTGCGAGCGCGGTCAGTGTCGTGCTGCTGCTCTGCGTGTTCGCGATTTTCTATGCCGCGAGCCGCGTGATTCCCCTGGAAAAGACCCTGGGCGCGAAATGAACAAGATCCCGTTCGGCAGAGTCGTGCTCGGCGTGCTCGTCGTGCTGATTCTCGGGTTTCTGATGCTGCCGGTGCTGATCGTCGTGCCGCTGTCGTTCTCCGACACGCGCTTCATGACGTTCCCGCCGCCCGCCTATTCGTTGCGCTGGTATCACGCGTTCTTCGACAACCCCGCGTGGATCGACGCGGCTCGCACGACGCTCGTGGCGTCCGTATGCGCAGCGGTGCTCGCGACGCCGCTCGGCATCGCCGCGGCCTATGCGATCCAGCACGGCACGCACTGGTCGATGCGCTATTTGCGCACGCTGCTCATGTTGCCGCTGATGGTGCCGATCATCATCGTCGCGGTGGGCGTGTTTTTCGTATTCACGCAGGCCGGTTATGTGAATACGCTGGGCGGCCTGATCGTCGCCGATACGATGCTCGGCCTGCCCTATGTGCTGATTTCCGTGGGCGCCGATTTGCGCACGTTCGACCGCACGCAGGAGATGGTCGCGCGCAGCCTCGGGATGAATCGCCTGCGCAGCTTTCTTGCGGTGACGCTTCCGCAGATCAAGGCGAGCGTGATTTCGGGTGCGGTGTTCGTCTTCATTCAGGCGCTCGACGAAACGGTGGTTGCATTGTTCATCTCGGGCGGCACGAACCAGACGCTCACGCGCCGCATGTTCGTTACGCTGCGCGACGAGATCGATCCCACCATCGCCGCGATCAGTACGATGCTGACCGCATTGACGTTGTGTCTCGTGATGATCGTCGTCGTGAGCCGCCGTTCTTCGGCGGCGCGGGCGTGATGTCTTTGAACTCTCTCTATGGGAAGCGGATGTCGAACGCACTGAAGTTTTATATCGACGGCGCCTGGGTCGAGCCGTCGGGCACCGCACGTCTGCCCGTGGTCGATCCTTGCACGGAAGAAGTCTTCGCTGAAATCGCGCTAGGCAATGCGGACGATGTCGAGCGCGCCGTGGCCGCCGCGAAGCGCGCGTTCGAGTCGTTCTCGCAGACCGGGCCTACCGGGCGGATCGCGCTGATCCGCCGGATACTCGACGCCTATATGGTGCGCTACGACGACATGGCCGACATCATCTCGCGCGAGATTGGCGCGCCGAAAGCGCTTTCGCGTGCGTGGCAGGCCGCGCTCGGCAAGCGTCACCTCGAAGAACTGCTCCGAACGTGCGAGACGTTCGCATGGCAGCGCAAGAAAGGGACGACGCTCGTCAATCATGAGCCTGTCGGCGTAGTCGCATTGATTACGCCATGGAACTGGCCGATCAATCAGATAGTCTGCAAGGTTGCTCCCGCGATCGCGGCCGGCTGCACGATGGTGCTCAAGCCGAGCGAAGTGTCGCCGCTCAACGCCGTGCTGTTTGCCGAGATTCTCGACGCAGCCGGTGTGCCGCCCGGCGTGTTCAATCTCGTGAATGGCGACGGCCCGACTGTCGGCGCCGCGCTGTGCGGCCATCCGGACGTCGACATGGTGTCGTTCACAGGATCGACGCGAGCAGGCGTCGAAATCGCAAAGCTCGCCGCACCGTCCGTCAAGCGGGTGCATCAGGAGCTGGGCGGCAAGTCGGCGAACATTCTTCTCGACGATGTCGACTTCGAAGCGGCTGTGACGTCGGGCGTCAACTCGTGCTTCAGCAACAGCGGCCAGTCGTGCAACGCGCCGACACGCATGCTCGTGCCGGCAGCGCGGCACGAAGAGGCCGTGCGTATTGCACAGCGCGCGGCGGCCGCGCACCGCGTGGGTCGTGCAGACGATGAAACGACGACGATGGGCCCGGTCGTCAGTGACGTGCAGTATGCTCGCGTGCAACGGCTGATCGAAAAGGGCGTCGAGGAAGGCGCGCAACTGGCGGCGGGAGGCCCCGGGCGGCCCGACGGTTTGACGCGCGGCTACTACGTGCGGCCCACGGTGTTCGCGAACGTGGACCCGTCGATGGCGATTGCGCGCGAGGAAATCTTCGGTCCCGTTCTCGCGATCATCCCGTATCGCGACGACGAAGATGCCATTGCAATCGCGAACGATACGCCATTCGGCCTCGCTGCCTACGTGCAGTCGGCGGACCTGGCGCGCGCCCGGCGTGTGGCGTTCCGTCTACGCGCGGGCAGCGTCTATGTGAATTATCCGTCGTGGGACCCAGGCTCGCCGTTCGGCGGCTACAAGCAGTCAGGCAACGGCCGCGAGTACGGCGAGTGGGGCCTCGAGGCGTTTCTCGAAGTGAAGGGTATCGTCGGCTACGGCGATTAGGAGCCACTCGAACGGCCGCGCAGCAGGTCGGCAATGCGCTCGGCGATCATGATGGTCGGCACGTTCGTGTTGGCGCACGGAATTGACGGCATCAACGACGCGTCGCACACGTGTAGATGTTCGACACCGTAGACTGCGCCGCGCGCATCGGTGACAGCGAGCGGATCGTCGGCGGCGCCCATGCGGCAGGTCCCCGACGGATGCCAGGTGCCGCCCACGGAACGCGTGACGAACTGCGTGAGCGCGGTGTCGTCGGCGAGCAGTTCGTTCAGCGTCACCCCTTGAGTCACAACGCGCCGCACGAGCGACGCTCGTAACGGGCCGGCGATGTCGAGCAGCAAGCTCAGCGCGCCGCGCTGCAACGCGTTCCACGCGCTTGGCACTGCAACGGCGGCGACCCGCGGCGAATAGCTCGACGGGAATACTGTGCCGAGATGCGCCGCCATCGCTGGCGCGGACAGAGTGTGTGCGCCCAACCGCAGTGCGAGCTTCAGCCGTTCGAGATCGCGCGCATCGGACAGCATGGCGAAGTCGACCTCGGGTTCATCGAAGGCGCTCGACGATTTCAGTTTCAGTCGTCCACGCGAATACGATTTGTTGACCCAGAAAAACATCGTGCCGAGACGGTAGCCGACCGAGTGCCAGCCCGAGCGCGACAGTATTGCGCCGTGCATGTCGCCCGGCACGGTGCCGGGCAAGCCCGACGAAAAGCGCACGATTGCCTGTTCGTGATGCTCGTGGCGAAAGGGCGTGCGTGCCGCGCGAGGCAGATAGGCGGACACCGCAATAGACGGATGCTCCATCAGATTGCGGCCCACGCCTTCGCGATGTGCGACCACGTCGATGCCCAGTGCGGCAAGCTCGTCAGCAGGACCGATGCCGCTTCTCAGCAACAGCGCCGGCGAGTGAATCGCACCGGAGCACACGATCACGCAGCCGGCCCGAATGTCGTGATGCGTACCGTCCGGCCGGATCATGCGTGCGCCAATTGCACGCCGTCCGTCGAACAGAATGCGTTCGGCGGTCTCGTGGGTGCAAACGGCGAGGTTGGATCGCGCGCGCACGGCTTCGTCCAGATAACAAACGGACGTGGGTATGCGTTCGCCGCCCGCGCTTACTGCGATCGACCCGATGAAGGTGCCGTCTTCCCACGCGCCGTTCTGATCGGCGCGCAACGGATAATCATGTTTCAACGTATCGAGCACGGCTTTCACGAACGGCGAGATGCGCGTCCACGCAGTGCGCTGAATGCGCAGCGGGCCGCTCGCGCCGTGCAGGGCGCTGATACTGACGTCGCTGGAATTGCCGAAATCGTGGTCCGTTTCGAGCTTGCGAAAGTAGGGTAGACACGCTTCCCAGTTCCAGCCTTGCGCGCCGAGTGCTTGCCATTCGTCGTAATCGGCGGGCGCGCCGCGGTTGGCCATTAATGCGTTGATCGCGGAGCCGCCACCGAGCAGCCGCGCCTGTTCATAGCGGCGCAATGCGGCAGGCGCGCTCATGCGTGCTTTCAATTGCTGCCAGATGTTCGTGCTGTCGAGGTAGGCGCGACCGGGATAGCGGCTGCGAATGTCGGCTGGCATTGTCGCCTGCGAGATGTCGCGACCCGCTTCCACGAGGCACACGGTCTTGCCGGCGTCTTCGGAAAGACGAGCAGCTAGCACGCAGCCCGCCGATCCGCCGCCAAGAATCAGATAATCGATCACGTTGGATAGATAAAGACTGTGGGGCTCGTGGGTGTGAGTGCGATCGGTGCGATCCATGCAATGAATGCGCTGGATGCAATGAGCGCCGCAAGATACAAAACGCCCGCGATGAACCGTGTTCCCGCGGGCGCTTCAATCGTATGGCGAGCAGTGCGCAAGCTACTGCATGAACTTCAGCCACCGCGCTTTTGCCTGGATGCCTGCATCCGACGCCCACCAATCTTCAGACATCAGTGCCTGTTTCGCGGCGTTCTCTGGCGAGCTTGGCAATTCGCTTGCGCGCTTGGCCGTGATCTTGCCGGTCTTGAACGCTGCGGGGTTCCCTGGACCGTAGTCGATGTAAAGCGGCAGGTTGGCCTGCAACTCAGGCGACATTGCAGCGTTGAGGAAGCGCATCGCGTCGGTCAGATTCGGCGCGTTCTTCAGCACGCACAACTGCGTGTTTTGCAGAATGCCGTCGTTGAATGTGAAATCGACATCGGGATTGTCCTTGCGCACCGCGCTCGCGCGGCCGTTCCAGATCATCGTCATGTCCACCTCGCCGTCGTGCAGCAATTGCGCGGACTGCCCACCGGAAGTCCACCACACGGTGATGTCGGGTTTGATCTGTTGCAGCTTCCTGAACGCGCGGTCGACGTCGAGCGGATACAGCTTGTCGCGCGGCACGCCGTCGGCGAGCAGGGCGGCTTCCAGTACCGTTTGCGGATCGTTGCGCAAGGCTCGGGTGCCTGGGAACGCTTTCACGTTCCAGAAATCGGCCCAGCTTTGCGGTGCCTTTTTCAGCGTTTTCTTGTTGTAGCCGATCACAGTCGAGTAGAACTCATACGCGACCGAGTACGGCGTGCGGTACTTTTCCGGCATCGCGGCAGCGTTGGGGATCTTCGAGAAGTCGAGCTTCTCGAGCAACCCCTCGCGGCCGCCGCGCAGACAGTTGGAGGTGGGCGTGTCCACCACGTCCCAGATCGGCTTGCCGGTAGCGGCCTGAGCCTTGATCTGCGGCCACGCGTCGGGAATGCTGTCCTGGTTGATGGTGATGCCCAGTTCCTTCGCAGCGGGGTCGAGAATCGCTTTGGTCTGGGCTTCCTGATACGTGCCGCCTTGCGACACGAAGGTGATTTTTCCTGCGGCGAGAGCAGGCGCCATGCTCATTGCGCTCAACACAAGAGTCATGGCAAACGGGCGCAACCTTGGCATGCTTATCACGACTTCTCCTCGATACGGTTGAAGCGAAAGACATCATCCAGGTCGGCGCGAATGCGCCTGCGGCTTGCGGCCGGAGGGGCAATGGCGCTGGCTTGACTGGAAATATAGTGAGTCAATTTGACCGGGGCAACGCCGCAATTGTTGGAGCGGCCATGACATGGCGTTATGTCTGCCGGCGTCGCTTGCGGCGCATCAGCCGTCTAACTGTTTTCGCCGCGCGTGTCGATTCGCGACATCACATTCGCGACGATCCTGTCGCAGCGCGCGCCGGCGAACCCGAACAGTTCGCTCCCTGCGAGGTCGATGTCTCGCGCCAGTGATTCGCGCAGCAGGCTTTTCGCACGGAAATGCCGGCTACGCACGGTGGCTTCGGCAATGTCGAGGCATTGCGCGGTTTCCTCGACGCTCAGCTCTTCCACTGAACGGAGGACGAATACCGTGCGGAACGATTCTGGCAGCTCGTCGAGTTTGCGCTCGATCAGCGCACGCATTTCCGCGCGCGCCACGGCGCGGTCGGGGGATTCGGAGTCGGACGGATGCATGGCTTCGAGATCGAGGTCGGCAGTGTTCGAACTGACTATCGGAAAGACATTCTCGCGGCGCGCATGACGGCGCAGCCGGCCGTAGCACTCGTTGAGCACGAGGCGCGAAAGCCAGGTCGACAACGCGGAGTCGCCGCGAAACTGACTCAGCGAACGATACGCGCGGAGGTACGCGTCCTGCAGGGCGTCTTCGGCTTCAGCGTCGTCGCGCAGCGTGGCGCGCGCGAGCCGGTAAAGCCGTCGATTATGGCGGCGCATCAACAACTCGAATGCGGGCCGATCCCCAGCGACGATGCGCCGTACGATCGCGAGATCGTCGTCGGCGCCGGACATCGACGGCACAGTGGCTGTCTCGGTCATTGCGAGCGGGCTCTCATCGAACGGTCAGTGCACCGTGCATGGTCGGGTGAAACGTGCATCCGTAGGGAAAAGTGCCGGCCTTGCCCGGCTCGTACGACCATGATGCGCTCGCGGCAATGCTGCGCGAATCGAATGCACGAGTCTCGGCGGTCGCGGTATGGGGAAAGATGTCCTTGTTGATCCATACAACGCGGTCTCCTCGCTTCACGGTCAAATCCGGCGGATTGAATTGCATGTTCTCAATCGCGACCACATATGTCTTCGGCGCCGCAATCGCGTTTGCCGCAAGCAATGCCAGCGTCGCACATCCACGAGCGGCGGCGCTGGGCGCACACCGCCGCTTAACCACTGCTTTTCTCCAGCGACGCCTGCAGATGCTTCGCATGTTCCAGATGCGCGACGAAGGCAGGCCGGACCTTTACAAGCAGCGCTTTCAGCTCTTCGTTCTTTGCGTTCGGAATCAGCGTTTTATCGAGCGCGGCGAGCACGTTCTCATGGTAGGTCACTTCATGATCGATGTACGCGCGATCGAAGGCCGAGCCTTTCAGCTTCTTCAGAGCCGCGAGGTTTGCATCGCCGCCTTGCTTCAGGCTTTGGCTCGTGCCGTTGTCCTCGGGCGTCACATTCAGCTTGTGCACGAGATCGCTGGCTGATTGATTGACCGCGCTGTGATCGGTGACCATCTGTTGCGCGAACGCCTTGACGTCGCTCGACTTCGAGCGCGACTCGGCGAGCTTGCCGGCGTCGATATCGACCTGATTGGCCGTGACGACGATCGCCGCGATCTGCGGATCGGTCGGGCCGGCGCTTTGAGCCCAGCTAGCGAGACTGACGAGCGCCAGCGCGCCTAGCCAGTGAGGGTGGATCAGTTTCATGCGGATTCTCCCGTTCAACCAACGTTTCGTTGCATACGACGTTGGATGTCACGACGGAGAATCCTGTTCCCAGTTCCCAGACGAGCGTATGCCGTCAGTGGCCGTGGCGCTCGCCGGCCGCCACCGGTGTCTGCTTCGACTGCCGGCTCAGCATCAGCGTGACGACAGCGGACAGAGCCAGCGTTGCGCCGACCACATATAGCCCGGCCGAGTAGCCGCCCGTCACGTTCTTGAGCCACCCGATCGCGAACGGACCGACGAATCCGCCGAGATTGCCGATCGAGTTGATCATGGCGATTCCTGCGGCCGCGCCGGCGCCCGACAGGAACATGCTCGGCATTGCCCACAGCGGCGCCTTGGCCGCACTGATGCCCACGTTCACGATGACGAGGGCGAGCACGATCATCAGTGCTGTTGAGGCGTTACCTGCGAACACAAAGCCAAGGCAGGCCAGCGCGCACGGAATGACGACGTGCCACGTGCGCTCTTCGGTACGGTCCGAATGCCTCGCCCACAGGATCATTGCGACCACGGCGGCGATGCTGGGGATGCCGGCGAGCAGTCCCGTTTCGAACGAGCCGAAGCCGTACTGCTTGATGATCAACGGCGCCCATAAGCCGAGCGTGTACAAGCCCGCGGAGGTCCCGAAGTAGATTAGTGCCAGCGCGAGAACGCGTGGGTCGCGCAGTGCCCTCATCGCACCGGCCGTGTGGCCCGCGTGCGACTGGCGCGCGTCGGCTTCCGTCTTCAGTTTCGCGATCAGCCAGTCGCGCTCTTCCGGCGCAAGCCATTGCGCCTTCGACGGCGTGTCGGTCAGATACTTCAGCACGAAGAAGCCGAGGACGACAGCGGGCAGCGCTTCCAGAATGTAGAGCATCTGCCAGTCCGCGAAACCGGCTACCGATGGAAGTTTCATGATCGCGCCGGAAATCGGCGAGCCGATGGCGGTGGAAATCGGCGCGGCCGCCATGAACCATGCGGCGGCGACCGCGCGCTGACGAGTCGGAAACCACAAGCTCAGATACAGGATGATGCCGGGAAAGAAGCCCGCTTCGGCCACGCCTAGCAGAAAGCGCAGCGCATAGAAGCTGTTGGGCCCGACGACGAACGCGGAAGCCAGCGAGACAATGCCCCAGGACACTATGACGCGCGCAATCCAGCGGCGCGCGCCGACCTTGTGAAGAATCAGGTTCGAAGGAACCTCGAACAGAAAGTAGCCGATGAAGAAGAGGCCGCCGCCGAATCCGAATGCAGTCGGTGAAAGACCGATGGCCTTGTTCATGGTCAGCGCGGCAAAACCCACGTTGACGCGGTCCAGAAAACTCACGAAGTACAGCAGCATTACAAACGGGATGATCCGCAGCATGAGCTTGCGGGACACCCGGCTTTCGAGGTCGGTCATCATTGTCTCCTCCTTGGAGGCGTGGGCTGTGCTCGCTTGCAAACGCAGCGCAGCGCAGCGCCGCGCGCGCCGCAGCCGTCGGATGCGGCTGTTGGGCGGCTGTCGTTAGGCGCTCGTGAAGCGCTTCTGGGGCGCTTATGAAGCGCTTGTCGCGGCGCGTTACACGGCGCGAACTGTGGTCGCGTGATCCAGACTTACGCGGCGTTGGCAGCGGGCGCTGCAGCCCGCTCGATGAACGCGCAGACGGCAGCGGTCACCTGCGCGGTAGTCGCCGTTCCGCCGAGGTCGCCGGTATGCAGCGACTTGTCGGCGGTCACGGCTTCCACTGCCTGCATTACGCGGTTTGCGGCATCGAGTTCGCCGAGATGTTCCAGCAGCATCACGACCGACCAGAAGGTGCCGACCGGATTGGCGAGACCCTTGCCCATGATGTCGAACGCGGAGCCGTGGATGGGTTCGAACATCGACGGAAAGCGGCGTTCCGGGTCGATGTTGCCGGTCGGCGCAATGCCGAGGCTGCCGGCGAGCGCGGCGGCGAGATCGCTGAGAATGTCCGCGTGCAGATTGGTGGCGACGATCGTATCGAGGCTCGCCGGACGATTGATCATGCGGGCCGTGGACGCATCCACCAGTTCCTTGTCCCACGTGACGTCGGGGAATTCCTTCGAGACCTGTAGCGCGATCTCGTCCCACATCACCATTGCGTGACGTTGCGCATTGCTTTTCGTAATCACCGTCAGCAGTTTGCGCGGACGCGACTGTGCGAGGCGGAAGGCGAAACGCATGATGCGCTCGACGCCGGCACGCGTCATGATCGACACGTCGGTGGCAGCTTCAATCGGGTGACCCTGATGAACCCGGCCGCCCACGCCGGAATATTCGCCTTCCGAGTTCTCGCGCACGATCACCCAGTTCAGGTCTTCGGGCTTGCAGCGTTTCAACGGTGCGTCGATGCCGGGCAGGATGCGGGTCGGGCGCACGTTCGCGTACTGGTCGAAGCCCTGGCAGATCTTCAGGCGAAGTCCCCACAGCGTGATGTGGTCCGCAATGTCCGGGTCGCCCGCGGAGCCGAACAGGATAGCGTCCTTGCCGCGAATCGCGTCGAGCCCATCCGCCGGCATCATCACGCCATGCTTGCGGTAATAGTCGCCGCCCCAGTCGAAGTTCTCGAATTCGAACGCGAACGACTTCGTGGTTCTGGCGAGCGCTTCGAGGACTTGCGCGCCCGCCGGCACGACTTCCTTGCCGATGCCGTCGCCGGGAATGGTTGCGATGCGATAGGTTTGCATGTCTCCGGTCCTTCAGATGTTGTAGATGTGAGTGACTCTATCGATATCTGGACGCAAAAACCGGTGCTAGACTCAAAGCATCTTTAACTCTAATTCACAAGTGACGCTGATGCGCGACACCGTCCAGCCGGCCGATTTGAGCTTTTTCTCTACGCTCGCCGCGTCCGGCAGCCTGAGCGCGGCGGCACGTGAGCTGGGGCTGACCGCAGCGGCCGTGAGCAAGCGGCTCACGCAGATGGAGAGCCGCGCCGGCGTGGCGCTCGTCAATCGCACCACTCGCCGGATGATGCTCACGCCCGAAGGCGAGCTGTATTTGCAGCATGCGCGCAGGATTCTCGACGAGATCGACGAACTCGCGGAGTTGCTCGGTTCGGCGAAGAAGAGCCCGAAAGGGCTGCTGCGCGTCAACGCGACGCTCGGGTTCGGCCGCAGCCACGTGGCGCCTGCTATCTCGCGTTTTGTCGCGAAGTATCCGCAGGTGTCGGTGCAGCTTCAGCTATCGGTCACGCCGCCGCCGCTCACAGACGATACATTCGACGTCTGTATCCGTTTTGGCGAGCCGCCCGATACGCGGGTGGTCGCGCGCCGCCTCGCAGGCAACCGGCGTCTGCTGTGCGCGGCCCCTTCGTATATCGCCTCGCACGGCCTGCCGATGACGCCGCACGATCTGACGCGGCACAACTGTATCGGCATTCGCCAGGGCGACGAAGCGTATGGCGTGTGGCGACTGACGTCGGGCAAGGGTGCGTCGCGCAAGACGGAAGCGGTGCGGATCAAGGGCACGCTGACCACCAACGACGGCGAGATCGCGGTGAAATGGGCGCTCGAAGGGCACGGCATTCTGCTGCGCGCGGAGTGGGACATCAAACAGTATCTGGCCGATGGCTCGCTCGTTGTGGTGCTGCCCGATCACGAGACGCCGAACGCGGATATCTTCGCCGTGTATTCGCAGCGGCATCAGATGTCGAACCGCATTCGCGCGTTTGTCGACTTCATAGCCCACGACTTGCAGGACGGAGCGGTTGGTTAATGAGGCTTCGACTATATTGATTCAATGCGTAGCTACCGCATGGAGGCGCAGCATGAGCGCGCAGCTAAACCATACTATTGTCTGGTGCCGGGACAAGCAGGCGTCGACGCAGTTTCTGGGAGACATTCTCGGCCTTCCGGCTCCGATTCCGTTCGGGGAAATGCTGGTCGTGCAAATGGCTAATGACGTGTCGCTTGATTTCTATGAAAGCGATGATCCGATCGCCATGCAGCACTACGCATTTCTAATCAGCGAAGAAGAATTCGAGCGGGCGTTCGCGCGTATACGCGAGCGAGGCCTCGAATACTGGGCCGATCCCGGCAAACGGCGCGCTGGAGAAACGTACACGCACAACGGTGGCCGCGGACTTTATTTCGACGACCTCGATGGTCACTTTCTCGAGTTGATGACGCGGCCTTACAAGGTTGGCGCATAGGTTCTCTCGTAGCGTGGGTTAGATCGGCGACTGTTCTTCTCACTGCATCGGCATTGCCGGCATTGACTGCATTGCCGGTTGGCCGTAGACGGACGCGTTCTGCTGGGCCGCATGCATCGCGGCAACTTTTCGTTCTGCTTCCTGAATGTCAGCCGGATAGTTGGGGTCGTCGCCGACAGACGGGTTATATCCGGCGGCTTCGAGTTCTTCGAGTTCATGCATGACTTCAGCACGCGTAAGTTGATGCGAGCCGGGGGAGGGCGATGCTTGTGCGTGCGCCCATGTCGATGTGATCATCAGCGCGGTGCTCGCCATCATCATGATGAACGAGCGCGATACTGCGCGGTCTGCATACGTGCGTTTCATGGCAGTGCTCCTGGATTAAGAGCGTATCGACCGAACCCGGTTTGAGTTCGTTTTGACGTGCTCTGCATCGGTTAACCGGTGTAGCGGGGAACTTATTCCCGGCTGCGAACGCCAATAACGCCGCCAGCTTAAGCAAGCGTTAACCTCTGGCGTTTAAATTGGCGTGCTTATGCAGCTACGAAAAAAGGAGTGACTGATGAAAGACAGCGCCATGAACTTTGCAGACCAGGCCGTCAGCAAAGTGCCGCAAGTGACGTTGGGCTTCTGGGTGATCAAGGTCGCGGCCACCACGCTGGGTGAAACGGGCGGAGACTGGGTGTCGATGTCGCTGAAGCTCGGTTACCTGATTGGTTCGGCGATCTTCTTCGTGTTCTTCGTCGCGCTCGTCTCCGCGCAGATCAAGGCGCGCGACTTCCATCCGTTCCTTTATTGGGCGACCATCATCGCGACCACGACGCTTGGCACGACAATGGCCGACTTCGCGGATAGATCGCTCGGCATCGGTTACCCCGGAGGCGTCGCGTTAGTCGTCGCACTGCTAGCGGCGAGTCTCGCGGCCTGGTATCGCTCGCAAGGCACGGTGTCAGTGGAAAGTATCGTCACGGCTAAAGCGGAGTGGTTTTACTGGGTCACCATCCTGTTCTCGCAAACGCTCGGCACTGCGCTCGGAGACTGGGTCGCGGGCGAAGATCGCGGCGGACTCGGCGTGGGTTACGAATACGGAGCAATGATCTTCGGCGCGGGCTTGCTCGTGGTGGCCGCCCTGTATTTCTGGTCGCGCGTGTCTCGCACGGCGCTTTTCTGGGCAGCGTTCATTCTGACGCGTCCCCTCGGCGCGACGCTTGGGGATCTGCTCGACAAGCCTGTCGCGGAGGGCGGGTTGCACGTGAGCCGCTTATACGCGTCGGTGATTCTGCTTGTGTTTATCGTCGCCTGTATCGTGCTTCTGCCGCAGCGCCCCGCGAGACGTGCGCCCGCTGTATAACGATGCGTCGATGCGTCGATGCGTCGATGCGAGGCGAAATGGAACGCCTCATGGCCATTCACTCGGATGGCAGCGAGCGCTACTCAACCTCGCTGTCGTCCGTGTCGGCAATTCGAGCACTTTGTTCATGACTCATGGCAGCACTCGCGAGCGCCGTTACGGTTGCCGGTGCCCGCTCCTTGCGCTCGCTGTAGCGGTCAGTCAGGTAATCGGAACGGTCGCGTACGAGCAGCGTGAATTTGAAGAGCTCTTCCATGACGTCGACCACCCGATCGTAGTACGGGGACGGCTTCATCCGTCCGTTCTCGTCGAACTCCTGAAATGCCTTGGCGACCGAGCTCTGGTTCGGGATCGTCACCATGCGCATCCAGCGGCCTAGTACGCGCAGCGCGTTGACTGCATTGAACGACTGCGAGCCGCCGGACACTTGCATGACTGCCAGCGTGCGCCCCTGCGTGGGACGGACGCTGCCGGAATCGAGCGGCAACCAGTCGATCTGATTCTTGAAAACGCCTGTGAGCGCGCCGTGACGCTCCGGGCTGCACCACACCTGACCCTCGGACCATATCGATAGCGCGCGCAGTTCCGCGACCTTCGGGTGGTCCGGCGGGACACTATCAGCAAGCGGAAGGCCGTGCGGATCGAACACCTTTGTCTCTGCGCCGAACTGCTGCAGAATCCGCTCTGCTTCCAGCGTCAGCAATCTGCTGTACGACGTTGGCCTGAGTGAGCCGTATAGAAGAAGAATGCGCGGCGGGTGTTGCGATAGCGCGCGTGGCTCGAGCTTCGTGAGATCGGGTATGTCGAGATGAAGAGGGCTGATGTTGGGCAGATCGGTCGGCATGGGCTATGGCGCTTAAAGGGTGATGGCACGCGAAAGCAGGACGGCGCTCGACGGACACAAGTCGGTAGCCTGACGTGTGGCGAGGATCGATGCGGGGGCCGCGTCGCGGCTGACCGGCTTGAAGCCGGACTTCTCGAAGAACGCCGATTCATTCGTGGTGAGCAGCCACCCGGTGCGGGCGCCCGCATCGAAAGCTTCGCGCAAAAGAACGGCGAGCACGTTACGGCCGATGCCTTTGCGCCGCTGCTCGGGCGCCACGACAAGCGACCGGATCAGTACATCGCGTCCGTATTGCTCGAATCCGCCATAACCAAGATGGACACCTGCCAGCGTCGAGAACGTGAAGAACGAGCGGCCAGACTCGCTCAGATCGTTGACGGGAAGTTCCGCATCGCGCAGTGCCTGCACAAACTCAGCGTTGTCACCTGTGATGCGCCGGGCCACGATAAAAGGCGCGCCTTCTTCCTTCAGGATTTCGTGGTCGGGCATGCTCGCAAGGAGGCCGGCCGCTGCATCGGAAGGGCGGCACAAGCGTGTGCCTTGCGGCGTCACGACGATCGGCCGGTTGATCAGTATCGGATGGGCGAGCATTGCGTCGATGAGTTCAGCGTCGCTCACTGCCGGATCGTCGAGTCCGAGTTCCTTGTATGGCGTGCCCTTCGTGCGCAGCATGTCCCGGACCGCCATTCCGCTGTCGGCTATCAGGCGTTCGAGCGTTGCGCGATCAGGCGGATTTTGCAGATACTCGATCACGAGCGGGTTTTCACCGGCTTCGCGCAGCAGCGCGAGCACGTTGCGTGACGTGCCGCAGTCGGGGTTGTGATAGATGGTCACGCGCATCGTTTGTCCTCAATATGTTCGGGTTTCGTACCAATGTTGCGTCCGGTTCACGACGCCGACGACCAGCAGCATGACGGGCACTTCGATGAGTACACCGACTACGGTGGCGAGTGCCGCGCCCGACTGGAATCCAAACACGCTGATGGCGGTTGCCACTGCCAGTTCGAAGAAGTTGCTCGCACCGATCAGGCTCGACGGACCGGCCACACAGTGCGCGACACCGAGCTTGCGGTTGAGCAGATAGGCGAGGCCCGAGTTCAGCAACACCTGGATCAGGATCGGTACGGCCAGCATCGCGATCACCAGCGGCTCGCTGACAATGGCCTGCCCCTGGAACGCGAATAACAGCACGAGCGTTGCGAGCAGCGCGCAGATCGAATAGGGGCCTAGTCGGGAAACCATGCGTTGAAAGCGCGCATCGCCATGCCGAAGCAGCCGGCGGCGCACGATCTGCGCAATGACAACAGGGATGATGATGTAAAGCCCCACTGAAGCGATAAGCGTGTCCCACGGGACTGCAATCGCGGACAGGCCGAGCAGCAGTGCAACGATCGGTGCAAAAGCGACGATCATGATGGCGTCGTTCAGCGCGACCTGCGAGAGCGTGAAGTACGGATCGCCCTTGCAAAGCTGCGACCAGACAAACACCATCGCCGTACAAGGCGCGGCGGCGAGCAGGATAAGCCCTGCGACGTAGCTGTCCAGCTGGCCCGACGGCAACCACGCGGCAAAGACATGGCGCACGAAGATCCAGCCGAGCAGCGCCATCGACAATGGCTTCACAATCCAGTTGACGAACAGCGTGACACCGATGCCGCGCCAGTGCTCCTTCACCTGCGCCATCGCACCGAAGTCGATCTTGATGAGCATCGGCACGATCATGACCCAGATCAGCACGCCGACCGGAATGTCGACGTGCGCCACTTCCATGCGTGCAATTGCCTGGAACACCAGCGGTAGCCAATGCCCGAGCGCGATGCCTGTAACGATGCAAAGCGCGACCCACACCGTCAGATACCGCTCGAAGAAACCGATGCGAGGCGCCTGTGGATGACGTGCCGTTTGCTCGAGACTGCTCATGGGTGAATCCGTAATGGAATAGTGGCGGCTGCTGAGATGCGCTGCAAGATGGCGACGTTGGCAAAGTTCATGTCGCCGCTCCTTTACACTGCGGCGCGACTCCAACTCCACAGCCCGCACCCGCACAACAGTTCTCGGTGAGGAAACCGACCAGTCCGCTCATCGCTTCGAAGTTGGCCGAGTAATAGATAAAGCGCCCATCCTGCTGACCTGTAACCAGCCCGGCGTGCGAAAGGTCTTTCAGATGAAATGACAGGCTCGACGGTGACAGTCCGATCTGCTGCGCGATGTCCCCTGCCGCCATGCCTTCGGGACCAGCTACCACCAGCGCCCGGAAAATGGCGAGTCGCGATTCATGAGCCAGCGCGCCGAGCGCGCGTACAACGAGGTTCGAGTCCATCGCAGCATGATAGGGCTGTCGATTCGATAATTCAAGTATTCTTGAAATGACAGGCGTGCGGACCCGGCTGAGCGAATCGATATTGGTTGGCTTTGAACTGCGAGGGGGAAGCGAAAGCAGTAAGACGCCAGCGGCGCCGGCGTCTTACTGAGAGGAATAACTGCGTGATTGCGTAATGTCCAGCTGCAACGCCGGGCAATCGACTCCGCTACAACTTGTGGAACTGGTTTGAAAGCAGCGGCGTTTCAACACAGAACGCCGGCGAGGCGCTGGGGCCTGCGCCGGCACGATTGCGTTTTAGAACTTGTGACGAACGCCCACGCGGAATGCCAGCTGGTTGTCCGCACCCGTGCCCGACGTGTTGAAGTAGCTCGTGCTCGAACCGATCTGCGCCTGCAGATCCTGCGTGCCGTTGCGGCCCGCTGCGATCTGATAGATGCCCAGTGCGTACACGTCGGTGCGCTTGCTCAACGCATAGTCGACGCTCAGGTCGACCTGGTTCCAGTGGCCGCGATTCGCGTTGCTCAGGTGCATGTACGTGTAGCCCGCGCCTGCCGTCAGTGCCGGCGTGAACGCGTACTTCGCGCCCGCTTCATACGCGGCGAAAGTCGTCGCACCGCCCGTGACCGTCTCGAGGCGCGTGTTCGTGTACAACGCCCACAGCGTCGCTGCGGCGATCGTGTAGCGGCCGCCCACGCCGAACGTGCGCAGATCGCGGATGTTGCCCGTCGTCACGTTTGCGATGGTCGTCGAGAATGCCGGCGTTGCCTGGCTCGGGTAGCGGATATCCGTGTATGCCGCGCCCACGCCGAACGGACCGTTAGCGTAGTTCAGGCCGAAGCTGTAAGCGCGCGACGAACCTGCGACCGGTGCTGCGGCCGTGCCCGTTGCGGGCGCGCCGGCGAATGCGCCAGCCTGGTTCGAGAAGCCATACATCGCGCCGAATGTCAGGCCCGAGAAATTCGCGCTGCTAAACTTGACCGAGTTGTTGATACGGCTCGACGTCAACTGGTCGACGTCGTTGATGTGGTAAGCGTAGTTGCCCGCGACCGTTTGACCGCCGGTCGAGTAGCTGCCGCCGAGATAGTCGGTCGAGAACGAGTACTGGCGGCCGAACGTCAGCGAGCCGACATTGTTCTGCGACAGACCGACATACGCCTGACGGCCGAACAACGCGCCGCCCTGGCCGAGCGTGCCGTTACCGCTGTTGAAGCCGTTTTCCAGCACGAACAGCGCCTTCAGGCCGCCACCCAGATCTTCGGTGCCGCGCAGGCCCCAACGGCTGCCTTGCGCCACGCCGTCGTCGTACTTGAAGAGATTGTCGTGACCGGTGGCGGTCTTCGAGTTGTTCACATAGCTGATACCGGCATCGATCACGCCATACAGCGTGACGCTGCTTTGTGCGTGTGCGGCGCTGGCGAAGACTGCGAGGGTAGCGGCGGTCAATAGTTTTTTGTTCAAAACGTTCTCCGATTAAAAATTAAGCGATCGCAATGCGATGCTCTTCGGCAAGGTCGTGCGACGGGCTGAAATTTAAGGGAACGCTGAGTAAGGTATGTGACAGGCGCATTGATTTTGAAATCTGTCGCGCGCAAGCGACAGTCATGGCGATCTCGCGCATAAGCTTCTTCGCGCCCGTTCATATAAGCGTGTGAAAAACGATTGGTTTCAGGCGGCCGCCGCCGCATGCGACGATGCGCGCCTGTCAATCAAACCGCTTATGGGGAAACGCATGCAACGCCGCAATATCATCAGAAATGTGCTCGCGCTGGCCGGTGTCGCCGCTCTCTCGCTCACGACAACGTTTGCGCATGCAGACGGCCCGCAACTCAAGGTCGGCACGATGAGCGGACCCGATGCACAGATCTGGTCGGTCGTGACGAAAGTGGCGGCGCGCGAGGGGCTCAACGTCAAAGTGATCGAGTTCAACGACTACGTGCAGCCGAATGCTGCGCTAGACGCCGGAGATCTCGACGCTAACGGTTTCCAACACCAGCCGTTTCTCGATAGCCAGATCAAACAGCGCGGCTACAAGATCGCTAATGTCGGCCTGACGTATGTGTCGCCAATGGGCTTTTATTCGAAGAAGTTCAAGTCGCTGAAGGACTTGCCCGAAGGGGCGAAAGTGGGCATCCAGAACGATCCGTCCAATGGCAACCGCGCGTTGCTCCTGCTCCAGAAGTACGGTGTCATCAAGCTGAAGCCGGGCGTCGGCACGAACGGCGTCAATGCGACTCCGCTCGACGTGGCTGAGAATCACAAGAAAATCCGGCTCGTGGAACTCGACGCCGCGCAATTGCCGCGCGCGCTCGATGATCTCGACGCGGCGTCGATCAATACCGACTATGCAGTGAAGGCGGGCTTGCAGCCCACCAAAGACGCGATTGCAATCGAAGACCTCAAGGGGCCTTACGCAAACCTCATCGCGGTGCGCGAGAAGGACCGCAACCAGCCTTGGGTGAAGAAACTGGTCGCGGCTTACGAGTCCGATGAAGTACGCAAGTACATCGACACGCAGTTCAAAGGCGCGATCATCCCCGCGTTTTAATGGACTCTTCCTTGCGTGTTGCGTGCCTCGTCGGCAGTGACTGGAACAGGAGCAGTAGCAATAAAAGCGAGGGCGCCTTCACGGCGCCCTCGCTTTAGCGTCAAGCCGCGAATCAGTTGCTCAACAGCGATCCGCTTCGAAACGCGGTCGCGCCGGCAATGCGCGCGAATTCGAGGCCGGCCGTGGCGAAACGCGTCAGATGCCGCGCATAGAGCACGCCGGCAACGTTGCTTTTGAGCGTAACGACGCGGTCAGTCAACGGATCGACGATATCCGCGATTTCATGGCCCACGTCGACCCAGGTGCCCACTTCGCAGCGATACACCAGCACGCCGCTGATCGGCGCGACAATCGGCTCGGCGCCTGCGAGCGGCGTGGCAGCGAATTCGAGCGGCGGCAGCGGCGCGGCGGTGCCTTCGATGACGCCACGCGAGGTCAGATATTCGACGATCGCCTGCGCGTCGCGCTCCGCATACTCGTAAGACACTTCTCGCTGCCCGCGCAATTCGATCGTGACCGAAATCGAGCCGTTCGGAATCGGAAAACGCTCGCCGAAACGGCCACGCAAATCCGACCAGCAGAAGCTGTGAATTTCATCGAACGGATTGCCCACCGAATTGAGCGCAAGCAGCGACGCCTTTGCGTCGAGATAGCGCGCGAGCGGCTCGACTTCGGGCCACAGGTCAGGGTTCGTGTACAGGTGCATGGCGGCTTCCCAGTCGCAATGCAGATCGAGCACGACGTCGGCGTCGTACGAAAGCTTTTGCAGCGCGAGACGTTGCGATTCGAGCTCGGTGGCCGGCGTCTGCGCGTCGAGCGCCTCGCGCATCGCGGTGCGGATCGCCGTGCGATTGGCGTCGATGTTATCCGTGAGGCGCCCTTCGATTACCGGTGCGACGAGTGCCGAGAGATCATGGAAGTTACGGTTGAAGTTCTGCGCGGTGTTGGTTTCGAAGCGTCCGGTCAGGTGGCCGAGAAAGTGCTGGTTCAGGCCGATGGGATTGGCCACCGGCACGATGACCACTTCGCCGCGCAGCTTGCCGGCTGCTTCGAGTGCGGCAAGCTTGCGACGAAGTTCCCACGAGACGAGCATGCCCGGCAGTTCGTCGGCATGCAGCGACGACTGGATGTAGATCTTCTGTCCGCCGCCGGGGCCGTAATGGAAACTGGTCAGGTTGCGGGCGGTACCGAGCGTCGGGGCAATCAGCGGATGGGATTGGGTTTGCATGGTTGTCGAATTCGCGGGAAAGTGCGGCGCGCCGCTATCTCGTTGATTTGAGGGGAAAAGCCTGGATGACGCCAGTCGTTCACAACTGCCCGGCGCCATATCGATCGCACGATCTTAGCCGATACGGCGCGGGGCGTGGTCGTGGCGGCTTCAAAAACGAAACGGGCCCCGCGCATGGCGGGGCCCGTTTTTTCGAGCCGTTCAGCGCGCCGCTAGACGCGCGTGGCGGCCCTGACTGACCCAAGCCGGCCTATTAGCTGCCGTACACGTCGAAGTCGAAGTACTTCTTCTCGAGCTTCTTGTACGTGCCGTCCTTGATGATGTCGGCGATCGCCTTGTCGACCTTCGCCTTCAGATCCGTGTCTTCCTTGCGCATGCCGATGCCCGCGCCGTTGCCGAGGATCTTCGGATCGTCGAGGTTCTTGCCGACGAAGTCGAAGCCGGCGCCGCGCGGCGTCTTCAGGAAGCCGATTTCAGCTTGCACCGCATCTTGCAGCGCTGCGTCCAGACGGCCCGACAGCAAGTCGGCATACACCTGGTCCTGGTTCTGATACGGCACGACCTTCGCACCCTTCGGTTCCCAGTAGGTCTTCGCGTAGGTTTCCTGGATCGTGCCCTGTTCGACGCCGACCGTCTTGCCCTTCAGCGATTCAGCCGTCGGCAGGATGCCCGAACCCTTCTTTGCGACGAGGCGCGTCGGCGTATTGAACAGTTTCGACGAGAACGCGACCTGTTCGGCACGTTGCGGCGTCATGGACATCGACGACAGCACGCCGTCGAACTTCTTCGCCTTCAGGGCCGGAATCATGCCGTCGAAGTCGTTTTCGACCCACACGCATTTGGCTTTCAGGCGCGCGCAGATTTCATTGCCGAGGTCGATGTCGAAGCCAACGAGCTTGCCGTCGGAGCCTTTGGACTCGAACGGGGGGTAGCTGGCATCGACGCCAAAACGGATGGTGGACCAATCTTTAGCGTGTGCGCCAATCGAGACGGTGGCAAGCAGAGCAACCGTCAAAGCCGCTAGCAGTTTTTTCACTGTTTTACTCCTCGGTGTAGTTCAAATACTCCCGCACGCGGTTGTGCCGCTGCGGGAAACCCGGCGCGACTCACGACCGGGCCTGGGTTGAAGCCGCCAGCCGGGGCGGCCAGCAGCGCGCGCCAAGCTTATCAGTTCAAAAATGTTGGGTAGTTAGTGAAATACCGGATGGCGCATGAGCGATGCCTTGGCAGTAGAGGTGCCCGGAGGAGCGCATTGTCGCGGGGCGATGTGGGCGGCATCGAATGGCCGGCTGTCGGCGCATGTCGTAATAACGTAGTAACCCGGTCGTAATGCGAATCGTTAAATAGATTTAGCAATCACGTGTTCATTTAATTCGTCGAATTAATTAAAGAACGTTAAGCGCCTGCCGTTATCACGTGATGAATGCCCGTCGTGTCCCGCCGAGGGTCAGTTATTTCCAGGCATTGACGCGGTAATGAGACCAAAAACATATTGCTTGGGGCTATCATCGTTGCTCCTCGCGCTTCCACGCAGCGCACAGAGCAGTTCTGGTCAGAGGAAAAGTCTCCAGTATTGATTCGCGAGTCATTTACGCGGGCTTCTGCTCGCGGGAACTGCCTTCTGCAAAACGGTGTTGCATATGCACATGATTTCGACGGCAGATGGAGTGCGCTGTTTTACGCAGCCTGGTCAGCAGCGAATTGCGCTTGCGTCCTCGCGCGGGCCATTAGCGCGTAGCGGGTGCGCGGTTTTGTTGCGACTCGTTGTGGGCGCGTTTCTCAGTTTCGGGTTGCTATCGAGCGCGTCGGCCGAGGTCGCGAAAAAAGTCTTGCATGTGCTTGCGTGGCCCGGTTACGCCGATGCCGACGTCGTGAGGAACTTCGAGTTGCGTTACGACGTAAAAGTGGAAGTGACGCTCGTGGATTCCGACGAAGCGCTATGGGCCCAGCTGCATGCCAGGAACGCGCCGCGCTTCGACGTGCTCGCGGCGAACACCGCGGAAATCCAGCGCTATACGCACGCAAATCTGCTGGCGCCGCTCGATCTGCAAAGTCTGCCCAATACGGCAAGACAACTGCCGCGTTTTCAGGCGCGCTCGGCGATCGAAGGAATCATGTCGGACGGCAAGGTGTATGCGATTCCGTTCACCTATTCGTCGATGGGCCTCATCTACGATCGCAAGCAGGTCGCAGTCGCGCCGCGCTCGATGCGCGAACTGTGGAACCCGCGATACCGCGGCAAGGTGCTGGACTTCAATAGTGCGCAGCACAATTTCTCGTTCACGGCGCTCGCGTTGGGTTATCCCGATCCGTTCAATCTGAACGCCACGCAGATGCGCGCGATTGCGCACAAGCTCGTCGATCTGCGCCGCAACCTGCTGACCTATTACACGCTGCCTGAAGAGGCGACCGCGTTTTTCATCCAGCATAACGTTGCGCTGATGTTCGGGAACTACGGCACGCAGCAACTGGAATTACTGCGCCGCGCCGGCGCCGACGTGGGCTACGTGATTCCCGACGAAGGCGTGCTGGCCTGGCTCGATTGCTGGTCGATGACGCGTGCAGCCGCTGATCCGGCGCTCGCGCTCGCATGGATCAATTACATGCTCGAACCGGACGTGAGCCGGTTACTGACACAACGGCAAGGACTCGCGAACACATTGACCGATCCGGCTGCGCATAGCGATAGCGCTCGCATCGTGTGGATCGGTCCGGTCGAAAACATTCAACGGCGCGAGGACCTGTGGATCAGAATCGTCTCCGGTGACCGCTCGGAGCGCTTCTGATGATCCGCCCCGGCCTCACCTTCAAGCTATCAATTCTGCTCGCCTGCATTGGCGTGCTGGCATCGGGCGCGACCGGTTATTACGCGTATCACGCGAACCGCGCGATGCTCGTGAAGGAAGCCGGCCACAGCTTGCTGACGTCCACAGAATTGTTGGGTCAGCGTTTTTCCGCATCCATCGACGACGTGGGCGCCGACGCACTCGTGCTCGCGAGCTTGCCTTCGTCGGCCGAGGTCCTGGCGACCGGCGACGGATCTGCGGCGAGCGCTTCGCGCGAACGGCTCGCGCAGGTGTACTCGAGCTTCATGATCCATCACGCCGAGTACCTGCAGATCCGGCTTATCAGCCGCGCGCATCACGGCCTCGAAATCATTCGCTTTGACCGCGACGCCGACGGACTGATGCGCGTGGACGGCGGCGATCTTCAGGAGAAAGGGCAGTTCCCGTATGTGTTCGAGCCACTCACATTTTCGCCCGGACGCATTTACACGTCGCCGATTGCCGTCAATCATGAGTACGGCGCTCATGCGGCGCAGGGCAAACCGACGTTGCGGGTCGGCACGCCCGTTGCGAACGCGCAAGGCTCGGTGATCGGCGTCGTCGTGATCGATATCAATCTCGCCGATTTGCTCAAACGCTTGCAAAGCGATTTGCCAAGCGATTATGAGGTCTATCTCGCCAACGAATGGGGCGACTTTCTGGTTCATCCCGACGCGTCGAAAACGTTCGGCTTCGATAGCGGCCGCCGCGTGCTGATGCAGGATAGCTTTGCCGTCACCAAGCCGCTTTTCGAACAGAAGGAAAGCGAAGTACTCGTGAACGGCCTCGCGCGACCGCGTCAGGCCGAAGGGCAAGTACTCGCCTTCGTGCGCCGGCCGTTCGGCGCGTCCGAGGGCAATCGCTTCATCGTGATCGGGCTCGGCAAGCCGCTCGAAGACGTGTTGTCGGGCGCGCAACTGCTGGGCGGCAGCATCATTCGCATGGTGTTGATTTTCAGCGCGCTCGCACTGCTTCTCGCAATTCTTTTTGCGCGTGCGCTAACCAAGCCGTTGCATATCCTCGCGTATGCGGCCACGCATCTTTTCGCCGAACACGCGATGGAGACATTGCCCGTCAAACGCACGGACGAGATCGGCATACTCGCGCGCTGTTTCGATCGTCTGCGCCGCGAGATCAGATCGCAGATGGACGCGCTGCATGTCAAACAGCGCGAACTCGTGCATCTCGCCACGCACGACGTGCTCACCGGACTGCCCAACCGCATGCTGTTCATGGAGAAGCTCGAGCGTGCAATCGACGATGCGACGCGCCGCCGCGAAGGACTCGCGGTGTTGTTCGTGGACCTCGACCGCTTCAAGCAGATCAACGACCAGTTCGGCCATTCGGTCGGCGACAAGGTGCTCGTTGCGGTGGCGCTGCGGCTCAAGCAAGTGCTGCATTCCGCGGATGTCGTCGCGCGTCTCGGCGGCGACGAATTCATCGTGCTGATCGAGGGGCCGCGCTCGGCGGAGGCGGCGCCGGGCATCGCCTCACGCATCATGACCACGCTCAACGAAGAGATCGTGATGGACGGCCAGGGCATGACGGTGGGCGCGAGCATCGGCATCAGCCAGTTCCCCGACGACAGCGGCACGGCGGAGGAACTGCTGCTGAACGCTGACGCCGCGATGTATGCGGCGAAATCGGGAGGGCGTTGCGCATATTTGCGTTATCGCGACGTGCTCGAGGCACGCCGGCGCAAGCAGGCGGACCAGACCGAAGCCGTGCACTTGCAAGCCGGCGAAAGTGCGACCGAGTGACACGAGGCCGAGCCGACGGCCTGGCTGACATATGAAATGCGGCGCGTTATTGCAATGCCGCTACCGCTGCGCGTGCGCCATTGTCTTGCAGCAACTGCAACGCATGAAGCAACGCCGCTCTGAACGCGGGCTGCGCGGCCAACTCCGCGGTGAATATTTCGCGCACGCCGAGCAGCGTATCCATCAGCGCCCGAGGGTCGCCATTCGCAGATGCTGCGAGCGCCTTCAAATTTTCGGCAAGCGGGTCGCTGATGTCGTAGCGCGAACCGTCGTCTGCATAACCGCGCAAAAATGTCATCCATCCCGCGACCGCTAGTGCGAGGCGCGTGAACGGCTGCCCCGCGTCGATTCTCGCGGCGATGGTTCCAAGGAGGCGCGGCGGAATCTTCTGGCTGCCGTCCATCGCAATCTGCGCGCAGCGGTGCTTGAGCGCCGGGTTCGCATAGCGCGCGAGCAGTGCATCGCGATAGTTGGCGACGTCGAATGACGCCGGCATGTTCAGCGTCGGCGCGATTTCTTCGGTCATCATCGCGTGGATGAGATTGCGCATGGCGGGGTCGGCGATCGCCTCGTCGATCGTGGTGAAGCCGCCAAGCATCGACAGATAGGCGAGGGTGGAATGCGTGCCGTTGAGCATGCGCAGCTTCGCCAGTTCGAACGGCGTGACGTCGTCGACGAGTTGTGCGCCCACCGCATGCCACGCCGGACGTCCCGCCGGAAAACGATCTTCGATCACCCATTGCCGGAACGGTTCGCACGGCACGGGCGCGGCGTCACGATAGCCGAGCGCCGCCGCCACGGTGGCGTGCTCGAAGTCGGTTGTGGCCGGCGCGATGCGATCGACCATGGTCGACGGGAACGCAACTTCCACTGCGATCCAGTCAGCGAGTGCCGGATCGAACTCGCGTGCAAAAGAACATACCACCTGGCGCAGAGCGGCGCCGTTGTGCGCGAGGTTGTCGCACGACAGCACGGTGAAGGGTTCTCTCGCTGCATCGCGGCGCTGGCGCAACGCGGCAACCAGAATGCCAGGCACGCTGCGTGGTGCGTGCGGATGCGATAGATCGTGTACGACGGCGGGATTGTCGAGTGCGACATCGCCGGTCTTCGCATTGCGGCAATAGCCTTTCTCCGTGACCGTCAACGAAACGATCCGCACGGACGGATCAGCGAGCCGCGCGAACAATGCGTCGTGGTCGTGCGGCATTGCAAGCACTTCGCGCAATGCGCGCACAACCGTGACCTTTGCACCCTCGGGTCCACGTTCGACGACGCTGTACACACCTTCCTGCTCCATCAGCGCATTGCGCTTCGCCACGTCGCCTTGCAGCGTGACGCCGCAGATGCCCCAGTCGCCGCCTTCGGCGAGCATGGCTTCTTCCGTATAAAGCGCCTGATGCGCGCGATGAAAATTGCCAATGCCGAGATGCACGATGCCGATGGACGGCTCGCGCCACGCAGCATGCTCCGATGACAACACATGCTGACTCAGGGCGGACAACGCATGACGGGTAAGGCGAGGCAATGAAGCTGGCGTGCTCATGGTGTGAAGTCCAAATGACGTGACAGGCTTGAAACGCCGTGAATCAGCGGGAAAACCCTGATTTGACGTGTCAATATACTTGTATGGTAGCATCGTTCAAACGATTCGAGGCAAGCAGGCTGAAGCCGGATATGCAGTCGCATGCTTCGTTGAAAGCGCCATGACACCGCAGCCGTGAATTCAGCGTCAAGCTCGCGTTCGGTGTCACGCCAGACCTGATTGAAGCAAGGAAGGAAACATGAAAATCGTTCGCGCCGATGTGATCGTTACGTGCCCCGGCCGCAACTTCGTCACGCTCAAGATCGTCACCGATGAAGGCGTGCACGGTATCGGCGACGCCACGCTCAACGGTCGCGAACTGGCGGTTGCCTCGTATCTGAAAGATCACGTTTGTCCGCTACTGATCGGCCGCGACCCGGGCCGTATCGAAGACACCTGGCAGTATCTGTACAAAGGGGCGTACTGGCGCCGCGGTCCAGTCACGATGACGGCCATCGCCGCGGTCGACATGGCGCTATGGGACATCCTCGGCAAGGTCACGGGGATGCCGCTGTACAAGCTGCTCGGCGGGGCATCGCGCGAAGGCGTGATGGTGTACGGACACGCCACGGGTCGGGACATTCCAGAAGCGCTCGACCGTTACGCCGAGCACATCGAGGCCGGCTATCAGGCGATTCGCATCCAATGCGGTGTGCCGAACATGCGCTCGGTATATGGCGTATCGAAAGGCAGCGGCATGTACGAGCCGGCGACGAAGGGCGCCGTTGAAGAGCAAAGCTGGTCGTCGGAAAAGTATCTCGACTTCGTGCCGAAACTCTTCGAAGCGGTGCGCGAGAAGTTCGGTTTCGACACGCATCTGCTGCACGACGTGCACCATCGCCTGACGCCGATCGAGGCGGCGCGCCTCGGTAAATCCGTTGAGCCGTATCGTCTGTTCTGGATGGAAGACCCCACGCCCGCCGAGAACCAGGCTGGCTTCCGCCTGATACGTGAGCATACGGTCACGCCCATTGCGGTCGGCGAAGTGTTCAACAGTATCTGGGACTGCAAGCAGTTGATCGAGGAGCAACTGATCGACTATATCCGCGCGACGTTGACGCACGCGGGCGGCATTTCGCATCTTCGGCGCATTGCCGATTTTGCTTCGCTCTACCAGGTGCGCACAGGCTGTCATGGGCCGTCGGATCTCTCGCCTGTCTGCATGGGTGCGGCGCTGCATTTCGACCTGTGGGTGCCGAACTTCGGCGTGCAGGAATATATGGGCTTTCCCGAAGAGGCGCTTGAAGTGTTCCCTCATGCATGGCGCTTCGACCACGGCATGATGCATCCGGGCGATGCACCGGGCCATGGGGTCGACATCGACGAAGCCGCCGCTGCGCGTTTCCCCTACGATCCGGCTTATTTGCCCGTTGCACGTCTCGAGGACGGCACGCTATGGAGCTGGTGACCGACGAGTGATGCAGCGCCGCCGCTCAGGTCTTATTTACCCCGCTTTTTGCCGCGCTTAATCGAATTAATCGAATTCGCGCATCTGTCATACCGGAGTCCACCATGCTTGCAGCCGTGCTTCACGAACCCAAACTGATTCGCATCGACGAGGTCGCTCCGCCGGAGCCGGGCCCCGGTCAGGTGCGAGTGCGCGTGCGCGCCGGCGGTATTTGCGGTTCGGATCTCTCGTATTACTTCAAGGGCAAGAGCGGCGACTTCGCGGTGCGCGAGCCGTTCGTGCTCGGGCACGAAGTGGCGGGCGAAATCGATTCGCTGGGCGAAGGCGTGAGCGCCGATGCGCGCCTCGTGCCGGGTCAGCGCGTCGCCGTGAACCCAGGGCTCGCATGCGGAACATGCAAGTACTGTACGATAGGGATGCCTAATCATTGTCTGAACATGCGCTTCATGGGCAGCGCGTCCACGTTTCCTCACACGCAGGGCATGTTCCGCCAGTACATTGTCGTGGCGGCGCGCCAGTGCATTCCGGTCGCGGACAGCGTCGACTTCGCGCAGGCGTCGATGGCCGAGCCGCTCGCCGTCGCGCTGCATGCGGTGAAACGGGCAGGCTCGCTCGTCGGCGCAAGCGTGCTGTTGATCGGCTGCGGCCCGATCGGCTGCATCCTGCTTTCGGTGGCGCGGCGTGCAGGCGCACATCGGGTCGTCGCCGTCGATCTGTCGAGCCGGGCTTTGCAGGTTGCCGCTCAACTCGGCGCGGACCAGACGGTCAATGCCGCCGACAGCGCGACGATCGAGCAATGGTCCGCACAGCGCGGCACGTTCGACGTGGTGATCGAAGCGTCCGGCAGTCCCGCGGGACTCGAAACGGCTTTGCGGTCAGCGCGTGCAGGCGGCACGGTAATCCAGGTCGGCAATTTGCCTGCGGGACAGTCGCCGGTTGCGGCCAATCTTGTGATGTCGAAAGAGCTTCGCTATCAAGGTTCGTTTCGCTTCACCGACGAATATGCAATTGCCGCCGATGAAATCGCATCGGGCAAGGTCGACCTGCGTCCGCTAATGACGCACGCATTCGCGATGAGCGATGCAAACCAGGCATTCGAGGTCGCTCTGGACCGCTCGCAGTCCATGAAGGTGCATCTGAATTTCGACTGAACCCGCACGCCCGCAGGCGCGTTGCAAACACGTTCCTCGATGGGCGCAACACATTCACAAGCCGTTCCAACGCCCGTCAAGAGGCGCAATGAAGGAGACATCGCATGATAAAGAGTCAACGCTGGTTTGTTGTCGCACTGCTCTTTCTGGCGGGCGTCATCAATTATCTCGACCGTTCGGCGCTATCCATCGCCGCGCCGCTCATTCAGAAAGACCTGAACTTTTCGCACGCGCAAATGGGCGTTGTGTTCAGCAGTTTCTTCGTGGGCTATGCGTTGTTCAATTTCGTTGGCGGCGTGCTGTCGGACAAGGTCGGCGCGAAGCGCGTGTTCGGCACTGCAATGGGCGTGTGGTCTTTGTTCTGCGGCGCCACGGCGCTCGCGACCGGCATCGGTTCGCTGATCGTGTTGCGTGTGCTGTTCGGCATGGGCGAGGGGCCGTTCAGTTCGTCGAACAGCAAGATGGTCAACAACTGGTTTCCTCGCAAGGAAGTAGCGAGCGCGATCGGCGTGATCAGTTCCGGCACGCCGCTCGGCGGTGCGCTGGCGGGCCCGGTGGTGGGTTTCATGGCCGTGCAGTTCGGCTGGCGTTGGGCGTTCGTCGCGATCATGTTGCTCGGGCTGCTATGGCTCGTCTTTTGGGCCGCGACCACGACCGAGCATCCGCAACAGAATTCGCGCGTCACAAGCGATGAGATGCAATTGATTCTCGCAGGCCAGGCCGATGAACACGCGCTCGCGCATTCCGCCGACGGCTCCAAGCTCGGCCTCGGTCACTTTCTGCGCAAGCCGATTATTCTCGCAACTGCCTTTGCGTTCTTCTCGTACAACTACGTGCTGTTTTTCTTTCTCTCGTGGTTTCCGACCTATCTGACCGAGGCGCACCACCTGAGCCTGCATGACATGAGCATCGCCACGGTGATTCCATGGGTGCTCGGCAGCATCGGACTTGCAGCCGGCGGCTTTATCTCCGACCTGATTCTGCGTTTGACTGGCAAGCCGCTGTTGTCGCGCAAGATCGTACTGGGGACATGTCTCGGCGCGGCGGCGGTGTGCGTTGCACTGGCGGGCCGCGTGGCCAGCACGGAGAGCGCGGTTGCGCTGATGTCGGTGTCGATCTTCTTCCTGTATGTGACGGGCGCCGTTTATTGGGCCGTCATTCAGGACACGGTGCCGCGCGAACACGTGGGCGGCGTTGGCGGCTTCGTGCATTTGCTGGCGAATCTTGCGGGCGTGATCGGGCCGGCTGTCACTGGTTTCATCGTTCAGGCGACCCACGGCGCGTATGGCAGCGCATTCGTGCTGGCGGGAGGGATCGCCGTACTCGGCGCGGTGTGCTCCCTCGTGTGGATTCGCGAGCCGCGCGCAAGCACGCTGGCGGTCGAACGTGCATGGTAGTATGGTGCACAGCTTCGCAGGGTGCATCAGCGTGCATTTAGTAACGGCTGTGCACCGATGCGCCGAGGCAGCTATCCACTCGATGCTCTTTCGTAGTTTGCAAAATGTCGACCAGGAATCTCTCCGCCAGCAAGCCGCCCATTGGAGCGAACGCCACGCTCGCTGAACCCCGCGCGCGGCGTCGTGCGGGCGCGCAGGCTGGCGTGCATGTCCCACTGCCAGATCTAACCGAGAACGTATCGTTCGATTCGCACGAGCCCATCGGCAAGCAGATCTTCCGCGCTTTGCGACAGGCCATTTTCGTCGGCCAGATGGTCCCCGGCACGCCGCTCTCGGAGAAGGAAGTGTCGGACATGTTCCAGGTGTCGCGACAACCGGTGCGCGAGGCATTCATCAAACTGGTCGAAGCGGGCGTGCTGCAGGTCTTGCCGCAGCGCGGCACCTTCGTGAAGCGCATCTCTCCGCGCCAGGTGCGCGAAGGGCGCTTTATTCGCGAAGCGATCGAGACGGCGGTAGTGCGCAAAGCAGCAGTGTCGATTACCGATGAGCAATTGCAGGCGCTCGCCGACAATCTGCGCGAACAGAAGCTCGCGGCAAAATCGAATGACACGGCCGCGTTCCTCGCGCTCGACGAAGCATTCCACTACGCGATTTCGCAGGCGATAGACTGCACTGCCGCGTGGGAAACCATTCAGGACATCAAGGCGCAAATGGATCGCGTGCGCTACTTGAGTTTGCCGGACGTGTCGCCCCTCGATCTGTTGATCAAGCAACACGCGAAGATCCTGGCCGGTTTGCGCGCGCACGATCCCATCGCCGCTGAAGACGCCATGCGCAGCCATCTGCGTGAAATCCTCGTGTCGCTCGGTCCTATCGCCGCGCGTAACCCCGCCTGGTTCGAAACAGACGAACCGGAGCGCGTGCCGCTTTCCACTTGAAAACGTCGCGCTGAGCGGGTCCCGCAAAGCGTCGCGTTATGGCAAAGTGTGCCGTTTCAATGCCACGAGGTGAGGGGCCAATGACAGGTCGCCTGGTCTATGTGATGGGGCCGTCCGGCGCGGGTAAAGACGCGTTGCTGGGTTTCGCTCGCAAGCGCCTTGCGGGCGAGCCGATTCTCTTCGCGCATCGTTACATTACGCGGCCAAGCGGCAACGGCGAAGAACATGTCGCGTTAAGCGTCGAGGAATTCGCCGCTCGTTCGTTGCTGGGTCTCTTCGCGCTCGAATGGTCCAGTCATTCGCTGCGCTATGGCGTGGGTATCGAACTCGATGCATGGCTCGCGCGCGGTTGCACGGTCGTCGTCAATGGCTCGCGCCAGTACTTGCATCATGCGCTTGCGCGCTATCCTCGTACCGAAGTCGTGCACGTGGACGCTGCTCCGCATATTCTCGAAGCGCGTCTCGGTGCGCGGGCGCGCGAATCGGCGGAGCAAGTAGCCGCGCGGCTCGCACGGCACGCGCCTTTTTCTTTGCCCGACGGCGTTCGCTGCAAATCAATCGACAATTCAGGCGAGCTGGAAGCGGCGGGTCATGCGCTGATCGCATTCCTCGAAGCCAAAGCCGGGCTATAGTTCTCGCCTTTGCTGCATCGGCGGTAAGCAGGTGGCAGTCTTACTGCTGCCTTGGCATCCGCTTTCATACAGCTTCACTTCACGGAGTCTCTTGCAAATGAGCGAAAGCGCGCGTTACACCGAAGTAGCCGATCTGATTCCTGCCGCCGAAAGCCTGCGCGAAATTCGCCATCACATTCATCACCATCCCGAACTTGCCTACGAGGAGTTGCAAACCGGCGCGCTCGTCGCCGGGAAGCTCGAGGAATGGGGCTGGCAGGTCACGCGCGGTGTCGGTCAAACCGGTGTGGTCGGCACGCTCAAAGTAGGCGACGGCAAGCGCAGCATCGGCATTCGCGCCGACATGGACGCGCTGCCGATCATCGAGCAAACCGGTCTGCCTTACGCGAGCGGCACGCACGGCAAGATGCATGCATGCGGCCACGACGGCCACACGACAATCCTGCTCGGTGCCGCGCAACGTCTTGCGGCCACGCGCAATTTCTCGGGCACGGTGCACTTGTACTTTCAGCCGGCCGAAGAAAGCGGCATCGACAGCGGCGCGAAGAAAATGATCGAAGACGGCCTGTTCGAGCGCTTTCCGTGCGACGCCGTGTTCGGTCTGCACAATCATCCAGGCGCGGAACCGGGCGTGCTGCTGTTCCGCAAGGGGCCGTTCATGTCGGCGGGCGACAAGGCGATCATCACGGTAGAAGGCGTGGGCGGCCACGCGGCGCGCCCGCATCTGACGGTCGATCCGGTGGTGGTGGCGGCAAGCATCGTCATGGCGTTGCAGACCATCGTTGCGCGTAACGTCGATCCGTCGCAACCTGCGGTCGTGACAGTCGGCTCGATGCATGCGGGTACAGCAAACAACGTGATCGCGAGCACGGCGAGACTTGAACTGAGCGTGCGTTCGTTCAGCCCTGAAGTGCGTGCGTTGCTTAAAAAGCGCATTACCGAACTCGCGCAAACGCAGGCCGCGAGTTATGGCGGCAAGGCCGTGGTCGAATATATCGAAGGTTATCCGGTCGTCGTTAATTCGGATGACGAAACAGATTTCGCGGTAGAAGTGGCGCGCGAACTGGTAGGCAACGACAGGGTCGTTGCGCAGACCGACATACTGATGGGCAGCGAGGACTTCGCATTCATGCTGCAGAAGCGGCCGGGCACGTTTCTACGCATCGGCAACGGAGTGGGCGAGGACGGCTGCATGGTGCACAACCCGCATTACGACTTCAACGACCAGAACCTGCCGGTTGGTGCGGCATTCTGGACGCGGCTGGTGGAGCGGTACCTCAGCCGCTGACCGCAGTTGCGGGCGCGGGGCGTGAACATTCGAACAGCGGTGGCGAAACTGCCGCTGAATTTCAACCGCGCCTTGCCACCATCTCCGATACGGTTTGCGCAGCCTGCTGCAGCGGCTCCAGAAACGCTTTGACCATCTGTCTGGCCGAATTGCGTTGCGCGTTGCCGCTGATATTCATTGCCGCGATCACGCGTCCCTGACGATTGCGGATAGGCGCCGACAGCGAAATCAAACCGCCTTCCAGTTCCTGATCGACAATCGCCCATCCTTGGCGGCGCACCTGCGCGATCAGTTTCTTCAGTTCTTCTTTGTCCGTTACCGTGCGCGGCGTGTGAGCGTAGAGCGGCGACGAATTCAGCGTGGTTTCGAGCGTCTCGTCGTCGAGTGCGGAGAGCAGCACGCGGCCCATCGACGTGCAATACGCGGGCAGGCGGCTGCCGATGGACAGGTTGATCGTCATGATCTTGTGAGTCGGCACCCGCAACACGTAGACGATCTCCGTGCGGTCTAGTACGGCCGCCGAGCAGCTTTCGTGCACCTGTGCGGACAGTTCTTCCATGACTGGCTCGGCCAGGTTCCAGAATGGCATCGACGTCAGGTACGCGAACCCGAGGTCGAGAATTTTCGGCGTCAGGCGAAACAGGCGGCCCTCGGCTTCGACGTAGCCGAGCGTCTGTAATGTCAGCAGGATGCGCCGCGCACCCGCGCGCGTGAGGCCCGTGGCAGCGGCGACGTCGGTAAGCGTCTGCTCGGGGCGCGTTGCGTCGAACGCGCGAATCACCGCGAGGCCGCGCGCAAACGACTGCACGTACGAGTCGCCCGGTTTGTCCGGGGCCGGTTCGGCGCTGGCGGAAACGTCGGGGGACGGCGGCGGGGCTTTGCTCATGGACCTGGAAATGTGTGCGAAACGTGCGTTCGTAAGGCTTGGATACCGTCCACGGTGACTCGATGGCCGCGACGGTGCGCAAAGGCGTGACGATAGCTTAAGCCTTCTGTTTCGCCAACTTCGCGGGTCTTCGGACAAAAAACCCAGGGTTTGCGTGGATGTAACCGGCATCGAAAATTTGTATGATGACCCGATGACATGACAATCGAGAGATCGATGTTCGACAAGATTCCAGCCCGCGCATTGAGCGACACCGTCGCGCAGCAGCTTCTTAAGCAGATCGACAAGGGCACCTTCGCGCGCGGCGGCAAGCTGCCCACCGAGGCCGTGCTCGCGCAGCAATTTGGCGTGAGCCGCACGGTGATCCGCGAGGCGATTTCGCGGCTGAAGAACGAAGGTGTGGTCGAGCCGCGCCAGGGCAGCGGCGTCTTCATCGCGGCGCACGGCGCGATCCGGCCGCTGCGTATCGACTACGCCGAAGCGGTCGAGCCGGGGTCGGTCGTGCAGATTCTCGCGCTGCGGCGGGCGATTGAAGCGGAAGTCGCATCCGAGGCCGCGATGCGTCGCACCGACGCCGACATGATGTCCATCGACGCGGCTCTCGCGAAGATCGACGAAGCCGTCGCGGAAGGCGAGGACGGCGTGACCGAAGACGTCGCGTTTCATCGCGCGATTGCGGGAGCAACCGGCAATCCGTATTTCCTCAAGACGCTGACGTTCCTGAATCAGTATCTCGAAGCCGGGACGGTTGTCACGCGTCGCAACGAGGCACTGCGCGAAGACTTCTCGCGTCAGGTGCGCGAAGAGCACGCGGCCATTGCAGCGGCAATTCGTGCCGGCGACCCAATGGCCGCGCGCAACGCGGCGCAAACGCACATGTACAACGCGGCAAGGCGGCTCGCGGAAGCGGGCATTCGCTGATGCCGTGGCACGCCGGCGAGTGTTGCGAAGTCGGCGCACGCGATGCAATCCCCACAAGCGCGTAACAGATTCCATAGAGGTGCAGCATGTCCAGAAATGTCGGTGTCATCGGTCTCGGTGCAATGGGTTTGGGCGTCGCGCGTTCGTTGCTGCGTGCGGGCTTGCGGGTCCACGCGTGCGATCTGCGCAGCGAAGTCCTGCAGGCGTTCGTGAAAGAAGGCGGCGTGGGATGTGCGTCGCCAGCCGAACTCGGTGCGCAATGTGACGTGGTTATCACACTGGTGGTGAACGCCGCGCAAACCGAGGCAGTGTTGTTCGGCGAGCAAGGCGCGGTCTCGGCGATGAAGCCGGGCGGCGTCGTGATCGCGAGCGCGACGGTCGCGCCCGACTTCGCAATCGAACTTGGCAAGCGGATTGAGGCAGCAGGTTTGCAGATGCTCGATGCGCCGGTCTCGGGCGGGGCGGCGCGCGCCGCATCGGGCGAGATGACGATGATGACGTCCGGTCCCGCCGCCGCTTACGCGGCCTGTGAGGACGTGCTCGCCGCGATGGCGGGCAAGGTTTATCGCCTGGGCTCCGCGCATGGCGCGGGATCGAAGGTCAAGATCATCAACCAGTTGCTGGCCGGTGTGCATATCGCCGTGGCCGCGGAGGCGATGGCGCTCGGCTTGCGCGAAGGCGTCGATCCGGACGCACTTTACGACGTGATCACGCACAGCGCCGGCAATTCGTGGATGTTCGAGAACCGCGTACCGCACATACTCAACGGCGATTACACGCCGCTGTCGGCCGTCGACATTTTCGTCAAGGATCTCGGCCTCGTGCTCGATACCGCGCGCCGTTCGAAATTTCCGCTGCCGCTATCGGCGGCGGCGCACCAGATGTTCATGATGGCGTCCACAGCCGGTCACGGCGGCGAAGACGACTCCGCGGTCATCAAGATTTTCCCCGGCATCGACGTGCCGGCGGCAAAGTGAACAGGAGCGCGTCATGACCGCTACGACACAACGCGCGCTGCTCGGCTGTATCGCCGACGATTTCACCGGCGCAACGGACCTCGCCAACATGCTGGTGCGCGGCGGCATGCGCACGGTGCAAACCATCGGCGTGCCCGAGAAGGGAGAAACGATCGAAGCCGACGCGCTCGTGGTCGCGCTGAAGTCGCGCACGATCCCCGCAGCCGACGCAGTCGCGCAATCGCTTGCCGCCCTCGACTGGCTGCGCGCCCAAGGGTGCCGCCAGTTCGTTTTCAAATATTGCTCGACCTTCGATTCGACTGACGCGGGCAACATCGGGCCGGTAACGGATGCGTTGCTGAACGCGCTGTCCGCGCAAGGTTCTGCCAGTGCTTTCACGATTGCCTGCCCCGCGTTCCCCGAGAACGGCCGCACGATTTTTCGCGGTCATCTTTTTGTCGGCGATACGTTGCTCAACGAGTCGGGCATGGAGAACCATCCGCTCACGCCGATGCGCGACGCCAACCTCGTGCGCGTGTTGCAACGTCAGACGCATTCGAAGGTCGGACTCGTGCGTTACGACGCGGTGGCCCAAGGTGTATCGGCCGTGCGCGAATCGTTCGACGCATTGCGTAACCAGGGCGTGCGCATGGCAATTGCCGACGCGGTCTCCGACGCCGACCTATACGTGCTTGGCGAAGCGTGCGCCGATCTGACATTGATCACAGGCGGCTCCGGTATTGCGTTGGGCTTGCCGGGTAACTTCCGTCGCGCGGGCCTGCTCGATTCGCAAGCTGATGCCGCGCAACTGCCGCACGTCGAAGGAATGTCCGCAGTGCTCGCCGGCAGCGCGTCGAAAGCGACCAATGCGCAAGTCGCCGCCTGGCGCGAAACACGGCCTGCGTTTCGCATCGACCCGCTTGCGGCTGCGCGCGGCGAAGCGGTTGTCGAACAGGCGCTGGCCTTCGCGCAAACATATCTCGACAAAGCCGAACCCATGCTCATTTACGCGACCGCCACGCCCGACGAAGTGAAAGCGGTGCAGCGCGAACTCGGTGTGGACCGGGCAGGACATCTGGTCGAATCGACGTTGGCGGCGATTGCCCGCGGCTTGCATGAACGCGGCGTGCGCAAGTTCGTCGTGGCGGGCGGCGAGACCTCGGGCGCGGTCGTGCAGGCGCTGAATGTCCGCACGTTGCGCATCGGCGCGCAGATCGATCCCGGCGTTCCGGCGACTGCAACCGTGGGCACGCAACCGCTCGCGCTGGCACTGAAATCCGGCAACTTCGGCACGACGGATTTCTTCGAAAAAGCGCTGCGTCATCTGAACGGAGCCGCGCAATGAGCAACGCGCCCGCAGTCCACGCCACGAACGAAGCGCGCGTACGCGAGGAAATATGCGTGACTGGCGCGAGTCTTTATCAACGAGGCTATACGGTCGGCAGCGCTGGCAACATCAGCGCGCGGCTCGATGACGGCTGGCTGATCACGCCGACCGATGCGTGCCTCGGTCGGCTCGATCCGACCGACATCGCCAAGGTCGACTTCGACGGCAATGCGGTGTCGGGCGGCAAGCCCTCGAAAACGCTCGCGCTGCATCGCGGCATCTATGCGCGCAACGGCGAAACGCGCGGCATCGTGCATACGCATTCGACGCATCTGGTCGCACTGACGCTCGCGGGCGTGTGGAGTGAGGCCGACGTACTGCCGCCGATCACGCCGTACTACGTGATGAAAGTGGGCCACGTGCCGCTGATTCGTTACCGGCGGCCCGGCGATCCGCAAGTGGCCGCGCAGATCGCCGCGCTCGCCGATAGCGTTCGCGCGGTGCTGCTCGAGCGCCTAGGCCCAGTGGTCTGGGAACGTTCCGTCGCGCATGCGTCGTATGCACTCGAAGAACTCGAAGAGACCGCGCGTTTGTGGCTCATGACCAATCCTCGACCGGCGCCGCTCGACGAAGCGTCGCTCGAAGAACTGCGCAGCGCGTTCGGCGCGCGCTGGTAGCAACCGCTCACATCAATCAGATCGCCCAAGGCGACGCGTTATACAACCATCCCAGGAGACATTGCATGAGTTCGTATCAGGCCGTATCCAGCCAGCCGTTCGCGGCGGCCGCGGGTCAACCCGGCGCCGCGGAAGTCGAGCGCACATACAAGAAAGTGTTCTGGCGCATCGTGCCATTTCTGATGCTTTGCTACGTGGTCGCGTATCTGGATCGCGTGAACGTCGGCTTTGCAAAGCTGCAAATGTCGCAAGACCTCGCGTTCAGCGAAACGGTATTCGGCCTCGGTGCAGGCGTGTTCTTTATCGGCTACTTCCTGTTTGAATTGCCGAGCAACATTCTGATGCACAAGCTCGGCGCGCGCATCTGGATCGCACGGATCATGATTACCTGGGGTGTCATGTCAGCGCTATTCGTGTTCGTGAAGACGCCGACCCAGTTCTACATCCTGCGCTTTCTACTTGGTCTCGCCGAAGCAGGTTTTTATCCGGGCGTGATCCTGTATCTGACTTACTGGTTTCCGTCGCATCGGCGTGCAAAGATCATTGCGGTGTTCATGTCGGCCATTCCGGTGTCGGGCATCTTCGGCAATCCGCTGTCCGGCTGGATCATGCAGGCGTTCCATCACAGCTCAGGTCTCCAGGGCTGGCAATGGATGTTCCTGATCGAAGCAATTCCGGCGGTGGCGATCGGTATCGCCACGATCCTGTATCTCGACAACGGAATTGCGAGCGCAAAGTGGCTGAGCGAAAGCGAAAAGCGCCTGTTGACCGATGAAATCGCCGCATCGCAGCCGAAGGAAAAAGCAAACGCTCATTCGCTGCGGGCGGTGTTCCGCGATCCGCGTACATGGTGGATGTCGCTGATCTACTTCGCGTTCGTCACCGGGCAATACGGCCTGACGTTCTGGATGCCGACGCTCGTCAAATCCACGGGCGTGAGCGGCGCATTTAACATCGGTCTGCTGAGCGCGATTCCGTTTGTCTGCGCGATCGTCGTGATGAATCTGATGGGGCATAGCGCGGACAAGCGCCGTGAGCGCCGCTGGCATCTGATCGTGCCGGCGTTGTTCGGCGCCGTGGGCTTCACGGTCGCGGCTTCGTTCGCGAGCAACACGGTGGTGTCCATCGCGTTTCTGTCGCTCGCCGCTGCCGGCGTGCTGACTTGCGCGCCGCTCTTCTGGTCGCTGCCGACGGCCTTCATGTCGGGCGCGACCGCAGCGGCCGGCATCGCGATCATCAATTCGATCGGTAATCTCGCGGGTTTCGCGAGTCCCTACATGATCGGCTACCTGAAGGATCTGACGCACAGCACGCAGACCGGCATGTATGTGCTGGCCGGCATGCTGGTGATTGGCGCGATTGCTACGTGGCTCACGCCGGCCAGACTGGTCAATCGCTAAAAGCGCCGCGCGGCGCCTACGTTGCTGCTCCAGCTTCGGTTGCCGCGCGCTGAACACAGCTTCAAAGGAGTTGCCGCCATGCCTCGCTTCGCCGCCAATCTGTCGATGATGTACAACGAGCACGCTTTTCTGGACCGTTTCGCTGCTGCCGCAAAAGACGGTTTCAAAGCGGTCGAGTTTCTGTTTCCGTATGATTTTCGCGCCGCGGAAATCAAGGCGCGGCTCGACGCCAACGGTCTGACACAAGCGCTCTTCAACGCGCCGCCAGGCGACTGGGCGAGCGGCGAGCGCGGCATCGCAACGCTGCCCGGACGTGAAGACGAGTTCCGCCGCAGCATCGAAACGGCTCTCGAATACGCGCGTGTGATCGGCAATCGCAAGCTGCATGTGATGGCGGGCCTGATCGGCGCGGATCAGCCGCGCGAGCGGCATCGCGAGGTGTATCTGCAAAACCTCGCGTACGCCGCGAAGGCCGCGCAAACCGAGGGCATCATGATTGTGATCGAACCGATCAATACACGCGACATGCCGGGCTTTTTTCTCAACCGGCAGGACGAGGCGCAAGCAATCTGCGCGGAAGTCGGCGAGCCAAATCTCAAGGTGCAGTTCGACTGTTACCACTGCCAGATCGTGGAAGGCGATCTCGCGGTGAAGCTCAAGCGCGATCAGGCGGGCATTGGTCACATTCAGGTTGCAGGCGTACCCGAGCGGCACGAGCCGGATACGGGCGAGATCAACTATCCGTATCTCTTCGATGTCATTGACTCACTCGGCTACGACGGCTACATCGGCTGCGAATACCGCCCGCGCGCCGCGACTTCCGCGGGGCTCGGCTGGCTCAAACCGTATCTGAACGCCGCTTGACCAGGATATAACGAGGACACTAGCCAATCATGAAAGTACTGATAACCGGCGGCGCGGGATTTCTCGGCCAACGCCTTGCGCGCGAACTGCTCTCGCGCGGTTCGTTGAACGACGCGCAAGGCGCGCCGCAAGCCATCTCCGAACTCGTCTTGCTCGACGTCGTGCAAGCGAACGATTTCGGCGACAGCCGCGTGCGCACCGAAGTGGGCGATATCGCGGAGCGCAGCGTGCTCGAGCGTGCAATCGACGGCAACACCGCGGCGATCTTTCACCTTGCCGCGATCGTGAGCGGTCAGGCGGAAGCCGACTTCGATCTCGGCATGCGCATCAATCTCGACGCGTCGCGCCTGCTACTCGACGTTTGCCGCGAACGCGGACACCGGCCGCGCGTGGTGTTCACGAGTTCGGTCGCGGTGTACGGCGGCGACTTGCCCGACATCGTGCAGAACGATACTGCGCTGAATCCCCAATCGTCGTACGGCGCGCAAAAGGCGATTGCCGAGTTGCTGCTCAACGACTATTCGCGGCGCGGTTTCGTCGACGGACGCGTGCTGCGGCTGCCCACGATCAGCGTGCGGCCCGGCAAGCCGAATGCGGCGGCGTCGTCGTTTGCAAGCGGCATCATCCGCGAGCCGCTGAACGGCGAAGAGGCTGTGTGCCCCGTCAACGGCGCCACGCGGCTGTGGCTGCTGTCGCCGCGCAAAGCGATCGAATGCCTGATTGCCGGGCTCGAACTCGATGCCGCCGCGCTGGGCAATCAACGCGTGCTGAATCTGCCGGGCATCTCCGTGAGCGTCGACGAGATGGTGGCGGCGCTGCGCGAAGTGGCTGGCGATGAGGTCGCGAAGCGGATCGTCTGGCAGCCGGACGCGCGCATCGAAAAAATCGTCGGTAGCTGGCCGGGACGTTGGGACACATCGCGCGCCGAACAACTGGGCCTGCGCGGCGAGCAGACCTTTGCCGACGTGATCCGCGCCTATATCGCGGACGAGGGCGTGAAGGTCCGCTGAAGTTTCGCTGAACGTCCATTAGAAGGTCACTAAAGCGCCCGCCGGACCTCGCGTTGCGGCCCCGCAGCGTGGCGGCGGCGCGGGCGCATCAATTGTCAGACGCTTGCCCGGCGCGGCTGACGCCTCTCACGTATTCCCTGATGACGGGCGGAGCGCGCTTGACAGCGTTTCCGCCACGCGCCTATTATCGAGCCTTGTTGTTCGATATATGACCGTATGTTCGCATAAAGAACAAAACGGCCGGCAACTCGAACGCATCGTTCACCATCCTGCGCTAAGCTGAATTCACGCGACGGCTGCCCGGCAGCCGCCCGGCCGATGCTCGACGCATCCGCCCGTGCCACGCATTCATGCTGACGGCACGGCGCGCGCAGCACATCACTGGAGACATGACATGACCGAAGCATTCCTGTGCGACGCGATTCGCACCCCCATCGGCCGCTATGCGGGCTCGCTGTCGTCGGTTCGCGCAGACGATCTGGGCGCGGTGCCGCTGAAGGCGCTGATGGAGCGTAACAAGAACGTCGACTGGAGCGTCATCGACGACGTCATCTACGGCTGCGCGAATCAGGCTGGCGAAGACAACCGCAACGTCGCGCGCATGTCGTTGCTGCTCGCAGGGCTGCCTAAAGACGTGCCGGGTTCGACCGTGAACCGCTTGTGCGGCTCGGGCATGGACGCGGTCGGCATCGCCGCGCGCGCAATCAAGTCCGGCGAGGCCGCGTTGATGGTGGCGGGCGGCGTCGAGAGCATGAGCCGCGCACCGTTTGTCATGGGCAAGGCAACGAGCGCGTTTTCGCGCCAGGCAGACATCTACGACACGACCATCGGCTGGCGTTTCGTCAATCCGTTGATGAAGCAGATGTACGGCGTCGACTCGATGCCGGAGACCGGCGAAAACGTCGCGACCGACTACAACATCAGCCGCGCCGATCAGGACGCGTTCGCACTTCGCAGTCAGCAGAAAGCCGCGCGCGCGCAGAAGGACGGCACGCTCGCGCAGGAAATCGTCGGCGTGACGATCGCGCAGAAGAAGGGTGATCCGATCACGGTGTCGCAAGACGAGCATCCGCGTGAGACGAGCCTGGAAACGCTCGCGAAACTGAAGGGCGTCGTGCGCCCGGATGGCACGGTAACGGCAGGCAACGCATCGGGCGTCAACGACGGCGCAGCGGCGCTGCTGCTGGCCAACGAAGAGACGGCAAAGCGGTTCGGCCTCACGCCGCGGGCCCGCGTTCTCGGCATCGCGACGGCGGGTGTCGCGCCGCGCATAATGGGCATGGGCCCGGCGCCCGCCGCACAAAAATTGATGGCGCGCCTGAACATGACCATCGATCAGTTCGACGTGATCGAGTTGAACGAGGCGTTTGCTTCTCAAGGTATTGCGGTGCTGCGCACGCTCGGCGTGGCAGACGACGACGCACGCGTGAACCCGAACGGCGGCGCAATCGCGTTGGGTCATCCGCTCGGCATGAGCGGCGCGCGCCTCGTGACGACCGCGATGTACCAGCTGCAACGCACGCAGGGACGCTTCGCACTGTGCACGATGTGTATTGGCGTGGGGCAGGGCATCGCAATCGCAATCGAACGCGTGTGATGGTCTAGCGCGCGTGCCGCGCTTTGCGTTTCTGAACAGCCTCTTCGCTGCCGCGAAGAGGCTGTTTCTTTTTGCGTCGCGCGTCGGCAAGCGTCATACCGGCTCGCAATTGAAGCTTCCTGTAAGGCATGTACAATCGTTGCGCTACATCTTTAGTCAAGCGTCCTGAATATTTCCCATTGGACATTATGCGAAATGGGCAACGTGGCCGGGACGATTTTTCAAGGAGAGCGTAAATGAATGCAGCGACGATAGGAGCAGCATTGACGGCAGCGGTGCTCGCCGCGGCTCAGCCGGCGTGGGCGCAAGAGCCCTTGGCGAGCGCCGCGCAAGGTGTCGTCAGTGCCGTGCAGCCTGTGCATATGAAGGCCACCATCGTGGGCATCGATCCTGGCAGCCGCTCGCTCACGCTGCAGGGGGCGAACGGCAACGTTGTGATCGTGCTCGTGGGCCAGCAAGTCGCCGGTTTCGAAAAACTGAAGGTGGGCGACCACGTGGATGCGCTGTATAAAAACGCGCTGCTGGTCAAGGCAGAACGGGTGACGGGAAAAGGCAAGGGCATTCGTGAACGCGTCGATACGCAGGTCTATACACCTGCGTCGGGCGGCTTCGAATCGGCGCGGCAGGTCGAAGTGCTTGCCACCGTGCAAAAGATCGATCGCAAGCGGCGCCTTGTCACCCTGCGCGGCGCGTATCAGACCCAAACGCTCGAAGTCGGTCCGCAAGTCGATCTTGCAGACGTGAAGGTGGGCGACACGATTCACGCGGTATTCGTTTCGGCCGCGGCTGTACAAGTCACGCCGCAAGACGCGGCGCAAAGCACGCCTCAATGAAGCGTATGTCGTTGCGCGGCGCGATGGCCTTGCCGGCCGTCGCGCCGTTGTTTTTTTAGCCTTGTGCTGTGCATGCAGCGAGTTCACGCGACATGCGCGGAGCCTGACAACGCATGTCAGCGCGGGCTCGGCGGCCCCAGGCTCAAACCGGCGAGCCGGCCGAGCCAGCGCGCGAGAATGCCTTTAGCGGGCAGCGCGGAGCTCAGCGAAACATGCGCTGTTCGTTCGCCGTCAGCGCTGAGCCATATGCGTTCGCCGCGCTGCAGGCTGAACGTTTGACCCGGCGCGATCCAGTGATCGTACGGAGAACTGATGCGGGTCAGCCAGAGGCGCGCGCCCTTCACCGTAAGCGTGCTGTCCGCTTCGACACGCCATGTCAGCGTCGCGCCCGGCACGACCGGGAAATGCACGACCACCTTCGGTAGACGCTCGTCCTGGTAATACGCATAACGATGTGCGTCGTCTTGCATGCACTGCGGGCTTGCCTGATCCATCTTGCTCTCCGGTTTGGAGCCGGCCGACAGAGGCGCCCACAAAACAAAAGGCCCCTTCCGTTACCGGCGGGGCCTTGGGGTCTTGCTTTGCAGATTCAGACTGCTAACGCAAACATGCTCCCATAGGCCAGCCGATGATGGCTCGCTTCGGGTGATTAATCGCTACGGCGATGGAGATGTGCGTCAACATGAATTGAGTGTGCCGTTTTGCCGCACACGTTGTCAACGGAAATCGGCCGCTATTTCCCGTAGCCACACTGCAGCGCGTCGTCGCCTGGTCGCCCGGATAGCCATGCGGCACGATGCGTTTTCGCCGATGCAAAGTATGTCGGCGTATGTCACCGCCTCTACAAAATGCTCGGGAAGCCTTGCCCAGAAGGCTTCTTTCACGATGAAACAGCGTGACATATCTTCACTGCTGACTGCCACGGCGCGTCCTCCTATAGTCCGTTCATCGCCACACAGCGCAGCAGCAGCAGTCGCACGACGTGGCCTGATTCCACGAAGGACATACCCGTGAAAACTCATTCGTTCGCAGTCCCGGTCAGCGGCGCTTCATCTGCGGCCGTCACTTCTTTTTCGCCTTCCGCTCGCCGCACACTGCGCAAGCTCGCGCTGACTGCAACAACGGCAATGCTCGCACTGGGCAGCGCGTCGGCATTCGCGTGGTCGCAGCACGGAACCGCTTACACGTCGCGCGGCGTTTATAACGAAGGTCACTATGGCTCGTGCGGCGGCGGCAGCTGCTCGCATGCTGGCGGTGTCGTCGGACCTTATGGCGGTGCCGCTACCAACGCCGGCACGGTTACTCGCAATTCGCCCGGTCAGTTTTCGAATTCGGGCACTGCGACGGGCCGCTACGGAAACTCGGTGCAGCACTCTGGCGACACCAGTTGCGCGGGCGGCACGTGTTCGCATACGGGCGCGCTCACCGGACCAGATGGCAAGACGGCCACCACCTCCGGCGAAGTAACGAAGACGGGCGCTGGGCAGTACTCGTCGTCGGGATCGGTGACGCGCTCCAACGGCGATACGGTCGATCACTCAGCGTCAACGAGTTGCGCCGGTTCTTCATGCTCGCGTTCGGGAACGGTCACTGGATCGGATGGAAACACGGTCGCACATTCCGGCACCGCGACGCGGGTCGCGCCCGGCGTAGTGACGACGTCCACCAGCGTGACCGGCACGCATGGCAATACGGTGAGTTCGAGTGGAACCGTGGTGAGCACGGGCGTTGTGGCGACGGGCGGCACGACCGTCGTCGTCGCGCCGAAACCGGTGGTGTATCCGCCGCCGGCCGTCGTGGTTGCACCCAAGCCGGTTGTCTATGTCGCGCCGCCGCCGCCCGCGCCCGCTGTCGTAGTGGCGCCGCCGCCCGTGGTTTATGCACCGCCGCCTGCGCCGGCTGTCGTCGTGACACCGAAGCCCGTGGTGTATGCACCGCCGCCGCCCCCGCCGGCTGTCGTGATCGCGCCGAAGCCCGTTGCTTATGTCGCTCCGCCAGTGGTGTATGCGCCGCCGCCGGTTGTCTACGTAGCGCCGCGCCGCGTTTATCTTGCGCCCGCGCCGCGTCCGGCAGTCTGGGTGCCGGGCCATTGGGTCGGCAATGTGTATGTACCGGCGCACTGGGCATGAAGAGCGAACGCCATGTCATTAAGAATGCGCCTTACTCTAGCCAGCCGCGCCCGTCGGCCGAGTCGCTTCAAAGTCACACGCGGGATGCCGCCGGGCAGCGCGAACGCAGACGAGCAACGTGTTGCCGCGTCACGCCGGCGGCGGTTGCGGGCATCGGATGCATCGACGGTTCGCAAAGCAAGCGTATGGGCGACGATCATCGTGGCGACCGCGCTGGTGATCGCCGTGCAGAGGTTCATGGCAAATCCGGAGTTGCCGCGCGAACTTCCTGAACTCGTTCCGTCTGCGGATTGCCCCGCGCGCTACGCCGCCTTGCTCGATCTCGCGGAACTGGCGCGCCGCGACGGGACATCTTCAGAGGTTGTGATGCACGGGTTGAACAACGGCGATGGCGCAATGAGCGCATGCCCGCGCATGACCAGCAGCGCGGCGACACGATGATCGCTGTCCGCCGCGTCTGCTGTTACGCCTCTTCTTCCGGTTCCGCGAGCGTCAACGGAAAGCGGATCGTGAAGGTGGTGCCCACGCCTTCGCGTGACGCGAAGTCGATGTGCCCGTCGAGCACGCGGCACAGTTCCTTGACGATGGCGAGACCCAACCCGGTGCCGGGAATTTCCTCGCCGGCGGCGCGCTCGAATTCGGCAAACACCCGGTCGGCATCGGCGGGTGCGATGCCCACGCCGGTGTCCGACACGCGGATCGACCAGTGCTGCGGACCGGCCGTCAGGAAGTACAACTCGACCTGTCCCGACTTGGTGTATTTGGTCGCATTGGTGAGCAGGTTGACGGCGATCTGCTTGATCTTCAGGCGGTTCGACGTGACGGCGGGCAGCGCCGGATCGAACGCCGCGCGCAGCGTCAGCCCCTTCTCTTCGATGGACGGCCGCGACGACGCCACAAGCTCCTCGTAGAGCTCATGCAGATCGACCTGTTCGAGCGTGAGCGGCGTACCGTCGCCGAGAATGACCGAGTACTCGACCATCTGCTCGACAAGCGCCTTCATGTCCGCCGCCTGCCGGTTCGCTAGCTGCAACGCGGTGTCGGCCTTGGCGGGTACGCGAGCGATCAGCTGCAGCGCCATTGAGAATGAATTCAGGAAGTTGCGCAAATCGTGCACGACACTGCGCGTGATGTGCATGCGCGACTCGTACAACTCGCTGACGAGCCGCTGTTTCAGCGTCAATTCGTGATTGGCGCGCTCCAACCGACCGGTGTATTCGTCGATCTTGCGGTCGCGTTCGCTGACCACTTCCTTGATCGACGCAAGCGTGACCATGCTCAGCGCTTCTGCAATCAGGCGACGCGCGCGCTTTTCGTGGCTGCGGGTGAATCCGTTGTCGCGCGTGGCGTACTCGTCGAGTACATCGGCGAGTACCAGGTGGAACAGGTCTAGTTCGCGCACCAGTTCTTCGATCCGGTAGCCTTGACGCCAGCGCACTATGCCGTGCTTGCGCGCGTCGCGTTCGATCTCCGTTTCGACGTGTTCCAGATCGTCGACCTCCAGCGCCGCGCACAGGCCGTCGAGAATTTCGGGAAGATGATCGGCGAGTTGCTGATACGTGAGCTTATCGGCTTCCACCAGATCGACGTCGCCAAAAACTGCGTTCATCCATTGTTCGGTCAAACGAACCCGCTCGGCGCGAACGAATTCGGCGAAGTTGCGCAGGGGGCTAACGCGTGTGTCGTTCTTCATGGTGCGGTGGATCTGAGTTCGAGAATGTGCGTGCGCTCCGGTGGCGGCAGCCCATTATCACAGCAAATCGCCCACGCGGCGTCGAATTTGCGGCCCCGTCCACTCAACCGTTGCGGTCCTTCAAAAAATCGACGAACGCACGTAAGGGCGCGGGCACGTGACGGTGTCCGGGATAGTAGAGAAAGGGCCCCGAGAAGCTCTGCCACCAAGGTTCGAGAACCGGTTGCAATGCACCGCTGTCGAGGTGCGGCTTCAGCATGTCTTCGAACAGGTGAATTACGCCCACGCCCGCGAGCGCTGCGCTGATCACGAGGTCGAGCGCTGCACCGGGACGCACGAGCAACGGTCCCGACGGATTCAGTTGCACCACTTCGTCGTCGCGCTCGAAGATCCACGTCGGCGTCGCGCCGCCGGCAAACTGGACGCGCAGGCAAGCATGCGTAAGGAGGTCGCGCGGGTGCTGCGGGCGTCCGCGTGCCTCCAAATACTCCGGCGCGGCGGCGGTGGCGACGCGTTCCACGCGCGGGCCGATCGGTACCGCGATCATGTCCTGCTCGAGCCGCTCGTCGTAACGGATGCCCGCGTCGCAGCCAATGGAAAGCACGTCGACAAAGCCGTCTTCGACGACCACTTCCACCCGTATGTCCGGATAGGCCTTTAGAAACGGCGCTATCACACCGGGCAATCCCATGCGCGCCGCGCTCGCCGGCACGTTCAGTTTGAGCGTGCCGCTCGGCCGGTCGCGAAACACGTTGAGCACGTCGAGCGCCGCTTCCATTTCGCTGAAGAGCGGCGTCAGTTTTTCGAGCAGACGCAGGCCGGCTTCGGTCGGCGCGACACTGCGGGTCGTACGGTTCAACAGGCGCAGACCGAGCTTCGTTTCGAGGCGGCGCACGGCAATGCTCAAGCTCGACGCGGAAACGCCGCTCGTGCGCGCGGCGTCGCGAAAGCCGCCCGCGCGCGCGACTGAAATGAAAGCGGTCAGGTCGTTTAGTTCCATGTCACTGTTCACAAAATTGAACAACCCGTGCACGTTAGCCCGCTTTATTAAACGGTGCAATCCCCGCCATACTGGGCTCACCTACAAAGACAGGAGAGCACCATGACAAACCTCGATATGACAAAGACATTTTTGCTCGGCGGCCGCGAGGTGCGGCGCATGGGCTATGGCGCCATGCAGCTCGCCGGACCCGGCGTGTTTGGGCCGCCGAAAGACCGCGACGCCGCGATCGCCGTGCTGCGTGAAGCGGTGGCTAGCGGCGTCAATCACATCGACACCAGCGATTTTTACGGCCCGCATATCACCAACCAGCTGATTCGCGAGGCGCTGCATCCGTATGCCGACGATCTCGTGATCGTCACGAAGCTCGGCGCGGTACGGGACAGCGACGGCGGTTGGCTGCCGGCGCAGGAGCCCGAGGATCTCGAGCGCGGCGTACACGACAATCTGCGCAACCTCGGGCTCGACGCGCTCGAAGTGGTGAATATGCGGATGATGGGCGACGTGCACGCGCCGAGCGAAGGATCGGTCGAAAAGCAGATCACCGCGCTCGCCAAACTTCAACAGCGCGGCCTGATCCGGCATATCGGCCTGAGCAACGCCACGCCGGCGCAGATTGCCGAAGCACAGCGCATCGTTAACATCGTCTGCGTGCAGAACCACTACAACCTGGTGCACCGCGCCGACGACGCGCTGATCGACGAACTGGCGGCCAAGGGCATTGCTTACGTACCGTTCTTTCCTTTGGGCGGCTTTACGCCGATCCAGTCGTCCGCGCTGACCGACATCGCGGCAACGATCGGCGCAACGCCGATGCAAGTGGCGCTTGCATGGCTGCTGCAGCGCGCGCCCAATATCCTGCTGATTCCGGGCACGTCGTCCGTCGGGCATTTGCGCGAGAACCTGCACGCCGCACAGATCGAGTTGAACGACGAAATACTCGCGAAACTGGATGCCATTGGCCGCGCCAACGGTTAACGCAACGTATTAACGCCACGTGTTAAGGCCACGTCGCTTCAAACGGAATCTGCAATATGCGCTCGCAGCCACTGGTGAGCCGGATCCCGATGCGACCGTTCGTGCCACAGCATCGCCATTTCGTAGCCCGGCACCTCGACGGGCGGCTGGACCACGCATAGTGCGGCGTTGTCGCGGACCAGCCGCTCGGGCACCATCGCCACGAGGTCGGTGTTGGCAAGCGCGGAAATCATGAAGAGAAAGTGCGGCACCGAGAGCACGACTCTGCGCGAGAGGCCGGCTTTGGCGAGCGCTTCGTCGGTCGCGCCGGCGAATCCGCCGCCGTCGGGCGACACGATCACGTGCTCGAACTTCGAGAATTGCGCGAGTGTCGGCCGCCGTTTCAGGCGCGGGTGACCGGCGCGGCCGGCAAGCACGTAGCGCTCGGCGAACAGCACTCTTCGTCGCAAACCGGCGGGCGCTCCTTCGCTCGTGTGAAAGCCGAGGTCGATCTCGCCCTGTTCGGCCTGCCGTGCGATGCGGGGCGGCGCCGCCTCCACTATGGCGAGCCGGGTGCCTGGCGCCGCCGCGCGCAGGCCCGGCAACGCTGGCAAGACGATGGTCGATTCCGCGTAGTCCGTCGCGGCAACGCGCCAGGTGTGCGCAGCCTGCGCCGGGTCGAACGGACGCGCGGGCGCCACGGCTTGCTCTAATGCCTCCAACGCTTGCCGCAACGGCTCGCGCAGCGCCTCGGCACGGGCCGTCGCACGCATGCCGCGCGGACCGGGCAGCAGCAGGGGATCGCCCAGCAGATCGCGAAGCTTGGCCAGATGCACGCTCACGGAAGGTTGCGAAAAATTCAGCCGCTCAGCCGCGCGCGTGACGTTCAGCTCGGCCAGCAAAACGTCGAGCGTAACGAGAAGGTTCAGGTCCAGCTTGCGGAGATTATTCACGGTAATACCTGTCATATCAGCAATTCATTTCTAATATACCGTGGCGACGCCTATCGTGTGTTCTTCCAGACATGAAAGAGGCAAGCGCAAATGAACGTTCTCATTGTTTATGCTCATCCAGAGCCACGGTCGCTCAATGGATCGCTGAAGGAGTTTTCCGTCAAGCGCCTGCGCGACGCGGGGCACGCTGTTCAGGTTTCCGATCTGTATGCGATGAACTGGAAGGCGGCGCTGGATGCAGGCGATAGCGTCGCTCACACAACCGGCGATCGCTTCGATCCTTCACGCGCGTCGAAATATGCGTTCGAAAACGGACTGCAAAGCGCGGACATCGCAGCGGAGCAGGCAAAGCTCAAATGGGCAGACGCGGTGATTCTGCAATTTCCGCTGTGGTGGTTTTCAATGCCCGCGATCATGAAGGGCTGGGTAGAGCGGGTCTACGCATACGGCTTGGCATACGGCGTGGGCGAGCACTCGGACGCGCGCTGGGGCGACCGCTACGGCGAGGGAAACGTCGCCGGGAAACGCGCGATGCTCGTAGTCACGACGGGCGGATGGGAATCGCACTATAGTCCGCGCGGCATCAACGGTCCGATCGACGACCTGTTGTTCCCGATCCAGCACGGCATACTGTATTACCCCGGCTTCGATGTACTGCCGCCGTTCGTGGTGCATCGCACGAGCCGCATCGACGAACAGAAATATGTCGAAGTGCGCAACGCGCTCGGCGAGCGCCTCGACAATCTCTGGAACACGGCGCCGATACCCTTCCGCGCGCAGAACGGCGGCGATTATCGGATTCCCGAGCTTACGTTGAAGGACGACATTGCACCCGGTCGCGAGGGCTTCGGTGTTCACGTCAAATAGTTGCATTGCGCACGCATGCTCGAAAGCATGCGCTGCGCATCGCGTGATACCAATCTTAGGGTTTACTGAAATTTGGCTGTAAGTCGCCGTTGCTAGAGTCGTCGCTGGATATTGCCGCCCCGTATGGCTTGCGTCGTTGGTATGCCCGCTGGGTTCCCGGACACATAGAAAGGGAGAGCGACAACATGAGTAAGGCGCGTCTTTGCTGGCTGATCGTAATGATGCTTGTCGCCGCTCCGGCATGGGCCTTTCAGTCCCGTGTCGTGACGATTCCGAGCGCGGCCATGCACAAGTCGCTGGAAGCGACAGTCGTACTGCCCGACAGCTATGCGCGCGGCAACGCGGCTGACCGCTTTCCGGTCGTCTATCTGTTGCACGGCTCGGGCGGCGACTACACCGACTGGACCGCCAATTCGCCCATCGGCAAACTCGCCGACCGTTACCACGTGATACTCGTGATGCCCGATGGCGGCCGCGAAAGCTGGTATATCGACAGTCCGGTCGACTCGCGCAGCCGTTACACGACCTACGTCGGAACCGAGGTCGTGGCGTACATCGACATGCATTTCCGCACCATTGCAACGAAAGAAGGGCGCGCGATCACCGGCTTGAGCATGGGCGGGTTCGGCGCGCTTCACATTGCGCTGGATCGGCCAGACGAGTTCGGGGCGGCGGGAAGCATGAGCGGCGCGGTGGATCCGCGCGGTTGCGAAGATGAACCGGGCATCGACCAGGTGTTCGGCGATCCTGCGAGGCATGCGGACTTCTGGAACGACGAGCCTATCGTCGAGCATGCGCGCAGCTTTGCGAGCGCGCATATTGCGCTGATGATCGACTGCGGAATGAACGATTCACTCGTGCAGTCGAACCGGATGCTGCATGCGCGGCTCATCGAACTGGGCGTGCCGCATCATTATGCGGAGCGGCCGGGCGGCCACACGTGGAAGTACTGGGCCAACGCGGTGCAGTATCAGGTGCAGTTCTTTGCAACTACCTTCAGGCGCAACGGTGGTAGCGCGATAGCCTGACGCTCATGCTTCGTGCCGCGTGTTTGCTCTGATTCGATTTTGATTCGGTGGCCGAACTAATCTTTTCGTTGCGTCAGTCGATGCCGTGAAACACTGCATCATCGGGGCCGAGGTATGCGGGCGGACGCCATGCAGCGTCGCGCATGGAGTGCTGCACCAGTTTTTCGACGCCGAGCAGCACCGCGAAGATCGCCATCCGCACTGGAATGCCGTTATCGGTTTGCCGGAAAATGGCGAGTCGCGAGTCGTGATTGAGGTCGACGCTCAGATCGTTCGCGCCCGGCCGGCTGTCGCGCGGAAGCGGGTGCATGATGAGCGTATCGCTGCCGCACACGCTGTCTACCAAGGCCTGATTGATCTGGAAGTCGGGCGTGTAGCCTTCGAACGATTCGTCGGTAAAGCGCTCTTTCTGAATGCGCGTGGCGTACACGACGTCGGCGCCGCGCAGTCCGGTTGGCAGATCGTGAGTCTGCTCGATCACATGCCCGTTACGCGAAATCTGCTCGATGATATAGCCCGGCATTTCCAGCATGGGCGGCGAAATCAGCGTGAACTTGATGCCGCGATATAGAGCCAGCAGTTTGACCAGCGAATGCACGGTGCGCCCGTATTTGAGGTCGCCGACGAGCGCGATATGCGCCCCGTCGACGATCTTGCCGAGCCGCGAGAACTCGCGCTGAATGGTGTAGAGGTCGAGCAGCGCCTGGCTCGGATGTTCGCCGGGGCCGTCGCCACCATTGATCACAGGCACATTGGTCGCGCGCGCAAATTCGGCCACCGAACCTTGCTCGGGATGACGGATCACGAGTGCGTCGACGTAGCCGCTCATCACGCGGCTCGTGTCGTAGATCGACTCGCCCTTGGCCATGGAAGAGAACGTGAAGCCGGTGGTGTCGCACACCGAACCGCCGAGCCGGCAGAATGCCGCGCCGAAACTCACGCGAGTCCGCGTACTTGCCTCGAAGAACAGATTGCCGAGTACCGCGCCTTCGAGCACCCGCGAGATTTTGCGGCGCCGTGCGATGGGCTGCATGATGTCCGCGACGCGAAACAACGCCTCCACCGAGTCGCGCGAGAACTGGTCGACCGACAGCAACTGTGGCTTGCCTTCCCACAGCATCTGGCTCGCGAGCGACTGCGAATCTACGCTTTGCGTATATCTATCGCCCGGCTCGCCATGCACGACGATTTCCGACACGAAGCGCTCGACGATCTCCGGCATGGCCCGCGATTCCTGGGAGTCGTCGGGCAACAACCACGTATCCAGCGCCCGGCGGGACACACCGATGCGGCCCGCGAAGGTCTCGCGAGTCATGTTCAGGCGGCGCATGGCGTCGCGGAGAAAGGCTTGTTGCGGGACGCTCATGAAGGCACCTGTCGGAAAATGGCTGCGCCGGATATACGCGGTGCGTATATTAGTTCGCTTGTTGTAGAAGTCAAGCCATTTTGTCGGTGAGCGGGATTGGTTGGACTAGCGCGCGGTTTGTTGGCCAGGAAGGGGCGGATTTGCGTGGACTATCTGGAATCGGCAGCGACAACTGGCAACACCAGCCGCTGTGGCGTGAGCGTTGGGTGGGCGGCTGGCGGTTGACGACCCACTTCAGTCAGCCAACTTTCTGCGAAGCGGTCAGTCAGCCACGCTCAGGTTTTGCGGAGTGGAGCGTCAGTAAGCGGCCGTTAGCGACCTGACCAAACCGGCCACACACGGTCATAATCTGGGCTGCGGTGAATGACCGCTTCGATCCTGTAACGGGTAACACACATGACGGTCCGTGAATTGATCATCCCGCCGACGATGCAACGTATCGTAGAGCGCGCCGGTTATGTACCGGCCGTGAAGGCTGGTTCCATAGTTTTCTGCGCCGGGCAGGTCGGGCGTACCGTTGACCTCGAAGTCATCGCCGAGCCCGAGGCGCAATTCCTCGCGTGCTGGGAAAATTTGCGCGTGGTTCTGGAAGCGGCTGGATGCACTTTTGAAGATGTTGTCGACATGACGACCTACCACGTGCAGATGAGCACGCATATGCCCATCTTTCGCGAGGTGAAGAACCGGGTTTTTCCACGCGGCACATGCGCTTGGACTTCGATAGGCGTGACCGAACTCGCGCATCCTGGCTTGCTGGTCGAGATCAAGTGCGTGGCAGTGAAGCGAGATGCCGCCGCAACGGAAGAGTCTGCTAACAGCTGAATATCAGTCGCTGGTGCAAAGCCGGCGGACGCCGGCAACGGGTCGGTTTGCGTCATCTCGCTCTTCATTTTCATGGCCGGAAAGCGGGCAGTGGAATTTCGCGGCCCCGGGAGCGGACAGTCGTCAGCGCGTACTTCCGACCCGTTGCTGCCGATCGACTCGACGCGACATATAGGCGGCTTTGAAAATACAGCGGACAGTCGATCACTCGCATCGCAACGGCGCCCGGCCTCCGCCGACTTTCAGGTCTCTTTTGTTAAACGTCAGCATCTGTGGATTGCTGACCCTTGGTGGCGTCGCGTAGTAGGACCGCAACTGCCTGTATCAGCGAACTCATATTCACGACCTAAATGCGACACTCAGGGGCGTGATATTGATTCTCGCGAAAACAGCGGCCGGCCCGCGCAGCGAAGCCGGAGAGGCTATCAGGCTCCCCAATAGCCACCTGCGCTAGTGCCTTCTGGCTGAAAGCATCAATCGAGCTGCTTGATTGGCGGTGGGAACCAGTTCCCGTCCAGCACGTCCTGCTTCGGACGATACATGCGGAAGTTCAGCGAAATGCCCTTGCCGGGCGGCGTTGGGAGCCAGTTGCTCGCCGGGACGTGCGGGGGCAGTTTCGGCGCCAGCCAGATGCTGGTGGAACCGTCGGTGTTAGGTTTGAGCTTCGACTGGTTGTTGATGTTGTACCGCTTGCCCGGATTTGGTACCACGCGGTAGTCAGGCAAACTGTACATGGTGACCGACCAGAAAGCGTTGACATGTCCGTCAGGCTTGTCACCCCTCGGGAAGCGGATCTCGTAGGTTCTGTCGCCGTTCAGCAGCTGTCCGGTATCGCTGGTCTGGCCGACGAAATAAAGTGCTTCGTCGGAACTATTCGCCCAAAGGCCGCCATAGTCGATGATGTCCCGCGCCATTACATCGTTGCCAAATTTCCCGGTCACATAGGCCACTGACCAGCCTCCCTTCTGGCTGCCGAAGCCCTTCAGGCCAGCCTGAAAGCCTGGCACGGCCTGCTTCCTGACTACGGACTCCACCCGGTCACGGGCCGGCTGGCCTGTCTTCACGTAGTCGGCGACCCTGTTGGCCGTGGCCTGGTGCCGAGGCGCGTCGGGCATTGGATCCGGATAGCTCTCGAGTACGGTCGCCAGGTTGTCGAACGCTGCGACCCCGATCGGATCCTTCTGACTGAATTCCGGTATGGTCAAGGGCGGGTCAATCTGGATGCCGTCCGGGATATCCAGCGTGAACTGCTTCTGCAATCTGGCGGCCTCGTTCGGCGTGCCTTTGAGTTCCACTCGGGCCAGCAGCTTCGCTTTCGCCGCTGGCAACTCGACTCTCACCGCGTCAGGCGGAATGGATGGATTGGTGCCACGTATGACCAGTGCGAACTTGCCATACGGGTGCTCAGGGAAGGTTCGTTCGTTGATGTTCGTGATGACCTCGCCCCAACCGTCCAGCAACTGTGCCGTGTAATAGCGTTTCGAGACGTCGGGAACGTTAAGGATCACCGCATGGTCCCTGTCGACGGCGATCCATGCTTCCAGATAAGCGACATCAAGGTTGGGATTCACAAACTGCGCTGAACCGAGCGGGTTGTATTTGATCCTGTTGTATCCCACTTTCTCGACGTTGATGTCATGGTTCTCCTGCCTTAGGACCAGGTAGCGCGCGTACAGATACGACCAGGCGTCCACGATCTCCTGATCCGTCGGCGCGGCTACAGCGAGAGCTGCCATATTGGTGGCGTTCGCAGTAGCCGGGTGGTCAGTGGTCGAACACGCTGCCATTGCAATCGCGGAAGCGAGCGCGCAAAGCACGGTCCGAGGAAGAGCGGTGGAATGCGAGAGTGAATTAGACATGACGGCTTTTCATTCCCCGGGATCGTTGGTTTGAACTCAGATGCCGCGAATGCCCCGTCAGCGACGCCTGGTGGCTGACGCGACAACGCGGATCAACTCAGCTTGGGAAGCTTGTACTTTCCGTTGACTACGGAAGCGCCAGGCATATAGATGCGCATGCAGGTCCAGAACGGTGCGGTGGGAATGATCAGTTCGTTCGCATGACCGCCCTTGCCGAATTCGCTCTCAGGGACGAAGTAAATGTCGAAGGTCTTGCCGTCGGGATTGAGTTTGATCTCGGTGTTGCTGATGGTGGACCCTTTGTCCGTTTTCAGATACTGGTCATCGCCGTAGACGGTAACGGAATAGAAACCAAGTTTGGGATCGACCAGTTCCGGTACCTGGTAGGTCGCCTTGTACGTTTTTCCCATCGTTACCACGTGCTTGGCCGTCAGATACACGGCGTCGTTGTCGGGTAGCAGACCCGTCGCGATTGAAACCCCGCGGTTGCGGGCGTCAAGCGAGACCGGGTGCGCCTCGGTCCCCATCGTGTCGCGTATCCCTTCTTTCTGCGCTTCTGCGACGTAATGGCTTCGGACCTTCTCAAAGTCTTTCATATTCCAGTTGGTGACCTTGAACGGTTTCGGCTGGTATCCATTGAGGTACTCGATTTTCAGTTCATCCTGGTATTGGTTGACCTTCCTGACGTCCTCTGGATCTTTGTCATTGATCTGCATCCGCACATTCGCATAGAAAAAATCAGTCGTTTTGCTGGCGGGAATCACGTATCTGCCAGGACCGTAGAACACCTTGTAGGTGACGTGGTCATGATTCACGATGTGCAATGACATGTAACGCCCGTCATTGGGCGGCAAGGTGATCGCCACGTCGCCGCCGCCGTCGAGAACAGCGAAAGAATAAACAGTATCGCGATTCATCAGCGGGGCCGGCTGCTCCGACAGCGCCATGGTCTTCCTATGGTGATGCCATGCGTTGTTGGCACCCTGATCGACCTCTTTCTGCATCGCGAGATCCGTCATCGCGCGCGCAAAATTTTTATCTGTTACGTGCGTCTGCGCTTGCTGCGCCATTGCCTCGCCCGTTGCAAGTGCAAAGATCAGGCCAAATGTACGCAGGTAGTACCTTGCTCTCATGCTCGTCCCCTTGAGATGTAAATCGATGTATGGGCCTCGACAACGGACGCTCACCTTTCCAGCGAATGGATGAGACGCATCAAATCCAGAGGCTGAACGCGGATGATGCCGCCGCGTGGGCTGTCGATATCGGCAATCAGCGCCAGCGACAGTGATACTGTGACTGGAAGGATCGTGATGAGCACGCCGCGCCGCAGCTTGCCTTTTGCGCCGTAGCCTTGCACCACGCATGCAAAAATCGCGATCAGAAACATCAGGATCCACGCGCCGACCGGGATGTGATTGATGCGCGCGGCCTGCGCGTAGTCCTGCGAATTGAGTACGTCGTTCATGCCGGTTGCAACGACAGCGGAAACCGGTGTTGGTTTGTCGATTGCAGCAGCGCTTGCCAGTCGCCACAGTTCTGCCTGCAGCGCTGCTGTTTCGTGCCCGATACGGGCGCGCTCGTCATGATCGCGCGTTTGATAATCAGCCAGGCGGAGGTGCGCGTAGCGTACCAGTGCCGCCTTCATTGGATCGCCGAATTTCCGGTCCACCAGATCAGCCCGCGCGTACTGCGTTCCGATCGCATTGGCTTCTTCTTCCTCCAGACTTTTTCTCTGGTCGTATCGGTTGACGGCCATAGACAAGCTGAAACCAATGAGGAGAGCCAGCAGTGTCAACGTCGACGTCTGGATCAGATTGAAATCGTCACGTTCAGCATCCGTTAGCGTCACAATCCGTTTCAACGTGAACGCGCCGAACGCCACCGCGCCGATGAAGAGCACGAGAAGCACGACAAACATGACTGCAGGGTGGTCAACGAATGTCGCCATGGCATGGTCCTTCGGGACGTTGAGCGGAAAATACCGGAGAGCTCGTGGCATTCGCCACAGTTCGCGCCTTTTCGATTCGGGCGCCCAGAGCCCACACGCCTTCACGTTCCCTTGAGAACCCGGTATCGGTGCGTGAACTCACTTCGGGAAGAGCAAGGTGACGATCAGACGCGCCCCCCAGCCGTGAGGACCTGAATTCGGGCTGGCGGCCCAATACCGGACGCCACCGCCGACACTCACTGGCTGCTTGCCGAATTTCAGCAGCTTACTGACGGTCGCATTGATCGGCGTCGACCACTGATGACGGTTCCAGTCGTATGTCGACTCCGTGTTCAGGCCGAACGTCCATGCAGTCGAGGTCGTGTAATTGAGGAAAGGCTGCAGAAACGTCGAACTCACGCCGGGCCGGTTTGCATTGCCAGCGAACGACCAGATATGGTTCACCAATGCGCCGTATGTCCAGCCATTTGCCTGCCACAACAATACTGCGGTCGGCCCCGCCCCCCATTTCTCGGCCCCGAGCAGGCGATCCGTATCCGTTGGCAGCAGAAAAACCGGCCCGACACCCCAGATCAGTCCGCTCGCCGTCGGCTTTTGCGGTGAGAAGAAAAAGCTTTGAACGACATCTCCCAGTCCCGTTTGCGAGCCTGAGCCGGGCGTGATATCGGCCTGCGAAATTACAGGCACGATGGTCCGCGAGATCAGATTCCACTGGTCGTTCAGGTGAAAAGGAATAACCGGCTGGAAATTGAGAAGATACTTATTGCCGTCACGGTTCGCACCGATATCGCCGTCGTAGTTGAACTGAAACGGGACACTGATCAAAGCGGCAACGGGGTTGCTCAGTTGCTTGGCAAGATCAGAATCGCTCTGAGCATGAACCGGTGCTGGAAGCAGCGCCATCGCTGCAATCCAGGCTAAGAATCTGGAAATTCTCAGCATGTCGATCATTCACAAGTCCTCGTCTCGAGTTAGGTCCTAGCCGTTGCTTCACTTCTACCGATTTCACGATCCGGCAAATAGTGATGCCACGTGGGACTACGCGTTTTCCTGATTCCGCTGCGAGTGCGTGCTCTCGGGGTTGCCGCTGCCGCGATGCTCACGCCTCTGGCTTGAAAACCCGTGTTCTTCCGGAAGAAGACTAGGCGATGATTGCGAAAAGTGATATCCAAAAAGCGAAAAGGCTCGCTAGATTAATAAGTGATCCTACGTTCAAGACTGCCATTTTTACGCGCCCCCTGTTGTCGGGTGGTCGCTTTTACTCATTCTTGATTGATGCCAAGACAACGCAGCTTTAACTCACGCAATCAAGCTCACTTCGCTTTTTGGATAACGCCAGCGCTTATTAACGTCTAGTCTTGTTGACGCAAACGCGCATACATACGGCACCCCCGTCGTGGTGACCTTTCGCACATCTCGTCAGAGCGTGACTTCGCGGACGGAAGGCGACTGGCCAGGATAGAAGCGCGCCGCGCAACTGTTACCGAAGAACCTCTGAGCCTTCAGGGAGGGCGCGATGAAGGGAACAATTCTGGCTCAGGCATTACTGGCAGGAGCGATGGCCGTTGCGCCGATACATGCACAGGAAGCTTCCGCAGCATCGGCAACAAGCGAGACAAAAGCCGTGGACCCTGGGGCGGTCAACGCGCTTCGCGACATGGGTGCGCACCTGCAGGCGCTGAAACGCTTTAGCGTTTCGACCGAGCTGACTGGAGAGCGTGTACTGGAAGACGGACAGAAGCTTCAGCACACGGCAACCGCGATCCTTGATGTCGATCGCCCGAACCGGATCCGCGTCGTCATACACAGCGCTCGCAACGCGCGCGAGATCTTCTATGACGGCAGGACCGTCTGGCTGTACACCCCGGCGCTCAAGTATTACTCCAGCGTACCGTTCGACGGCAACCTTGCCAACCTGGTCGAAGATTTCCGTGCCCGTTTCGGGGTCGAGATTCCACTTGCAGATCTGTTTGTCTGGGGCACGCCGAATGCGCCGGCCGATCAGTTCGAATCCGCTATGTATGCGGGGCAGGATTATGTCGGCAAAGACGTATGCAATCACTACGCCTTCCGACAGCACGACGTCGACTGGCAAATCTGGATCACGGCAGACGGTAACTCCTTGCCGCGAAAGCTCGTCATTACACGGCGCGATGACGACGCTCGACCGCAGTCGACGTCGATGATCGACTGGGTGACCTCACCTACGTTCAGGAATTCAGCGTTTGCGTTCCGGCCGCCAACGGGTGCCAAACAGGTCGACCTGGTTCCAGCCAGCGCAAAGGAGGAGTGAATCGTGAACATTGCATACGGGGTGAACCGGGCGCTCCTACTCGCAACAACGCTATCGGCACTTCTTGCCACGACAGCACAGCGACCGGCCGAAGCCGCTGGGCGTGGCGGCGGCCATCACGTTCAACGCGGTGCGGGCGGCGCTGCACACGCACCACGTGGGGGCGCGCGGCTGAACAACGCACATGTCGATGCGCGTACGCGCAACGTGCGAAACACCAGCGTGAACACCGTGAATAGAAACGTGAATGTCAACCGTAACGTCAACGTGAATGCACATGGCGATTATCACGGCGGATGGGACAACGACTACCATCCGGTGGCAACGGCTGCGGCAGTGACTGCTGCCGTCGGCGTCACGTCAGCGATTGTGGGTTCGATAGTGAATTCGGTACCACCGGGTTGCGCTCCGGTGAACTATGGCGGCATGATCTATCAGCGTTGCGGAAGCACGTGGTACCAGCCTCAAGGCGCGCAATACGTTGTTGTGAATGCACCCTATTGACCCTTTGGGTCGCGGTTGTACGGCTGTATCAGTTACACATGCTCGTGACAGCGAGATGGCTCGCGCAGAAGATTCCGTAACAACGTGGCGAATCGGAGATACACATCATGAGCACGCTGATTCAAAAGCTCAAACATGAACTCATCAAGGCTCTGCCACCTACTATCTTCTTCTTCATTATTCTTCACATCGTCGCGTTGGTTCGAGCCCTGATGATTCGCGGCACAGGGATTTCCGTTCCTTCTTCGGCCTCGGTGCTTCTCGCTTCACTCATTCTCGGCAAATCCGTTCTCGTTGCCGATATGCTGCCATTCATTAACCGCTTTCCCGACAAGCCTCTGATCTGGAACGTCTCCTGGAAAACACTGATCTATGCGCTTGTCGCGCTGGCGGTCCATTATCTCGAACGCCTCTACGATTACTGGAAGGAAGCGGGTGGCCTGGCCGGGGCTAATCAGGCGCTCTGGACCGAGATAAACTGGCCGCGATTCTGGGCGGTCCAGATCCTGCTCGTAACGTTGATATTCAACTACTGCGTGATCGCGGAACTCGCCCGGGCTGTGGGCCGCGACAGGCTCAAACGCATATTTTTCGGCCCTCTCACCTTGCGTAATCAGTAAGTGCGAGCAAAGCGGAACGGGTGCCAACGCCTTCTGTGCTCCAACATCACAGCAATTATGTGGCGATATAAGCATGTTCGCAGGTGCGCCTCAACGTGCAACTTGGAAGTTCGCCGAACGCCTTACGGTACTGCTCGGAGAATCGCGACATGTGACGAAAACCCCAGCGCGACGCCACCTCGGCAACAGTACAGGTCGGCCCCGCCACCAGCAAATCGCGTAGCGCGCCGTTGAGTCGCACGTTCATGAACCACCGCCCGGGCGTCATGCCGACGCTGCGACGGAAAATCAGTTCCAGCGAACGCAGGCTGTAGCCGCTCCGCCGTGCGATCTCGGCGAGGGCAATGTCTGCTTCCTCACCCGAAACGATCAACCGTTCACAAGCGAGAATCAGATGATGGTGGCGTCGCTCAGCCAATGAACTGTCCGATTGCCCCATCGGCGTGGCATCGACCAATGCGTCGACATAGCCCGCCACCAGCGAGCGACTCATTTCCGATGCGAATTCAGGGGCCATGCCGCCCGCCGGTTCAAGCGACTTTGCGATTCCTAGTGCGTCGTTGGCAAGGCATGTGAGCATGGCACGCCCACCGGGGCGAAGCCGCACCGATATCGCGGCGAACTCCGGTAACTCCAATGGTCGCCCAGCACGTGCCAGCGCCGTTTCCTGGAGATGCTCTTCGGGAACCGTGAAGTTTACCCAGCGAGATGCGCCCAGCGCATGATAAAGGAGCTCCACACCGGCCGGATAGATCTGTACGTCCTCCTGACCGATGGCAACGGTGTTGTATCGGGTAACGTCGCTTCCTTCCGCCATAAAACCAATGCACATCGCATTGCGCGGCATGCTCCCCCGAGCAACTACCGGAAAGTCGTAGCATCCGGTTTCGAGCCTGACTTCACCCAACGTCAGGCGCTCGTGCCCCATGTTCGCGCGCTTTGAGGACAGTAGGCGGTGCTCAAAGCTTCCCCCATAGACAATGTCGAATGCCTGTGACGGTTCAAATCCGGAGTATGTGTGCTTCAGGAAGCTTGACTGGAACGACATTGCAAATTCTCCGCAAAGATTTCGCTTTTTGGATAGCGTCTGAACCGGCGCCCGCCTATTGTAAGTTGGTACACCAGCAACTGCAGGCCAAATGCATGGCGGAAAACTACCGGCAGATCAAAGCGCGCATCCGCGCCCTCGAAGCTGAGGCGGAACAGTTGCGCCGCCATGAACTTCGGCAGGTCCTCGCCGAGGTGCGTCAGAAGATCCGGGACTATGGCATCACGCCAGACCAGCTCTTTGGTCCGCATCTGTCGGATCTCGTGCGATATCGACATCCGGAGACTGGCGAGACATGGAATGGCATGGGCCGTCCGCCGAACTGGATCAGGGGCAAGGACCGCGCCCTTTTTGCGTCGACTGATCGACCTGTTCCGCCATCGACACCCGCGTCTCCAAAGAGGAAACAATGAAGACCAATATTTCGATCGATGCAACTCGAAAGGTGGTTCTCGGTTCGTTCATCGTGCTCGCCGCCAGCGCTTCCTTCGATGTGAACGCGCAGCAAACAATGCCGATTCCGACGAGTTCCCAGGTGAGCCCACCACCGGCGGGCATCGTCATGACGAAGGACTATGTCGCAACGGTGGCAAGGATGGCTTACCTCTGGGGATGGCCGCTTATCAATGAACGTCACCGCCGCGCGACCTTCAATAAGTCGCCCGAGCCTGGCTTGTTAGGCGGCGTGCTCCCGGTGGCGCCAACGGGCTATATCACGATGCTGACAGGTTATATCGCGCCAGAGGAGCGCTTCGTCACCTGTCCAAACCAGGACGTCGTGTACGGCTTTGGGTTTGCGGCCGTGGACAAGGATCCCGTCATTATCCAGGTTCCGGATTTCGGCAAACGGTTCTGGGTCTATGCGCTGTACGACGGACGTAACCACAGTTTCGGCGGCCTTGGCAAACAGTACGGAACGAAACCCGGCATCTACATGGTGGTCGGTCCAAACTGGAAGGGAACCGTTCCGAAAGGCATAACGAAAGTATTTCGCTCGCCTACTGATCTGATTGGGATGGGCCCGCGCATCTTCATGGACGATACCGACGAAGACCGCAAGGCGATCCAGCCTCTACTGAACCAGGTGATGATCTATCCGCTTAGCCGCTATATGGGAAAGGCACAGACCAAGGACTGGTCGAAGGTGCCGACGTTCCCCGCGCCAACAGATCAGGGCGCGGGCGAGACAAAGTGGGTCGACCCGGAGACGTTCTTCGATGAACTGCCTGACGTTCTCCGCGACGTACCGCCTTTGCCCGGCGAGGAAGCGTTATATGCGCAGATGAAGGCAGTGCTCGATGCGGCAGCGAAAGATCCTGCGATCAAGGAGCAACTGAAGCAGGTCGCCATCGACGCGGACAAAAACCTCGTTGGCCCCCTCTTTGAATTCCGCAACAATGGCATTCCAGTGGGTAATGGCTGGACGACAGCGCCAAATGGCGGTCGCTTTGGCTTTGACTATGTGACCCGTACCGCTGTGGCCCGCTCGAACATGTTCGTCAATCGCCCGGAAGAGACGCGTTACTTCTATCTGGACGTTGATAGCAAAGGGCAGCGTCTCACAGGTGCTAACCGCTACACCGTGACCTACACGAAGTTGCCACCGGTCAACGGCTTCTGGTCACTCACCGTATATAACGAACACCACCTCTTCGAACCCAACTCGCTCAACCGATATTCGCTGGGCACAAAGAACAAGAATCTCAAATACAACCCGGACGGTTCGCTGACGCTTTATGTGCAAGCCGAATCGCCCGGCGCTGACAAGGAAACGAACTGGATACCCGCGCCCAAGGGCGACTTCTCTCTATATCAGCGAACCTACTGGCCCAAACCCGAAGTAATCGAAGGCAGATGGACCCCCCCGGCTGCCGAAAAAACCAACTAGGCGTCTCACGGAGGAAATATGTTCCGGCAATGTGCATACCGTTCGATGGTAGTAGTTGCAGCCGGGCTGGTTGCATCGAGCCTTGTGGCTTACGCGGACGCGCAGACGAGCCGTTTCGATACATTGGCGAACAGCGCCTTCATCAAGGGACGACCGACCGCGGACACAGCGAAGAGCCTGAAAGATGAGCTCCTTTTTCAGCGGGCCACGCAGACGTATCTTTGGGCCATGCCATTGCTCAACACCATGGGGATGCGTGACGGCTTCGCGCAAGCGTATGGCACTGGGTACAACACAATGGCGATCTGGGCCAAACGTCTCGATGCAAAGACGCTCATTACTACGCCAAACTCGGACCTCATATACGGCATGGTGTTTGTCAACCTTGCCGATACGGGTCCGCTCGTATTCGAGGCACCGCCCAAGATGCAGGGGATTCTCCTTGACATGTGGCAGCGGCCGATTCCAGGGCCCACGGTCAATGGTGTCGCCTATGCCGGCGACGTTGGACTGCCTGGTCCGGACGGCGGAGCCGGCGGTAAATTCCTGATTCTCCCACCTGGCTACACCGGCGAAGTGCCGTCTGGATACTTCGTCTATCGCTCCGGCACCAACAACATCTTCATTTTCCTGCGGTCGTTTTATCAATCTCTTGACCGCATCGCGCCCGCGGTAGACCTGCTCAAGGAATCCGTCCTGTACCCTTTGGGTAAGAAGGACGGCGCGCAGAAAATGAGGTTTGTCGATGCATCGGGAGCACGACATGACATGCTGCCGCGAAGCAATTTCGCCGCGTTCCAGGATCTCAAGTATCTGGTCGATACGGAAGGCAGCAATCTCGCGGATCAGGACTGGATGGGCATGCTCGCAGGTCTGGGTATCGTCAAGGGCAAACCGTTCGAGCCGGATGCCCACGAGCAAAAGATTCTTGGCGACGCGGCCAGAACGGGCTATAGCACTAGCCGCGTGATCGGGTTACAGGCCGATAAGGACATTCGCGTGTACGACGACCGTCAGTGGGTGAACCCTGTCAACAACGTCACGGCACGCTGGCCAAATGCCGCCAACGATCTGGGCTTTACATCAAGCGGCGGCGGGTATCGCGATCTCGACGCGCGCGCGTGGTTCTTCACCAACTATTACTCGATCAGCCCCGGCATGGTGTCAATGACGCCAGGAAAAGGCGCTTTCTACATGATCGCATTCAACGATGCAGCGGGGCAGTCGCTAGCTGGTGACCACACCTATACGGTCACACTACCAGCCAACATACCTGCGAAACTCTTCTGGTCGGTAACGTTGTATGACGCGTCGAATGCGTCAGGACTCGACAATGGTCAACCGTTCCCGTCACTTGGAAAATTGAATCATCCGAAAGAGAACGCGGACGGAAGCACGACGTTGTATATCGGTCCCACGGCGCCGAAAGGTGCCGAAGGTAACTGGCTGGCCACCGCTCCGGACCGGGGTTTTTTTGCGATCCTGCGCCTTTATGCACCAGCGCAAGCTGCAATTGACGGAAGCTGGAAGCCGGGTGATATCGAGCGCGTGCAATGAGGTTAATGCTTCGAGAGGCCGCACCTGGTAGCAAATGTTCAGGAGCGTAAGTCACGGGACCGTTTCGGGTTTGCACGTTCCGGGACGCATTACGCGCGGCACTGGACAATGAGGCCAGGGGCAGCTGTGGCGGATGGAGCCGTCGTTCGAATGTCAGCCCGCGCGAGATGACGAACGATCGCTTTTGGCCGGATCGAGGCAGTGTCACCCGTGATTTGCTCGCCGTAAAACGGTCATTGAGCAAGGGCCAAGGACACCCCGGGCATGGAAACTGGGCGACGACCTTGAATGGCCGTTCATGACCGCACCCAGCCTTTCACCAACCGGCGCAACCCAAGCGCCCTCAATCTCCGGCAAATCCAATGAATTCGCGTCACAAATCCGGCGAATCCAGTTTATGGGTTCTGAGTCACCAACCTATCCCGTTTCCCTGCAATTTTGAGCCGCGCTTTGCCAATCCGCCGCGGCCCCGGTTACAGTGCGCTTCATGCGCCTTCGCCAAACACTCCGACTCTGCTCGTCGACCGCAAGCCAGTCCGCTTTCGCAAGCGTTGCGAATGCGCACGCGCGCCGTTCGCTCGTTGCCTCGCAGAACTGCGAGCAGTTGAGCCGTGAGTTCAGCGTTAAAGCCAAAAAACAGCCGCTCATCTGACCGGAGCACGCTGTTCCGTCAGATGCGACGGAACGGCGGATCAAGCGCTTCAACGGTTCTTCCTGTCTTTCTCCTTCGCATGCTGCCGGAATCGATACGGTCGCTCATCGACGTAAGAGGAAAGACATGTCCATTTTTTCGGGTATCTGGGTTCCGCTCATCACGCCTTTCGCCGACGCCGCGGTCGATCACGCCGCGGTGCGCGCGCTCGTGCGCCGCTATGCCGATGCGGGCATAGCCGGGATTGTCGCGTTAGGCACGACCGGAGAGCCGGCTGCGCTCAGCGCAGCGGAGCAGGACGCCGTGCTCGCAACGATCCTCGACGCGGCGCAAGCGGGCGGCGCGCGTGCCGACGCAAGCACCGATTCCAAGCCGGCATTGCCCGTAGTCGTCGGCGTATCCGGCAATAACACGCAGAGCATGCGCGAGCGCATCGCGCAGTTGAATTCGCTGCCGGTTGCCGGCGTGCTGATGGCCGCGCCTTATTACATCAGGCCGTCGCAGGCAGGCATCGTCGGTCACTTCATGGCGCTTGCCGATGCGAGCGAAAAGCCAGTCGTGCTCTACGACATTCCGTATCGAACCGGTGTGCGGCTAGAACTGGACACGCTGATGACGCTCGCCGCGCATCCGCGCATTCAGGCGGTAAAAGATTGCGCGGGCTCGCTCGACACCACACTCGCGCTGATTCGCGACGGTCGTTTGCAAGTGCTTGCAGGCGAAGACATGCAGATGTTCAACACAATGTGCCTTGGCGGCAGCGGAGCGATTGCCGCATCAGCGCATGTGCAGCCCGAGCGGTTCGTCGCGCTGTATCGCGCGCTTGCGGCCGGCGCGCTGGAGGAAGCGCGGCGCATTTTCCACGCGCTCGCGCCGCTGATCGACACGCTGTTCGCGGAACCGAATCCCGCGCCGGTCAAAGCGATGCTCGCTTCGCAAGGCCTGATACGCGACGAACTTCGCCTGCCGATGACGCGCGCGAGCGAAAAACTGGTGGAGCGCCTCGCCGCATTGGAAACAGCCTGAGCGAAGCGGGCCGCCGCGGACCGCGTATTTGAGATGCTTCTTGCGGCGGCAAGGCGATAATCGGCGCCCTCTATCGATTACCGCCGCCGGCATCTGCCCGGTCGATGCCGAATGCAGTCAGTTGAGTTAACCCGTTTCAAGTCCGCTTCACATACGACGCCAGCGCGCGCTGCGCTGCGCCATGCGCGCATTGTGCTTAGTTCGCGGCGGGGCACGCGCTGATGTCGTCCGTGGATCGCGCACGCACTCGGCTCGCTAGCGGTTCCGTCGGCCTCGTCACCCGCCGGTTTGCGTTGACGCGCGCGCTCGGCGCCGCCAGTGCGGCCGCGGTTCTTGCGCTGGTTGCGGGTATCGCAATCGGCGTGCGCTGGTCCGCGCGCGATGCGTCTGGAATGCAGACCGCGAACCGCATCGAGCGCGATTATGCGATTGACCAGCTCGGTAAGCTCAATGCGTCAATGGCGCAAATCGAGCCGCGCATTGCGCGTCTCAGCGCGCAAGTCGGTGCGTTGCGGGACTTCGAAGCGCGTCTGAATACGCCGCGCTCGGCGCCGGTTGCGCAGGGCGCGCCGGTTCCTGCATCGCCCGCTTCGGGCGGCGATGGCGACGCAACCGATAGCGAAGGCGAGGGCGGTCCGTCTCTGCCGCCGCGTCGGTGTAGCAGCGTCATGCGGCATCTGGGTGCGCGCGCGGATGCAAATGACACCGGCGAGCAGATCGATTGCATGGCCGCCACGCTGCGTGCACTCGAACGGCAGACCGCCGCGCACGCCATGGCCTATGCTGCATTTCCCGGCCGCATGCCCGCCGACGGCGCGCGTTTCGGTTCGCCGTTCGGCAACCGCGTCGATCCCTTCACGCATCGGCTGGGTTTTCATCCGGGTCTCGACCTGGTCGCCAGAACCGGCGTGCCGATACTGGCCGCGGCAGGCGGCCGCGTGGTGCTCGCGGGCGAGAAGTCCGGCTATGGCAACGCGGTCGAAATAGATCATGGCAACGGACTCATGACGCGCTATGGCCACGCGTCGCGCATCGTCGTGCATGTCGGCGATCTGGTGCTGCCGCGCCAATATATTGCCGACGTCGGATCGACGGGACGCTCGACGGGTCCGCATCTGCACTTCGAAGTGCTGGTCAACGGCGCGCCCGTCGATCCCGCGGCCTACCTCGCGCTTTTCGCCCCTGCATCTCATGGCTGATCCCATTCTTTCCCGCCATGCCGACGCTCTGACGCGTCGCGCTTACACGCTTGCGCCGGCGCGCTCTGTGCGTTTTCGCATCGCCGTATGGGCGCTGGTTTGTGCGCTCAGTGCGCTCGCCGGCGGAGCGGGCGTGGTCATCGGCGAGACGCGCGGCAGCGGTAGGCCGCTCACGCAATGCCCTCCGGCTTCCGACGATCAGCGCGCAGAGCAGATCGAGCTGGCCCGCGCGCGCCTTGCTTTAGCGCAGGAGTCGGCGGCGCGCGCGGCGGTACAGAAAACGGCCGATAGCGCCGCTGCCGACGTCGCGCGGCTCAACGAAGAATTGCAGTTCCTGCGCGGCCAGAAGCGAAGCGCGCCACCCATGCAGACGCTCGGGCAGACCGCGGCGTCTCGTCGTTAGGCGCCGCTAGACACCACTAGAAGCCGGCGCGGCATCGCCCTGATCCACGCGACACACCTCTACATTTCCGGAGTACTTATGTTCAGCAAGAAAAAAACCGCTGGCATCCAGCAAACGAAGCTCGCCACACTGATCGCGCACGACGTGCGCATCGCGGGCGATCTTCAATTCACCGACGGACTGCGCCTCGACGGTCACGTGAAGGGCAACGTCAGCGGCGAGCCCGGCGGCCAGACGCTGCTCGTGCTGAGCGACCGGGGATCGATTGAAGGCAATGTGCACGGCTACGACGTGATGATCAACGGCAAGATAGTCGGCGACGTGATTGCCGATCATTTCGTCGAGTTGCAGGTCAATGCGCATGTGACGGGCAACATCTACTATCAGCAATTGCGCATGGATTGCGGCGCGACGGTGGACGGCAAGCTCACGCGGCACGACGTCGCTCACGCGCCGGCATCGCTTACCTCGATAGCCGACGTCGCGCGCGACTGAATCTGATCTCATCAAAGCAGCAACAGGCGTTCGCCGGTTGCGCCGTTAGCACACCTCCGCCGTCACCGCGGTTCCCCGCAGGAAATCGCCGAAGTCGTCCGCCGTCAGCGGCTTGCCGAGCAGAAAGCCTTGCATCTCGTCGCACCGCATCGCCTTGAGCATGTGCAGTTGCGTCTCGGTTTCGACGCCTTCGGCCACTACATCCATTTCGAGCGAATGCGCGAGTGCGATGATCGCCGAGACGATCGCGCTGCCTTCGGCACCGTGCGCATCGAGACCGTTGGTGAAGAAGCGGTCGATCTTCAGTTGCTTCACGCGAAACCGTTGCAGATACGCGAGGCTGGAATAGCCGGTGCCGAAATCGTCGATTGCGATTTCAAAGCCGCTTGCCTGGAATTCCCGAAGCATGTCGATGGTTCGCGCCGCGTCATGCATTGCCACCGTTTCGGTGATCTCGAACATGATCTGTTCGCATCTGACGCCCTCTGCCTTCACGATATCGAGCATGGTCGGCACGAGATCCGCCTGCAATAGCTGGCGCGGTGACAGATTGATCGCCACCTTGACTGGCGGCAGGCCTTGCGCGGCCCAGCGGCGAATCTGCCGGCACGCCTCGCGCAATACCCAATAGCCGATCTGCACGATCTGCCCGGAGCGCTCCGCAATCGGAATGAATTCGAGCGGTGCAAGCGTGCCGAGTTGCGGATGGTGCAAACGGATCAGCGCTTCGGCACCGGCAAGCGACTCGCTCTTGCCGTCGAATTTGGGCTGGAAGTGCAGCGTGAAATGACGCTCCGCCAACGCCTCGCGCAACGCGTTCTGGATCTGCAGCGTGCGGGTCGCGGCTTCGTTCATGCTGCGTTCGAAGAAGCGGTAGGTGCTGCGGCCGGCGCGCTTCGCTTCGTACATCGCGGCGTCCGCATGCTTGAGCAGCGTGTCGACCGTGTCGCCGTCCTCGGGAAACAACGCAATGCCGATGCTCGGCATCACCTGAAGCGGTTGCGAGTCGGCCCATGTATCGCGCCGCATGCGCTCGAGCACGCCTTCGGCGAGCGCGGCCGCGTCGTTGCGCGAAGCCAGGTTCTCCGACAGCACCACGAATTCGTCGCCGCCGAGGCGCGCAACGGTGTCGCCGGCGCGCACGCACACCAGCAGGCGTTGCGCGAACGCGGACAGTACCTGGTCGCCAGCCGAGTGGCCTAGCGAGTCGTTGATCGTCTTGAAACCGTCCAGATCCATGAAGAGGATCGCGAAGAGCGAGCGTTGCCGGCGCGAGGCATGAATCGCGCGCTCGATGCGATCGGTCAGCGTGGCGCGGTTCGGCAGTCCGGTCAGCGTGTCGAGCGTGGCGAGACGCAGAATCTGCCCGTTGAGTTTCGACACCGCGCCGACGAGGAAGCTCGTGCGCGCATCGAACCGCGACAGCAGCAACGTGACGATCAGTATCGCGAACGTGAACAGGATCACCGAAGTGGCGAGCCATGCGGCATTCACGCCGGCCGCCGCGCCGCAGATCGCGTCTGGCGCGAACTCGGCGGCGGCCATGCCGGCGTAATGCATGCCGCTGATCGCGATGCCCATTACGAGGGCCGCGCCGAAGCGCTTGCGCAGCACGTGTCGTGCGTCGTCGTTACTGAGCGCGCGCGCCATCCACAGCGCGGCCGTTGAAGCACCCACGGCAATCGCGAGCGAAGCAGCGAACCACGCCGGCCGATAGCCGATGCCGGGCGACATGCGCAAAGCAGCCATACCGCTGTAGTGCATGCCTGCGATACCTGCGCCCATGAAGGCGCCGCCTGCCAGCAGTCGCGTGGCTGTAATTCGAACCTGAGTGGTGAGGCACAGAGCGAGATACGACGCGCCCATAGCCAGTGCGAGTGAATAGGCCGTGTCCGCGAAATCGTAGCCGAGCGGAATGGGCAGCGAAAATGCCAGCATGGCCACGAAGTGCATCGACCAGATGCCGACGCCGAGCGCCGCCGCTCCGCCCATGCGCCAGACGTGCCGCAACCGCGGCGACGCCAGCACGAAGATGCGTCCTGTGAGATCGAGTGCCGTGTACGACGCGAGCGTCGCCACGACAAACGACATTGCCACTAGCCAAGGGTTGTATGAGCTCTGCATGTAAAGTCCAACCGCAACGGAAAAGCGGCTGAACCTGTTATCGACACATCGGGACGTTTATTTAATTATTTTCAATGTGTTAGTGACGGTGTCGTGCTCTGGCCGCGAGGCTTCCGGCCGGAAAGCCAGTCGCCTCGCGAGTGCCTGTCAGTCGGTTTTCCCCGCAGCGGCCGGGAACGGCAAGTCGTAAAGCCGTTTGCCCGTGGCTGCAAAAATCGCGTTGGCAACCGCCGGCCCGACCGGCGCGACACCGGGCTCGCCAACGCCCGTCGGTGCTTCGCCCGACTGCACGATATGCACCTCGACCTTCGGCATTTCGGCGATTCGCAGCACCTGATAAGAGTCGAAATTGTTCTGCTCGACCTTGCCGTCTTTCAACGTAATCGCGCTGTGCAACGCCGCCCCGAGGCCAAAACCGATCCCGCCTTCCATCTGCGCCGCGATCACGTCCGGATTGATCGGCGTGCCGCAATCCACCGCACAGACAACGCGCTCCACTTTCACGTTGCCGTCCTGATCGACGGAAACCTCGGCCACTTGCGCGACGAACGTCTTGAACGCTTCGGCGACGGCGATGCCGCGCCCGCGGCCCTTAGGCAACGGTTTGGCGGGGTCCCAGCCGGCTTTCTGCGCGGCGAGTTCGAGCACGGCACGCATGCGCGGTTCGTGCGCGAGCAGATCGCGGCGGAAAGCGAACGGGTCCTTGCCTGCGGCGTGCGCGGCTTCGTCGATGAAAGCCTCGACCGCAAATGCCGTATGCGAGCTGCCGACCACGCGCCACCACAGCACCGGCACGCCGGTCTGGGTGGTCGTCAGTTCGACCGAGATGTTCGGGATCGCGTAGGCCAGGTTGGCGGCGCCCTCGACCGAGGTCGCGTCGATCCCGTTTTTCACCATGACGCTCGCGAACGGCGTGTCGCCGAGGATCGACTGGCCGACAATGCGGTGCCGCCAGCCGACGAGCTTGCCGTCCGCTGTCAGCCCTGCGTCGAGTTTGTGGAAATACATGGGCCGATACAGGCCGCCGTGGATGTCGTCTTCGCGGGTCCATTGCAGCTTGACCGGCGTGCCGTTCGCGCCCAGCGCCCGAGCGATCGAGACAGCCTCGACGATATAGTCCGAGCGCGTATTCGCACGCCGGCCGAAGCTGCCGCCCGCATACAGCGTGTAAATCTTCACCTGCTGCGGATCGAGCCCGGCCGTGCGCGCGGCATTGGCCTGGTCGACGGTCTGGAACTGATCGCCGGCCCAGATCTCACAGCTGTTGGCCGTGAGCTTGACGACGGCGTCGAGCGGCTCCATCGGCGCGTGAGCGAGATACGGGAACGAGTACGATGCGGAGATTTTCTTCGCCGCGCCCGAGAGCGCCTGTTCCGCGTTGCCGTCCTTGCGGGCGGTTGCGCCCGGCTGCTCGGCGAGCCGCCGGTATTCGGCCATGATGGCGTCCGAGCTGCGCTTTTCCGCCTTCGAATCGTCCCATTCGACCTTCAGTGCATCACGGCCCTGTTTCGCCGCCCAGAAGCCCTTTGCGACCACCGCGACGCCGCCCGGCACCTGCACGACCGACACGACGCCGGGCACTGCCTTGGCCGCCGATGCATCGAACGACTTGACTGTCGCGCCGAAGAGCGGCGGACGCTGCAGCAGCGCGACCAGCATGCCGGGGAACGTGACGTCGAGCGTGAACTGCGCGGTGCCGTCGGTTTTCGGCGGCACGTCGACGCGCGGCAACTGATGGCCGATCAAACGGAAATCTTTCGGTGATTTGAGCGCGACCTTCTGCGGCACCGGCAGCCGTGCAGCCGCCGACGCGAGCGAGCCATAGGTTGCGCTGCGGTTCGTGGCCGCGTGATGCACGCTGCCATCGCGCGTCACGAGTTCCGTTGCGGGCACCTGCCATTGCGCGGCGGCGGCCGAGACCAGCATTGCACGCGCTTTCGCTCCCGCTTCGCGCAGTTGCATCCACGAGTTCGCCATGGCCGAGCTGCCGCCCGTGCCCTGCATCGTGCCGAAGGCCAGATTCGCGTAGCGCTTGGCGTCGGCGGGCGCGCTTTCGACACGTACGTCCTGCCAGTTCGCGTCCAGTTCCTCGGCGACGATCGTCGCGATACCGGTGTACGCGCCCTGGCCCATCTCGACGTGCTTCGCGATGACGGTCACGCTGTTGTCCGGCGCGACCCGCAGAAAGGCGTTGGGTGCAAACGTCGCGTCGGGCATGGTGGCAGCGAGCGCGCGGCGGCCCATGCCGGCCCACTCGAAGCCGATAGTGAGCCCGATGTTCGCGCCGACGGCGGCGACGGCGCCGGCTGCTTTGAGGAAGGTCCGGCGCGACGGGCGCACTGCGTCGGTGAGATCAGATCCGGTCGTCATGGTCAGGCCTTCAGGGTAGCGGCGGCTTCGTGGATGGCCGCGCGTATGCGGGAGTAAGTTGCGCAGCGGCACAGATTGCCGTTCATCGCAGCGTCGATGTCCGCGTCGGTGGGCGTGGCATTGTGTTCGAGCAAGGCTGTGGCCGACATGATCTGTCCGGACTGGCAGTATCCGCACTGCGGCACCTGCAACTTGACCCATGCGGCCTGGATCGCCTTCGCAGGCCTGCTTTCGATACCTTCGATGGTCGTGATGCGCTTGCCCGCCACGGCGGCGAGCGGCAGCACGCACGAACGCGTGGCCTCGCCTTCGAGATGAACCGTGCAGGCGCCGCATTGCGCCATGCCGCAGCCGAACTTGGTGCCGTGCAGGCCGGCGTTCTCGCGAATGGCCCAGAGGAGCGGCGTGGTGGGATCGGCGTCGAGCGTGACGTTCTTGCCGTTCAGGACAAACGATGTGGACATGGAACCTCTCCGTGGGGAAAGCCCGAACTTGGCGCCGGGTGTACGCGGCAGTGTGAACGACGGCTGCGCGTTCTGCTTACACAATCCTGCAAAAATATTGAACAATTCTGCAAATCCAACGAGCCGGAGGTGGCAGTCCGGCAGCGGTTGAGTATGCTCGCTTCCGTCAACGGAGTTCAATGCACATGAATCTGGCTTCTTCCGGGATGGATCCCTCGGCGTCGCGCGAAGCGGCACGCCGCGAACTGGCTGCGCTCGTCAGCCGGTTCGCCCCAGTCGACGGCGCGCATCAGACGGCGATTCCCTCGCTCGCTTTCTACCGGTACTCGGCGCCCGCCGATCTCGGCTGCGGCGTGACGAACTCCGCGTTCGTGTTCGCGGCCCAAGGGGCCAAGCGGGTCGTGGTCGCGGGGCAGGCTTACGACTACGATCATCTGCATTGCCTCGTGACGTCCGTCGATCTGCCGATGACATCGCAGGTCACGCGAGCGTCGTCCGAAGCGCCTTATTTATGCGTGAAGCTCACGCTCGATCCGCAGGCCATCGCGGAACTGGCGACGCAGTTGTGTCTGCCGGAACCGGGGGCCGTGTCGGCGGGCGAGGGCATCGCGGTGGGCTCGCTGTCGGCACCGGTTTTCGACGCGGCGCTGCGGCTCGTGCGATTGCTCGATACTCCGGATGACATTCCGGTTCTCGCGCCGCTCATCGAAAAGGAACTGCTCTATCGGTTGATGACGAGCGAGCAGGGCAAGCGGCTCAGGCACATTGCCGTGAATGGGAGTCAGACCTACCGGATCGCGCGCGCGATCGAGTGGATCCAGAATCACTACACCGAGATCTTGCGGGTCGAGATGCTGGCGCAAGAGGTGAACATGAGCGTGTCGTCGTTCCATCATCACTTCAAGAACGTCACGACGCTGAGTCCGCTGCAGTATCAGAAGCAACTGCGGCTTCACGAAGCCCGAAAGCTGCTGCTTGGACAGAAGGGAGATGTCGGGTCGGTGGCTGTCCGGGTTGGGTATGACAGCCCTTCGCAGTTCAGCCGCGAATATAGCCGGCTGTTCGGGGCGCCTCCGCTTCGCGATGTCGTGCAGTTGAGGCGCCGCAACGGCGTGGGATATGGGGAGTAGTTTCTTGGGCTTGCCGGCTCATGTTGAGCCCTTCAACTCGAAGATGCTGTCGATCTCGACGGGGATGCCCATTGGCAACGTGTGCACGCCAAGAGCGCTTCGTGCAGGCAGCTTGCTCTGGCCGAACAACGTCAGCAGAAGGTCGCTCGCGCCATTGGCCACTTGTGGATGCTGCGTGAACGATTGTTCAGCACGCACGTAGACAGTCAGCCGGCTGCATCTGTCTACGTTGTCGAGCCCGCACGCCTGATCGACGCAGGCGAGGATCATCAGCATTGTCAGACGCGCCGCGTGCTGTGCCCTTTCGACAGACATGTCGGCGCCGACAATGCCGACCAACGGCTTGCCATCCTCGAACGGACCGAGACCGGAGACGTAGAGCTGATTGCCTGAGACAGATACCGTTCGATAGGAGCCGAGGGGGTTGATCGGCGGCGGCAACTGGAGCCCCAACTGCGCGAGGCGTTCGGATACGTTCATGTGTGGCTCACGGTAATGTGGAATGACGATAGAGGCGACTACAAGTTGCGCTTCGCCTGTTCGTCGAACCTCAGGCTACAGCGCGCCTCGTCCTTTGAACACCTGCAGCCAGTCATTTATTCCCGCTCATGTTCAACCTTTCATTCGGTGGTGCGGATTGGGAGATCGCACTCCCGGATTCGAGGGCACGCAGTCGCCGCCACGCGGCGATGCGGCCATTCGATTAAGGCTGATCAACCACCGTCGGCCGAGACGCGCGCCGATTCGCTTATCAATGCGCCGCTATAGGTGTTCTCGCTCGCCGGACTCGCGTGACGAGCCGCATGCGCGCGGCGCATTGGCTTCAGCACCAGGAGCGCGAGCAGCGCGGAGGCTGCCGCCATGCCGGACGCAAGCATGAAGACGGCATGCCAACTGCCGGTTGCCGCCGTAATGACGCTGGTGAACGGCACGAGCAGCGCAGCCGTGCCTTTTGCCGTATAGAGCAGGCCCGCATTCGTAGCCGCGAATTTTGGTCCATACGTATCGCCGCACGTGGCGGGGAACAGGCTGTAGATCTCGCCCCACGCGAAGAACACGATGCCGGTCAGCACGACGAACGCCACCGGGCTCTGGCCGTATTTCGACAGTGCCAGAATGCCGACCGCTTCGATCGCGAACGCGATGAACATCGTATTTTCCCGGCCGATGCGATCCGAGATCCAGCCGAAGAACGGCCGCGTCAAACCGTTCAGCACGCGATCGATCGTCAATGCGAACGTCAGCGCCGGCAACGTCAATCCGAGCAACGAAACTGGAGAGTCGTGCAGGCCGAAGTCCTTTGCGATCGGTCCGAGCTGCGCGGTGGCCATCAGGCCGCCCGCAGCCATCATCACGAACATCAGGTACATGACCCAGAACACCGGCGAGCTGACCACTTCGCGCGGCGTGGCGTTGTAGACCACGCGTTTGATCGTGCTTTTTGCGGTGGCGAGCAGGCTGGCCGGCGGCGCGAGCAAGGCGAGCCCAAGCAGGACGACGATGATGCCCTGGCCGAGGCCGAACGACAGGAACGTCGCTTCGTACCCGCTGCTCTTGATCATGTTGGAGATCGGAATCACGGTGGCCGCGGACCCCGCACCGAAACCGGCTGCCGTGATCCCCGCAGCAAGGCCGCGACGAGTGGGAAACCACTTGAGCGCGTTGCCCACGCAAGTGCCGTAGACCGCGCCCGCGCCGACGCCGCCTATTGCCGCCGCGATGTAGAGCAAGGGCAGCGACGACGCCATCGAGTTAAGCACCCACGCAATTCCGCATAGCAGGCCGCCCCCGACTACGACCGGACGCGGCCCGTACTTGTCGACCAGATAACCTTCAACGGGCACCAGCCACGTTTCGGTTACCACGAAGATCGTGAACGCGACCTGAATCGCCGCGCGACCCCATTGGTATTTTTCGTTGATCGGATTGACGAACAAGGTCCAGCCGTACTGCATGTTGGCGATCATTGCCATGCAGATCACACCGAATACGAGTTGCACCCACGGTGACGCTATCCACGACGACGCTCCTTCCTGATGATCCGTTTTCATCACTGTCTCCTTTGGCATGCCTTGTCTTTTGATTGCGGTAGGTGGCACCGCGACCGACCGTTTGACGTCGTGAAAGCGTTGGTCGAACCCATACAGTATGTGATATATCAAGTAAGTCAAGCGAAAGAAACACTAGTCTCGTAACGCGACTTTCCTGATATGAAAGGCAAATGAAGGAGTTGTGGCGACTCATGCGGATGAGTCAAAAAAAAGCCCGCCGGCAAGGCCGGCGGGCAGAGGGCATGCGGCAAGACAAGGCTGTTCGCCGCACTCCTGCTTTTATATATGAAAGTGTTCTGTAATGTTAGTTTTTTGTTTGTAGGGATTTCGATAATGCGCGACGCTCGCCGGACGCGGTAGAAAGCTCGGTGCAAACGCGTCCATCTGCGAGGCGCGAGGCACTGCGCTCACCACGCGCGCGGAGTATCGTGGTCGATGCACGCGCCGCACTCCGGAGACCCGCAATGAACGAAGCTCAACGACTCGCCGCCTTGCGTATCGTCCTGATCGCCGTAGGTCTGATCGCCCTGTTCGCGTTCGGGCCGCTCATGATCCTGTGGCCGTCCGGTTGGGCCTGGCACAGCGGTCACTCCGACTATCCGCTGATGATGGTCGGCATCTACGCGACGCTCGGCGTGTTCTTGCTGAGGGCGTCGCGCGATCCGCTCAAGCATCTGAGCCTGATCTGGTTCACGGTATGGTCGAGCGTCGTGCACGGCGCAATCATGGCCGTGCAGTCTTTTGGCGTCGAGATGGACGGAGCGCGCCATCTCGGCCATCTGGCGGGCGATGTCCCCGCGCTGTTCATTGTCGCCGCAGTGCTCGCTTTGTTGACGCCGCGCGGCGACAAAGCGCGCGCGCTGCTGGCATGACACTGTAGCCGTTCATGTGGCCGCTTATGTAGCCACTCACCGCGCTACACGCGACGCCACCCCGACATCACAACGACTGCGCCGAGAACGTATCGCACTGGCGGACATCGCCCGTCGTGAGGCCGCGTCGCAGCCACCGCTGCCGCTGCTCACTGGTGCCGTGCGTGAACGCCTCGGGCACGACGCGTCCCTGCGATTGCCGCTGCAACCGGTCGTCGCCGATCGCGCCCGCCGCGGTCAGCCCCTGCTCGAAGTCGCCCGGTTCCATCAGCTTCGCATTTAACTGCTGTGCGACCGCTGCCCACACGCCGGCAAAACAATCCGCCTGCAATTCGAGCCGCACGGACAGCGCATTGGCGCGCGTCGGCGACATGCGCGCACGCGCCGCTTCGTACTTGTCCGAGATACCCACCACGTTCTGTATGTGATGCCCGACCTCGTGCGCGATGACATACGCCTGCGCGAAGTCGCCGCCCGCGCCGAAGCGCTCGCGCAGCTCGCGGTAAAACGACAGGTCGATATAAACGGTGCGGTCCGGCGGACAGTAGAACGGCCCCATCGCGGACTGTCCTGTGCCGCATGCCGTGGGCGTGGCGTCGCTGAAGAGCACGAGCTTCGGCGCCGGATAGTCCTGATTCAACTGCGTGCGAAAGATATGCTGCCAGGTGCGTTCGGTGTTGCCGAGCACCCGACGCACGAAGTGACTGCCGGCATCTTCGGCGGGCGGTGCGTTCGTCGTCGCACTGCGCTGCGGCGCGTTGCCTTGCAGCACTTGCGCACCGTTGATAATCGTCATCGGATTGATGCCGAAGAAGTACGACGCGGCCAGTGCGATCACAATCGTCCCAATGCCGATGCCGCCGCCCATCCGCATGCCTCCGCCTCGCCGGTCTTCGACGTTCTGGCTTTCTACTTCATCATCGAGGCGCATGTGCTTTCTCCATTGTGTCGCGCGACAAGCCGTGACGTTTTGCGGTCCGTGCTCGCGAGGAAGCAGTAAGCATACCCGCAGGGCGGTTGTGTGAGCGGTCGCGCACGCAAGAAAACCGGGCGCGTTTGTTCGTGCGCAGTGGTTGTGAAACTTCAGACGTGGGGTGCGCAGCTTTCACCTGCCGCCGCCCGGCATTTGTCCCCGTGATGCCCTTTGCAGCACAGCCGGTCAGCCCGCTTTGCTGAGCACGAACTGCATGACGTCGGTGCGGCCCTCGTCGAAACCCGCTTCGCAGTAGGCCAGATACAGCCGCCATGTGCGCATGAAAACTTCGTCGAAGCCCAAGGTGCGGATCGTGTCGACCTCCGCTTCGAACGCACGACGCCAGCGGCGCAAAGTCTCCGCGTAGTCGCGACCGAATGACAACGATGCGTGCGCTGAGAAATGGTTGCGCTGCGCCGCGTCGATGAAACGCTGCGGGCTCGGCAACATTCCGCCCGGAAAGACGAACTCGCGAATGAAATCGCTGCTTGAGCGATACGCGGCAAAGTGCTCGTCGCCGATCGTGATGGTTTGCACCAGCGCTCGAGCCGCCGGCCGCAAACAGTCATGCAAAGTGCGAAAGTACATGGACCAGAATTTTTCGCCGACCGCCTCGAACATTTCGATCGACACAATGCCATCGTACTGGCCGCTCAGCGTGCGGTAGTCGCGCAGTTCGAGGTGCACGCGCTCGCTCAAACCCGCCTCGCTTACACGCTGTTTTGCGAACTGCAGTTGCGCCGACGAGATTGTCACGCCATGAACATGAATTCCCTGGCGCGCTGCAAACATCGCAAAACCGCCCCAGCCGCAGCCGATTTCCAGAACATGCATGCCGGCGCGCAATTCGAGTGTATCGACGATGCGCTGATATTTGGCCTGCTGCGCCGCTTCGAGCGTCCGCTCGAAATGGCCGTCGAATAGAGCACTGGAGTAGGTGAAGGTCGGGTCGAGCCAGCGCGCGTAGAACGCATTGCCGAGGTCGTAATGCGCGTGAATATTGCGCCGGCTTCCCGCGCGGGTGTTACGCCTCAGCCGATGCCTGAGTCCATACCAGAGTTGGGCAAGCCAGTTGCCATACACAGTGCGCTGCAAAGCATTCTGATTGCGGATCGCTATTCGCAGTAGCGTGACGAGGTCGGGCGTATCCACCCAGCGCGCGCGCCAGGCGTCCGCGAAGCCGATGTCGCCTTTGCGCAGGATCGCGCCGCATGCCCGCCAATCGCGAAGTTCGAGCCGGGCGCGCGGCGTGCCATGGGGATCGCCGAAGGTGCGCTGCTGGCCATCGGGTGTAACGACGACCAGATGTCCGGCCTGAATCCGTTCGAGCAAGGACAGGAATAGACGCGCCGACGGCGGCGTGGCCTCGTCACCGCAAACGGTTCTCGAAAGCGCCATAAATGAAACTCCTCATTCGGACGAAATGGACTGTGCAGCGCAAGACGGTTTCGCAGTCACGGCTGCGTCGATGACTTGTCAGTGACGGGATCAGCCACAGGGCGCTTGCCATGGAACGGCACCTTCTTTATCGCCAGACGTAGCGCCTGCCAATGAATGCGGAACACCACGCCGAGGCTCAGGAACGGCTGACGCGCGAGCGCGGTTAGCGCGCTTGTGCCTGTTAGCGGAACGAGCGCTCCATGCAGCGCCGTGCGAATCAGGAGTCCCTGTGCGTCGTGGTAATCGACGGCGATCGATGTGTTGCCGCGCGTCTCGCCGACACGGAACACGTAACCGCCCTCGGCACGGCAAAACGGCGACACGTGCAGCACCTTCTTACAGCGCAGAACGGTGGAGCGGGTGATCGCCTCGCGATCAGGCGCATGCAGCAGATAACAGTGGCGCTCGCCAAACGTGTTGCGCACCTCGGCGAGCAATGCTCGCAGGCCGCCATCGCGGTCGTGGCAAAACCAGAATGCGATCGGGTTGAACGCGTAGCCGAACACACGCGGGAATGCTTGCAGCCAGATGCGGCCGTCGGCTTCGTGGAGGCCGGCGGCACGTAGTTGCGCCCGCATCCATGTTGCGAGATCGCTGCCGTCGCATGGGCCGTGGTCACGGCGGCGCAAGCTGAGCGGCCGGTAACGATCGACACCGAACCACGCATTGCCGATCGAGTCGAGCCGATCGAGGTCGACGCGCACATAGAACGCTGGATAAACGAAGCGATGACGCTTTGGCCGCAGACGCTCGTGCATGATCCTGCAGTTGAGCAGCCAGGCGAATGGCTCCTGAATAGCGGCGGCGCTCGCGCTGCCATCGGCGGTGCCGGGCTTCACAGCTTTGCCCATGCAGGAGACGAGCCGAAATCGGCGGCCACACGCAGCGCGGATTTCAGACCGTCCTCGTGAAATCCATAACCGGTCCATGCACCGGCGAACCACGTGCGTCGCTTGCCCTGCAGCATCGGCAGACGTTGCTGCGCGTCGATCGCGCCGAGATCGAGAAGCGGGTGATCGTAGACAAAGCGCCGCAATTCGGTACCCGGCGCAGGCGCGGTCAGCGGGTTCAGCGTCACGATGAGCGGCGTCGTGAAAGGCAAGCGCTGGAGCTGGTTGACGAGGTAACTCACACACACTGGCTGCGTACCGTCGTGGCAGCGGCTGCCCAGGTAATTCCACGCCGACCAGACGCGCTGACGCCGCGGCAGCAGACTCGTGTCCGTGTGCAACACCGCCACGTTGGGCCGGTAAGCGATTGCGCCGAGCACGCGTCGCTCGTCGGCATCGGCGTCTTCCAGCATGTGCAGCGTGGTCGGCGCGTGCGTTGCAAGCACCGCTGCGTCGAAGTGCTGCGTGCCATCGTCGGTGAATACGTCGACGCCCTGGTCGCCGCGCCGGATTCCTCGCACCGAGGTTCTGAGCCGCACGTCATCGAGCGTTGCGGCAATCCGCTGCACGTAACTTCGGCCTCCACCGATCACCGACTTCCACTGCGGCCTGCGGTTCACCTGAAGCAGTGCGTGGTTCAGACAGAAGCGCAAGAACGTGCTGGCGGGAAAAGCGAGTATGTCGGCCGTTGCACTCGACCAGATCGCCGCGGCCATCGGCAGTAAATAGTGACGCTGAAACGCATGGCCGTAGCCGCCCATTGTCAGCAGTTCGCCCATCGACACGCGTGTTGCTGTGGCGATTTCCAGGTTGCGCTCCGCGCTGCCGTTGAAGCGAAATACATCGCGCAGCATGCCGATAAAGGTCGGTGAGAACATGTTGCGCCGCTGAGCGAATAGCGTATTCAGATTGGTGCCCGCCCATTCAAGGCGGCCCTTGTCGAGCGAAACGGAAAAGCTCATGTCGCTCGCATGCGACTTCACGCCCAGTTCCGCAAACAGCGCGATCAGGTTCGGATAGGTGCGATCGTTGAAGACGAGAAAGCCGGTATCGACGGGATGACAGTGTCCATTGAGCCTGACATCGACGGTATTGGTGTGACCGCCAAGGTAGCCTGCGGATTCGAACAGCGTCACCCGATGGTTGCGCGCGAGCAGATAGGCGCTCGCAAGGCCGGCAATACCCGCACCTATGACCGCCACGCGTGAGCCTCGCGTCAATGGGACGGTCCTGCTGGCCTGACTCATGTGCGCATCTCCCGATCATGGGACGCGCGTGGCTATTGGAAGTTAAAGGGGAGTGCGCGTCCTCGGGCAGAGTTACGAACGACGAGCGAAACCGGATGCAGCATGTGTGCCGGATTCGATGAAAGCACGCGGTGAGTCGGGATTTGCGTCATGCAAGGCGTCCAACCGACCCGCTCAGTCGTAGATAGGGATTCACGACACGAGAGCAGGAGGTCCCTTCATGCTTGATACGCGGCCTTCGTTGACTGGCAGGCCAGGTGTCGGGCCGACTGTCAGCCCAACCGTCAGTCCACCGCGACCGCGGCTGTCGATGCTATATTGCGCGAGGTTAATCCGTGAGGGCGATGCACGCCACTACCCGCGCATGAATGATAAGTCGAATAGCGCAGACAACGACGAACCGGTCTCGCCTACGCAGGCAGACCCGGACGGACGCGGCAATGACGCGCAGCGACGGGCGCACCTGAACGGATTGCTGCAGGCCACGGCGCACGGCAATCAAGCCGCATTCGCCGAGCTGTACCGTCTCTCGTCGAGCCGGGTGTTCGCGGTCATCTTGCGCATGACACACGACCGCGCCGAAGCCGAAGATCTCTTACAGGATGTTTTTACTGCCGCCTGGCGACGCGCCGATGTGTTCGATCCCGCGCGCGGCGGCGCGATGACGTGGCTGGTGACGCTGGCGCGCAACCGCACGATCGACCGCTTGCGTCAGCACCGCGAGGCACCGCTCGATAACGAGTCCGCGGAGGAAATCGTCGACGAAGGACTCACGCCGGTGGCGCTTGCCGAGGCGAGCGAAGAGCGCGTGCGACTCGAGCGCTGCATGGAGCAGCTTGGACCGCAGCAGCGGGGCGCGGTCCGCGAGGCGTTCTTCAGCGGCATTACCTATAGCGAGCTGGCTGCTCATCTGAGCGTGCCGCTCGGCACATTAAAAAGCTGGATCAGGCGCAGCCTGATGCAGCTCAAGACCTGCCTCGAGCGATGAATACGCCCGCAGAAAACGAATCCGAACTGCGCTGCGCAGAATATGCGTTGGGCGTCCTCGACGCCGACGAACGCCGCGCGCTCGAAGACGCCGTGGCCACCGCCCCCGTGCTTGCGTCGACCCTTGCGCGATGGCAGAACCGGTTTGCGCCGCTTGCCGAAGACCTGCGCCCCGTGGCCGTACCGGAGCGCGTGTGGACTCGCATCCAGCGCGATCTCGGCTTCTTGCCGGCGCGGTCGTCAGCCTCGGACGGCGAGCGCGGGCAGGGCTGGTGGAATAACCTGGGCCTGTGGCGCTTCGTCGGTATCGGAGCGAGCCTCGCGACACTCGCGCTCGTCGCGGTGAACCTGGTCTCGCTACGCGAGGCGCCGCGTCCCGCGAACGTCGCCGTCAATCCGGTGCAGGGCTATATGGTCGCGACGATCGCGCGCCCAGATGGTGTCGCCCACTGGACAGCGACGGTCGATCTGCTGCGTCGCGAGATGGTCGTGGTGCCGGCCGTCAAGCCGACGTTCGCCGCAGACCGCGCAACCGAACTGTGGCTCATTCCGCCAGGCGACAAACCAATCTCGCTCGGTGTGTTTCCGGCTGATGCACCGGCGCGCATGACGCTTGCCGACGCCGTCGTTGCGCAACTGAGCGCACGCGCAGTGCTGGCCGTCTCGCTCGAACCGCTGGGCGGGTCGCAGACGGGGCAGCCTACGGGGCCGGTCGTTGCCACGGGTCAGGTCCGCTCGGGCGTCTGATAGGAAGAGAGCGGCGCGTTGCATCCGTTTGACCGCGGCATCCGTAGATTCCGTTATTCGTCGCTTCGGAATTCTGCATGCCAGTTGCCGCCACCCTTGCGCTCGCATTCGCGGGCCTCGTCATAACGTTTGTCGGTGTCTGGGTCGTTCAGTTGCGTACGCGCAATGCGGGGATGATCGATCCAGTCTGGGCAGGCACGCTTGGCGGTGTCGCGGTTTTTGTCGCGGCGGCCGGGCCCGGCGCGTCGCTGAATCGCGCCGCGGTTGCGCTCAGCGGAGGCGCGTGGGGACTTCGGCTCGCGGTGCATCTTTGGCGCCGTAACAGCGGACACGCCGAAGACGCCCGTTACGCGGCGCTACGCGAGCGCTGGGGCGCTGCCGCCCCGCGCAACATGCTGGCGTTCTTCCTGCTGCAAGCGGTGATCTCGATGGTGCTGTCCATTGCATTCCTGGTGCCTGCGTACAGCGAGGCGATACCCTCGTTCGGGTTTATTGTCACAGCACTTGTAATCGGCTTGACGGCGCTCGCAGGCGAGGCTGCCGCCGACCGCCAACTTCGCCGCTTCGTCGCCGATCCAGGCAATCGCGGCCGCGTTTGCACTGTCGGCTGGTGGCGCTACTCGCGACATCCGAACTACTTCTTCGAATGCCTGCATTGGTGCGCCTATGCGGCGTGGTCGATCAGCCTGCCGTGGGGTTGGGCGACGCTCGTGCCGCCCTGCGCGATGGCCTGGCTGCTCATGAAGGTATCGGGTGTGCCGATGCTCGAAGCGCGACTCGTCCAGACCCGCACCGGCTACCGCGAATACATGACGACGACAAGCGCGTTGATTCCGTGGCCGCCACGCGCGGGCGCCCGCGTACACGGTAACGATCTGGATTCGGACGACCGACACTCGAAGAGGAACTGAGATCATGACCTTTACCGTCACGCCCACGCCTGCGTCCCGACGCGTCGAACCGGCACCCGGCAGACCGGCCGCGAGCGCCTATGACCCGAACTGGACGATTCGCTGGTGCGAGCGCGGCTGGCTGCCGGACCTCGCGATTCGCGCCGGCATGCGGGCGCTGATGGCCAGGCGGCTCGCCGATGAACATGCAAACGACGGAGAGCGCCGTGGCGAGGCACTCGAACTGCTCATCGACGATCTGCGCGCAAAGCCGATCGCGATTGAAACGCAGGCGGCCAACGCGCAGCACTACGAAATCCCCGGCGAGTTCTTCGAGGCGCATCTGGGTCCGCGTCTCAAGTACTCCTGCGGCTATTATCCAAGGGGCGATGAAACGCTATCCGAGGCCGAAGATTCTATGCTGGCGCTGTACGCTCAGCGCGCAGGTATCGAGGACGGACAGTCCATTCTCGACCTCGGGTGCGGATGGGGCGCGTTATCGCTGTGGCTCGCACAGCGGTATCCGCAGGCACGGATCGTCGGACTTTCAAATTCGCATGGGCAGCGCGCGTTTATCGAGCGTCGCGCGACCGAGCGCGGACTTTCCAATTTGCGCGTGGTGACGGGCGACGTCACGACCTTCGAATTCGCGCCGGGCGACGCGGGCTTTGACCGCGTCGTTTCCGTCGAGATGTTCGAGCACATGAAGCACTATGGCTTGCTGCTCGCGAAGATCGCGCGATGGCTGCGCGACGATGGGCAGCTTTTCGTTCACATCTTCGCGCACCGGCTGCTCGCATATTCTTTTGACGTGCGCGACGGCAGCGACTGGATGTCGCGCCATTTCTTCACCGGCGGCACGATGCCTTCCGCAAACCTGTTGCTGCGTTTTCAGGACGATTTCTGCGTGACGCGTCAGTGGTGGATTGACGGCACGCATTACGAACGGACCGCCAATCAGTGGCTGGCTTCTCTCGACTCTGCGCGCGAGCGCGTGTTGCCACTTCTCGCGGCAAGCGGCAATGCGCACCTGGCGTTCCAGCGCTGGCGCATGTTCTATATGGCCGTCGCGGAACTGTTCGGCTATGCGCACGGACAGGAATGGGGCGTCGCGCATTATGTGCTGCGTAAGAGGGGTGAAGGAGCTTCATCCTTTTAGCGCAATGCTTTTCCAGACTGTGCCGGATTCCGGGCACGTCGCGCCCGTGCACAGCTCCATGTAGCCGTAGGTCTGCGGCTTTTTCTGGTTCTGTTCCTCGCGCTTTTTCTTGCGCATCGCGGGCGTGAGATAGGGGTAGTCGCGATCGATTGTGATTCGATCGAGGCGCACCTTCCCGGATGGATTATTGGGCGCGGGGTCAAGGAAGAAAAACTCCACGTCCACGGGAAAACGTCCGTTGTCGCCATCATTAGCCCGGTACCAGTAAGAGTGCAGCAGGTTATCGGGCGGAGGACCGACCCCCATGTCGTTTCCTTCTTCCCTCACGCCCTTCTCGTCTACCCAGTAGCTTGCAAGATCAAGGCGTTGTTCAAGCAGGCGGCGACTAACGCCGGCAAGCGCGTCATGGAACCATAGTTCAAAGGAAACCGGCACGACTCGCACTTCCAACCTGTCGTCTGAATAGTCGAGCGGATCTGGCCTGGTTGACAGACTCATCCTCACCTCAGGAAAGGCTCGATTCGTGAAGACGTATTGTTTGCCTCCCCCTTCGGGCATATGGAATTCGGAGGATGCGAGTGTCCCGAAAGCAGGGTCGTCGGGATTAAATGGCCTGTCATCCCGCATCACTTCCATGACCTTATCAAGCAGTCGGAGTAGCGCCCGTTCCTGCGACGGCGTAATGTCGTCACTCATTTCAGTGCGCTCCAATTGACTGGATGACGCGGGCGTAGACGCGTGTGCATGCGCCTGGGTTACGCAACTGAGAACGGCCAGTCCAGCAATACTGGACCACTTCGCCGCACAAGAACGCATCCTGTTCATGTAGATAACTCGCATACGTGGAAGACCAGGCGCCTTCGCTTATCCCTTCAGCGCAATGCCTTTCCAGACGGTGCCGGATTCCTCATCGACATTGCAAAGCCAGTACCACTGGCCGCGAGCCATTGGACATGAGCCCCCTTGTTCCAGCGACACGGAGCGTACAGCATCGAACTTCTGCCCCCGCTCGACCTTCATCACGTCGGTCGGACCGTCCTTTGTCCAGCCTTCCCATATGCCGGATTCCGGGCACGTCGCGCCCGTGCACAGGTCCATGTACCCGTATGTCTGCCGCTTTTTCTGGTTCTGTTCCTCGCGCTTTTTCTTGCGCATCGCGGGCGTGAGATAGGGGTAGTCGCGAGTGATGGTAATTTGATCGAGCCGTGCCTTCCTCGACAGATCATCGGGCGCGGGGTCTATGAAGAAGAACTCGACATCAACGGGAAACCGGCCGTGTTCGCCCGCATTCGCCCGGTAGCGATAACGATGCTCCCGCGCAAAGGGCGGCAGACTGTGGCCGATGTCGTTGCTTTCCTTCCTCAGCCCGTCCGCGTCTACCCAGTAGTTTGCAAGATCAAGGCGCTGTTCAAGCAGGCGGCGACTAACTCCGGCAAGGGCGTTATGGAATGCCAGTTCAAAGTAGGCGGGGACCGCTTGCACGCGCGTCCTGTCGTCAGAATAGTCGAGCGGGTCGGTCCAGGTTGTCAGTTCCACCGTCGCATCAGGAAAAGCGCGGTTCCGGAAGGAGTACGCTATTCCAGCTTCCCCAGGGACAAAGTGTTCCGCCGATTTGAGGTTCCCCAGATCGGGATCGTCGGGATTGATCGGCCTGTCATCCCGCATCACTTCCATGACCTTATCAAGCAGTCGGAGTAGCGCCCGTTCCTGCGACGGCGCAATGTCGTCACTCATTTCAGTGCGCTCCGATTGACTGGATGACGTGGGCGTAGGCGCTTGTGCATGTGCCTGGGTTACGCAACTGAGAACGGCCAATCCAGCAATACTTGACCACTTCACCACACAAGAATGCATCCTGTTCATGTAGATAACTCGTATAGGTAACTGCCATCGTTCGGGCCTGCTCCGGTGTGACGTTTCTCACCTTGCAGACTTCGGCCTCGACTTTTTCCAGATCGGCCTGAATGAATTGCCCGTCAGCGATACCCTTCGTCTTGGTAATCACCCAGTAGTAATAGAACACCAGCATCGCATGGATGCCTGCGCGGGCGAGACTGTCATTCGGGAAGGGTGTAGCGCAGGCCAGATCGAATATCTTCTTGCCAGCGATCTGCTTGAAACATTCCCGCATATCGGAGAATTCCCTGTAATCGTCGGGAAATGCACTGAGTAACGCGATCTGCCAGAAGAGCTGCTGGCAGTGCCGCGCTTCGTGATAAACCGTGTCGGCGAAATCAATCAGTGTGACGTTTGTTTCTGGAACGCCTTTAACGCTCCTGATAATTTCATCAATGTCCCATCTCGACAGACAGAGTACCCATTTTGAGCCTTGAAAAACCCCATGCGCGCCAATTGGAAAGCTATATTCTGCAGCGTTGCTAGCCGACACAATCACGATGTTGGGCATTGCACCGCCTTGCTTCGCGACCCTCTCCGGCAATCCGAACGGACCCGCCTGCAACGCATTCCAGATTGGCCCCTGGATCGCCGGCACGATGACTGCCGCCAGATCTTCATCCGTCTTTCCCGCGAGACTCGCCCACTCAATTCTGCAAAGACTTTCCTTCACAGCGGCCGTGTAGCTCTTTGCAACCGGATACTCGATATCACTCCGGTACTGGAACGCTGGAGGCGTATCTGCGCCCTTCGCATTTCTGAGCGGGTGACAGGTCCGCAAACCCCAGTTCATCGGATCACACCCAACAAACACAGGCGGCTTGCCATCCCCCGTCAGCCCTTCTCCCGGCGTTTCGGCTGACTTGCCGCCCACCTTCGTCGTGCGCTTTTCCGGCATCTCGACCGTTTCAGGTGTGGGCAGACTGTCATCGCGCCACACCGTTGTAGTGCTCGCCGATATGACCTTATCCGGTTCGCTTTGCGACATGAGTTCCACAAGGCCGAACGAGACAGCGTTGCTCGTCGCCACCTGCATCTCGCCGCGCCCGTTCGTCACGCCCTCGATCACCTGACCGTCATCCAGCGTGATCCGGTATGGCTGGCCACCGAGGATGAACCCGCCGCCGTCCTCAACCAGAACATGATGCGCAGCCAGCCGCCCCGGGTTCTCCTGCGTCACTGGCAACATGACCGGCGCAGCCTGCGGATCGTCTGTCGCGTGGCTCGCTGCGTGAACGAGGTAATGCCCGTTCGTGTGAACTGTGACGCCTTGCGGCGTCAACCGCAGCAGGGTTCCGCCCGCGTTGATTTCAATACCCTTCAGCGCGGCCAGCCGCAGCCATCCGTTCTGGCTGGTCACCGTCACGTCCTCCCGCGCGATTGCCTGGAGTCCATCGGTACGCGCTTCGAGGTGTATGTGCCCGGTTGCGGCGATCATCGTTATCGACTTGCTGGCATAAAATGCAATCGCTTCGCGCACGGAAGCAAACAGCGATTTGAGCGCGGCAATCGCGACGTTGCCGCCCGCCGTCAACGCCGTATGTTTCCCGCTGACGATATGCGTATTGTCCTGCGCCGCCGCATGCAGATTCGCCGCGCTGGACACTGCAATGTCAGGCTGCCCGAACTCGGGAAAGTCATGGGCACTGTCCGACGCCCTGCCACGTAGCGCGGCGTTTGCATCGCCGAGCGCCTTCGCAACATCCCGTTGCGCCCCTGTGGCTTGCTGAGCGCCGTGCTGCTGTGCAGACAGCGCAAGTTCTTCGTGGATGCTGCGCGCCTCGGTCAGCCGGGCATGGGTCTCGTCCATGTCCTTGACCTTGCCCGCTGCCCCCGAGCGCCCCCATGAAGTGAATAGCAATCCCATCGAAGCGCGCAGAACGCCCCAGCGATCACTACGCAATTCGAAGCCTTCGCCGCGCGCGTCCTGTCGTCCCTTGTTACCGTCGATCCGCGTGATGTGCCCCAGGCTAAGACTCGACTTGGCGTGGTCGCTCGCAAGTTGAGCCTGAAGTTTTCCCGCTGTATCGTCCAGCGCCAGGTGGTTCGACTGCGCGCCGTGGTCAAGGCTCTTGCTTCGTATGCCGCTTAGGGCAGCGTTCGCGGGCAGTTCCCACGGTGGCGTATTGAAACGGTCAGCGACGAAGCCCGCCACAACGGGCCGGTCCGGGTCGCCGTGAACGTGTGAAACCACGACCATCTGCCCGGCGCGTCCCGGCGTCACAACGCCGAGTTCGCTCCCTTGCCATTGCGTGACGACCCGAACCCAGATCGACGTTGCGCCGTCGAACCGGGCCTCGCGGTCCCAGTCAAACTGTATTAGCAGGCGGTTCCGGCTGTCGATCCACATTTCCCGGCCTTGGGGCGCGACGATCACCGCATACTCGTAACCCTCGACGCGCGGTTTCGGCGTCAGTTGCGGCAGGCGGTAATACTCGCCAACCGGATGGAGTTCGAACTCTGCCGCTACCGCATAGGTGCGCCACGCGCTCGTTGACGTGCCGACTTCGCTTATATCCAGTTCGCAGGCGAGCACCAGATACTCGCGGTTTGCGCTGTCGTGCGGATAATTGACAAGCCTGAATGTGCGACCCGGCTGCAGCCCCCGCAGACGACCCGTGCCCTTCGCACGCAATCCCTTGCAGCGCGTTGCTTCCACCTTCACGCGCGCCAGATACTGGCCTTCCTCCCTCGCGTCGTGGGGGTAGGACGATGGGAACGTATCGGGCTGCGCGAACTCGGCCGGCGCGTAAATTTCGATGCTCGGGTCGGCTGTGCCGCCAGCCGCTTCGTATGTGTGCCGGTTCGGCGCATTGGACCGGCGCAGACGTGGCCGCATGTAGTCATGGTCATTGACGCACGCCTTCCCCGCCGTCACGGTATGCGTTACGGCCAGGCTGCTGATGTGTTCCTCGTCAATCCGGCCACCCGTGTGGAAACGCAGTTCCTCATAGGCAATGCCGTGCCGGTGGAACCCGCCTGACGTGTCGGAAACGACGAGAGTATGCCGGTCCTTCGCGTGTTCGAACCAGAACACCAGACCCCACTCTTCCATGAGTCGGAGTGCGAAAGTCCAGTCCGACTCCCACGCCTGTCGCACCATATCGCGCATCGGGTAGCGACGCATGCCGTTCCACGGGCCGCCAATCCGCCAGTCGACCGGGCCCAGATATCGCCCGAACACCTTTTGCAGAATATCCACGACAGTGCCGCTAAAAATTCGAGAGTCGGAATTCTGCGTAGCCCGCCATATGAAAGGGCGCAATACGAACTCATAAACGGCCGCTCGATCTTCCACACACTGAATGCGCGCCGAGACGATTTCACCGTTGATGTAACGGACGTCGGCACCGATGTTCGAACGCCCGATGTCGCCCGGCTGGCCCGCTATAAAAGTGCCAATGCCTGAAATTTCGATTGCAACAGTGCCGTCAGTGCCGACAGTCTGCGTCAGATCGATCTGCGTCGCATCAGTCGGGTTTAACAGAAGAGCAGTTTGGCTTTCCGCGACGACCACATACTCAAACAGTTCTCCCACCGCTTCACGCCCGCGCACACTACGCACGGCGAGCATGGGCTCGCGCACCTCTTGGCGGGCGCTGGCAATGCCGACTATTTCAGGAAGGGCGCGTCCGCTGAACGTGATACTTCGCGTGTTGACATGCCAGATCATAAGTTCGTCACGCCCGGATGAGTGTGGCTCCGCATGCAGTCCTGTCGCCAATGAGCGCGACGCGGCGACCTGCATGCGTTGTTCTGCCGGTAGCGATGATTGGCCAGGCGCCGCCGCAGTCCGGGCACTTCACAAGGTGTCCGTCCAGTGCGACGCCCACGCCGAGATGTGTGAGGTTTGACGCTGCCTCGATGACTTCGCCGCCGTGGTCCGTCGAGTCCCCAAGGCGGCCCATTTTTCTACCGGTTGTTGCATCCTTCATCCGCGATTCCTGTTTTATCAAGTGACCGACAGTCGAGAGCGGCGCGTCCTGCCGTGTCGAGGTGGTTGTCTGACTGGACAGAGCCCGTTTAAGACACGCGCAGCCGCGATCGTCGGCTCATGCCGCAATGATGTTGGACGTAGTGGCGGACCGCGACTATCAGACGAGGATTAAATAGGGGCGGTACATATGCGCGTGGCATATTTCATCGGGGAATGTGGTTCGAACGCCGCTCGCGGCTCGGCGTTTAATGCCTTTGATGAGAGACGAAGGCGTCAAGATATCTTCGATAGGCTCGCATCCGTCGGACCGCTCGTCTGAGCATATTGCGCTGACGCGTGACGACGGTTCGCACATCGAAGAGTTCTGGTGTGCAAACAAAGGCGGATCGTCGCTTGCCGAGCGGCTCAGGAAGACGCTAGAACGTGCGTCCATGAACACTGGAGTAGGGTAGTTGAGGGCGACGATAGGCCTCAGTGCCGGGCGCCTGCCAGATGCCGCGTCGCTGCTGCAAGAGTTGTTAGCACGACGATGTTTAGCTATCGTCCTTGCCCCTCCCGCTGACGGTCTCTGATGCGTAAGACCAGACACTTGCGTGCGAGAAGCCCTGTGTTTCCCAGAAAGCGGGAAGGCCGCCGATGCGTGACAAGCGACGACGTTCCACGCCTACTCACTGTCCCGTCTTGACCGACTCTCCATTGCCGTCAGGCGACATGTTCTGCTTGTCCTTATCGGACCTTTTCGGCTGATTTGTCATATCACCGGGAACGCGGTTCCATGGACTCGAGACGGGCTCGCTGTGATAAGTCATGCCTGCAGTCGCTGCTCCATGAGATCCACCGCTGCCGTTGCCGCCATTGCCATTGCCGCCCGCCTGAGCAAAAGCGGCGTTGCACGCGCAGACCGTGGCGACAGTGATGCTGGCCCAGACCAGGTTTTGCCTCAACTTTTCCATGATTTCTCTCCATTGAAACCCGGCGCGGGCGGTGCCAGCGTCTGAGCCTTTTGTGCCGCTGCAAAACGCCCGGTTGCCACGCGGCGAGGTGCAACCAGGTGCGCGTCGACGAGCAACGCCTTGTCTTCCGGCTTTAGGACTGTATCGACGAGGCCGGCAACGCGGCCCCATGACGGATATACGGTCAGACCTCCGCTCCGGATGCGCGGTGTTATCGCGGGCGTGTCAGAGCTTGCTGTGCAATATTGCGCTGCGATGACGCATCGGGTGCGGAGATTCGGACAGCCACCTCGCAGAGGTCGCGACGACACCAGGCGTTATGCGTTCCCCTGCTAAGCATAGTTAAAACGCTCGCTTATCCGTGCGATCCGTCGTTGCTACGATCGCAGTTTGATCGTATCGACCTCATCGGAATTTCGAGCCGTGACACTTTCTATCTTTCGATTGCTCGCCCGTGTGGCGTTGAGCACGTTGCTCGCTGTCGGCGCAGCCCAGGCGCAAACCACAGGTAATGTTCCGGCTCCGCTGAAGTTGCGGATCGGCTATCAGAAGTCTTCGACGCTCATTACCATCCTGAAAGCGCGCGGCTCGCTCGAGCAGGCACTGGCGCCGTTGGGCGTGAGCATTAGCTGGAACGAGTTTGCGAGCGGCCTGCCGTTGACGGAGGCGCTCAACGCCGACGCGGTCGACTTCAGCGCCGACGTTGCCGACACGGTTCCCGTGTTCGCGCAGGCGGCTCACGCGCGCTTCGTATATGTCGCACAAGAAGCGCCGTCGCCAGGCGCGCAGGCGATCATCGTGAAGCGCAACGGCCCCGTGCGCACGCTCGTCGACCTGAAAGGCCGGCGCATCGCGGTGACCAAGGCCGCCGGCAGTCATTACCTGCTTCTCGCCGCGCTCGCCAAGGCGGGCCTCGCACCCGCCGACGTGCGCATCAGCTATCTCACGCCCGCCGACGGACGCGCCGCATTCGAGCGCGGCAGCGTGGACGCGTGGGTCACCTGGGATCCGTATGTCGCGTCTGTCGATCAGGCACCGGACGTACGCATCCTCGCCAACGGCGCCGGCCTTGCCTCGTATCAGCGGTACTACCTCGCGTCGAGTAGCTTTGCCGCAGCCCACCCGGAAGTGATCAGCACCGTGTTCGCGCAGTTGTCGTCGGCGGGAGCCTGGGTGCGCAGCCATCCCGACGATGCAGCAAAGTTGCTCGCGCCCATCTGGGGATTGGACGCTGCGACGATCGAGCGCGCGAACGCACGCCGCAGTTACGCGGTGCGCGCAGTGGAAACGCAAAACTTCGGTGAACAGCAAAAGATCGCCGATACGTTCTACCGAGCGGGGCTTCTGCCGGCGCCCGTGGAGACATCCACAGCGCTGCGTTGGAATTTTGTCGCGAAGCGCGCGGAGGTGGCGGGGGTGGCGCTTACTGCCCGTTGAATTGAGCTGTCACATTAGAAGCGGGCGTGGCCCGTAAAATCCTGCTCCAGACATAGCGGTGACCTCGCACGGTCAGAAGCCGTGCTCTCCTGAATTGCAAGCAACGTAATGCGAAAGGCAGGTCTTGGCAGTCGATAAGCACATCGCGAGGCTTCACCATCGCGCCGCATTTCCGCTAACGCGCGACTGAACAATGCATCGGGCATGCTTTGAAACGGCATGCCAGCACCGCTCCAGACAAACCCTGATTGCTGCGTCAAAGAGGCCACTGATATTGTTCGCGAGCGTTGTGTGGAAGCGCTTCCACTTCCGCCTGGGCGGATGTCAACGCAGTCGCTCCTCGTATCTCGCCGTACCCGGTTCAGTCAACTCAGTCGAGCATTCGCTTGCATGGAGAATCCGTGGCACACGACGCACTTTCCTCTCATTCGTCCGCCGATCCGTTCACGCCTGCCGCCGACTCGGCACTGTGGCGCAAGAACTTTCTGTTGGGTGCAGCCACCGCTTCGTATCAGATCGAAGGCGCGGTCGACGAAGACGGCCGCCTGCCATCCATCTGGGACACCTTCTGCGCGACGCCCGGCAAAGTGCTCGCCGGCGACAGCGGCGCCGTGGCATGCGATCACTATCATCGCTGGGAATCCGACGTTGATATGCTCGTTGGCCTTGGCCTCGAAGGCTACCGCTTGTCGATTGCGTGGCCGCGTGTGATGGACGCCAACGGCGCGTCGAATCGCAAGGGACTCGACTTCTACAAGCGCCTGCTGACGCGTCTGAAAGAGAAGGGCATCACCACCTTCGTGACGCTCTATCACTGGGATTTGCCGCAGCATCTGGAAGATCGCGGCGGCTGGCTCAATCGCGAAACCGCATACCGTTTCGCGGATTACGCGGATCTGATGAGCCGCGAGCTGGCCGGCACCGTCGATGCATGGGCGACGCTCAACGAGCCGTGGTGTTCCGCATATCTCGGCTATGGCAACGGCCATCATGCGCCCGGTCTCGCCAACGGACGCTTCGCCACGCAGGCAATGCACCACCTGCTGCTTGCGCATGGGCTCGCGTTGCCTGTGCTGCGCGAGAACGATCCCTCTTCGCAAAAGGGCATCGTCGCGAATATCGGGCGCGGCACGCCCAACAGCGACAGTGTCGAGGACCAGCGCGCCGCGCAACTGTTCGAGATCCAGCACAATGCGTGGATTCTCGATCCGTTGCTGAAAGGTGCTTATCCTGAGGCGCTTTTCGAATTGTGGCCGGGCACCGAGCCGTTGATACTCGGCGGTGACATGCAGATCATTTCCGCACCGCTCGATTTTCTCGGCATCAACTATTACTTCCGCACCAATGTCGCGACCGACGGCGCACACGGCTTCACGGAAGTGCCGCTCGAAGGCGTCGAGCGCACGCAGATGGGATGGGAAGTGTATCCGGACGGCTTGCGCGACCTGCTGATCGGCTTCAGCCACGAGTATTCGAACCTGCCACCGGTGTACATCACCGAGAACGGCATGGCCTCCGACGACACGGTGATCGACGGACGCGTGAACGACACGCAACGCATTTCGTTTCTGAAGCGTCATCTCGCGGCGGTGGACGAAGCGATCAAGGCCGGCGTCGATATACGCGGCTATTTCCTGTGGTCGCTGATGGACAACTTCGAGTGGGCATTCGGCTATGAGCGCCGTTTCGGTATCGTACATGTCGATTACGTCACGCAAAAACGCACGACGAAGCGCAGCGCCGAACTGGTGTCGCAATTCATCGAGGAGCGCAAAGAGAGAAGCCAACGCGCGTAAGAGTGAACGAAAAAGCAAAGCAAAGAGCAACGATAGAGCGACGAAGAAGAAACAGAAGCTGATTTGCATGTCGACCTGAAACACGGGCGCGAGCCTTTGGAGGAGACGGGATGAACAGCAGAAAAACGGTCTTGCGAGCCATGGTTGCGGCATTGGCGATGCATGGAGTGCTCGCTTATGCTGAGCCTTTGAAAGCCAACGTCATTCACTGGTGGACGTCGGGCGGCGAATCCGCCGCGATCCGCCAGTTTGCCGATGCCTATAACAAGGCGGGCGGTCAGTGGATCGACAACGCAGTTGCAGGCGCGGATCAGGCGCGCTCCACCGCGATCAACCGTATCGTCGGCGGCGATCCGCCCACGGCAGCGCAGTTCAATACGTCGAAACAGTTTCATGATCTGATCGATCAGGGGCTGCTCAACAATGTGGACGACGTCGCCGCGAAAGAGAACTGGAGCGGCGTGTTCCCGCAGTCGATACTCGACAGTATCAAGGTGAAAGGGCATTACTATGCGGCGCCCGTCGACATTCACATGCCGGCCTGGTTTTTCTACTCGAAACCCGCGTTTCAGAAAGCCGGCATTACCGCCGAGCCGCAAAGCTACGACGAGTTCATCGCCGATCTCGGCAAGCTGAGAGCCGCAGGCGTGATTCCGCTCGCATTCGGCGGTCAGCCGTGGCAGGAAAAAATCACTTTCGATGCCGTGCTCGCCGACGTCGGCGGCCCCGATCTATATCTGAAGGTGTATCGCGACCACGACGCGAATGCGGTGAAATCCGACGCGTTCAAAAAGGTGTTGATTGCATTCAAGCGCTTGCACGATTTTGTGGATGCCGGTTCTCCGGGCCGCAACTGGAACGATGCGACTGCACTCGTCATTTCCGGGAAGGCCGGTGTGCAGATCATGGGCGACTGGGCGAAGGGCGAATTCTCGGCGGCGAAGCAGAGCGCGGGCAAGGAATTTGGCTGCTTCCCTGGCTTTGGCCCGCATTCGCCATACCTCGTTGCGGGCGACGTATTCGTGTTCCCAAAGAGCGATAACGCCAGCACTGTAAAAGCACAGAACCTTCTTGCCACAGTGATGACCTCGCCGCCCGCGCAAGTCGCATTCAGCGCGAAGAAAGGCTCGATTCCGATTCGCCCCGATGTGGATGCGGGCAGTCTCGACATTTGCGCGAAGGAGGGCATTGCAATCATGAAGGACAAGTCGCGTCAGCTGCCGAATCCGGAAATGCTGCTTTCACCCGACACGCAAGGCGCATTGATCGACGTCGTCACCAACTTCTGGAACAAGAACCAGTCGGTCGACGACGCGCAGAAAGCGTTTGCCGGCGCGTTGAAGAGCTAGGCGCAATATGCACGCGCTCAAGCTGCATGCGTCGCGGCCCGGATCCGCGTCCGGGTCCGGGTCGCCGAAAAAGCCCTTCAAAAAACCGCTAAAGAAGCGTTTTTCGATTGCGGCATGGCTCGCATTGCTGCCGATGATCCTGACCGTCGTGTTCGCCTATCTAGGCACAATGGTCTGGACCGCGCGCGTTTCGCTTAGCAATTCGCGCACGTTTCCATCGGGCGACTTCGCGGGGTTGACGCAATACGTGAGGCTCTTCAACAACGCCCGGTGGTTGTTGTCGCTGCAAAACATCGTGATTTACGGTGCATGTTTCATTGTCGCGTGCATGGTGATCGGTTTGCTGCTCGCCATCTTTATCGATCAGCGTGTCGTCGCTGAAGGTGCATTGCGCACTGTGTTTCTGTATCCGTATGCGATGTCGTTCGTGGCCACAGGACTTGTCTGGCAGTGGATTCTGAATCCGGAGCTCGGCGCGCAGGCAGTGCTGCACAAGCTCGGTTTCGTTCATGCACGCTTCGACTGGATCGTCGATCAGGACTGGGCGATCTACACGATTGTCATTGCCACCGTATGGCAGGCGTCGGGTCTCGTGATGGCGTTGCTGCTGGCGGGCTTGCGCGGAATAGACGACGAACTGTGGAAGGCCGCGCGTATCGACGGCATTCCGCGCTGGCGGGTCTATGCGAGCATCGTCGTGCCCATGCTCGGACCGTCGATCTCCACCGCGTTCGTGCTGCTCTTCGTAATGGTCGTCAAGCTCTACGACGCCGTCGTGGCGATGACGCAAGGCGGCCCCGGCACCGCGAGCGAGGTGCCGGCGAAGTTCATCATGGACTATCTGTTTGGCCGCGCGAACATCGGCCTCGCGTCGGCGGCTTCGATCGTTCTGCTCGCAACCGTGCTCGCGATTCTCACGCCGTTCTTCTATGCCCGCAGCCGCGCGGCGTTGCGCAAGGAAGTGTGATGAACACCCTCAGTTCTCCGCTGAAAAGCGCCGCGCCGCATAGCGCGTCAAAGCGGCGCCGCCGTACGGCATTCACACCGGCGCGCGTCGGCGTCTATCTGTTTCTACTCAGTGCGGCACTATTTTTTCTGCTGCCGCTCTACGTGATGCTAGTCACGTCCTTCAAACCGATGAGCGAGATCCGCCTCGGCAATCTGCTCGCTCTCCCAGCGCATTTCACGCTACATGCGTGGAGCGCCGCGTGGGAGTCGGCGTGTACGGGGCTCGATTGCAATGGCATTCAGGTCGGCTTCTGGAACTCCGTGCGTATCGTCGTGCCGAGCACCGTGTTCTCTATTGCGATTGGCGCGGTGAACGGTTACGCGCTGTCTTTCTGGCGTCCGCGCGGCGCAGGCGTGCTGTTCGGCGTGTTGTTGATGGGCGCATTCATCCCTGTGCAAGTCATGGTCTATCCGCTCGTGCGAGTGCTCGCGAGCGTGCATCTGTTCAGTTCGCTGCCGGGTATCGTCGTGATTCATACGATCTTCGGCATGCCCGTGATGACGTTGCTGTTCCGAAACTACTATGCGTCGATTCCGCAAGAGCTTTTCAAGGCGGCGCGCATCGACGGCGGCGGTTTCTGGCGTATCTTTGTTCAGCTGATGCTGCCTATGTCGACGCCGATCATTGTTGTGGCGGTCATCATGCAGGTGACGGGCATCTGGAACGATTTCATTCTCGGCCTCGTGTTCGCTGGCACGAAGAATCTGCCGATGACCGTGCAACTGAACAACATCATCAATACGACGACCGGCGAGCGGCTTTATAACGTCAACATGGCGGCGACGATCCTGACCTCGCTGGTGCCGCTTGCTGTGTACTTCATTTCGGGCCGCTGGTTTGTCCGCGGCATTGCGTCCGGTGCGGTCAAAGGATAAAGCGATGACCTACGTGGTTAAACAGGCGAACACCCTCGCAAGTCCACTGACAGGCGCGGCTGACATGACAGAATCCGCGGACACGGCACGAACAGACAACATGCCTGGCGTCGCAGACACCGCCGACACCGCGCACGCGGCGAACGTTGCGGTGCGCAATCTGACCATCCGGCTCGGTGGCAACACGGTGATCGAAAATCTCGATCTCGACGTGCAACCCGGCGAATTCGTCGTGCTTCTCGGACCCTCGGGCTGCGGCAAGTCCACGTTGCTGCACAGTATTGCCGGGCTGATCGACGTGACCGACGGCAGCATTGAAATCGCCGGCGAAGACATGACGTGGGCCGATCCGAAAGATCGGCGCATTGCACTCGTATTCCAGTCATATGCGTTGTATCCGACGATGAGCGTCGAGCGCAATCTGTCGTTTGCGTTGCGCATCAACGGTACGCCGAAGGCGGAAATCGCGCGGCGTGTGGCGCGTGCCGCCGAGATGCTGCAACTCGGCCCGCTGCTCAAACGCAAGCCGGCGCAACTGTCGGGCGGCCAAAGGCAACGCGTGGCGATCGGCCGCGCGATCGTGCGCGAAGCCGACGTGTTTTTATTCGACGAGCCGCTGTCGAATCTCGACGCCAAACTGCGGACCGAGCTGCGCCGCGAGTTGAAGCAACTGCACCAGCGTCTCGGCGCAACGATGATCTACGTGACGCACGACCAGGTCGAAGCGATGATGCTCGCCACGCGCATGGCCGTGATGCGAGGCGGCGCGATCCAGCAGTTCGGCACACCTGCCGAGGTCTATGCGCGGCCCGCCAATCTCTTTGTCGCGACGTTTCTCGGCACGCCTGCGATGAACCTGGTCAACGGCACGCTGGAGCAGCGCGACGGCGCGCTGCATTTCTGCACGGAGCAGTGGCGGCTCGACGTGTCGAACTACGCGTTCGTCGATCGATCCGGCGAGTCACAGCCGCAATCACAACCGCAATCGCCACCCCGCCCATGCGTGCTAGGTGTTCGCGCAGAAGACGTGCGCATTGGTCCGACGCAGGGCGAAGGCGCTGGCGAGCACGCGAAAATTTCGCTCGTGGAGCCGATGGGCAACCACCGCGTCGTCTGGCTCGACTATCATGGTGTGCAGATCGCGTCGATCGATCAAAGCAAGACGCCGGTAATGCCCGGCGATACGCTGGCGTTCTCGCTCGACAGCACACATGTCTCGCTCTTCGACGCGGCGAGCGGCGCGCGGTTATAGCGCGCCGGTGTGAGGGTCGTTGAAAACGGCAAGGTGTGACGGAGAACCGTGTGGCAACACTGAAAGATGTCGCGGCGCTGGCTGGTGTGGGCATGTCGACCGCGTCCCGCGTTATATCCGGTAAGGGCCCGGTCTCAGCCGACGCCGCGTCGCGCGTGCGGGCTGCAATCGAGCAGTTGAACTTCCGTCCGTCGTCCATCGGCCGCGCGATGGCCACGCAGTCGCTCGGCATGATCGGGATTTTTGTGCCGACGTTTTTTGGCTCCTATTACGGCACCATCCTCAAACAGACCGATACTGAGTTGCGCGCCGTGCGCCGGCATGTGGTGGTCGCAACCGGCTGCGGAGAAGTGTCGCCGCGCGAGCAGGCTATCGAGGCGGTGCGTTTTCTGATTGGCCGCGATTGCGACGGCGTCGTGGTAATCAGCCATGATCTGCACGATGAAGACCTGATCATGCTGCATCGAATGCATCCGAAAATGGTGTTCCTCAATCGAGCGTTCGACCAGGTCCCGGAGGCGTCGTTTTGCGCGGATCATCGGTACGGCGGGGAACTGGCGGCGCGCACGCTGCTTGAGCACGGGCACCGCGATATCGCCGTGATTTCCGGGCCTTTTACGGCTTCGGACAACCTGACGCGGCTCGAAGGCTTCTTCGCGGAACTCGAACGCGCGGGCATTTCGCGCAGCGACGTGACCTTGATCGAATCAGACTTCTCGCCGGAAGGCGGCTACGCTGCCGCGCAGAAACTGCTCGATTCGAAGCGGCGCTACACGGGTCTATTCTGCGCGAACGACACAATGGCGGTCAGCGCGCTCGCGCGTTTTCACGAAGCCGGCATTTCGGTGCCGGACGAATTGTCGGTGATCGGTTACGACGACGACTATTCCGCCGCTTACACGGCGCCCGGCCTCACGTCGGTGCACATTCCAACCGCCGAACTGACGCAAAACGCGGTGCGCTGGCTTCTCAACCAGTGTTATCGAACGACGTGGGAGATATTCCGCGAGTTTCCGGTGAGCGTCACAACGCGCGAGTCGGTGGGGCCGGCGCCGGGCGCCAAGCCCGCTTCGATTAGTGCGTCGTGCTTCGGCGGCGCTTGATCGTCTCTTCCGGAAGGCCGCCCGCAGCCCTTGCTGTGCGTTAGGCGCCGCTGCGCAGCGCTTCTTCATGGCGCTGGCGCGCCTCTTCTTCAAGCCGCGTGTCCTCGAGTTCCTGCAACACCGCTTCCAGATCGACCGGCGTCGTATCGGCTTCAACGTGACCCGTCAACTGCGCATCCACGTGCAACGCGCCGGCTTCGTAAAGCGACCAGATTTCCTTGCCGTACTTCGTATTCAGCAACGCCGGCGCGAACTGGCCGAAATACGTGGCGAGGTTGTTCACGTCGCGTTCCAGCATCGCGGGCGCTTCCAGGTTGCCGGCGGCGTCTACCGCCTGCGGCAGGTCGATGATCACGGGGCCGTCGGCGGCAAGCAGAATGTTGTATTCGGACAGATCGCCGTGAATCATGCCGGCACACAGCATACGCACGACCTGATTGACGAGCAGCGCATGCAGTTCGAGCGCGCGCGCCTCGCTCATATCGACATCGTTCAGACGCGGCGCCACATTGCCATCCGCGTCGGTCACGAGTTCCATCAGCAATACGCCGTCGCTGCAAATGAAGGGTTGCGGCACGCGCACGCCGGCGTTGGCCAACTGGAAAAGCGCACTGACCTCGGCGTTCTGCCAGGCCTGTTCCTGCACTTCGCGGCCGTAGCGGCTGCCTTTTTCCATCGCGCGTTGCTGACGGCTGTTCTTGACCTTGCGACCTTCGCGATACGACGCAGCCTGACGGAAGCTGCGCTGTTTGACATCCTTATAGACCTTCGCGCAGCGCGTGGAGTCGCCGCTGCGCACCACGTACACGGTGGCTTCCTTACCGCTCATCAATTGGGATATGACTTCGTCGATCAGGCCTTCTTCGACTAGCGGGAGCAAACGTTTCGGCGTTTTCATGCGACCGCCCGGATGTGGCGGCAAGCGTGGCAGCCGTGCGCGGCGGGAGGCGGGGAGAAGTGGTGCGGGATTCGAGTCATGCCGGATTATAAACGCTGCGCCCGCGCGGCTCTTTATTGACGCGAGCCGCTGCTGCCACACGTTTCAGCACGATTCGCGGATGCCCGCGTCAAAAACACCTTCCTCGCGCACTGAGCTGGAATGTCGGCGCTCCGTGCCACGCGGTAGTCGCGACAACGTTTGCGCGAGCCCACTAACACCGTCGGCATCTGCTCCGACGAAACGCTTTTGCATTTTTAGCCGCTATTTCACGGGCTAAAATGCGCCGCGGCCTGGCACTGGTGTAATAGTCCGCAACAGTGCTGTGCGGTTTTCGCGCATTGTCTCCGCGAGCTTATCGCGTAGACTCGTGAGCAACGAAAACTGGTTACGGGGTGTGAGATGTTGGCGGTTTTCTTTATCGCCTGTCCGATCTGCATTGCGGCGCTGTTCGGTTTCGCGCGGCATGTCGATCCGCGCACGGGTCACTTCAAACGTTGATTCTCAACGCTGCGATTTTCGCCGACACCGGCAGGTAAATGCCGGTGCCGGTCTTTAGTTGTGGCCGGTTTCGTCCGCGGGCCTTGCCTTCCGGTACTGAATCGCGGCACGATGCGCGATAACCTGAGTTTGGGGCGGCATCGCGTATGCAAGACTTTCTGGGGAATCTGGCGACACGCGCAGGCGTGCTCAAGGGCGTGCTTCCATTGAGCCGCGCGGCGGCGTTGCGCGATGCGCTGGCGGGCGTGCAACTCGCGTCGATGGACATCCCACAGGTGCTCGGCTACGCGCGCATTGCGGGCATGCCTGCTGTTACCGGCCTTTACACCGTCTTTCTGCCGCTTATCGCGTTTGCCTTCTTCGGTGCATCGCGGCATCTCGTCGTCGCAGCGGATTCAGCCACCGCCACCATCTTCGCGAGCCGCCTGTCGACCATGGCGCCGGTTTCGAGCCCGGAATACGCGTCGCTCGCCGCAATGGTCGCATTGCTCACCGCTGCCTTGTTGTTCGTCGCGCGCATTTTCAAACTTGGCTTTCTAGCCGACTTCCTGTCGCGCACTGTGCTCGTAGGCTTTCTTGCCGGAGTCGGCGTTCAAGTGGGCATTGCGATGCTGGGCGACATGCTCGGCCTGACAGGACACGCGGCGCGCAGTGTGGATCAGCTTGTTCTCGTCGCGCGTGACTGGGCGCGACTCGATGTCCCCACGATTGCGATTTCCGTGCTGGTCGTCGTGGCGGTTCTATTCTTCAAACGTGTCTGGCCGCGTTTGCCGGTGCCCTTGATTGCGGTCGTGGCCGGAATCGCCGCGAGCGATATGTACGGCTTCGCCGCGCGTGGCATCGCAGTGCTCGGCCCGGTTGCCGGAGGCTTGCCGCCGCTGCGCATGCCGTCGGTGACGTGGGAGCAGATGCTCGATCTCGTGCCGGTCGCCGCATCGTGTTTCGTGATGATCGTCGCGCAAAGCGCCGCGGCGAGCCGCGTGTTCGCCGAGCGTCACCACGAAGCGACCGACACGAATGCCGACCTGCTCGGCATCGCCGCGGCCAACGCAGCCGCTGCGTTTTCCGGAGCGTTCGTGGTGAACGGCAGTCCGACGCAGACCGCGATGGCCGATCGGGCAGGCACGCGCAGCCAGTTCGCGCAGATCGTATTCGCAGCGGTCGTGGTAGTCGTTCTGCTGTTTTTCAGCCGGTTCTTGCAGTATCTGCCGCGCTGCATTCTGGCAAGCATCGTATTCACGATCGCGGTCGGGTTGATCGACCTGAAGACCTTGCTCGCGATTCGCCGCGAGAGTCCGGGCGAGTTCGCGCTCGCGGTGTTCACGGCCGCGGCCGTGGTACTGATCGGCGTGGAACACGGCATTCTGGTGGCGGTCGCGTTGTCGTTATTGCGCCATGTGCGTCACAGCTACCGTCCGCATACGATGATTCTCGCGCCCGGCGACGACGGCGTCTGGGTGCCGGTGCCCGCGATGCCGGGCTCACAGACTGCGCCGGGTTTGATCGTTTATCGCTTCGGCGCCGACCTGTTCTATGCGAATGACCACTTTTTCGTCGACGACGCCCGGCGTCTGATCGACCACGCGCCGAGCACGGTGCGCTGGTTCGTGGTGGATGCGAGCGCGATCACCGACCTCGATTATTCGGCGTCGCGCTCCGTGGGCGAGCTATGCGCGCTGCTGAAACGAAGCGGCATCAACGTGATTTTCGCTCGTGTGAACCCCTATTTACGCTCGGATATGGACCGGCACGGTATCACGCCGATCATCGACGGAAGCTGTATTTTCGGCACGTTGCACGAAGCACTGCGCGCGGCAGGCGTGGACCAGCCCGTGGCGAAATGAACGCGTTAGCTTTTCGACGTCAGCATCTTCAGGCCCGCAATGCCGAACATGATCGCGAGAGAGCCGTCCAGCCAGCGCCGGATTGCAACGTAGACGCGCCGCGCGGATGCCGTTGAAAACAGCAGCGCATAACTGCTGAACACGGACGCGCCAATGCACATGCAGCCGAGCACGATTGGCGCGATGTGCGACGTACCGCCCGCTGGCGACATGGCGAGCGACACGATAGACATCCACACGAGAACGGCCTTCGGATTGGTCAGATGCAGCAGCAGGCCACGCAGATAGAGCCGCGTGAGCGGCTCGTTGCGGCGAGCCTCGCTCGCGGGCATTGCACGGGGAGCGAAGGCCGAGCGCGCCGATTTAACGCCTAGCCACAGCAGATAAATGCCACCGGCGACCTTGATCGCGGCGAGGCATTCCGAGCATGTAGCAAGTACCGCCGACAATCCGAGCGAAGCCAGCAGCGCCCAGAAGAACGATCCCGACACCACGCCCAACGCGAAGGTGAGCGCCGAGCGGCGCCCAGCGCTCATAGCGAGAGACATGATCGCCAGATTGCTCGGGCCGGGGCTTGCCGTGCCGACGAAGTAGGCGCTATAGGCGATCAGGACATCGGCGGTGAGAAAAGCAGTAGGCGTCATGGGCTGCGGCTCGGGGGCGGACAGTGGGAACGACGATTCTGCGCGCCGAAGCATGCAGCGCACAGATACAGTTGAACGCGCGTCGATCGGCACACTCGTGCGCAACTCTTCATCTACGCCGCGTTTTTATTGGTTCGCCGCCGTGCCGATGCACTCGGCAAGCGCGCCGGCCACCGCCTGCCGGCTATGCCGCGGACGCTGTACGAGGCCGATCTCGCGGTGAAACGTAGCCTCTTCGAGCGATAGGGCGACCACGCCGGCGGGCCACTTGCCGAGGCCCGCAGTGTCAGGGATCAATGCGACGCCGATGCCGCGCGCGACCAGTTGCACGATAGCCTGCAATTCGTCGAGTTCCAGCACGTCTTGTACATTCAGCCGCGAGCGCCGCAGAAAGCGGTCGACCAGGCGCCCGCCGAACGAGGTGCGGTCGTAGCGGATAAACGGCTCGCTTTTCAACAACTCGCGCCACGATCGCTTGCCGCGCGCAAGCGCTTTCGGTACGAGCAGCACGAACGGTTCAGTGACGAGCGTGCGCCATTCCAGTTCCGAGGGCAGTGCAAACGGCGGCTTGATGATGACGGCCAGATCCAGTTCGCCCGAGTCCACCTGCCCGAGCAGATTGAGCGATACGCCGGGCACGACGCGAATTCGCCAGCCTGGACGGTCCACCCTGAAGTGCGACAGTGCATCCGCGAGAAATGACACTTGCGCCGACGCAATGGCGCCTATCCGCAGCATGCCGCTCTCCGCTGCGACCGCGCCCCGTTCGGACAGACGCGCGTAGAGCGTCATCATTTCTTCGGCGAGCGCGAGCGTTTCGCGTCCCGCATCGTTAAGCGTGGCCGAGCGGCCCGTGCGGTCGAACAGCGCGAAGCCAAGCTCTTCTTCGAGCCGCTGCATCTGCGCGCTGACGGCCGACTGCGTGAGCCCGATGCGAGCCCCCGCGCCGGAAAAGGTGCCGTACTGGCTCACGGCAATGAAAGTCTTGAGTTCGGAAAGCATGCTTCGATTGATCGATTCTGGTGTTGGTCAGATCAAATATATATCGTTTTTCACCAATTTTAATTGTGGTTAAGCTAACGGCGACTCAGGCAACTCGCGCATGCGGGTTGCTCAGGCAGGTTGCCGTCGAAATCATCAACCGTAATACCCACTCAACAGCGAGCCTCACATCATGAGCGTTGCCGACACCGTTTTGCCGCCGTTTCACCTGGCGTTTCCTGTTCATAGTCTCGCCGCTGCGCGCGAGTTTTATGGCGAGTTGCTCGGCTGCCCCGAAGGACGCAGTTCCGAGCAATGGGTCGATTTCAATTTTTACGGGCATCAGATAGTCGCGCATCTCGCGCCGGAAGAAACTGGCCACCGCCAGACCAGCAAGGTGGACGGCGACGCCGTGCCGGTGCGCCACTTCGGCGCCGTGCTTTCAATGGAGCAATGGCAGGCCGCCGCGGACAAGCTGCAGAAAGCGGGCATCGACTTCATCATCGAGCCGCATGTGCGTTTCAAGGGCGAGGTCGGCGAACAGGCGACCATGTTCTTTCTCGATCCGTCGGGCAACGCGCTCGAATTCAAGGCGTTCGCCGACATGTCGTCGCTGTTCGCGAAGTGAAGGTAAAAAAAAGCGTAGGCTGACTGAAATATGACGGCGGCCGGCCCTAACGGACGGCCGTCCGTCCTTGGCTTTTCCTTACGATTAGCTTCCTGACATTCTCGCCATTTTCGCGTCATGCAGGTGTTGGTGCTAGCGATCTAGCATAAGCGCCAGTTCCCCATCCTTACCTGCTCCCGGCAGTTACCTGCACTTTACTCAGGCGCGTTTCATGTGGATTGTCAACGTTGCGCTTAAGCGGCCGTACACGTTCATCGTGATGGCCATTCTGATCGTGCTGGCGACGCCTTTCGTGCTGTTCACCACGCCGGTCGACGTGCTCCCGGAAATCAACATTCCGGTAGTCAGCATCATCTGGACGTACAACGGCTTGTCCGCCGAGGACATGGCCCACCGGATCGCCTCGGTCAACGAACGCAGTTTGACCACCACCGTCAACGACATCGAGCATATCGAGTCGCAATCGCTCGCGGGTATCACGATCCTGAAGGTGTTTCTGCAGCCGACCGCGAACATACAGACCGCGATTGCGCAGACGGTGGCCGTTGAACAGGCGCAACTCAAGCAGATGCCGCCGGGCGCCACGCCGCCGCTGGTGATCAGTTATTCGGCCTCCAGCATTCCGGTGATTCAACTGGGCCTGTCGAGCACCAAGCTCTCCGAGCAACAGCTCAACGATACCGCGCTGAACTTCCTGCGGCCGCAGCTGGTGACGATCCCCGGCGCGGCCGTGCCTTATCCGTATGGCGGCAAATCGCGGCTGATCTCCGTCGACCTCAATACACGCGCGTTGCTCTCCAAAGGTCTGACGCCGCTGGACGTGGTCAGCGCGTTCAACGCGCAAAACCTGATTCTGCCCACCGGCACGGCGAAGATCGGACCGAAGGAATACACGATCAACATGAACGGCTCGCCGGCCACGCTCGAAGGGCTCAACGATATTCCGGTGCGCACGGTCAACGGCGCGACGACCTATCTGCGCGAAGTCGCTCACGTGCGCGACGGCTTTTCGCCGCAAACCAATATTGTTCGTGAGAACGGCCATCGCGGCGTGTTGATGTCGGTGCTAAAAAACGGCAGTGCGTCGACGCTCTCGATCGTCAACACGCTGCACGGCTTGCTGCCCGCCGCGCGCGCGGCGCTTCCGCCGGATCTGAAGATTACCGCGCTGTTCGACCAGTCCGTGTTCGTGAAGGCGGCAGTGCAGGGCGTGGTCCGCGAGGCGGTGGTAGCCGCGGCGCTGACCGCCGCGATGATTCTGCTGTTTCTCGGCAACTGGCGCAGCACCTGCATCATCGCAATTTCGATTCCGTTGTCGATTCTGTCGTCGCTGATCGCCTTGCATGCGCTCGGGCAGACCATCAACATCATGACGCTCGGCGGCCTCGCGCTCGCGGTGGGTATCCTCGTCGACGATGCGACCGTAACGATCGAGAACATCGAACGGCATCTGCATATGGGCACCAACCTGCATGATGCGATTCTGGAAGGCGCAGGCGAAATCGCCATTCCGGCACTCGTCTCGACGCTATGTATCTGCATCGTCTTCGTGCCCATGTTCTTTCTGACAGGCGTGGCGCGCTACCTGTTCGTGCCGCTCGCCGAAGCGGTGGTCTTCGCGATGCTTGCGTCGTACGTTCTGTCGCGCACACTCGTGCCCACGCTGGCCATGCTGCTGATGGGCCACGCGCACAAGCCGAAGGCCGATATGAAGCCGAGTTTGTTCGCACGTCTTTATCGGCGCTTCGATAACGGCTTCGAGCGCATGCGGGCTGCCTACATTGTGATTCTCAGCAGTCTGCTCGTGCGCCGTGCCCGCTTCGGCAGCATTTTTCTCGGCTTTTGCGTGGTGTCGATGGGACTTGCGTTCGTGCTGGGCGAAGACTTCTTCCCGAGTGTCGACGCGGGCAATATCCGCTTGCATATGCGCGCGCCGACGGGCACACGGATCGAGGAAACCGCACGTCTTGCCGACGAAGTCGAAAAGGTGATCCGCGAAGTCGTGCCCGAGAAAGAACTCGGCACGATCCTCGACAACCTTGGTTTGCCGTACAGCGGTATCAACCTTTCGTACAGCAATGCGGGGACGATCGGCACGCTCGACGGCGAAATACAGATCGCGTTGAAAGAAGGTCACGAGCCGACACAACTCTATGTGGACAAGCTGCGCGCCATGCTGCCGCAACGATTTCCGGGTGTGGAATTTTTCTTCCAGCCGGCGGACATCGTCACCCAGATTCTCAACTTCGGGCTTCCGGCGGCCGTGGATATACAGATCGCCGGCGCGGATCAACAGGGCAACTTCGACGTCGCGCGCAAGCTGCTCAAACAGGTGCGCATGATTCCAGGCACTGTCGACACGCACATCCAGCAGAAACTCGACGAGCCTGCCATCAACCTGCAAATGGACCGCACCCGTTTGCAGCAACTCAATCTGACGGCCAGCAATGTCGCGCAAAACGTGCTGATTTCTCTATCGGGAAGTTCGCAGACGTCGCCGGGCTTCTGGTACAACGACCGCAATGGGGTCGAGTACAACGTTGCAGTGCAAACGCCGCAGTACAGCATTTCCTCGATCGACGACCTGTTGCGCACGCCAGTGTCGGCCTCCGCAACGGGGCCGACGCAACTGCTCGGCAACCTTGTGCGAGTGCAGCCGCAAAACCAGTTCGCGGTAGTCACCCACTACAACATCAGGCCGGTCATCGACCTTTACGTGAGCGTCGATAAACGCGACTTGGGCAGCGTCGCGGATCAGGTCGACAAGCTCGTCGAACAGGCGCGCGCGTCGCTTCCGCGCGGCAGCCAGATCACCGTGCGCGGCCAGGTACAGACGATGCGCAGTTCCTATTTCGGGCTCGGGCTCGGCGTGGCGATGGCGATCGTGCTCGTGTACCTGCTGATCGTCGTGAATTTCCAGTCGTGGGTCGATCCTCTCATTATCGTGAGCGCTTTGCCTGCGGCTCTCGCCGGCATTGTTTGGATGCTGTTCCTGACCGGCACGCATCTGAGCGTGCCGGCGCTCACGGGCGCGATCATGACGATGGGCGTCGCCACGGCCAACAGTATTCTGATGGTTGCGTTCGCGCGTCAGCGGCTTTCCGCCGGCGCGCCACCGCTGACCGCGGCGCTCGAAGCAGGAGCGAGCCGCATCCGCCCGGTGCTGATGACCGCGTTCGCAATGATCATCGGCATGATTCCGATGGCGCTCGGTCTCGGCGAAGGCGCCGAGCAGAACGCGCCGCTCGGCCGCGCGGTGATCGGCGGATTGCTGTTTGCGACGGTGTCCACGCTGTTTTTCGTGCCGCTGGTGTTCGCTGGCATTCATACGCGCCTCGCGCGTCGCCATCGCAACGATCACGAAGAGAGTGGCAACGGCGACGCCGGACAACCGGCCTGAAGTCGAACAGGCACAAACAGACACATTGCTGAAACGTGAAGAAAACGGCTACCCAGGCTAACGGAGCTAGCTAACCGAGATGGCTAACTGAGATGACCGAAAAAACTCATGCATCGCTGGCGATTCCGTCGCGAGAGACCGAAGGCGGCCATGCACTGCCGCCGCGCAATCGCGAATGGAAGCGCGCGAAGATTGCCATCTGGATCGTGCTGGCATTGCTCGCATTGGGAGCCTTGCGTACCGTAATTGCAAACCTCATGCAAAACCGCACCGTCGAGCAAACGACGAAGCAGAACGCCACGCAATACGTGACCGTGACGAGCCCAACGCGGGCCGAAGGCGGTGGCAGCACCACGTTGCCGGGCACGCTGCGCGGCAGTGTCGAATCGCCGATCTTTGCGCGCTCGACCGGCTATTTGCTGCGCTGGTATGCCGACATCGGCACGCGCGTCAAGCAGGGGCAGTTGCTCGCCGAACTCGATACGCCGGAAGTCGATCAGGAACTCGCGCAGGCACTCGCGCAACGCCAGCAAACCAGTTCGAGTCTTGCGCTTGCGAAAAGCTCGCTCGAACGCTGGCAACAATTGCGTCAGCGCGATGCGGTCTCGCAACAGGAGCTCGACGAACGGCAGAGCACGTATACGCAGGACGTGGCGAACCTGGCCGCCGCCGACGCCAACGTGCAGCGCTTGCGCCAGCTCGAATCGTTCAAGCGGATCGTCGCACCGTTTGCAGGCGTGGTCACGCAACGCAACGTCGACGTAGGCGATCTGATCGATGCGGGTAGCGGTACGAGCCGGGCGCTGTTCGCGCTTGCGCAGTCGGACCCGCTGCGGGTTTATGTGCAACTGCCGCAGGCGTATGCGCAGAACGTGGCGGTCGGGCAGAACGTGGTGGTCACGCAGGCCGAACTTCCCGGCCAGCAGTTTCATGGCACCGTCACGCATATCTCAGGCGCGATCGACGTGCCGACTCGCTCGCTGCAAGTCGAAGTGACACTGCCGAATCCCGACAGCAAGCTGCGCCCGGGCGCTTATGTGCAAGTGGCGCTGCCGTCGGCTGCCCGCGCGCAATGGATGGTGCCTGGCAACGCATTGCTGTTTCGCGCCGAGGGTCCGCGGGTTGCAGTCGTCGACGCGAAGGGCAATGTGCAGTTGCGCAAGATCGTGATCGCGCAGGATCTCGGGCAGACGCTTGAAATAGAAAGCGGGATTGACGGAAACGACAGAGTGATCATCAACCCGAGTGATTCGATCGCGGACGGCGATCATGTCCAGATCGCGCAACCGCAGAAGAACACGAAGGGGGCGTCGTGAAACTCACACGCGGCAGCAGGGGCGTCGTCAGGATCGCCGCGGCGGTCGGTGCGGCTGCCAGTGCGGCCATGCTTGCGGCGTGTACGGCCGGCCCCGACTACAAGCGGCCGCAGGCAGAGGTTCCGCCCGAATGGAAGACCGATTCGTACTGGCGTGTCGCAGCTCCGTCGCATGCGCCGATGGACCCTGACTGGTGGAACGTCTATCGCGACTCCACGCTCGCCACGCTGGAAACGCAGGCACTCGCACAGAATCAGACGCTGGTGGCCGCGAGCGCGCACTACGCTCAGGCGAAGGCGACGCTTGCGAATACGCGTGCGCAGCAGGTTCCCGAAGTGGACCTCGCCGCAACGGCGTCACGCTTCCGGATCTCTCGCGACAGACCGCGCACGAACTACGGCGTGCCGACCACGTCGACGGTGCAGAACAATCTGCAGATCGGTCCCACGATCAGCTACGACACCGATCTCTTTGGCCGCATACGCCGCCAGGTGGAAGGCGCGACGGCGTCCGCCGAGCAATCTGCAGACGACCTCGCCAACGCGCGGCTCGTGCTCACAACCGAGGTGGCGAGCGACTACTTCTCATTGCGCGAGCTCGACACCGAAATCGACGTGCTGAACCAATCGGTCACGTTGCAGCAGAAAGCACTCGATTACGTGAACTCCGAGCATGAGCTCGGCGCCGTGTCGGGGCTCGACGTCTTGCAGCAAAAGTCGCTACTCGACACGACACGGGTACAGGCGCAGCTGCTGCTGAACCAACGCGCGCAATTCGAGCACGCGCTCGCGGCGCTCGTCGGCGTGCCCGCGCCTCAATTCGCAATCGAACCGAAGGTACTGAACTTCCAGGTGCCCGCGATTGCGCTCGGCGTGCCGAGCGACGTTTTGCAACGGCGGCCCGACATTGCCTCGGCTGAGCGCGCAATGGCAGCGGCCAATGCGCAGATCGGCGTTGCCAAGGCGGCGTTTTTTCCGAGCCTCACGCTGACGCCCGGCATCGGCTGGGAAAGCACGCAGTTCGCGAGCTTGCTGAGCGCGCCCACGCTGATGTGGACGCTCGGGGCGGCAGCGAGCCAGGTTCTCTTCGACGGCGGGCGGCGCGCGGCCAACGTGCAGTTCGCAAGCGAAGGTTATAAAGCGACCGAGGCCGACTATCGGCAAACGGTGCTCAACGCATTCCAGCAGGTGCAGGACGGCATCACGGGTCTCGCCGTGCTCGACGGCGCGGCGAAGCAATCGGAGCAAGCGGTCGCGGATTCGCAACGTCTGCTTGCGCTTGCCAACGACCGTTATTCGGGCGGCCTCGTTGCGTATCTGGATGTCATCACCGCGCAGCAGTCGTTGCTTAACAGCAAGCGTCAGGACGCGCAGATTCGCGGCCAGCAGATGACGCTTTCCGTCTCGCTCGTCAAGGCGCTGGGTGGCGGCTGGGACGCGACCACAGGGCCGGCGAGCGGCGAATCAAGGGTTGGGCAACAGGACATGCAGCCGGAGGGCGCCGGGCCAGTCCAAACACGTGCCGCTGCGCAGTGAGGCGGCATAGTGCACGGGAAGCAATACGAGGCGTTTCGTATAATGCAGACACCAGGGGACGCGCATGAAATTGCTGATTGTTGAAGACGAGCACAAGGTGGTGGACTACCTGCGCTCCGGTTTGACAGAGCAGGGCTGGGTCGTGGACGTCGCGCTCGATGGCGAAGAGGGCATGCATCTGGCCACTGAGTTCGATTACGACGTGATCGTGCTCGACGTCATGCTGCCGAAACGCGACGGCTTCAGCGTGCTGAAGGCGCTGCGCATGCGCAAGTCGACGCCCGTCATCATGCTGACGGCACGCGATCATGTGAACGACCGCGTGCGCGGTCTGCGCGAAGGCGCCGACGACTATCTGACCAAGCCATTCTCATTTCTCGAACTCGTCGAGCGTCTGCACGCGTTGGCGCGCCGTACGCGCTCGCAGGAGTCCACGCTCATTTCAGTCGGCGATCTGTTCGTCGATCTGATCGGAAGGCGCGCGACGCGAGAGGGCGTGCGTCTCGATCTCACCGCGAAAGAATTCCAGCTGCTGAGCGTTTTGGCCCGCAGGCAAGGCGATATTCTGTCAAAGACCGCGATCACTGAACTCGTCTGGGATGTCAACTTCGATAGTCATACTAACGTCGTGGAAACGGCGATCAAGCGATTGCGCGCGAAGCTCGACGGCCCGTTTTCTTCCAAACTGTTGCATACCGTGCGCGGCATGGGCTATGTGCTCGAAGTGCGCGAAGAGGCGGAACAGCCATGAACCGTTCAATAGCACGGCGCCTCGCACTGATGTTCGCGCTCGTCGCGCTGTTCGTATTTACGCTCGTCGGCGCGGGGCTTTTTGCGGTGTTGCGCTCGCAACTCGAGAACCACTTGCGCGAGTCGCTCGACGACCGTGCCCAGATCGCGCGGCTCATCTGCAATCACGGGCTGACACCTGAAAAATGGCGCATGTCGCGCGAGAAGCTCACCGACATGACGCCTCATGACCGCAGCACCGTATATGCGGTAACGAGCATCGAGCCGTCCTACAACTATGGCAAGCCCATCGAGGGTTCGACCGTGAAGAGCTGGCCCGGCGGCTACGCGCGCGTGAGGCCGGCGGGCGGCGGTGAAGACATGCTCACCACCACGGTGTCCATTCCCGGCTATTCGACGCGGCCCCCCATGCAGTTGCAGGTCGCATCGAGCTATTCGCCGAACATTCGCACGATGCGCGTGTTCGGTTTCGCGCTTGCGGCGCTGTCGGCGCTTGGCAGCCTCGCGGTGCTGCTGCTCAGTTATTCGGTGACGCGCATCGGCCTCGCACCGTTGACGCGTCTCACCCGCGACGCATCCGCCGTCAGTCCGAACAATCGCTCGCAACGGCTGAATACCACGTCGTTGCCGCATGAATTGAATGACCTTGCTAATTCTTTTAACGGCGCGCTTGAACGCCTCGACGGTGCGTACTGCCGCCTCGAATCGTTCAATGCGGACGTCGCGCACGAATTGCGTACACCTGTCACGATCCTGATCGGGCAGACGGAAGTGGCGTTGACACGCAACCGCTCCGTGGACGATTTGCGTCATACGCTGCAGTCGAATCTCGAGGAATTCGAACGCATGCGCGCGATCATCAACGACATGCTGTTCCTCGCGCGAGCCGATCAGGGCGAGCGCGCAACGGGCCTGGTAGAAGTATCGCTGGCGGCTGAAGTTGCACACACGCTGGAGTTTCTGGAGATCCCGCTCGAAGAAGCTCGCGTGCATGCACGCTTGCATGGCGACGCCGCAGCGCATGTGAACCGCTCGCTGTTCGGTCGCGCCTGCACGAATCTGTTGATGAACGCGATCCAGCATTGCCAGCCTGGTGCGCAGATCAACGTGCGCATTGTGCGGGACGGGCAACAGGTGCGCATTGAAGTTGCGAATCCCGGCGAGCCGATCGAGCCCGCCGTGCTCGAACATCTGTTCGACCGTTTTTATCGTGCTGAAGCGTCGCGCACCAATAGCCGCGAGAATCACGGCCTGGGTCTCGCAATCGTTAAGGCGATTGCGGAGATGCATCGCGGCAGCGTGTCGGTGCAAAGCGCGAACGGCGTCAATACGTTTGCATTTTCGATTGCTGCTTCGCTTGCGGACAGCGTCGCGCTGTCAGTACGTTCGAATGCGGCGAAACTGCCGGGGAATGGTGTCGGAAATGGTCCGGCGAACGCAAACACGCCACCGGCACCGGCACCGGCTTCGTATTCGTCACTGGTAAAAGGAAAGTCCGCCTGAACGGGTTGCCACCGCTTCGGCGCTCCGTGTCACGCTGCATGCAACTGAACGCATGTACTAGAAATCAAGCGTGAATTGAGCCGGCTCGTCACGCGGAACCTGTCCGGCGGGTTGCAGGTTGCCGGCCTTGACTCCGAGCAGCCTGATGGATTTAGCGAGCTCCACTCTCTTCAGGCAGTCGGTTGCCGCGCGACGCAACGCTTCCGCATTGGCAATGGGTTCGGGAAGCGTGATGTCGCGCGTGACTGTTTTGAAGTCGTTGAAGCGAAGCTTGATGCCGATCTTCTTCGCCAGATAGCCTTTTCTCTGCAGATCGGCTGCCACCTGTTCGCACAGACGGGTGAATGCGGCGCCCAGTTCCTGCCGATGCCGTACGGCATGAAGGTCCCGTTCGAATGTGGTCTCGCGGCTCATCGAGACCGGTTCGCTGTATGTCACCACGGGCCTCTCGTCAAGACCGTGGGACACTCTGCGAAGCCACGCACCGTAGCTTCGGCCAAAGTGCTCTATGAGCCACGACTCGTCGCGCTCAGCGATTCCGCCGATGGTCGTTATGCCCAATGACGCAAGTTTCGCGGTGGCTTTGGGGCCAATACCGTTGATCTTATTCGCGGCCATTGGCCAGATCCTCGACTGCACGTCTTCGAACTTCAGGATCGTGATGCCGTCGGGTTTTTGCATATCGGAGCACAGCTTTGCAAGCAGCTTGTTGGGTGCGATGCCCACGGAGCACGTGAGATTCGTTGCTTCCAACACCGCCGACTTCAGCTTGCGCGCTACTTCCTCTGAACTGCCGCTCGTGAGCGAGACGTCTGCGTACACTTCGTCGATACCGACGTCTTCTATGCTCGAAGTGACCGACCGCACTGCATCTTTGAACAGTCGCGAATACGTTCGGTAGAGGTCGAAGTTCACCGGAAGGATAATCGCATCCGGCGCTAGCCGGGCGGCCTTCATGGTGGGCATGCCGGAGTGAACTCCGAACGCGCGCGCTTCGTAGGTGGCGGTCGTCAAGACGCCTCTGCCTACGTAGTCGCGTAAGCGCGAAAATTCGCGTGTGCCGTCCGGGTTGGTCCGCGGCGCGTCCGTGCGACGACCGGCAACCACCATGGCCTCGCCTCGTAGCTCTGGATACTGCGATAGTTCGCAAGACGCAAAGAATGCGTCCATGTCGATGTGGGCTATGCGCCGTTCATCTGGCATGCCGTGTTTGCTCGTTAGTGGCGTTCGGTGGTGCCGCCCGGCCAAAGGGGCGCTCGTCCGCACCTTCGGAAAGTAGCGGGCGGACGAAGGTACGTGCGTTTGACGGGTATTTTACCGGGACTGTACGTTTGTACAGTATTTTTTGTCAGGGCTCCTGGAATCCGGTCTGCGGATTTGTCGGGAAGGAAGCCGGGTCGCCGACAATGTGCTCGCGTTGGCGGATGCGCAGCAGCAAACTCAGACGCAATATAGCTATGAGCCGTCTGGTGCGACGATGCAGACGGGGCTGGCCGATCCGAACATGCAGCAGTACACAGGACGGGAGAATGACGGGACCGGGTTGTATTACTACCGGAATCGGTATTACAGTCCAGGCGCAGCGCGATTCATCAGTGAAGACCCAATCGGTTACGCGAGTGGGCAGACGAATGCGTATGCTTATGTAGACGGGGATCCGGTTCAGTTCACGGATCCGTTTGGTGAGTCCAAACTCATGCCCGTTACGGGTGGGCCGCATGGCGGGTTTATCGTTCATCCTTTCAAACTCAACGTGAATTACTACGATTCAAATGGTGATTTGTCGGCTCAGTATCACGGTGACCATTCTCACGATGGGATGAGGCCGCATGGTCATAACGCCGGGCCCAATTTTGACCGCGACGAAGGGCTTCCGCTTTGTCCGATCCCTTGAAAATGGATTTTGATTTGGGCGTTGGCGCGCGATCAATGCTGTCGCCGCCCTTGGCAGAAGGTCGTCATGACCGATCGCAATCTTGATGATTCGACGGGTGCAAACACCGTTGCGGAATGGGGCCAAATAATGTGTGAAGTAGATGACTATGGGTGGGGCGAGGTAGGCAACTCCATCTTGCTCAAGAAGCTATTCGGATACTGGCCGGCTTTCCACGATGCACATGTGCTGTCTATCAAGATGGGGTACGGAAAACGTGATGCCCGAGAGGTAGATGTCGCAATCGAATTGCGACATTGGGGCCAGGATGACCCAAACTGGGTTGCACGTGGACCAGACTGTGTCATAACGCTGACCCTACTTGAGGTAAAGATCGCAGACGTATCTATGGACGCTTTCGTTCAAGATAACTCCGTAGGTGACGTTTGCTTCACGAGGACAGACGACAACCTATTGCTTTTTGAACTTGATCCTAATAGTGGCGCCAGCGTTTTCATTGCGTGTACGTCTGCCGAGATTACTCGAATAGAGCCGTATTGCGCGCCAATTTCTTCGAGTACGACGTGACCGCCAACGTGTAGTTGGCGCGGGGGCGACACAGTATCGTTTGTTTACTCGCTCCGGCCTTCGCGAACCACCCTGACGCCAACCCCGTCAGGGTCGCTGCGCACACCTAGGAGGGCGATTGCGACGACCCGCGACCACCAGGAGCACGCTACCCCGCCTGCAGATGCCGCACAAAGTGAAGCCCGCAGCACTGCCGCGCCTCATCTGGCGGCGAATACCGACACCCCGCCGTTGACGAACCCGTTTGCCGCGCAACCCGGACATCCCGCCGGCGATGTCGCGGAAGAATATGGAACAAAAATGAGCCCGGTCGCCGGGTCGATTGCAACCGAATGCGCGTTATTGCCCGTGTTAAGACGGGCGACGACACTGCGGTTGCCCGCGTCGACGATGGTCAGCACGGGCGTGCATGGCGACGCGGCCGAGCAGGCGCCGTTCGTCGACGCATTGCCAGAAGACGTCCACCGGCTCGCCGCGTTGTAGTAGCGATTGGTGGGCGCAGCATATTCAAGCTGATCGCCGCCGCCGGCGTTCAGGGAGGCCACGAGTGCACCGCTCGAACGGTTGAAGATCTGCATGAGCAACGGAGCGCCAGTCGTACCTTCGCGACACCCGACCGCAATATCGTTGCCGGGGCCCAGTGCCAGCCCTGTGGGATCGCAATTGCCTTCCGGGTACATCGCTACGCCCGCAAGCGACGTGTAGTTTTGACTGCCACCGGTCGGAATTGCTCGAATGGACGCTCCCGGCAATTTCACCAGTTCGCCATGAGGATTCGCTGTGCTGCCGTCAACGTTCACATAGAAGTTGTCGCTGGCGGCGTCGTACCGGCACGCTTCGAGGCCCGCGGTGGGCTTGCCCGAAAGATCCGTGAACGTCACCTTGGCGACGACGGTCTGCGTGGACGTGTTGATGAATGTGGCGAACGGGGGCGACTCTTCCGGGCTGGAGATCATGAAGATGCCATGCGTGGGATCCAGACAACCTTCATCTGCGCGAACGCCCGTCGTGCTAACCGTGATTTTGTTCGTCACGGCGCCAACAGCGGGATCGACCACCTTCACAGAGTTCACGTCGCCCACATAGATAAAGTTGCCGACAGCCGTCGCGCCGTCCGGACCCGCCTGCGAATTCGGCCCGGGGCCAAGCCCGGTGAACGCGAGAAGCCCGCTTCCCTGAATGGCTTTGACGAAGGTCTTCGACGGTATGTCGATCTGATCCAGAGATGCGTTATTCCTGTCGGTGAAATAGTATCGGCTACCCGAGACGACGCCGATGTCGAATGAGAAGTTTACGCCTGCCTTGATGTTGGGGACCGCGATGTCCGATACATAGTGCGGGCCGCTAATGCTGAGTTCGTCCCCGCCACAACCCGCAATCGCAATAGCCGCACACGCCACCAATGCATTCGCCAACAGGTGCTTCGGCATCGTACACCTCCCATCATCGTCGTTGGAGTGGACCTATCTCAACGGCGCGCCGGAAGAGATAGTAGACGTTGCTATAGCTTATGCATTCCCGTAAGCAGTTGTCCTTATCGTTTTCCCAGGTAGGCGGTACTGTGCTTAAGATTCGCATAAGGTTTGATATTTTATCTGTGCATACCTGACGCTTGAATGTCATCTGGAATCAGAAAACCATGGCTGCTCGCTATGAGTGAATATGCGCGCTATCTGGGAAAACTCGTTCTGGTTTTCAAATGTGCCAGCGCGCGCCCGCATTTGAAACGGAGCACTTATTGGATACTTTGCAATTAGACAATTGGTCGTATAACCTTTCCCGTGCCTCGTCCATCCGGAAACACGATGACCGATCTGCACGTCGCTCCTCGCCCATCAGATCACGACGGCCCGCTGCTCGTCGATTTCGCGCTGCAGGGCGGTGGCTCGCATGGAGCCTTCACGTGGGGCGTCCTTGACCGAATGCTCGAAGAATCCCGGTTGCAGATCGACGGTGTATCGGGTACGTCGGCGGGGGCAATGAACGCAGCGGTACTTGTCAGCGGCTTCGAGCATGACGGCCGGGCCGGCGCGCGCAAGGCGCTCGAACACTTCTGGCGGCAAGTATCGGATGCCGCCATTTTCAGTCCCTTCCAACGTAGTCCGCTCGACAGGCTCACCGGCCGCTGGACGCTCGATCATTCCCCACTCTTTCTTGCGATGGAAACGATCTCGCGGCTCGTTTCGCCGTACGATCTCAATCCGACCTCGTTCAATCCGCTGCGCAACATTCTGGCAAAGACCATCGATTTCGACTCGGTACGCGCCTCGCGTATAAAGCTTTTCGTCACGGCGACGCATGTGCGTACCGGTCAGGGCCGCGTGTTTCGCAATGCTGATCTGAACCCGGACGTGCTTCTTGCATCGGCGTGCCTGCCGACAATGTTCAAAGCCGTGAATATCGACGGCGAAGAGTACTGGGACGGCGGCTACGCAGGCAATCCGACAATCACGCCGCTGATCCGTGAAACGAATTCGACAGATACCTTGTTAGTGCAGGTTAATCCCGTCGAACGTCCTGACGTGCCGCGTTCGGCACGCGACATCATCAGCCGGCTCAACGAGGTCGCATTCAACGCGCCCTTGCTGAAGGAGTTGCGCATGATCGCACTGCTGCACAAAGTCGCCGACCCGGGCAGCGACGAAGGCCGCCGTTGGGCAACCATGCGTATGCACCGGATCGCGAGTCCGGTCATGACGTCGCTTGGCTATTCGTCGAAACTCAATGCCGAATGGCGCTTTCTCACTATGCTGCGCGACGAGGGGCGACGCGCCGCGCAGGTGTTTCTCGACGAACATGGCGGTGCGCTCGGAGAGCGTTCGTCACTCGACCTGGATGGGCTCCTCGAAGGAATGATCCAATGAGCGATCCCGTGTTGTCGTCCACTGCGCTGGGCCTCGGGCTCGTGGGTATGTTGGTGAGCCTCGGGTTGTTGATCTGGTTCGCATATCGCGGCTGGAGCGTATTGCTGCTCGCGCCGATTGCAGCGATGCTGGCCGCCCTGGTGTCGGGCGAGCCCGTGCTCGCGCACTGGACACAGACCTTCATGTCGAGCGCCGCGCGTTTTCTGGCGCAGTTCTTTCCATTGTTCCTGCTCGGCGCACTGTTCGGCAAGTTGATGGAAGACAGCGGTTCGGTCAATGCGATTGCGCAGTTCATGACCGACAAGCTTGGACCGCGTCGCGCAATCCTCGCCGTAGTAATCGGCGGTGCGGTCGTGACGTATGGCGGCGTGAGCCTTTTCGTCGCTTTCTTTGTGCTGGCGCCGATGGCGCAGGCGCTGTTTCGTGCGGCGAACATTCCGCGCCGCTTGATGCCCGCTGCAATCGCGCTCGGCACATCGACATTTACGATGTCAGCGCTGCCGGGCACGCCTGCGATCCAGAATGCGATACCGATGCCGTTCTTCGGCACGACACCGTTCGCGGCGCCAGGGCTTGGCGTTATCGCGAGTGTCGTAATGATTGGATTTGGCCTGTGGTGGCTTTCGCGTCAGGAGGTCGCGGCACGGCGCGCGGGTGAGGGGTTCGGTGACGGGTTCGGCGAGGCGCCGGACGCGCCGGCGAGTGCGCAGGAATCGAGCCTGGTGCGCGAACGTGCGACTGTCTCTCAGTCGTTCGATCCGGCCGAAATCGAACGCGGCCACGTCAGCGAGCGACTGCCGCCGATCGGCATCGCGATTGCGCCGCTCGTCGTCGTGGTGTGCGCAAACTTTGCGATGAACATCTTCGTGTTCCGACATTACGATGCGTCGTATCTCGCCGAAGCACGTTGGGGCGGGACGACGCTGTCTGCTGTAAGCGGCGTGTGGAGCGTGTCAGTGGCGCTGGCGCTCGCCGTGGTGGTGCTCATCAGCATCAACGGCTCGCGGCTTGGAACGCTGAAAGAGAGCGTCGATGCGGGCGCAAATGCTTCTGTATTGCCCATTTTGAGTGTTGGTAGTCTCGTAGGATATGGCGCGGTAATCGCGGCGCTGCCGGCGTTCGAATTGGTGCGGGCGTGGGTACTCGGCATCGGCGGCGGGCCACTGGTGTCGCTTGCCGTCGCAGCGAATCTGCTCGCGGCACTGACGGGCTCCGCGTCGGGCGGCTTGACCATTGCACTCGATGCGCTCGGCGGCACCTATCTCCAACTGGCTGCGCAACATCACATCGATCCGGCGCTGCTGCATCGAGTCGCAGTCATGTCGTCGGGCACGCTGGATAGCCTGCCGCACAACGGCGCTGTGGTAACGCTGTTGTCGGTATGCGGTACGACGCATAAACAAAGCTATCGGGATATGTTGATGGTCGGAGTGGTTGGCGCGCTGGTGGCGCTGGCTGTGGTGATTGTGTTGGGATCGTTCGCCGGAAGTTTTTGAGTTCTTTTTGTGTCCGCGACGATTATTGCTCTGGCTTGTCGCGCGCAAGATTCGCCAGTGGCGGAGCGACGCGAACTGAGCGTTGCCGGTGCGCGCGAGGTGCGCAACGTGCAGAAGTCACTCGCCGGCTCGCGGGCATCCGCGGAACTGCAATCGCCTGGTGCATGTAGACAGGCCTTACATCTGCACGGGCATCTGCACTTCGTTCAATGATTGACTGGCTCTGACGATGGCGCGAGACAGCCGTGCCACCTCGTTGAAATGCTCGATCATGTCATTCGCCAGACGGAAAATGACTGCGCCTTCCTGACTCTGTAGTTGAAGCTCGGACATCATGTACTGTCGCGCAGTGTCGGCCAACACTTCAATCTCGGGCTTTGCATTGAGAATGCGTGCCACGACTTCCGCTTCCGGATGCGCGATTGCCCTCACGGCAAGCGCGAAATGTTCAATCACAGCCGTGACGAATCGCGAGGTTGCGGCGTTGCGTAACCGGGCAGTGTCGGCACCTTGCGCGAGCCGGCGCTCGCTCAGCGCAAGCATGCTGGTAGTGGCAACCTCCCGGATCGCGTCGAGGCAGGTCGCGATACGCGCCAGGTCTACCAATTGCCTCCCTTCGTCACCGGTATGAGTCGCATCCGAAAGTCCGCCGACATACGTGAGAATGGCCGTGCACAGAGTATCGGCGGCTTTGTCATCGTCCAGCAGCGTGCCGGCAGTCTGCGTGCTGCCGTCGACGACGAGCGTTGCACTACGATTGACCAGATTCTCGACCTGCTTGCCGAGGGAAACCAGTTCCAGCTGCACGCGGCTAATTGCTAGCGCCGGCATTTCCACCAAGGTGTCATCGAGATAGCGCGGCACGCCTGGATCGTGCCAGCCCTTTTGTTTCGACGGGGCAAGCCGTTGTGCAAGCTTGCCGATGGGGCCCGTGAACCATATCAGGAAGGCGGTGGAGAACACGCTGAACACAGTATGCGCATTAGCTGCCTGACGCGGCGTTTCTGCTGCGAGGCGGGCAGCGCCTGTCAATTCGGGTGCGGATGGGGAAATCTGCCGAATGAAGTCCGCATACTGCGGGATCACGAAAGCGAGTAACAGCACGCCGAGCAGATTGAAGAGCAGGTGGACGATACCTACTTGTGCGGCTTCCGCTGATTTACCAATCGACGCCAGCAGCGCCGTGCCGCATGTGCCGACGTTAGCACCCAGAATCAGCGCGATGCCGGATTCAAGTGGAATCAATCCCTGGCTGCCTAGCGCAATCACGATCGCCAGCGTGGCAGCAGAGCTTTGCACGATCGCCGTAAACACCGCGCCAATCACGATACCGACCAATGGACTGCGCATGTCCTGCATGGCAGCGATGAATGGCTCGTAATTGCGCAGGGGGTGCGTGGCATTGCCCATGAACTCGATGCCGAGAAACAGCAGGCCGAGGCCAAGCAGAACGCCGCCGAGTTCGCGCACCAGTTCGCGCCTGGAGAAACCGTACAGCAAAAAACCGCCCGCGAGCAGGAATGGCGTAATCGCCGAGATATTGAACGCGATGATCTGCGCAGTCAGCGTCGAGCCGATATTGGCGCCCATGATCACTGGAATCGACTGCTGCAACGTCATGAGCCCGGCGGATACAAATCCAACCAGGAGTACGGTGGTAATGGTCGATGAATTTAGCAGCGCCGTGATGCCCGCGCCGGCGAGGACGCCGCGAAACCGGTTCGCCGTCAGCGTGCCGAGCAGCGCCTGCAAACGAGAACCGGCGATGGCCTTCAGCCCTCCCGTCATCAGTTCCAGTCCGAACAGGAACAGAGCAAGGCCGCCGACGAGCAAGCCAACGACTTCGATCAGGTTCAGATTGGCACCGGGCTGCATGGCGATGCGGACCCTCAGATTGGAATCATTCCCCAATTGTACGAGGTTCTATCACCGATACCAGTAATGAAGGCGCCGCTTGAACGGCCGGGTGGCGGCAACCTGATTACTTGTCCTTCGGCGCAGTCAACGGATCACGGATCCCACACGCGTTCCTGATAAACATCAGCGCTCGCTCGCAACCGGGTATCAAGAGAACCAGTCGAAGTCGAATCATGATCACCATTAGCATTGCAGAGAGCGTCGTCTCACCAATCACCCGGGCGAAAGCGAGTCCAACGGCGCCGTAGTGGGGAGCGAGCACAAGCGCGAGGATTATGTTCACGAACGCGGATGCGATTCCGACCGTGGCAAGCAGGCGATCCTTCTTCCGCGGCAAAAACACGTAACCGGCGATGAACTCGTTGAATGCAGCAAACGGGAACATCAAAGCAAAGATTTGAAGTATGTGAGCGCTGTGAGCGAAAGAATCACCGAGTATGAGCGGCAATACAAGAGGGGACAGGGTAAGGGCGGCGCAACATACTAGCAATCCGTATCCGATAAGCAGCATAGCGCCGCGCCGAGTGGTCTGGTTTGCGCCTTCCTTGTCGTCGTGGGCGAGTTGGCGCGTGATGGTGGGAATGAACACTTGGGCCGCCGGCCCCATCAATCCAAGGCTTAATGCTGCAAAACGTTCTGCCGCGCCGAAATAGCCCACCTGGGCGGGCGTAGATAGCAGCGTCAAAAGATAAGTGGATGAAGCTGTCAGAACCCTCGACGCGGAAGAGTAGATGAACAGCATCGTTGATTTGCGTATCAGGGAAATGGTGCCTGTCCATCGGAGGCGTGGCCACCCCAGTTGTGAGATTGCGAGCCCATAAGAAATAACCGATGACGCTACACCTGAGATGAGTAGACTCGCGACGACCCATACTGCGTCGCGGGGACCTCTTACGATTGTCAGCACCAGAACCAGGCTCAACGCGAAACCGAAGACTTCGATGATGATGGGCGTTCGAAACTGATGACGGCCCTGAAAAAGCCAACCGAGGTTGGCCCCGGACACAATTCCCAACAGCGTGGCCATCACACCGATCAGAGGTGTTTGGGACAGTACAGGAGAGCACATGGTGGCGACGAGCCCCGCGCAGCCACCCACGATTGCATGCACCAGACGCGCGCTCAAGTGCAAAGACAGAATCTCATTACATTCTTCGGTCGTTTGGGCTTTCGATATGTCCCGCATGCCGACGGGCTCGAAGCCATAGGCGACCAGCATCCAGATCACGCTCATCAGCGACATGGACGCCAGCACGCGGCTGTATCCGTCAACACCAAGCGTCCTGCTGTAAAAAGGTACGACGATGATGAGGTACAGATACCGCAACACATAGCCGCCGTACACGAACCCAACGGTACGGATGCTCTTTCGTCTATCCATTCTGCTTCTCCGGCTGGAGGGTGCCTTCTCAGCGCAACACAGCGCGACGGCGGATCTGACGGCTTACTGCCTGGAGCAGGAAGCTAACAACGGACCGCACGTCTGCTTGTTTTGGTCCGCGCCGTTGACATCGTTGAATCGCGGAAGTACTGCTACGCTGCATGGACTCCGTTGGCCCGGCTTTGTGAGCTAGATGTTGATGAGCCCGGAAGTGCCGCGCTGAAACCACGCGAAGGCTGTCTGAACGCGCGCAACCGCCTCCAGATGTCCCTTCTCTGCACGGTGCATGCCACGACAGCCTGGCTGTGTCTCGGCATTATTACCGCATACCTGGATGCAGCATGGGGCGGCACTATCGGGCCATCGCTCGGGTACGCAACCATCTTGCCACGCCAAGACTTCCCAGCATTAACCCGGCTCCGAGAGCGGGCACCGCCCGGACTACGCTGGCCTCGGGCCATTCTGAAATCAAGGGTTTTCCATCTTTGGAGCCCAGCCTCGACATCCACTCGCGGGCGCTGAGCGGCAGGGGCGGCGCGACCTCCTCGAACACTCTGTGCAACTGATCGCTCGCATGAGGAAAGGAGCCTAGTGCGCTCGCCTCGCTACGGGTGGGTGAGCCTATTACGAGCCTGGTTACGATGGCGGCTCCCTGCGTGATCCCTTGCAAAGAATCAAGTATGTCGATATCGGCCTCGCTGAGAACGGCCAGTACGTCATCGACATACGCATTGATCACATTGTGTTGAAGTCTCAAGCCCCACGCCATGGCCTGCGGATTGTCCTGAGTAAGGAGCTCTGCGTAAACGATGCCATCGTCTCCTCGTTTATAACCCGTCGTCGTGCCGTGGTCCGCTGCGCAAAGGGCCTCAAATATCGGCCCTCGGACAAAGGGCCGTAGAGGCGCCGCGAAGGGTTCGCTCAGATAGTCGTCGAGACTACCGCAGTTTTCCGGGCGACGATGAAGCCCAAAGTAAAAGCCCGATAGACGCCGACTGAAACCGGCTTCGCGCGTGGACGCCACCATTGCCAGCGACCGCTGTAGATTCCCCCGCCATCCAATATCGACGACACCGACGTTCCCGTCGGCGAGGAATCCCTTTTGTTCCAGATAGTCGAGAAGCAGTTGTCGAGCAGAAGATGCGGTCGCATTGATGAGATTCACCACCTCGTCGTCCGCCTGCATATGCTGCATTAGTTGCTGCAGATCAGAGGCGCTCAGCGGCGCATCAGGGGAGCTAATGTGAAGACGTTGCTGCAAGCCGGCGATGGCCGGATGCTCGATATCCACGTCGAACTTTTCCAATATGTCAGAAAGAGAACTTCCCGGCGTGAAGCCGAAATGACTCAGATCACCGTCGGACACGTTGACGAGTGCGGGTAAGTGGAGCGATTGCCGCGATACGTGCAGATAGTGCAGCTCGATCGGAATGCCATATAGCGCCACGATCTTCTTTGCAATGGACATGAGGATCTGGCCATCACGCGCCAGAAAAAACAGCTTATCGACTTTCCTGCTTTGGGCCTGTTTCAGAATCCACACAACGAACGCGAGGAGCAACGGGCCCATGAAGCCCGCCGATATTTCGGCAATCGACTGATCGTGGCTAGTAATAGCCGTAAAACGCAGCCGGGCGGTGCGCGCGCTCCCTGACAGCGCAGATCCGAGCAGGTGCGGCTCAATCGCGCCCTTGCCGAGTTCACGCTCCAGGCGACTAGGTGCCCCGCGGAAGAACGGTGCTACGCGAGCGCCTGCACGCCACGCCTGGAAGACATCGGAAAATACGCTGTCGCCAACGTGCAGATGGCTCTTGCTACTGCCCTTTGCAAGCGGAAAAAGGGAACCCGTCCTTTTTGCGCGGCCCTTCTCGCATGAAACGAAAAGTTCACCCTCACTGATGTACACGCCGCAACTGCTCAACATCGTTTCCAGGTCCCGATGGGAAAAGTAGATGTCCGAAATAATTGCCGTTCTGCCGAGTGACGCAAAACGATTGAGAGTCTCAACCATACCGGCGATGGGTCGCATCAAACGCTTCTCAAGCTCGACTTCAATGGCCTGCGCTGCTTCCAGTAAATCGTGCGACAAGCCCGACGACGCTGCGATGGCCGCGTAGATGTCGTCGAGCGTCACTTCACGTTCAACTCCTGCCTTGCGGGCCCTGAACTCCGCTGCTTGCCGGATTTTCAGCCATTCGCTGGGATCGATAAGCGAGCCAAATTCGCGTTGCAGTCGATACCCCGTTAGCAGGAACATGTCGGATGGCCTGTGCAAAGGCCTCGTTATCAGGGTGTCGAAGGCGTCGAAAGAGACCAGCCCATTTCCGGTCCATATTCGCCGCGCATCGACCTCCTCCAAGGGAGGCTTGGCCGAGAAGAGCCGATGGATGCCCGCTGACACGAATCGTTGATTGATGACCCGTTCGAGCACAAGGTTCGTAGCATTCATCAGTGTCTTCCACCCTTCAGAAAGGAAATGGTTTTCGCCAACACCGCTTTCCTGTCGGCTACTCGATGTCGTCTTCTGGAACTTGAAACGTTGGAGGCAGCGTCAAAGGAGAGCTTACGCGGTGCACGGCTGCCGTTGTCGCCTCGCCCGGTTCATAGGCCAAATGTTCTAGCGCGGCGCTTGCTCCGGGATATGAGGAGGGAAAGCCGTTTGTTGAAGAACTGCATAACGCAACTGAGAACTCCCGGGTGATCGATCACGTGTCTAACGGCGGTCACGAAACGCTTTTCACGAATCGCTTCGGTCACATCGACCCAGTGAAGAGACGCCTTGAGAGACCGATGCCGGCGCGCACACGCGGCGGCCAAACTTGCAGAAAGTGTGTGCGATGCACGGAAACGCGCATTTGCGTCAAGCATGCCTCGTAGCGTCTGCCGGTCCGCTGACTTGTCGGAGGAGAGCGAACCACCACGGCGCCGGTAGCGGTAACCCATTGCCGGATAGACAATTATTCTTGCATCGTGCTTGGCCAGTAAGCGCAACAGGATATCGAAGTCTTCTCCGGAACGAAGCCGCTCTTCATACCGAAGTCCGGTCAGGAGTTCGGCATTGATCATGGGCTTAAGATACGCCAGGCGTGGCGCTTTGATCAAAGAGACGGCATCGAAACTTTTGAAGCTTTCAAGGCCCAGCAGGGAATGTCCGGTGAGCGAGCCCTCCTCGTCCACGATAAGTAAATCGTCCGCTACGATGCCTGCGCCATAACTCTCCGCGCGCTGCAGCAGCGACTCGAGGCGTCCTTCCGCGAGGACGTCATCACTGTCCAAAAACGTAATCCAGTGTCCTCGCGCGCATTCCAGCGCACGATTACGAACAGTGGACGGCCCCGCGTTGAACGATGCGGTCAGAAGCTTGATTCGGGAATCGTTATCGGCAAAGGCGCGGACGATTTCCACGCTAGCGTCAGTTGACGCGTCATCCGCGACGATCAGTTCCCAGTCTTCAAAGCTCTGCCTCTGGACCGACTGAATGGCTTCGCCGATCCAGCGTTCGCCGTTGAAGTTTGCCATGACGACAGTGACAGATGGGGCCGCTGCATCCGTTATCCGTGTGACGGGTTTATCTGTCTGCGCGCGATCCTCCACAGATCGCGCCAAGGAGAGGTCTTCGCCCGCCATGTATTCGTTGCTGGACAGACCGACGGTTGACTGTGACTGGTGATGAGGCATATCAGCGCCGTTCGAAGTTAGACAAGCTTAGTGAACGTCAGAGGAGGGCTTGGGTTCGAGCCTTCGTCATGCGCGAATCTTGCATAACGAGGGAACACCGTCCTTCTTCCTAACGGGCGGCGCTGCACCGGGCCAGGGGATTGCAGATGTAGCGAACCGCGTAGTCTGCGACAGGGGAGTATGGAAACAGACACAAACTGGATAGCGCGAGTGTCCCCAACTTCTTCTTCAGGCTCCAGAAAGGGTTCGCCACAATGGCGTGCAGATACCGGTGCGAATCTCTTAGCATCCAACGCCAACGGGTCGTCAACGGAGCATGGTAGACGCTTGAATAGAAATGAGCTCGTTCGTATGCGAAATCGTGGAAGTCGGCCGGCAATTGCATTCCCATGCGGCACCAGGCCAGTTCCCGAAGGGTCACCCAGCGGGACGGGAATGCCTTCGGGGCCTTTTCCTGCTGATCAGAGTTAGCAAACAATGCGTCTCTCCCTGCGCTTGCATATACGCGGTATCCGCCGAGCGACACCGGGATACTCGATACAGGTCCAACTAGAGCCGACCCATAAATTGCATAGAAATCTGCGCCATACCGGTCCTTGATCGTTTCGGGTACAGGAAAGATCTTTCTAAGAGCACTGACGCTGTAGGCGTTTCCAGACGCCGGCGGTGACGGATAGAGCCACCCATCGAGCAGAAGCTTTCGACAATCGCCATCGATTCGAGAATGAGGCACATAAGCACCCATCTGCTTGCTCGTGTGATCGATCACGTCTAGCTGAAACTGCACTTTTGCAAGATTTCCGTTCTCGAAGCGCTGCATCACTTCGGACACGGCGCCCTGATAAAGGACGTCGTCAGCATCGAGGAACAGCACGTAATCCGTTCTGGCGAGATGCAGCCCTAAATTGTAGGCAGACACCTGGCCGCCATTGTCCTTGAAGACGGAGCTAACGCGAGCACCATAGCCTTCGATGATTGCGCGCGAGCCGTCTGTTGATCCGTCGTCGATCACTATGACGTAAGTGCTCATGTAGTCCTGTGCAAGCGCCGAATCGATTGCCTCCGCCAGGAACTGTTCGTAATTGTGATTGCAGATGATGACTGTCATGTCCTTCATGATGTGTCACGCGCGAAGGTGAGGAGGGATCTGACGGCCTGCGACCGCTTTCATATGAACCGTCGGCGGATTAGCGTGCTGGCAATGTTTTTCGGCGCGAGCAACGTGGCAATGCTCCAACCGGCGATAAGACAGCGGAAAGCAGGGCGCTCGAAACTTGCGCGAAAAGGAATGGAAAGGGCGTCGCGCAGGGCTCTAATTCTGCTGTCGCCGGGCAAGGGATGCTGTCGCGGTGTGAGCCGTAGAGAGGCGACGCGCAATTGCAACAAGTGAGGTGCACAAAACAGGGTGCTGAGCGGCGGTGCAGGCCGGCCGGTCATCGCGCAGGCCTTGCAGGCAGCGCTGTGACGCTTGAGTGCACGCGCGATCTCTCGTCCGAAGTTGCTCGTGCTCGCGCTCATGGCGCTGTCATTCGCGCCGTGCATGCGATAGAGCACTAAGGGCGCAGCAATCGTTTCTACATCGCCGAGGTAGGGGGCCATGGCGATGCACGTTGAGTCCGTGAATGAATCGTAACTCGCATCCAGTGGAAAGATCTTTTCCAGAAAACTGCGTGCGTAGGCATTTCCCGATCCAGGCGGCGTTGGGTATTCGGACGTTTCATAAGCCCAGTGACGGATCGCTTCCGACGATAGACCGGGCGGGATCTTCGGGATCACATTTCGAATCTTTGGAATCGCATTCTCGTTCTGTATGCGACGGCCCTGCGCGTCGACGCGCTCCATCAGTACCTGTACCTTGCTCAGGCCGGTCCGCCATACTGAAGCAATGGCGCGCAACGCACCGGGCATTAGCACGTCGTCTGCATCAAGGAAGATGACGACGTCGCCTGTACTTCTCGCGAAGCCTACGTTGTTGGCGTCCCGCTGCCCGCCGTTCTTTTTAAAGATCGCGGTGATTTTTTCACCAAACGAGTGAATGACGTCGGCCGAGTTGTCGGTCGATCCGTCGTCCACAACGATGATTTCCAGCCGGTCCCAATCTTGCGTCAAGGCGCTTTCAATAGCCTGTCGAAGAAAATGCCCATAGTTGTAGTTGGCGATGACGATCGAGAAAAAGAGGCCCTTTTTAGCCATAGATCCGCTCCGTCCTGCGTTCATCGACTGCCTCCGGCTTCTCAAATGAATCAAGCGTCCTGAACCTGCGAGATGCGCCGCACCGACCAGCGCTATGGGCCAACCCGATTGATGTCGCCGCTCAAACTGACGCGGCCACCGGTGCCGCGTGTGGCACCCTGGATGCAACTATTTAAGAACAAAGGTTTCGGAGTATGCGATTGCGGCCTAAAATCGGGCGATAAAGGCGCAAAAAGTTGAAACCGCGGGGGTTTTGGCAGAGGATAAGTACTGCTTTCCAATCGCAAAACGCGAATTGCACATGCCGCGCCATAACGTGAATCTCGTATCTATTTGCTACTTGCTTCTTGAGATTCGGACACCGATATTGCTAACCGATCACTCAAAGGCAGTTACGTCAGACGACTAATCGTTAGATCTGCGCCGGGCAGCGGCACGACGGCAGGCACCTGGATTGGTCTACGGGCTTCATGCAAGGCAGAGCATCGGAGAGTGAAAATCGATCACGCAGCGGTGAATGTCACATTCGCGCAAGAAAGAATCAGCAGCTAGTGTTTCAGTTTAATCGACGACGGTCGGCCGCGCGTGCGAGCTACCACTTGGAGCTAATCGATGAAGGTTGCTTTTTACAAGGGAACGCGTCCCGGCCTGGCCGGGAAAATAAACCGCCTGATCCGGTGGTGGACAAACAGTCCCTATTCGCATTGCGAACTTGTCGTCGCTCCAATCATCGACGCGCATCTGTGCGCATCGTCGTCGTTCGAGGATGGGAGCGTGCGCTTCATCACTACGAAGCTCGATCCAGCGCGATGGGATGTTGTCGGACTCGCGGCCGACCCGGTGACGGAGCGGGCTGCGGTGGAGTGGTTCAACGATCATTTCGGCGAGCCGTACGACTTCGCGCCTGTCTTCGCTTTCCTTCGTCGCCGCGGCCGTCATCGAGGCCGCTGGCACTGTTCGGAGTCGATCGGGGCAGCGCTGGGTATGCCGGAGTCCTGGCGGTTCGATCCCGCTACGCTGCACGCTGCGCTGTCTTCCGATTCGGTGCAGTCGCCGCCCGACGACATGCCGCCACTGGTGTCGGCGTGATTTCGGGCGAGTCTCACTGACTGATGGTTGGTCTTCGTTGCGAAGCCGGTAGGGAAAACTGGAAAGGTTCGGTGACGCGAAACCTCGATCGATCCTGTCCGAGAGCCTCGCCGTTCGCCTTTGATCTCTCAGCGCGCGCATTCCGCACCAATCAAGCTCAGCGACATACTTCGCTGTCCAAATCAATGTGTTAATCGGACTTTGCACGTGTGTCGGCGTGGCGAACCAGTTCCTCCCATCCAGCCATCGTCATCTCAGCGACGGCTTGGAGTTCTGCTCTTTCGGCGCCGTCCCGCGCTCGGATCGCCATACCGCTTTGAACTGTTTGCAGGAACCTCGCGAGGTTCGCTATATCAAGGGATTCCGGCAACTCACCCTCAGCAACGGCCCTTTCCAGGCGCGACATGAGCACATCAAACGCTCCACCTCGCGTGGCCCGCATCAAGTCGTCAAGCTCGGCATGGCCATCGCTTCCGACGGTGGCTAGTGTGACCATGCAGCCGTGTGGCAGACCGCAATCTGCCCCGGTCATCGCCATGGCTGAGTCCCACAGATAGGCAAACGCCGCTTCGCGTGCTGTGACAGCGTGGCGAAACCTCCCTAGGACCAGATGCTCGTAGGTCGTCGAGTAAAGCCGCATCGCTTCGGCATATAGCTCGTCTTTCGATCCGAAAGCGGCATAGAGGCTGGTCGAGCCGACGCCGAGCGCGTTGGTCAGGTCTGCAATTGAGGTCGCCTCATAACCCTTCGTCCAGAAAAGCCTCATGGCTTGCGCCAGTGCTGCTTCGCGATCGAAAGCGCGTGGCCTGCCGCGGCCACGAGGTGGGCGTGCAATGGTCATGGAAGTGTTCTCTGATTTTTTCTGCATCGATCACTACATAAATATCTTGACTGTCCGTGCCGCCGATCCTACCATTTGTGCATCGATCACTACATAAAAGGCGGACAATGAACAACAATCTAGTCGGAAAACGGGCATTGGTCACCGGCGGCTCGCGGGGCATCGGCGCCGCGATTGCACTTGCGCTTGCAGAAGACGGCGCGGACGTTGCGGTAACGTTTCAGAACTCAGCCGAGCGGGCGCAGGCAGTTGTGGCCTCGATCGAGAAACTGGGCCGCCGCGGTGTCGCGATCAAAGCCGACAGTGCCGATCCGTCCGCCATCAGGCGATCGGTGGATGAGGCCGTCGGCGCGCTGGGTGGGCTCGACATTCTCGTCAACAACGCGGCCATCGCTCGCTACAACACGATCGCCGACTTCGACCTGGCGGACATCGACGCTCTCCTTGCGGTCAACGTCCGCGGTCCCATTCTCGCGACGCAGGCAGCCATCCCTCACCTGAAAGCGGGCGGTCGCATAATCACGATCGGCTCCGCCGGAGCCGATCGCATCGTGGGTTCAGCGGGAACGGTTTACTACATGACCAAGTCCGCGCTGCAGTCGTTCACGCGGGGGCTGGCTCAGGAGTTGGGCCCGAAGGACATCACTGCCAATCTGGTTCAACCCGGCTCGACTGATACCGAAATGAACCCGGCTAACGGCGAGAGCGCGGAATTCCAGCGCAGCCTTACGCCCTTGGGACGCTTCGCCGCACCGGCTGACATCTCTGCGGCCGTTACTTTTCTTGCAAGCCCGGCGGCAAGGCATGTCACTGGAACAATTCTCACGGTCGACGGGGGCTTGCTGACTTAGGTCAAGTAATGCGGTTTGGTTATGACGCGAAGAAGGCGTGGAAATGGCCGATACCGGGCGGTTTGTGGGCTGAAACGCGGCTCATATAACCGTTGATGTGTGCTTGTTGTCTGGCCGCTTACCGGGCGTCACGGCCATTCACGATTCGAGGCTCTCGGCAGACATGAGTTCTCCTGTGAGTGATCTACGAGGTCTCACCACCAAGGCGAAGAAACCAAGATCCATTTCACACGCTGAGTTCCCTCTGAACTGGTCAACGGATCGATGGGACGTTGATTGTCCAACATCGGCACTTCGCTATACAGCCATCGGATCGCATCTGACTTCAGGCAACCCCAAAGAGCCGTGGCAATGGTGTGGTCCGCAACCAAGCTCATCAGTTCGTCGGTAGTGCTGTTCACCTTCCACTCGGGGGCCAACGCTTTGACAAACCCGTCCCAACCGTTAAGCTCCGGACTCACCTGCCTCCTGCAGTCCATAAATTCAGCTCCTTGGTTGTAATTGTCGGCAATTTACCTGAGATGCTCGACTGACGGAGAGTGGCCGATTGCCAAAGACCACGCGTGAAACGCACGCATCCCCAGCGACTTCGGCCCCAGCTTTCGGACCCGACCGAACTCAGCCGCCCGCATGGGGCGCGGGCCGACTGCCCTCAGTACACATCAAAGTTCGAGAAGCGCGCGCCCTTGACCTCCTAGAATGCCATTTGGTGCACGGGCAATTGTCGTGCATACAAGCTTGCGGTTGACATTGAAGCGGAATTCGTCATCCGAGGCGTAAGCGGCCAACTCCTCGAAAGAGAACTACATATCCAAAGGAGCGATCATGCAGCAACTGGTGAGACACCCATTTGTCCTCTTTGTCATCTCTTTCGTGCTGATGTCGATTGCGGCCCGGCTGGGTAGCCGCACTCTGCGCTCGCGGATACAAATCGACGAAGACACGCGTGATGACTTCAAGATCGTTCAGTCCGCAACGCTGACTCTGCTCGCGCTGGTCATCGGATTTAGTCTGTCCATGGCAGTGGGCCGCTATGACCAGCGAAAAAACCTCGAAGAGGAAGAAGCCAACGCGATCGGAACTGAGTTCGTCCGCGCTGAACTGCTGGCCGACGCCGAGGCGGCCGTGGTCCGCTCGCTACTCGTGCAGTATCTCGCATTGCGTGTCGAGTTTTACCAGACCCGAGACCTTCAACGTATCCAGCAAATCGATGCCGCGACCGCGGACCTGCAGGCCAAACTGTGGACTGCAGCCAAGACCGGCGCCGTTAAACAGCCGAGCCCGCTCAGCGCGCTAGCCATCGCGGGTATGAACGATGTGATCAACACACAAGGCTACACGCAGGCGGCATGGTGGAATCGAATCCCTGTAGCCGCATGGATATTGATGATCGTCATTGGCCTGTTCAGCAATCTGCTAGTGGGCTATGGCGTCAAAAATGCAAACGCCAAAAACCGCTTCCTCGTGATTATGCCTTTGACAGTGTCTCTCTCGTTTCTGTTGATCGCAGATATCGATAGTCCGCGCAACGGCATCATTCGGATTGTGCCGCAAAACCTCATTAGCACCGCGCAATCACTCCCGAAACCGTAGTGCCCGGAAACAGGACTATTGGACCCGAACGCATGTCAGTTAGCTGCAACGTCAAGTCGGATACGAGACCGTTCAAGCGCCTGACAACAGCCGGTTTGTCGACATTCAAACGCCTATGTACTGCCGTCGATAAACGACCGCTGATGGCCGGTTTTCTGCCTGACGGCGATTGGCCGCACGCGACCCTGAACGGCCTTCCGCTTCGCCAGAAAGCAGTCGTTAGAAGGCGTACATCGACAACCTACTCAAGCGTTGTTCCGGCCAAACTCTCGATTGAAGAGTTAGTCGAAATCTATCCTAAAGGCGCATTCGTCTTCGTACTGCAGCCTTAAATCGATCAGGACTGAATTCGACAGAGCATTTGTCAACGCAACCTTCAGCTCCGGGGCAACGCCGTCCAGGTGAAAGGAGAACCCCCACCCCGGCGACGCGTTGACCCAAGACACAAACAGGTCTTCGCTGCTTGTGCTCCAAAACTGAACGTTATTCACCGTCGCGGTAGCGGCTTCATTGATGATCCTGTCGCGAGATATAGCGATCTGTTCGCCGTCATCACTCCACTGCGTTACTCGCCCATTCTCTGGATTGGCGAGCACAAATCCAAGAGGCTGGAGCAACGCTTCGACAGAGCGAAAAACGTCCGGAAATGGACCTTTCAGCAGTACCGTCAATATAGGCTTCGCCATGGCGCTTACGAACTCCAGTCTTAGTTGATCGTGGCAGGTGTTATAACAGCTAGGTCGCGTGACAATTCGCGTGACAATCCTCCGGCGTGGCGATTGTTGACGGTTCTTTCAAAGATGACCACTGACCGTTCATGGCCGCCCTCCGCCCCCCGCCCCCGGCATTCGACCCAACGCAGGCCGACGCCCACATCCAGCCGAACCGACAACTTCGCGTTCCAAATCATTCAAACCTGGTTGAGCCAGCTTCGCGAAGCGCACAAATCCTGACCACATTAATTTAGCAACATCGCGAACTCGGAAACGCGCAGCCAAACTAATCCCACGACCTTTCAGATCCACACCGCCACCTGCAGCCAGCGATATCCACCCCACCTCCCACCCGCGCGAAGTCCAAAACGCCGTCGCTCCCATGGGCACAACGCTTGCGCACTCTCCCAGATGCTTACCGGAGGACCAGAAAATGAGCAAGCGGGATGTACCAGGAGTCGGGCCCTATGGCGGCCCGGCTGGCGGCTGGGGGGCGTTGCAGGCAGTGGCTCGCGCCGTGCGCCAGCAGATGGGTGTGGCGCGCGAGGCGACGATGCTGTTGAAGGTTAATCAACCGGCCGGTTTCGATTGCCCAGGGTGCGCATGGCCGGACCCGCGCAGCACGTCGTCGTTCGAGTTCTGTGAAAACGGGGCGAAGGCTGTGTCCTGGGAAGCAACGAGCAAACGTACGACACCCGATTTTTTCGCACGGCATTCACTCAGCGAACTGTGGCATTGGAGTGACTTCGCGCTTGAGGACGAGGGACGGCTGACTCATCCAATGCGCTACGACGCCGCCACCGACCGTTACGTGCCGATCGAGTGGGACGAGGCGTTCGCACGTATCGGCGCCGCGCTGCGTGCCTTACCCGATCCGAACATGGCGGAGTTTTACACGTCCGGCAGGGCCTCGAATGAGGCGGCGTTTCTGTTCCAGCTGCTCGCGCGCCGGTTCGGCACGAATAACTTCCCCGATTGTTCGAACATGTGCCACGAGCCCACGAGCGTGGGTCTTCCCGAATCGATCGGCGTCGGCAAAGGTACGGTCACTCTCGCTGACTTCGATCATTGCGACGCAATATTCTGCATCGGACACAATCCCGGCACCAACCATCCGCGCATGCTCGCGACGCTGCGCGCCGCCGCGCGGCGCGGGGCGAAAATCGTGGCGCTCAATCCGTTGCGCGAACGCGGACTGGAGCGTTTCACTTCGCCACAAGACGCTATGGAAATGGCGACCGGGCGTTCTACGCCCATTGCCACCGACTATGTGCAACTCAAGATCGGCGGCGACGTCGCGGTCCTGAAAGGGATGATGAAAACGCTGCTCGACATGGACCGCGAGAACCGCGGTAACGGAGGCGAGGGCGTAGTGGATCGCGCGTTCATCGACGAACACACGACCGGGTTCGACGAGCTGGTGCGCGATCTGGAAGCCACGCCGTGGGACCAGATCGTGTCGACGTCGGGCGTTGCGCGCGACGAGATCGAAAAGCTTGCTCGCATTTATGCGGAGTCGCGCGCGGCGATCGTATGTTATGGCATGGGCATCACACAGCATCGCAGCGGGACCGCGAACGTCCAGCAGATTGCGAATCTGTTACTCATGCGAGGAAACATTGGACGCGATGGCGCAGGCATCTGTCCGCTGCGTGGCCATTCCAACGTGCAAGGCGATCGCACGGTGGGCATCACCGAAGTGCCGCCGCCTGCGTTCCTCGATTCGCTCAAGCGCGTGTTTGGTTTCGAGCCTCCGCGCGAGCACGGGCACGGCGCGATCGCCGCGATGCAGTCCATGCGCGACGGCCGCGCTAAGGCGCTGATCTGTCTGGGCGGCAATCTGCCTGTCGCGATGTCGGACCCCGGCGTCTGCTTCGACGCGATCCGCAAGCTCGACCTGGCGGTGCATATCGCCACGAAGCTGAACCGCTCGCATCTGCTGGCCGCAAAAGAGACGTTGTTGCTACCGTGTCTCGGGCGCACCGAACTGGATGTTCAGGCAAGCGGGCCTCAATCTGTCACCGTCGAAGATTCCATGTCGATGGTGCATGCGTCGCAAGGATCGCTGCCGCCGGCGTCGGAGCATCTGCGTTCGGAACCGGCGATCGTCGCGGGCATTGCCAAAGCATCGCTCGACGATCCGACGCTCGACTGGGATGGCTGGGTCGCGGACTACAGCCGCATTCGCGACCTGATCGAAGTGGTCTTTCCGCAATTCGAGCATTACAACGAGCGCATACGCGAACCGGGCGGCTTCCGGCTTTACAACGCCGCGTCTGCGCGCCGCTGGGACACGCCCGACCGCCGCGCGCGTTTCATCGCCCATAGCGGCGTCATGGAAGATCCGCGCGTGAATCGCAGCGACGCGCTACTGCTCGCCACGATACGCAGCCACGATCAGTACAACACGACCATTTACGGCTACAACGACCGCTATCGCGGCATATCGGGTCGTCGCGATGTGATTTTCGTCAACGAGCAGGATCTCGACTCCCGCGGTCTGCAGCATGGCGATCTCGTCGATGTCGAAGCGATCGAAGATACCGTGAGCCTCGGTGGATCGCGTCGCTTGTGCGGACTGACGGCGGTCGCTTACGACATTCCCCGCGGATCGATGGCCGCCTACTATCCCGAGGCGAACGGGCTCATCGCATTACACGACTGCGACGCGCGTAGCGGGACGCCGTCGTACAAGTCGGTGCCCGTGCTGCTCTCGCTCAGCACGGGAGATTGCTTGCCGGACGGCCAGGCGTCGACGTGGCAGCAAGGCGACGTTCGCAACGACCGCACAGGAGCGGCCATCGCAGGCGAGACTCCCCATCGTCCGAACGATGGAGCGATGCCGACATGATTGGTAGCGACTACTACTGATTCGTGCGCGGCATGTCGATTACGCAGCCAGGTCCCGTCAACTTGATGAACGGAGAGTCGCAATGAGCAAGGATCTCAAACCGAAGGATCGCGTCAGCTGGAATACCCCGCAGGGCGAGACGCACGGACACGTCAAACGCGTCATTACCGAGCGCGCGAAGGTCGATGGACATGTCGTTGCGGCATCGCCGTCCAGTCCGTCGTATGAAGTGGAGAGCGAGAAGAGCGGCAAGCGCGCGGTTCATAAAGGCGAGGCGCTGCGCAAGTCGCGTGGCTAGCGGCGCGCTAGGTATAAAACTTCCGAAGCGCCAGCGGCCGAAGGCGGTTGGCGGTCTTGTCCTTGTCGCATCGTCTGTGCATTTTTTGCGTCAGGCGTGCGGCTTCTCATACGCAACTAACGGTCTATCGCGCTTGCCGTCGCCGAGGTTGGCCGACGTGTTGCACAAGTTGAACCACGAAACGTCATGCTTGCATCGGAATTCCCGACCGCACGTGCCGGCAACATCGCATCGCTCTTGAGCGTATCCGCAACTTTTGCGCGTGCGCGGCGCTGACTATCTAAACAACGGGACAAGTGACCGACGCCCGAAACGTCGCGATCTTACAAGCGGAAAATTTTGCTCTCACGCGCGTTTTCACACTGTCTGCCCACCCCGATGCAAGGGCCGCGAAAGGGCAAAAGAGTCAGCACGAAGGCAACGACAATCGTCCGACATGACCACACAACGAACTGCATTATTTGAAGGATAATGTCTGCCTTTTTGTCCCGTTGAGGTGGCCGTGCGCGACCAGACATCATCCGACGCAAAACGTGCAGCAGTGTCTGTGGCTCATGATTTCCTTTATGGCGGCGGCGAAATGGGCGCGCTGCTGCGCGCGCATAACTGGAGCGCCACGCCTCTAGGCGAACCGGAAACGTGGCCACAAAGCTTGCGGTCCGCGTTGAGCATTTGTCTGGAAGCCAACTTCCCCATCGCCATCTACTGGGGACCGGAACTGGCACTGCTCTACAACGATGCGTGGAGTTCCATTCCCGGCAAGAAGCATCCTGGTGCCTTGGGTCGTCCGGGCAGGGAAGTGTGGCCCGAGATCTGGGACACGATCGGTCCGCTATTCCATCAAGTACAGGAGTCCGGAGCCGGGGTTTGGCAGCATGACCAATTGCTTCCCATGCACCGCCATGGATACACCGAAGAGTGCTATTTCAATTTCACGTTCAGCCCGATCCGGGGTGAAGGTGGACAGGTAGAGGGGATCTTCAATGCCGTCCTCGAAACGACGTCCTCCGTTCTGGCAGAGCGGCGTGAGCGTGCGCTGCGCGAACTTGCCGAAGCCCTGGCGGCGAGGCGCGATGAGCTAGAGGTGTTTGCAGTCGCGGCGACGCTGCTCGCCACGAAAAGCGTCGATGTGCCATTCAGTCTGCTTTACCGGATCGACGACAACGCACAGCAGGCGCACCTGATGGGACTCACCGGCGTCGACCGGGACAGTGCGGCTGCGCCGGCGGTAATCGCCCTTAGCGAGGCCGACACGCCGTGGCCTCTGGCCAGCGTGCTGCACACAGGGCAGAAACGTCTCGTGGAAGATCTTGCCGAACGTTTCACGACGCCGCTCCCAGGCGGTCCGTGGCCCGAGCCGTGTACTCAGGCGCTCATCCTTCCGATTCAGTCTACGGCGCACCCGGGAACGGTTGCCGCCATTCTTGTCGCGGGGATAAGCCCACGCGGCGCCGCCGACGACGACTACCAGGCCTTCCTTGAGCGAGCCGCCTCACATATCGCGACGAGCCTGGCGAGCGCTCGCGCCTACGAGGAAGAACGGCGACGCGCCGAAGCGTTGGCCGAGATCGATCGCGCAAAGACGACGTTTTTTTCCAATGTCAGTCATGAGTTCCGTACGCCTTTGACCCTGATGCTAGGGCCGATAGAAGAGTTGCTCGCCGATCCGGAGCAACTTGGCGAAGAAGGCCTTCGGCAAATTCAGCTCGCCCACCGCAACGGCCTGCGGCTCCTGAAACTCGTCAATTCCCTGCTGGATTTTTCGCGTATCGAGGCAGGTCGCCTGAAGGCCAGCTTTCAAGCCACGGATCTTGCGCAACTGACCACGGACCTCGCCAGCAATTTCCGCTCGGCCATGGAGCGTGCGGGGCTGACCCTGACCGTCGATTGCGAGACGCTCACGCAGCCGGTCTATGTCGACCGTGACATGTGGGAAAAAATCGTTCTGAACCTGCTCTCCAACGCGTTCAAGTTCACGTTCGAAGGCGGGGTATCGGTCGAATTGAGGCAGCGCGACACGGCTGAACTGGTCGTTCGCGACACCGGGACCGGTATTCCCGAGGCGGAGCTGCCACGGATCTTCGAGCGGTTTCACCGTATCGAGGGAGCCCGCGGTCGCTCATTCGAGGGCAGCGGCATTGGTCTCGCGCTCGTCGAGGAACTTGTCAGGCTGCATGGCGGCACCGTTCGCGTAGAAAGCGAGATCGGCAAAGGGACGGTATTCACCGTCGCGATTCCTTTTGGCGCGAAGCACCTGGCGACTCCGCTGATCGAACATGAAGGACCGGTGGGCTCGAGCGCTTTACGTGTCGAGGCCTACGTCGGCGAGGCTGAGCGCTGGTTGCCGGACGCGCAGGCGCCTCACGAGACTTCTGATAGAGAAAGAATTGGCGAGTCCGTTACGGCTGCGGCGCGGCCCGCTATCGATGGCGCTCACATTCTTCTGGCCGACGACAACGCCGACATGCGGGCCTACGTGCAACGTTTGCTGGGCGGTTCTCATCACGTGGAAGTCGTCGCGGATGGGCAGGCTGCACTGGAGACGATTCGCCGCCGCCGTCCCGACCTTCTGCTCACCGACATCATGATGCCGAGGCTCGATGGCTTTGGCTTGATACGTTCCATCCGCGGCGACGCGACGCTGAAGGACCTGCCCATCATCGCGTTGTCGGCGCGTGCGGGGGAGGAGGCGAGCCTCGATGGCTTGGCTGCCGGCGCCGACGACTACCTCGTCAAACCATTTTCCGCGCGCGAACTCGTCGCCCGAGTCGACTCAGCGCTGGCCATGGCGACACTTCGCAGGCAGATGAGCCACACTCTGCGCGACGAGGCCAACCTGCTCGAGGTCCTCAATAAAATCGGCGCGACGATCGCGGCCGAACTGGATCTGGACCAGGCGGTGCAGGTCGTCACCGATGCCGCGAAAGAACTCACGGGCGCCGCGTTTGGAGCGTTTTTCTACAATGTGCTCGACGAGCGCGGCGAGCGCTATACGCTCTATTCGATCTCGGGCGTGCCGCGCGAAGCGTTTTCCAAATTTCCGATGCCGCGCAACACGAAGGTGTTCGCGCCTACGTTCAACGGCGAGGCTATCGTGCGCTCCGCCGACATCAAGCGGGACCCGCGCTACGGCAATAGCGCGCCGTATTTCGGCATGCCTGAAGGGCATCTGCCCGTGTGCAGTTATCTGGCGGCTCCGGTCGTGTCGCGCTCCGGCGAAGTGCTGGGCGGGCTCTTCTTCGGTCATCCCGAACCGGATGTATTTACCGAGCGCGCCGAGCGCCTGCTGCTCGGCGTCGCGGCCCAGGCGGCGATCGCCATCGACAATGCTCGGTTGTATCAGGCGGCTCAGACTGAGATCGCGCAACGAACGCTGACCGAGCAGGCTTTGCGTGAAAGCGAGGAACGGCAGCTACGCCTGAACGAGACGCTGGAAGCGAAGGTCGTCGAACGGACGTTGGAACTGCAGGCCGCGAACGAACAGCTACTTACCGCGGCCGAGGAGCGTGAGCGCGTCGAAGAGGCGCTGCGCCACGCACAGAAAATGGAAGCGATCGGCAAACTGACCGGTGGCGTCGCTCATGATTTCAACAACCTGCTGCAGGTGATAGCGGGCAATCTCCAGTTGCTGGCGAGAGATATCAATGGTCATGAAGCCGGGGAAAGACGCTTGCGTAACGCGCTGGCCGGGGTCACGCGCGGCTCGAAGCTTGCCTCGCAATTGCTCGCTTTCGGGCGACGCCAGCCGATGCGGCCCAAGGTGGTCAACCTTGGCCGGTTCGTCCGCGACATGGACGATATGCTGCGCCGCGCTCTGGGCGAGGAGATAGAGATCGAGACCGTCATCTCCGGCGGTCTTTGGAACACCATGGTCGATCCGAGCCAGGTTGAGAACGCGTTGCTCAATCTCGCCATTAACGCGCGCGATGCAATGAAAGGCCGTGGCAAGTTGACGATCGAGGCTGGCAATGCGTCGCTCGATGCCGTCTATGCCGCTGCCCACCCCGACGTCCGGCCAGGCCAGTACGTGATGCTTGCCGTCACTGACACGGGCTCCGGAATGTCGGGAGAAGTCATGGAGCACGCGTTCGAACCGTTCTTCACCACGAAGCCGGAAGGGCAGGGAACCGGCCTTGGCCTGAGCATGGTGTGGGGCGTCGTCAAGCAGTCGGAAGGCCACATAAAAATCTACAGTGAGGTGGGCGAAGGCACCACCATCCGTATCTACCTGCCAAGGTCCCGCCAGGAGGAGGACCGCACGCCAGAGGCTGAAACTGCACCGGCGGTCGGGGGAACGGAAACTATCCTGGTCGTGGAGGATGACGAAGACGTGCGCAATACGGTCGTCGATATGCTCACGGACCTCGGATACAGGGTGCTGAAAGCGCGAGATGCGCAAAGCGGATGGGCCATCATAGAAAGCGGCGTGCCGATCGATCTGCTCTTCACCGACGTGGTGATGCCTGGCCCGCTACGCAGTCCCGAACTCGCTCGAAAGGCGAGGGAGCGGTTGCCGGACATTGCAGTGCTTTTCACGTCGGGCTATACGGAAAACGCGATCGTGCATGGCGGCCGCCTCGACGAAGGCATCGAGTTGCTGAGTAAGCCGTACACCCGGGAGGCTTTGGCGCGAAGGCTCCGTCACGTGTTGGCAAATCAGCGTCAACTGAACAGCCAGCGTCCGGCCCCGGCGGTCCGTGCGCGGCCTGCCCGTGAACGGCCTGTCATCGAAGTTGCGTCCCCCGCGCTGCGGGTGCTGCTGGTCGAGGACGAGGAATTGATCCTGATGTCCACCGGAGACATGCTCGAAAGTCTGGGGCACCGGGTGTTCACCGCGGCAAGTGGCGAACAGGCGCTGCCGATTCTGGACGCCCATCGTGTGGACGTGCTGGTGGTGGACCTGGGCTTGCCCGGTATGTCGGGAAGCGAGCTTGCAGTTCAGGCGCGCAAGAAGTACCCGAAGCTGCATGTCGTGATTGCATCGGGCAATCCAGACCCGAGCGTGTTGAGCAACGAATGGCTTGCCGGGGCGGTGATTCTGGCCAAACCCTATGACGAGCAAGGCTTGACGCGAGCCATCAGGGGAAAACAGTAGCAGTCGCAGCGGCAGGAGTGGGCGCCATTGTTGTTTGGGCGGGCGTCGCGAGCTGCACGGCGACGTGAGTTACCTACGCGGCAGTGTCGCCAGGTTCAGTCGCCGGTTACCGGGTTCTCGTTTGCAGCAACTCGCGCACGGAGTTAAGCGCGCCGTCGGCGATCTTGCCCGAATCGATCTTGTAGGTGCCTTGACGCAACTCGGCCTTGATCGACTCGACCTTCGCGGTGTCGATATCCGGGTCACTGAACGAGCGCAGCGCGGACATTGACGTAAGACTCACCTCGGTATTTTGCGTACCGGAAGTGCCGGCGGGGATTACGGATTCGATCGCGCCATTCGTGTCGCTGTTGTTCGTTGCGCGCTGCGTGGTGTTGCGCGGCGCCGCGAGCGGGTAGTTGCTGGGTTCAATCTTCATGGTGTGTGTCCCTCACTTGTTAAGTTCTTTAACGGTATGGCGTTTGAAATCTTCACCCTGCTACGGCGAGCCCGGCCGCGCGCGAGCTGTTCCGATGGGTGAAAACCGTTGCCAGGCGGGGACTTCAGCGGATTGAAACAAAGTGCAACAATTTGTGAGCAATACCACATAAGGGCTCGAACGTACTTCGGAGAGCGTCCCGGACGCTGATGACAAAGCGGCGCGCGCGCAGTTTTGGAGCGCGCGTGACCTAAGCCGGCAGTCCGTTTGCTGAACACCGATTCACTAGCGCGCGAAGCGCTGACGGCGTGTTACCCGCGGATCGGCGGCGGCACCTGCACAATGGGAGCCGATGCCGCGAAAAGATCCGCGCGGCTGCCGGTGCGGGGCGGATAGATCCGCTCCGTGTTGATGACCCGTTTGACGTTCTTCGCCTGCTGACCCTGTGCGGCGAGCCTGCGCTCCCAGCCTTCCGTGTAGACCGCGCCCCAAGCGCCAAGGTCGAGAATAGTCGTGTACCAGTCGATGTCGAGCGGCAGCATCGGCAGACCGAGCAGATCGCAGACGACGTTGTGCCCCGCGAAACGCCCCATCGGTCTGCTGTGCTGGCAGGACATGACGGATTCATGCTTGCCGTCTTCGAACAGCGCGCGCGCCACGTCGCCGGCTGCGAAGACGTCGGAGACACCTTTTACGCGCAGGTTCTCGTCGACCGGCACCCGCCCGAGCGCATCGCGCTCGACAGGAATGCAGCGCGTCAACGGACTCGCATGCATGCCGCCACACCAGATAATCGTCGATGCGTCGACGCGCTTGCCGCCTGCGAGCGTCATCCCCGTGTCGTCGATCTGCTCGATCTCGACATCGGTCATCATCTCGACGCCGAGTTGCGTCAATGCCTGCTCGATGACCGGTTGCGCACCGCCCATCGCCATCGCGATCCGTGGCGCACGCTCGATCAGCATGACGCGAACCTCGCTCTCACGCAGGCGCTCACCGCTCGCGGCCAGGAGGTCGCGCACACGATGCGGCAACTCGGAGGCGACTTCCACGCCCGTGAGGCCTGAGCCGATAACAACGAAGGTCAGACTTCCAGCAGCGTGTGAATGCACCATTTTCAGAAGCCGTCGTTCGAGGCGTTCGGCGCCTTCGTATGTATCGACGTTGAATGCATGGTCCGCGAGCCCACCAATCGGCGCGTCGACAAGGCGGCTTCCCGAGGCCAGCACGAGCTTGTCGAAAGTCAGCGGCGTAGTGCGTCCGCGGACGCTCAACGTGACCTGTTTGCCGGCGACATCGATGTCCGTAACTGCGCCCTGGATCCATTGCACGCCGACGGGGCCTAGCACATCGCTCAGCGGTACGAGCGTCGCCGCGAGATCCGCTTCGTAGTTGCGCACCCGGATGCTGTGATGCGCGTGCGGGTTGATCATGACGACTTCGACCTGATTGCTCGCGCCTTGCTCATCGAGCTTGCGGGCCGCACCGATGGCACTCCACAACCCAGCAAAGCCGCCGCCGATCACGACGATCCGTTTCATGGCCGCTCCTGTTCAGAGATGTGTGCGCGGCCAATCTGCCCGATGTGCGGCGCGGCAACGAGGAGGAGATGCGCAAAACGCGACGGGACACGAAGCAAGGCTTGAAGACGAGGCGCAGCCCGTTGCGTGCAAACCTACCGTAGTTGATATGGTAGGACAACGAAACGCAAAGGCGAAGAACGTGGCCGAGCGGCGGCGACTATTCGCGACTCCATGCAAATGCGATCTGCGCTTCTCGTACTTTTAGCGGTTCTGGCGGTTCCCGAATCATGGACTCGTGATTGTTTGTTTGATTTGAGTCTGCAGGTCCACCAACGGTGTCGCAGTCACTGTGGCGGCGACGCTTTCGGATTGGGGCAATAACCCGGCGAACGCAGCAATTCCGGTCGCGCATACCGCAACGAATGCGATAGCGCCAATGACGACGATTGCGTTGCCGTACGTCGGTTTTGATTGCACTGAGTTTGCAAAAAGCCGCATCATGACTGTCTCCTGGTGGCGCAGCTACCGTTTGCAACTAGTGTGCCGACACCGCTTCGAAACCGCTGACGCGCCTGCGAAGCCCGCTGGTAAAGCAACGAACGACCAGAGCGGTTCCGCAGCAGCGGCCCGTTGTTGGACTCGATCAAACACGGCGAGGTGTTGTTGCGCGCCAAAAACCAACACAACCGCTCACTGTGCTCAGTCAACGGCGAAAGGGTCGCCCTGGCAACCATCGCCGGCTAAAACGTGGCGAAGAATCGCTTTGCGGTTTTCCGCATGAGAGAGGTCGAATAATCACTAACGAATCGTCATCGCACGCGCTATAACGTAGTTGCAGGGCGACTATTCGTGTCGAGGGGTCCACAAAATCCATCGGCATTGCCAATGCGCACGCCAACTTGCGTCCCCGTCTCGGCCGGGCGCACTGCACTTCGTATCTTCCCAACTTTCCTGGATCACGGTCTCGGGCGATTCGACCCGCAGGCCGCAGGCGCGTTTCCCGAATCCGAAAATCGCGTGTTGGTTTTCGACTTCGCCGCGCGAATAACGAAACGGCATGAATGGATAATCCAACGCGGATCAGGAGGCAATATGAAACTAGGACGGATGGTTGGATCGGTTGCTGGGCTGCTTTTGATCGCCGGGCTGGCGCATTCGCAAGGCACGCCCCAGGCGCCTCAGGCCGCTCCGCAAGACAGCGGTCAGGTGCAGGTTTCCAACCCAAGTGCGGGGATGGAAGCGTACGGTGGCACCTCCGATACGATGGTACAAAGCGGCTCGAAACATGCCCGGCCGTGCAGAGTGAACCCGCAATGCAACATCTTCTTTGGCGGAAGCTGACAATACACTGACGGCGCGCGAGCAAACGGTGAAACACCAGGTGCTCGCGCAAAACCATAGCCGACGAGGCTGGCCGCAATGGCTCAGTCCTGTTTCACGTCTATGTTCTGGGGACCCCGATATCGGAGGTCTCTCGACTTACCCGATGCGAACCATTCCAACCGCAGCAGGCCCGCGAATCCGCCATGGCCTTGCAGTGAGGTATTGTTCGGTCTGCAGCAATTGTGATTTCACCCTATGGGGATAGAAAAAGGATAGGCGCCGTCTACACTGACTCTTGTCAACGGCGCGTGTCTCACCGATTCGCGCTGCCTCAGAATCGCATCGGAGAGTCATCATGAAAAGCAAACTTCTTGCAGCTGTGCTCGTCGCCGTCACTACTTCGTTTGCCGCCCCTGTGTTTGCCAGCGGCTATGGTCCTGCGCCTTCTTACCGCCCTTCAGTGGGGGCGCCTGCTTCGCAACGGGGCCCAAGTGCCCAAACGGTTGCAGCGGAACGCAACAGTGCGGCCGGTTCCGTTAATGATTCGTATGGCGGCGTGGCTGCGTCCTCTTCGGAATCCGGCGGCCGTCAAACCGCTGACTCTGTCGGCCATGTTTACTCGGGCCATTAATCTGAAAGCCGTCTGCTAAGCGAAGCTGTCACGAGGTGTCGAAATGTTGAAAATTATCGAAGGTGCATTGTTTGTCGGCGCGCTGATGCTGTATCTGGTACCCGCAATGATCGCCGACGCCAGAGAACGCGAGGACGCGTTCGCGGTGACCATGGTGAACATTCTGCTGGGATGGACGGTTATCGGTTGGTTCGCAGCGTTGGTATGGGCGAGGCATCCGGTCAGTAACCGGCAACTGAAGCAGTTCGCGAGACGGGCGCAACGCGCGGTCGCACGAGTCACGATCGATGCAATCGTCGCGCGGGCGAGCGGTCGCGCCAGTTCGATACCCATGTTCAATCCTCGCCTGGTACCGGTTGTCGCGCGCATCGCCGCAAGCACTAATCGCCGCGTAAGGCACTAACGATTGCGGCGGATCATGTATCGTCCGCCGAATTCTTTCGAAGCCGGACGGCGGTCCGACCGCCGCCGGATTTCGTGTCAGCAAGGAGCCCGCTAGTGCGGTAGGCGGGCATTGCGTCGGCTCGAATTATTTCGAGTGCCATCACGGCGATCGTACTGACGCCGGATTCAAAAGCGTTCGCCCAAAGCGGCGTCGACGAAACTGGCAACGAGCCCTACAGCGGCGCCTCGACCTCCAGTCACGCAACTGACGCCTCAAGCCAGTCGCCCGGTAGCGCATCGGTTTTTGGGCAGACGCCGCAAATGCCCAGCCGCTGAACGATCACTTGACTCGCGGCAATCCCTGCTCGGCAAAAATCTGATTCTAGCCATCACTCCGCAGTTTCGAGCGTAGGACCTTCGTCCGATATGCTCACGCCGCCTTCGCTCGCAACAATTTGAGGAAGGGCTCCGCGCAAAGACGGGACAGCGAGCACTCATCAGCGATGGGAGAAGTTCATGAATAGTCAGATCAGATGTGCGTTGATTTGCGCGCTGATATCCGGGCTCATGGGCTGCGTGCAACCTCATCAGCAGGTGGAAGCCGGCGCGGATCAGTCGACGGCGATTGCGCGGCTCGGCCCGCCCAAGGAGACCTACAAGCTGCCGGACGGCGGTCAGCGCCTGATGTGGCCGACGCAACCGATGGGCACCACGACGATCGTCGCGGATATCGACGCGTCCGGCAAAGTGGTGAGCATGCGTCAGGTGCTGCAGGAGAGCGAGTTCTATCGCGCGGAGGTCGGCAAGTGGACGCGCGACGATGTGCTCATCAACTTCGGGCGCCCGTTCGAAACCGCGCGCTTTCAAAGAATGCAGCGCGACGTGTGGTCGTATCGCTATCTGGAGAACAATATTAATCACATGATCTTCCACTTCTATTTCGACGATGCAGGCATTTTGCGGCAAACGCAGAAGGCACCGGATCCTATGTACGACAACACGCGACGCGGACGGTTTTAGGCGTCGATCGACTCGCGGCTCGCGAAGCCAAGCTGCGGGAGATCGGTCCAAAGTCCTATTGCCGCGGCTGCGCGCGGCGGCGATAGTCGTTCTGAACGGGCTATGACCAGCGTCACCGGTGTCGCCGCGCGCGGCACATCGACTGTCGCAATGCACGGGAGGAATCGTGGAGCGTACGCACGAGAAGTATCAACGGCTTATCGCGTTTTGCCAAAGCCAGCCGCCGCTAACGACTGCCGTGGCGCATCCATGTGATCGCGCATCGCTCGAAGGCGCCGTGGAGGCGGCGCAGATGGGGCTGATTGCGCCGCTTCTCGTAGGTCCGCGCGAGCGCATTAGCGCCGTCGCCGAAGAATGCGGGCTGCAGATAGCCGGCTATCCGCTGATCGACGTGCCGCACAGTCACGCGGCGGCGGCGAAAGCCGTCGAACTGGTGCGCGAAGGCAAGGCTGAGGCGATCATGAAGGGCAGCCTTCACACCGACGAGTTGATGGCCGCCGTCGTCCACCGCGAGGGCGGCTTGCGCACCGAACGGCGTGTGAGCCACTGCTTCGTGATGGACGTGCCGGGGCACGCAAACGCGCTGATCATCACCGATGCCGCGATCAACATAGCACCGACGCTCGCCGAAAAAACCGACATACTGCAAAACGCGATCGATCTCGGCCATGCGCTTCGCGTAGACGAAGTGCGGGTCGCGATTCTCTCGGCAATGGAGATCGTGAACCCGAAGGTTCCGTCGACGATCGAAGCCGCGGCGCTCTGCAAGATGGTCGATCGTCATCAGATCACAGGGGCGCTCGTCGACGGGCCGCTCGCGCTCGACAATGCAATCGACCTCGAAGCGGCGCGCATGAAGAAGATCGATTCGCCGGTGGCGGGGCGCGCCAATGTGCTGATGGTGCCCAATCTCGAAGCCGGCAACATGCTGGCAAAAAGCCTTTCGTTTCTAGCCGGCGCGGACGCGGCGGGCATCGTTCTCGGCGCGCGCGTGCCGATCATCCTGACGAGCCGCGCCGATTCGATCATCACGCGGCTCGCGTCGTGCGCGGTCGCGTCGCTGGTGGCGAGCAAGGGCCGCGAAGATCGGCTCGTGGTGTAGATCATGGCCGACGTCATCCTGGTACTCAACGCTGGATCGTCGAGCATCAAGTTCAGCGCCTTCGATGCGCAAACCGCCGAGCTCGCCTGTGTGCTGCGAGGTCAGATCGACGGGCTGTTCAGTTCACCGCACTTCGCCGCTTTCGATGCGGCCGGCGCGCAGGCCGGCGCTCACGCGTGGGGCGACGGCGCGAGCCTGGACCACGCCGAGGCGATCGCGCATATCGCCGACTTCTTGCGCGGGCATCGCGAAGGCCATCGCCTCACGGCGGTCGGGCATCGCGTCGTGCACGGCGGCGCGCGTTTCGTCGCACCGGTGCTCGTCGATGCAAGCGTGCTCGCGGAACTCCACACGCTGACGCCGCTTGCGCCGCTGCATCAGCCACATAACCTGAAGCCGATCGCAATCATCGCGGAGCGCAATTCGGCGATGCCGCAAATCGCCTGTTTCGACACGGCCTTTCACGCAACGCAACCCGAACAGGCGAAGGCCTTCGCGCTGCCCGCTGCAGTTACCGAACGCGGCGTACGCCGATATGGCTTTCACGGACTGTCGTATGAGTATATCGCCAGCAGGCTGCCGGAGATGTCGCCGGCAGCCGCGGCCGGTCGCACGGTGGTCGCGCATCTCGGCAATGGGGCGAGCCTGTGTGCGCTGTCGGCATGCCGCAGTGTCGCGACCACGATGGGTTTCACGGCGCTCGACGGCCTGATGATGGGTACGCGCTCAGGCAGCCTCGACCCTGGCGTGATCCTGTATCTGCTCAACGAACTGAACATGACCACGCGGGAAGTGGAAAACCTGCTGTACTCGCAGTCTGGTTTGCTCGGCGTTTCCGGCATTTCCGGCGACATGCGCGTGCTGCTCGCGAGCGACGATCCTCGTGCCCGCTTCGCCGTCGAACTGTATGTGTATCGGATCTGCCGCGAGCTTGGCTCGCTGATCGCGGCGCTCAAGGGCATCGATGCATTGGTGTTCACGGCAGGCATCGGAGAGCATGCGACGCAGGTTCGGCAGCGTATCGGCGAATACGCGCAGTGGTGCGGTATCGACATCGACTCCGACGCAAATCAGGCGAACGACTCGTGCATCAGTACACCCACTAGTCGGGTCGGCGTGTGGATCGTCCCGACCAACGAGGAACTGATGATCGCCCGTCACACTCGCGCCCTGATCGGCAGCTGAGTACACGAGAAGCACACAAGAGAAACGCGCACGAGAAGAAGAGGCCGTATATCGAGTCACTGGGCGGCGGGCTTCGCAGCGTCGATCTTCATGCCGCTCTGCGTGTTCATGGAGAAAAGACCGGATGTATTTTGAAACGTATCGCAAGCCCTGCGCCTGTCGCTATTGCGGAGAGAGAGATGCTGCGGCTGACTGTATGGTTCACGCTCCTCATCTCGTTGAGCGCGAATGCGGCGGTTCATCTGGACTTCCACGATGAGTCGCCGGATGCTGCTGCAGCCGGGTCGGCTTCGCGCCAACGCGGCGCTGTCGATATCGATGAAATCCTGCGGCAGTACGGGATCAACCAGGGTTCGACCAAAGCCCGCATCATCTTCGAGTGGTTCGACAAGGTAGCGCGCGACCCCGTTATCGGTGCCCGTGTGCCAGGCGGCGCACCGGCGCTCGTTCATGTGCTGCTCGATCCGGAACAGCGTGAAGCCATGATGTCGAGTGGCCTTGCACGTCTCACGCCGGCCGACCGATCGCGCTACCTGGTGCTGCTCACCCGTGTGCTCGACGAACTGGTCCCGGTCAATTGTTTTGGGCTCGTCGACATCGTAACGATAATGAACCGCGTCACGATCGCGCAGATGTCCGACGCGCAAGCGGAGGTATACCTCGATCTTGTCTACAAGATCATGGTGAGCAGCGGTTCGGCGGCGCCGGTACGCGTGCCGACGCGGGAAGAATACGCGGCAGCGTCCGAGGCAATGTCTCGTGCCGTGGTCATCGAACTAGGCGGCGATCCGGCCAATGTCGATCGGTATATGGCATATACAGCGAATCCTTCCACTGCAACCCCGGCCGATGTCTGCTGGATGACAAGAGTGACGCTGCATGCTCTCGCGAGAATGCCGGCTGCCGAGCGCGATGTCATGCTACTGCCAGTATTCATCGGACCGCCTGCGGCATCGCTGGCGGATCCCGACGATCAGCGACCCGCGCAGATGCCTTTTCCCGCTTCGGCCAGCCCGCCGGGCACGACGATGCCGTGATGGAGCGTCTGAACAAGTAGGCGCTGTACGGCGGCGATATTCCCGCCACGTCGGCGCATTTTGTCTATTCTGAATTCGACATGTGCCCCGCCGACTTTGGGTGCTCGAATAAGCAAGGCAAACGTCATACGCCGCACGAGGCGTGTGTTTCGGAACCAGGAAGCAATGGCCCAACATACAGGAGTGTGCAATGTGCGTTCTGTACGCTGTGTGCTGGTTCGTACTGGGCGCGGACAGACTTACAGTCGATCGGACGATGCATGTACTGCGGCTCCATTGGCGACGCCGGGCGTCGTTGGCATGTGCAGCCATAGCCTTCAGCGTTTTGCCTTGCCTTTCGTTTGCTCAGGACCTTCCGGGCCGCTCGTCGGGACCGGCTGTGGTTGGGGGTAATGTGAAACAGCACGCGGACGCCGTGCTCGCCGTCATGAGTTATACGACTGTTCCGGACGTCACGACCAGTAACCTGGCGGTTAATAGCGGCACTACCGGCAATCCCAGCTTCGGCCAGACACAGCTTGGCGGCGGGTTCACGTTGAGCCGGTCGTTTCCTTTGTACATGGAGGGCACGCTCGCCTACAGTCGCTACGATCCGGTGTTCGTCGCGTCGGACGGCTCGGCACAGCGTCCAGTGCCGACAAAATGGAATACGTTCAGCGGCACGGTCGGCATCGGCTGGGATTTTCGGATCACGAATGAACTGGTGTTTCGTCCGATCCTTAACGGAACGCTAGGCCGCGTTTCCAGCGATCTGAAGGTCGGGCAAACGATCTTCAATCGCGCCACCGATGCCAACCTCCAGTTTCTCGACAACGGTTCGCTGGACGCGTATGGCTACGGCGGCTCGCTGATGCTCGACTATGAGCGCTACCGTGACAACTACGAAATCGACGCTGAGTTGCGGGCCACGGACATTTATCTGCGCAGCTTCGGCGGTTCTTCCCAGGCAGTGCAGGGTTCCGCCATGGCGCAGCAAGTCAGCCTGTGGACCCGCTGGCGCGCGCCTACCGGATGGCATGCGTTGGACCGGCCAGTCCGCTATGTGCTCGAAGCGGCTTACTCACATTATTTCGGCGAAAGCGCGGGTGTGCTGGGGTTCAACGACCTCACCTCGTTGGGCGTCGGCCTCGAACTCGACAGCAGCCGGTATCCGGTCATCATCACCAGGACGCGCGCGGTAGTGCGATATGTGTTCGGACACAATGTGCATGGCGTGTCGTTCGGATTTGCGGTGAGCTTCTAGTTCGCCTGCGGCGTGCGGCGGCGGCTGATTACCGGCAAGGACAGTATCTAACTCGCGGCGACCCAATATGCCGTTCGTCATACCGATCGGAAAAGGAGATGCTGATGCGTGCCCACCGCTGTCTGCCTGTGTTCGTTTTTCCCTTGCTGCTTGTCGGCTGCAATACGCCGCCGATTCCTCCAGGCAAGTCGGTCGATATTCCGACTGCCCTCGAACAGGTCCTCGACGGATTGTGCAACTTCAGGAAGCAGGAGGCGGCGCGCAAGCGGGACGGGGACGTCGATATCGACACCGTCACCGTGCAGCTTGACCTGACGATCGATGGTTCACGCAATCCGCCTGTCGCGGTCGCGCCGGATATCCAGTTCATTCCGACCGTCAGTTACGGACAGATGATTACGGCGAACAGAGGAAGCACGCTCACCATTGCGCTCAAACACAAGGGCACAGGCAGTTGGGGCACTGGCGACTGCAATGCTTCCAAATGAGAACAGCCGGAGTGGAAACCGTGGTTCAAGTGGCGGCGTGGGAACGCGTGCGCGTTGCCACGCTTTGAAGGGCCTGCCGCATTGGATGACAGCATCGCGACGCGACTCAAGCCTGGCCGCGACTATCGACTAGAAGCGATAAGTCACGCCGATCTGAAGGACCGGATAGATTTTGTAGCGCTCCACCGTATTGCTGATTTTCTGTTCCTGCTCGTCGATGTTTGCCTGAGTCGTGAACATCGAGTAAATGGCGGGCACGTTGTAGTGCGTGCGCGGACGGCCGTAGGCAACGCCCAGATCGAACGTCAGGCCGAAGCCCTTGGAAACCGGCTTATGTCCATAGCCGATCCCGACATACGGCATTACCCGCGGCAGCGTGACCGTGGCCGAAGGCGCGGCGCCCACGGCCGGCACGTAGTCGTCGCCGATTTTGTAGTTGCCGTCCGCATTGGGCACGGCGTGAGCCGAAAGCTCGTTGTCGTTGATCAATGCGCCCGCCGTCAGGCGAAAACCGCTTGATTGGAACGGGAACACGTCGAGATAAAGACCGCCTTGTAGCAGCTTGAGATGGCCGTCGTATTTGTTCTGGTCAACGTTGACCGAATGCGAGAAGCCAAGACCTTCGAATTCCGCATGCACGCCAGCCCATGAATTGAGCGGCAAAGCCGCGCCGATGCCCGCGCCGAGCGTACCGCCGTGTACATAAATCTCCTGCGCGTGCGCCGTGCTTCCGAAGACCGCCAATGCGGCCATCGCGGCGAGAGCCGCATTCTTTACCTGCCGTTTCACCTGTCCCACCACTTGTCTCCCGACACGAACCAATTGCATGGCGAGGACTTTACGATTCCATCGCGAGGTTCAAATGAATGAACAGCGGGGGATTGTGGCGGCTCTTCGCGCTCAAGTATGGCGCTTTGCCGGAAGCGGAAATAATGCCCCGTAACTTGTTCCGAACCGGCGATTAAAGCGCGTTGCCTTGACGGATTAACCCCGTTTTAAAGGGCTATTCGGCAAATGAAACGAGCGGGCGCGCTTCGATAATCAACTCATTGAAGCCTTTCAAATCTGGAGTAGTGATGTCTGTTTCGAAAACGTTCCGCTCATCTGGTGCCGCGGTTGCGGTCGCCGTTGCCGCAGCCGCCGTTCTCGGCGCATGCGGCGGCGGCTCGGGCGGCAGCAGTGGCGGCAGTAACGTGCTGAAGTTGTCGTCGGCGGTGCAGAGCGAGCACGTCGCAAGGTATGCGGGCGCGTTCGGCATGTTGTCGGGCCCTGGCGTCGCGGCGATCTATACGTCGGTCGTGCAATCGCTGCTGACGGGCGTGACGGCGGGCGCGGGCAACACCATGACCTCGTGTCCGGCGAGCGGCTCGATCAGCGTCCTCGCACAGGGTGCGGGTGTGAGCGGACTGCAAAGCGGCGAGACGGCGACGGTCGGTTTCAATCAATGCGTAGGGCAGGTGAAGGCGCCCGGCGTGTCGGACAGCGCGTCGATTACCGGCACCGTCAGCGTGCAGATTCAGAACGTGCACGGCATTGTCGGCAACGAATCGAACGACTGGTCGTACAGCGCGATCGAAACGGCTAATGCGTTGACACTGGCGTCGTCGAACGGCAAGACCGTTGTCAACGGCACGGTCAGCTACACGATGAGCTACAACGCGGCAACCGGCATCACGACGACGACCGCGAGCAGCCCAACGGTGACGCTCGATCGCAACCAGACGGCCGGCTCCGGCAGCATCAGCGGAAAGATCACGATCACGTCGCTGACGTATTCGCGCGTGCATGGCGCCGATCCGGTCACCGATACACTCGCGACCAGCGGCGACATCAGCGTGAATGCCGCCGACGCGACGATCGCGTTCGCCGTGTCCACGCCCACGCCCGTCAAGGTCAACGGCGGCAAGGTCACCGCTGGCGTGATCCAGTTGTCGACGAGCGACACAGTGGAGACCATCACGCCGAAAGACGAGTCGAGCGTGACCATCACGGTCACGTCGAACGGAAAAACGGGAACTTACACTGAGACCGTGGACGACTTCCGCTCGCTCGCGGGCGCCTGAGCGAAAGCGTGGCTGAATGCGCGCGCTGCGAGAGCGCGCGCGGGCGGGCGCGTGGCCGCGCCCGCCGTGATTTTACTGCTTGATGCCTTCGGCCTGAATATGCAGCGTGGTCTGCATCTTGAAGCCATAGGTCTTGCCGAAGTCGACGCCAAAGTCATCGCGATTGAAGGTTGCGGTCGATTCGGTGCCGCAAACTTCGCGCTTGAGCATCGGGTTCACGAAGCACTTGAACGACTCGATCTTCAGGTTGACCGGCTTGGTCACGCCATGCATGGTCAGCGTGCCGATCACTTCAACAGGCTTGTCGCCGTCGAAGCGGATTTGCGTGCCCTTGTAGGTTGCGGTCGGGTACTTCGCAACGTCGAAGAACTTGTCGGTGACCAGTTCGGAATCGAGCTTGTCATTGCCGATATCCACCGAGCTCATGTCGATCGTCACGTCGACCGTGCCCGTCTTTGCCGCGCGGTCGAGCACAACGGTGCCGCTGCTCTTCTTGAACTTGCCGCGCCAGATCGACACGCCGCCGAAGTGATCGGTCTCGAAGCTCGGGGCCGTGTGGGTCGGATCGAGCTGGTAAGTGTCGGCGGCCATTGCGTTGAACGACAATGCGGCGGCGAGAGCGCCGGCGGCGATCAGAAATTGTTTCTTCAAGATGTTCTCCAGGTTTCGAAAAGTGCTATGAGGCTTGCGGTTTTACTTCGGTTTTTTTAATCACTTCTTCGAAGCGACGAGGTGAAATTTGATGACGACTTCGTCGGCTACGACCGACGTGTCCTTCCATTCGCCAGTGCCGACGTCGAACTGGGAGCGTTTGATCGGCAGCGAGCCGTCGAACGTCTGCGTCGGGCCCTGGCTTGCAATCGTGACGGGCACCACCACGGTCTGCGATTTGCCCTTGATGGTCAGCTTGCCGGTGATCTTGTACTGATTGCCGCCCGCCGGTGCGATCGCGCTGGAAACAAACGTCGCGGCCGGATACGTGGCGCTGTCGAACCATTCCTTGCCTTGCGCCTGCTTGTTGTAGTCGTCCGCGCCGAGATCGTAGCTGCCGGTGTCGATCGACACGTTCGCGCTTCCTGCGGTCGGCTTCGCCGGATCGAACGACAGTTGCGCAGAGAACTTCTTGAACTTGCCGTCGACAGGCACGTTCATCTGCTTCGTCGTGGCAATGACGGTGCTTTTGCTCGTGTCGACGTCGGCATGCGCGAGGCCTGCACCGAACAGAGAAAGGGCGGCGACGCCGGCGAGGATGGAGTGATGGAGTGTGTTTTTCATGGTGATACGCATCCTATCGAACCCGTGCGCGTTCATTGCGCACAGTGAAGAATTTGATTGCCAACAGGCTGTAGCGAATGGGCGCCGATGAGTGTCACTTGAGGAACGGAATCATCCGTGCGAGCAGGCCGTCGCGGTCGACAAACTGGTGCTTCAGCGCCGCCAGCACATGCATGGCGACCAGCGCGAGCAGCGTGTAATTGAGCAGCACGTGCACCGTGCGCAGCGTCGCCTTCAGCGCCTGATCCGGGCCAATGAAGGTCGGCAGCGGCACGATGCCGAGATACACCACCTGAATGCCCGCCGCCGAACTGTAGAGGTAGCCCGACACCGGAATCGCCAGCATCAGCAGATACAGCAGGCCGTGTACGGCGTGCGCCGCCGCCTTCTGCCACGCGGGTGTCGCGCTATCCAGAGCCGGTGCGCGATGGGTCGCTCGCCACAAAACGCGCGCCACGGCGAGCATCAATACGGTGACGCCGATCCATTTGTGCCATGAGAAATACTTGAGCTTCGTCGGCGTGAAGCCGGGAATGTCCGTCATGATCCAGCCCAGATAAAAGCCCCCGACGATCAGCACGGCGATCAGCCAGTGCAGTGCGATTGCGGCGCCGTGGTAACGGCCTGTATCAGTGTGGCGGGATATGTCGTTCATTCGCGTCGGTCATGCGTCGTGGCAGTGAGTGCGAATAGTAGGCAGGTCAATGGAGACTGAATAGGCGGGGGCGCAAGAACACATTGTTGTACTGGTGACGGTAATGCGTGCTGGGTCGCGACTTGCAACGTCGGGCGAACGCAAGCGGAGCCGGGGCCGAGTTGGGGTATCCTGCGCACCGGGCCTTGCCCACGTACAACCATCCATTCAGGGCTTTCGTTGTGACTTCGATTTTCCTTTCATGGGGTATTGCCGCCTTTGCGACGGCCGGCGTGATCGCCCGTCCTTTCAAATGGCCGGAAGCGGTGTGGGCGGTGGCCGGCGCGCTGCTGCTGGTCTCGCTCGGCCTGTTGCCGTTGCATCTCGCGGTCGAAGCCGTCGGCAAGGGCACTGACGTCTATCTGTTTCTGTCCGGCATGATGCTGCTCTCCGAGGTGGGGCGCCGGGAAGGGCTGTTCGACTGGGTCGCGGTGCTTGCCGTCAACCATGCGCAAGGTTCGCCGCGCAAGCTTTTCATGCTGGTCTATCTGGTCGGCGTGGTGATTACCGCTTTTCTTTCAAACGACGCCACCGCGGTCGTCCTCACGCCGGCCGTGTTCGCCGCCGCGAAGAAGGCGAAGACGGACCCGCTGCCGTTACTGTTCGTGTGCGCGTTCATTGCAAACGCAGCCAGCTTCGTGCTGCCGATCTCCAATCCGGCCAATATCGTGCTGTACGGCAATCACACGCCCGCGCTCGTGCCGTGGTTGATGCGCTTCGCGTTGCCGTCGCTGCTGTCGATCGTCGCCACGTATGCGCTGCTGCGCTGGACGCAACGCAAGGCGCTTGCCGGCAGCTGCGAGGCGAATCTCGAGCCGCTTCAGCTTTCGTCGAGCGGACGCGTCGCGCTCGCCGGCATCGCCGTGACCGCCGTCGTGCTGCTGGCGGTATCGGCGTTCGACATTCAGTTGGGGCTGCCCACCGCGATACTCGGCGCGGCGACTGCGCTCGTCGTGCTGATCCAGGAGCGCAAATCGCCGCTGCCGATGATCCGCGAGATATCGTGGAGCGTGCTGCCGCTCGTGGCCGCGCTGTTCGTTCTCGTCGAAATGCTCGATTACACCGGTGTGATCAGCATGCTGGCAGCGCTAACGCGTTCGGCGGCCGCGCACAACGAAATGACAACGGCCGGCTGGGCCGGCAGCGCCATCGCGATCGGCAGCAATCTGATGAACAATCTGCCGGCCGGGCTGATCGCCAGTTCCACGGTGATGCAGGCGCATAGCCCGGAGCGCGTGATCGACGCACTGCTGATCGGCGTCGACCTCGGACCCAACATGTCGATCACCGGTTCGCTCGCGACGATTCTCTGGCTCAACGCAATTCGCCGCGAAGGCGAGGACGTCAGCTTCGTGAAGTTCCTGAAGGTCGGCGTCGTGGTCATGTTGCCCGCGCTGGTGCTCGCGCTCGGCGCGCGGATTCTGATCGGCTGACGCACGGCTCGCCGCGGGGGCTGTGAAGGCCGCCGCGGCGAGCCACGAGTGTTGCCGCGTTTGCGGCGCCAAGCCGCCCGCGCAACTGAACGTGCTCAGCGATGGCCGTTTATTTCAGGCGCGATGGCCGCGTGATTGAGCAGCGCAACCAGCGACATCCCGCCCACGGTGTTGCCCACGAGCGTCGGCACGAGAAAACGGAAGAAATAGTCGTGCAGGCTCGCGTCGCCGCTCAGGAACGCATAAGCAACCTCCGTCGATCCGGCGATGATGTGCGAAAGATGGCTGACGGCGACCACATAGGTAATCAGCAGCACGGTCAACAGACGCCCGGACCGCGCGCTCGGCAACAGCCACACCATCAGTGCGATCAGCCAGCCCGCGAAGACCGCCTTCACCATGGTCGGCAGCATGTGTTCCGAGCCGACCGCCGCACGCGATACCTCGCCGAGTGCATCCACCACCGCGGGCGAGAAGACATCGGGAATGCGTAGCATCGCCGCGAAGATCCATGTGCTGATGAGGTTGAAGACGAGCACCACGGCCCATAGACGCATCGCTTTAAGCAATGTGCGTGGATCGCGCCGCGTCAATACGGGCAGCACCACGGTCAGCGTGCTCTCGGTAAAAAGCTGCTGCCGTCCCATGATGACCAGCACGAAACCGATCGAATAACCGAAGCTCGACACCAGATGGCGCCATGGCGTGTCCGGCAAGCCCGCATCGAGCACGGCTTGTGTGAGAAACGAAAATCCCATGGACAGACCGGCGGCGAGCGATGACCAGATCAACGCGCCGATGGTCCGCTCGAGCGCGGCTTCGCCCTCTTCGCGAACGATCTCATGCAGCACGAGCGCGTGCGGGGCGGTGTGATGCGCCGCCTGATCCTGCTCTCCCTCGTTCAGATGAGGCGAGTCTGCGCCGGCGTCCTGCGCGCGTGGCGCGCCGTTGCCGGCTGCTGCGTCGGGCGTTTTGTGTTTCGGTTCCCTGGTCGCCTCGGTCATGAACGGACGTCCTTCGAGCGCATGCCAGGCGCTTCGCAGACGGCTTCTTCGGAATCCCGCAATGCGCCGAGCACGGCTTCGAGACGTGCCAGCCGGGCTCGTTGCACCGGCACCAGCGCCGCACGCGACAGGAGGCGCACGCGGTTTTCCCAATACGAAAGAGGAATGCGGTCATTGACCGAAATCCGCCCCAACACGAGTTCGAGATGGGCGATCTCGCTGTCCAGGTTCGGGTAGTTCATCGACGTGGTCCGGGAAAAAGAGGTGAACGGTAAATCTGCTCCGGCACTACCTGTGTGGGTGAGCAAGTAGTGTTCCCCAATTCATCAGGACAACGGGAATTCACCAGGCGTTCTTGCAGTCCGCATGTCGTATGCTCAAGCACGCGCCACTGCCGCTATCGGCCTGTTCCATCACGGAGCGGCGCGAGATCAGAATTACGCAAATCGTCGCCTGACGGTAGCACTCGTTCATTTCATTCGATGTCACGCCGCGCCTGTCGCCGCGCGAGGCAATGGACAGCTGTGGCCTTCGATACGTCACTACAGACGGCCATAACGGCAATGAGCAGCGATAAACGGCGGCAACAGGGCGGCACTCCGCCATGCGCCCCGGCGCTTCCCAAGGCGCCCGGCGCTTCATGACATTAATCGACATAACTCTGCAATTGCTTTGGGGCGTGGGTTCCACAAGAATTCGGCCTGTCATTGGACGGATCGCGGCATAAGCAGGCGACGCTCGGTGGCTTATCGAAGGAGTCAGTCATGAAAAAATTGCTCGCCGCCGTCCTGCTGTGCTGCGCGTCTACCGTCACGTTCGCTCAGGCCGCGCCGCAAGGCGGTAATCCGCAGCGCATGGAGCGGATGGTTGCGCAGTTGCAAACGCGTTTTGCGAACGCCAATACCACGCACGACGGCAAGCTGACGAAAGAGCAGGCCGCGGCCGGCATGCCGATGGTCGCTAGCCACTTCGACGAGATCGACACGCAGAAGCTTGGCTACGTCACGTTGCCGGAGATCGAGGCGTATATGCGCGAACGCGGTGCAGCGCATTAAGTGGGGCACTGCGCGGTGCAATGAGCGGTGCACTGAGCGGCGCGCCTTGCAGCGAAACCACACGATGCCGGCGCCGCGCGCTCGTCGCAACCGTCATGAACCCCTCCCTCAACCATTGACGCCCGATTCACGCGATGAAACTAGCCACGTCAAGCCGTTTGCGTCTTGTAAGCGCATCGATCGTCGTGTCGATGGGCGTGGCGTTGAGCGGTTGCATCAGCGTTGGCCCGGACTTCAGGGAGCCCGACGTCACGCTGGAAAACCAGTGGCTGGAGAGCTTGCCGCCTGCCGCGCAGAGCACGCCCGCCGGCGAGGCCGCGTGGTGGAAAGCGTTCAACGACCCGGTGCTGAGCGCGCTCGAACAACGCGCTTATGAGCGCAACCTGTCGCTGCAGGTCGCGGGGCTGCATATCTTCAAGGCGCGGGCGCAGCTTGCGATCAGCGGGGAAAATCTCCTGCCCCAATCGGGCAGCGCGTCGGTTGGCGCGAGCCATATCAACACGAGCGGAGTCGGGCCGATACCGCCGGCTCATTTATGGGCCGAGCATCTGCACGTGAACGCCGGTTGGGAGATCGATTTCTGGGGGAAATACCGCCGGCAGATCGAATCGGATCGCGCGCAATTGCGCGTGTCCGAGGCGGCGTACGACAACGCGCTGGTGTCGATGTTCGCCGACGTCGCCAACGCATATATCGATCTGCGCGCGTTGGAGCAACGCATCGCCGTAGCGCGGCAGAACCTCAAGTCCGTCCAGGATAGCCTGACGCTCACGCAGGCGCGCTATAAACGCGGCGCGTCGAGTCAGCTCGACGTCGAGCAGGCCGCCACGCTGGTAGCCGAAACCGAGGCGCAGATTCCGCCGCTCATCAAGGCGCGTGTGCAGGATCGCGACACGCTTGCGGTGCTGCTCGCCGATCCGCCCGATGCCGTCGACGCGCAACTGAAAGGCAGCACTGCGATCCCCGTGCCGCCGACGCAGATCGACGTAGGCATTCCCGCCGATTTATTGCGGCGCCGTCCCGACGTGCGCCAGGCCGCGCTCAACGCGGCGGCGCAGTCGGCGCTGATCGGCGCGGCGAAGGCGAAGCTGTACCCGTCGCTATCGCTGACGGGACTGTTCGGCTTGTCATCCGGCGAACAGCATGGCATTGGACTAACGCAATGGGGCGGCAAGACGATCGGTCTTTTCTCGGCGGGCATTTCGCTGCCCATTCTCGACCGGGCGCAACTTCAGAACGCGGTGCGAATCCAGGATGCGGCGTTCCAGGAAGCGGTGCTCGACTATCAGAACACCGTGCTGCAGGCGCAAAAAGAAGTGGAAGACGCGATTGCCGCGCTTCGCACATCGCTCGATGCGCTGGCGGCGTCGTCGCGCGCTTCTGACGCATCGCAGCGCGCATTGCGGCTTGCCAACATTCAATATCGCTCCGGCTCCGTGACTTACGACTCGGTGCTGGACGCTTCACGTTCGGCGTTGCGCGACGGCGATTCGCTCGCGCAGAACCAGGGGATTGCGGCGCTTGCGGCGGTGTCGCTATATCGCGCGCTTGGCGGAGGATGGGAAGTCGCACAAGGTCAGCAGGTGGTCAGCGAACGGATCGCCGAAGAGATGGCGCGGCGCACGGATTGGGGGCGTCTGTTGAACCCGCCTGCAGATTCCGCGCTGGCGCGTGCGAGCGCGAACTCGCCGCCGGGCAGTAAATAACGAAGCGGGGAATAACGACATGGCCAATCGAAGAGCAGTGGGCGAGGGCGCAGCGAATGCCTGTGTGCCGGCAGCGTCGCGACGTCCAGCGTTTCACGCCGCGTTGTACCGCCCGTTGAGCGCCTTGCCTCGCGTTGCCCTGCTGACGACATTGAGCGTGGCGTTGAGCGTGACATTGAGCGTGACATTGAGCGCGGCATTGAGCGGTTGCCACGACGGCAATGCCCCAGCCGCACAGGCCGCGCAGTTGCCGCAAGTCAGCGTCATGCACCCCGAGTCGCGCGAAGTGCGCGAGCAACTCGATCTGACCGGCAGCGTCGCACCGTCGGCAACCGTCACGCTAGTCGCGCGCGTCCAGGGCGTACTGAAGGAAATCGGCTTCGCAGACGGCGCCAATGTAAAGCAAGGACAACTGCTGTTTCGCATCGAGCCGGACACGTATCGCGCGCAACTCGTCTACGACCAGGCCTCGCTCGATAACGCCGATCAGGAACTGAAGCGCCAGAAGGAGCTCACGTCGGACAACGCGACTTCGGAGTCGTCGCTGCAAAAGGCGCAGACCACCCGCGACCAGGCGCTTGCGAAGCGGGACATGTCGCGCATCAACCTCGGCTACACGGAAATACGCGCGCCGTTCGCGGGCCGCATCGGCGCGCGCGCGTTCGACGTCGGCAATGTGGTGGGCGGATCGGATTCGACGAAACTCGCCACGCTTGATCGCATCCAGCCGGTATATGTGAACTTCACGTTGAACGAGCGCGACGCGAATCGCATTGGCCTCTTTACGCGAGCGCCGCGCACCGTGCGAGTCAATCTGATCGGCGCCAAGCCGGAGCAAGGTGAGGACGCCGCGCTGGAATTCGTCGATACGCGGGTCGATCCGGCGAGCGGCGCGATCAAGTTGCGCGCTGATATCGCCAATCGCGACACGCATCTGATCCCGGGCATGTCGGTCGAGGTGCATATTCCGGTAAGTGAGCCGCAGAAGGTGCTGCTCGTGCCGGAAACCGCGTTGCTGCGCGAGCAGGCCGGCGCATCGGTGCTGGTCGTGAATGCTGGCGGAGTGATCGAGAAGCGCGGCGTAACGACCGGCAGCCTGTACGGTTCGCTGCGCGCGATCAAGAGCGGCCTCGGTCCGGCAGACAGGGTCGTGACGGGCGGGGGGCTCGCCGTTGCGCCGGGCGTCAAGGTGCAAACAGTCGATGCCGTAGCGCAGGGCCGTTCATGATCCGCTTTTTCGTCGAGCGCCCCGTATTCGCCAATGTGATTGCGTTGATCGCGATGCTGCTCGGCGCGGTCGCGCTCATCAATCTGCCCATCGCGCAATATCCGCCGATCACGCCGCCTACCGTGCAGGTGGTCGCGCACTTTCCGGGCGCAAGCGCGACGACGGTGATCGACCGCGTTGCGTTGCCCATCGAAGCACAGGTCAACGGCGTGGAGAACGCGCTGTACATGCAGTCGACGAGTACGAACGACGGCACTTACACGCTCACCGTCACGTTCGCCGTGGGCACCGATGTCGACAAGGCACAGGTGCTCGTGCAGAACCGCGTGTCGGCGGCCACCGCGCAACTGCCGCAAGCAGTTCAGCAGCAGGGCGTGACCGTGAGGAAGCGCTCCACCGCCATTTTGCAGTTGTACACGCTGCAATCGCCGAACCCGAAATACGATTCGCTTTTTCTCAGCAACTACGCGGTCATTTATCTGCGCGATACGCTTGCGCGTTTGCCGGGCGTCGGCGACGTCACTGTGTTCGGCACCGGGCAGTACAGCATGCGGGTCTGGCTCGATCCGCAAAAGTTGAGCGAGCGCAATCTGAGCGCGGCCGACGTAATGCAGGCCATACAGAGCCAGAGCAAGGACGTAAGCGCGGGTCAGCTCGGCTCCGAGCCCAACGCGGGAGGCCGGGCGTTCCAGCTTACCGTGACGATGCGTGGCGTGCTTTCCGATCCGCATGAATTCGACGACATCATCGTGAAGGCGGATTCGAGCGACGGCGGCCATTTCGTGCGCATTCGCGATGTCGGACGCACGGAGCTCGGCTCGTCGAGCTACGGACAGTTCTTCAATCTCGACGGCAAGTCCGCTGCCGGAATCGCGATCTATCAGTTACCCGAAGCAAATGCGCTCGAGGTCGGCAATGCGGTAAAGGAGACCATGGCGCGTCTCGCGAAAGACATGCCGCAGGGCGTCACCTATCAATTGCCCTTCGATACGACGACCTTCGTGCGGCAATCCGTGATCGACGTTTACAAGACTCTCTTCGAGGCGGCGTTGCTCGTGCTCGCGGTGATCCTGCTGTTTCTGCAGAACTGGCGTGCGATGCTCGTGCCTGCCACGACGATCCCCGTCACGATTGTCGGCACGTTTGGCGCCATCTACATGATGGGCTTTTCCATCAACCTGCTGACGCTGTTCGCGATCGTTCTTGCGATAGGCATTGTGGTGGACGATGCAATCGTCGTCGTCGAAGGCATTACGCAGCATATCGAACAGGGCAAGACGCCAAAGCAGGCCGCCATCGACGCCATGCATGAACTGCTCGGCCCGATCATCGGCATTACGCTCGTGCTGGTGTCGGTGTTCCTGCCTTCGGCGTTTCTTGGCGGCGTCACGGGCCAGATGTACCGGCAGTTTGCGCTCGTGGTGGTTGCGACCACGATCATCAGCGCGATCAATGCGGTGACACTCAAGCCGGTGCAGAGCGTGCGCTGGCTGCGGCACCAGCGGCCGGGCAAGCCGAACGTGGTGTACCGCGTGTTCGACAGGGCCTATGCGCGCGTGGAGAACGGCTACGTCAAGGTGGTTTCGTGGTTCGTCGCGCGCTGCAAGCTTGCGCTCGTTATCGCGCTTGCGCTGGGCGCGGCATCGGCGTTCCTGCTGACGCGCGTGCCGACCAGTTTCATTCCGCTCGAAGATCAGGGATACATGCTCATTGCCGCGCAACTCGCCGACGCGGCATCGCTCGGACGAACGCGCGAGGCCAGCACACAGATCGAGAAGCGGATCGGCGCGATTCCCGGCGTGAATCACGTGGTGTCGATCGGCGGTATTTCGCCGCTCGATAACAACGCGTCGTTGCCGAATTCCGCGCTGATCTATGTCACGCTCGACGACTGGAGCAAGCGCGGCAAGGGCGAAGACCTCCGCTCGCTGTATCTGCGCATGAACAGGGAACTGGCAAAGCTGCCCGACGTGCGCTCGGTCGTCATCGTGCCGCCGCCGATCCAGGGGCTCGGCAACAGCGGCGGCGTGCAGATGCAGGTAATGCTCACCGACGGCTCGCAGAACTATCGGCGGCTGCAAAGCGCGACGGATGCGCTGATCGCGAGCGTGTCGAAACGTCCGGAACTGCAACGCGTGTTCAGTCCGTTTCGCGCCTCGGTGCCGAGCGTCGAACTGACGCTCGACCGCACGAAGGCGGAATCGCTGCAAGTGCCGGTCGGCAATGTGTTCGATCTGCTGCAAGATTACGTGGGCTCGGCCTACGTCAATCAGTTCACTGCATTCAATCACACGTTCCCCGTATTCGTGCAGGCGGACGGCGCGTTTCGCCGCGAGGCCGACGACATTCGCCGCTTGCAGATTCGCAGCAATAGCGGACATATGGTCGAGTTGGGCACTTTCATCGACGCGCACACGAGCGTCGGTCCGGCGGTCGCGACGCTTTATAACCTTGCACCGGCGGCGGCCATCAACGGCAACCCGGCTAGCGGCTACAGCACCGGGGACGCGATCCGGGCCTTCGAGCAGGAAGCCGCGCGCATCCTGCCGGCCGGCATCGGCTATGAATGGACCGCGATGTCGTACCAGGAAAAGCTGGTTGGCAACTCTGCTTACTGGGTCTTCGCAGTCGGTGTGCTGCTCGTGTTTTGCGTGCTCGCCGCGCAATATGAAAGCTGGCTGTTGCCGATCGCGGTCGTGCTCGCGGTGCCGCTCGCGCTGCTGGGCACGGCCGGCACGCTCGCAATACTCGGCGCCGCGAATAACCTGTACACGCAGATTGGTCTTGTACTGTTGATCGCCTTGTCGGCGAAGAACGCGATCCTGATCGTCGAGTTCGCCCGGCATTTGCGTATGCAAGGCGTGGGCATTGCAGAAGCCGCCGTCGAAGCGGCGCGCCTGCGTTTTCGGCCCATCATGATGACGTCGTTTGCGTTCATTCTCGGCGTCGTGCCGCTCGTGGTAGCTACCGGCGCCAGTGCGAGCGCGCGCCGCTCGCTCGGTATCGCGGTGTTCTCCGGTATGCTGGCTTCAACGTGCATTGCCGTGCTGTTCATTCCGTCGTTCTACGTGTTATTGCAGCGCATCGCCGAACGCCAGGCCGCGCGCAAAACACGAAACGATGCCTGAAACGAGGAGCTTTCGCATGGATCGCCCCGCTAAAATCATCGTGCTCGACGACGAAGTCGAACTGCGCAACATGCTGCAGCGTTTCTTGCGCGGGCAGGGCTTCGACGTCAGAGTCGCGGAAGACGGTAAGCGGCTCGACCGCTATCTCGAGCGCGAGCCGTTCGATCTGCTGGTGCTGGATCTGATGATCGGCGAAGAGGACGGGCTCGCGATCTGTGCGCGTTTGCGCGAGCAAGGGCAGACGTTGCCGATTCTGATGCTGACCGCGAAGGGCGATCCGCTCGACAGGGTGCTGGGTCTCGAAACCGGCGCCGACGATTATCTTGCGAAGCCTTTTCTTCCGCGCGAACTGGTGGCGCGAATCAATGCGCTGCTGCGTCGTCAGAAAATGGCTTCGGGCGAAGTGACGGTCACGTCGCAACGCGTGCGCTTCGGCGAATTTGTGCTCGACGTCAGCAAGCAGCAACTCATGCGCGGCGACGCGCTGCTCGAAATCCACTCGGCGCAGATGCTGCTGCTGGTTGCGCTCGCGTCGTCGCCGAACCGGCCGGTAAGCCGCGACAATCTGCTCGCGCGCGCGCGAGGGCGCGATCACGATGCGCTCGACCGCAGCATCGACGTGCAGGTGCTGCGCCTGCGGCAGATCGTCGAGAACGATCCGTCCAAGCCGCGCTTCATCAAGACAGTGTGGGGCGTCGGCTACATGCTGATCGCGGACGTCGATTCATGAGCCGTCCACTATTGCAACGGGTGCTGCCGCGGACACTGCTCGCGCGCAATATTGCATTGCTGATCGCGCTCGTCGTATTGAGCCAGGTGTGCTCGCTCGGCGTGCTGCTGCATTATGTGCAGCGGCCTCGCGTGGAGCGCGCGGCCGCTGTGTTCGCCACCTATGTGACGACGCTCGACAACCTGCTGCAAAGCACGCCGCGCGCCGCGCGCGATGCGCTGGCTGCGCGTCTTGACGCGCGGGCACGGCTTCCCGGCAGTGCGCTGGCGGAGCCGCCGTCGAGTGTCTTGCGCGGATATCGCAACTATCAGCGCAAGGTGTTTCTCGAGAGTCTGCGTGAACATCTCCCGGCAGACATGGAAGCGCGCTGGCAGACAGAAGGAGGCCAACGCCTCTGGATTCGCATGCATGCGCCCGCCGATGGACCGGGCGGCGCGGCGGCGGGAGCCGCTGCTTCCGAGGCCAACACATCCGCTGCACCGTATTGGATCGCACTGCCGATTCCCGAAGACGCCCAGGGCAATGGGCTCGACGCGGCCATTCTGCTGTCGCTCGGCCTTGCCGCGCTGGCGGCGTTGACAGGCTACGCGATCCAGCTTCACCTGAACCGGCCGCTGCAGGAGTTGACGCGCGCGGCGCAGCGCCTGAGCGACGGCGACACGCCGCCGCCGTTGCCGACCACCGGCCCGCTGGAAATTGCCGCCGTCAGCAGCGCTTTCAATCAGATGACGCACGCGTTGCAACAAGCGGAAGCGACCCGCGCGCTGATGTTAGCCGGCATCTCGCACGACATCCGCACGCCGCTCACCAAGCTCCGCCTTTCGATGGCCATGGCGATGCCTGAGAGCAGCGACAGCAGTTTCGTGGTGGCGGCGGAGTCCTACCTCGACCAGATCGAAACCATCTTGCAGCAGTTCATGGACTACGCAGGCAGCGGCGAGCGGGAGCCAGCCGAACCCGGCGATCTGAACGCGTTGATCGAGCGGCTTGCAGGCGACTTCGCGGGACTCGGGCATGAGTTCGAACTGTCGCTCGCACGCTTGCCGCTGATTTCCTATCGCCCGGTGAGCATGATGCGGCTCCTGATGAATCTGATGCAGAACGCGATCGTGTACGGGGGCAGCGGACTGGCGGTGCGTACCTGGGCGACCGACGACACGGTGTATGTCGCAGTGGGCGACCGCGGCAAGGGGTTATCGGCGGAAGAACTCGAGCAGTTGAAGGCGCCCTTCCAACGCGGCAGGAACGCGCGAGCGCATAGCGGCGGCACAGGGCTTGGGCTCGCGATTGTCGAGCGGATCGCGCGGCTGCACGGTGGCAGGTTGGAGTTTCACGCGCGCGAGGGCGGCGGCCTGGAGGTGTGGGTGGTGGTGCCGGGTGGGGCGGGGTAGCAACCCGCTGCCCGCTCTTCTATTACTCGCGATCGAGCCACGCATCCAGTCCCACCCGGAACGCGACGCCCGCGATTACTGGCACCGTCAGCATCAGAATGATGCCGAAGTTGGGGATTGCATCGCCATAGGCGATCGGCTGATACAGCACCACGCCCGAGACTATCGCGAAGACGAGCACGCCGACGGCTACCATCAGAAGATTGCGCGCCGTGATGGACAGCTCTTTGCGCCTGGCCTTGGTCGGGCTTGGGCTCGCAGCGGGGGCTGGGTCGTGTTGGGAAGGCATGATGGCTCTCGTGACAAAAAGCGGCGGAAGGTCAAGCGCCCACGCGACAGGAAAGCAGGCGCGCGCCCGGCATCATACCAGGGCGCGTATGCGCTGCGCGCTTCGCGCCGCGTGCGGCTTCATCGATATAAACCAATATATGCCGCATTCCGGCTTGCGGTGCGAAAAGCGCACGCCGCGCCTGGGGGCGCCCCGCGTCACCAGGCGGCTTCGATGGGATCGAGCCACCGCGCAAGCTCGCGCCGCAACTGGGCGAGGTCGAGCGGTTTGCCGAGCATCCGCGCGCCGGGAATGCTGTCGCCGATCGGCGCATGCGCGCCGTAACCGGACACCAGCAGCACTTGCACGTCCGGCTGTGCGCGCAGGACCGCGCGCGCGAGATTGTCGCCCGACATGCCAGGTAGCGTGATGTCGGTGCACAGAATGTCGTAGCGTTGCGCCGGCACGAGCGGCAGCGCTTCTTCCGCGCTCCCCACCGACGTGCAGTCGAGACCCAGCGCGCCGAGCAGGCTGCTCAGCGCCTCGCGCGAATCGGCGTCGTCCTCGACGAGTAGCACGTGAGCCGGCGAGCGCGCCGGCGCAGCTTCGGGCGCGACGTTTTGACGAGCTTCATGGTCGCGAGCGGCGCCGTCCGGCGTGCAGACGCGCGGCGCATCGACGCTCGGCATCTCAACGCCCGGCGTCTCGACGCTCGACGGATCGTAGGCCACGGGCGGCACGCACGCAGCGATCTCCCGGTCGGTCATCTTGCCGACATGCGTTGCACCGGCAACCGGCCCTGCCGACGCACGCAGCACACTTCGCACCTTGCGCGCGAGATCGTCGCGTCGATACGGTTTCGACAGCAACGTAATGCCGGCATCGAGTTTGCCGTGATGGACGATCTCGTCGCGCGTATAACCGGACGTGAACAAGGTCGGCACCGCGGGCGAGCGCGCCGCTGCACGGCGCGCCAGTTCGACGCTTTTGATCTTGCCCGGCATCACCACGTCGGTGAACAACAGGTCGATCGGCATGTCGCTCTGGATAAATTCGAGCGCCGCATCGCCACTCGATGCAGTCAGCACCTTGTAGCCGAGTTGCGCGAGCATTTCGACAGCGGTCAGACGCACGTCCGCATCGTCTTCCACAACGAGGATCGTTTCGCCGCCGCCTACCGGCGTGGCGGTCTGATCGACGGTTTCGGGAGTTTCAGGCTCGCAGCAGCGCGGGAAGTACAGCGACACGGTCGTACCCTGTCCCACCTCGCTGTCAATCAGCGTATGGCCGCCGCTTTGCCGGACAAAGCCGAACACCATACTGAGGCCGAGGCCCGTTCCATGACCGTTCGGCTTGGTCGTGAAGAATGGTTCGAACGCGTGTTCAAGCACCTCTGGCCGCATGCCTGCGCCGGTATCGGTGATGGAGAACACGACATATTCGCCCGGCGACAGCTCCGCGTGGTCGTTGCAAAACGCGGCATCCAGCACACGGTTCGCGGCACGGACAGTGAGCGTGCCGTCGGCTTTCATCGCGTCGCGTCCGTTGATCGCGAGATTGAGCAGCGCGTTTTCTAGCTGGTTCCGATCGGCCTGCACGTTCCACAGATCGTCGCTCAATACCGTTTTGATCGTGATGGTCTCGCCGAGCGCGCGGTGCAGCATCTCGCTCATGCCCGCGAGCAGCCGGCGCGGATTGAGCACCGTCGGCGAAAGCGGCTGGCGGCGCGCGAACGCCAGCAGATGCGCGGCCAGTTTCGCGCCGCGCTTCACGGCATCGGTCGCCGCCGACAAACGGCGCAGCGTTGCGGGATTATCCCCGGCGTCGGCGGCCATCATTTGCAGATTGCCGTTGATCACTTGCAACACGTTGTTGAAGTCGTGCGCGACGCCGCCCGTCAGGCTGCCGATCGCTTCCATCTTTTGCGCCTGGCGTAACTGTTCCTCTGCGAAGGCGCGTGCGGCGACCGCATCGGCAACGCGCTGTTCAAGCGTCTCCGTCAACTGGCGCAGCGACTGCTCGGCGATCTTACGTTCGTGGATGTCGATCAGCACGGCGGGAAACCGGGTGGGCACGCCGTTATCGTCGAACTCGCACTGGCCGTTCGCTTGCACCCACACGTAATCGCCATTGGGGCAGCGAATCCGGTACTCGGCGCGAAACGGTTTTCCGCCGGACAGCGCCTTGAAGGTCAGATGTTGGAGCAGCGATTGATCGTCCGGATGGATCATTTTTGTCGCCGCGCGGTGATCGACGCCCCGAGCGGCTTCGTCCACCGACAACGAAAAAGTGCGGGCGAAGCGCTCGTCGCCAGTGATCTTTTGAGTGCGCATATCGACGACGCACGTGCCGAGCACGGCGCCCGTATTCAGCGCGAGTTGCAGGCGTTCGTTCGTCTCGTGCAGCTCGGCTTCGGCGCGTTGCCGCCAGCGCTCGGTCAACACACGCCCCGTCGTCTCGACAACGATAGCGAGTACGCCCGCAGGCGCGCCGCTGTCGTCTGCAACGGGGCTGTAGTACAGATCCATCCACACGTCTTCGGGCTTGCCTTCGCGCAGCAGCACGAGTTCCTTGTCGCGATACGACAGCGTGCCGCCGGCAAGGCACGTATTCATGACGTGACGATTGAAGTCGGCAACCTCGGGCCAGCCTGTCTCGACGGGACAGCCCAACAGATACGGATGCCGTCCGCCCGCGAAAACCGCGTAGGCGTCGTTGTAAATCATGTGGCCGGCTTTGCCCCACAGCAGCACGAGCGGCACAGGCGAGGCAAGCAGCAGCTGCACGGTTGCGGTCAGGCTGCGAGGCCAGTTCGGGATCGCGCCGACGTCGGTTGCGGACCAGTCGAATTCGCTGATGCGCCGCGCCATCTCGCCGCCCCAACCAGGACAGCCGTGATCTTGTGCCGGAAATGGCATGCTGCGCTCCACAGAGGGTCACATGGATGAGTGGGCCTCCAGTCTGCCGGTTCACATAGCGCGCGTAAAGGCTTCGTATGGCGCCGGCACACTTTAGCCTCCGGTCGCCCCTATGCTCTCGCAAGTTTTACCTGCGCACTGTGCGCAAGCGCATCTGGAAGCGGAAAGAAGCGCCGATGCCCATACGTTGGAGAGAACTTCAGAACGTATTTCCAGTGGCGGCTTATATCTCGCATGAGTAACCGTTGAAGCCTCATGTGCCCTTACAGAATGCTTCACACGATAGGCGCGATTCCTGCTGAAGGTCGTTGCTTGCGCACGCGACAATGCGCGCGACAAGCGCTGGCGAGGACACGTGCCGCGCCGGCTTCGAATATCGATAAGAGCGGACCGTACAAATGCCGAAGAAGCCCGTCGCAACAAACAAGCTGTCCAAACCGCTCAGCAAGCGGGCGAAGAAGCTCCCCGACGCCGAAGCGCGCCAGCCGCTTCTGACCGCGCGCCGCAACGCGAGAATGGCGCGCTCCGCGCATGCGTATGTGCGAGGCAGCACGAACAGATTTTATGAGTGGCTCGACGGAATCGAAGGGCACGCGCTACCCGAGGGTCCCGCTGTATGGATCTGCGGCGATTGCCATACGGGCAATCTCGGGCCCGTCGCCGATGCGAATGGCCGCGTCGAGATCCAGATTCGCGATCTCGATCAGACGGTGATCGGCAATCCCGCGCACGACCTCATCCGGCTCGGGCTTTCGCTCGCGACGGCAGCGCGCGGTTCCGACCTGCCAGGCGTGACGATCGTTCAGATGATGGAGGCGCTGGCCGACGGCTATGAACGCGCCTTCGACGAAAGCGCGGGTGAGGCGGACATTCACTCCGAGAAACCGGAGGCGGTGCGCGTCGTGATGAAGGAAGCGGTGCGGCGTTCATGGCGCCATCTTGCCGAAGAGCGTATCGAAGATAGCGAGCCGACTATTCCGCTCGGTTCCCGTTTCTGGCCGCTTGCCAAAAACGAGCGGCGCGAGATCGACGAGCTCTTCAGCAAAACGTCAGTTGCCGCACTTGCGACTGCATTGCGTGGCGCAGGCGACGAGGCGGACGTCGAAGTGCTCGACGCCGCCTACTGGGTCAAGGGCTGCAGTTCGCTCGGACGGCTGCGCTACGCGGTGCTGCTCGACATCGACGGCGCCGCAGTGGACGGCGACGATCTGTGCCTGATCGACATCAAGGAGGCAGCGCCCGCTGCGGCGCCTCGCTATGCGGGCGTGAGAATGCCACGCGACAACGCGGAGCGGGTGGTGGAGGGCGCGCGGCATCTGTCGCCTTCGCTCGGCGACCGGATGAGATCGGCGCGCCTTGCGGATCGCGCGGTGGTGATACGCGAGTTGCTGCCGCAGGACATGAAGCTGACGATCGAGCAACTGACTCGCGACGAAGCGACGAAGGCGGCGCGTTTTCTTGCGCTGGTAGTGGGCAAGGCGCACGCGCGGCAAATGCATCTCGCCGAACGCAAGGCATGGCTCGCCGAGCTGCGCAAGAACCGTTCGAAGACACTCGACGCACCGGGCTGGCTCTGGAAAAGCATCGTGCAACTGGTGAGCAGTCACGCCGCCGGATACCTCGAGCATTGCCGCAAATACGCAACCGGCTCCGACGCGGCCTGAAAAACGCCGTGACGGCGGTCCAGCAAATCGGGCCGCCGCGGAATCAGACGCGCGAGCCCGATCAAGCGCGCGCTAGTTGGACAGCGACAAATACGGCGAACTGAGCGGCGTGGGCGGGAACGGCTGCAGGCCCGTCTGCCTCGTAAAGCTGTAGCGAACGTAGACTGCGGCAAGCCACTCGCGATATTGATAAGCATTGCCGAGCGAAGCCGTTGCGCCGAACGCCAGTTGCGGCGCGAGCTGGTATTCGCCCACGGCGCTCAGCGAATACGACACGCCGGTTTTGCTTTGCCCCGGGTATTGAGCGCCGCTATCGACACCGCTGCCGATCAGCGCCGCCTGACCCGCAGCCGCCGCTTGCAACGAGCCCGAGTTGCCGAGCGGGAAGTAGTTCGATGCGTCCTGCCGGTAATGCTGCACGCCGATTGATCCCTTCAGGTCATACGTAAAGGCGCCATTGCGGCCAGTCCATTCGATCGGCAGATTCAGGATCACGTACTGTTGCGGACTGAAGTAGCCGCCCTGGCCATACGTGAAGTACGACAGGTTCTTGTCGTAGCCCATCAGCGTCGTGTTCACACCGATGGTGAACGTCTGGTCGGCGTCCTTGAAGAGGCGCGTGTAGATGCCGCCGCCGCCCTTCCAGGCGGTGTTCGTCACGACGTTGTGTCCATCGTAGTACTGGAACGCCGCGTTCACGTACAGACCGCTGGTGCCGTCGTCCCACGCAAGGCTCGCGAGGCCGCCGGTCGATGTGACGCCGCCCCATTCGAGGCCGGACGCAGCGTCGCGTGTGCCGGCGTACGACAAGAGACTGTCGGTGACCGCGCGCCGCGCGACGGCGAGCGAATAGGAGACCTTGTCGGTGATGCCACCGTTGTACTGCGCGCCGCCTACTATGTTCGTCTCGCGAAAGCCGATCGGCGTCACGCCGATATCGCCGCTCAGCTTGCGGCTTTCGTAGCCGACCGAAAGTCCCACGCCGCTCGCCGTCTGGCTGCCGTAATTGTTGGTGCCCGCAACGGCCGCCGCTGCCGACGTGCTGTTCGACAGCCCCGCGCCGAAACGCGCGAGCGTCGACACGTTGCCTGCCGCGGTGCCGGCATCCAGCGTGACGGGAGTTGCCGTCACCACGACATGGCCGTTGCCTGCCTTGATGCGGCCTTGGATCGGCGCTTCGATGTCGGTGAGCGTGGAGAGGCCGTCCTCGCCGCTGCGGTTGCGAAACACAATGCCGCCCGAGACCGTGCTCGCCTGCTCGCGATTGACCTGCGCCAGTTCCTCGGCTACGCCAAGGGTCTGCGCATTGGCGACGTTTGGCTGCGCGTAGTTCGCGCCATTGCCGCCGCTGCCGTTCATGCCCGGCTGTTGCGGGTAATACGCTTGCGCATAGCCGCTCGGCGGCTGCGGAATGTAAGGCTGTTGCTGCCCGTAATAGCCCTGATTGCCCTGATTGCCATAGGCCTGCTGCTGCGGCGGATAGGGCTGATACGGCTGCTGGCCATAACCCTGCTGCTGAGGATACGACTGATAAGGCTGTTGCGCGTAGCCTTGCGGTTGCTGCTGTTGCGGATAAGCTTGTTGGCCGTAATACGGTTGCTGTTGCTGTGCATAAACGGCTGCGTTGCGGCCGTTCTTCGACGCGTTTTGCTTTTTGCTCGCGGTGCGTTTGCCGTTCGCTGCGGCTGCGGTCGTCGAGCCATACGGCTGCGGCTGCATCGCCCCGGCGTTGGCCTGCGCCTCGCGCGCGGCGGGCGACATGGGCCAGGGCGTCGGCGCATAGCCATCGGGCGTGCCGTATTGCTGCTGCGGATACGGCGCCTGCTGCGCGTAAGCCGGGTTGTATTGCTGCTGCATCGGCTGCATCGGAGCCTGCATCGGCATCTGCGGCTGGGCGGCCTGGCCGTTCTGCCCAGGGTAGGGCTGCAACGGTGCGCCGGACTGGCTCGAGCCGTAGCTGTCCTCGCCGTAGCCGCCAGCGTCGGCCCCCTGACGAGGCGCGTTATACGGCAGCGCGGCGGGCGCGCTGTTCGGCGTGTAGGGCTGCGCGGGTGCCGCATAAGGTGCGACGTATGGCGCGGGCTGCATGGGCGGCGGATAGTTCGGCACGGTCTGTGTCGGCAAGGAAGACTGCGAGTACGGAAGGGAAGCTCGCGCGGCGTTCGAAGAAGCATTGAAGCCGGGCGCTGCGTTATCGGCGTCGGTCGGCGCGAGCGTCGCGGTTTTTCCCTCGAAAGGATTGGTGCCGGGCAACGGCGTCGCGCCGATACGGCGCATCGCCGCTTCCCAGCCGCGCGGCACGTTGCTCGCCGCGGCATTGCGCGGCGCATTCGCCATCAGCGGTGTGTTGGCCGCGACCAGCGAGCGCTGCAGATAGGTCGACGCGAGCGACAGCTTGCCTTCCGAGCGATACATGCGGCCAACGGTGGCAAGCACGCCCGGGTCGTTGGGCGCCGCATTCAAGGCCTGCGACGCCAGCGATTCGGCGTAGCTGAACTGCTTCGCACCAGACGCGGCGGAAATCGCCGCCTGCAGCAGATTGAGGTCGTCGGGCTTGCGCCGCAATGCGACGCGATAGCTTTCGAGCGCGTTGCGGTCGTCGCCGGCTGACGCATACAGGCGGCCCAAGGCGGCCTGCAGATCGGGATTGTCGGGCATCGCCGCGAGCCACGGCGCGATCACGTCGTAGGCGCTGGCGAGGTCGCCACGCTGGCGCACGGCGTCGCATTGTTTGATGACGATGCCGAGATTCAGATTGGCGAAGTCGGTGCGCTGCTGCGGCGTCAACTGCATCGACGACAGACGGCGCATCACCATGCCGAGCTCTGCTTGCTGCTGCGTGGTCGACAGAATGCCCGCGTATTGCAGCAGCAGATCGGTGTTGCCGGGTGCCGCGTTCATCGCGCTGCGCACCAGGCTCAGCGCGCGGTTCGGATCGCCGGCCTGCTGGTAGGCCGCCGCGATTACGCCGATCAGTTCGGGACTGTTCCCCGCCACCGGCTCGGCTGCATGCAAAGTCGCGAGCGCCTGTTGGGTCTGACCGCTGCGCGCCATGCGCGTGGCGAGATCGGCTTGCTGATGCACCCACAGCCGATGCTGCAACGCCGCCATCGCGTCGGTGCGTTGCGCGACGGGAATGCGTTCGAGTTGGGCGAGACCGGCTGACCAGTCCTGCGTTTCCGCCGACAGCAGCGCGCTCGCATACAGCGCATCGGTCATGTCAGGATGCGCGGCGAGCAGGCCGTCCATCATGCTGCGCGCGTTCGCGACCGCGCCCTGGCGCACGTAAATACGCGCGAGGTCCAGACGCAGCCACGGGTCGTCGGGCGTGTTGAGCAGCGCGTCTTCGAAGAGACTGCGTGCGCTGCCCAGGTCGCCGTGCGCTTCGGCCGCGCGCGCTTGAGCCGCCTGCGCTTCTCCACGCAGACGATTGATGCCGCCAGCCTTCGACTGCTGTTCCGTGTTCAGTCGATTGGCGAATTGCAACGCTTCGTCGCCGCGACCTTGGGCGGCCAATGCGCCGACGAGTCCGCGAATGGCGTCGGGGTTGTCTGCCTGGCGGCGCAGCGCCATCCGGTATGCCTGTTCGGCACCGGCCGCGTCACGGTTCGCAAGCAGCATTTCACCGAGCAGCACTTGCGCGGTGACATCTGAAGGATTCATCGCGATGGCGCGTTCGAACAGCGACTTCGCCTTTGCGAATTCGCCGTTGCTGCGCGCGCCGATTGCGTCGCTCGTGTAGGTCCAGTACGTCGCGCTATCCAGCGCGGTTTTCCAGCGAGCCGGGTTGCCGTTGCGCGACGCGCGCTCCAGATAGTTGCGCGCTTCGGCGAAGTGCTCCTGCTTGAGCGCGGCGATGCCCATGCCGCCAAGCGCGTCGGTGTCGTTCGGACTGGTGGCCAGCACCGACGAAAATTTCGCGCGCGCCGTGGCCGCGTCGTTGCGATCGAGTGCGGCGAAGCCCTCGGCGACGGTGCGCCCGCGTGCGTCGACGGAGGCGTTTTCCTGCGCGCGCTCACGTGCCGCCTTGTCCTGCTGCACCATCGAATCGAAGCGCGCCTTGACCGCAGCGTCGTCGTTCGCGCTTTGCAGATACGCCTGGTACAGCGCGGCGTCCGACGGCCGCGCGTCGAGCCAAAGCAGTGCCTGCCGCCAGCTCTTTTTTGCCGCCGCGCCCACCGTGCTGTCGCCGGCGAGTTTTTGCAGCCGCGCGATGCCGTCGCGGCGGGTGACGTCGCGATAGGTCAGATGCTGAGCGTAGGCGAGTGCGTAACGCGGATCGTCCGGGTTATCACGCGCGAGTTGCTCGAGTCCGCGACGCGCCTGATCCCAACCTTGCGGCGTAGCCGACAGCGCCTGGTAGTACTCGAGCTGCAACGCCGGCGTGGCGGGCTTGCCGCTCAACGCGCGCTGATACTCCTGCACCGCGCTCGCGCTCTGGCCGCTTTGCGCGAGCCGCCGCGCGTCGTTCACGGTCTGGTCGCGCAGGCTCGATTCACCGAGCCGCCGGCCGAGTTCGTCGAGGCTCGGGTAGTTCGGCGCAACCGCCTTCAGTCGCGACAGATACTGCTGCGCGCCCGCGCCGTCCTTGCGGTCGGCGAGCACCATGCCCATGCCGAACAACGCGTCGGGCTGTTTCGGGTCGATGCGCAACACCTTCAGCCAGGCCTGCTCCGCGAGGTCGCCGCGCTGATGCGATTGCCAGTACTTGCCCTGATCGATCAGCACGCCCATTGGATCTTTCGACCCTGGTGCCGGCGCCTGAGCCAACGCGTCGGGTGCGGCCGCCGCGAGGCAGCAGGCAAGCGGTAGGCTCAGCGCGAAGCGCATTGACAACGCGAGGGCGCTCAATCGCATGCGGTTCTCCAGCTGGGCACGAGGCGTCCGCTTTCGTCGAAGCGATAGCGTCCGTCGATGAAACCCGTGCCGAACAGGCCCAGCACCCTGTCGTAGTAAACGGGCTCGCGGCCAGGCACGCTGGCGTCGAGCGCGGCCAGATGCGTGCGCGCGAGGCCAAGGCCGTGCGCGTCGCCGAGCGCCTTGAAGTACGGCGCGAGCGCGGCCCAGTAGCTGAGCGGGCCTTCGCCGCTCGCCGAGCCGTTGGTCGACGACACCTTCTCCGGCGGGAAGCCGTTTTGCTGGACCTTTGCGCGCATGCCGCCGAGCGCGGCGAGCCACGGCTTCGCAAGCGGATCGGCAGGCGACGCCATGCCCGCCCACAGATAGACGCGGATCGCGTCGTAGCTGCCGGTGTCGCCGTTTTTCGGGTCGACCACGAACTGCCCGTTTTGCCACGCCGCCCAGTCGGGCGCGAAGCCTTGCGGCGCTGTTGTCTTGACGAACTTGTAGGCGCTGTCGGCGAGCTTCGCCCACGGACCGTTCGGCACTTCATGGGCAAGCGCGCGCAGCACGGGCAGCGGCAGGTAGCTCGGATTGAGGCGCGTCACGCCGCCGCTTTTGAAACCTTCGGGCCCGGGCAGCAGCATCGGACCGACGCCAGGCAGGTTCGTCATCTCGTCACGCGCGATGCGCGCCGCGAGCGCCTGGCCGAGCTGCGTGTAGCTCGCGTCATGCCACAGGCGCCCGGCCTGCAGCAGATCGTAGGCGATCCACAAGTCGGAGTCCGATGCGGAATTCGGATCGAGCACGCCGTAAGAGCCGTCCGCTTTCCTGCCCCATTGCCACGACGGCAAGCGCAGATTTTGCGGATCGAACTGATTGCCCGCGAGGTTGGTGCGCGTCCAGTTCAGCAGCCGGTCGAACGTGGCGCGGTCGTTCGCAACGAGTGCGAAGAAGAGGCCATACGACTGGCCTTCGGAGGTGGTCTGCTGGGTAGGCGTGGAGTAATCGATCACGCGACCGTCGGCTTGCACGAAGCGCTCGACGAAAGTGCGATAGCCAGTCCAGTCGCCGCACGCGCCGGGCGCGGCTGCATTCTGCGCGACCTTCAGCACGTTCGCGCACGCCGCCGATGCCGCGACGCCCAGCGCCAGCGAGACGGCCAATTTCACACCCTGTTTTCTGTTGATTCGAACCCGCATGTCAGTCCTGTTAGTCCTTCAAACGGCGCGCCGCGACCGAGCGCAGCATCCGGTAGAACAGCGCCGCGATGATCAGCGCCGCGAGCACGCCGCCCAGCATCAGCAGCAACGGATGCGACGACAGCGCCCAGCGCAGATACTCCTGCGGCGATAAATGGCCGACATAGTACGCGTCGCCATTCGACGTGATCGTGACCGTACGGCCGTGGATCACGGCCATTGCGCCTTGAATCTCCGGCAGCACGTCGGCGTCGAGCAGGGCGGCCGACAGATCGGCGTCCGACTGCCCGGCCGCACTTACGAGAGCCACCGCGCTGCGGGTCTTTTTCAGCGGCGATTCGAAGCCGGTCAGGAGCGCGTCGCCGTTCGAGCTGACGAGCGTGAGGTCGGCGCGCGCGGGCAGGCGCTCGACGCCGCGCTCGCCATGCCACCAGTCCTCGAGTTTGAAGACGATGTCGGACAGCTGGAACGTGCGCGAGTCGCCGTCGCTCGAAAACGGCATCGACTTGGCCCAGCGTTGAAGTAGCGGTTGCTTGCCGGGCGCGCCGAAAATCAGCAGGTCCTTGTCGGCGTATTTGTCGACGTCGTCGGCGGTGCCCACTGTCACGCCCGCGACCGGATAGCCGGTCGACGCGCCCATGCGTCCCATGGTCAGCAGGTAGAGGCTGTAGTCGCTCGAGTCGGCGTCGTTCGGCAGGATCACCGCCGTTTCCGACAGATCCGCCATGCGCGTGAACGGAAAGCCGCTGTTCGCGAACGCTGCGAGATCGGGCAACGCCATGTAGTGGGGAAACGACGACAAGTCGATCGTCGAATTCGGGTCAACCGCGCCGATCACGTTCTCAAGCAGTCGCCCGTGACATTCGCCGGTATTCGGAATGTCATAGTAAAAGTGCAGGCGCAGTTGCGCGCGCGGGGTCAGCAGCAGCGGCGGAATATGCAGCGTGCGGCGCGCCTCGGCCGTCTTGTCGGGCAGCACGCGCGCGAAATAATGGCTCAGGTCGAATACCGAACTGGACTCGGCCGGAATGGGCAGCGCCTGCACGAAGCCGCTGTTCACGCTGACGTTCAGCGACGAGCGGTCGCGCTGCGGACGCACCGTGTAGCGGTAGCGCAGGTCGATCGGCGCGCCCTTGGTATGCCACATGAACAGGTCGGGCGGTACGCGCAGATTCACGTGGACCGCGTCGGCGTCGTAGCCCGACACGGTCAGGTCGCGCGCGTCGGCAAGCTCGCCAAAGCGAACCGGTCGATGCGTGGGCAGCCAGTTGGGCGCGTCGTAGGGCGTGCGCTTCGCAAGTTCGGTGAGCCGCGTAATCGTCACGCTTTGTCCGGTCAGCGTGTTCTGTCCGATACCGAGCGCCCGCGCGGCGATCTTCAGTTCGGCGTCGGTGCGTCCCAGCACCAGCAGCAGCTTGCCGCGCGCCGGCGCTTCGCGGTCGACCACGGCGATGGTCGGGCCGGAGATAGCTGGAATCGTGACGCCGGCGGGGCGCTGGTCGTCGGTGGCGAACACGACGGCGTTGCCCGACAGCGGCACGTTGTCCTGCTGCGCCGGGAACAGCGCACCGCGATAGCCGGCGAGCGCGCCGAACCACGAGGCCACGATGCCGCCTGCCTCGAGCGTGCCGGCTGTCGGCTTCTGCGGAAACACGAACGGCAGTTCGAGGCGCCGCACGTCGCGTCGGTCGAAGAACGGTTGCGGCAGGGCCGCGAGATCCGGCTTGCTGGCGAGCGACGCGTACGTCAGATCGAGCGAGCTTGCATTGCTGACGGTAGCCCATAGCGACGAGTTCGCCGGGTCCTCGCAACTCGCCGTGTAATGCCCGATCAACTGCACGTTCAGGTGATTGAATTCGCTGACGAAGCGCGGGTCGAGCGACACGTCGCGCGCGACCAGCATGCCGGCCTGATCGCGCGGCACGGGCAGCGTTGCAGCGACTTCGCCGTTTACCAGCACCTTGAGTTGCGAGATGTTCGGCAGCAGGGCCGGCGAGTAGCTGTAGATCAGATGCAGGATCGCGCCCGTTACCACCTCGTCGCCGCGCACCGAGAACGCGACGCCGTTCTGGCCGTCGGTGCCGCGCAACTGCAGCGGATCGAGCGCGCCCAGGTCGGCGAACGTGAGCGTCTGGCGACGGCCGCCCGGCACCAGCGTGCCCGGTTCGGCGGTGGTCGGCGTCTTGACGCCCAGCGCTTTTACCGCCGACGCGGCGAGCGCCGGCGTGGGCGTCGCCAATGGCGCTTGCGCGATCATCGCCGGGTCGTAGGGTACGGCGGGGCTCGGCGCGGGGCCGTTGCCAGTGCCGGTTGCATGTGTTGCCGTGTTCCCAGCCGCCGCTGCGGGCGGCGTTGCCTGCGCTCGAAGCAAGGCTTGCGCGCGCGGCGCGGCGGTGTCGGCTGCGTTGGCTGAGTTGGCCGTGTCTGCCTTTCCGGCGGTGCCCGACGCCGCAGCGGCCGCTTCGGCCACCGATGCGAGCGGCGCGGCCAATGCGGTCTGCAACGCGAGCCAGCACGCGACGCCGCGCGTCAGCCGTGAAGAGCGAGGGCGCTGCGCGTCGCGGCGCTGCAAGTTTGTGTCACTGTGCGACTCGTAACGCTGCTGATTCGAGCGTTCGATGCTTCCCTTCGCCATCCAGTTGCGCATAGATCAGTCTTTGGTTTTTAGCTTCTTGACGTCCACCGGACGGCTTTTCATCGAGCTTCGCAGGTCGTTGTAGAGGTGCTCGAAGAGGCCTGCGATGCCGCGCACGCCCACCGTCAGCACGTGCGAGAGCCCGCGCAGCGGCGTGTCCTGCTGGCGCCCCTCGGCCCAGCCGGTCCAGGCGTCGGCGCGTGCAAACGTGGTCTTGACGAACTCGTATTCCTGCTCGCGCGTCATCGCGGAAAAGCGCAGGCCGACCCGGCCCGGCGCCGTGAAGCCGACCGTGGCGGGGAACGCGTATTCCTCGTCGCCGCGAAAGAGCGACACGGTGACGCGCTCGTGCATCGGCACCTGAATGGCCGCGGGCAACGCGACACCTACGCCGCCTTCCGAGTAGTCAATGGTCTTGCAGGCGAGCGTGCGGCCCGTGGAGAACTTGAGCATGACCGGCATTTCCATCGCCACGCGATGAACCGCGCGAATCTGCCGGCGCTCGCTCGCGGCAGCCACGCTCGCGCCGAGAATCAGCATGTTGTACGTGGTCCAGCCGAGGTTCAGCACGGTGGTCTGCACGATGCTGCGGGTATGCCAGTTCAGATAGATATGCACGATGCCCACGCAGAAACCGATCAGGTTCAGCAACAGCAGGAACAGATACGGCCGCGAGATCGCCCAGTCGAAATAGTTCTTCTCGATCTGGCCACCTTTGGCCGTCACGTTGAACTTGCCGAGCTTCGGGTTGATGAGCGCGAGCAAGGTGGGCGCGGTGATATACGACGCCAGCACCGATTCATAGACCTCGGCCCAGAACGAATGGCGGAACGAGCGCTGCATGCGCGAATTGGTAATGCTCGCGTGCATCATGTGCGGCAACGCGTAGATGGCGATGGTGCTCGCGGCGGCTTCGATCACGTGCGCGCCGAAGAACAGATACGACAGCGGCGCGGTGAGAAACACGAGACGCGGGATGCCGTAGAAGAAGTGCATCATCGCGTTCAGATAGCAAAGCCGCTGGCCGAACTTCAGGCCCTTGCCCGTGAGCGGATTATCGATCCGGAAGATCTGCGTCATGCCGCGCGCCCAGCGAATCCGCTGGCCGATGTGACCCGACAGGCTTTCGGTCGCGAGCCCCGCGGCTTGCGGAATCGCCAGATACGCTGTGGTGTAGCCGAGACGATGCAGCTTCAGCGCGGTGTGAGCGTCTTCAGTGACGGTCTCTACCGCGATGCCGCCGATCTCCTCGACCATCGTCCGGCGCAGCAGTGCGCATGAACCGCAGAAGAAGGTGGCGTTCCACAGATCGTTGCCGTCCTGCACGAGCCCATAGAACAGTTCGCCTTCGTTCGGCACTTTGCGGAACGTGCCGAGGTTGCGCTCGAACGGGTCAGCGGAGAAAAAGTGGTGCGGCGTTTGCAGCATCGACAGCAGCTTGTCGCGCAGGAACCAGCCAAGGCCGATCTGCAGGAACGAGCGCGTCGGAATGTGATCGCAATCGAAAATGGCGAGGTATTCGCCCTTGGTGATCTTCAACGCTTCGTTGATGTTGCCGGCCTTCGCGTGGCGGTTGTGCGTGCGGATCGTCCAGTTGACGCCGACTTCCTCGCAGAACGCCTTGAACTCGGGACGGCGGCCGTCGTCCAGCACGTGGATGGACAGTTTTTCGGCCGGATAGTCGAGTGCGAGCGCCGCGTAGATGGTCGGCTTGACCACCGAAAGCGGCTCGTTATAAGTGGGAATGAAGACGTCGACGGTAGGCCAGTCGCTGCGCGAGGCGGGCAGCGGCATCGGCTTGCGCTTGAGCGGCCATGCGGTCTGAAAGTAGCCGAGCAGCAGCACGAGCGTCGAATAGACTTCCGCCGACACGAGCAGAAGACCCCACGCGGCGTCGAGCGGATGCTCCCAATAAGTCGTCGAGGTCAGCCGCCAGTACATATAGCGGCCCGACGTCACCACTGAGAGCATGATCATCACCATCGTCGCGTAACGGCCTTGCAGGCGGCGAAACAGCAGCGCGGTGACGAAGCAGCAGGTGGCGAACGTGAGTTGCTCGTAGAAAGCGAGCGGCACCGTGAAAACGAAGTACAGCATCACCAGTGCGAACAGCGTGACGAGACCGGTGACGATGCGGCTATTCCAGAAGCGTGCGTCGACAAAGCGTTCGAACCGCGACGGTTCGCTCGCTTCAATGCCTTCGGGATGAGTCGTGCTCATGCGACATTCCTTGGCGAGACAGCGATCGCGTCGACCGCCGACATCAGCCACGTGCCGCACGCGCGGAAGTCGGCGGCGGCCTGGCTAAGCGGATCGTAGTGGATGAGCGTGGTGTCGCAGGCGAGTGCTTCGCTCACGCCTTCGTCGAGATGGATCACGCCGGGAAAGAGTTTCTCGCCGAGCATCTGGCGCAGAACCTTGAGTACGTCTTTGGTCAACTGGCGCGACTGGTCGATCTGATTGACCACATAGCCCACGCCGCCGAACTCGGCGCGCGGCGCCGCGTAGGTGTCGATCAGCCGCTCCATTTGCGGGATCGCCGCGTAAGAAGCGGCGTCGGCCAGCACCACGTTCAGCGCGAAAGTGGCCGCGCACAAGGCGGCGCGCACGTACGCCGAAGAACCCGGCGGGGTGTCCACGACTACGACGTCGGATGCTTCGAGCCTCAAGCTGCGCAACGCATGCGCGAGCCACAGCGGGTCCTGGTCGACATGCGCCTCGAAGCGGCGGCGGTCGTCTTCCAGTACCGCGCCGTATGGCAGCACGGTGACGCCGTCGACGCCGTCGAACATGACCGACTGCCATGCGTCGCCGGTCAACGTGGCACGCGAGATGCCGTCGATGCTGTCGAGCGGCACGCCGAAGTGCAGACGCAGCGCATTCTGCGGATCGAGGTCGAGCGCGATCACACGCCGGCCGCTCGCGGCGAGCACCGAAGCGAGGTTCGCGGCGAGGGTCGTCTTGCCGACGCCGCCCTTGGCGGACACTACCGCAATGACTTTCATGAGCGGCGCGGGCGGTTGACGAGCCACGATTTGGACTCGGCGGGTTCGGCGCTGACTGCGGACGCCGCGGCTGCGCGCGGCGTGCCGCGCAGGCGGTCGAACAGCGATTGCAGCGGCACCGCTTGCGTGGCGGGCGCGGCCGCGTGGAGCGGCGTGGTCTCCGCTTGTGAGCTAAACAGCTTGCCGAGGATCGACGTGGGTTGCGAAGCTGCCATGGACGTTGGCGCAGACATGAAGGGCTGCGTGCGGGCCGAGGCGGGGGCAGGCGCGGGCGCGGCGTGGGGCGTGCGGGCGGCGCCCGGACCGGAACGGGCAGGCACCGGCGCTTGCGCCCATGCCGGAGCGGCCGCAGACGTTCGCGCCGATGCCGCGGGCGGATTGCTCGCAGCAGCGATGGCCGGCGCACTCTGCATGAACGGCGGGATCGGCGGGATCGGCGGGACGGCGGAAACTGGCGCGAGCGGCGCGATAGATGCGATCCTGGCGGTAGGGACGACAACAGCCACCGGCTCGGCCTGTCTCGTTGCCGGTGGAACCGGAGACGAAACCGGCATCGACGCAGCATCAGCCGCCTTCGAAGCCGTTGCCTGCGTGAGCTCGCCATGCGTTTCGGGCGCACCGAAGCGCGATGCGCCGCGCGGCGCGGCCGGCGTTGCCGCAGCCACGACAACCGGCGGAATGTCGCGGCGATGCGAGCGCGTGAAAAGCGGTGCCTTTGCGCGCGTCACCGAGGCCGCGTCTTTCGGCGTGGCCGGGTCCTGACGCTCGACGGCGAGCGCGGCGGCCTCATCTGCCACCGGTTGAGGTCTTGCTTGTGCGCGTTGCCCGATTGGGGGAATCAGCGGCTGCTTGAGATCGAGCGTCACCAGCAACGGCCAGCGCGTGCGCGCCGAATGCGCCTCGTTCTCGCGCCCGATCTCCTGGTACGCGTTGGCGTCGCCGCCGAAGTGATCGAATAATTTCTCGATGTCGCTTGATGAACTCATGTTGCCGCCATTCATTTAGTGCTTTACGTTGCCCGGTCCTTACTTCCGGTCGCGGCGCGAAACCAGTGCCCAACCTGACTGCCCGCTGCTGGTCGCGCACCGGTCCTGCGCGCAGCTCGGCCCTGGCCTGTTACGGCTTTCACGCTGCATGACGGCCGAGACGGAACTCGAGCGCCGTGTCTTGCGAATACTCGCTGGTTTGTGCGACTGACAAGCCTTGCGCGCCAAGCGCGCTCAACCAGGTCTGATACGCGCCTTCCAGGAATGCCGGGGTCCACGCGAGCGCGTCGTTGCCGAACGCCGGCAGCGGCGCGCAGTAGTGAACGATGCGTAGCGACTCCGAGTCGTCGGCGAGTTCGACATATCCCCAATCGATTTCCTGCCAACGCTCGTTCAGGGTCCGCTCGAGGTCGGTGGTCGAGTCGCAGGCAGGCAGCGGATGGGCCGCAGCAAACCGACTTCCCACGCGGTGCATCAGTTGACGCAATTCATCGCGGCCGATCTGCGCCTCGAACTCCGAGGCCAAGGCGCAAAGCATGCCCCGCCATTGCGGTGACATCTGGCGTTCGAGCAGGTAATCGAGGATTGGAACCATGTTTTCTGGAAAATGGCCGTCGATGCCAACTGGCTAAAAAGGACCGCGACGACCGGGTGCAGGGACAGTGCTCGCATAACTCGCGCAAGGCCGCGTAGGTTAGTTTTACCGCTTTCACCAGGCGCTTCCGCACACTTTGAAGCAGTCTACTTAAGACATTAACTTTTAGCCACTTTCGGTCACCTGGCCGATACGTGCGAACCCTATGCTGCATACAGAAGGACCACGAAGCATTACAACTTCTGCCATGAGTCTGTGGCTCGCAAACGACTGTTGCGCTCACAACTTCCAGGTGTATTAACGGCTGCTTTGTTCAAGGCATTGAGGATCTTCGCCTTCCTTTTTCTACCGACGTGCATTTCCGCGCGAGGGGCTATTTCTCGTCGGAATTAATTTCCGGCCGGGAGTATGATCGCCGAGCCCCGAGCATTGCGGATTCAGCGCGCGGGCGCGGCCCAGTCGCTGCGTCGCCTGATCCGAGCGAGCGCCCGCGTATTTATTGCCGGATATTTTTGGAAAGGCTCAACATTCGTCAGATGTTTGCCGATATACATGGATAGAGTGACCGGACCTGCCCTGTAGCCCATCCTTATGCTCCTCACTTCGACGCAGCACTCATCCGATGCCAGTCTGCGCGAGCGCTTTCACCGGCGCTCGCTTGAACATCAGCGTCCGCTGTCGACCGTGACAATGGCGTTCACCGTCGTTGCGTTCCTCTCTCTCGTCGCGGCGCGTGCGTTTGTCGGCGGACCGGCGGCGCCGCTTGCGTATCGCCTTGGCTGTGCGCTAGTGCTGGCTTTGCTGGTGCTGGCCATCCCGCGTGCGAAGTCGACGTGGACCTTCGGGGCAATCGGCGTCGCGTTTTCGCTCGCGCTCGTCGGCGGACTTGCGCTGAATGTTGTGGGCTTGCAACAGCCGCTGCTGTGGACGCTGCCGGCGATGGTTGTGATACCGGTTTGCGCCGCGCCGCTCTGGCTCACGCCGACGCATTTCTTTGTCGGCAGCGCGCTCTTCTATGCGGCAGCGATTCCGCTGCTGCCTGGCGCGCCGCGCACGGCCAACGTCGACGTCGTCATGTGGATGTGGATCGCGGCGATTGGCTTGCCGACCTCGGTCGTATTTCATTTCGGCTTCTACCGGTTCCGGCGGAATCACTTCCTGCTGGAGGACCAGTTGGCTCAACTGGCGGCCACCGATCCATTGACCGGTCTGCAAAACCGCCGCGCGTTCGTCGCCCAGGCGGAGCGGCGGCTCGCGGACGTGGCGCAGGGCGGAGAGGTCAGCGCGATCTTTCTGGACATCGACAACTTCAAGTCGTTGAACGACCGGTTCGGTCATGGGGTGGGCGACCTTGCGTTGCGCGAAGTCGCGCAGGTGCTGCTCGACGGAACCGGCGGCACGGACAGCGTGAGCCGGATCGGCGGCGAAGAATTTGCCATATTGCTATGCGACGGACTGGCCGGCGCGCTGCGCCTCGCCGAGCGGCTGCGCGGCGCAATTGCCGAGATTGAGCGCCCGGACGGCAATCTGACTGCCAGCTTCGGCGTGGCCGAACACCGCAGCGGCGAAAGCATCATGGTGCTGCTCGACCGCGCCGATGAAGCGTTGCTGCGCGCCAAGCATTCGGGCAGGAATCGCGTGTGCTCGGAGCGCCCGCTGCCGCAGGCACCGCTGCAATCGCTGATCGAAGACGCCTGTGGTGCGGCGGGCTCGGCGGGCGCGTCGAACTCGCGGCATCGATGGGAAGACTACTACCTGACCTCTCATTTTCAGCCGCTTTTCAGCTTGTCGCATCAGAAGCAGGTGGGCTTCGAGGCGCTGCTGCGGGGCGAGCTGGACGACGGCACGCTGCTGCCGCCCGCGGCGCTGTTCGCGCCGAAGCCCTCCAACGACGAAGGCGTGCTCGACCGTGCGAGCCATGCCGTGCACCTTGCCAACGCACGCGCGTCGCTGCCCGCCGACGGCTGGCTGTTTCTCAACATTCTGCCGGCCACGTTCGTCGCCGACGGTTATGCGGATGACCTCGCCGCCATCGTGCGAAGGGTGGGACTCGCGCCGCAGCAGGTGATTCTGGAAATTCTCGAGTCGCATGGCGGCAGTGTCGGCGAGATGTCGCGCGCAGCGGCGCTGTATCGCGAACACGGTTTCCTGATTGCCGTCGACGATTTCGGAGCCGGCCAGTCGAACCTCGACCGGCTGCTGCGCATCCGTCCGGATATCGTCAAGCTCGACGGCGAACTGATACGCGCGACGAGCCACGGCACCGAACAGCCGATCTTGCCGAAGCTCGTGTCGCTGTTGCATCAGGCCGGCATGCTGGTGGTAGTGGAAGGTGTGGAAACGACCGAGGAGCTGATTCTCGCCGTCGAATCGAACGTGGACTTCGCGCAAGGGTATCTGCTTGGGCGGCCGGCAGCGCAGATCGTTTCGCCTGGCTCCGTGCATCTACGAATTGACGATGCGTTCGACATGATCGCGCAGGGCCGCGCGCATCAGCATGCGTTGTTCGAATCCGTGGTCGAGCCGTACCGCGTGGCGTTGCGCGAGGCCGCGGACGCGTTGCATGCCGGCGTAGCCATGGATCGCGCGTTCTCTTCTCTGGCGACGTTCGAGCGTTGCGTAAGCTGCTTCATCCTCGACGCTTCCGGACGCCAGCTCGGTCCCGAAGTGCCGGGGCCGGCGTGGAGCATGGAAGGCGCTTCGCTGCATCCGGTGGCGAATCCGCGAGACGCGCGCTGGGATCATCGGCCGTACTATCGCAATGCAGTGCTGTTGCCGGGTGTCGCGATCGCCAGCAATCCATATCTTTCGCTAGCGAGCGGCAGGCCGTGCATCGCAGTGACGCTCGCTGCACAGTTCGCGGACGAGCGTTCGGTGATCGGCGTCGAACTCGACTGGTCGGCGCAGGGTTTGCCCTGGCCGGCGCGGGAATGACGGCACCCAAGCGGCGCCGTGCAACGACCGTTCACCGCAATCCAGCGAGCCCCGCTGCATCGCGCCCCGCCGAGCCCTTATTCGGCGATTGAGAAGCGCGCCGGACGGCTTTGTGTCGACTTCCTGGGGCGCTCGACGCGCGCCGTGGCTCCGCGGATGAACAGCACCGCGCAGAACGCAACCATTGCCCAGATGCAGAGAATTACCGTCAAAGCGCTCATTTCTTGTCTCGAAGATTGGAAACCGCGGTTATTGCTGTCGGCCTTGTTTTATTCAGGGCCGGTCAGTGCATCGTGAGCTGGTCGGCCCCGCCGGAAACAAGCTCGTCGATCAGACGCGTGGTCAGACCCAGTTGCTGTTCCAGCGACGCGCGCGCTGCCTGTGCCGCTGCATCGTCGCCGCGCGCCGCAGCATTGTACGTCTGCGTCGCGAGGTGCAACACATTCTGCGAAGCAATGTGCAGGCCGTGCATGGTTTGCGCATCGGCGTCGGGCGCAGGGTTGGTCCATTCGGCCGTTGCCGGCTCGAGCGGGTTTTCGTCGAACGGGCGATTCTGGCGATGACGGGAAGACATCTGAAGCTCCTGACGCAATTGGCACAATGTCAGTGTGCGCTGGGTGGCCGAGCTTCAATTGGTCGAATAGAAGGCGGTTTTGAAGCCAATCCCCGGCGATGGGCAAATGCGCGCATTTCGTATGGAGAAAACGGTTTTCACGTGGACGTTGCGTCAACGCATGCCAGCAGGCTCGCATTCGTGCCATTCCAGGCGGCTTGCAACAAGGCTGCAGATCGCCGTCAGGCATAGTCGATAAACAGATTGGATGGACTTGCAGGCCGCTTTAGGTGCTGTGCCGGCGGCATCGAAAACTACAATGAGAGCCGCCTATTAGCGATGGAGACTCGCGATGCCCAGCCGCACCCAGACCCGCATTCCCTGCATGATGATTCGCGGCGGCACGTCCAAAGGCGCGTTTTTCATGGCGTCCGACTTGCCCGCTGAGCCCGCCGAACGCGACCGTGTGCTGCTCGCGGTGATGGGCTCGCCCGATCCGCGGCAGATCGACGGCATCGGCGGCGCGGACCCGCTGACCAGCAAGGTCGCGATCATCTCTCCATCGTCGCGCGAGGACGCCGACGTCGACTATCTGTTCGCGCAAGTCGTCGTCAACGAGGCGCGCGTCGATTTCGGCCAGAACTGCGGCAACATTCTCGCGGGCGTCGGGCCGTATGCGATTGAACGCGGACTCGTCAACGCTGAAGACGGCAGCACGCGCGTGGCGATTCACATGGTCAACACCGGGCAGATCGCGGTTGCAACGGTCCGCACACCGGGCTGTCGCGTGACGTATGAAGGCGACGCGCGCATCGACGGCGTGCCGGGCGGCGCCGCGCCGATTCCGCTCGAGTTCCGGGATACGGCCGGCTCGACGTGCGGCGCGCTGCTGCCGACGGGACGGCTCAAGGACACCGTGGAGGGCGTCGAACTGACGTGCATCGACAACGGCATGCCGCTCGTGCTGATGCGAGCGCGCGACCTGCAACGCACCGGTTACGAAACGCGCGAAGAACTCGACGCAGACAACGAGCTCAAGGCGCGCATCGAAAAAATCCGGCTTGTCGTGGGCCCGATGATGAACCTTGGCGACGTCAGCGCGCGCACGGTGCCGAAGATGTGCCTCGTGGCGGAGCCGCGCAACGGCGGCACCATTTCCACGCGCAGTTTCATTCCGCACCGCTGCCATGCATCGATTGGCGTGCTTGGCGCAGTCAGCGTGGCGACGGCGGCGGTACTGCCCGGTACGGTGTGCGACGGCATTGCGAAAGTGGAACTCGAAGGTGCACGCAAACGGGTTTCCGTCGAGCATCCGACCGGCGAGTTCACCGTCGAACTCACGCTCGGCGGCGAGCCCGAGCGGCCCGAAGTGCTGAGCGCGGCGTTGCTGCGCACCGCGCGCTGGCTGTTCGACGGTGTGGTCGGCATTCCTTCCTCGGTATGGGAGCCGCAGGTCTAGCGACGGATACGACCGCGGTCCTCGCTGCTGGTCGTTAGCGGACCATCAGCGGGCAGTCGCCGCAAGCCGCCGCTAACTTGCCGCGACGCTGACTGTGCGCGTGAGCTCGACCACCGACAGACGAATTGCGTCGATCAGCGCCCGAGCCGCCGGCGAGGGTGTACCTGCCGCGCGCATGGTCAGCCCAATCTCGCGCCGCGTGTTGTGCAGCGGCACCTTGAGTACTGCGAGTTGCCCCGCTTGCACCTCGTAGTGCAACTGCTGCGCGGACAGCGCCGCCACCATGTCGGTGCCAAGCAGCAGGCCGCGAATCACGGCGAGGTCGGCGGTTTCGACCGTGGGCAGTGGCGGTTTGATTTTCATCCGTTTGAACTGGGCTTCGAACAGCGCTCGCGCGGGCGCGTGACTGCGCGGCAGGATCCACTGCGCGTCACGCAGATCCGCGATGTTCGGCTCATGAGCGCGCGTAAGCGGATGATCGCGCCGCACGAGAAGCACCATGTCTTCGGACATCAAGCGCTCGTTCTTCAGGCCGCTCGTCGAGTCGTTCTCGCGCAGCGCGCCGAGAATGAAGTCGATGTCACCCGCTCTCAATCCCGCGACCAGCGCTTCATACGCGCTTTCGTCGGTGACTACCCGCACGCCCGGATTGTCCGCGCTCAATTTCGCAATCGCTTTGGGAAGGATCAGCGTGCGCCCGAGCGGCAGCGCGCCGACCGTTACCGCGCCCCGGATATTGCCGCGCAGGGCGGCGATATCGTCGGGTACGTGGCGCAATTCGTTCAACGCGCGCCGCACATGCAGCAGAAACGTTTCACCTTCGGCGGTGAGCAGAATGCCGCGCGGGCTCCGGTGAAAGAGGCTCAGTCCCGAGCCGCTTTCGAGCACACGAACCGCGGTGCTGACGGCGGGCTGACTGATACCGAACGTTTTGGCCGCGCTCGGCATATGACGATGCCGTGCAAGCGCGACGAAAATCTGCAGCCGCCGTGTGTTCAGCAGATAGGCCGGCAGTGCGCCTTCAGCAGCAGGGCGGCGGCGCGCCTGCCGCGCAGCGCACCATTGTGCGAGTTCTTCGAGTTCTACGAATATCCGTTCGCAGCGAAGCAGCACCGCCCGGCCAACGGGTGTGGGCAGCATGCCCGAAGGACCGCGATCGAATAGCGGTTCTCCAACTGCCGACTCGAGTTCCTGAACCGAGCGCGTCACCGCCGATTGCGCGCGAAACAGCGCGGCGGCCGCACGCGTTGCACTGCCCATGTCCGCGACAAGGCGAAAGGCGCGCAGTTGCGCGAGATTGAGCAGGTCCTTGCTGCTTGCGGGCGCCGTGGTCTTCGCAGGCGCTTTGCCGGGCGCGTCGTTTCTGACGGCAACGAGCGATGCGTCGCGCGTCATGCGGCGCCTGCGATCAAATGCAATGCCGGCAGCGACAGATTCAGACTTTCCTTCGATATGTGCGTGTGCTCTTTCATCAACGCCTCGACGCGCGCGCCTTCGCCTTTCTTCAACGCGTCCGCGATTGCGTGGTGCTGTCGGTGGGCGTACATCAGCATCATGAATTGACGCTCGCGTGCGGCTTCGTCGAATGCGATGGTGGAGGGCGAGACGAACGGAATCTTGTCGTTCAGACTCAACGCGGCGCTGACCGCCGTGTTCTGCGCTGCCTCGATGATGAGCGAATGGAAGCGTCCGTTCATCGCTGCATAGCGCACGTCGTCGCCGGGTTGAAGGTTGCCGTTGCGAAAGATGTCGTCGCCTTCGCGCAGGCAATCGTCGAGCGCGGCGGCAAGTGCAACGTCCACGCCGCTCTCGGCGACCGCACGCGCGGCGAGACCTTCGAGCACGCCGCGCACGTCGATTGCGTTCAGTACGTCGCGTACGCTGAAGCGGCGGACTATATAGCCGCGCGCGCCCGAGCGGTCGAGCAGTCCTTCCGAAGACAGCACACTGAGTGCATAGCGCAGCGGCGTACGTGATACGCCGAGCGATTGCGCGAGTTGCGCTTCGACGAGTCGTTGGCCCGGCGACAGTTCTCCTGCCAGGATCTTCTCGCGTAAGGTCTGAACAATAGCCTGCTGTGTCGTTTCGTTCATCGTCATCTGCTCATTGGACGTCGTCCAGTATAGCCACGCAAAACGCGCCGCACCACGGTAGAGACACACCTTGCGAGTTGGTTTCAGAGGCATCTATTTTGTTTATGGCTACCTGTCACCAAAACTCCTTGGAAAATGCTGCGCACGGGGAATTGGGATACAAAACGCTCCAAGCGGAGGAAGGCTTTCAGGACTGATACAAGGCTCAGACAGTCTGCAATGGGGCTTCATATAGGCACTCATTGACCCCATAACATTGGTTTACCCGTACTTCCTAAAAAGCCGCGCAACTCTTATCTTGGTATCCCAAGAGTAATGCGAGAAGGCGTTCAGCCTTCCTGCAACGTATCCGATTGACCCGCAGTAATTGCGCAGCACGAAGCGACGGAAGACAAACGAAATGGCAAGGATCATTGGTGGCATCGGCACCTCGCATGTGCCGACTATCGGCATGGCGTACGACAAGGGTAAGCAGAACGACCCGGCATGGGCGCCGCTCTTCAAGGGCTACGAGCCGGTTGCGAACTGGCTCGCCGAGCGTAAGCCGGACGCTATGGTGATGTTCTACAACGACCACGCGAACAGCTTCTTCTTCGACTGTTACCCGACCTTCGCCCTGGGCGTGTCGGGCAATCATGAATTCGCGGACGAGGGTGCGGGCAAGCGTCCTCTTCCGGATATCGCGGGCCATCCCGATCTTGCAATCCACATTGCCGAGCAACTGGTCAACGACGAGTTCGACCTCACCATCTTTCAGGACCGTCCGCTCGATCACGGCTGCAATTCGCCTCTCTCGTTGATGCTGCCTCATGCCGGCGGCTGGCCGCTTGCGCTGGTGCCCGTGCAGGTCAACGTGCTGCAGTATCCGCTACCGACCGCGAACCGCTGCTATCGCCTTGGCCAGGCGTTGCGCCGCGCGATCGAATCGTTTGAAGAAGATCTCGACGTGGTAGTGGTCGGTACGGGCGGTCTTTCGCACCAGGTGCACGGCGAGCGCAGCGGCTTTAACAACACCGAGTGGGACATGGAGTTCCTCGACCTGATCGTTCATGAACCGCAACGTCTTGCCGCGATGAAGCATGTCGATTACGTGCGCCTCGGCGGCGCGGAAAGCGTCGAAACGATCATGTGGCTCGCCATGCGCGGTGCGCTCGGTCCGAAGATCCGCGAGCTGCATCGCAATTACTACCTTGCAACAAGTACCGCAATGGCCGTGACGATTTACGAAGACGAGGTGGCGCAATGAATCCGCAACTGATCGGCGTCGAAGAACTGACGGGCACGTATCCGTTCGATATCCGCCAGAGCATCAAGGCGATGCGCCTGAACCGCTTCTTCTGGCAGATGCGCGAAGCGGCGGCGCGCTCACTGTGGCTCGAAAATCGTCAGGCGGCGTATGACAAGGCAGGTCTCACGCCGCAGGAACGCACGCTGGTCGACAACGCCGACTGGATCGGCCTGATCCGCTACGGCGTGTGCTTCTTCGTGCTAGAGAAATTCGCGCGCGTGGTGAAGATCACCAACCTCGGCATGTACGCAAGCATGCGTGGCGAAACCCTCGAAGCGTTTTTAAAGACGCGCAACGTGCCCGACGCCGTTTAGCGCGCAGCACTTGAGCCGCGCGCTGGCGGCTTCTTCATTTCGATGCAGAACAAAACCCGGCTTCCACGGAAAGCCGGGACGGGAAACTATTTTCTTCGGAGACATGCATGAAATCTGCAGATTCAGTCGACATCAAGGCGTTTATCGACGCACGAAAGGTGTCGCCCTACCAATGGCTCGTGCTCGTTCTGTGTTTTCTGATCGTCATGATGGACGGCCTGGACACGGCCGTGATGGGCTTCGTTGCGCCTGTCATCATGCATGACTGGAATGTGAGCCGCACCGCGTTCGGTCCGGTGATGAGCGCTGCCATGGTCGGCCTCGCGGTCGGCGCGTTGGCTGCGGGCCCTGTTGCCGATCGCATTGGACGCAAGAAGGTGCTCATTGCTTCGGTGTTCTGCTTCGGCTTTTTCAGCCTGATTTGCGCATTTGCCGAGACGCCTGTGCAACTCGTCGCGCTACGTTTTCTCACGGGCCTCGGCCTTGGCGCCGCCATGCCGAATTCGACCACGCTGCTCTCCGAATATGTGCCGTCGCGCAATCGCTCGCTGCTGCTCACGATCATGTTCACGGGCTTCAATTTCGGCTCCGGCGCGGGCGGCTTCGTCGCGGCTTCGCTGATCCCGCACTACGGCTGGCGCGCGGTGTTCATGTTCGGCGGAATTCTGCCGATTGTGAGCGTGCCGCTGCTGCTGTGGCTGCTGCCTGAATCCGCGCGTCTGATGCTGGTGCGCAAACTGCCCACTCAACGTATTGCGGCGACGCTCGGGCGCGTGTGCGGCCACGAATTCAGCAGCGACGTGCGCTTTACGGCGCCTGAACCGGTGGTCGCCGCCAAGGCGCCTGTGCGGATGCTGTTCGCCGACGGCTACGCATTCAGCACGCTGATGCTGTGGCTGACCTATTTCATGGGACTGCTGATCATTTATCTGCTGACCGGCTGGCTGCCGACGCTGATCAAGGACGCCGGTTTGCCCGTCGAGCGCGCGGCCGCGATCACCGGCATGTTCCAGTTGGGCGGCACTGTCGGCGCGGTGGCGGTGGGCTTCGCGATGGACCGTCTGGACCGCAACGGCGTGATCGGTGCGGCCTACCTGCTGGGCGGCGTATTTATCTTTGCGCTCGGCATGGGCACGCTCAAGTCGAGCCTGCTGCCGGTTCTCGTCACGTGTGCGGGGTTCTTCATGAGCGGCGCGCAGACCGGCTTGAATGCACTGGCGCCGAGCTGCTATCCGACGCGGGCACGGGCGACGGGCGTGAGCTGGATGCTCGGGTTCGGGCGCCTCGGCGGGATTCTGGGTTCGCTCGTGGGCGGTGCGCTGCTGTCGCTCGGGTTCAGCTTCCAGGTAGTGTTCTCGGTGCTGGCTGTCCCCGCCATCATCGCGGCCGTTGCAATCGTGATGAACCGGCTTGCGCTGCGCTTCATCAGCAGCCCGGTTGCCGACGCATAAGCCCTGAACCAGGGGCGTTGCGAAGGCTTATAGCCGGTCGCTGTTTCCGGCCGTGCCGCATCGCTCAGGCCCGGCGCGGCGCGGGCATATCGCTCACCGTTTTCCATTGCTGGCCCAATCCTGTTGCCGTGGAAGAAGCCGGGCTGCGTTGTCAGCCCGGCTTTTCTTTTTAGCGGAACGGTAATTGCTCCCTCGTTGCACGAAATCGCCCGGCGGTAAAAATCCGCCACGCGAATTCTTCCACGAAAACAGCAAGCAGCTAACAAAGGGAGACGATCATGACGACCAGGCCAACCAATCCGCCCGATGCAGGCCGCCGCAAGGTTCTTGCCGCGCTGGCAGGCTCAATAGCACTGTCGGCGTGTGGAGGAGGCGGCGGAGGCGGTAACAGCGGCGGCTCCGGAGGAACGCCAGCCGTCGGCACGATTCCTCCTGGCCGCGCGAATCTGCCGCGTCCCGCGCTACCCGATCCGGCCACCTCGGGCATCGACCACGTGGTGCTCGTCACCATGGAAAATCGCTCATTCGACCATCTGCTAGGCTGGGTGCCCAATGCGGAAACTGCACAGAGCGGTCGAAATTTCAAAGATGCATTTGGCGAAACTCACACGCCGTTCTCGCTCCCCTCGAACGCCGCCTATGGTTTCCAGGCCTGCTCGTTCGCCGACCCCAATCACTCATACGACGCCGGACGCGTTCATCTTGCCAATGGCGCAATGAATGGCTTCCTGCTCACGCCCAACACGAGCCTCGCGCGTGGCGACCTGTTGCCGATCGGTTATTTCCAGGCGGCAGACCTCGACTTCTATCGCGGCGCGGTACCGCAGTACACCGTCTGCGACTATTACATGAGCGGCATTCTGGCCGACACTTATCCGAACCGCGTCTATCTGCACAGCGGCGAGACAGACCGCTTGTCGGACACGCTCGCCACGTCGACGCTGCCAACGATCTGGGATCGCCTGGACGCGAAAAACGTCTCGTCCGCCTACTACTTCCACGACGTGCCGTTTACCGCGCTCTACGGCACGCGCTACGTGGGCCGCTCGAAGCTCTTTGCCAACTTTCTCTCCGATGCCGCCGCGGGCACGTTGCCGTCGTTCTGCATGGTCGAGCCGAGCTTTGGCGGCGAGGCGCAGGGCACGTCGAACGACGACCATCCTCACGCCGACGTGCGCAACGGCCAAGTGCTGCTCGGCCAGATCTACGATGCGCTACGCACCAGCCCCAACTGGAGCAGGACGCTGATGATCATCGTGTATGACGAGTGGGGCGGCTTCATGGAGCATGTCGCGCCGCCCGTTAAGCCGGTGTCCGCCGCCGAGGCCGCACTCGGCAACGACGGCCGGCTCGGTTTTCGCGTGCCCTGCATGCTGCTCGGACCGCGTGTGCGTGCCAACTACGTGTCGCGTTATCCGTTCGACCCGAGCTCCATTCACCAGTTGCTCGCATGGCGCTTCGGACTGGACCCACTCGGTGTGCGCGCGAGCGATTCGACAACCTTCAACCTGGCCTATGCGCTCGACTTTACCGACGCCGCGCGCACCGACGCGCCGGCGATCGCGGTGACGCAAGGCACCTTTGGCTCTGCCTGCTCGAATCTATCGACGGCGACTTCGGGCGCGAGCGGCATCGAGCAACTCGACAAGAGCCAGGCCGTGCCCAACACGGCGATCAGTGCGCCGGGTGGCCGTTTTGCCGAGTTGCGAACCAAAGCGGACGCGCTCGGCTTTCCGGCGCCGCAATAAGCCTGAATGATATGGCTTGCCCGACTTTACGCTGCTGGCACCCCGTCAGAACAACTGTTTCTGCCCGGACGTCAGCCGCGTAAAGTCGTCGCGCAGCAGCGGCAAGATTGCGTCTGCAACGGGTTGCAATTGACGCGTCAGATAGTGCTCGTAGTCGATGGCCGAGCGTAGCGTTTCGAGCGGCTCGGGTCCGGCGATCGTCATGACGTAGCTGATCCAGCCGCCGTTCTGATATTGCAGCGGGCGTCCTTGCCGGCGGTTGAATTCGTCGGCGACGCGCGCTGCGCGCACGTGAGGCGGCACGTTGCGCTCATAGTCGCCAAGCGGCCTGCGCAGGCGCTTGCGATAGACGAGCTGATCGTCGAGCTTGCCTGCGAGCGTATCGCGCACATAGTCGCGCACGTAGTCCTGATAAGGCTGCTGTGTGAAGATGCGCCGATAGAGCTCCTGCTGAAATTGTTGCGCGAGCGGAGTCCAGTCCGTTCGCACCGTTTCGAGTCCTTTGTAGACGATCTCTTCGCTGCCGTCCGGCAAAACAGTAAGCCCCGCATAGCGCTTCTTGCTGCCTTCTTCGGCGCCCCGAATGGTCGGCATGAAGAACCGCCGGTAATGCCGCTCGAACTGCAGTTCGAGTGCGCTCTCCAGCCCGAAACGCTGTTGCAGATCCTGCCGCCACCATGCGTTGATATGGTCGACAAGCGTTCGTCCAATGCGGCTCGCTTCTTCTTCGCCGTGCGCGTGCTTGAGCCAGACAAAGGTCGAATCCGTATCGCCGTAAATGACTTCATAACCTTCGGCCTGAATCAGCTCGCGCGTGCGGTGCATGATCTCGTGACCGCGCATCGTGATCGACGACGCAAGCCGCGGGTCGAAAAACCGGCAACCTGTCGAACCGAGCACGCCGTAAAACGCATTCATGATGATCTTCAGCGCTTGCGAGAGCGGCTTGTTCTGCTCGCGCTTAGCTGTCTCGCGGCCTTGCCAGACCTGGCTCACAATCGACGGCAGGCAATGGCGCGTGCGAGAGAAGCGGGCGCCGAGAAAGCCCGGCACCGATTGATCGTCGGCGGGATTCAGCATGCCTTCTACCAGTCCGACCGGGTCGATCAGAAACGTACGAATGATCGACGGGTACAGGCTCTTGTAATCGAGCACCAGCACTGAATCGTAAAGTCCAGGGCGCGAGTCCATGACGAATCCGCCGGGACTCGCGGCGCCCGCCACGTCGCCGAGATTAGGTGCGACATAGCCTTGCCGGTGCATTCGCGGCATATACAAATGCGTGAACGCCGCAACCGAACCGCCGCTGCGATCGGCAGGCAGGCCGGTTACGGTGGCGCGTTCCAGCAGAAACGGCAGCAGTTCTGTTTTGGCGAAAATGCGCGTAACGAGCTCGCAATCCTTCAGGTTGTACCGGGCGAGCGCCGGCTTGTCCTCGTCGAAGCGGCGCTGGATCTCATCCATGCGCTGATAAGGATTGTCGATAGCTTTGCCTTCGCCGAGCACGGCGCGCGAAACGTGTTCGAGACTAAACGACGGGAAGCTCCACGTCGCGGAGCGTAACGCCTCTATGCCGTCGATGATTAGCCGCCCGGCTGCACCCGCGAAATAGTGGTTCTGCTTGAGGCCGTGTTCGCGCCATTCCATCGCGGCGCCGCCACGTCCAAGCCGAAGCGGCACGCGGTATTGTTCGGCATGCTGCTGGAGTACACGCAAATCGAACTGCACGAGATTCCACCCGATGATCGCATCGGGATCGTGCCGCTCCATCCACGTATTCAACTTTTCGAGCAACTGTGCGCGCGTTTCGCAGTATTCGAGGTCGAAGTCGAGTTCACTCGCGTCGCCGTTCGGCGGCCCGAGCATATACACCTGACGCTGCCCGCAACCTTCGAGTGCAATCGAATAGAGTTCGGCGTGGACGCTCGTTTCAATATCGAGCGACACGAGTTTCAATGAAGGACGATAGTCCGCTGCCGGTTTCAACTCGCCATTCACGAGCGCGCCGTCGCGTGCATGATCACCGCTGAACATGACCGGCGCGGTGATGAAACGCTCCATCATGTAGCGCTCGGGCGGAAAGATGTCGGCTTCATAGACGTCGACGCCGCCTTGCTTCAGGCGCTTTTCAAAGGCGGTCAACTGACGATATTGCGGACAATACAGTCCCATCACGGGCCGATGATGAAAGTCGCGCAGTTCCAGTGAACGCAGATCGAGCGGTGCTTCGCGACGCAGAATGGTTTCGGCGCGCTCGCGCTGTTCAGCGGGAATGAATGCAACCGATGTTTGATGCCGCAGACGGATGTGGCGAGGCCCGCCGTCCGTTGCCAGCCAGAAATCGACTTCGGTGCCGGCGGGTGTGTCCCGCCAATGCCGCGTCAAGATGAAACCCTGTTCAAGCTCAGTCAAACTCACCACCTCGGAAACAGCGCGTTATCGCCCGATGCGATTTTACCGCCCTGTGTATGCAGCGCGCTCCGCCCCTGTGTCACCGAGCATGCAGCCGCGCGTCGCAGCCGGTATGATGCTTTCGCAGCGTTTCGTTCGGCGCGATTATGCGCCGGTCAGATCTTCTAAAAAGGGAGTAAATAGAATGACCTTGGGCAAACTTCTGGTGGCTGTCGCGGTAGCTGCAACGAGCTTTGGCGCGCAGGCGCAAGTCGCCGGCACGCAACCCCTGAGTGTCACCGTCGAGCAGTCCAATGCGCTGCTGAACGGCTGGAGCGTGAAGAAGAGCATTCTTGGCAAGGCTGTGTACAACGACCAGAACGAGAAGATCGGCTCGATCCGCGATCTGGTGGTCGCACCGGACGGCTCGCTTTCAGCAGCAATCGTCGCTGCGGGCGGTTTCCTTGGCGTTGCGTCGCATGACGTAGCGGTGCCTATCGCAGCACTCGACATTCGCTCGGGCAATTTTTATCTGGCCGGCGCGACGAAGGCAGCCTTGAAGGCAACGCCGGAATTCCAGTACAACAAGGTCCAGGCGCCGGCGAAGCCGAAGAAGCTGTCGACACAGTGATGCAGGTGGCGGCGGATTCGCGGGCTCTACGAGAGGCCCGACTTGAGGCGCGCGATTTGTCGCCCGATTTGTGAGTTGATCCGTCGTCCCACGCAGATCTGTTTTGCAGGCCGGACATAGCCGGCCTGCACCCAACTCACGCTTCCAGTGCGAGCGTAGCGAACGTGCCCAGCCAATGCTCGCCCATGTAATCTCCCGCCACGTGAGGCAGCGCGCTTTGCAAATGCCGCTCGGCCGAATCGAACAGCACTGCGCGCCGTATGTCTTGCGCCGGTAGCGCGCGGGCCAGCGAGCGTTGACACCATGCACGGCTCAGATTGAGGCCGTCGAGGTGCGCAATCTTGCCGTCGGTGCGATCAGTGACGGTAACCGGTTCAAACAGCGTCGCGGGCTTTTTCGCACCCAGATCGGGAAGAAAGCGGCCGAACCAGTCGACGAACTGAGCGGGCGGCAACACACGCCGCATCAACTCGGCTTCCATCAGCGAAGGGGACAGAAACTCGTCGCCCGCGGGCTCCCATGCCTGGCAACCCACGTCGTGCAAAAACCAGCGCTCCGCGGTACTGACGATCAGCGCTTCGAGCTGGCTGTGTGACGTTTGCCGCGCGAAATCCAGCGTGAGTGCAAGCGCAAATGCCATGTTGAAGTGCGTGCCGACGCGCAACGGATAGGTGGCCTTGGGAAGGAACGTCTGGAAGCGTTCGACGAAAACTTCGGTCAGCGGCGCGAACGTTTTCGCCCACCGCGCAGCATCCGACAGCTTCAACGAATGTAACTGCGCGCTGAGCGCGAGCAGCCATGCCCAGCCATACGGCCGCTCGAAGCCAAGGTTGTGCGGCAAGTCCAGATAAGCGCGCTCGCCGGCCACGTTTGCCGTGGTGAAGTGCTCGTCGACCACAGCGACGATACGTGCTGCTTCCGGCAGGTCCGGAAAGCGCTCTATTAAATGAAGAACCAGCCAGTAGCCGTGCACGCACGAATGCCAGTCATAGCTGCCATAAAAGATCGGATGCAATGCACGAGGGCTCTTGACGTCTTCGGGACCGGCAAGCGAATGCGTGAGTTTGTTCGGATATTCGCGCGTGAGGTGGGCGAGCGCAAGGTTGGCGAATTTCGAAGCGAGTTTGCGAGTGAGCAGGGCAGTCATTAGCAGTTCCTCGAAGGCGGAATACGAACAGGCTACTAGTATCGTATTGGCGGCTGACAATAGCAAAGCGGCAAGCGTCGCGCGCTGCCAGATGCGCTCCGGGCAATTCCGTCGCTACGGCTGGATTGGCGCGATGTTGGCGTTTGCGGCCGCGAACAGAAGGCAATTGCAGTTAAAGCGGCGCTTAAATTTTCGAACGTTGATTGGGAGGGACGAGAGCAAAAAAGGACGTCCGAGCGGTGTTCCTTTCGACTTCTTTGCGCCGCTCTTTTGCTTCGTATGCGCGTGCTATGGTCGCTTTCCAGAACAAGCAATGCGCTGATCACACGAAGATGGAGCAGTTCTTTATGCGGCGTACTAGTGCCGTGAATTTCCTGCTGGCGCGCCGGCGCATGTGCCTCGACAAGATTGCGGCCGCAACCAGCGACGACGTGCAACGCCAACGTGAAGTGGAATTTCTCGAGCGCCTGGTACTCGACGTTCGCGCGGGCCGGCTCAGTACATTCGAATTGACCCACGCAAAAGCCGTTGCCGTGGTAATTACGGATTAGCGATTTAAAGTACTGCAAGCGCTATGGCGAAGACGTCCCTCATTTCTTACCTGCTGCGCACCGCACTGTAGAGGGGCAATGCCCGCTCTTCGAGCATTGCAATCGCCTGAACCGCCAGTTGCGACAACGTATGCTTACTGCTCGTCGCAATAGCAAGGCGACTGAATAAAGTCGGCTCGGTAATCCGTGTGACGCTAAAGCGCCGTTTGAGCGCGTCGCTCACGGTTGCGTTGAGCGGCAGCACTGCGTAGCCGATGCCTTCGCTGACAAGATCCAGAATCGACGACACCGCATCTACCTCCAGCTCAATGTTGAGCCTTACCCCTTGCTCGGCAGCGACTGATTCGAGCATGCGCCGGATTGCGTGCATGCGCCCGGGAATCACCAGCGGATAACGCGGAATATCGCGCAACGCGATTGCATCTACCGGCTCGCGTGCGGATTCGGCTTGCGCTTCGCTGTTATCAGCACCGATCAGAAAGAGTTCTTCGGTGAATACGGTGCGTTTGTCGATCAGCGGTGTATCGAACGTGTCGTAAAGAACTGCGACGTCGACACGACCCATCATCAGCCATTCAATCAGATAGGTCGACAGACCTTCTGCAACCGAAATGGTCGCGCCGGGAAACGACGTGCGAAAGCTGCGCACCAGTTCGTTGGTCGCCACTTTCGCGAAGCTCGGCGTAATGCCAATGCAAAAATGCCCGCCGACGGTACCGCGCAACTCGTCCAGATCTTGCGACGCGCGCTGGACCTGCGAAAGGATCCCTTTCGAATGAGCGAGCATTCGCTGACCTGCGGGCGTGAGCGCGACGCCGCGGCCATTTCGCTCGAGCAGCGTATGGCGCAATTCCACTTCGAGCTGTCGCACGAGCCTGCTCAGCGCAGGCTGGTTGGTGTCGAGCGTAATGGCGGCGCGGGTAAAGCTGCCGAGTTCGGCCACATGCACAAACGCTTCCAGCTGCTTGAGGTCCATGGCGGGAGGTATGTGAAATTCACATATCAGCTAGTTTGGTATAGCGATTGTATCGAGCGACGCTCCCCGCGACAATCGGCTTACTTCAGCTTACCTGGCAGCTCATTTGCCAGCTCACTTGCCAAGTTCCTGCCAGCTTACATAGAGAGCCGCGCCGCGCGGCCACCCAGATAGAGACGACGCTTCCATGAAATCCTGTTTGCCGCCCGATCCCCATCCTGTCCGGCCCGCACAGCAATTGCCGGCCAACGCCTGCGACGCGCATTGCCATGTGTTCGGTCCCGCCGAAGTTTTTCCGTATGCGCCCGATCGCAGCTACACGCCGCCCGACGCGCCTTTCGATCAATTGGTCGCGTTGCATGATTTTCTCGGCCTGAGCCGCGGTGTGATCGTGCAGGCGAGCTGTCACGGCACCGACAACACCGCGATGCTCGATGCGATAGCGCGTGGCAACGGCCGTTATCGCGGTGTCGCGATAGTCGACGGCGATGTGACCGACGCACAACTCGCCGACCTCGACGCACGCGGCGTGCGGGGCGTGCGCTTCAACTTCGTCGCGCACCTTGGCGGCGCGCCGGATCTCGACGTGTTCGACCGGGTACTGCAGCGGATCGAGCGGCTGGGCTGGCATGTCGTGCTGCATCTGGATGCGCAGGATATCCTGCAGTACGCCGAGCGGATCGAGCGTATCAAGGTGCCGTTCGTGATCGACCACATGGGTCGCGTGCGCGCCGAAGCAGGCCTCGATCAACAGCCGTTCCGGCAACTGCTCGAACTGATGCGCAATCCGCTCGCATGGGTCAAGGTCTGCGGTTCGGAGCGTGTGTCTGCAGGCCGCCGGCCTTTCGACGATGCGATTCCGTTCGCCCGAACGCTGATCGAAGCCGCGCCGGACCGTGTGCTGTGGGGCACGGACTGGCCTCATCCGAACATCAGCAAGGACATGCCGAACGACGGCGAACTGGTCGATCTGCTATTACGCTTCTGCCCGGACGAGGCATTGCGTGAAAAACTGCTGGTGACAAATCCCGCGCGGCTTTACGGCTTCGACGTGTAGTTGCAGCCGCAATCATGTCCTGAACTGCCGCGTGAGACGGCAGGCATGCGGAAGGCGACATTTATCGACTTTCCGCTCATCAATTTCGATGGAGACGAAGATGACTAGAACTGATTCCCGGGTTTGCCGATTCGGAGCGGCTTCATGAGCGAGAGTGCCGTCATGACCTCGTCCGCGCCGGGCGCGAAGAAGCCGTTTTACAGAACGCTGTATTTCCACGTGTTTGCCGCGATCATTATCGGCGTGCTGCTCGGGCATTTCGCGCCGTCGCTCGCCGTGAAGATGAAGCCGCTCGGCGACGCGTTCATCAAGCTCATCAAGATGGTCATTGGCCCAATCATCTTCTGTACTGTGGTGACCGGCATTGCCGGAATGGGCGACATGAAGAAGGTGGGGCGAGTCGGCGGCAAGGCGCTGCTGTACTTCGAGATCGTGTCGACGCTCTCGCTCGTGATAGGTCTTGTAGCAGGGCACATCTTTCACCCGGGCAGTGGTTTTAATCTGGATCCGGCCACCATCGACACAAAAGCTCTGGCCGGTTACACGACTGCTGCACATCAGCAGAATACAGTCGAGTTTCTGATGCACATCATTCCCGACACCGTTACAGGTGCCTTCGCGTCGGGCAACGTGCTGCAGATCCTGCTGATCTCAGTGCTGTTCGGCGCGGCGCTTGCAGCGACCGGAGAGCGCGGGCGCCCGCTGATTGCAATGATCGATTACTTTGCCCATACGTTTTTCGGCATCGTTCACATCATCATGAAGGTGGCGGCAATCGGCGCATTCGGCTCCATTGCGTTCACGATCGGCACCTACGGAATCGGCGCGGTGGTGCCGCTGCTGAAGCTGATCGGCGCGTTCTATGCGACGCTCGCCGTATTTGTGATCGTGGTGCTGGGTGCAATTTCGCGGCTGCTCGGTTTCAGCATTTTTCGTTTCATGAGCTATATCCGCGAAGAGATTCTGATCGTGCTCGGCACGAGTTCTTCTGAGGCCGCGCTTCCGCAAATGCTCGAAAAACTCGAGCGCCTCGGCTGCTCGAAGTCGGTCGTTGGACTCGTGATTCCGGCGGGCTATTCGTTCAATCTCGACGGCACGAACATCTACCTGACGATGGCTGTGCTATTCATTGCCCAGGCGTTCAACATCGAACTCAGCTTGACGCAACAACTGACGCTCGTGGGCGTAGCGATGCTGACGTCGAAAGGGGCAAGTGGTGTGGCCGGTGCCGCGTTCGTGATGCTCACTTCCACGCTGCTGGTTTTCCCGCTCATTCCGGTGTCCGGCATGGTGCTGATTCTCGGCATTCACCGTTTCATGGGTACAGGTCTCGCGATTGCAAACACGATCGGTAATGGCGTTGCGACGCTCGTCGTGTCCGCGTGGGAGCACGAACTCGACCGTTCGAAGCTGAATGCAGGCATGTCGCGTCGACGGGCGGATTGACCGCATGCTTTGACCACCTAGCCGCTGCAAAACAATAGAGATCGTTCTGGTTGCGTGCGCCTACGCGCACGCAGCAGGGGCAGCTTGCGCTCAAAAAATACAAACTGGTCAGGAGACATAATCCATGTGCACAAAAATAAACGGCATGCGCCACGGGGCACGCTTTAAAGCAACATGCATTGCATCGGCGCTGCTCGCGTTAGTGAGCGGCACAGCGAACGCCGATTCTTCGCAAGCGGCGGCGGGCGCTGCGTCGTTATCGACTTCGTCGGTTCAGATGTACGGCTTGATCGGCATGTATATCGACAGCGCGAAAGTCAGTACGGCCCGCGCAAGCACGGTGCAAATGGGCGGTGGCGGAATGACCACGTCGTTCTGGGGCATCCGCGGCCGTGAAGATATAGGCGGCGGTAACGCGGTGATCTTCAGCCTCGAAAGTTTTTTCCGGCCGAACACCGGGCAGATGGGACGCAATACGACCGACGGGCTCTTTTCGCGCAACGCCTACGTTGGACTCACCGGCGCATACGGTACGTTCAAGTTCGGCGAGCAAACGAACCCAACGTACATCAACCAGCAATTCGTTAACCCGTTCGGCTCTTCCGTGGTCTTCTCGCCATTGATCGTGCAGTCGTATACGGCGAGCTACAACAATACGGTGATCGGCGACACCGTCTGGCAAAACGCAATCGAGTACGTATCGCCGAATTACGGCGGATTGACGGGCACGGCGATTTATAGCGTGAGCAGCACGACGGGCCATCAGGGGCGCGACAACGTCGGCCTGCATTTGACGTATGCGAATGGACCGCTGACTGCGGTGTTTTCTGCGCAGCGCGTGCGGACGGCGGCGGTCGCGCCGTCAACGGGACAGTATCTTTATCTCGCCGGCGCCGCGTACGACGCGAAGTTCATGAAGGTCTACGGCGCCGCGCAAATGACCAGCAACAACAACGTCGAAACCGGCTCGCATACTTATGAACTGGGTGTTTCCGTTCCGCTCACGCCGTCCAACGTGATTCTCGCCGAGTGGGCGCGCACCAAACACAGCGCGCCGAGAGACCGCAGCGATGTGCGCAACACGGGAAGTCTCGCCTACGAATATATTCTTTCTAAACGCACCTACGTGTACACGGTGTATTCGTACGACAAGCTCACGGCCAATCCTTCAGGCAGCACGTATGGCGTGGGCATCCAGCATACCTTCTGAAGAGGCTGCGGAAGTCCGTTGAAGGGACCTCCGTACGCTGCCTCAGGAGTTCGCCCGGCCCGCGCGGTTGCATGAGAACAGGCGTGCGAATGAACGCGCGAGAAAGCCCTGCGATGGCTGCGGCGCCTTAACCGGCTCAACGACATTGCGCCACCAACGCTCGCCTCGATGCGGCGCGGCGAGATCTAACCGCTGGCCCATGCGCGGCGTCGAAAGCGCGATGCCACGCGCGGCGGCAAGCCCGAGCACCCGTTCGAATGGCTCGTACCATTTGTGCATCGCCAGATCGAATGTGCCGTTATGAATCGGCACAAGCAACTGGCCGCGCAGGTCGATATGCGCCTGTACGGTGTCTTCGGGCTGCATGTGGACGTAAGGCCATTGCGCGTCGTACGCGCCCGTTTCGACGAGCGTCACGTTGAAGGGGCCCAGGCGTTCGCCGATGGTCCTGAAGCCGTCGAAGTAGCCGGTGTCGCCGCTGAAAAACACGCGCAGATCTTCGTCGACGATGACCCACGACGCCCACAGCGTGCTGTTGCCGTCGAACAGGCTGCGTCCCGAGAAATGCTGGGCCGGCGTCGCCGTGAATGCGATGCCGTCAATTTCAACGCTTTGCCACCAGTCGAGCTGGCGCACCTTGCTCGCGTCAATGCCCCAGTCGATCAGCCGGTCGCCCACGCCGAGCGGCGTGACGAACACCTTCGTCGTAGCGGCCAGCGCGCGCACCGTTTCCCGATCCAGGTGATCGTAGTGATCGTGCGAAAGAATCACGCCGGCAAGCGGCGGCAAATCGGCAAGCGCGATGGGCGGCGCATGGAAACGCTTCGGGCCGAGACGCTGGAACGGCGATGCACGTTCGGCGAACACCGGATCGGTCAGCCAGAATCGGCCGCGCAACTTTAGCAGCACCGTTGAATGACCGAGCCGGTACAGGCTGCGGTCGGGCGCTGCATCGAGTTGCTCCCGCGTCAACGTGTCGACAGGCAGTGCGCCGGCCGGAACGGTTCCCTGCGGCTTGTTGAGCAGCACATTCCACGCAATGCGCAAGGTTTTGCCGAATCCTTCGACGGGACGCGGCTTGACGTTGCGAAAACGCTCGCCGTCGTGCTGCGGCGACAACCCGGAAAGCTCGCGCCCGCGCTTCGCAGCGGTAAAACCGAGTACACGGCCGATCGAATCGATGAGCGCTGTCATGTGTGACGTCCTGACGTGGAAAGTAGACTGGGTAGTGTAATTTATAATCTCGAAAAGTAAACCACTCGGTGTAAAATTTCCGGATGGACCCGAGCCTCACTCATCAACGCCTGACCGACCGCAAGCGCGTCGCCGTGGTTTCCGCGGCTATCGAAGAATTCCTCGCGGCTGGCTTCGACGCGACCAGCATGGATCGCATCGCCGCGCGCGCAAACGTCTCGAAGCGGACCGTCTACAACCATTTCCCCAGCAAGGAAGCGCTCTTCGCGGAGATATTGCGGCAGCTGTGGGACGCGAGCCATTCGGGTGAGGCGTTCGCTTATCGGGCGGCAGCGCCTCTGCGCGAGCAACTGATCGAACTGTTGATGCGCAAGCTCAGGCTGATGAACGACGAGGCCTTCGTGGCGCTGGCGCGCGTGGCTATTGCCGCCGGCATCCATTCTCCGGAACGCGCGCGCGATATGGTGGCGCGCCTCGGCGAGCGCGAGGAAGACCTGACTATGTGGATCCGCGCGGCAGCCGCCGACAAACGTCTGCGGATTTCAGATCCCGTGTTTGCCGCGCATCAACTGCAGGGTCTCGTGAAGGCATTCGCTTTCTGGCCGCAGGTGACGATGGGGCAGCCGCCGCTTGACAGTGCCGAACAGCGGGCAATCGCGGACTCAACGGCCGATATGTTCCTCGCGCGCTATGCGTGAATGCCGATCCTGTTGAGGAATGCGTTTGGTGCGTCCTGAAACAGCGTCTTCAACTTCTCACAACGGGCGCAAGTCATGCATGTGTGACTGATATGCGTGGCCGTCTCGTCCCTGAACTGCGAACTCCTAAGCCGAACAGCAGGCAATCGCGGACTCAACGGCCGATATGTTCCTCGCGCGCTATGCGTGAATGCCGATCCTGTTGAGGAATGCGTTTCGTGCGTCCTGAAACGGCGTCTTCAACTTCTCACAACGGGCGCAAGTCATGCATGTGTGACTGATATGCGCGGCCGTCTCTTCCCTGAACTGCGAACTCCTAAGCAATGTGACGGCCTGTGCGAGCATGCGCGGGCAGTCGTGCAGTGAAACCAATGGATGCGGCGACGCGCATGGCACTTGAACGCTGCCCGTTTTTTACATGTGATTGCAAGTTGTACCAGGGCAGCAAACGGTCGCGTTTTATCACCGTGTCGCGTTCGCATGCGGATCGCTTTTTGCCGACGATGAAACGTGCGACGCGCCCGACTCGTGAGGAGAGGATGATGGAACCAGTGCTGAGAAAGGTAATGACCGCCGTGTTGATCGCGGCGCTGGCAGGCGGCACCGTGGGGTGCAAGCGCTCGGGCTCGAACGATACGGCCGGAACCGCGGGCACAGGCGGGCCGGCGGCCATGAGCAGCGGCACGGCGGCACCCATGGGCGGTGCATCGGCCGCGAGCCAGTAAGTCCGCACCGCAAGCGTTCGCTTCGCGATATCGCGGCATTTCCGCGCGACCCTTCGCAATGGGGCCGGCGTGTGGCCCGTCGCGCATTGCATGGCTCCGATGCCACGCGGTCATGCGTCTGGTAGAAGCGGCGCGCTATGCGTCTCCGGCAGGGTCATACGGCACGACAGATTCGTGCTCGTCCGGCTGATTGCGGGCGACTATCGCTCTTGCTGCGACTGTGTCGTCAAGATTGAACGGCTGATGCGGCATGCCCGAAGGAATAAAAAGGAAATCGCCGGCTTCGGTAATGACCGACTCGCGCAAACCGGGACCGTAGCGTGTTTCGACTCGTCCTTCGAGCATGTAAATCGCCGTTTCATAGTCGGCGTGACAATGCGGTTCCGCATGGCCGCCGGGCGGCACGACGACCATGTACATCGACAAACCCGCTGCCCCAGCCGTGCCTCGAGAAATGCCGACAAAGTACGGCAAGCGCTGGCTTGTTGTGATCGCCTCGTCCGGGCGAACCCTGACAACGGTTTGCTGTGCGTCGTGCAAAACGTTTGACATGGCGGCTCCCTGGCAACAGCGGGAAGGTTCGTCGTGGTCCGCGTTGTGAAGTGAAGTCTACGCGATAGATGCGTTGCTTTCGAACCTGAAGCTGAGCGCTGATCAGGTTCGCGATGCGCGTTTCTGCCTGCTGCGCGGCACGGCTTTCGCGCTCAGCATGTCCTTGTCTCGCGCCAAAGCCGCGCGCAAACGCGGCACCGCGAAATCAATGAAACTGCGCGTTTTCAGCGGCAATTTGCCTTGCCCCGCATGCATGATGCTCACGGGTATGGGTTCCGGTTCGAAGCTGCGCAGCACCAGTTTCAGCTTGCCTTCGTCGACGGCTCGCGCCGCCTGATACGACAGCACGTTGGTCACACCGACACCGGCAATGGCGGCGTCGATGGCCGCCTCCGCTGTATTCACCGAGAGCCGCGCGTGAATCGGAACGGCCTCGTGCGGGCCGCTGCTCGTGGCGAAGTCCCACACGTCGCCCGAAGGGAGCGAATCGAAATTCACGCACGAAAAGCGCATCAGATCGGCGGGTGTCTCAGGCTCGCCCGCCTGCGCGAGGTAGTGCGGACTCGCGCAAGCCACGCGGGTCACCGTGCCGACCTGCGTCGCGACCATGCTGCTGTCAGGAAGCTTGCCGATGCGCAGCGCAACGTCGATATGGTCGTCCAGCAGATGCAGGTTGCGGTCGGCGAGCACGAGCCGCACTGTTATCTCCGCAAACGTCGCGAGAAAATCACTGACGATGGGCAGCATATGCAGCCGCCCAAATACGATGGGCGCCGTCACGACGAGTTCGCCGCGCGGCGTGCTGTACTCGCCCGCTGCGGCGCTTTCTGCTTCGCTGACCTGCTCGAGAATCTGCTTGCACGCGGCGAGGTACGCTACGCCCGCTTCGGTCAGCGTGAGCTTGCGTGTGGAGCGTACAAGGAGACGCGCGTTCAGATGCGCCTCCAGCTCAGCGACTTTGCGGCTGACGGTGGGCAGCGGCATACGCAGCTTGCGGCTCGCCGCGGAGAAACTGCCGGTCTCAGCCGCGGCTACCAGAATCGACATTGCTTCAAGACGGTCCATGAATCCGCGCGCTCATCGAATATGAATCGATGGAAAATACCGGATTGCAGCTACTTCTGGAAGAGCGTGGGCGCGGTTATGCGAAACGGGCTGCTCGCGCTGCGCCCATGCTAATGCGCGCGAGCGCTACAATCGTCATGACATAAAGCACTATAACGGAGACATAGCATGGCCAATCTTCAGCCAATCAGCCGCTACCCGGTGCCCGATCCGAGCGAATGGCCCGACGACATCAGCGCACGCATTCTCGAAGTACAGCAAAAAGCCGGGTTCGTGCCCAATGTATTTCTGACGCTTGCGCATCGGCCCGATGAGTTTCGTGCGTTCTTTGCGTATCACGACGCATTGATGCTGAAAGAGGGCGGGCTCACCAAAGGCGAACGCGAGATGATCGTGGTCGCCACCAGCGCGGTGAACGATTGCCTCTATTGTGTGGTTGCACACGGCGCGATTCTGCGCATTTACGAAAAGGCGCCGCTGCTCGCGGATCAGGTTGCCGTGAACCACCGCAAGGCGGACATTCCCGCGCGGCAGAAAGCCATGCTCGACTTCGCGTTGAAGGTATGCCGCGAATCGGGCAGCGTCGACGATGCCGACTTCCAGACGTTGCGAGAACACGGATTCACGGACGAAGACATCTGGGACATTGCCGCGATTACAGCGTTTTTCGGCTTGTCGAACCGCATGGCCAATGTCATTTCAATGCGCCCCAACGACGAGTTCTACCTGATGGGGCGCGTGCCGAAAGCCGCTTCCGAGTCACCGCAGAATTCACCGCAGAAATAGACCTCGAACTGCTTATGCAGTGCTCATGCGCTCGCCGGTTCTGAACGCAGTGCGGGCGTGTGCAGCGCAGTGTCGTCGATCGGAAAGTGCAGCAGTGCGGCGACAAGACCGCTTGCTACGGTCGCTTGCCACAGCAGCGAGTACGAGCCTGTCAGGTCGAAGACCACGCCGCCCAGCCACGCGCCGAGGAACGATCCGATCTGATGGCTCAGAAAGCAAAGGCCGAACAGGCTCCCGAGATGGCGTGTACCGAATACTTTCGCAACGAGGCCGCTCGTCAGCGGAACAGTGCCGAGCCAGGTGAGACCCATGACGGCCGCAAATATGACTACGGTCAGCGCACTTTTCGGTAGCAGAAAGAATGCGCCGATCGTCACGCTGCGAATCAGGTAGAGCCAGCCAAGCACGTAATGCTGCCGGAACCGGCCGCCTAACCAGCCGCAAGCCCAACTGCCGATCATGTTGAACAGGCCGATTAATGCAAGGGCGGTCGCGCCGAGTCCGATGGGCATGTGGCATAGCGACAGATAGCCGGGCAAATGCGTGGCGATGAACGCGAGCTGAAATCCACAGGTAAAGAACCCGAGTGTGAGCAACCGGTATCCGCGATGCTGCGCAGCTTGAGCAAGCACGCTGCGTAGCGGCGCGAGCGGCGGTTCAGCAAGCGGTGTTCCGGTTCGTGCACGCCGGTCCAGTACGATGCCGAGCGGAGCCACCATCAGCATCAGGAAAGCCAGCACGAATAGCGATGTGGCAATGCCCGCGTTGAGCCTGATCCCCTGAACGAGCGGGACCATCAGTACCTGCCCGGCGGACCCTCCTGCGCTGACCAGGCCCATCGCCATGCTGCGCTTTTCCGCCGATGCCACCCGGCCGACCGCCGGCAACACGACGCCGAACGTGGTGCAGCTCACGCCAATGCCCACCAGCAAGCCCATGCCGACGATCAACATCGGCCCGCTCGGCGCGACGGCCGCAAGGCCGAGGCCCGCCGCGAAAGTCGTCGCGCCGAATGCGACGACCGGCGCGGAACCATAGCGGTCCGCTGCCGCGCCGGCGAACGGTTGCGCGAAGCCCCACACCAGATTGTGAAGCGCAATTGCGAACGCGATCAGCGTGACGGGCAAACCTCGATCGAAAGAAAACGGCCCTATGAATAGCCCGAACGTTTGCCGGATCCCCATTGCCGCGCTGAGAATGAGCGCGGCGGCGAGAATGACGAATGTCGTGTGATTGAACGCGGGCGCGATGTGTTTGCTGTTGGCGGTCGACATGGTTCTGATCTCCTTCGACACAATGGTCGCAGCGAGCGTCGCAAGCAGCAAAAGAAAAGTTTTTGACGACAGGTGAGCGCCGTTCACCTGTGCGATTGAGTGGGCGCGCCGATCGGCGAGATCCGGTGAGTATCAATAGCCTCTATTGCGGTGCGTGCGCGCTAACGCTTAAGTCGCACGAAGACTGCCCGGCCTCTGCGAGCATCCATTGCCTGAAGTCGAGTAGTTCCGGCCGACGTTGCGCGTCCTCCGCGCTGACGAGCCAGTAGGCGGTGGACGAAGCGATCGTACTGGAAGCCGCCTCGACCAGCGCGCCGCTTACGAGGTCGCGATCCACCAACGGCCTGCGGCCGAGCGCAACGCCGAGCCCCATGCTTGCAGCTTCAAAGGCGAGCTGGATCGTGTCGACATGCAAGCCGTCGCTGGGATCGACGCCTTCCATGCCGGTGGTTTCGAGCCACGTCTGCCAGTCTTCGCTCGCGGCGTTCACGTGAATCAACGTCGCCTTGCCCAACAGCGGCGTGCCGTGCGCGTCGCGAAGCGACTCCAGATAGGCGGGGCTGCATACAGGAACGAGTTGCTCTCCAAAGAGCCGAGTCCACGCCGTGCCTGCGACAGGCGCCCGGCTCATGCGGACCGCGAAATCGAATCCGTCCACAGGAAAGCCGACCTGGCGGTGCGATGTATCGACCGTCACATTCACGTGTGGCCAGCGCGCCCTGAAATTCTGCAGGCGCGGCAGCAACCAGCGGGACGCAAAGGTCGGGGCGCAACTCAGGGCGATGGGGCGGTTCGCGCGGTAGTTCGGCAGACGCTGCGTGCCGATAGCGATCAGCGAAAACGCTTCTGAAACGTATGACAGATAGTCCGCGCCGCTGGCAGTGAGCGAAATGCCGCGAGGCTCGCGCACGAAGAGTTCAACGCCTAGCGTTTGCTCCAGACCGACGATTCCGTGACTGACCGCACTCGGCGTGACATTCAGTTCCGCGGCGGCGAGCTTGAAACTTTGATGCCTGCCGGCCGCTTCGAAAAAGCGAAGCGCTGGCAGCGGCGGTAGACGAAGCGGCATGTTTTGCATCTCCCCTGGCGGCGCAGCGCGGGCGGGGCCACGTGGCTGCTGTTTCGCGACAGCATACCGCGTCGCGCCGGTCACAACCTGTACGGTTTGCTTTGCAGTGCGCAAAGGCCCGCGCAAAGGCGGTGCGGAAAATGCAATGTGGAAATGTTCTCGCCGGCTGTCGATTCGCCGTGGCTTCGATCGTCGTGTATTTGGGTGGCGGGGCGCTGAACGCACGCTCCCCATTGGTCCTTTTCCTCGACAGGGAGATCGCACATGACCGAATTGAAAGAAGCAGCACCGGCCCTCAAGCCGGCCCGCGAACTGGCGGACTCGCCGCGGCGCTTTCCTGGCGAAAGCGCGGAATATCGCCGCGCGCGCAACGATCTGCTCGCCGAAGAAATAGAACTGCGCCGTCATATCGAACGTGTTGCCGCGCAGCGTCGCGCGTTGCCGCCGGGCGGCATCGTACCGGAAGACTATCGTTTTGAAGGGGAGAGCGGCCCCGTTACGCTTTCCGACATGTTCGGCAGGCACGATACGCTCGTGACATATAACTGGATGTTCGGTCCCAGGCGCGAGCGGCCTTGCCCGATGTGTACGTCGCTTCTGAGCGCCTACGACGGCGAAATGCCCGACATGTTGCAACGTGTCGCGTTCGCGGTGATCGGCCGCTCGCCGATGGAGAAGCTCGCCGCCTTCGCGAAAGAGCGAGGCTGGCGTCATTTGCGGTTGTATTCGTCGGCAGGCAATACATTCAATCGCGATTATGCGGGCGAAGATCCGGATGGCGACGACGTTCCCGCGTTCAACGTATTCACGCGGTCCGGCGGTACGGTACGGCACTTCTGGGCAGCGGAAATGGGTCCGTGGACGGCCGACCCCGGGCAGGACCCGCGAGGCGCACCCGACGTGATGCCTCTTTGGACCGTGCTCGACATGACGCCCGGCGGTCGGGGCAGCGACTGGTATCCGAAACTCGAGTACAACACCGTGCTGCGTTAGCTCGGGTTGCGCTGCGCTGCAGCTGTGCTGCGCGGCGTTCTTTTGCGGCGGTCGCGATTACGCGGCCCCGTCTTCCACGTGGCGTTGCTCCCGTGCTGCCTGCAAATAGCCCGAGACCGCGCCCGAACGCATGGGCCGGCTGAACAGGTAGCCTTGCACTGCGCGAGCGCCCAGTGCCTTGACTACTTCCGCCTGTGACGACGTTTCGAGTCCTTCAACCACGCATTCGAGTCCGAGGTTCTTGCACAGGTCGAGCACCGATTTGACAATCTTCTTCGATGCGCTGTTCGAATCCACGTCGGTCATGAAACTGCGGTCGATCTTGATCGAATCGAAGGGCAGACGGTGCACGTAACTGAGACTCGAATAGCCGGTGCCGAAGTCGTCGAGAGAAACGCGGCAACCGGCCTGCTTGATCATCGTGAGGGCCGAGCGCGCTTGCTCGAAATCGCGAGTGAGCGCAGTTTCGGTGATCTCGAACGAAACGCGATGTGGCGGCACGCCGCTTGCCGCGACAATGTCGATCAGGCGGCGCGCGCGTGCGGACGTCGAAATGTCGATTGCAGAGAGATTGAACGACAGATAGAGCTCGCTCGGCCAGTGCGGCACCTCGGCGAGCGCCTTGTGTAGCAGCACCTCAGTGATGCGCAGAATGATCTCGGTTCGTTCCGCGATCCGGATGAACTCTTCCGGTTTGACCGCGCCGAGCCTTGGGTTGTGCCACCGCCCCAGTGCTTCGAGACCGATGGTTCGCATCGTGACGACATCGGAAATCGGTTGAAACTCCAGAAAGAGTTCCGACTCCAGTTCGGCGTGACGCAGCTCCTGCGTAACCAGGCTCGAACGCCGGATGCGTGTTTCGTGCTCGGTCGAGAAGATCACCGCCGTGCCGCGCCGGCTTTCCTTGCCGACATAAAGCGCCGCGTCCGCGCGCTCGAATACCTGGGTAACGGTTTTGCCCGCATCCGGGAACGCGGCCCAGCCGATCGTGCCCGACAGTTCCGCAATATTGCCTGCCACACGATACGGTTGACTCAGCGAGTCGCAAATGCGCTGGCCCAGTTCGAATAGCGTTTCGTTCGACTGCGTGTGTTGGGCCAGCACGCCAAATTCGTCGCCGCCAAGCCGTGCGAAGAAGATGCCGGGCTCGGCCAGCGCGAGCAGTCGCAAGCCGACTTCCTGCAACACGAGGTCGCCGCTTGCGTGGCCGTAGATATCGTTGACCTGCTTGAAGCCGTCCAGATCGATGAGGCCGACATTGAATCCGTCGCCGGTGGCAAGCGCCTGCTCGGACAACGCCCGCAGCGAAGCGAAGAAGCTGCGGCGGTTGGGCAGGTCGGTCAGGCTGTCGATGCTCGCAAGGCGAAAGTTCTCGTCGCTGAGCCTTTGAGTTTTCTCCTGGCTCGCCTGCAATTCGCGCTGCGCATATACGACGCCGGAGAATGTCCGGTGATACAGCTCGATGATGAAAGCGAGTGCAAGTCCGACGAGCGTCATGTCGATCGCCATCGCGATGAACACCGGCGATCCCGTGAAGACGAGAAACGTCGAAAAACTTAGGATCACTATGGACAGAAGCAGCAGGGCGGCCACGCGCAAGTGCATCAGGCAGAACACGCAGCCGACCACGGTAGTCGCCATGTAGAACGCAACCTGCGCCTGCTCGTACGCAGTGCCGTACGGCAGCAGCATCAGCGACCAGGTGGTAAAGGCAATGCCGAATGAGCTCGAGAGCCAGACGAGCTTGCGTACCTCGGGCACGGCTTTTTCATGCGTCAGCACGCGATGCCGCGCGCGCCACCACCGTATGCATCGCACGACGCACAACGTGCACAGCGCGCCCGGCGCATAGATCGAAAGCCATGCCGGCGCACTGTGCACGTGCGTGACCGTGACCGCCAGCGTATTGACGAACAGGATGAAGTAAAGAAGCGGAATCTGGCGGCCGACCGCCTGGAGCTGCGAACGCACGAGATCGGGGTCTGTGTCCGCCCCGGAAAATGCCTGCCTCAAAGTGGCTAGTCCAACCATTCCTGTCCCTTAACGTTTGCGCCGCATACGCAGCCTGGTATATCGGCACATACTGATCAGACCTTGAGTGCGCGTGAGTGCGCTGGATGCATCAGATGCGTTGTCCAGCATTCGTCGTGGTCCGGTAATTAAGACCTGCGCGACCTTAGGCGGCAGGCGCTTCGGGCTCCTTGTGGGTAACTTTGACCTTGAGGCGGCCTTCAAAGCTTGGGACAGGACAGTACTTGCAATGGTCCGAGGGTGGTGCCCGGTTCGCCTTGCGCGGCCGGATTACCTTGCGGAGGAGTGGATATGAGGCGCACTGCATTGTCGCCGGCATTCGCCAGCACATATTTTTCGGCGCCGTTTTCCGCTTGCCAGTAAGCGCGAAACACGCCGTTTTCGCCGAATAGAAGCAGCTTGCCGTGCACTGTTTTTGCGCCGCTGATCAGGTCGACGGGTTCGCCGTCGCGCACCCGGAACGGCTGGAGCGAAGTCGAATTCGTCGTTCCCGCCAACGTCGCGCAGCTGTTTTCTTCGGCTGAGACGGTCGTGCATAAGAGCGCGCCGACGAGTGCACATGTTGCTATATGGCGAAAATTCATTTTTTTCTTTCTCCCAATTGCAAACTCAAAACCCGCTCGGCGCTGCCCGAATCACGGTAGCCGATGGAGTACTCCGCCAAAGCAAAAACTTGTCCACGACCCTTTTGCGTCGCGCTAAAGCACTGAAATTGCAACGGATTGTGATACGCGACCGATGCCGGCCAAGCGGGCAATACACGTAAGCAGGCGATTCTTAGGGCACTTTGCCGCACAAATTCGTCAAATCGGCTGTGGGCGGGTGATACAAGGCTTACACGCAGGGTTTGCGCGAAAGCGCGCCTATGCGTTAGTGTGTCGGTCCCGGCGCGACAGATGTAGCGCCGGTTCCATGATTACCATACGGGAAGTGCTATGAACAAACAGGAACTGATTGATGCAGTCGCCGCAGCAACGGGCGAAAGCAAAGCGGCCACCGGCCAAACCATCGACGCTATCGTTGAAGCGGTGACCAAAGCCGTTGTTGGTGGCGATACGGTGCAACTGGTCGGTTTCGGTTCTTTCTCGACCGGCGCGCGCGCAGCACGCGTGGGCCGCAATCCGTCGACGGGCGCCGAGATCCAGATCGCTGCTGCCAAGACGGTGAAGTTCACCGCAGGCAAGGCGTTCAAGGAAGCCGTCAACGCGTCGTAATGCAACGCGCTTCACGCCGGAGCATCCGCAATGCGCTGTCATGGCGCGGCGCGAGCGATGCCTCGGGTGTGAGGAATCACGCGCTGCCCAGCCCCGGTAGGACGAATCCATCGGCGGATGGCGCGGCGCGTGTGCCTGCTTGCTGCATGCAGTTATCACGCGTGTCCGCGATCAGCTCGCGCGGCGCTTGCGTGTCGCGTCGGCAAGTGTCTCGAGCACCGGTTCGGTTTGCGCCCAGCTTACGCAAGCATCTGTAATCGACACGCCGTAACGCAGCGGCTCTCCCGCCTTCAGATCCTGACGGCCTTCTTCCAGATGACTTTCAAGCATGACGCCGATAATGCGGCGCTCCTGCGCTGAAAGTTGTTGCGCTACGTTCTGCACCACGTCCAGTTGACGCAAATGCGATTTGCCCGAATTTGCGTGCGAGCAGTCGATCATCACCTGTTCGCGCAGACCCGCTGACTTGAGTGCGGCACAGCTCGCGGCGACCGACGCGCTGTCGTAGTTCGGTCCTTTCTTGCCGCCGCGCAGAATCACATGGGCGTCGTCGTTGCCGCGCGTTTCGAAGATGGCCGCCATGCCCATCTTGGTCATGCCCATGAACGCGTGGCTGGCGCGCGCGGCCACGATCGCGTCAGCGGCGATCTGTACACCGCCGTCTGTGCCGTTCTTGAAACCGATCGGACAACTGAGCCCCGAAGCGAGTTGACGATGACTCTGGCTTTCCGTTGTACGTGCACCGATTGCGCCCCACGCGATCAGATCGGCAATGTATTGCGGACTCAGCAGATCAAGGAATTCGGTGGCGGTAGGTAAGCCCAGGCCGTTGATGTCGAGCAGCAATTGCCGCGCGCGACGCAGGCCTTCGTTTATACGGAAACTGCCGTCCAGACGCGGATCGTTGATATAGCCCTTCCAGCCCACTGTAGTGCGCGGCTTTTCGAAGTACACGCGCATGACGATCAGCAGGTCGTCTTTGTACGCATCGGCCGCAGCCTTCAGCTTGTGTGCGTATTCGATCGCCTGGTCATGGTCGTGGATCGAGCAGGGCCCGACGATCATCACCAGCCGGTCGTCGCGTTCGTGCAGGACGTCGGCGATTTCCGCGCGTGTCTTTTCCACGAGCGATTGCACGGTGGCGGGCACGGGCAATTCGTCCTGCAATAGCGCAGGGGAAATCAGCGGGCGGACCGCGCCGATGCGAACGTCGTCAATGCGCGTAGTGTCCTGCGTGGCGTCGGCCGAGCCGACTTCCCGGTCGTGCAGAGGATTGTCGATGGCGCTCAAGGTATTCTCCCGGACTTTCGATGTGAGGTGGCCTCGCGGCCTTGAATGTAGTGTCGTTGCGTGTGGTTCGCTGCCGGGATTATGACACTCGCATGCCGCCGCCGAAACGGCGCCGCTCAAAGCCGCTCGATCAACGCCATTGCAGCGGCCGGATTGCGTTCCTTGAAGCCGCTGATCACGTACAGATAAACATCGCGTGGGACCGCTTTTGCGGGCGGCTCGGCGCACGTTTCCAGATCGGCGGGCGTCGTGCCCGCAGCCAGTTGCCGAGCACGTTCGACCCATGCGTCGAGGGTTTTGGTCGCGTAGCCCTTCGCCTGTTTATCGGTTGTACCCATGATGCGGGCGTAGACGAACGGCGCGGTGATATCCGCGATCTGCGGGTACTCGCTGTCGCCGGCCAGCACGACTGCGACCTTATATTTACGCGCAAGCGAGATGAATTCAGGTGTCTTGAAGCTGTCGTTGCGCACTTCGATTGCATGCCTAAGCTTTATGCCTTCGATGCTCGCCGGCAGCAGTTTGAGGAAGGCCTCGAAATCTTCTCTGTCGAACTTCTTGGTCGGCGCGAATTGCCAGTTGATGGGCCCGAGCTTCTGTTTGAGAAGCAGCACGCCGCTTGCGAAGAAACGTTCGATAGTCTCGCCAGCCTCTGCGAGTACCTTGCGGTTGGTCGAGTAGCGCGGCGCCTTCAACGAAAAGACGAAGTCGTCCGGCGTTTCCTGATACCACTTTTCATAGCTCGCCGGCTTTTGCAAACCGTAAAAGGTGCCGTTGATTTCGATTGAACTGAGATGCCGGCTCGCGTACTCGAGTTCGCGGCTTTGCGTGAGATCTTCAGGGTAGAAGGTGCCGCGCCACGGCGCATAGGTCCATCCTCCAATGCCGATCCTGACGTTGCCGGCCTTCGCAGCTTTCGTAGTCTTTGCGCTCGTTGAAGATTTTGCGGCTTTCGCGGGCTTGAGATCTGCCACCTGGTGTTCTCCTTTTGGCTGCGCTTTATCTACCGTGAGACCGGTAGATTAGCGTCTTTTTCGCCACCAGACAGAACTCGCGAGAACTACGAATAGTAGGGGAAACAGAAACCGAAACGCCAGACGCTATTCGCCGCTTTCCGGATCGGCGTTGCGCGCAGCGGCCTCACACGTGGCTTCCTCGAAACGGCGGTTTGCTTCCGCCACTTCCGCCCTGAACTGTTGCAACGCATTCACCGCGAGATCGGGCGGTGTCAACGCGGCCCACAGGACGTCGATCAACTGATCCGCGGTTGCTTCGATGTCGGTGTGCCGGTTCGCGAGCGTCGCGTCCCACAACACATGTTCCATTGGCCCGAACACCATGGAGCGCAACAGGCGCAAAGGCATGTCCGCGCGAATCTGGCCGCTTTCCTGACCTTGAGCGAGGACGCGCATTAGCGGTGCGGTATAGCGGCGCTGCAACTCGGTCAGCGCCTCGCTCAACTCATGATGACGCGCGCGTCCTTCCGACAACACCAGCGCGCAGAGGTCGGTGCCGTTCACGAGCATCAGCCGCAAATGCGTCCGCACGATAAACGCGAACTGCTGGCGCACCGTGCCGTCGCGCGGCAGTCCGGATTCGATTGCGTCGATGATCTCGTCGTACCAGTCGCCGATAACGCGCGCGCACAACTCGCGCTTGCCGCGAAAGTAGCTGAAGACGGTTGCCTCGGAAACGCCCAGGCGTTGGGCGATCTCGGCGGTCGTGGCGCGCTCGTAGCCCTTCTCGGAGAACACGTCGCGGCCCGCCTGAAGAATCTCTTTGACCCGCTGCTGCGACTTGCGCCCGGCCGGCTGGCGGCGCGATGCGGGCAATTCGGCCTTGAGAGCAACCGTCATATGAGTCGAAGTCAATTTGCTGGAAGGGTTCGGCTAAAAACGCCACATTGAGCCCATGCTATCACAGCATCAGCGGCCATGAACCGATCCGATGGGTTTCTGAGTGAGACTCAGAAATACCTATTGACGCTTACGTAAATCTAGCGTGAAATGCGTCTTGAACGTCGCGCGCCTCAGGTATGGCGAGAGACGCGGCCCAGCAGCCGGCCGCCGTCCGCGTGGCCGCGATCGAATTCGCCGGCATCGTTGTCCGGCCGCCAATGAACTCTGGAGACACCGCAATGAGCAACCTGCCCGGATTGCAATTCCCGCTCGGCGAAGAAATCGAAATGCTGCGTGACAGCATCGCGGGATTCGCTGCGAAAGAAATCGCGCCGCGCGCGGCTGAGATCGATCGCACGGACCAGTTCCCGATGGACCTGTGGCGCAAATTCGGCGATCTCGGCGTGCTCGGCATGACGGTCTCGGAGGAATATGGCGGCGCCAACATGGGCTACACCGCGCACATGGTCGCAATGGAGGAGATCTCGCGCGCGTCCGCTTCGGTCGGTCTTTCATACGGCGCGCATTCGAATCTATGCGTGAACCAGATTCATCGCAACGGCACCGAGGCGCAAAAACAGAAGTACTTGCCGAAACTCGTGTCGGGCGAACACGTCGGCGCGCTTGCAATGAGCGAGCCTAATGCGGGTTCTGACGTGGTCAGCATGAAGCTGCGCGCCGACAGGAAGGGCGACCGCTATGTGCTGAATGGCACCAAAATGTGGATCACCAACGGCCCGGACTGCGATACGCTGGTCGTCTACGCGAAGACCGATGTCGAAGCGAATTCGCGTGGCATTACCGCGTTTATCGTTGAAAAAGGCATGAAGGGTTTCTCGGTTGCGCAAAAGCTCGACAAGCTCGGCATGCGCGGCTCGCACACGGGCGAGCTCGTCTTTCAGGACGTGGAAGTGCCTGAGGAAAACATTCTCGGGCAATTGAACGGCGGCGTGAAAGTACTGATGAGCGGCCTCGACTACGAGCGTGCGGTGCTCGCGGGCGGCCCCACGGGCATCATGGTCGCGGTGATGGATGCGGTCGTGCCGTACATTCACGACCGCAAGCAGTTCGGTCAATCGATCGGCGAATTCCAGCTGATTCAGGGCAAGGTTGCCGATCTCTACACCACGCTGCAGGCGTGCCGCGCGTATCTCTACGCGGTTGGCCGTCAACTGGACACGCTCGGCACCGCGCACGTGCGCCAGGTCCGCAAGGATTGCGCGGGCGTGATCCTCTACACGGCCGAAAAAGCGACATGGATGGCGGGCGAAGCGATCCAGATTCTCGGCGGCAACGGCTATATCAACGAGTATCCGGTCGGGCGTTTGTGGCGCGACGCGAAGCTGTATGAAATCGGCGCGGGCACGAGCGAAATCCGCCGCATGCTGATTGGCCGCGAGCTGTTTGCCGAGACTGCGTAAGCGTTCACGCGCCAACTTCCAAACAAGCGGCATGAGATCGCAGTAAGCGCTAAAGCGCCGACTCCGATTCTCCGATCGACACAGGAGAAGCCACGCAATGCCGATCATCGAATCCAAGCTGAACCCGCGCTCCGACGACTTCCGCGCGAACGCGGCGGCGCTCGAGGCGCTGGTCGCCGATCTTCGTGCGAAGGTCGAACAGCTCGCGCTGGGCGGCGGGCAGGCAGCACGCGAAAAGCACACAGGGCGCGGCAAATTGCTGCCGCGCGAGCGCATCGAAAAGCTGCTCGATCCGGGCACCCCGTTTCTCGAGTTCTCGCAACTCGCAGCTTACGGCATGTATAACGACGACGCGCCGGGCGCCGGCGTGATCACCGGTATCGGACGGATTGCGGGCCACGAGTGCGTGATCGTTTGCAACGATGCGACGGTCAAAGGCGGCACGTACTATCCGGTCACGGTCAAGAAGCACGTGCGTGCGCAGGAAATCGCGGCGGAAAACCACTTGCCGTGCGTGTATCTCGTCGACTCGGGCGGCGCGAACCTGCCGAATCAGGACGACGTGTTTCCCGACCGCGACCACTTTGGCCGCATCTTCTACAACCAGGCAAATCTGTCTGCAGCGGGTATTCCGCAGATTGCGGTGGTAATGGGCTCATGCACCGCAGGCGGCGCCTATGTCCCGGCCATGAGCGATGAATCGATCATCGTGAAGAACCAGGGGACCATCTTTCTCGGCGGTCCGCCGCTCGTGAAAGCCGCAACCGGCGAAGTGGTCAGCGCGGAAGACCTCGGCGGCGGCGACGTGCATACACGTCTGTCCGGCGTGGTCGATCATCTCGCGCAAAACGACGCACATGCATTGGCGATTGCACGCAGCATCGTCGGCAATCTGAACCGCACGAAGCACGTGGCGCTCATGTTGCAGGAGCCGAAGCCGCCGCGCTACGACGTGAAGAGCATGTACGGCGTGATTCCCGTGGATACGAGAAAGCCGTTCGATATTCGCGAGGTGATCGCGCGCATTGTCGACGACTCTGCATTCGACGAATTCAAGGCACGTTACGGCACGACGCTTGTGTGCGGCTTCGCGCATATCTGGGGCCATCCGGTCGGCATCATTGCAAACAACGGCATTCTGTTTTCAGAGTCCGCGCTGAAGGGCACGCACTTTATCGAACTGTGCTGCCAGCGCAAGATCCCGCTCGTATTTCTGCAGAACATCACAGGCTTCATGGTGGGCCGCAAGTACGAGAACGAAGGCATCGCACGTAACGGCGCAAAGATGGTAACGGCAGTGGCCACGGCGAAAGTGCCGAAGTTCACGGTGATCATTGGCGGCTCTTTCGGTGCGGGCAATTACGGCATGTGCGGTCGCGCGTTCTCGCCGCGTTTTCTCTGGATGTGGCCGAACGCGCGTATTTCGGTAATGGGCGGCGAGCAGGCGGCGTCGGTCCTGGCCACGGTCAGGCGCGACGGTATCGAAGGCAGAGGCGGCTCATGGAGCGCCGACGAAGAAGAGGCCTTCAAACAGCCGATTCGCGAGCAATACGAGCATCAGGGCCATCCGTACTATGCGAGCGCGCGTCTTTGGGATGACGGCGTCATCGACCCGGCGCAAACACGCGACGTGCTCGGTCTCGGTCTGTCGGCTGCGATGAATGCGCCGATCGAAGATACGCGCTTCGGCGTGTTCCGGATGTGACGCAGCACGACGCATGGGAGCCGACACGATGCACTATGAAACACTGAATGTCGAATTCGCCGGGCACGTTGCAACCGTTACGCTGAATCGTCCGGACGTGCGCAACGCGTTCAACGAAACGATGATCGCCGAACTGACATCGGCCTTCACGGCATTGGACACGCGCGACGACGTGCGCGCGGTCGTGCTCGCCGCAAACGGCAAGGCTTTTTGCGCGGGCGCCGATCTGAACTGGATGAAGAAGATGGCCGCCTACTCCGACGAGGAGAACCGCGCCGACGCGATGCTGCTCGCGAACATGCTGTCGTCCATCTATCGTTGCAGCAAGCCGGTAATCGCCCGTGTAAATGGCGACGCCTATGCGGGCGGCATGGGACTCATCTCGGCGTGCGACATCGTTGTGGCGGTGGAAAGCGCTCGCTTCTGCCTGTCGGAAGCGCGGCTAGGGCTCATTCCGGCGACTATCGCGCCCTACGTGGTTCGCGCGTTGGGCGAGCAGGCGTCGCGCCGCTATTTCATTACCGCTGAGCAGTTCGACTGCGCGACGGCGCTGCGCCTCGGGTTCGTCGGCGAAGCGGTCAGCGCCGGGCAACTGGATGCCACCGTGCAGCAGATCGCGCAAACCCTGTGCGCGAACGGTCCGCAAGCGGTGCGCAATTGCAAGCGGCTCGTGCAGGACATGGCAGGCCGCAAGTTGAACGATGCACTGATCGAAGACACGGCCGCGCGCATCGCGCGCACGCGAGCCGGCGCGGAAGGCCGCGAAGGCGTCGCGTCATTCCTTGAAAAGCGCACGCCTGCCTGGCGTGATTGAAGCGCGGCTCACTGACATTCCGAGGCGCCCGCAGGCCTTCACCAGAAGAATATCCCGAGATCGAGACAACTCATGTTCAACAAGATCCTGATTGCAAACCGGGGCGAAATCGCGTGCCGCGTCGCGGCGACCTGCAAGCGGCTCGGCATTGCGAGTGTGGCCGTTTATTCAGACGCGGACGCCGATGCAAAGCACGTCAGCGCCTGCGACGAAGCCGTGCATATCGGCGGCGCGACCGCGGCGGAAAGTTATTTGCGCGTAGCGCGCATTATCGAGGCGGCGCGCGCAACCGGCGCACAGGCCGTGCACCCCGGCTATGGCTTCCTGTCGGAGAACGAAGACTTCGCGCATGCATGCGAAGCCGCCGGCATCGTATTCATTGGACCGCCGGTCGAAGCGATCGCCGCGATGGGCTCGAAAGCCGCGGCGAAGGCGTTGATGCACGCGGCGGCGGTGCCGCTCGTTCCCGGTTATCACGGCGATGATCAGAACCCCGAACTATTGCATCGCGAAGCAGATGCGATCGGCTATCCGGTGCTGCTCAAGGCCAGTGCGGGCGGTGGCGGCAAGGGCATGCGTGTTGTCGAGCGCAGCGAAGACTTCCTCGCGGCGCTCGCTTCGTGCAAGCGCGAGGCGGCAAGCAGTTTCGGCAACGATCGAGTGCTGATCGAAAAGTATCTGACGCGGCCGCGTCACGTCGAAGTGCAGGTCTTCGCAGATCGTCACGGCGGCGCGGTTTATCTGTTCGACCGCGACTGCTCGGTGCAACGGCGTCATCAGAAGGTGCTGGAAGAAGCGCCCGCGCCGGGATTGTCCGCGCAAATCAAGCGCGAAATGGGCGAGGCCGCAGTGGCCGCCGCGCGCGCCGTGAACTACGTGGGCGCCGGTACCGTTGAATTCATCATGACGGCTACAGGTGACTTCTATTTCATGGAGATGAACACCCGCTTGCAGGTCGAGCACCCGGTGACGGAAATGATCACCGGTCAGGACCTGGTGGAATGGCAACTGCGCGTCGCCGCCGGCCAACCGCTGCCGCTCACGCAGGACCAGTTGAAGATTGACGGCCACGCAATCGAGGCGCGCATCTACGCCGAACATCCGGCGCGCGGGTTCCTGCCTTCGACCGGCACGCTCAAGCATTTGCGCATGCCTGAAGGCGTGGAATTCGCGATCCATGCGGGCGCGGGTGAAAGCCGCAAGGCGCCGGTGCGCATCGACAGCGGCGTGCGCGAGGGCGATACGATCACGCCGTTCTACGATCCGATGATCGCGAAGCTGATCGTACACGGCGCGACGCGAGAGGAAGCGCTCGCGCGAATGAGCCGTGCGCTGCACGCGTGTGAGGTGGTCGGTCCGCACACCAACGTCGAGTTCCTGCAACGCATCGTCGAGAGCGAGCCGTTCGCAACGGGGGACCTCGATACGGGCCTGATCGAGCGGCATCACGAAGCGTTGTTCGCGCCTGTAAAGAAGCCGTTCAAGGAAGCGCTCGCGCTTGCGTGCGCCGCGCTGCTCACGCGCGAGGGCGGCACCGCGCACGGCGCGTCGCCGTGGGATGCGCTATCGCACTGGCGCCTGAACAGCGGCTTCACACAAACGCTGGGCTGGCTCGCTATCGAAAGCAGCGGGGAAACCGGCAGCCCGTTCACCGTCGCTTTTGCACGCGACGGCGCGACGCAAACGCTCGAACACGACGGCGTGCGCGAAGCTTTCTCATGGTCTAGCGGCGCGGGCTTGCATGAATACCGCGCGACGATAGGCGATGCGCGCGCCACGGGCCGTGTGTTCATCGACGGCGATACGTTCCATGTGTTCTGTCTTGGTCACGCGCTGGCCTTCGAGTGGCAGAACCTGCTCGCACATGCCGCGGACGCCGAACATGGCGAAGGACGCTTGACCGCGCCGATGCCCGGCAAGGTCATCGCGGTCCTGGTCGAGCCGGGCGCGGTGGTGGAGAAAGGCACGCCGCTAATCGTGATGGAAGCGATGAAAATGGAGCACACGATCGGCGCACCGGCAGCAGGCACGGTGTCTGAAGTGCTGTATGCGGTCGGCGATCAGGTGGCCGATGGTGCACAGCTTCTGGTGCTAGACGTGCAATAGGCGCGATCATTTCCGGCTGCGTAAAAGCCGCAACGAAACCTCAGCCGAGGCGCGTGTACCCGGCCGCGCGCGCCTCGTTTTCCAGTTGCGCAATGCGTTTATAGTCGTCGAGCGGCAACGTGGAAAAGCCCTGCAAACGCAGGCGTCTTGCGCGATCGGGCCGCAGTGCGAGCGCTTCGTTAAGCGCCTCTCGCAACGCTTCCACCGTTGCGGCGGGCACCGTGTCCGATGCGATTAAAGGCAGACCCGGCGAGGCCGCTGTCATGCCTATGCGCCTGACTCGCCGTGCGAGTTCCGGCATTTCATCGCAGACAAAAGCGAACGTCACACAATCTATCGCGGCGACATCCGCCCTGTTCTCCGCGACGGCACGCAGCGAGCCGACATGCGAACCGGTGCGGACCGCAGCGCGGAAGAACGCACCCTCGTGCGAGTGCGGCGCGACCGCGTGGCGTAGCGCATTCATGCCGCTGTTCGAATCGTCCTGGTTGTAGGCGGCGCGTGCGCCCCGCAGCGACGCGAGCGTATCGAACGGCGCGTCCGAGCGCGTGACCAGCACGCTCGAGTAATGCGCGCCTTCGCAACCAGGCGCGTCGAAGCGCGGCGTGGCGATCAACTGCACCTGTTCGTGCAAGCCGTGCATCAACGGATAACCGCAGGTTTGCGACATCAACAGATTGGGCCGGCGCCAGAAGCCGTGCAATTCTTCGTCGGGTTCGACGATGCGGCACGCGGGCTTGACCATGCGCAAGACGTCGGAAAGCCACCCGCGCCACTCGGTCTCGAGCGAGGGCGTGATGTTGTACATCGGCAGGGCGGCGATCCAGGTCATGACGCGAGTCTTGCTTACCTATTTTGCTGACTAATGCGTGGTCATACTAATGCAAGATCATACGGAATTCGTCGACACCCAGCCGAACGGGCTCGCTCGGCGTGAAGGTCCACCTTTGGGCGGCCACCGTGAGAATCTCGTTCTGCGCGCCTTCGAATGCGAGCAGTAAGTCTTTTTTTCGCGCGCTTGCCGCGCCGCAAAAGGCGATCAACGCATCCGCGCTCACTTCGAAAATCTGCGCCCGGTCGTCGCGGCACACTCTGAACGCGACCGTCGCGCACTCCGTCACACAGGGCCGGAACCCTTCATCTACATAAACCGACATGGCGACCTCCTTTCGCGCGCGCGCCTGAGTTGTCAGCATGACAACCTGTAAGCCGCCGGTATGTGGGAGAGCCAGCATTCGCGGTGAAATCGGCCAGCGGTGCGGACACGTGCGCCACTAACGCCCAGAAAAAAGACGATGGATACCAGTCAGGCACGCGAAGTGAGACTACAACGGGCACCGATTCGCAAGCGTGGGCGCTTGCCGGTGTCCGTCGCAGGTTTTAGCGCGGAAGAAGCAGAGCAGGCAGTTTCGCAAACGAATCGATCAGCGCATCGCATTGCAACGCCTCTGGGCCATCCGGGCCGCCATACCCGTAGCTCACGATGAACACCGGCATACCGGCGGCTCGCGCCGCGCTAACGTCAACCGGAGAATCGCCGACCAGCACGCTGCACTCCACATCTACGCCCAGCAATCGGCAAGCGTGCAACAGCGGTTCGGGATCGGGCTTCATGCGCTCGATCGAATCGCCTGCGACCAGCAGGTCGAGATGATCCGCGAGGCCTGTCATCAGCAGCAACGGCGCTGCAAGCGCCTCCGGTTTGTTGGTGACGCATGCAAGCCGGTAGCCGAGCTGTCGAAGCTCGTCGAGACCCGCGGCGACGTGCGCAAACACATGGCCATGCTTGCCATTGGTCTGCTCATAGTGCCGATGAAAAGTCGCCAGTCCGTCGCTCATATCTACTTGCCGGTCCAGCGCCGCCGCCTCGAGCGTGCGTCGAACGAGGTTCGGAACACCTTTGCCGATAAAGCCGCTGACCGTGTCGAATGGCAACGGCGCCCGACCGAAGTCGGCGAGCATGCGGCTCGCCGCTTCGACGATATCCGGCGCGGTGTGAACCATCGTGCCGTCGAGGTCGATCAGCACGGCACGTGTTCGCGCTTGCGGCGATAAAACAGGTTGCGCGCTCATACGGCAGCGGCCTCGTTCAACGCATCGCGGTGCCAGCGGCGCAACGTGTCGAGGTCCACCCATGCGGGCCGCTCGCCTGCCGTTCCGGATGGGATCGCCGTATGAGGATCGCCGAGATGAGGCAGCACGGCTAACGCGCCGTCGAAGGAATCCTGCGATGTGTATGCAGTCGGTGTTACGACAGTCGGTATCAGCGCCGCGCGCGCGGCCCGCAGACCGTTGGCGGAGTCTTCGAACGCCATGCAGGCCGCGCCTGGCAGGCCGAGTCGCCGAAGCACGTCGAGGAAGACATCGGGCGCAGGTTTCTTTTTCTGCGTGGTGCTCGCGTCGCAGATCGCAGCGAAACGGCTCCGCCAATCGGGGCCGAACGGACCTTGTAGAAGCGCATCGAGATTCGCCGGCGTGGTGGTCGTCGCGATTGCCACGGGAATGGAGGCCTCGGCGGCTTCGTCGATCAGCCGCACAATGCCGGGCCGCAACGGCAACCCGCCGTTGCGCACGCGGGCCGCGTAATGACGGGTCTTGATCGCGTGCACCGTGTCGATGACGCGGCTCACGCCCGAGCCCTCGGCTTCTTGCGGGTCGGCGATGCGCCAGTAATGCAGCAGACGCTCCTTGCCGCCCGCTACCGCGAGAAGACGCGAGTAGAGGGCTTCGTCCCAGTGCCAGTCGAGACCGGCTTCCGCGAATGCCGCATTGAACGCGTGCAGGTGCGCGCTTTCGGTATCGGCAAGCGTGCCGTCCACATCGAAGATCAAGGCTTGCATGAGCCAGTCCTCTTCATGTTTGCAGAGCGGCGTCATGCATGTCGCCGGTGTGCAGTCACGATAGCGGAGCGGCACGGCAATTTGAACTCAGAGTTTCTTTGGACCGCGATAACCGATCCTTTAACGGCTTTCAACGCTGCGAGCGCGCCGCGTGAGCGGCATGCTCGTGCGCTATCGGGTCACGCGCGCGGCAGTTGCAGGCCGGTGACGAAGTACGCGTGCAGTCCATGCGCAAAGCGCTTGAGCCGGGTGACGATCGACTTGTTCGCGCGCGTGAGGCCGTTGTACCCGAGCACCGCGGGTATTGCGACAAAGAGCCCGAACGCAGTCATGATGAGCGACTCGCCGACCGGTCCGGCAACATGATCGATCGAGGCCTGTCCCGTTTCGCCGATCACGATCAGCGCATGGTAAATGCCCCACACGGTGCCGAAGAGGCCGACGAACGGCGCGGTGCTGCCGATCGACGCCAGCACGGCGAGACCGCTTTGCATATGGGCGATGATGTCGTCGATGGTGCCCTGCAGACGGCGCGCAATCCAGTCCGACACGCCGATGCGGTCTTGCAGATGCGGCCTGTTTTGCCGGTGATGAGCCGCGGCTTCCGCGGCTGCCACAGCAAGCGCCAGAAGAGGATTGTCGCGCAGCACTGCCGCCGATGCGTCGTCACTGTGACTATTAAGGCCGCCCAGGTCTTCGAGCCCGTGTTCGAAGCTGTCCGCTTGCCAGAACAATGCGTCGGTGCGGCCGGTCACACGCTTGATGCGCATGACGTGCCACAGTTTGACGACGATGACAGTCCACGACACGATGGACATGATGAAAAGCGTGCCGAGGACCGCGCGTGTGACGAGATCGCCGCTCTGCCAGACATTCGCGACACCATAGTGCTGCATATCGTTTCCTTCAAGTCGCTTCGCATGAAAAGCGAAACGCAGGCAACTAGCGGACTAGAGGCAGGCGACGTGCGTCGTATCGTCGATGTCTGCGCATTCATTCTCCGCTGCGGAGCGGCGTTTTAGAACGGCTACTGCAGTTGCTAAGTCAATTCGGGAAAATTTCCTGCCCCTCTGCGTTGCCAAACGTTCCTTTAATGAACTACTTTGCTTGAATGCCGGGCTTGCGCGGCACAGCGCTTTCACAACGGAGTAAAAAATATGCTGGAGACACGCGTTCGTATAACAACAGGGGGACGTCCCATTGTTTTAGCTGCGGCTGTCGCGGCTGTCTTTGCCGCATTCGCGGCCGCCCCGGCGCTAGCCGCGGCGCCAACGGCTTATGTGACGAGCGAGAAGGCCGGTGTCGGTGTGATCGACCTCGACAAGATGTCGCTAACGAAGACGTTTCCTGTCGGCGAAGCCGGTCCGCGCGGGCTGAGCCTGAATGCGGACGGATCGCGCCTCCTGGTGGCCAACAAGAACACCGGCGACCTCGCCGTCATCGATACGGCTTCCGGGGAAGTCGTGCAGCGCGTGAAAATCGGCAAGAATCCGGAGTTTGTGCGTGTGCACAACGGCTATGCGTACGTCACATACGAGCCGGGCGAAGACGGCGGGCCGCCCGCCGCGAACGCGCAGCCCGGCAAGCCGGCTAACGAGTCAGGCAACAAACCGCATGCCGACGACGATGACGATGCGAACAAGCCGCCCGCCGAGATCGCGATCGTCGATATGAAGACCTGGCGCGTGGTGCGTTCGGTGACGAGCGGTCACGAAACCGAGGGCATCGAGTTTTCGCGTGACGGCAAGAGCATGCTCGTCACGAACGAAGGCGACGACACGGTTTCCGTCTATCACGCGCGCACCGGAGCACCGCTCAGAACCGTGAAGCTCGCGGCGGGCGGGCGTCCGCGCGGCATCCGCCTGTCGCCGGACGGCAAGGAATACGTGGTCACGCTCGAGTCGTTGAGCAAGCTGGTCGTCATCGACGCGCACACGTTCAAGGTCGTCCGGACCGTGGATACCAAGCTGGGTCCATACGGCGTGGCCTACGGTCCGGAGGGCAAGAGGCTCTTCGTCGCCGCGGCGCGCGACAAGACGGTCCAGGTGTTCGACGGCCACAGCTACGAGCATCTCGCCGACGTTCCGGTGGGACAACGCTGCTGGCACTTCAGCTTTACGCCGGACGGCACGAAACTGCTGGTGGCCTGCGGGCGCTCAGACGCCGTCTATGTGCTCGATGCGCGCAGCTATCAGCCGATTACGCAGATCGGCCAGTTGCCGCTCGCATGGGGAATCGTTACCTATCCGCATAGCGACGGCTCGATCGAATCGCGCTGACTGCCGCTCATTCGCGGGGCGATGACAGGTCCATCATGTGTCATCGCCTCGCGTATGCATCGTGTCGCATCGTGTCACTTCCACGCATAGCGCAGGCCGACCCAGAACCCGCGCGGCGCGCCTGGCCCGACGAACTGCTCGTTGCTCGGGTTCGCGCCGTCGAACGTATGATTGGGGCCGTTGAAGAAGTTCTCGCCTAGCGTGCCGAAGCTCGCATACCGCTTGTCGAGCAGGTTCGTGATGTTCGCGAAGACCTGCAACTGTTTGGTCACCTGGTACGACGTATCCAGATCGATCAGCAGATAGCCGGCGATCTTGCCGTTCACGTCCTGGTTGTTTTCGTCGCCCTGTGCATAGATGCCGCCGCGCCACGTGAGGTTCGCGCCAACCTTCCACTTCGCGGTGGCTGCATAGTCGAGCTGCAGCTTGACCGTGTTCGCCGGAATTCCGGGCAGATGGTCGCCCGGCTTCACGGCAATGTTGCCGTTCGCGTCCGCGCTCGAATTGCTCGGGCTGCTCTCGGTCCAGGCCGACCGGTAGGTTGCGTCGATATAGCTGTAGCTCGCCGTCACGGCGAGTGGACCTAGCTGGCTGCGCCCGGAAAGCTCGAAGCCTTGCCGGCGCGTGCGGCCGACGTTCTGAAAGAAGCCACGATTGCTCGCGGCGCCGTTGCTGCTGATGAACTCTATGTCGTTATCGAGCGTCGTTCTATACACGGCCGCGCTCCATGTCGTCGCCTGACCGACCCGTCCGCGCGCGCCGAACTCGAAGGTCTTCGAAATCACCGGTTGCAGCGCCGGGTCGGATACGAAATCGTTCGGCAGCGAGCAGGGCGCGGCGGGGTCTGCGCAGGCGAGTTCGATCGCCGTGGGCGAGCGCATGCCTTCGTTGTAGGTGGCATAGGCCGTGAACGTCGAAGTCGGATTCCAGTTGATGCCGACTGCCGGATTGAAACGGGAAAACGTATGGTGTCCGTTCAGCTGCGGCTGAAGGCCGCTCGAGTCGCCGATGGTGGCATCCGCCCAGTTGTAGCGGCCCGCAAGCGTCAGCGACCATTGCTTCGTCAGCGACAACGTGTCTTGCATGTAGATGCCGTAGTTGCCGTTATGCGTTTTCGCCGCGGTTTGCTGCGTGAAATCGCCGATGCCGAGCGTCGCGCGTGAGTCGGTGAACACCGCGTCTTGCGACGATTCCGTGTAGCGCGAATTTGCAATGTCCGCCGACACGCCAGCCACGAACTGATTCTCCATGCCGCCGAGTTTGCCGAGCAACGTGAGCTGCAGGCTCGCGCCGTAGCTCTCGGTCGAGACCACCGATTTTTCGTTGGTCGCCTGCGTGGTGTCGAGGTCGCCGTCGTCCCCGATGGAGCCGAAGTTCGGATTGGTGTTGCTGCTCAGGTTGCTGTTGCGGAAATGCCGGTAGTACGCATTGCCGCTCAGTTCCACGTTGTCGCTGAAGTAGTGTTCGCCGGACAGCGTCAGGTAGCCCGCCGTGTTGAGGTTCTGGTCGGGATAGGTGTACGGCTGCTTCGGGTTGCCAAGAAACGAACGCGGAATAGTCTGCGTACCGTGCAGATCGTTGTCCGCGCCACCTGCCGACAGCGACAGCGTGGTGTCCGCATCGGTATAACGCAGCTTGCCGAAGATCTGGCGCACGCGGCTTGCATTCTGTTCGGCCCAGCCGTTGTCGTTGGCCACGTTGCCGGTCACGTAGTAGTCGAGGTTCTGTCCGATCGTGCCGCCTTGCTCGATCTGCGCGCTCTTGCGGCCCCACGAGCCGAGCGACACTTCGGCCTCCCCGCCGGGGCTCGTCTTGCCGTTCTTCGTGGTGATAGCAAGCGCGCCGCCGAGCGTGTTCAGGCCATAGGTCGGATTGGAACCCGGAATCAGTTGAATCGTGTCGATGGCTTGCTGTGGCAGCACGTCCCAGTTGACCACGTCGCCGAACGGCTCGTTCACGCGCACGCCGTCGACGAACACCGAAATGCCTTGCGGTGTGCCGAGCAACGGCGACGCGGTGAAGCCGCGATAGTTGACGTTCATCTGATACGGATTGCCCTGCGCATCGGCGATATCGACGCTCGGCAGATTCTTCGCGAAGTAATCGGTGAGCGTGCTGCGGTGCTGTTGCGCGATGTCTTGCGCGTGGACCGTTTGCACATTGGCCGGCACCTGAGCGAGCGGTGTGCCGATGCCGAGAAGCGGCGTGGTGCCGACCACCACGACCGGCGCGAGCGTGGTTACCTCGCCGTCCGCACCGGTCTCGACAACTTCCGCCGATGTCGCTGCCGATGCCGACACCTCGGCCGCCGGTTGCCCGTCAGCCCACGCGCCGACCGAAATGCTCGCGAGCGCGCTGCCGAATCCCAGCGTCAGGCTGGCGCGTCGCTGCAGTTTGAGCACGGTATTGGGACGACGCACGCGTGATGCGATATTCATTATTCTGTCTCCTGCCGGGGCGACGCTTTTTTGATGGCGCAGCCGCGTTGCGGCATGCGTAGCGCTTTCTTTCAAGGTGTGCAAAGCTTCGCATGCGCCATCGCGCGGAAGCTCGGGAGCTTTTCCCGAAATCGCGAGGAAGCGTTCCCTAACTCGTTGCAACCAGAGTTCGTGTCCGACCGGCCTGAGTAGAATGCAAACGTGATGTCGAGCGATTCCTCCAAACCTTCGTCAGCGCGCCGCGAGCCATCGCATTCGACGGTTCCGCGCGATCTCGCATGTGTGCTCGCGCTGACCACGCTCGCTGCGGTGTTGAGTTCGGTGTTCGATGTCAGCGAGCACGCGTATCGCTGGACGCGAGGTCTGGAGCGCTTCCAGCTCGACGAATTGCCGGGCACGCTGTGCGTGCTCTCTTTGGGCCTCGCCTGGTTCGCGTGGCGGCGCTATCGCGAGACGCGCCGCGAGCTTGCCTATAGCCGCGCGCTGGAAGAACAGGCCGAACGTCTGCTGGCCGATAACCGGCGTCTCGGCAATCAGGCGTTGCAGGCACAGGAGATCGAGCGCCGCCATCTCGCGCGGGAACTGCACGATGAACTCGGCCAATACCTGAACGCGATTTCACTCGACGCGGCGCGCATTCGCGATCTTTCAGCGGCACGCGAACCGGAGGTTCATCGAATATCGCTTGGTCTGATGCAGAGCGCGAGCCATGTGTACCGGCAAATCGGCGGCATGATCCGGCGGCTGCGGCCTATCGGTCTGGATGAATTCGGCTTGCCGAGTGCACTTGAACATTGCATCGACGGCTGGCGGGAGCGGCTGCCGGATGCGTCGTTCTCGCTGACAATAGAAGGCGATTACTCGGGCCTTAGCGACGCGTTGACGATCACGCTTTACCGGCTCGTGCAGGAAGGGCTGACGAACGTGTCGAAGTTCGCGCGCAACTCGCGCGTGGAGGTGTTCATGGTGCGCGCGCCGCGCGAAGCACACATGTCAGAAAACACTGCGAAGGCGAACGAGTCGATCGACGAAATCGTCGTGACCATGGCCGACGACGGCCCCGGTGTCGATCTGGATGCACCGCGCGACGGCCTGGGCCTGATCGGCATGCGCGAGCGCGTTGAGGCGCTCGGCGGCGAATTTCATGTGGCGAGCAAGCCCGAAGGCGGCTTCCTGTTTTGCGCGCGCGTGCCCGCTCAGGCGGGGCTCGCCGAACCGGTGAACTGAAGTCCGAGGCGGCTTGCCATTTGCGCGAGTTGAACACCGTTGTCGGCACCGAACTTCTGCCGGATCACCGACTGATGATTGGCCACCGTCTTCTGGCTAAGACCGAGTTTTTCGGCGATGCTCGGCAGCGTGTAACCCTGCACGAGCAGACGCAGCACTTCGAATTCACGCGCGGATAACTGCCGCCCAGGCGGGCCTTCGCTGAAGGCGTTGCGCAGTGCGAGCGCCTGCGAGACGTCAGGGCTCAGATAGCTCGCGCGTCTCGCGATCGTGCGAACCGCTTCCACGAGCACATCGGGTGCGCTGGCCTTGGTCACATAGCCGAGCGCGCCGGCGTCGAGCGCGCGGCGCACGAAAATCGCTTCTTCATGCACGCTGAAAATCAGCACCCGGGCATCGGGCTCGCGCGCGAGCATGCGCCGCATCGCCTCGATGCCGCTTGCTCCCGGCAGCGACACGTCCATCACCACGACATCGGGCCGCAACGCACAGAAGCGCTGATAGGCGAGGGTGGCGTCGGCCGCCTCGCCGCACACATGCACGTCGGCATTCACTTCGAGCAGACGCCGGTAGCCTTCGCGCACCACGGCGTGATCGTCGACGAGCAACACTGAAATGTCCGCCCCTGCCATGTTCAGCCTCCATGCAACGCGGTCGATCAGAGTTCGCGCTTCAGCGCGTTACTCCGGTACCCTGCAGCACTGTCCCTTGCCACTTACTCGTAATGGCCGCCGTCATGCGGCTTATCCGCCGCTTGCGCAGCCAGAAGCTTGCGCGAGTTCGCGTCGTTCCGGAACAGGATGGGTTGCTCACGCGGCGCGCTGGCCGATGCCGCCAGGCGCGTCACGTTCACCACTTTTTCATGCGACGGCGACTTGTCGCAAACCGGGTCGGCATTGGCTGCGTCGCCGGTGAGCAGATACGCCTGGCAGCGACAGCCGCCGAGATCGCGCTCCTTCTCCTCGCAACTGCGGCACGGTTCTTTCATCCACTGCAGACCGCGAAAGCGGTTGAAAGCGTCGCTGTGATACCAGATCTCGCGCAGCGGCGTCTCTTTGACGTTCGGCAGCACGAGTCCGGGCAGACCGCGCGCGGCGTGGCACGGCAGCGCTGCGCCGTCGGGTGCTACGCCAAGGAAGACCGCGCCCCAGCCGTTCATGCAACGCTTCGGGCGTCGTTCGAAGTAGTCAGGCACGACGAAGAAAATCTTGCACCGGTCGCCGTGCGTGCGTCGATAACGTTCCACCACGGCTTCTGCTTCATCGAGCTGCTCGCGTGTCGGCATCAGTTGAGCCTGATTGTGATGCGCCCAGCCGTAGTACTGCGTGTTCGCGAGTTCCAGATATTCGGCGCCCATCGCAAGCGCCATGTCGATGATCTTGTCGACGTGCGGCAGGTTGTAGCGATGCAGCACGCAGTTCAGCACCATTGGAAAGCCATGCCGCTTGATCGACGCAGCAACCCGCTGTTTCAGATCGAACGTGCGCGTGCTGCTCAGAAAGTCGTTGAGTTCCTGCGTCGAATCCTGAAACGACAGTTGAATGTGATCGAGACCGGCCGCCTTCAGATCGCCGAGGCGCTTGTCGGTCAAACCGATGCCGGACGTGATCAGATTCGTGTAGAACCCGAGCTGCCGTGCTTCTTCGACCAGCACTTCGAGATCGTCGCGCACCAGCGGTTCGCCGCCCGAAAATCCGAGTTGCGCGGCGCCGAGCGCGCGCGCGTCGCGCAGCACGCCGATCCATTGCTCGGTGCTGAGTTCGCGACTGTGATCGGTGTAGTCGACCGGGTTGTAGCAGAACGCGCAATGCAGCGGGCAGCGGTAGGTCAACTCCGCGAGCAGCCACAGCGGCGGCGCGACGCCCTCCGGCACGGCTTGAGACCGTGCGTCGGCAACGGGTTGCGAAAGATCGGTCATCGCGCTACTCCAGCCATCCACGTGAATGCGCTTCAGCGACGAATGCGCGCACTTCGGGACCGAGTCCGGTGGCGTTGAACGCCTGCTCGAGATCGGCAATCAGCGCATTCATGTCGCGCGTGCCGTCGCACCGTTTGAGAATTTCCGCCGCGCTCTGGTTGAGCTTCACCATCCCTTCCGGATAGAGCAGCACGTGAGCGTCTTGCGCCGGTTCCCATTGCAGGCGAAACAGCTTGTTGAGGGCGGGACGTTCCGCGTTGGACATGTCGTTCATTGTGGGAACGCCTTTTCGATCGAGTCCAGCATGGTCCACAGTATGTCGAGCTTGAATTGCAAAATCTCGAGCGCACGTTCCTGCTGTTCGCGCCGCGTGAAATGATCGAGCGTGACCTGGAGACCGTGCTCCACGTCGCGCTGCGCGAGCGTGATGCGTGAGCGGAAATACGCGAGGCCGGACGCTTCGATCCACGGATAGTGTTCGGGCCAGCTTGCGAGCCGGTCGCGATGCACTTGTGGCGCGAACATTTCCGTCAGAGACGAACACACCGATTCCTGCCATGGTGCGCGGCGTGCGAAATTCACGTACGCGTCGACGGCAAAGCGCACGCCCGGCGTCACATGCTTGAGCGACCACAGTTCGTCGCGCGACAGGCCGACCGCGTCGCCAAGACGCGCCCATGTTTCTATGCCGCCTTCCTCGTCGCCATAGCCGTCGTGATCGAGAATGCGCAGCACCCAGCGGCGGCGCGTCTCGCGATCCGGGCAATTGGAGAGCACCGCTGCGTCTTTCAGCGGAATATTGATCTGGTAATAGAAACGGTTCGCGACCCAGCCGCGAATCTGTTCGCGCGAGCAGCCGCCGCTATTCATCTTCACATTGAACGGATGGTGAATGTGATACGCCGTGCCCTTCGCGCGTAACTGCGCTTCGAATTCCTCGCGCGTCCAGGCTTCGTCGCCGGGCTTTTCGCCGCTCCCGGCGGTGTTGTGCGGTGCTGCACTCAAGGTGTCTTTCGCGTTCATGCGATCTCCGGTTCGTGCGCAGTCAGTGCTTGCTGCGCACGCTTCATAGTTCGAACGTCATGCCGTCGTACGCAACTTCAATGCCGTGCTCCATGAGGATACGGCGCTCGGCGCCGTCCTCGACGAGAATCGGGTTCGTGTTGTTGATGTGGATCAGTACCTTGCGGACCTGCTGCTCACCAAGCGAGTCCAGTACTTCGATCATGCCACCAGGACCGGATTGCTGCAGATGACCCATATCCGCCGCGGTTTTCTTCGAGAGGCCGAGGCGGATCATTTCATCGGCGGTCCACAGCGTGCCGTCGACGAGCAGCAGATCCGCCTCGCGCATCGCATCGAGCACGTGTGCTTCGATCGCGCCGAGGCCCGGTGCGTAGAACACGCGCTTGCCTGTCTGCCGGTTGGTGATGACGAGCCCGATGTTGTCGCCGCGCTCCGGTGCGTTGCGATGCGGCGAGTAGGGCGGCGCCTTGCTGGTGAGCGGCAACGCGTGGATCTGCACGCCGGGTAGTGCGTCGACGGCGAGCGGCGCGCCGTCCAAAGCGATGCGGCAGTGTTCGACGCCGCAGTAGTGCGAGAGCATCGGCGCGATCGGAAAGCCGCTCGTCAGGTCTTGCCAGACGGCATCGGTCGCATAGAGCGGCAGCGGCGTGTCGCGTTCGCGCAGCATCAACAGGCCGGTGACGTGATCGATCTGCGCGTCGATGACGAGCACCGCCGCAATGCCGCTGTCACGCGCGCGTCGAGCCGGCTGCAGTTCGGGGTTTGCGGCAATTTGCGCGAGCAGATCGGGCGACGCATTGACGAGCAGCCAGTCCTCGCCGTTCGCGCTGATCGCAATCGACGATTGAGTGCGGCGCGTCGCTTTCAGCGTGCCGCGCCGTACGCCGTCACAATTGCGGCAGTTGCAGTTCCACTGCGGAAAGCCGCCGCCCGCGGACGAGCCCAGTACCTTGATTTTCATGCCGCGCAGCGCAGCGTGCGCCCCTCGTGAGTAGATGGAAGAAACATGGCCGCGAGCGCATCAGCCACGCGTTCGCGCAACGCGGGATCGCTTGCCAGGTGGCCTGCGCGCACGCACTCGACGTGTGCGGCGGGCACGGCCCGCGCGAGCCGGCGCAGATTGTCCGGCGGACACACCGGATCGCGTGAGCCGTGCACGGCGGCAAGCGGCACACCCGCTGCGCCGGCGACGCGCGCAAGCGACAGCAGTCGTGTCGCTCCAAGCCAGCAGCGATGCGTCAGGTAATGAGCCTGAATGCGATATTTGTCGACCAGCTTGCGGCTCTCCTTGTGTGAGCTTCTGGCTGGCACGAGCTTGCGCCGCGTGCTTGCACTGGCAAGCACTGCGTTTTCATAGCCACGCCACGCGAGCGCGAGCGCTCGCCGTTGCGCGTCACTCGCGTCACTCGCGCGGCCGTGTCGCAAGCGCGCGGCGCAGCGCGCGAGCAATCCGGCAGGCTGCGTGCAACGTGCGGCGGCACACAGCTTCGCCCATGCATGCGGCGCGCGTCTGCGCGACGTGACAAAGAGACCGCGAACCTCGCGCGCCGATGTGAGAAAGAGGCCGCGTAGCACCACGCCCGTCACCGATTGCGGATGCCGCCCCGCATACGCGAGCGCGAGTGCCGCGCCCCACGAGCCGCCGAGCACGCCCCACCGTTCTATGCCGAGCCGTACACGCACCGCCTCAATATCTTCAATCAGCCGGTCCGTGCGGTTGTGGCGCACGCCGCCACGAGGCGTCGAGCGACCGGTGCCGCGCTGATCGATCAGCACGACTTTGAAGCGCGTCAAGTCGAAGAGCCGCGTTGCGTCGGGCTGGCTGCCGCTGCCGGGACCACCGTGCAATACGACGACGGGCACGCCGTCCGCGGCTCCGGTCACCGTGAACGACACGCAGTGAGCGTCGCGCGTGCGCAGCGCGTGCACAGTCGGCGCCGTTTGCGGACGCATACGTGTGTGCATTTGCGTGGCTGAGCGCGGCCGCCTCATGGCAACATCCTCGCGAGCAGATTGTCACGGTCGATCCATTGATGCTTGAGCGCGCCCGCCACATGCAACGCGATCAGCGCGATCAGCACATAGGCGGTCGCTTCGTGAATGCCGAAGAACAGTTCGCGCAGCCCCGCGTCGTCCCAGCCCCACTTGGGCAGCGGGATACCCCAGAAGCGCGTTCCATAGCGGTTGAATGACGAGCCCAGATAGCCCGACACGGGCATTGCCACCATTGCCACGTATAAAAGGCCCTGCGTAGTGCGCGCGGCGGCGCGTTGCCACGGTCGCATCGGCGGCAGGGGCGGCCGATGAAAGGCCACACGCGCCACGATGCGTAGAAGCACCAGCAGGAAAACCGTCAGTCCGATGGACTTGTGAAGGTTCAGAAGCGTCGCCTTGACGGGCAGGCCCTTCGGCAGTCCGACCATATACAGCCCGAGCGCGAGCAGGCCGATGATGCCGAAGGCGATCAGCCAATGCAGTGCGATCATCGAGCCGGCGTAGCGCGGTGCGGCGCTGGCGCGTGAGGGCGCGGAAGAAGAATGCGCGGTCGTCATGTCTGCCTCCTTTGGTTAGCCCACCACGAGGATTTCGCCCCGTCCGTCGACGGCGACATCGCCTGCATAGCGGCGCGGCAGACGGGCCGCGCGCCACTGTGAGAAAGGCGCAATCTCGCTGGCGAGACTGCGCACGAGCAGAGACCAGAATACGTCGAAACCACGGCCGCCGTCGGTGAAGGTGGGTGGCACACTGGTGGGACGCTGGGCGAGCAGCAGGGTTCCGCGCCTCATCCCATACGCATAGTGTGCGCCCAGTTGACCCGCGATGCCGATGGTGCCCGCGACGAGCCGCGACGCTGCGAAATCGCCCGCGTTGCCGCCCACCAGCACGAGCCCGCGACGCATGCGGTCGGCGAGCCGCGCGCCCGCGTTACCGTGAATCGTCAGCGTGCCGCCCGTCATGCCTTCCATGTCGCCGGCGAGCGCGCCCGCCGCGAAATCGCCGCAATTGCCCGCCACCGTGAGCCGTCCGCCGCGCATTTCGCAGGCGGTGAAATGGCCCGCGTCGCCGTCGATTCGCAACACGCCGCCGGCCATCTGCAAGCCGCATTGATCGCCTGCCGAACCGCTCACGATGAGGTGGCCTTGCGTCATTCGCGCGCCGATGCGGTCGAGCCACGGTCCGGCGTCTTCGATCATCAGGGCGCAGTCGGCGCCGCCCTGGCCCGCTTCGTCCGACGTCGCCGCATCGCCGCTGCGCGAGACGTCGAATACATCGCCGACGGCGCAACTATCGTTGCCTGCGGGCAGCACGATGCGCTCGACGTCCGCGATGGAGAGCGCTGCGAGCGATGCCGGCAGCAACGCCGAGGCGTCGACGCGAAAACCCGGCGCCGTCCTGACGCGCAACGTGGTCACGACACTCATGCGCCGCTCCCGCCGAGACCGGCCGCCAGTTGGTGAAGATGGAAGTGGTAGGGACCGAGCTTACCGCCGTAATTGCCCGCCGACACGCGCAGCAGGCCCGCCGCGCGTCCCAGTCCGGCGGCTGCGACGATGCCCGCCGTCATCGCCGCGCCGACATCCGCTTCGGTGAGCCCGTCGATCACGATCTCGAGCACGCAGCCCACTTCAGCGCTCAGTTCGCTGCGCGCCGACAGGCCCGCGAGCGTTGGACAGAACGCGTCGTTCGTGGACGCGGTGGCGCCTTTGTACTTCGAGCCGACCTTCGAGCCCGAACGCACGACGCCGCCCGGAAAAGGCATGATCACGTTCGGCAACATGCGCATCGCGGCGACGGCCGCTTCGGCAGCGGCCAGCGCCGCGTCGATATCGCGTGCGAGAAGAATCAGATTGCCGCCGCCCACGGCCTTCACGGTGGGCGCGGTTTCCTCGCAGACGAATTCGCCGTCCATCACCGGCACTCGCCAGTAGCGCGTGTCGCCGAGCATCTTCGAGATCTGCCAGCCGTCGCCGAAAAAACGCAGGTTCTTGCCGAGCGGCGCGAGATCGGAGAGCGGCGCTCGGGTCGTTTCCGGGTCGATGCCGCGATACACGGCAGTGGTCGGGCAAGTGAGCACGCATTGTCCGACACGCCGTTCGATCTGCTTGGCCAGTTCCTTCGACGACACGGCGAACAGCAGCACGGCGGCGCCCGGCCGTCCATCCGGTGTTTCGTCGCCTTCGAGCGTGCGTTCGATGCCGGCCTCGCAACCGCAACCGATCACCGAGGTCGCAAAACCCGTCAGCGAGCGCGCCGCGTTCATTGCCCACGCCGGCGTATGCGCGGTGATCACGAGCCGCGTCGCCTTCATCGGAAACGCTTCCGCGAACGTGGCGTCGATCGTGGTGCCGTTGATTTGCAGGGTCGCCGTGTCGCTCATCGTGTGCGGGTCGCTGTTCAGGTCAGCCATGTCAACCCTGCGCAAAGCATTCGACCGGCAGCAGCTTGCCGCCGCGGCAGCAGTTGCAGATTTCGTCGTCGCTGATCGCCGCATGCGCGAAGTTGCTCGCGAGATTTTTTTCGCTGTAGGCGCGTATCCGCTTCTCGATGCCCCGGTCGAATTCCGGCGACACGAAATGGATGCCGCCCGTCGGCGTCGCGACGAGCGTGCCGTCGCGTGCCACCAGCTCGCCGTCCTTGAACACGTAAGCGGGCGACGTGAACATCCGTTCGCGGTCCGGATCGTCGCGATAGACGGCAATGTCCGCCGCCGCGCCCAGGCCGAGATGGCCGCGGTCGCGCAAGCCGAGCAGGCGCGCCGGTCCCGCACGCGTGATGATTGCGATCTCGTACAGCGAGAACTCGCGTGTCAGTTGCGGTAACGCACTCGCCACTTGCGCGTCGGCATGGAGCTTCGCCAGTTGTTCGTCGCGAAACGATTTGTCCATCAAGAGACGGATCAGATGCGGATAGCTCGTGAAGGGGCCGCCGTTGGGATGATCGGTGGTCATGGCGACGCGCCACGGGTCGTCCACGAGAAGAAAAATCTCCAGCCCGATGATCCACTGCAATGCATTCACATAGCTCTGCTCGCGATAGCGGAACGGCACCACGCCGCACCCGGCATCGCATTCGATATCGCCCACCACCCACTTGTGCGGCCGGGCGAGCGGCGCGTTGCGGAACTGCATCATCGTGTCGCCGGAGGCCGTCACGGTCTGGCCGAAGATAATCTGGCCGACGTCGATCGACACGTTCGGCCGCGCGTTCACGGCCTCCGCGATCTGGCGCGCGCCCGACGAGAATTTCAGCGGTCCTTCCACGCCATAGCTGTGAAACTGAATATGAGTGAGGTGCACGGGGAGGCCGTCGGCGGCATCCATCGTGGCGATGGTCGAATCGATGTTGCCGGGCACGCCGAGATTGCTCGCATGCACATGCAGCGGATGCGGCACGCGCAACTCGGTCAACGCGCGCGTCAACGTGTGCAGCACGTCGCGCGGCGTGATGCCGTAATGCACGTGCGGTTCGTCGACATTCAACGCGCGCTGATTGAACTTGAAGGCGGAAATGCCGCCGGGGTTCACGACCTTGACGCCCAGCGCCTTGCTTGAATGGATCGTCCAGCCGACATAGTCGCGCAGGCGCTCGAAGTCGTCGCGCGCGGCGAGCATCTGCAGGAACAGTTCGTCGTTGCCAAGCATCACGTAGGCGCCGTGATCGATGATCGGCGTGTCGCCCATCTCCAGGTGCGTGTGCCGCGCGTTCGACGGCATCATCGCCGGCTCGAACGCTGCGGTGTAGCCCATTTCCGCGTAACGATAGCCGGTTGCCAGCGTGCCGGGCGCGCAGACGCCGCACGAAGGCAGCCTTAGATAGCGGCCGTTCGCGTCCTGCACGGACTCATAGGCTGCGTCGCGCACGGGGTCGTCGCGGTGATCCTCGGGCAGCAGAAGGCGCGACAGATTCGTCTTGCCGCCGCCAATATGCGAATGCATGTCGATGCCGCCCGCCATTACGATCATGCCGGTGGCGTCGTATTCGCTGTCGGCCGGGACGTTGGCAGGCACATCGACGATGCGGCCGTCACGAATGGCCAGGTCGCGGCGCTCGCCGTCGATGCCGTTGGCTGGATCGAAAACCGTGCCGCCCTTGAGCCGGATCAGCGTCATGGCCGCACCTGCGCGGCGGAAGGTGTGGGATCAGGCGCCGGGAAGGTGGTGGGTATCCGCGCGGCAAGCTGCGCCGCCACGGTCGCGACCGTGGCAAGCGGCGCGGCGCGCGCGGCGGCGAGCGGCATCACCACCGAACTGTCGACCCGGAACAGATGCCCGCCGCTATCGACGCCAGGTGTGGCGACCGGAATGAACACGGTGCCCTCGCCACGCGCCGCCGCGATCTGCGCGAGAGCGGGGTGGCCGAGCACGATGGTCGGCAGGTCTTGAGGCAATGCTTCGGGCCATGCGGGCGGCGCGAAACTGGCGACCCACAGCAGCGCGTCGATTTCGCCATCCGCGAGCAGCCTTTCGGCGCGATAGCGATACGGGTCGTGATCGAGCGGTGCGGTGCCGGCGGTGCGTGCCGGCTTCGAGACCCGCGTGCGAAGCGGCAGCCCCGAGAGCCACGTGACCGTCTGGTTGACGCTCAGCGCGCCGTCGTCGCCGCCGAGCGCGAGGCCGCCCGCGCGCGACTTCAGATTCGACGCCTTGACGATCCGGTTCAGCGCTTCGATCAACAGTGCCGCATGCGGGGCGGGTAACGAAGCGGGCTCATAAACGAACACGGTGTAGCGCGCCGCCGCGATGCGAGCCTGAAGCGCCTGCAACACGTCGAGCGACTGCTTCGAGTTCTGGGCATCTGCCATGTCTTCAGGGAATGCGTTTGGCGCACGCGCGTCGCTGATGGTGGACCACAGCGCGAGCGTATCGAACGGATCGGCGTCCGGCAGGATCGACTCGACTCGCGTGTTCGCGAGCCGGCTTGCCGCCGGATCGGGCTCGCAGCCGACGAACACCAGTTCGCGCGCCGTGTCGGTTCCTTCTATCGTGCGGGCGAAGAAGCGCGGATAGCGGCGCGACGGCTGACAGCCGAAAAATATCAGCAGATCGGCGCGGGAGCGCACTTCGGAAAGCGTCGTGAAAAACGAGCCGCGGTCCTGCAAGGCGAGTGTGGCCGCGCTCATCGCATCGCCATGCTGATGATCGAGAATCGCGCCGCAGCTTGCAGCAAACGTGTACAACGCACGCGCGCCGGCCACATCGGTCGACAATCCGCCGAACAGCGGACGCCGGGCCGACGACAGAATCCGCGCCGCATGAGTCAGCGCTGCGTCCAGTTCCACGTCGTGTCCGTCAACGCTCGCACCGCACTGCTCATCGGTAGCGCCGTAGCACGCGAGCGCTTGCAAGAGGCGAGGGCAGTCGGTGTTCTGCACGGCGAGCGTTGCGTCGCCACGCGATTCGATCGCGAGGTCGTCGCATAGCAGCGGACAGAACGGGCAGGTCCAGTCGCGTGTGATCGCCGCGGTGGGCACGTGGGCCGCGCCTGAAAGCATGGTCGTCGACGGGTCAGTGGGCGAGAGGTGCATGGGGCGACATTTAGCAAGCTCCATGCCGATGCGTTGGAACGCACAGCATGAGCGGCGTCCGCCAGCGCTCCGGCTGCCTATGCAAGCCCTCGTTAGCTGGATCGCGGCGACTGGCGAGACACGACCAAGGGCCGAGGGCTCGCGACCTTGTCACCACAGGCCGCGCAAGTCTGACGCAGCGCACAGGTTGTGTGTCGTTCTGGAGCAGAGTGTCACGCGCGGCTCTTTAAAGTTCGACAAAGCTTGCCGTTTGTTTACCGCCACACCCCGTTCGCCGATTGGCATGGAACTTGTTTTGCTCGCCTACGTGGATGCGGCGAGCGGCATGCCGACGCGGCCGTCGTGCAGCGCAGAGGCCACGAGCCACGCGCTTGCGCCGGTGCGAGCCGCCGCCTCGATGTCGTCGCGATGGCGAATCCCGCCTGCGCCGATCACGTCTGTATGGGCTGGAGCAGTGGCGCGAACACGCTCGAAAGTGGCGAGATCCGGGCCGTCGTAGCTGCCAACCTGATCGAGTGTCATCGCGATCACTCTTCGCGGCCACGACGCGGGCGTGAGTGTCGAGATGTCGGAAGGTGTTGCGGCTGTCAGCAGTTGACCGGCGCGATGGTCGAGTGAGAGTAGTGGCGAGAGCCCGGCGGTTTCGGCGGCGTGCAGGGCTTGCGGGTCTTGCAGCGATTCGGTGCCGAACACCGGCACGAGCGTCGCCAGATCGTGGGTCGCGGGCTTGCTGCCAGCGTCGATTCGGTCGAAGAGCGCGAGCATCGACGCGTAGTCGGCGTAGCCAGCGTCGAGCCAGATGTCGATGCCCGGCAGCGCGGCACGCAGAGCAGTGAGCGTTTGAATGTGAGCGCCCCGTTGGAGGATGGCGCCAAGGTCGGCGATATAGAGCGTGCGCGCGCCGCTCGCAACAAGCAGCGCGCGGGCGACGGCAAGCGGCTCGCTGGTGGCCGTCAGCGACGAGCGTATCGGCAGATAGGCAGTCCGTTCGCCGCGCACCGCACGAACGACGTGGCCGTCGAGCAGATCGAGAACCGGTATCACCTGCATAGGGGCGCATCCTTTGACCAAGATCTTTGTCTTCGAGTATCTCACCGGCGGCGGCATCGACCCCGCGCTTGCCGGGGCTGGCAGCCTCGCCGACCTGAGCGCGCTGATCGTAGAAGGCCGCGTGATGCGCGACGCGCTGGTCGCGGATCTGCGCGAACTCGACGGCGTTCAGGTCAGCTTCGCGAGTTCGCGCTTCGAGACCGTCGATCCCGCGTTGGCTCATTGTATGGCCGCGCCCGGTGAATCGATGACGGCCTTCGTCGCGCGCGTGGCCCGCGAGCACGACTACGCATGCATCATCGCGCCGGAATGCGACGGCTTGCTGCTGCATCTGTACGACGCGGTCGGCGCGGCGCGCTGGCTCGGCTGTGCGAAAGAGGCGATTCGCGTCGCGTCGAGCAAGAGCGCGACGGCGGCCTGTCTGGCGGCGCATGGCATCGCGACCACGCCGGCCATCGAACCCGGCCAGGCGGTGACCCACACGGGCAACAAATGGGTCGTCAAACCCGACGACGGCGCGGGCGGACTCGACACATTCCTGTTCGACGATTTCGCGCAGGCTTGCGCCGAATTCGACGCACGCGCGGCGCAAGGGCGCAACCCGGTATTGCAGGAGTGGGTCGACGGCGAGCCGCTCAGTCTTTCTCTGATCTGCGATGGCGAGCGCGTCGAACTGGTCAGCATCAACCGGCAGCAGATTGGCTTGAGCGAAGGCAAGGCGCATGGGCAGCATGCGCGCATCGTCGAATTCGACGGTGTGGCGGTCAATCAGATCGACACGGCGGGCGAGCAGGGCGAGGCGCTGCGCGAGCTTGCGAAACGCGTCGCGACGGCGATGCCCGGGCTGCGCGGCTTTGCGGGCATCGACGTGGTGTGGCATCCGTCGCGTGGGCCGGTCGTCATCGAAGTCAATCCGCGTCTCACTGTGGCTTATGCAGGCCTTTCCGCCGCGCTGGGGGGCAATCTCGCGGCGGCTTTGCTGGCCGCGCATGGCGTGCGCGTTCAGCCGGGCAAAACCGGTGAAACCCGTGAAACCGGCCAATCAGGCGAATCGCGCGGGCCGGGCGAATCGGCAACAGGCGGCCGACCTACGGCTGCGGCGGCGCGCGCCCACGACGCCCGGCCTCTTTGCGGAGTTCGGCCATGAACGCGCCGCGCATGAACCCCGTGAGCGCCGCGCCGGTGTTCGGCTGGGACGTCGGCGGCGCGCACGTCAAGGTGTCGATGAACGATGCGAGCGGCGTCGTGCTCGAGGTCGCGCAGTGGGCTTGCCCGTTGTGGCAAGGGCTCGAACATCTCGAACGCACCATCGACCTCGTGTTCGAACGCTGGCCGGTCGCGAAAACCTACGCGGCGCGCCACGCCGTGACGATGACGGGCGAGATGGTCGATCTTTTCGAGGACCGCGCGCAAGGCGTGCGGGCAATCGCAGCGGCGCTCGCCCAACGGCTCGGGCCACGCGTCGCTTTCTATGCGGGCGAGTCTGGTTGGTTGACGGCGCAGACGTGCGCGGCCGGCTGGCGCAGCGTCGCGTCGGCGAACTGGCTGGCGACCGCTCGCTGGATAGCGACGCGCGTACCGAATGCATTGCTGATCGACATCGGCAGCACGACGACCGACATCATTCCGCTTGCGAACGGGAGAGTCGTTGCGCGTGCATCGACGGATGCAGGGCGGCTCGCGACCGGTGAACTCGTCTATCAGGGCGTCGTGCGCACGCCGTTGTGCGGGATCGCGCAGCGAATTGAGTTCGGCGGGGCGGCGGTCAACGTGATGAACGAATGGTTCGCGACCACCGCAGACGTCTACCGCCTCACCGGCGAACTCGCGCCGCAATACGACCTTTACCCGAGCGCCGACAACGGCCCAAAAGACGAACTCGCGAGCAGAAGGCGGCTCGCGCGGATGATCGGCCGCGACGCGCATGAGGCGAGCCCCGCCGAATGGCGCGCGTTCGCGCAGCGTTGGCGCGAGCTGCAGCTGCGCGAGATCGGTGCCAACCTGACACGCGTGACAGCGGCGCATCCCGAGCTTGCCGCCGCACCGCTCGTGGGCGCTGGTTGCGGACGCTTTCTGGCGGCGGCCCTCGCGCGTGAAGAGGCGCGCGGCTATATGGATTTCGGCTCGCTGGCGGGAGGCGCGGCCGATCAGGCGGACTGGATAGCGACGTGTGCGCCGAGCGTGGCGGTGGGGCTGCTCGCGGCGATACGTTATGCGCAGGCCGGCGGCGGCATTCGAAGCGTCGATGCGGCTACACGCGCCGCATGAACCACATGAGACATCCGGAGGAGGCGGGCGCAAAGAGCAAACAGGCGGGCCAGCAGGCAAGCGGACAAGCAAACGAGGTTAATCGCAAACGAGGACAACGATCATGTGGGTGGTCAAGATCGGGGGCAGCCTGAGTCATGAGCCGGCGCTGCGCCAATGGCTCATCGAGCTATGCGAAGTGGGGGGCGGGCGCGTCGTCATCGTTCCGGGCGGCGGCGATTTCGCGGACAAGGTGCGGCAGTATCAAAGCGAGTGGAGCTTCGACGACCTCGCCGCGCACAACATGTGTTTGCTGGCCATGACGCAATACGCGCTCCTCATGCAAGGAGTCTTGCCCGAACTCGTGCTCGCTTCGAGCGAGGCGAAGATCCGTCGCGCGCTGCGCGACGGCCACGTCGCCGTGTGGGTGCCGACTGCGCTGATGCGCGACACCCCCGACGCGATGAGCAACTGGGACACAACTTCCGACAGCCTGGCCGCGTGGCTCTCGACGATGCTGAACGCCGAGCGGCTGATCGTCGTGAAGTCCTGCCCGATCTTGGGAAACGAACGGCTCGAGACGCTTGCAGCCGCGGGCGTGGTAGACCGCAGCTTTGTCGATTACGTGAACGAGGCGAACTACGTCGTCGAGCTGTTCAATAAGGACAATGTCGAACTGATGCGCGACCGGTTGCTGAATACGCCGGTGATCTGACTGCGCTGCCTCGCAGAGGCGGTTGAGCTTGCCAATCTAGCCGAGCCGAGGTTAGGGCATAGAGCGGATCAGTCATGCCGCCCATGCAGCGTGCTACACGCGGACCGCGTCGGCCGCAGCCCGATCCGCCGCCATACCGGCAGCGCCAACATCGCCTGAGCCGCGATGCAATGCGTCCGCCCATTGCGCGACGCGCTGCGGATCGAGCCGCGAGCGCCTGCCGTCGACGCACAACGCGGTTCGAAAACCCGCCACGTCAGGCGCGAGCGCGCGAATCTGTTCCAGCTGCGCCCAGCCGAGCGAACCGGCAACGCCGCACATTCCGCCTCGTTCGCGCGTGAGTCGCAGCCATCGCCCGAGCGTGTCGGTGTCCACATGATCGAACAGCGTGCTGCCGTCTTTGGCGGAAGTGTCGAACATCACGCCGACAAAACCGAGAGACGCCGCGTGCGCGGCCAGCTCGCCGTTCATGCCGCCATCGCAAAGCAACACCGGCACGACAGCCGCCGGCAGGTTCGCCAGTTGTTCGAGGCAACGGCGAGCGGCCGGTCCAGGCGTCACGCCTACTTTCACGTAATCGACGCCCGTGTCGCTCACTTCGATCACGCGCGCGGCGATTTCATCCAGCGCATCCGCGGGAAAATCGCCGATCGTCGCGCTAATCGGCTTGACCGGATAACGGGCGCGAAGCTCGCGCACGATCCGCGCGATGTCGCCGATATCGAGCCCGCCCAGCGCGCCCGCGTGCGGTTCCTTCAGGTCGATCAGATCGGCGCCTGCGCGGGCGGCATCCAATGCTTCGTCGTACGAGCGGACGCTCGCAAGCAATGCGGTCATCGGTGTTCTCCGAAAAAAGCGGGAAAAACGCGAGTGGTACGCAACTAATACGTGTCAGGCGGCCTGGCCACCCGGCGATGCAAGACGTTCGCGGTGCCGCGCGATCGCGGCGGTGAGCCAGCCCCACGCGGTGCGTTCGGCGTCGCCGGCTGTTTTGTCGATGGCGATCTGCAGATACGCCATTTCGCGATCGACCTTGTCGGCCGGCAGCATGAAGAGCCGGCTCACGAGAATTGCGCCTTCCACCACGGCGGCCTGCGCGCGGTTGAAACCGGCGAACGGCGCATGCGTTTCGCGGTACACGCATTTCATGCGCAGTACCGGGCGCTCGTTGTCGTCACGCAATTCATCGAGTTCGAGTTCGGCATGCGCGAGCGACTCGGCGAGCCGCACGCTCGCCACATGGCTTGCGGCGAGCGTCGGCCAATCGGTCGCGCAATGCGTGACGCAGCCGGCAAAGATGCGGACATCGGTAGTGAAATTGAGGACCGCCGCGCGCGAGGCGACAATATTGTCGAGCGTCACGGACGGACGGAACGGCGAGAGAATGACGAACTCGCCCTCGTAACGGGCTCCCATCGGCGCGACATGAGGACGGCCATCGCACGCTGCCGTAGTGACGATCGTTTCGTGAATCATGGATGGGAACGCGTGTCCTGGCAGCGCTCTAGGCCGCCCGTTCAGCTAACGATTAACAATCGATCCGCAGAGGGGCCGCATCACGCGGCCCATGCGGGCTTTAACGCGTAGCGATATACATCGTGATTTCGAAACCAAAACGCATATCGGTGTAGCTCGGAGTCGTCCATTGCATAAGGTGCTTCCTCCATCGAGTTGATACAGCGTTGCGCCGTCGGCCCGACACACTGCCGGACTGCATTGGCGTAATCGACTACGCAAGCTCCGTGCCGGACCGGCAACGAAGACTGGAGCAGCCTATGCCGCGCCGCAATACAGCGTTCGCCGAATAACGGCGGCGGGCAGGCCCGCGCGGCATGGGCGCCGCACGAGCTTCTGGCGCGGCGCACTGTTCCGATAATGCAGCAAAGTGTTCCACCGCGCACGAAAGACCCTGATGCGCGTGTCACATACGGCGCGCATGCAACTTCACACTTTCGATGGCCATTCAGGAGCGGAGCCGGCCTCATGCTTACGCCGCGATTTCACCGAAGCAAGTTGCAAACGAGTGGTGACAGGTTCCTTTCTTCGCACTTGCCGAAAGCGCGCTCCACGATATGCGATCGATAATGGATCGATTAAGTCTGCCAAATAAAATCGTGAATTCTCAACAATGACGTCCTTGCCTACAGTGCACTCAAGCGCTTCGTTCTTCCGGCAGCGCGCCTGTTCACAATCGAGGATACGTCATGAACGATTTCAGTCAACCGGTGATCGAGTCCCTGCACAAGCCGCGCGATGCGGGCAATGCGCGCGAGCGCTATGCCGCCGGCGTCATGAAGTATCGCGAGATGGGCTACTGGCAACCGGATTACACGCCGAAAGACACGGACGTGATCGCGCTCTTTCGCATCACGCCGCAACCGGGCGTCGAGCCGGAAGAGGCTGCGGCGGCCGTGGCCGGCGAATCGTCGACGGCAACATGGACCGTGGTGTGGACCGACCGGTTGACCGCGTGCGACATGTACCGCGCAAAAGCGTATCGGGTCGATCCGGTGCCCGCGTCGAACGCGGCCGAGCCGCAGTACTTTGCGTACATCGCGTATGAACTCGATCTGTTCGAAGAAGGCTCGATCGCGAACCTGACGGCGTCGATCATCGGCAACGTATTCGGCTTCAAACCGCTGAAAGCGCTGCGGCTCGAAGACATGCGCATACCTGTTGCTTATCTGAAGACCTTTCAGGGGCCGCCGACGGGAATCGTCGTCGAACGCGAGCGGCTCGACAAGTATGGCCGTCCGCTGCTGGGCGCCACCGTCAAGCCCAAACTCGGTTTGTCTGGCAAGAACTATGGCCGCGTCGTGTACGAAGGTTTGCGCGGCGGCCTCGATTTTCTGAAGGACGACGAGAACATCAACTCGCAGGCTTTCATGCACTGGCGCGACCGCTTTCTGTTTTCCATGGAGGCGGTGAACCGCGCGCAAGCGGAGACCGGCGAGGTCAAGGGCCACTACCTGAACGTAACGGCGGGCACGATGGAGGAAATGTATGAGCGCGCCGAATTTGCGAAGGAACTGGGTTCATGCATCGTGATGATCGACCTTGTGATCGGTTGGACCGCGATTCAGTCGATGTCGCGCTGGGCTCGCAGGAACGACATGATTCTGCACCTGCACCGGGCGGGGCACAGCACATACACGCGTCAGCGCAATCACGGCATTTCGTTTCGCGTGATCGCGAAGTGGCTGCGCATGGCGGGTGTCGACCATGCGCATGCGGGCACGGCGGTGGGCAAGCTCGAAGGCGATCCACTGACCGTGCAGGGGTTTTACAACGTGTGCCGCGAGGCGCGCAACGAAGTCGACCTGTCGCGCGGCATATTCTTCGAGCAGCCATGGGCGGGCTTGCGCAAGGTAATGCCGGTGGCCTCGGGCGGCATTCACGCGGGACAGATGCATCAACTGCTCGACCTGTTCGGCGACGACGCGATCCTGCAGTTCGGTGGCGGCACCATCGGTCACCCTGGCGGCATTCAGGCGGGCGCCGTGGCCAATCGCGTCGCACTCGAGGCGATGGTGAAAGCGCGTAACGAAGGACGCGACATTCGTCACGAAGGCCCGGACATTCTGGAGGCCGCGGCGCGCTGGTGCGGGCCGCTGAAGCAGGCGCTCGATACCTGGCGCGACGTGAGCTTCAACTACGCATCGACCGATTCACCGGATTTCGCCGCCACGCCGACCGCGGCATAAGCGGCGCATCGAAAGATTCCTGGTGCAGGTTCGCAGCAGTGCCGACGCACTGCGCGGGAGACCGTGTGCGCCGTCTGAACGTTGCAGTCAATCAATCGCGAGGTACGTCATGCGCATTACACAAGGCACGTTTTCTTTCTTGCCGGAACTCACGGACGAAGAGATCGGTTTGCAGATCGACTACGCGCTCGGCCAGGGCTGGGCCTGTTCCGTCGAATTCACCGACGACCCGCATCCGCGCAACACGTATTGGGAAATGTGGGGTCTGCCGATGTTCGACCTGCACGATGCGGCCGGCGTGCTGCAGGAAGTGAAGGCGTGCCGCGCCGCGCGGCCGCAGCACTACATCAAGGTCAACGCGTTCGACTCGGTACGCGGATTCGAGACGATGCGGCTGTCGTTCATCGTCAACCGGCCCGATGACGAGCCGGGTTTCCGGCTTACGCGTAGTGATGGACCCGGGCGTGTGCAGCGATATGGGTTGTCGGGCTACGCGAGCGACAGGCCATCGGGCGAGCGCTACGGTCCGGCGCGCTGATAGCGGCGACGGGAGCGTAATGAGGTGCCGCGGAGGTGCCGCGGAGGTCCCGCGAAAGCGTGACCAATGCGTGACCAATGTGCGACTAGAGCGCGATGACCGGAGGGAGAAAGCATGACCGAAGCTGCCGTTATTGACGCCGACGCACCGTCGTCGGCAGCCGGGCACGACGCACCGGACGACCGCGCGGCAACGCACGCGAGCCGCGGGTTGCCGCCGCATATCGACCTCGCCGCGCTTTATCGCGACTCCGGCATCGGCGACGTGCTCGCGGAACTCGACCGCGATCTCGTCGGCCTCGCGCCGGTGAAAACGCGCATTCGCGAGATCGCCGCGCATCTGCTCGTCGAACGGGCGCGCGAATCGCTCGGTCTCGCGAGCGGCGCGCCGACGCTGCATATGTGCTTCTCTGGCAATCCCGGCACCGGCAAAACGACGGTGGCACTACGCATGGCCGAGGTGCTGCATCGGCTTGGTTACATTCGCCGCAATCATCTCGTCTCCGTCACGCGCGACGATCTGGTCGGCCAGTACATTGGCCATACCGCGCCGAAAACGCGCGATGTGCTGAAGCGCGCGATGGGCGGCGTGCTGTTCATCGACGAAGCGTATTACCTGTATCGCCCCGAAAACGAACGGGACTACGGGCAGGAAGCCATAGAAATTCTGCTGCAGACAATGGAAAACCAGCGCGACGATCTGGTGGTGATCCTCGCCGGCTACGCGTCGCGCATGGAAGTGTTCTTCGAAAGCAATCCGGGTTTTCGCTCGCGCATTGCGCATCACATCACGTTTCCCGATTACGGCGACGCGGAACTGCTCGACATTGCCGAGCGCATGCTCTCGACCTTGAATTACCGCTTCGACACCGATTCACGGCGCGCTTTCGCGGATTACCTCGCGCGGCGCACCCGTCAGCCGAATTTCGCCAATGCGCGCTCGGTGCGCAACGCGCTGGACCGCTCGCGGCTGCGCCAGGCGAATCGTCTTTTCGCCGCGGCGATGCAGGGCGGCGCGCCGATCGACGCGGCCGCGTTGACACTCATCACGACCGAAGACATTCGCGCAAGCCGCGTATTCGCCGAGCCGCTCGCGCAAAACGCCGAGCCGTCCGGGCCTTTTCTTCCGTCGGGCGCGGAAGAGCCGGGCGCCACTGCGTCGGGCGCCGCTGCGTCGCGTGCCGTGACGGCGCCGCCAGGCTGAAACAGAACAACCTCAGGAGATCGCCATGCAAGACGGACGCACGACCCTTTCGAAGTTTCTCATCGACACGCTCGACCGCCAGCCTTGCACGGCGGGAGCGGCACAGAACGCGGGGCTATCCGCGCTGCTGATCGACGTAGCCGCGGCCATCAAGTCGATCTCCGCGATGCTGACCAAGGGGGCGCTCGGCGGTAATTACGGATCGGCGCAAAGCATCAACACACATGGCGAGGAGCAGAAGAAGCTCGACGTCGCCACCAACGAAATCTTCGTGCAGCAGTGCGAGTGGGACGGGCTGCTTGCCGCGATGGCCTCCGAAGAAATGGAGAGCGTCTACACGATTCCGCAAGGCTACCCACGCGGCGACTATCTGCTTGCGTTCGATCCGCTCGACGGCTCGTCGAATATCGACATCAACGGCGTGGTCGGTTCGATTTTTTCGGTGCTGCGCAATGTGGATGAGCGTTCCGCCGACATGGATCGACCGGTCGGCGAATCCGCGTTTCTGAGGCCTGGCCGCGAGCAGGTCGCGGCGGGCTACGCGATTTACGGCCCTTCGACGATGCTCGTGCTCTCGGTAGGCAACGGCACGCATGGTTTTACGCTGGAGCGCGAGATCGGCAATTTCGTGCTGACGCACTCGAACATTCGCATTCCGGAGAACACCGCCGAGTTCGCGATCAACGCGTCGAACGAACGCTTCTGGGAGCCGCCCGTGCGCCGCTACGTGCAGGAATGCAAGGACGGCCGCACGGGCTGCCGTACAGAGGACTTCAACATGCGCTGGATTGCCTCGATGGTCGCGGAGGTTCATCGCATCCTGATGCGCGGCGGCGTGTTCATGTATCCGCGCGACTCGAAAACGCCGGTCATGGAAGGGCGCCTGCGGCTTCTGTATGAAGCCAATCCGATGAGCTTTCTGGTCGAACAGGCCGGCGGCCTTTCCATCACGGGCCGCGAGCGCATTCTCGACGTGGTGCCGCATGCGCTGCATGGGCGCGTACCCGTGATTCTCGGCTCGCGCAACGAAGTGGAGCGCATTGGCCGCTATCACGGCGAATACGACCGTGGCGAGGACCGGCCGTTCACGTCGCCGCTCTTTGGCCGCCGCTCGCTTTTTCTGCCGGGTTTCACCGCCTGAGCGCAAGACGCCAAGGCTCGCACAACCGGCCGAACAGAACACTACTATCCGGAGACAAACGCATGTCAGTCAAACACCCGATCATCGCGGTGACCGGTTCGAGCGGCGCCGGCACCACAACCGTGATGAAGAGCTTCACCCATATCTTCAGGCGCGAGAAGATCAACGCACAGATCGTGGAAGGCGACGCCTTTCATCGTTACGACCGCAACGGCATGCGCGAAGCGATGAAGCAGCACGAGCGCGACGGCGTACCGAACTTCAGCCATTTCGGACCAGAGGCAAATCTGCTCGAAGAACTGGAGGCGCTGTTCGCGAGCTATGGCGAGAACGGCACCGGCAAATTTCGCCACTACGTGCACGACGAAACTGAAGTGCGGCTCTACAAGCAGGATGCCGGGACGTTCACACCGTGGGAAGACGTGCAGCCCGGCACGAACCTGATGTTCTACGAAGGCCTGCACGGCGCGGCAGTGACCGATCGCATTGACATCGCGCGGCATGCGGATCTTCTGATCGGCGTCGTGCCGATCATCAATCTCGAATGGATTCAGAAACTGCATCGCGATCAGACTATGCGCGGTTACTCGCACGAGGCGGTGGTCGATACGATCCTGCGGCGTATGCCTGATTACGTGAACTACATATGTCCGCAATTCTCGCGCACGCACGTGAATTTTCAGCGTGTGCCGACCGTGGATACGTCGAACCCGTTTATCGCGCGCGAAATTCCGCAGCCCGACGAGAGTTTTGTCGTGATCCGCTTCGCGCGGCCCAAAGGTATCGACTTCCAGTACCTGCTGACGATGCTGCACGACTCCTTCATGTCGCGTCCCAACGTGATCGTCGTTCCGGGCGGCAAGATGGGGCTCGCCATGCAACTCATCTTCACGCCGATGATTCTGCAACTGATCGACCGGCGATCAAGGGCATGAGTCGAAGCGGCATGAGCCGCAAGGGTCTGAGCCTTCCACGCTCCGGCTTTGCAGCGAGACATTCAGTGCAGGTTTTGAAGGAGACATTCGATGAGTGCCGTCGCAGAATCCATTGCATATCCCGAGACCCGCGTGATGGCCAACGCGCTGCGCATGCTCGCGATCGACGCCGTCGAAGCGGCAAAGTCAGGCCACCCCGGCATGCCGCTTGGCATGGCAGAGATCGCCGTCGCGCTATGGGACCGGCATTTGAAACACAATCCGCGCAATCCGGCATGGCCCGATCGCGACCGCTTCGTGCTGTCGAACGGACATGGCTCGATGCTGTTGTACGGGCTGCTGCATCTCACGGGCTACGACCTTGCTATTGACGAACTCAAGCGGTTTCGTCAATTGCATAGCAGGACGCCGGGGCACCCCGAGGTTGGCGTAACGCCGGGTGTCGAGACGACGACCGGCCCGCTCGGACAGGGCCTCGCCAACGCGGTCGGCATGGCGCTCGCCGAGGCACTGCTCGCGCGCGAATTCAACCGGCCCGGTCACACGATCGTCGATCATCGCACGTATGTGTTTGCCGGCGACGGCTGCCTGATGGAAGGTATCTCGCACGAAGCGGCGTCGCTCGCGGGAACGCTGAAGCTCGGCAAGCTCACGGTGCTTTACGACGACAACGGCATCTCCATCGACGGACATGTCGCGCAGTGGTTCAGCGACGACACGCCCGCGCGTTTCGCCGCATACGGCTGGCACGTGGTGCGCGACGTGGACGGCCATGACGTCGACGCTGTCGACCTCGCGCTGCGGGACGCGCGCGCGGCTGGCAAGCCCACGTTGATCTGTTGTCGCACCGTTATAGGCAAAGGGTCTCCGTCAAAAGCGGGGACGCACGACGTGCACGGCGCACCGCTCGGCGCTGAAGAGGCCGAGAAAACGCGGCGCGCACTGGGCTGGCCGCATCCGCCCTTTGCGATTCCGCAAGAGATCCGCGCGCAGTGGGATGCGGGCGGGCGCGGCGAGGCCGCGGAGGCCGACTGGAAGCGCCGCTTCGATGCTTATCGCGAGCACTATCCGCACGAGGCTGCCGAATTCGAGCGCAGAACGCGAGGTGCGCTCCCCGCGCATTGGCGCGATACGGTTCGCGCGATGCTGCGCGACGCTGACAGTGCGGCTCAATCCATCGCGACGCGCAAGGCGTCGCAGCAGAGCATCGCCGTGCTCGCCCGCGCGTTGCCGGAATTGCTGGGCGGCTCGGCCGATCTGACCGGCTCGAACCTCACCAACTGGCATGCCGCCGTGGACATTCACGCCGACGAAGCCGGCCTGCAAGGCGGCAACTATCTGCACTACGGCGTGCGCGAGTTCGGCATGAGCGCGGCGATCAACGGTATCGCGTTGCATCGCGGGCATATAGCATTTGGCGGCACTTTCCTCACGTTTTCCGACTACTCGCGCAACGCGCTCCGCATGGCCGCGCTGATGAAGACGCGCTCGATCTTCGTGTTCACGCACGACTCGATCGGCCTGGGAGAAGACGGGCCGACTCATCAGTCGGTTGAACACGCAGCGAGCTTGCGGCTGATTCCCGGACTCGACGTCTGGCGTCCGTGCGACACGGTAGAGACGGCGCGCGCGTGGGCGAGCGCGGTAGAGCGCGAGGGACCGTCGTGCCTGCTGCTGAGCCGGCAGAACCTGCCGTTTGTTGCACGGGAGAGCGAGCAGATCGACGCGATCGAGCGGGGCGGTTATGTGCTGCGGGACTGGCACGATGCGTCGAAGTCCACGCATTCACACCAGGAATCGCGGCTGATACTGATCGCTACGGGATCCGAAGTTTCGCTCGCGCTCGATGCGCTCGCCACGCTCGCTGCCCTGGGTATCGCTGCGCGCGTGGTGTCGATGCCGTCGACGAGCGTGTTCGACCGGCAGGCCGACACATGGCGCGATGCGGTGTTGCCGCCCGGCGTGCCGCGCGTCGCCGTGGAAGCGGGCGTGCGCGCGTTCTGGCGTCAGTATGTGGGTCTGGAAGGCGGCGTGGTAGGTATCGACACCTTTGGCGAATCCGCCCCGGCCGCCGATCTGTTCGACCATTTCCAGTTGACCGCGCAGGCTGTCGTGGACGAAGCCCGTCGCGTCGTGCTGCGTGCTAAGTGAACAGAATCCGATTCGTCTTCGAGGAGTTTGCAATGGCCTTCATAGCACTGCGTCAACTATTGGATCACGCGGCCGAGCACGGCTACGGCGTGCCCGCGTTCAACGTCAACAACATGGAGCAGATTCACGCGATCATGCAGGCCGCGGAAGAAACCGCGAGTCCGGTGATATTGCAGGCGTCGGCGGGCGCCCGCAAATATGCGGGCGAGCCTTATCTGCGCCACCTCGTGCTGGCCGCGCTCGAAGCGCATCCGGACATTCCGCTCGTGCTGCATCAGGACCACGGCGCGAGTCCGGCGGTGTGTCAGCAGGCAATCCGTTCGGGCTTTACATCCGTGATGATGGACGGCTCGTTGCTGCCCGATCAGAAAACACCCGCAACTTATGACTACAACGTCGAGGTGAGCCGGCGCGTGGTGGACGCAGCGCATGCGGTGGGTGTTTCCGTCGAAGGGGAACTCGGTTGTCTCGGGTCGCTGGAAACCGGCATGGCCGGCGAGGAAGACGGCGTTGGCGCGCAAGGGCAGCTCACGCGCGACGATCTGCTGACCGATCCGCGCGAGGCGCAGATTTTCGTGGAATCCACTGGCGTCGACGCATTGGCGATTGCGATCGGCACGTCGCACGGCGCCTATAAATTCAGCCGCGAACCGACGGGGGATATTCTTGCCATCGGCCGGATCGTCGAAATTCACGAGCGGATTCCGAACACGCATCTCGTGATGCACGGTTCGTCGTCGGTGCCACAGGAATGGCTCGCGATAATCCGTGAATTCGGCGGCGAGATTCCCACCACGTACGGCGTTCCGGTTGAAGAAATCCAGCGCGGCATTGCGCACGGAGTACGCAAGGTGAATATCGACACCGACATCCGGCTCGCAATGAGCGGCGCAATGCGCAAGTCGCTGGCGAACGCGCGGGCCGAGTTCGATCCGCGCGCCGCGTTGAAGGCCGCAACGGCGGCCGCGCGCGGTGTTTGCGTGGAGCGCTTCGAGGCATTCGGCTGCGCAGGGCAGGCGCCGCGCATCAAGCCATTGCCGCTCGACGCGATGGCGCGCCGATATCACTGAGCAAGGAGACAGGCATGCGTGATTTTCTGATTGCTCCTTCGCTGCTGTCTGCCGACTTTGCGCGTCTCGCCGAAGAGATTCGCGATGTCACCGCAGCCGGCGCCGACTGGATTCATCTCGATGTAATGGACAACCATTACGTGCCGAATCTCACGGTCGGGCCGCTCGTTTGCGCGGCGATCCGGCCGCATACGCGCGTGCCGATCGACGTGCATCTGATGACCATGCCGGTCGATCCGCTCGTCATCAGCTTTGCGGAAGCCGGTGCGAACACGATCAGTTTTCATCCGGAAGCATCGCTGCATGTCCATCGGACCATCGAACTGATCAAGACGCACGGCGCGCGCGTCGGGCTCGCGCTCAATCCTGCGACGCCGCTCGCAGTGCTCGACCATGTGATCGAGCGGCTCGACGTGGTACTGGTCATGTCGGTGAATCCCGGCTTCGGCGGTCAGGCCTTCATTCCCGAGACGCTAGAGAAACTGCGCGTACTGCGCGAACGCGTCGACGCAACCATGCAGCGCACCGGACGCGCGTTGCTGATCGAAGTGGATGGTGGTGTGAAGGCGTCGAACATCGCGCCGATTGCAGCGGCGGGTGCCGACGTGTTCGTGGCCGGCTCGGCGGTCTTCGGCGCCGACGACTATGCGCAGGCCATGGGCGCGATGCGTGCCGCGCTCGCGCAGATGAGCGAAGCGAACGAAGCGTTAGCGGAAGCGCGCTGAACGGTCGTACCGTGCGTGCTCACCGTTTCTTCATCGTCTCGCCGGGCGCGCACCAGGCGGACAGGTCCTGCTCGGGCCGATCGACGGCGCAGCCCCAGTCGAGCGGCTGGTCCTGATCGAAGCGCTTGCCGAGCCGCCACGCGATCTCAGCGCGTGCAAGCTGCACGCCCATATAGAAGGCGTGGCCGCCGTCTGCTTCCAGATGAAGGTCCGGATAGAACTCGAATGGATCACCGCCACGAAGATGTCCGTCGCGGTTGTAGACGTGAATGGCCTCGGCACTCACCTGCACGCGGAAATTCGGGTCGCGCACCTGCCGGGCAAATTCGTCGATCTCGGCGGGACTGTATGGAAACGGGCGCTTCGCATGCACTGTCGCAAGATCGCCGTCGATGCCCTTGGGCAGCACCTGCGCTTCGCGGGCGGCATGCATCACACGACGCGCGATGTCGGCTTCGCGCACGGCCCGCCGAGCATGCAGACTGACGGACGTGGTAAGCACCGCACTCACACGAAGCTCCGCCGCCATGCCGAGCAACACGGCGTTGATGCCGCTGGTGTCCGCTTCGGTCAACTCGGTCACGTTGCCGATGCCCATCATGATCGCAACGTCTGGATAGCGTTCGCGCAGTCTCACGTAACGCGCGATCGACGTAGCGAGGCCGAACGGGATCGGATCGAGAATCGGATCGGCAAGAAAAGCGCGGCCGCGCGCGGTGAACCGCTCGATGGCTGCGTCGAGCGAAGCGGGATCGCGTGAATCGCGTGCGACGAGAATCGGCGTGGACGGCACTTCGTCCGCGATCCACAGCGTGTCGAGGTTCAGGCTCATCAGATAGTCGGCGCCTGCGCGGCCGCCGCGCAGCAACTCGTCGGTGTGCATCGAATCGACGCTCACGCGATAGCCTTCGGCCTTCAGCCGGCGTACCGCGTCTTCGAGATGCGGGAACGGTGTTTCCGGCAAGCAGCCCAAGTCGATCACATTTGCGCCCTGTGCGGCATAGTCGCGAGCACGCGCGGCAATGCCGTCCAGGTCGAGGCGCGGCGCGTCGACGATCTCCGCGAAAATCTCGGTCTCGTAGCGCGAGAGGTCCACCGGCTTCGCCTCGCGGCCGAAGAACTGCGGCAGGTCTTTTACTTCTTCCGGGCCGCGTTCGAACGGCACGCCATAGTGTTCGGTCAGCGCCGCGAGGTCGCCTCGGCATCGACCTGGCACGATCACGCGCTGTGCCGCGAGCGGCGCGGGCACGCGGCGCCGGATCATGTCGGCGGTCATTAGTGCGGCGACTTGCAGACCGATTTCGCGGATTTCCCAACTGAACGGCGTCGGCGCCATGCTTTCGAGCACGCGGAGCAGGCTCTTTTCGGCGAGCCGGCCGGTCAGGAAGACGATGTGGTCCATGTCAGTGAGCGCCGAGTGGCAGGGTCATACCAGGTCGAGCGTCGCGAGGCGTTGATCGAGAGCCGTCTTCAGTTCATCCAGCGAGCGCACGACCGTCGTGTATTCGATGCGCGACAGGCGCTCCACGTTGTCGAGTTCGATCGTTCGCGGTCTTAGTTCGACCCATTCGTTCGGGCTTTGTGTGACGACCGTCGGTTCCGTGTCGCATGCAAAGACGATGCCCGGTATGCACTGCTTGCCGGCCTGCGCGTACATGTTGGTGGGCAGCGTGTCGGAGATGCCGAACGCGCATTTGGCCACCGTGTTGCTGGTGGCCGGCGCGATGATGACAGTGTGATACATGCCGTGATACAGCATGCCGACCGGCACGCCGCTCGCGCTCTTGTCGCGGAACACGTTGAAGCGCTCGCGCAGTCTGGGCAGCTTCCAGCCGTAAAGCGGCAGCACTTCCTCGGCTGCGGCGGAGAGAAAAAGGTCCGTGCGCGGCAACGCCAGCGCGAGTTCGATCGACTCCTCGAGCAGATGGCCCGAGCCCGTCACGCACCACGCAAAGCGCGCGTCAGGCTTGAAATCGGCGAGCTTGCGAGCGGGCGCCTGGGTCATGCGCTATGAGCGTGCGGCGAACCGTCGGGCGGCGATCCGTCGGGCGGCGCGCCGTCGAAGGACTGTTCGTCGGCTGGGTCGTCGAGATCGGTGCCGTCGTGCCCCGAGCCGTCATGCGACAGACGGATCTGCAGCCGGCGCATCTTGCGATACAGCGTATTGCGGCTGATGCCCAGCGCCTTCGCCACGTTACTCACGTTCCAGCGATTTTCTTCGAGCATCGCAAGAACGGTCCCACGTTCGTTCAACTGGATTGCGTTCAGCGCGGAAAGATCGGGGTCGTCGTCCGGATGGGGCGCCGGCTGCGCAACCGGGTGCGACACGACGGGCGTCGCGACTAGCGGATCGCGCTGCGTGACTTCCACAGGCAGATCTTCGCAGCGGATCGGTTGTCCGTCGCATAGCGCGATCGCCATCTGCAGCACATGTCGCAACTGACGGATGTTGCCAGGCCATGCATAGCTCAACAACGCCTGCTCGGCTTCTTTCGTTAGCTCCGGCGGATCGTTATCGGTCTCCGCCTCGAGCAGATGATGAATTAGCGGCAGCTTGTCGACGCGCTCGGCGAGCGGCGGCAGATTCAGTTCGACGCCCTTCAGGCGGTAATACAGATCCTCGCGGAACTGTCCGCCGTGCACGAGTTCGAGCAGGTTGCGGTGGCTTGCGCTGATCAGCTGGAAATTGACCTTGACGGTAGTTTCCGCGCCGAGCGGCGTGACCTCGTGCTCTTCGATCACACGCAGTAGCCGCGCCTGCAACGCGAGCGGCATGTCGCCGATCTCGTCCAGAAACAGCGTGCCGCCGTTGGCCTGCACGATCTTGCCACGGCGTCCTTCGCGCTGAGCGCCAGTGAACGCGCCCGCGCGATAGCCGAACAGTTCGCTCTCGATCAGGTTCTCCGGCAACGACGCGCAATTCACCGGCACGAACGGCCCCGACGAATGCGGGCTGATGCTATGCAACGCCTGCGCGAAGACTTCCTTGCCGGTGCCCGTTTGCCCTCTGAGGATGATCGGAATCTTGCGTTGGACGACGCGCACGCCTAGCTGGATCTGCGAGGCCATGCGTGGATCGCCGAACTCCAGATGCGCGATTTCATCGAGCCGGGCCGGCGGTGGGCGCTTTTCGGGTGCGCTCGTGCGCGCCACGGGCGCTGTCACGGCGACGCGCGTGCCGCGTGCCGCCGCATTTTGCGCGGTCTGCGCGACGAGGAAAAAGCGGTTCGTCGCGTTGGCGCTGTACACGGTGACCGGATGAAACGAGCCGCGAATGCTGCGCGCGATCATGTCTTCGAGCGACGCGTTGAACGCCTCCTCGATACGCCGTCCGCGCAGTTCGCTAAGCGAGCGGAAGCCGAGCTGGAAGAGGGCGCTGCGGTTCGCCGCCAGCACGGTACTGTCGTCCGCTACCGCAAGCTTTCCGCCATGCAGTGTGCCGACGAACTCCGGGCGGCTGTGAAAGTGGATCATGTTCGCATGACGATAGCGCGCGTCGAGCAAACGGTTTTCGATCATCTGGCGCGACATGCCGACTAGCACCAGAGAGTGCTGCTGCAACAGTTTCGAGCGGCTCGTGACGTCGAGTACGCCGGCAATCTCGCCGCGGTCGTCGAAGATCGGCGCGGCGGAGCAGGTGAGCGACGTGTAGCGCGGATAGAAATGCTCGTGCTGGCAGACGGCAATGCAGTCGCGTTCGGCGAGGCACGTACCCATTCCGTTGGTGCCCGCTTCGCGCTCGCTCCACAGCGCGCCGACGCGGAAGCCGTCGGAGGCGACCGCTTCCGCGAACGGTACGGACGACACCTGGTGGACGATCACGCCGCCCGAGTCGACCAGCACCACGGCAAGTTCGGGATCGGCCAGCTGTTGATAAAGCGTGGTCATTTCCAGCTTCGAACACGCGATCAGATCGCCCATGGCCTCACGGCGCGAGCTTAGTTCGTAGTCCGTCAGGATGGGCGGCGTGACAAAGCGGGAAGGGTCGAGCTGAAACTCGTTGACACAACGCGCCCACGATTGAGCGACTGGCTCGCTCGTCGGACGTGTCGCCAGTTGATGATTGACGACGTTGAGAATTTCACGGACGTGCATGGAGCTGTCAGCAAGCAACGACATGGGGTTCGTCTCCGTTGCGGCAACTTCACGCGCGCCGAACGTTGCCTTGCGAAATGTTGCATTCGCATGGGCTTCGCCTGCGTGTCACGAGTGCCGCTTTATCGATAATGTCATCCCCTGGCGCCGCGGCTTCTGTGTCGTGCCCTGTCCGTATGCGCACTGAGTAATACGCCCGCTGTTTCCGTTTACTGTCAGGCGTTGGCTTAAAACTTTACGCTCGATGTCGCTCACGTTCAATAAGAAGTCGCATCAATAGTACAAGGTGTGCCCGCTTTTTGCTTTTAATGTCGGCATGCCCTGCCCGGGGCCTGCATTGACGTTGCGCGGCACAGAGCGCTTCGCGCGCGAGTCATTGTGTGCTGCTCTGCGTTTACCCGGGTTGCGTCTCTTAACTTGTTGCCGCTACGCGGCGGAGTACACCATGGACCGTATCGATACCGTTCGCCTTGCCAGCTTCTGCGCCGCCGATGCGCAGGCGCCTCGCGCGGGTATGCCCTGGGGTGCGCCTTCGGAGGGCCTAACCTCGGGCACGCCCAAGCGCATGGACATCGTGTTTATCGAGAACTTTATCGGTCAGACGATTATAGGTATCGACAGCAGCGAGTTGCATGTGCCGCAGTCCGTGCGGATGAACCTCGCGATCGGCGTGCCCGCGATTCGCGCCTGTACGACGGATCGCATCGAGGACACGATCAACTATGCTGCGGTGCGCAGCGCGTTGCATGCGCTGCTGGAGTCGCACGGTGTGCGTCTACTCGAAGCGCTTGCCGAAGCGGTGGCGCGCCTGCTGATCACCGATTTCGGCGCGCACTGGGTCCGCGTGTCGCTCGCTAAACCGGCAAAATTCGACGACGTAGCGGCCGTCGGCGTGCAGATCGAGCGCCAACGCAGCGATATGCCAAAAGCGGGTGGACCTGCGAGTTATGCGTCGCTTGGCGAGGGGCTGATTCCGGACTGAGCCCGCGAGGCCCGGATATGCATCGTCCGGGCGCACCCGCGCCCACGCCGGGCTAACCTGCCACATCCGCTATTTCGACGCCGCAGTTTTATCGCTGCCCAATCCGCAACTGCGGTAGGCGTCCGCTTGCAACGTACGAAATTTCTTCGTCTGCGCTTTCGCATGGTCGACCCGGAACTCCGAGCCGCCTTCGCCGCCGAGCGTCGCATACTTAGCGAAGGTCGATTGATCGACGAACTCGTCATACGGGAGCGCGGTCGCCATTTTGTCGATCACGCACGAGCATTTATAGACGTTCGCGAAATCGTGCCCGTTGTCGTCCATGCAGGACAGCACGTATTCGACGCGTCCCTGCGTCGGGTAGTTGTAGCCTGACGACGGCGCCGGCGTTTGTTGCGGATCGCCGTCCGCCCAGGCGAGCGGCGCGGCAAGCGCAATGCAGGCAAAGGCCGCCAGCGCGCGACATCGTAGGGTCATCTCATGCCTCTGTGAGAGCAATTGCACGATGGCATCATGCGAGGCCCGCGCGGACCTGTTTTGCGGCTGTGTCCGCGCGGGCCGGGAGCCATCAGTTCGGAGCGAACGGATGCGCGACGCTGCTCTTCTTCGACACGACCTCCGCAGCGCTCGGTTCGCCTTTGACGGCACGCTGGATCGCCTCGCGCGTCGCCTTGTAGTTGTACTCCTGAATCTTCTTGTCGTCGTCCGCCTGCCAGTGAATAAAGACGCCGACGCATAGGAACAGGTCGTCCGCCTCGTCCTGCGGGATCGTGCCGTCCTCGACGCTGTCAGCGACAGCGAGCGCGACGGCATGCTGCGCCGGCCCGAACATCTGCACCGCCTGTTTCGCGCCCTTGATCGTGACCTTGTTGAAAAGGATCGTGTTGGGCTTGGTGAGCAGGTTCGGCGCGACGACCGCGAGCAGCGATGTGAAGCCGTCCTTATTGTTGGTTAGCGCATGACAGAATGCGGTTTCCGCAGCGGAACCTCGCGGTCCCATCAGCAAGTCGATGTGTGCGACCTCGTTGCCGTCGCCGACGAGCGACTCGCCTATCAGGACGCGGTTGATCTTGGCCATGCTGTTCCTCCGATGAGTGGAATGGGGACTTGCCGACTGACTGACACGCCGCCTGAACGGTCCTGGTCCGCGATCGCCTGGCAGCGGTTGATGCACGGTGGCATTAACTAACAGAATCCGTGCCAGTGCGGGGCGCGTCAGCCTCGGATGGCGCGCCGTTTAAGGTGCCCGGCTCATCGAGGCAAAGTGCGACGAACAGCGTCGCCACCGTCAGGTCCGCGCTGGTACCGGGATTGATGGCAGCCGCTTTCATTTCGGCATCCCATGTATCGAGGGACCGATTGCCCGCGGCGGCGCTCGTTTGCGTGAGCGTGCGACGCCATTGCGCGTGCCGCTCGCGTGCCGTTCGCGTGACACTCTGCGCCACCCCAAGTCCATGCTTACGCACAATGTGCGAGTCGGGCCACGTGCTGAAGAACGTGAGGAACACGTTCAGCGTGGCGATGCGCGGATCGTCGGCCGGAACTTCGCGCCACGCGGCGAGGCCGGTTTCGAAAATGTCGCGGAAGCCCTCGGCGTACTGGCGCGCGATGCTGTCGCGCGAGGCGGCGAGTGCCATCGCGGCGCGCAACGCGACTGTCGGCGCGTCGTGCACCGATTGCTCGGGAGCCTCGCCGAGACCGCCCGGATTGGCGAGCGCGATCGCGCGGTATGCGAGGCGGGAGTCGTCGATATCGAGGCTAGCAAGCACGCGCCCGGTTGCCGCGTGCCACGCGTGGGCCGACAGCGGGTGCGCGGTTTCTTCGAGCGCTGCGGCGAGAGGAGCGACCAGCAGCAGGATGCCCAGGTTCGTATTGCAGCCGACCGTGGCGCGCGTGCGCGTGACCGCATCGAGCAGGCGCTGGCCGACGGGCATGCCGCGCGCGAACAGCGCGTCGGCGGCCGCGTCGGCGCTCGCGATGAACTGCGCCGCGCTCATGCCGTGGCCTTCGCTATCCACGCTGACATTGCCTGGCTTCGGTGTCTCGACGTCCAGCCGGCAGGCTGTCAGGAAGGCAGCGCGAGCATGCTTTGAGTCGGTGACGAATCGGGGCGTGTTCATATCGGCGGGAGCCCCGGAACCTCTCGAACTCGCCGCGCACTGTAGCGGCTCTTGTAGCCGCTCAAGCAGCCGCTCAGGGCCATCGCGAGCAGAAAACCCCGCAGCCGCTCAGCCATGGCGTCCGTGCAGCGCCACCACCGCCGCCACCTCGCCGCGCTGCGCGGGCAGCTTGCGGAACAGCAGATCGTCGGCGAGCGCCGCTGCAATGTCGATGGACGTTACCGATTGCAGGCCGCGCCACGCCGCCACGCCGTTGACCTCCAGCACGAGCGGCCGGGCGGCGTCGTGAGGGTCGGGAATCAGGTCGACACCCGCGTAGTCGAGCCCGAGCGCCTCGGTGGCGCGCACGGCCGTTTGCGCGAGCGCGGGGTCCAGCTCGGCCGCCTCGCACGTGGCGCCCTGCGCGAAGTTATGAATCCAGCCTTTGCCGCCGATGCGCCGCATCGCCGCCACCGCGCGGCCGCCGATCACGAGCACGCGCCAATCGAAGCCTGGCCTGCCGCCGTCGATAAAACGCTGCAGATACGCCACCTGGCTGTACGGCTTCAACGAAGGCAGCGGTGCCAGCGCGCGCGGCGGCGTGCTGCGCAAGCCGAGCCGTTTCAGCCCATGGCCTTGCGAGCCGAACAGCGGTTTGAGCACGACCTGGCGTCCGGCCGCCGCCTCACGCATCAGGACGCGCTGCGCAAATGCTGCCGATTCGCCGGCCCACGTGGCGGGCATAGGCACGCCGTGGCGATGCAGCAAAAAACTCGTCATCGATTTGTCGACGCTGCGTTCGATCGCGCGTGCGTCGTTGTAGACCGGCACGCCCGATTCGCGCAGCGCATGCAGGATGCCGAGCCGCAACGTCACCTGCTCGAACGTGCCGCCTGCGATGCCACGCACAAAAACGGCGTCGGGCAGCCCATGGCCGAAGCCCGGCAGCACGAGCCCATGCGGTTCCCACGTCGTGTCGATGCGGCAATCGGCGAGGTCGATGCAGCGCGCCTCCGCACCACGCGCGCGAAACGCTTTTTTCAGGCGCCCGGTGTGCCAGCCGGTTTCGTCGGTCATGATCGCGATGCGCAGCGGGGCCTGCGCGCCGGGCGTGTCGGTGCCCGCGTCCATGGCCGTCGAGTCGCTGGGCAAAGGCAGACTCATGGCTTGCCGCTCCATTGACCGTGCAGCAGGTCCGCGTCGACGGCGCCGCCGTGATAGGTCGCGCCGCTTTCGAGGCTGCTCACCCACACTTCAGCCGGGGCGAACAGCGCAGGGTCGATCTGGTAGAAGTCGAAATTGAACGATGTGAAGATATCCGCGAACGGCCGGCCGTGATCGCGCGAAGTCGATGCGGGCAGTTCCGCGGCGAGCCGCCGTGCCACCGCGTCGTGCTTCACCGTGAGATGCACGCGGCCGCCGTACAGGATTGCGTCGTTGGTGCGGCCCATTGCCTGAACGCCGTCCGGCGCCGGCGGCGGCAACGGCGCGGAGCCGCCGGCTTCCACCACCTCGTCCAGTGCGACGCCCAGCACATGCGTTTTGTGCAACGCAACCTCGACGACCCGCGCCACTACCTGCACCGTTCCCGCGACAGACGGTGTCGGCGTGGTGACGACTGTCAACCGCTCGGGCGCAAGACCGCAGTCGTGCACCACCTTGTCGATGATGAACTGCGGCGGCAGACGGTCCACTTCGAGCACGAGCACGCCGCGCTCGTGACGATCTCGATAACCGAGTTCGGCGAAGAGCGGCTCCTTCACCGCAAGCGCGCGCGCCGGGCCTGATCCGAGAGAGAAAAACTTCTTGCCGCCGGTCTGCTCCTTCGTTGCCGCGAGGCTCCATCCCGCGTATTGACTGGCGAGGCAGGCCAGCACCGGCCACGACGTGCGCACTTCAATCGTGCTCGGCCACAGCGGCCTCGCATCCAGGCTCTCGCGCACGGTCACGTGGCCGAGGCCGCCCATGCAGATGCGAGCGATCAGCACGCCCGCCGCGACGCTGCCGGGCGCAGCCACGCCCGCGTCGACGAGCACCGTGCCGTTCGCCGTGCGGCTAATCGCGGCGCCGAAACGCGGGGCGTCGTCGACGAGACGGGCGACCAGACGTTCGCTGAGCGCGTTGACGCTCAGTGCGGCGGCATCCGCGAGCGGCGGCCTGGGTTCGTCAGGAGTGGCAGTGGATGAAGGCACAGTCGGGTTCATAGCAGGGCTCATGGCAGGTTTCGATTCGTTGCAGCACCAGCGTGTGCTGGGCGTCGAGCGCATGCCGTACCGCGTCCACCGAAGCGGCGCGCACGATGAGCGTACAGACGGGCTGGCCGGCTTCGACCCATGTGCCGGGCATCGGCACGTCGCGGCAACGCGGATCGCGCATGCAGGCATCGCTGAACGCTTGCGAGACAGCGAACGGACGCGGCGCGAACAGCACCTGTTGACCGGCGCGCCACGTCGCACGCGGGGGTTCGGCGGGCAGACGGCCGTGACGGCAGGCGTCGATATGACTGGCGACGAGCCCGCGTGCCCATGCATCGGGCGAGGCGGTTTCGTAAAGCGTCATCGTCGACGAAGGGCGTGTGTTGATTTCGAGCAGTTCGAACGAATCGCCGTCGAGCAGAAAGTCGCAGCTATTGATGCCGCTAAGCCCGACGCGCGCGCACAACGCGGCGATCGCCGCCCGAACGCGCACCTCGACGGCGGGCGGCAGGTCGATTGGGCCGATGGAGCCCGCATGCACGAACGGCAAGTTGCCCATCGCGCACGTAAGCTGGTGCGCGAAGCCGATCACGCGCGCGCTGCCGCGCGCCGCGATAAAAAGCGCCGACATCGCGACGCCTCGGCTGTGGCGCTGGAAATAGACTTGCGCGGGAACGCGTGCGTCGGTGACCGCAGGGAGCGGCTCGACGTGCGTTCCGCCGCAGCCGTCCGCGCGTTTCGCGAGCCAGCCCTGCGGCGCGGCGGGGCGCGTGAAGGCGACCGGCGGATGCGGAATGCCGAGTTCGTCGAGCAGCGCGAAGAAGCGCCGCGGATCACGCACGGCAGCGGTGGCGTCGACGGAATTGCCGATGAAGCGCGGCAGGCCCGGCGCGCTGCGCAACTGCGCAACGAATGGTTCGAGCCCGCTGCCGTCGATCCAGCCGATCATGCCCGGCAGGCGCGCGCTGCGTTCCAGCGCGTCGGTGAGCCGCGCGGCGTCGATCGACAACGGGCCGCCGCCGATGTCGAACCACAGTTCGGAGGCCTCGCGCGTATCGCAGTCGCCGAACACGTCGAGCGCGACGACCCGCAAGCCCGCACGCGCGGCGGACTGCGCGAGCATCCGCGCGGACAGGCCCGCCACCGCGACGAACGGCGCACGCGCTGGAGATGGACGCATGGTCATGGCTGGTGCTCCCGCACAGTTTGCCGCTCAGCCAAGACCGGCCGCGACGGCGCGCGCCTCGTCGAACGCTTGCGGAAAACTCAGGTAGACGGGTTTGCCGCCCGTGCGCATCCGCGTGAACAGCCGGTGTTCGACCTGATATTTGACATTGCCGATCGCCAGTGCGCCGATGCCGATTGCGCCGCCCGTGGTGGGCACACCTTCGATCGGCTTGCCGTCGTTCATCACGTTGACGCCGGCAATGCCTTCGGGCGGCACCGCGTTGACGTCGGCGGCGATCAGCAGACGGCGCGCATGTTCGAGGTCCTCGCGGGTCACCACCTGGACGCCGGCGATCGCCGTGGCCAGCACGATCTCGGCCTCGCCGAGCACCGCGCGCAGTTCGGCGGGAGTCGCCGTGCCCACGCCTTTGGTCACGATGCCAAAGCGCTGGTTCAGATCGTCGCTGACCCGCACCGCGCGCGCCTGGTCGGTGTGGCTCCCGATCGACACATCCGCGCCGAGCGAAGCCGCCATCGCCGCCGCCACGCGACCGACGGCGCCGGTGCCGCCGAGAATCAACACACGCTTGCCGCCCAACTCCATCCCATAGGCCTTGCCCAGATGCCGCTCGGCCAGCGCGACGAGCGCGGCGGCGGTCGTGTATGCGCCGCTCGGATCGGCGAACACGGACACCTCGAACGGCGGGACCATGGCTTTGCGCGCGGTGTCGAGCATGTCGGCGGCGAGCATCACATCCCGTCCGCCGATGAAGATGCCGGTGCGCGCCACGCCTTTCGGGCCGCGCGAAAAGATCGCGTCCTGAGTGAGGTTGGCGACCATTCCGGCGTCGACATTGCAATACGGCACGATGATCTGGTAGCCGGCGTCGGCGGCCATATTGACGTCGAACGGACTCATCTGCGGCGTGGCCGTGAACATGTGCAGGATGTAGGGCCTTTCGGCAGGTTTTTCAGCGGGTCTTTCAGCGGGTCTTTCAGTAGTGTCGGACATGGCAGGGGGCTCGTTTCAGTGACGATGTCATGAACTGCGCAACGCGGGGACTAGGGCGTTGCTGCGCGTGGGCGTGGCGAGTATGAGTCGGATCGATGGCGCGTGTGCCGCGCCTGTTGCATGGGCCGCCGGCGCCATATGTGCATGCGCGATGCTTTCGCGAGCTGGCCGTTTACAGATCGCGCGTTCGAGCGCGCTCCATTTCGACGCGCCCGTTCACCGGCTGCCCGGTCCGTAACTCGCGGCGCGGAATAAACGCACATCATGCGGCGTCGATGCGCCGATGCTGCCGCGCTTCGGCGGAGCGCACCGTCGCGCCGCGATTGCGTCCCGTCACGATCGTGCATTCGATGTGCGGCATGCCGCGCGTGGCTTCGCGCGCCGTAGCGAGCGCGCCTTCGGCGTCGCGGGCGCTGCCGACGATCGCAAAGCCCGTCGGCCCCCACGAAGTCTGGCCGATTCCGGCGGTGCGCTGCGCGGCCACGGCGCGCAGCGCACGCTCGACGCCGGGGCTCGCGAACACGCCGCCTTGCACGGGCGCGAAGTATTCGCCGATGGTCTGCTGCATCTCGGTCAACCCATGCGCGAACGGCACGATGTTCCGCTCGGCGGCGCCAGGCAGGATCTTCATCAGCACGAGGTGGCAAAGATGCGCGGCAAGTTTCTGAGGAAACGGCGCGAGCGCGGCGAGGCCGCGCCGTTCGTCAGCGCCGTGCAGACCTTCGCGTGAATTGTCGCTGACGAGCAGCACGCGCCAGTCGTCGGGAAACGGCTGGCGTGCGAGCAGCGGCGGCACGCCCGGATGCAGATCGCCCGACGGGCCGCCGTCCACCAGCAGGCCGCCGGAATCGAAACCGAGCACGCCGATGCCCGAGCGCGCGCCGCGTCCGAGCAGGGCCGCGAGTTCGGCGCTCGGCGCGACGTGGCCGAGCAGCCGGACGAACGCCGCGCCGACTGCGAGCGCGAGCTGCGTCCCCGATCCGAGGCCCGTGTGGGCGCGCGGTGTCTGAGTGACGTCGATCGCGACGGGCGTGGGGTCGTAGGCGGCGTGCAGCCGTTCGAGACATACCGCGATGCGCTCGCGTTCCGCATCGGACACCGCACCGTCGATGCGGTCGCGTTCAGCGAGCCGCGCTTCGACGCGAGTGCCGCCGCCGTCGATCACGAGTCCGACGCTGCCGAACGCGCGTCCGAGCGACGCATTCGGGTCGAGAAAGCCCAGATGCAACCGCGCGGGGGCGTCGACCGTCACGGTGGCGTCAGGCGGAAGGCGGCGAACGTGAAGCTGCATCGCAAGTGTCCTTGTTCGGGCGTGATCCAGTGTAGGCCGCGCACGGCGAGCCGCACACGCCGCCCTGGCGACGGCGTGTGCCGTCCCGTGGGCGGCCGGCGCAGGACGTTAAGCGAAAGCCGTACCAGGCACATACGGGGACGTCCGCTTTCAGACGTACCAGATGACGTGCGGGCCGCTTCCGCTTCGCCGCTCCCGCTTAGCCGCTCCCGCCTCAGCCGCCCTCGGCGGCTCCCTCCGCTTTCGCCGCGTCGTACTTGATGTAGCGAAAGCGCTGGTCGTCGCTCGGCGTGCCTTCCAGCGGGCCGCCTTCGGTGGCCGGCTGCCACTGGATGAACGACTCGATCTTGTTGGCGAGCGCAAAGTCCTTGTCGGTGATGCCTTTTGCGGAGTGCGTCTTCAGCTTCACGATCACGAATGCATAGGAGACCGTGAGATCGGGGTGATGCCATGCGGCTTCCGCGAGATGGCCCACTGCGTTCACCACCATCAACGTTCCCTTCCAGCCCTCGGTGCGGTATTTGCGCCGCAGCCAGCCGTCTTCCACGTACCAGTGCTGGAGCGGTCCGACGAGCCGTTGCTGGATCTCCTCGTCGGTATAGGTCTTTTCGGTTTTTGCCATGATCGCTTCTCCGCGGATGTTGGTTCGATCGATAACACTCATGTTGCGCTGCAAATGACCCGCCACTGGATGCGCCGTACTCGCGCGAACCCGATACAGCGCTTTTGCGAAGCGGTTCTCCCGCGGCCTGCGACGCGACGGACACGCTTCGTATCGGGCAATGACACAGTATGTTCCACATGCCCGGATTAAGTGGTGTGACGGCGTGACACCGCCGAACGGCGTCTCGCGTCATTGCCGTTTGATACAGCCTGCGCACGGCGCTCGAACGGTACCCGACGCGCGGCGCGTAGCCTGATGCGGTGTGCCTGTGCGGCGTTTTCAGACCGGCTTGTGGCGGCGAAGGCGGCGCGTGCCGCTGCGCGACCGGCATGGAATATGCGTTGGCCGTCATGCGCCGCAAACCCGACAACGATTGGGAATGGCGCTGATCGTTACCCTGCATCCGTGGAGGGCGCGCCCGGTGCGACGAGGTAGCGTGGGTCATTCGTGAGTTGAACAGCAAGACCATTCTGGAGGAGACATGAACTTACGCACCACGGTTCTTGGGCTCGCGATCCTCGCGTCGGCAGCCATGAGCTCTATCGTTGCACAGGCCGATTCGCAGCTCGATGGGCTCATGAAAAGTCCGTCGAACTGGGCGGCGCAGGCAGGCGATTATGCGAATCACCGCTACAGCCCTCTCAAGCAGATCAACGAGAACAACGTCGGCAAACTACAGGTCGCGTGGACCATGTCGACCGGCGTGCTGCGCGGCCATGAAGGCGCGCCGCTCGTGATCGGCGACACCATGTATATCCACTCGCCGTTCCCTAACAAGGTGATTGCGATCAACCTGAAGGATCAAACATTCCTCTGGCAGTACCAGCCGAAGCAGGACGATTCGGTTGTCTCCGTGATGTGCTGCGACACAGTCAATCGCGGGCTCGCCTATGGCGACGGCAAGATCTTCCTGCAGCAAGCCGACACCAAGCTCGTCGCGTTGAACGCCAAAACGGGCGACGTGGTCTGGACCGCGCAGAACGGCAACTCCAAAGCCGGCGAAACGAACACCAACGCGCCGCACGTTTTCGGCGACAAGGTGTTGACGGGCATCTCGGGCGGCGAGTTCGGCGTGCGTGGACGTCTGATCGCGTATGACATCAAGACCGGCAAACCGGCCTGGACCGCGTACAGCACGGGTCCGGATAAAGACATGCTGATGGACCCCGACAAAACGATGACCTACGCCGACGGCAAGATGGTGCCGGTGGGCGCGGACTCGTCGCTGAAGTCCTGGAAGGGCGATCAGTGGAAGCTGGGCGGCGGCACCACGTGGGGCTGGTATGCGTGGGATCCGAAGCTCAACCTTGTCTACTACGGCACCGGCAATCCCGGCACATGGAACCCGACGCAACGTCCGGGCGACAACAAGTGGTCGATGTCGATCATGGCCCGCGATCTGAATACCGGCATGGCGAAGTGGGTCTATCAGATGACGCCTCACGACGAGTGGGACTACGACGGCGTCAATGAAATGATCCTGTCGGATCTGACGATCGACGGCAAAAAGGTACCCGCTATCGTTCACTTCGACCGCAATGGCTTCGGCTACACGTTGAACCGCGAGAGCGGCCAACTGCTCGTTGCTCAGAAGTTCGACCCCGCCGTGAACTGGGCCGACAGCGTCGACCTGAAGAGCGGCAAGCCGATTCGTAACGCGGCGTATTCGACGCAGGCAGCAGGTTCGGATCACAACGTGAAGGGCATCTGTCCGGCGGCGCTCGGCTCGAAGGATCAGCAGCCCGCAGCGTACGACCCGAACTCGAGCCTCTTCCTCGTGCCGACGAATCACGTTTGCATGGACTACGAACCGTTCGATGTCGACTACGTGTCCGGTCAGCCGTATGTGGGCGCGACGCTGTCGATGTATCCGGGTCCGAACGAGAACAATGCGATGGGCAATTTCATCGCGTGGGATGCGGCGAAGGGCAAGATCGTCTGGTCCAAGCCGGAGAAGTTCTCGGTGTGGTCGGGCGCGCTCGCGACCGCTGGCGGCATTGCGTTCTACGGCACGCTGGAAGGCTACCTCAAGGCGGTTCGCATCAAGGACGGCAAGGAGTTGTGGCGCTTCAAGACCCCGTCGGGGATTATCGGCAACGTGTTCACGTACCAGTATCAGGGCAAGCAGTACGTCGGCGTCTACTCGGGCATTGGCGGCTGGGCCGGCATCGGCATGGCGGCAGGACTCGAGAAATCGACGGAAGGCCTCGGCGCGGTGGGCGGTTATCGCGAGCTCGCGAAGTACACGGCGCTCGGCGGTACGCTCTTCGTGTTCGCCATTCCTGGCGGCAACAGCTGAGGGCAGGTCGTTCGAATCGCGCGGCCGGTTCGCTCCTGGTGAAGCACCGGGGGCAGCCGGCGGCGCCGGTTCGTCAGGACGGTTCAATGCGGGTTCGAACTACGAGTCACATACGAGTCACATACGAGTCACATACGAGTCACATACGAGTTACCAGGTCCGCGCGCTTGCAGAGATGCAGCAATGCGTCGATGAAACGCATCGCGCGCGGCTCTAACATCAGGAGACATCTGTCTATGAAACGCCGAGCAATCTTGTTGCGGGCGGCACTGCCCGTCGTTTTCGTCATGCTGCCTGTCACGTACGCCCAGACCAATCCCGCGATGGCCCAGGTGGCGTACAAGGTGGTCGACGGCAGCAAGGTGGACGCCAATACGTTGCAAGGATGGAAGACCTGGCGCGCGCTTGCATGCGAACGCTGCCACGGCGCGCAGCAGCAGGGCATGGTGGGACCCTCGCTTGTCGACGCCTTCAAGACGCTCGACAAGAACGAGTTTCACCGCACGGTGTTCGGTGGGCGGGTCGACAAGGGCATGCCTGACTTCAGTTCCAGCCAGATGATGCAAAAGAACTGGGAGAACCTTTACGCCTATCTGAAAGGGCGCTCCGACGGGCAGATCAAGCCCGGCGATCTGCAGGCCATCGACGCGAAATAGCGCCGGCGCCACAACTTCAGGAGGTGATCGATGCGTCATCGCAAACTCATGCACGCGCATGCCGCGCTCGTGGCAGGCGCGCTGTGCTATGCGGCGCTCGCAAGCGGCGCGGTACGCGCCCAGGGCGAGGCGGCGCTGCCGAACAACGACGGCGCCGACGGCGTTCTGCGAGTGTGCGCGGACCCGAACAACATGCCCCTGTCGAACAACAAGGGCGAGGGTTACGAGAACCGCATTGCGAGCCAGATGGCGAGCGACTTCGGCTACAAGCTCGAATACACGTATTTTCCGCAGCGCATGGGCTTCGTGCGTCACACGCTGCGCGAGAAGGTGGCCGACAGCGAGCGCTACAAATGCGATCTGATCATCGGCGTGCCGAAAGGCTACGACATGACTTCGACGACGCAGCCGTATCTGCGCTCCACCTATGCAATGGTGTTCAAGAAGCGGCCCGAGCTGGCCGGCATCAATACGCCGGACGATCTGCTCAAGCTGCCGCCGGATCAATTGCACAAGCTGCGCTTCGGCATCTTCTCGCAGACGCCCGCGGTCGACTGGCTGCTCGGTCATAACCTGATCGATCAGGCTGTGTCGTATCAGGTGCAAAGCGGCGATCCGCAGGAATATCCCGGCCAGATGATCGAAAAGGATCTGCAGGCTGGCAACGTGGACGTCGTGTTCCTGTGGGGGCCGATTGCCGGCTACTTTGCGAAACGTTCCGGCGATTCGGTGAAGCTCGTGCCTTTTCCGGCCACGCCGGGCATCCGTTTCGACTATACGATCTCGATGGGCGTGCGCTACGGCGAGAAGGCGTGGAAAGACAAGGTCGATCAATGGATCGGCGCGAACCACGACAAGATCGACAGCATCCTGACCAGTTATGAAGTACCGCTTCTGAAGCCCGTCGATGCGCCGTCCGGCAAGCCCGCGGACGCATCGCCATGACGGCGGCGCAAGCCGGTGTGCGACGTGAATGGCGGCGCATGCTTGCGGCAGGCGCTGCGAGCATCGCGTGCTTTACGGGTTTTGCGTGCCTGATCGGCGATGCGCACGCGGCCGCGCCTGCCGCGGGGACCAGCGAGATATCGCCGGCCGAGCGGCTGATCTTCACGACCGATCATCTGCACGGCGTCGCGCAGCAAACCGAACTCGACTACGCGCTGCTCAGTTCCGACCCGCCCGCGCGCGGCACCGACATCGTCAAGGTGCTCGTGACGAGCCCGGACAACGCGAAGGGCGACGCCCAGGTGTCGGATCACAGCGGGGCCGTATCGTTGCCGAACGGCGGCTTGCAGTGCAACCCGGTGATCATCTATTTCCTCGAACGCGACATCGCCGAGATGGAGCAGTTGACGGGCGGACAACGGCGCTATTTCCAGCAGCGCTTGCGGCTCGCGCTTGCCGCCGGGCCGAAGATCGAAACGGTGACGAGCCAGATAGACGGCAAGCCGGTGAAGGCTCAGCAGATCGTCGTACAGCCCTATCTCGACGATCCCAATGCCGAACGTTTCGCTCAGTACACCGCGAAGCGCTACACGTTCCTGATCGCGAGTACGGTACCGGGCGAGGTCGCGTTGATTCGCACGGAGGTGCCCGGCGCGAACAACGACTTCGCGCATCCGCTGCATAGCCGCACCCTGAGCTTCCAGGCTGCGTTGCGCAAGCTGCCGCCGCCGGGGAATGCGCCGAACGTACCGAACACACCGAACGCGCCCGTCAAGTCGTCGAACGCGCCGCGCGCAAGCCGGTAGCGGACGCGCGGCCGTGAACTTCATCCGCTCGCTCACGCTGCGTCAATTGCAGATCTTCGTCGTGGCGAGCCGCTATACGAGTTTTGCGCGAGCCGCCGAAGAATTGCATCTGACGCAGCCCGCGGTGTCGATGCAGATTCATCAGCTGGAGGAGGCGGTCGGCCTGCGTCTCTTCGAGCGGATCGCGCGTAAGCTCGCGCTGACCGAAGCCGGCGAGAAGTTCAGCCATCACGCGAGCCGGATTCTCGGTGAGATCAAGGACGCGGAGGACGCGATGAGTTCGCTCAAGCAGGCCGATAGCGGCTCTATTGCAGTGGGCATCGTCAGTTCCGCAACGTATTTCGCGCCCAAGTTGCTCGCGATGTATTCGCATCTTTATCCGAAAGTCGACGTGCACTTCTCGGTCGGCAACCGCGATGCGCTGTTGCGCCTGCTTCAGGACAACGCGATCGATCTCGCGATCATGGGACGTCCGCCGCCTGAACTGGATACGACAACGGAGCCGCTCGCGTGGCATCCGCAAGTGCTCATCGCGCCGGTTGACCATCCGCTCGCGGGCGCGCAGCGCTTTGACTTGCAGGAGTTGCGCGGCGACACGTTTCTGCTGCGAGAACCCGGCTCGGGCACCCGCATGGCCGCGGAGGAAATGTTCCGGCAGCATCTTTTCACGCCCGCGAAAGTCGTCACGCTCGGCAGCAACGAAACGATCAAGCAGGCAGTGATCGCCGGAATGGGCGTGAGCCTTATTTCGCTGCATACGCTGCTGCTGGAATTGCGGACGAAAGAACTCGCATTGCTCGATGTGAACGGCACGCCGATCGAGCGCACGTGGCAGATCGTGCATTTGCGCGCCAAGCAGCTTTCGCCGACCTGCATGATGTTCCGGCAGTTTCTGCTGGAACAGGCCGCGGCTTATCTGGAGCGCGAGTATGCGGTATTCGTACGGCCGCCCAGCAAGCCGAAGGTCCTCATACCGGCAGTCGACGATGCGTCCGCGTGACTCGCAATTTTGCCGGCGGCGCAGGGTGTGCCGGCCATAGGAGATTGCACCGATGGGATCCAGCGAACAGCTTCAGGACTGGCGTCTGCATGCGCTGCAGATCGAGGAGGAAGTCGCGAGCGCCGTGATCGGCCAGGCAGAGGTGATCCGGCTCATCACCGTTGCGTTGTTCGCGCGCGGGCATGTGCTGCTCGAAGGCGGCGTGGGCGTCGGCAAGACGACGGTGCTGCGCGCGTTTGCGCGTGTCGTAGGCGGCGATTTCGAGCGCGTGGAAGGCACGATCGACCTGATGCCGGGTGATCTTGTGTATCACACGTATGTCGATGCCGAGGGCAGGCCGCGTATCGATCCAGGCCCGCTTCTGCGACACGGCGAGGCTCTTACGACATTCTTCTTCAACGAAATCAATCGGGCGCGTCCGCAGGTTCAGTCGCTCTTGTTGCGCGCGATGGCCGAGCGCTCCGTCTGGGCGTTCGACCGCGAATACCGCTTCCCGCACATGACGGTGTTCGCCGATCGCAACAAGGTCGAGAAAGAGGAAACCTTCGAGCTCGCCTCGGCGGCGCGCGATCGTTTTCTGTTCGAACTGAGCATGCCGACACCGGACGACACCGACGTGCGGCGCGCATTGGTGTTCGATGCGGATTATCACGACGTCGACCGGCTGCTGGCACGGCTTTCTGCGGCTATCGTGCCGTGGGAACAGCTGAATCAGGCTGGCGCGGCCATTCAGCACAGCGTGCAGTCGAGCGAAACGATCGAACGTTATGTGCTGGACATCTGGCAGGCAACCGAAACGCCGCAGCGTTTCGGTATCGCACTCGACGGCGTGGACATGGATCGGCTCATTCTGGCGGGCGCGAGCCCGCGCGGCATGAGCGCGCTGTTGCGCGCGGCGCGTGTGGTGGCGTGGCTCGCGGGACGCACGCATCTAATTCCCGAGGACATTCACGCGGTGTTGCTGCCGGCGCTCGGCCACCGTGTGTTCTTCACGCCGATCTACGAGTTGCGTCGTCAGGAACTGGCGGAGGCGCTGACCGCGCAGATTGTCGACAGGCTTGCAGTGCCCTGATCCATGAAAGAAATCGCGGAATTCCATTACCGTTTGCCGATGCGTTCGTCGGGCTTTCGGCCCGGCTCGCATCGCGGATCGAGCTTTGGTGCCGGCCAGGAATTCGCAATGCATGGCCGCCTGTTCGACTATCCGGACCCACGTCGCATCGATCTGCGGGCAAGCGTGCGCGCGGCCCGTTCCGAGTGGCTCGTGAGAGTGCATCTGCAGCGCGCCGCGGTGCCCGTGCAGGTGCTCGTGGATGTGTCGGCGTCGATGCGCTTCGGCACGCGCCGCAGCAAGTTGCAGGTAGCCGCGGATTTCGTCGAAGCATTGGGGTACAGCGCGTTTCGCGTCGGCGATCCGTTGGGGATGCTCGCGTTCGATAGCGCCGCGCGCGACGACCTTTTCATGCCGCCACGCTCCGGGCGCGGCATCGGCAATTTGCTTGCGGGGATGTTGCGCGAGAGCGCAGGTGTGGACGCGGGAACGGGCGCGGACTTCGCTGCGGCAGCGGTCTCGGGTAACCGCAGCGGCAACCGCAGCGGCGATGGCAGTGGCATTGGCAACCGCAACGGCAGCGGCAGCGGCAGCGTCGGCGCGTTGCAGCGCATTGCGTCGACGCTTGCGGGCCGTCAGGCGCTGGTCTTTCTCGTCTCCGATTTCCACTGGCCGCTTACAGCATTGCCGGCGGTGCTCGATCTGCTGGTGCATGCGTATGTGGTGCCCATCGTCGTGTGGGATGCTGCCGAGATTGCGCCGCCCGCGGGCGGTCCGCTGCTTGCGGTGAGGGACGCCGAGTCCGGTGCGCGGCGCACGCTGTGGTTAAGCGCCGGCGCGCGCGAACGCTGGCACGAAGGCGTTGCACGGCGCCGCGCGGAACTCTCGCAGATGTTCGGCAAACGCGCGATGCAGCCGTTCTACATTGAAGGCGCGTTCGACCCGGAAGCGATGTCACGCTATTTTCTGGAGGCAATCGCATGAGAGCAAATGGTTCGTCGCGCCGCCTCCGGTTCGCCCTCGTGCTTGCCATTTCGCTGATGCCGGCGATGATGCCGTCCACCAGCAGCGCAGCGGCGAGCGGCGCGGCCTTGCAGCCGACGGTGCAGGAACCGCGCGCATTCGGCTACCTGCTGGGCGACGTCCTCACGCAACGCATTCTGCTCAAAGGCGACGGCTACGATATCGGCACCGTAACGCCGCCTTCGCTCGGTCGCACCGATTCGTGGCTCGAACGCCGGCGGGTTCGTAGCGAAACCGACGCCGACGGTCGTCGGTGGATGGCGATCGACTACCAGATCGTCAACGTGCCGACGACACTCACGCAGGTTGCGTTGCCTGCGTTGTCGCTGACGTCGTCGTCCGGCGCGACGCTTCAGGTGGGCGAATGGCCGCTCAGCATCGGTCCCGCAACGCCCGCGAATCCGTTCAACGTCGGCGACCTGCAAGCGCTGCGTCCGGACCGCCAGGCGCCCGCGGTGCCCACAGCCGCGCTTCGGCGGCAGGCGGGCTTCGCGCTTGGCTTGCTCATGCTGACCTTGTTGTCGTGGGCTGGCTGGTGGTTCTGGCGCAACGCGCGCGAGTCGGCGCGTCTGCCGTTTGCACGCGCCTGGCGGGAACTGCGGCACATGCAGCGCAAGCCACGAGCGAGCGGGCCGCCTGGGGACGCGTCTGCGGAGGCATGGCTTTGCCTGCATCGAGCGGTGAACGAAACGGCGGGCCACGTGGTGCATGTGGGCGCGCTGTCGGGTCTCTTCGTTCAAGCGCCCTATCTGCAACCGTTGCGCGCGCAACTGGAGCAGTTCTACCGGCAATCGGCCGAGCGCTTTTTCAGGCCTGCGCCCGCGGGCGACGCCTATCCGCTGCGCACGCTGTGCGAGGCGCTGTATCGCGCGGAGCGGCGCCACCAGCGATGAACGATATGGCGCTCGACCTGGCTCACCCCTGGCTGCTTGCGCTGCTGCCGCTCGTGTTGCTGCCGCTGTTGCCTCGCCGCGCCGACACGCTCCCGTTTTCGTGGATCGCATGGCTGCCCGACGATCGCGCCGGGCGATGGACCGGCGCCGTCGCGCAGGGCAGTGCGGTGCTGGCGATGCTCGCGATCGTCATCGGTCTGGCCGGTCCTGGGCGTTCGCCTCGGGAGGTGGTGCGCACGGGCAGCGGCGCGCAGATTCTGATTCTGATGGATCGCAGTGCCAGCATGGACGAGCCGATGAACAGCAAAGGTGTCGAGGTGAGCGCAGGGGAATCGAAGAACAGAGTGGCGCGCGCTTCGTTGACGCAGTTCGTCGCCCAAAGGCCGAATGACCGGCTCGCATTCATGATGTTCGGCACGAGCCCGTTGCTTGCAATGCCGTTCACCTACGACCATCGCGCGATCGACGCCGCTATCGCCGGTACTGCGGTAGGCCGCGGCATGCCCGATACGCAACTCGATCTCGGGCTGCTCACGGCAATCGGTGAATTCAATCAGCAGCATTCGTCGAGCCGCCGCGCGATCGTTCTCGTTTCGGACGGCGGCGCGAAGCTCGACGCGCGCGAGCGGCAGTTGATCGAGGACGGCCTGCTGCGCAACGAGATTGCGCTTTACTTCATCTATTTGCGCAGCAGCGTATACAGCCCCGATCTGAACGCTGCCGTACCTGCGAGCGAGTCGTCCGCTGAAGCTGAGCTGCACCGTTATTTCCTGTCGCTCAAGACACCTTATCGTTTGTTCCAGACCGGTAACGCAAAAGCAATGAGGGACGCGATGGCCGAGATCAACCGCCAGCAAAATGCGCTGACTACGTTTATCGAGCGTTTGCCTCGCGAGGACTTCAGTCCGTACTGCTTCGCGGTCGCGCTTGCAAGTTGCGTGCTGCTGATGGCACTACGGCTCTTTCAGGTGCGGGTGTGGTCATGAAGCGCTCGTCGGTACATATGATCTTCGGAGCCGTGGCGCTGTGCTGCGCGGCCGTAGCGGCTTACAACTGGATCGAAGTGCAGCGGGCGGAGCAGGTGAACCGGACCGTTGCGGCAACCGTCGTGGCGAACAAAGCGGGGTCCAAAGATGCGAAGCGCAACGTTGCCAGCACCGACGATGTGCCCCAGGTCAGGCTCGCGCGCGCAGTGGCGTTGTCCAAAGACGGCGCTTACGATACGGCGGGCCCACTCTTCGAGTCGCTGATTCGGGAGCAGCCCGAAGGCGAGGTCGGACGCGCGGCGCTGTTCGATCTCGGCAACCTGTACCTGCGGCAGGGCATCGGACATAGCCCTTCCGGCGCGATCGAATCGCTTGCAATGGTCGAGGAAGCCAAGGCGCGCTACCGCAGCCTGCTACGCATTGCACCGGACGATTGGGATGCGCGCTACAACCTGGAACGGGCGTTGTGGCTCGCCCCCGAAACGCGTTCCGCATCGGGCGCGCCGGACGTGAAGGAGCAGCACGACGTCAAGGTGCGCGATCCTGAAAGCAAGGACTTGCCGTGAGCCTCGGGGCCCAAACACGTGGTTTTCTCGCAGGCCGTCACTGGACGATGCCAGCCGCGCTCGTGCTGCTGATTCTCGCGCTTACCTTGCCGCCGGTGGCGTTGCCGCGCGACACGTCGAGCTATGTTGTCACGTTCGATATCACGCAGAGCATGTACGTTGAGGACGTCGTGCTGAACGGCGCGCCGGTGAGCCGGCTCGCGTTCGCGCGCGCCGCGATGCGCGAGGCACTCGGTCGATTGCCGTGCGGCTCGAAAGTCGGCTGGAGTGCATTCACCGGGCAACGGAGTTTTCTGCTCGTGGCGCCGGTCGAAGTCTGCGGCAACTATGACGCGCTGCTGTCGTCGCTCGATCGGATCGACGGGCACATGCGCTGGACGAACTACAGCCGTATTGCAGAAGGCGGTGTGTATTCGGCGGTTCGCGTGGCGCAGGAGATCGGCGACAGCACAGCCGTCGTGTTCCTCACCGATGGACAGGAGGCGCCGCCGCTGCTGCCCTCCGATGCGCTCAAGCAGGATATCAATCCCGCTCACGTGAAGGGCTGGTTGATCGGCGTGGGCGGCGATCAACCCGCGCCAATTCCGCGCAGCGATGCCCACGGAAATCGCATCGGCTTCTGGCAGGCGGACCAGGTGGTACAGGTCCCGCAGATGCACGCGTCCGCGACTCATGCCGAGAGTCGCGAGGAGTTGTCGGCGTTGCAGGGGCACTATTTGTCGTCGGTGGCGGGGCAAGTCGGGTTCGGCTATGGGCGCCTCATCGACGCCGCGTCATTGCGCGACGCGTTGCTCGATGCACGGCTTGCTCACCGGGAAAGCGTGCCGACCGATTTGCGCTGGTGTCCCGCAGCGCTCGCGCTGCTGCTGCTCGTCTGGCGCTTCATGCCGGACATCGTCGTTGTCTCCGCGTGGATGCGCGCCGGCGCGCGCCTTTTCCGTCCTGCGCGAGGCGCTCGCGCAGATAGCGCACCGCTTGCTGGCAACGTGCGGACAGCGGCCACCCGAAGCGAGGAATCGATCACGACGTAGCAATGACAGCTGCGCCTCGTTCTTCGCCGCTGATTAAGTGAGGATACAGATACCGACGCTTCAGATGGTCCCCGCGACTTGTTTCAGTATGCTCATCGGACCGCGCGTCCGGACGATGTCCATTTGTGTTTCGTTGCGCACGAAAAGCGATCCGGCAAACCCCAACGCGTTGATCGAAATGCCCTCGCTGTGCTCGGCGCGGCGAGGCACGAGCATCATCCATCGCGTAGTGACGAGCAGGTTATAAGGTGCCGATTGCAGCGGTTCACCGTCCACATCGACAGCGTGCAATCCGGTTGCGGCGAGCAACGACATGTACCGCTCGAAAGCACTGTGCGCCAGTTCCAACGGACGCGATACAAGCACCGGATCGAAGCCGACAAACGCATGCGCAAAGTCGAGGCCCGGCACCGTACCGACGGAGCCGTCCATGCGCGCCGACGCCAGCAGCGGTTCTATCGGCAGTGGTGGCGTAGTGTCGTCGAGCGGCAAGGGCGCGATCTGTAAATGCTTATGAAGCTGACTTGCGCCGGCTTCGGGGCCGCCGTTGTAAAAGCCGAGACTGTCGAACTGCGTCATGCAAGTGAAGAGCGCGCGGAAGTCCGCGAGATTCAACAGCGCTCGCTGTAGCTCGAAGCGGCGCGTAACGATCAGCACATGGTGATCGATTACGTTGAATTTATTGAGCAGGACGAGATGCGTGTCGGAAATGTCGGCGACGAACAGATCCGGGTCGTAGGGCAGGAAAGGGTTGGACGCGCGAGCGCCGCTCGATCCGGCTTTGCGCTGCTGCGCGTCCTTTTCTTTGCGGGCGAGGCTTGAGACTTGCCGGACCACAAACCGCACGCCGCCGTCATCGATGGTAGTGCGGCTCGTTTGTATCGGAAGCAGCGCGCCGCGATCGAGCGCATGTGCGGTTTGGCGGAGGATGGCCGGCCATAACGCGCCGGCTTGCTCGGGAAGGGAGGTGTTCATCGAAAGAGGCAAGCCCTGTTTGGACGACATGCAGCTTCCTTTATACACTCGGCCGACCTGCCTCGCGCGGAGAAGGTCACGCCTGTCACCGTTCAGTTCTCTGCGACGAGTTAGCGCCTCAGTTCTGCGATGATTTTCTCCGCGAGAAAATCGCACGGCGGCCGTTTCGAAGCCGTGCTTCGCGCGAGCACGACTTCGAGCGCTGCGATTTCGGGCAGCCCCTGCGCATGACCGAGCAGCGCGAAATGCGCGGGTACGGCGCATTGTGCGAGCGGAACGATCGCAAGGCCGGCTTCGGCCATCGACACGAGGCCCATCAGACTCGGACTTTCATACGAGGTCCGGTAGCTGATCTTCGCGTGTTCGAGGCTGCGGATCGCATTCTCCCGCGCGACGCTGCCGGGCAAAAACACGGCTATCGGCAACGGCCTTTCGCGCCAGATGTCGTGTGCGCTCGGCGACGCCGCCCAGACCATCGGCTCGAGCCGCAAAAACTCGCCCGACAACCCTTTGACCCGCGTTGCGCACACGAGATCGACGGAACCGTCCTTCACCATGGGCGCGAGCGCGACGCTCGGCAGGCCGACTACCCGGATTTCGACCTTCGGATAAGTTGCGGAGAATTTTTTGAGGATTGGCGGCAGTAGGGAGGACGCGTAGTCGTCCGGCACGCCGATACTCACGCGGCCGGTGACGTCGGGCCGAACCACGGCGGCCCAGGCTTCGTCGCGCAGCGCCAGCATTCGCCGCGCGTAAGCGAGCAGCACTTCGCCGTCCTGTGTCGGTATGACGTTCCTCGGCTTGCGCACGAAAAGCGGCTTGCCGAGCGCGGTTTCGAGCGTCTTGATCTGCATGCTCACCGCCGATTGCGAGCGGTGCACGACTTCCGCCGCGCGGCTGATATTGCCGGTGTCCGCGACGGCGACGATCATCGTCATCACATCGAGATCGAGTGCTTTCAAGGTCTGGTATCATAAAATCAAATAGATTCCATCAATATTACGCGATTTTCTTAAATGTTGACGTGCGGCATAGTGCAGGCAAAGGAGCCAGTGTATGAACGCCCGAACCGATTTCTCCCTGCTTGCCGCGCCCGAACTATCGTTTGCGACCATCGCATCGGGCATTAGCGTGCCGTATGTCGAGTGCGGAACGGGAGAGCCGCTCGTCTTCGTGCATGGCTCGCTGTGCGACTACCGCTACTGGAGTGCACAGGCAGCCGCGCTGTCCGGGCATTTCCGCTGCATCTCGGTGAGCTTGAGCCACTACTGGCCCGCAGCCTACGCGTGCATTCAGGGCGAGTTCGGCTGGCAGACGCATGTTGCCGAACTGGCCGAATTCATCGAGGCGCTCGGCATCGCGCCTGTGCACCTGGTCGGCCACTCGCGCGGCGGTTGCGTCGCGTTCAACCTGGCGCGCGAGTACCCGCGACTCGTGAAGACGCTTACGCTTGCGGACCCTGGCGGTCCGTTACAGATAGACGGCATGCCCGACGCGTCGCTGCCGACCGCGACGAACGCGCTGCGCGCACGCGTTGTGGACTTGATAGAAGCAGGCGAGATCGACGCGGGTCTTGAACTGTTCGTGGACTCGGTCAGCGCGCCGGGCTCATGGCGCAAGAGTTCTATAGCCTTTCGCACGATGGCCACGGACAACGCGGCCACCTTGCCGAAACAGCTGCGTGATCCGTTGCCCGCATATTCACGCGACGCGGCGCGCGGTGTGAAATGCCGAACGCTGTTGATCGAAGGGCAACGCAGCCCTCGCATGTTCCGCAATAACGTCGAAAAACTCGCGGACTGGATCGACTACGCGGACAAGCAGACCATTGCGGGCGCGTCGCACGGAATGAATGTGTCGAACGCTGGAGCTTTCAACCGGCTCGTGCGTTCGTTTGCGAGCTCTTGAAGGTGCTTTTAAAGGTGCTTCTGAAGGCCGCCGCCTGGCGCTGAAACGCCTCGCGGCGGCGTCAATCCTCAAACACTTCCCGGCTCTGCTGCGGGAGCCCTCGTCCTCGCTCTGAGGAACCGGCCGCGAATCCAGTCCCTCAACGGAGCGACCAGCCGCTCCTGGAAATACACGGCCGCAATCACCGTTCCGATCAGATACAGCGGATAAGTCGCCATACTGGGTATGACTTCTTTCGAAGCCGCGACGCATTCGGAGAAGTGCGAAGCGCACCATAGGGGCGATTTGCCGATAGACAGCAGTTTCAACACCTTCATCATGACGAGGAAGATCGGCACATGAATCGCAAATAGCGAGAGTGCCGAGTTCCCTAAACGAGTCGATAGCGCCGCGAATCTGGACGGAACCGAAAGGCCGGCGAATACGGCGACGAGCAACAGCTCCGCAGGCATCAACGCGCCGTTATGAACGAGATAACGTGTATTGATGGATCCATGCGACTCGAACCACGCAGCGGCTGCGAACGAGCCTGCAAACACCAGCAACGCTGCGGCAAGCTTCATGCCGCTGCGGTGTATGGCGGTCAGATGTCCCTCGCGAAACAGTCCATAAAGGACGATACCACCCAGAAATTCCGGTAGTCGCAGCACCGGGTTGCGGGTGACTATGCCGACCGCGGCGGGACCGTACCAGTGCATCAGCGTCGCAAGCACAGGCGGGACGAGGTAAAGCACCCACAAAATCAGTAACAGCCGGTGTTTGTTTCGGGCTTTGAGAAGCCGCGGCGCGAAAAACGGAAACGCGAGATAGAAGAAAAACAATGTCGCCAGCGACCATGATGGCGGATTAACCGACCCGTATAGCGGATTCCACACCTGCAGCAAGAACAGGTTCAGCACGAAATTAATAGCGGTCTCGGTGGGGCCGAGCGTAACGTAGTGCTCTGCGTCGTCGAGCGACATGATCGCGAACTGCTGGTATCCGCGCGTGCCTGCCGCCGAGACGAGAAGCACCAGTACGAGCGCAATGAGATGAACGGGGTAAAGATTGGAAAGGCGCTTCACGAAAAACTCGCGCGTGCCGCCCCGCAACTCGACGCTTCGCCCGAAGTAGACGTGGGCGAGAATGAAGCCCGACAAGATGAAGAACGAACTCGTGGCGAAGCCGCCCAGGTTGGCCAACTCAACGAACGGAAGCGTCACGTACTGCGGATACTGATGTATCGAATGAAACACCATCAAATACACAGCCAGCGCGAAACGCAGTACATCCAGGCCAACGAACTTGTTCATCATCACTTCCATGCAAATTGTTGCGGTGACATCAGGTGCAACGCACCGGGCATGCTTTAAAGATTGAAACGAACCGCAAACAACAATTGATCTTGCTTCGGATGACTAAAGGCGACGACGGGCAAGAGGATTTGCAATGTAACGAACGGCGAAATCGGAGAGCGTCGAGAAAGGCAGCAAACAGAGACTCGACAAAGCGAGCGTGCCAATCTTTTTCTTGTAGCTCCAGAACGGGTTCCCCACGATAGAGCGGAAGTAACTATGCGACTGCCGGCTGACCCATCGCCAGCGTTTCGTGAACGGCGCCTGATAAACGGCAGAGCAGAAATGGGCCTTCTCAAGCGAGAAGTCATGAAACGACAGCGGAAGTTCGATCCCCAGACGCGCGCGCGCCATTTGCCGCAGAATGGCCCAGCGTTTGGTCAGCGCCTTGGGTGCTTTGTCGTTGCTTTCGGAGTTTGCGAAATCAATCCCCGAGTTTTCGGTGCGATGCACGCGGTAAGCACCGAGCGATTCCGGAATCGTTGCGACGGCTCCTAACAAGGCGACGCCGTAGATCGCATAAAAGTCCGCTCCGTAGCGATTGATATCAGCCTCTGGAACGGGAAATATCTTCTTTAATGCGCTTGTGCGGTAAGCGTTGCCCGATGCAGGCGGCGACGGATATAACCATCCCTGGCGCAAGGGGCTGCCGCAGTCGCTGGGAGCCGCGGAGTGCGGTACATATGTACCCGACGGCTTGCCTGCGGGATCGATGACGTCGAGCCGGAACTGGACCTTGACGAAGTTTCCGCTATCGAACACGCGCATCACTTTCGACACCGCGTGAGAATAAAGCAGATCGTCGGAATCGAGCAGAATGACAAATTCTGTCTCTATCAGGTTCACTGCATCGTTATATGCGGATACCTGGCCGCCATTTTGCTTGTAAAGCGCTTTAACGCGGCAACCGTAACTTTCTATGATTTCACGCGAGCCGTCGGTCGATCCGTCGTCGATTACGAGCACCTGAGTAGCCGGATAATCCTGATCGAGGGCTGAGTTGATGGCCTTAGCGAGGAAGCGGCCATAGTTGTAATTGCAGATGACGATTGTCACGTTTTGCATATTTATTCACCACCTGTCATGAACCGGGAGCGCAGCGTACCGGCGACTACTGCCCGCCTTGGGTTCGCTCGCGCTGGCCTCTGGAGCCAGCACGAATCAATTTACCTTTCCGTTCGTTGCCCCGCCAACGGGTGGTAGTGCGATATGTGCGGTTGATAACACAACTGGACGCGGCTCGCGTGAGCTTCGGTAAAGCGGGGAAAATGCCCTTATGCGGCGCGCGTTACCTGACAAAAGTTGCCGAAATAAACCGGCAAACGTTACGCCGGTTGCGTCGACGGAATCGGTAAAGGCGGCCTTGCTGAAAGGAATGCGTCCGGCACGAGTTTTCCCCACTCGTAGTCGATCTTGTCAGGCGTGAATGGCAGTACGCCCGCGCCGGGCGTAAACGTCAATTCGCCGAAGTAAATCTGGTTATCCGGCGCATACAGGTCCACGCGAACATAATCGAAATCGCTGCATAGCCTGGTGGCGGCGTCCAGAATGGCTTCCAGGTTCTCCGGGCGGGGCGACGGCTCCGCACTGGGTTTGTAGGCGCCAATCGCCATGTCCAGATGGTTCCAGTTCGCGTCGTATATGTCGCCATGCGTATTCGAGCCGAACCGGTCCGAGATCACCAGAATGTAAATGGTAGGCCTTCCACTTCGGCCGCCAAAGCAGTGCAGTTTGTAGTCGGCGGGAATCTGGCCGCTCTTGTCGAGCAACAGGTGTTCGAAGAAAACCCGTGGCTCGATCTGGCGATAGTGTTTCTCTCGCGCGATCTTGTAGAAGTCGAGTGTCAACCAGTGATCGGCAAGCTCTCGCAGTTCTTCGAAAGAGCGTGTGGACTTGTCTCTCACCACCTCCACATAGCTGCTGCCGTGATTGGCTTTCATCACGAACGAGTTCGGCAGCGCATCGAATACTTCTTTCGAAAAGGTGTCCGGCGCTGCGAGCAACGGAATTACGTGCTCCTCGCCCAGCACTCTCGCTACATATTTTCTGACCGTAAGCTTGTCGGTCAGCTCCGCGAACCACGGATCGGGCCGCAGGCTTTTACGCAAGATCTTCTCATTGAAGGTAGTGGGGCGCAGCAGGCTCGGATAGCGGCCAACTTCTTTGTGATGCAGCAAGCTCAGGAACAGTGGCGCCGGTAATAGTGACTTGGCCGCTTCCTTTATCTTGCGGACTGTCGATTGGCGGCGCAGTGGGGCGGTACTTGTGGACGATGGCGCTTTTTGTTGAGGTACAGAAGGGCCGGATTCACCCGGAAACTGGACTGAATTAGTCGTCGTCATTTTTCGAATTCCCGTAAGTTATTCGCGCTACATCAGGGGCCCGGCCAGGCCTGCCGATGTATCACGATGCGAGGTTAACGTACGGAAGTCGCGCTAAATGCCAGCGTCGCTAAACGAAGGTGTTTTGGCCTAATCCCATGAAGGCGGCCGATTGTGCGCGGACATGTTTTCGAACCGAAAGCATGTGGCTGCAGGGTATCGGCGCCTTGCGGTGCGCTGGCCCTTAAGGATGAAACCTTTCGGTTTGTTATTTTTAAGAACGATTAAGGACTTGGACAAGGACTCGGCGCAAGCCCGTCGATAGACTGCATTCCAGTTTTTCCTCGCTTGTGAAGCGAATGCGGCATGTTTTCCCTGTTCAGCAAACCCTTATCGACACTTAGGACGTACAAAGCCATGGCTAATCCGAAACTGCAAGTCCTCACGCCTGCGAACTCGCAGATCATCTTTATCGATCACCAGCCGCAAATGGCTTTCGGCGTCCAGTCGATCGACCGGCAGGTGCTGAAGAACAACGTGGTTGGCCTTGCCAAGGCCGCACGCGTGTTCAACATTCCCACGACCATCACGACGGTGGAATCGGAAAGCTTCTCCGGCTATACGTACCCGGAGTTGCTGGATGTGTTCCCCGGCCACAAGGTGCTGGAACGCACGTCGATGAATTCGTGGGACGACCAGAAGGTTCGCGACTCGCTCGCCGCCAACGGCCGCAAGAAAGTGGTGGTGGCGGGTCTGTGGACCGAGGTCTGCAACAACACCTTCTCGCTGTGCGCAATGGACGAAGGCGACTACGAGATCTACATGGTGGCAGACGCGTCGGGCGGCACCTCCAAGGAAGCGCATGAATATTCGATGCAGCGCATGATCCAGGCCGGCGTTGTTCCTGTGACGTGGCAACAGGTGCTGCTCGAATGGCAACGCGACTGGGCTCACAAAGAGACGTACGACGCAGTCATGGGCATCGTCAAGGAACATTCCGGCGCATACGGCATGGGTGTCGACTACGCGTACACGATGGTCCACAAGTCGGCGCAGCGCGCGGCCGGAACGCACGAAGTTCTCGCGCCCGTGCCTGCACGCAAGTAAGCGCTTAGGCCGCATGCTGCGGCCAGCGCGTCGCATTGCCTGGCTTCAGGTCCGGACATGCGGCGCGTAAATCACGGCCGGATCCCGCTGGATCGGGTCATGCAGCGCCTGCACGAGTTCAGCGCGATGTGAGAGCACGGCGCGCTGATTGATCGAGCCTTTGTCGGTTATTTCACCGAGGTCGAGCGACGGCGCGACGTCGAGCAGACGCATCCGCGCGATCGTGGTCGCGCCGCCTGTCGACTCGCGATTGAGCCGATCGAGCAATTCGACGAAGAACTGCCGCACGGCGGGCGCGCTCACGACTTCCGACGCGCTCGCCGACGAAGGCAGTTGCGCGAGGCGCCGGCAGTCGTCGAGTCGCGGGAACACGAGCAAGCCGACGTCGTCGCAATTCAATCCAGAGACGACCACGTCCTGCACATATGGTGCGCCCGCCGATATAACACGCGCGCGCATCGGGCCGACGCTGACAAAGGTGCCGGAACTGAGCTTGAAGTCTTCGGCAATGCGGCCGTCGAACATCAAACCCAGTTCGGGCTGTTGCGGGTCGACGAACTTCAGTGCGTCGCCACTGCAGTAATAGCCTTCGTCGTCGAATGATTTCCCCGTGGCTGCACCGTCCATTCGCCAATAGCCGCGCATGACGTGGGGACCGCGAAAGCGCGCCTCCAGCTTGTCCCCGATGGGCACGAGCTTCACTTCACAGCCCGGCGCGGGTACGCCCACATAACCGGCGGCCTTCGCGGGCAGCGTCGTGAAGAGGCACGACGGCGAAGTCTCCGTCATGCCGAGACCCGCCATGATGCGAATACGCTCGCCGCAAAAGCGCTCCGTAACCTGTTGCAGCCGATCCCACGCGGCCTGCGAGAGTCCCGCTCCCGCAAAGAAATACACCTTTACACGTGAGAAAAATGTCTCGCGCAGCTTGGCGTCGGTTTCAAGCGCGCTTGTCAGTTCTTCCCAGCCTTTGGGCACATTGAAGTAGATCGTCGGAGCGATCTCGCGAAGATTGCGCAGCGTTTCTTCGAACTTCTTGCCGACGGGCTTGCCGTCGTCGATATAAAGCGTGCCACCGTTATAGAGCGCGATGCCCGCGTTGTGACTGCCGCCGAACGTGTGATTCCACGGCAGCCAGTCGACGAGTACCGGCGGCTCGTCGGCGAACTCGGGAAATGTTTCGCGTAGCATCTGCTGGTTGCTGCATAGCATGCGATGCGTCGTCGGAACGGCCTTTGGCAGCGTCGTCGAGCCTGACGTGAAGAGGAATTTGGCTATGCTGTCCGGGTCGATCGCTTCGTGCGCGGCATCGACCGTAACGGGCGTTGTGTCGAGCAGCGCCGACAGCTTCGTGACAGGGCGGGCACAGCAGCCCGTGGACGTCACGACTTCGACATCGGCCGCAACAGTTGCGTCGATTGCAGCGGCAAATGCAGAGGCGTCGGTTGCGAAGACGAGACCGGGCGTGAGCACATCGAGCGTATGCCTCAACTTGCCAAAATCGCTGGAAACGAGCGAGTACGCCGGCGAAATGGGCGCGTACGGTACGCCGGCCCACATTGCGCCGAGCGCGATCATCATGTGTTCGAGATCGTTGCCGGAGAGAATCGCAACGGGCCGCTCGGCCGACAGGTTGCGCTCGAGCAGCGCCTGGCCGATGGCACGCGCACGCTGCAGCATTTGCGCGTAGCTGATGCCTTGCCATTCCCCGTTCGCGCCGCGGCGCGCGACGAGCCAGCGGTCCGGATGCGCACGCGCGCCGCTTGCCAGCCGGTCGGTCAGGCGCTGCGGATAGTTGCCGGGCATCGCGGCGGACTCCATGTACCACACGTCGCCGTCACGGCGAACGCGGGCGGGCGCCGAACCGATCCGCACTTCGCGATAGCGCACGGGCGTTTCTCTATCGACACTGGATTGCGTCGGCTGCAAATTCACTTATTGTCTCCTTCCCGCAGTCTTCGTCTGCTGCGAAGCATGCGGGATTCGAATGATGCCGCTGAACGGCATTCGTGTCAGATCGGGGTGTTTCCGATCGAAGCATTCTGATCGAGCGGCCTAGATCGGATAGTGACGCGGACCCGTCTGGATCGTAATCCAACGCAGATCCGTGAACTCGGCAATCGACGCCTTACTGCCGAAACGTCCGTAACCGCTTCCCTTCACGCCTCCGAACGGCATCTGCGCTTCATCGTGAACGGTCGGTCCATTGATGTGGCATATGCCCGACTCCACACGTTTCGCGACGCTCATCGCGCGCGCGATATCGCGGCTGAAGACAGCGGCGGACAGGCCGAACTCGCTGTCATTCGCCACTTTCACGGCTTCGTCGTCGGTATCCACGCGCAGCACGGTCACGACCGGCGCAAACGATTCTTCGGCGTAAAGCTTCATAGCCGGGAGAACGCCGTCGACGATGGTCGGCTGCATGATTGCGCCAGTCAACGCGCCGCCGCCGAGTACTTTCGCGCCATGTTCCCGGGCGTCCTGCACGAGCGCCGTTGCGCGTTGCGCGGCTTGCGCGCTGACCATCGCGCCGAGCTTGGCATCCTTCGCGTTGGGTGCGCCGGCAACCAGCGTGCGCGCTTTCTCAGCGAGCTTGTCGACGAGCGCATCGGCTACGCTGCGATGCGCGATCACGCGTTCCGTCGACATGCAGATCTGCCCTTGATTGAAGAAGGCGCCGAACGCAATGGCGTCCACGGCCGCGTCGAGATCCGCGTCTTCGAGCACGAGAACGGGTGCCTTACCGCCGAGTTCGAGCAGTGCGGGCTTGAGATGTTTGGCTGCATGCATCGCGATGATGCGGCCCACGTGGGTCGATCCCGTGAAGTTCACGCGACGCACGGCGGGGTGCGCGATCAACCGTTCGACGATGGCAGGCGCGTCGTCCGGCGCGTTGGTCACCACGTTGACGACGCCGTCGCCGAGTCCCGCATCCTGCAGAACGCTGCCGATCATTCTGTGTACGGCCGGACAGGCTTCCGATGCTTTCAGCACGACGGTGTTGCCGCACGCGAGCGGCATCGCAACAGCGCGCGTGCCGAGAATCACCGGCGCATTCCACGGCGCAATGCCGAGTACGACGCCGCACGGCTGGCGCACCGCGAGAGCAATGTTGTCAGGCGTGTCGGTCGGAATCACGCTGCCGTCGATTTGCGTAGTCATGGCCGCCGCTTCGCGCAACATGTTGGCTGCGAGATGCACGTTGAAGCCGTACCAGTTGGCCATCGCGCCGGTTTCGGCCATGCCGCATTCGATGAACGCGCCCGCTCGCGCGTCCATGATGTCGGCGGCTTTCAGCAGGCGCGCACGACGTTCGGTCGGCCGTAGCGCGGACCACGCCGGAAACGCGGCGGCGGCGGCTTCGACAGCGGCGTCCGCGTCGGCGAGTGTCGCAGCAGGCGCGCGCGAAGCCACGCCGCCGGTAACCGGATCAATCCGCTCGAAGGTGGCGCCGCCCGACGCCGGACAGTCTTTGCCCCCGATCAACATACTTACTTCGTTCACGATGGCTGTCTCCTTTGCATGCTTTTCCCGTGCTGCGCGCAGGTGCGGGCAGCACGGGATCAATGTTTACCTGCTCGTCACTCAGTGCGCTTATACGCCTGAAGGCCAGGCTTGATCGATTTCTGGTCGAGGAATTGCCGCAATCCTTCTTCCCGTCCTTTCTCGGGATCGCGCAGTTGCGCCTGGTCGAGCTTCGCATACAGATAGTCTTCGTTCTGCTCCCACGTCAGTTCGCGCGAGCGTTTGAAACCGTGCTTGGCGGCGCGCAGAACGACAGGGTTTTTCTCGAGCAGCTTTGCGGCCAACGCGACCGTTTTGGCACGCAGTTGTTCGAGCGGCACGCTGCTGTTGACGAGTCCCATTGCAGCGGCTTCTTTCCCGTCGAACGTGTCGCCCGTCATGATGTAGTACAGCGCCTGACGATGCCCGACCGTATCCGCCATTGCCTTGCTGACCAGATTGCCCGGCGGAATGCCCCAGTTGATTTCGGAGAGGCCGAACACGGCTTCGTCGGCCGCGATAGCCAAATCGCACGCGACGAGCGGTGAAAAGCCGCCGCCGAAACACCAGCCGTTGACCATGGCGATAGTCGGCTTCGAGTACATGCGCAGCAGTTTCCACTGCCATTGGCATGCGTCGCGGCGAATCTTTTCCTGCAGAATCTCCGGACCTGCATCGACTTCGCGGAAGTACTCCTTCAAATCCATGCCCGCCGTCCATGCGTCGCCGGCGCCTGTCAGCACCAGTACCTTTGCGTCCGCGTCCAGTTCCAGCGTCTCCAGTACCTGGATCATTTCGCTGTTGAGCGTGGGACTCATTGCATTGCGTTTCTCGGGTCGATTGAACGTCACCCATGCAATGCCTTCCTGGACTTTCACGTCCACCGTCTTCCAGCGACCCTCATAACTTGCCATTTCGTAGCTCCAGCGCGCCTGTGCGCGTATCGATGTTTGTCGTGATGTGCGAGCACCCGACAGCGTTTGCTTTAAAGCTTCAATGCACGCGCCGTATCAGGTAGCCTGATACAAGTCTATTATCAAGCGGCTTTGGACACAATCGCCGCGTGATCGGTGAAAACCCTTGCGTTGAATGTACCTGGGGTATTCACCAAAGACGCTCACCTTGTTTTGTCAGGTCGCCTGATATTTAATATGCTCCATCGCGACTGACCGTAGCGCGTTCTCATGAACGCGCTTTTGTTCAACCATGATGTCAGGAAGCCTGATACATGAGGCGATAAGGATGCATCGGCGGCCATCGACACAATAAACAGCAATCAACTTGCATTGACCGGAGCAGGACGCGAAGCGGCGGCTCCGGCCGACAGGAGACAGACATGAAATCCACCAGAACAGCACTGCCGGCAGACGGCATGGCGCAAGCCACCGCGCGAACGGGCGCCGCCGTCACGCTGAGTCTTTGTTTTGCGGTTGCCTTGCTCGAGGGGCTCGACCTTCAATCGGTGGGCGTCGCGGCGCCTCGCATGGCACGCGAATTCGGCCTGAGCGTCGCGCAAATGGGACTTGCGTTCAGCGCGGGCACCTTCGGCCTATTGCCGGGCGCGATGTTGGGCGGAAGGCTCGCCGACCGGATTGGTCGCAAGCGGATACTGATTCTGTGCGCGTGTCTGTTTGGTCTGCTGTCTATTGCGACTGCGTTCGTCAGCAGCTTCGGCATGCTTGTCTTTGTCCGCGTGTTGACGGGTATCGGGCTGGGCGGCGCGTTGCCGAACCTGATCGCACTATCGTCGGAGGCGGTCTCGCCGAAGTTGCGCAATACCGCCGTTAGCGTGATGTATTGCGGTATTCCCTTCGGCGGAGTGATCGCCTCGATTGTCGGCATTGTCAGCATCGGCGATACGCAATGGCGACACATCTTCTATGTGGGCGGCGCGGGGCCACTCATTCTGGTGCCGCTTCTGCTCGCATTCCTGCCTGAGTCCTCCGCGTTTCGCCGCGTGTCACACGGCATGAACGCGAAGCCCGCGCCCGTCGGCGAAGTGCTGTTCGGCGGGAGCCGGGGGCTCTCAACGCTGCAAATCTGGATCAGCTACTTCTGCACGCTGATCGTTCTGTACTTCCTGCTGAACTGGCTGCCGTCATTGATGGCGGCACGCGGACTCGCGCGCGCGGAAGTCGGTTATGTGCAGATCTTCTTCAACATCGGCGGCGGCCTGGGCGCGCTTTTCATCGGCATGTTGATGGACCGTTTGCGCGGCGGTGTGGTGGTGTCAGGCATGTACATCGGCATTATCGCGTCGCTCGCGGCGTTGTCGATCGCGCCGGGTTTCGCGGCGCTGATGGTATCCGCGTTCTTCGCAGGGATGTTCGTGATCGGCGGCCAGTCGGTGCTGTATGCGCTCTCTGCTGCGTTCTACCCGACAGCGATGCGAGGCACCGGTGTCGGCGCAGCGGTCGCGGTGGGGCGGGTCGGCTCGGTGGTCGGCCCGCTTGCGGCCGGCCAGTTGCTGGCCATGGGCCGCAGTTCGTCGACGGTGATCGGCGCGAGCATTCCGGTCACGCTGATTGCCGCGGCGGCGGCTCTGATGCTGATTCGCCGTCCGCGCGCGAACGACTGATTAGACATCCTTATCAAATCAACTGAAAAAGAAAACACAACGTTTGGAGACGACAACGATGCAAACAGTCACGACCCGCCTTTTTATATCCGGCGCCCTGTGCGCGCTGAGTACGACCGCGCTCGCGCAGTCGAGCGTCACGCTGTACGGGATCATCGATACCGGTGTGGAATACGTATCGCATGCGAATGCCGCAGGCGGCCATGTGTTTCGCATGCCGGCGGTAACGGGCGAGCTGCCTTCGCGTTGGGGCCTGCGTGGTGCCGAAGATCTCGGCGGCGGCTATAGCGCCGTCTTCACACTGGAAAGCGGGTTCAACGTTCGCGACGGCAGTTCCGGCCAGGGCGGGCGGCTGTTTGGACGGCAGGCGTTTGTCGGCCTCAAGGGGCCATACGGGACCATGGCATTTGGCCGGCAATACACGATGACGTATCTCGCGCTGCAAGGCGCCGACATCATCGGCCCGGACATCTACGGCATGGGTTCGCTTGACGCATATGTGCCCAATGCGCGTGCCGATAATTCGGTGACGTACATGGGCACGTACAAGGGCTTCACGCTCGGCGCCGGGTATTCGTTCGGCCGCGATTCGGCCGGCACGGGCAACTCGCCAGGGCAGGGCACTTGCGCGGGTTCGGTAGCGGGCCACCCGACCGAGTGCCGCGACTGGTCGGTAATGCTCAAATACGACGCGCCGAACTTCGGCGTCGCAGCTTCATATGAGGAGCAACGCGGCGGCACAAATGCGCAGGCGAACTTCTTCGACGGCGTCGCTCCCACGCCGCTTGGCAACGCCGCCGACAAGGACGCCCGCACGCATGTGAGCGCCTATGCGCAGTACGCGGGCGCGAAGCTCGGCGCGGGCTGGCTTGGTCGGCGCGTCGTGACGGACTCGCCGGCGGTGCCGAACGTGCGCTCGGATCTGTTCTTCGTCGGCGCGTCGTACTTCGTGACGCCCGCGTTCCTGGTCGACGGCGAAGTGTTCCGCATCGTCAACAGTGTGCACGACTCCCGCGCGACGATGGGCGCGCTGCGCACCACGTATCTGTTGAGCAAGCGCTCGTCCGTGTATGCGCAGGCCGCCTATCTGGCCAACAGTGCGAAGGCGCGCTATTCGGTAAGCGGCGGCGGTGGCGGCACGACGCCCGCCGCCGGCATCGGTCAGACAGGTGTAATGGTCGGCATCAAGCACGCGTTCTAGGAGACATTGAATGAGAAAGTCTGTAATTGCGGTATCCGTGTGCGCGACGCTCGGAGCATGCGGCGGCTCTTCCGATAACACATTGACGTTGCCGCACCTGAGCGCGGCGACACCGGCAACGCTGGTTGGAAGCTGCGCGGCGCTGGCGAGCAAATTGTCCTTCGCCAACACCACGTTCAATTCCGTGCAGGACGTACCGGCCGGAACGCTGACCGTGGCGAGCAAGCCAATCGCCGAGCATTGTGTCGTTCAAGGGCAGATGAATCAGCGCGTGAGCGCTGTCGACGGAAAGACCTACGCAATCGGCTTCGAGATGCGTCTGCCCGTTGCATGGAACGGAAGGTTTTTCTATCAGGCCAACGGCGGGCTCGACGGCAACGTGGTGACGGCAACCGGCGAGATCGGCGGAGGCGGACCGCTCAACGACGCACTGAACATGGGGTTTGCCGTGATCAGTTCCGACGCGGGACACTCATCGTCGCAGAATCCGCTATTCGGCCTCGATCCGCAGGCGCGTATCGACTACGGCTATAACGCGGTAGCGACGCTCACGCCGATGGCCAAGCAGGTCATTCGCACCGCCTACGGCAAGGCGCCGGATCGCAGTTATTTCGACGGTTGCTCGAACGGCGGACGTCACGCGATGGTGGCGGCGGCGAGATCGTCGGCCGAATACGACGGGATCATTGCGGGCGATCCGGGCTTTCATTTGCCGAAGGCGGCCATCGGCGAAATGTGGGGCGCGCAGCAATTCGCAAAGGTTGCGACTGCGACAACCGCGAATGGCCTGCCCGACATCAAGACCGGCTTTACTGCCGCCGAACGCCAACTGGTGGCGTCGAGGATCATTGCAAAGTGCGATGCACTAGATGGTGTTGCCGACGGCATGGTGCAGGACATTAAGGCATGCCAGGCGAATTTCAACCTGGCCGCGGACTTGCCGACCTGCTCGGGCAACGTGCGTGATGGAACGTGCCTGACTACCGCGCAAAAAGAAGCGATCGGCAATGTGTTTTCGGGCGCGCGCAACAGCGCCGGCACCGCGTTGTACGCGAGCTTTCCCTACGATGCGGGCGTGAGCGGCGCGGGCTGGGCGGCATGGAAGCAGAGCAACTCCATCACGCTCGATCCCGCCGCCGCTGCATTTACGTTCACGACGCCGCCGCAAAGCGCTTCGCTGCTGAGCCAGTTGTCATCGTATGCATTGAACTTCAGCATGGACACCGACGCACCGAAGATCTTTGCGACGAGCGGCGCGTACACGGAATCGTCGTGGTCGTTCATGACGCCGCCCGACGAGGCCAATCTCAGCGCGCTCAGGCAACGCGGCGCGAAGCTGATGGTGTATCACGGCACGAGCGACCCGGTGTTTTCGTCGAACGATACGACCGACTGGTATCAACGCGTGATGGCGGCCAATGGCGGCGATGCGAGCAGCTTCGCGCGGCTCTTCACGGTCGCGGGAATGAACCATTGCTCGGGCGGCCCCGCAGCCGATCAGTTCGACATGCTCACGCCGATGGTCGCCTGGGTGGAGCAGGGCAAGGCACCGGATAACGTCATCGCGACCGCTCGCGATGCGAGCAATGCGATCCCGAATAGCGAAGTGCCTGCGCAGTGGGGAGCGGGCCGCACACGGCCGCTGTGTCCGTATCCGAAAGTCGCGCGCTATAAGGGCGGCGATGTGAATTCAGCGGCGAGCTTCTCGTGTAGTTGATGCATACGCGAGCCGCGGTTCCACGGCCCGTTACTGGTGACGACAGTAATGATGTTTGCGGTCTTGCGGCGTCGGCTGGACGCGTTGTTAAGCGTCACCGCCGTCGCCGCTATTGTCCGCACATCGCGCATGCCGCGAACGTTCCAGTTATTGCGACTCGTACCACGAGTATGTCGGAAGCGAGCTGATTGGCGGCGTGCCGATCTGCAATGTGACGTCGCGCAACGACGTCAACTCGATATTGCGCAGATCGCCCATGTAACGGCGCGAATCCCCGTTGTCGTTGATATACGCCACTACGTTCCCGGTGATGCCCGCGACGTTCGTGCTGGAGAGCGGCTGCCCCCAGATGTCGAAGAACTGACCCAGCGTGAACGTCTTGAGGGTCGGCGTTTCGATATGAATGATGCCGGTCTGGTCGTGCGTGTGCATTTCATAGTTGCACTGCGAAAGTATGCCCACGTTCGCCGGCATGGCGAGCCATTGGCCGTCCTTGATGATCGCGAGATGCGCATGCACGTGGTACAGCTCGCTCATCCCGGCGGCACAGATCAAACCGTCGACCGTGGCGCCGTTGCCGCCGGTCGCCGTATTGCCGGCTGGCCAGTACTGGCTTCCCACCACGCCCAGATAGGCGAGCGTGACCGGATTCGGGTCGAAGGGCGGCGGATCGGTCCACGTGTAGGTGGGGATCTGCGTCAACGGCGTGCCGGTCATGATGGTGACTTCGCCATGCGGCGGAAGTACGAGACTCGCGGGATCGCCCTTGTATTGCGAAAGCGTGCCGCCGTCGTTCACATAGATCGTAACGGGTGATCCGCTCAGGCCCGCGACGTTCGACGCACCGAGCGTTTCGCCCCATATCGCAAAGAACTGGCCGAGTGTGTACGACGCGCCGGTGGTCGTATCCATGCGGATTTTGCCGCTTGCGTCGACGGTGTGCAGCGGATACGCGCAACCTGTCTGCGCCGTCATGGTCGGGCCGACCGTGCCGATGTTGGCGGGCACCGAGAGCAGGCGGCCGTTCTGATAGATCGACAGATGCGTGTAGGTATAGGCATTGCTGCGCAACCCGCAGTTCAGCCCGCCGACCGGCTGTCCGAGGCCGCCCGACGATGTCGAGCCCGTGGGCCAGTTTGCATCGCCAAGCGTCGTGCCGTCGATCACAGGCGTAGCGGCGGCCAGTGTCGGTGTAGTCGCGCTCGTGCCCGATGCGCCGGATGCCGGTGCAGCGGCGCCCGTGTTCGAGGCACCCCCGCCGCCTCCGCCGCCGCAACCCGCGACGATCAGTAAAACACCAATGGCGACAAACCGTGAGCCCAGCCGTTCCAACATCGCTTACTCCATGCGGTGGTTGAAGATGAATTCGTAGAAGTAGATATCGCGCAGACTTCGCGGAGTCGCTTCGTTGCGTGGAGCAGCTGCGAAAGAAAGGCGGCGATGAAGCCGGCGCATGCTCGCGAGCCCGCACGAAATCGGCAGGTTGAGGGTAGCAGATGCGGTTAAAAAACGAATCCGATGAATCACAACGTTTTGCGACTATTTCTGTCGCATTTAGGGGTGTCGGGCGATGCATCGATGCGATTCACTTGAAATGCACTTATGGTTCAGCGGCACTTCGTCGAGTGCTTTTTAGGCGCAGTGGTTAATGGCGCATTGAGTTATCGGCAAGCTCCCAGAAAAGAGTGCATGCCTCCATTAGCGGAGCACTTCGTTCCGATACAAGTAAAATGCCGCAGTCGCCGCATCCTGCCGGCGTGGAACTGTCCGGTCAGCGATGCATGTCGATCTCCTCACCCTTTACCTGCTTTTAATCGGAACGCTATTCGCCAGTTCCGGAATGACGCTTTGGGAACACCAAAGCCATCCGCGGCGAAGCCGGGAGTTGCGAGTACTGGCAGCGGGATATGCGACGCTCGCAACCGGTTGCGCAGCGGCCGTGTTTCGTCACGATCTGCCCGCCCCGTGGGGCTCCGCGCTGAGCAATCTGGTCATTCTGACGGGCTACCTGCTGGTCCTGCACGGTGCCGCGTTGCTAAACGGGCGTCGATACCCGGCCGGTTCGCTCGCGTTGCTCCTTGTCATGGCGCTGACATGGGCAGTGGGCGGTGCGCGCTGGGAGAGCACCGTGTGGGCTTACGTGAGCGCGGTCGCAATCGCGGTGGCGAGCGGCATGACGTCCCGCGAGTTCCTTCGAAGCGACGACTTCAAAGCCTTCCAGTCACGGCGTATCGCAGTGGCGGTGACGGCTATCCACGCGCTTTTCTATGCCTTTCGGGCTCTGGTTCTGCCTTGGCTCGTGACGCGGTACGGAATGGGCCTGCTGCCCACCATCGGCGCAATCACGATGTACGAGGGCGTCCTGTATTCGGTCATTCTGCCGATGACCGTGCTGAAGATGATCCGCGAGGAAACGCATGGCCAACTCCTGCACGAATCGCAAACTGACTACCTGACCCGTCTCGGGAATCGCAGATGGTTCTTCGAGGAAGGGATGCGTGTGCTCGGTGAGGGTCATGAAAGCGGTTCCGTGTCGCTGCTTGCGCTCGACCTCGACCACTTCAAGAAGCTCAACGATCGCTACGGTCACAAGACCGGCGATGAAGTGCTCAAATCATTCGCGGATGTCGCGCGCAGCGTGGTGGGGCGCGAGGCTGTGCTTGCCAGAATCGGCGGAGAAGAGTTCGCTGTGCTGTTGCCGCGCCATGACGAACGCCGCGCGCGCGAGGTGGGCGAGGCTATCGTCAGGGGTTTTGCACAGACCGTTTCGCACAGGGTGGATGGCATTGATATTCAGGCTACGGTGAGCATCGGCCTCGCGCATTCCGGCGACGCGGGGCAGTCGCTTGCCGAACTGCTGGCCGCAGCCGACGAGGCGCTATACCGCGCCAAATCGTTGGGCGGCAACCGGCTCGAATCGGCACAGAATGCTGCGCGCCTCAGAGTGGTTAGATAGCGATCTTTCCCCAACGGCAACGTGCGTTTCACCGAGCACGAGGTCTTTCCACCGACGCCCAGTCAGCCTGCCGCCTTTGACCGGCTGAGCCATTCTTCCAGCCCGATGCGGCCGAGGCGCGCCTCGCCCAATGGCACCAGCGAAAGCTCCTCGACGCGACCGCCGAAGTAGCGCGCCTCCGGATCGCGCACCACTTCGCGTGGATCTCCGATTGCCTTCAGGTAGCTCGCGACGATTTCGTCGAATGGGGCTCGTTGCGGACCCGCGATCTCGACAATGCCGTTGCGCGGCGCAGCAAGCGCGACATCGGCCACAAAGGCCGCGACGTCGTCGGATGCAATGGGCTGGAAGAGTCCGGGCGAGAGCCTGACCGTGTTGCCCTCGGCGCTCGACGCGGCAATGCCGCCCAGAAATTCCAGGAACTGCGTCGAGCGAATGATGGTGTAGGGAATGCCCGAGGCCTCGATCAGCTTCTCCTGTGCGACCTTGGCGCGGAAATAGCCGTTCTCCGGCGTCCTGTCGGTTCCCACGATAGAAAGGGCGACATGATGGCCGACGCCGGCAGCGGCCTCCGCGGCGTGAAGGTTGCGACCGGAAGTCTCGAAGAATTCGAGCACTGCGCTGTCTTCGAACGACGGCGAATTGGCCAGGTCGATGACCACTTGCGCGCCTTGGAGCGCCTCCTGAAGGCCTTCTCCTGTGAGCGTGTTGATACCGCTTCTGGGCGACGCAGCGAGCACGTCGTGACCGGCGTCGCGCAGAATCGTGACGGTCTTCGAGCCGATCAGGCCGGTGCCGCCGATAACAACGATCTTCATGATCGAGACCCCTCGTAATTGACGGCAAGACGCCGCATAGCTTCATGGTAGGCGGACGCCGGGCGTGACGCCATGCGCGTGCAGGCACTCACGGTGTTGTCTTTCCCGCACCAATCGCGATCTGGCACCGCGCGCATCCGTCTGACGAACTTGCGGTTCACTCGACCGTCGATAAAGCCGGCGCCGACGTCACCGTCGTGTCGCATGGCGGGTTCATCGCGCGCGTTTGCTCGATCATGTAGTCGACGAACACGCGGATGCGGGCCGGAAGATGCTGGCGGCTCAGATAGCAGATGTAGTGACCTTCGTCGTCGGGCGCATATTGCGCGAGGCAACTCAGCAACTGGCGGTCGCCAAGCAGATCACGCACCTGATAAGCCGGCAATTGTGCGATCCCGAGACCGTCGAGCACCGCCTGCAGGATCAGGTCAGGGTCGTTGTACGTGTGCTGCGCGGCGGGCTGATGCCGCAGCGGGTTGCCGTCCACCTTGAACTGCCAGTCCTTGACGCGGCCCGAGGCGTTGCGAAGGTTGATGCAACGATGATCCGCAAGGTCGTCGACGTGGCGCGGCAGACCGTGCTGGCGCGCATAGGCGGGCGATGCGCAGACGATCATCTGCATCGCAGTGAGTTGCCGCGCGACGATCCCGCTGTCTTCCATGCGCCCGTCGCGAAACGACACGTCCACGCGGTCGGCGGTGAAGTCGGCGGGGCGATCGTTCAGTAGCAGTTCGAGCGTGATGCCGGGATAGCGTGAGTGGAAGTCTCGCAATAACGGCGCGACGATCTTGCGCCCGAAGCCGGAGGTCGACGCAATGCGCAAATGCCCGCGCGGCGGCCCGCTGCGCAGATCGCGCATGCCGTCGAGCGCCGCCACGATACGCTCGATGCCAGGCTGGCAGCTCTCGTAGAAGAGTTCGCCCTCGCGTGTGAGCGACGTGCTGCGGGTCGTGCGCAGGAACAGGCGCACTTCGAGTTGCGCCTCGAGCTTCTGCACATTGCGGCTAACCGAGGAGCGGCCGATGCCGAGGCGATCGCCCGCGCGGGCGAAACTGCCTTCATTGGCGACGGCCAGGAATGAAACGACGCCGGCATAGGTGGTCGCAAAGCTGCTCGCGAACGGGTCCTGGCTGCCGGCTACAGGGCGAGGTGATCGGTAATCTGACATGCGGCGCGACTCGTGAGGTCTAAAACCGGCTAGACGTATCAGTCGCGCCGTTTGTGACATCGCCCGCGGTTTTGCGTCGCCGGCGCCGCGCGCCGCATGTGGATTCAACCGTTCGGACAGGCCGCGGCAAGGCGCGCGAGCTTCTCGGGATTGCGCTGCACGAGGATGCGGACAATGCGCTCATTGTCCGTTTCGACCGCTTGTGCCGATTCGAGCTTGCCTTCGAAAAAGCGCAGCAGCGCCCACTCACCGTTGAGCACCACGAGCCTCATACTGAGCTCGCTGCCATAGCGGCGCGACGACGCGTAGAACAGCTGCGCGATTCTACGGCCGCCGAGCATCGGCTGGGGCGCGCTCGGCACTTTGCCGCCGCCGTCGCCGATCAGCATGGCGTCCTCGGCGAGTAACGCGTTGATCGCGGGGAAGTCGCCGCGCTCGACGGCCTGCGCGAACATCCGCAAAAGCCGATGATGCGTTTCCTGCGGCACGGCATTACGCGGACGCTCTTCGCGAAGTTGGCCTTTGGCACGGCTCACGAGCTGGCGGCAGGCCGCCTCGCTCTTGCCGATTGCGCGGGCCACTTCGTCGTAGTCGGCATCGAAAACTTCGCGTAACAGGAAGGCGGCGCGCGCTTCGGGCGTCAGCCGTTCCAGCAGCATCAGGAACGCGACGGACACGTCGTCGCTGCGTTCGACCGCCTCCTCGGGCGTGGCGGGCGAGCCGGTCATTTGCGGTTCGGGCAACCAGATGCCCGTATAGTGCTCGCGCTGCGTTTTGGCAGCGCGCAAACGGTCGATGGACACGCGCGTCGTGACCGCGACGAGCCATGCTTCCGCGTTGTCGATTTTTTCGCGCGCGGCCGCATGCCAGCGCAGCCAGACGTCCTGCACGATGTCTTCGGCTTCCGCTACGGAGCCGAGCATTCGATAAGCGATTTTCTGCAAGCGCGGGCGCAGGCCGTTGAAGGCGCTGACGTCGTCGTCCATGGAGGTTTCCTGTTGCGTTGATACAGGCCTCGCTCGAAGAGCGGGCCGGCAACCGAATATTGCCATGGACGATCTGTCTTGCGAGCGACAGCCTTAAACGCCTGGGCGGCTCGACGGGAATCCGGGCAGGATCGGACTCCGGCGCGTGAGCGATGCAGCAGTCGCGCTCACGTGCCGCCTCTCGACCGGTTTCAGCCGAGCGCCACCACGGCGATCTCCACCAGCAATTCCGGCGCGGCAAGCTGCGCTTGCACGGTGGCGCGCGTGGGCGCGCAGCCTTGCGGAACCCACGCGTCCCATACCTCGTTCATGCCGCCGAAGTCGCGCGCAATATCCGCGAGCCATACCTGGGCGGAAACGAGTCTCGTTTTGTCGATGCCGGCCTTCTCCAGGAAGCCGTCGATCTTCTCCAGCACCTTTGCGGTCTGCACTTTCACGTCCGGCGCGTGATCCGCGGAAGTCTGGCCGCCGATGAACACGAGGCCGGCAGCCTTAACGACGCGGCTCATACGTTGATTGGTTTCGATGCGAACAATATCGGTCATGACAATGTCTCTGGTTGAGGTCGAACGAAGCCGCCGCGCGCGCTCATGAAACGCGCGACGGAGCAAAAAGGGAACCGCTTATTGCGTAACGAGATGCGCCGCGCTTGCAGACGAAGCCGCAGACGAAGAAGAAGCCGCGCCGCGCTCGAACCGGTCGATTCCGAACGCATCCAGCGAAATGGACGGCGTGCCGTCGAGCATCAGCTCGGACACGAGCTTGCCGCAACCGGGTCCTAGCTGAAAGCCGCTGCCGCAATAGCCGAACGAGTAGTACAGGTTCGACGCCTTGCGGCTTGCCGAAATGACTGGCAGTTCGTCTTCGGTGAAGGCCTCGACGCCGGCCCACGCACGGTTCACGCCGAGATTGCGCAGATGAGGAAAGAGGTCGGTCACCGTCCGTGCACTGCGCACGAGCCGCGCGAAGTCGACTTCGCCGTGACGGTTCGACAGATCGGCGATACCGATCAGCTTGCCGCCGATCACCACGGTACCGTTGTCGAACTGCTTGAACGACAACGGACGGCCGGTTGCGCCGAGCGTGGCACGACAGAACGGCGCGACGCGATGCGTGACCATCAGCATCAGACCTTCCGGGTGCACCGGCACGGGCTCGCCCACCTGCTTCGCCAGTTCGCCGGACCACGCGCCCGCGGTGACGAGCAGCTTCTCCGCGCTGAAGGTGCCGCGCGGCGTGAAGGCGAGCCAGCGCGCGCCGCGTTGTTCGATGCGTTGCACGGCCGTGCCTTCCAGAAAACGGGCGCCGAGGCGCTGGGCCGCAAGGCGGAATGCCGTCGTGGTTCGAAAGGGCAGTGCATAGCCGTCGCGCTCGACCCAGATTCCGCCTGTGACGTGCCGCGCGAGCGCCGGTTCGAGTTCGAGCACGGTGTCGCGGTCGATCACTTGCTCGTGTGTGAATCCGTGCGATTCGAGCAGCGCAACACGCTCGCGGCATGCCTGCAGTTCGTCGTCGGTCTCGGCGATCTTCAACTGGCCTGAAGGCACGAAGCCGCCGTCCTCGCCGAGCAGGTCGGTCATGCCATGCCAGATTTCGCGCGACATCAGCGCAAGCGGAATCTCGGGCAAAGGACGGCCCAGCGTTCGCACGCCGCCCGCGTTGACGCCCGACGAATGACGCGCGACGTAATCGGCTTCGAGCACGATCACCTTCGCGCCGCGGCGCGCGAGATGAAGCGCGCTGCTCGTGCCGTGCAGCCCGCCGCCGACCACGAGCACATCGGCTTCCTGGATGACGGTCGTGTCATTCACCGGCCAGTTCTCCAAGCGTGAGCGGCTTGATCGGCGGACGGATGCGGTAGTAGCCGACTTCGGCGGGCGAGACGCGGCGCGCATCGGCGATCACCTCCGTCACCGTCAGGCCGCACATGCGCCCCTGGCACGGACCCATGCCGCAGCGTCCGAACGACTTGGCCTGATTCGGCCCGACGCAGCCCAACTCGACGAACTTGCGCAACTCGCCTGCGGTGACTTCCTCGCAACGGCACACAATCGTCTCGTCGCGCGGAATACGGTTGATGTCGCGAGGGCGGTACAGGCTGTCGAGAAACGGCCGGATACGCATGACGCCCGCGAGGTCGCGGCGGTGCTCGACGGCTTGCGCATCGCGTGCGGCGGCGGTGATCGCGCCGAGTTGCGCGGCTGCCGCGAGGCCGGCGAGTGCGCCCTGCAAGGCTGCCGCCTGCGCGCCGCCAATGCCCGCGCCATCGCCCGCGATGAAAATGCCGGGCACGTCCAGTTCGCCCCACGCGTCCACTTTCGGGGTGAAGCAGAGTTGGTCGTTGTCCCAGCGGTGCGACGCGCGCAGCGCCTGCGTGAATTGCGTGTTCGGCACCACGCCCTGATGCAGAAGAATCACGTCGGCTTCAAGACGATGCGCGTTGCCTTGGGTCGTGAAGTGCAGCGCGGCGGCGCGCTCCACATGATCTGCGCCGACGCGCGCTTCCACGCGCAAGTCGTCGGCCGCCTCGAAAATGGGCACGCCGGCATTGCGCAGCGTTCGGATCAGTTGCAGGCCTTTGCTCAGGAACGGCCACGCGCGCAGCGCCGAAAGCATGTGACGTTTCGCGCGCCAGCGATCCTCGTGGCGCGTGGTATCGACGAGCGCTCGAATCGGCACGCCGGCGCGGACGTATTGCCAGCCGAGCAGATACAGCAGCGGTCCGCAGCCCGCCAGCACCGGCGGTGCGGCAGGCACTTCGCCCGCGCTCTTCAAAAGGATCTGCGCGGCGCCCGCCGTCAGCACTCCCGGCAGCGTCCAGCCGGGAATCGGAAACGGGCGCTCGAGTGCGCCGCTCGCGAGAATCACGCGCTGTGCGTCGAAGCTGCCGATCTTGCCGTCCTTCAGATAATTGACGCCCCGCTCGCGCGTGACTTGCCACACGGTTGCGTTGGTCACGTGACGCGCGCCGGAGGCGGCGAATGCATCGGCGATCGCCGCGCCCGCCGCGTAATCGGGTCCGAGTATCTCCTTGCGGCGCGCATCGGCGCGGCCGATGCCGCGATAGATCTGGCCGCCCACGGCGTCCTGTTCGTCGATCAGCACCGTCTTCAGTCCGGCGCGCGCCGTGCGCGTGGCCGCGCTCATGCCGGCGGGACCGGCGCCGATCACGACGACGTCCACCGCTTCGGAAACAAAATCAGCGGCCATGGGCGTTCTCCAGAGGTACATCTGTCAGATCTGCGGGCGGCAGATCGCGCGCGCCTTCCTGCGAGCGGATTCGCATGCCCGCCTTGACCTCGACCATGCAGGCCTGGCGGCTCGGCACCCCGTCTATCTCGACGAGGCATTCGAAGCACGCGCCCATCATGCAGAACGGTGCGCGCGGAGCGCCCGACACCGGCGTCGCGCGAAACCGCGAAACGCCCGCGGCAAGCAGCGCTGCCGCGACGGAGCGGCCATCCGGCACGGTCAGCGGCTGATCGTTGAACCAGATTGCGACGGGTGTGGCGGCCGCGCCTTGCGCGCCGTCGAGCGGCTTGAAAAGGGCGTGAGTCGGCATTTGAGTCGATTGAGTAGTCATGTCGAATTCAATGTGCGGGAATCAGCTCTCGCGCGTGCTCGAAGCGTCGCGCGGAGAAGGTGGGCAGTTCGCCGGGCATCGGCGCGCCCATGATCCACGGCGCGACCCGCAGCGCATGCGCGGCTGCCAGCGTCACGCCGCTATGGCAAGTGACGACGAACGCGCCGGGATGCGCCTCGGACTGGTCGTAGATCGGAAAGCCGTCGGGGCTGTAGACGCGCAACGCGGCCCACATGCGCACGAGCCGCACGTGTTGCAGCATCGGGAATGCACGCACGCCACGCCGGGCGATGTCGGCAAGCACATGGGTAGTCGTGAAATCGTCGAAGCCGACTTCTTCCATCGAATCGCCGAACTGCAGGCTGCCCTCGTCGGTCTGGCGCACGTTGAGCGTCGGATAGTGGAGAAACGGCGCAACGCGCTCGCTCACCAGCACCTGGCCGCGATTGGGCGCGACCGGCGCGTCGAGCCCGACGAACGGCGCGAGCACGCGATTGCCGAGTCCCGCCGCAAGCACGACCTTTGCAGCACGATAGGTCCCGCGTTTTCCGTGCACGACGAAGCCGTGCGCTTGCGGTTCGATGCGCTGCGCCCGCTCGCTCGACACGAGGCGCACGCCGCGAGCCTGCATTGCGGTGTGCAGCGCGCGCAACAGCTTGAGCGGGTTCACGTGGCCGTCCATCGGCGTGTAGCTCGCGCCGATTACTGCAGGCCCGACTTGCGGAATGCGCGCACGGACTTCGGCGGCATCGAGCATCTGATACGGGTAATCGCCCAGTTCGGCTTGCAGGGTAGAGAGGCGCTTGTCGCGTTCGGCGAGTTCGTCGTCATTGAAGCAGAAGTGGAAGCCGCCCGGCTGCTTCAGGGCGACGTCTATGCCGCTCTCCTCCAGCAGCGCCTGCGCGAGTTGCGGCCAGCGCGTGGCCGAACTGCGCGACCAGCGTGCGTATGGAGACAGGCCATAGCCCTTGCCCTGGATCCAGACGAGGCCAAAATTGCCGCGTGACGCGCGAAAGCCGCCGTCGTCCTCGTCCAGCACGGTTACGCGAGCGCCTTCGCGGGCAAGTCCGTAGGCCACGGCCGAACCCACGAGGCCGCCGCCTATGACGACCACGTCCGCGAGCGTATCGGGACTCGCGGCGGTGCTTGTCAATGTCATTGCGCTTCTCCGATCAGAATGCGGTCCAGTCCGACCATGCGGTCGAGCAGAACCATCAGCAGGACCGTGCCCACGATCAGCACCGCCGACACCGAAGCGACGAGCGGATCGATCGTCTGCGCGATCTGGTTGTACATGGCGACGGGCAGGGTGGTTGTGCCCGGAGTTGCGACGAAGATGGTCATCGTGAGTTCGTCGAAACTCTGGATGAACGAGAGCACCCAGCCGCCCGCTACGCCGGTGCGGATCATCGGCAGGACCACGCGGCGAAACGCGGTAAAGCGGCTTGCACCGCAGGAGAGTGCGGCGCGTTGCGCATCGCGATCGAGTCCGACTGCCGACGACAACGCGAGACGCAGCGCATACGGCAGCACGATGACCACATGCGCGCACACCAGCGACCAGAACGAGCCCGACAGATGCAGCAGCGACAGAAAGCGCAGGAACGCGATGCCGAGCACGACGGCGGGAATCATCATCGGTGAGAGAAAGAAGCTCGTGAGCGCGGCGCGGCCAGGAAAGCGATAGCGCGCGATGGCGAGCGCGGCGGGCACCGCGAGCAACACGCCGATGGTCGCGGCCGCGAACGCAAGCCGCACCGATAGCCAGAAGGCCGAGACAATGTCGCCGTTCTCGATGATCGCGCGAAACCAGCGCAGCGACGCGCCGTCGAAAGGCATCGAGATAAAGCCCTTGTCGGTGAAAGCGACGAGCATCACCACGACGAGGGGCGCAAGAATGAAGCTCAGGAAAAACGCGTTGTAGACGAGCCCGAGAATGCCGTTCTGTTTCATGATCGCTCTCCTTCGCTCAATCGAAGATGTGCCGGAAACGGCGTTCGGCGACTCGACTGCAGCCCATCACGATGGCCACGTTGGCGATCAGCAGCAGCACGGCGATGCTCGCGCCGAGCGGCCAGTTGAGCGTGCCGAGGAATTCGTCGTAGGCGGCGGTGGCGACCACCTTCAGGCGCCGCCCGCCGATCAGCGCAGGCGTGGCGAAAGCGGATGCCGACAGCGCGAACACGATGATCGAGCCCGACAGCACGCCCGGCATGATCTGCGGCAGCACCACGCGGCGAAACACCGCGAACGGAGAGCCGCCGAGCGAGCGGCCGGCCCATTCCACTTGCGGATCGAGCTTCTGCATGGTCGCCCAGACCGACATCACCATGAACGGCACGAGCACATGGGTGAGCGCGATGATCATGCCCGTCATGGTGAATACCAGACGGATCGGCTCGCTGGTGACATGCAGCGACTGGAGAACGTTGTTGAGCACACCGTTGTTGCCGAGCAGAATCTGCCAGCCGAGCGTGCGCACCACCACCGAAATGAGCAGAGGCCCCAGTACGACCAGCAGACACAGCGACTGCCACGGACGCTTCATCCGCGCGAGCACGATGGTCTCGGGCACGCCGAGCACGATGGACAGCAGCGTGACGGCGAAGGCCAGCCCCGCGGTGCGCAGGAAGATCGTGCCGTAGTACGGGTCGCTGACCACCTCCCAGTAGTTCTTGAGCGTATAGGCTGCGGTGACGCCGGCCGTATCGCTGAACACGCGGAACGACAGCATCAGTGTGAGCAGCAGCGGCACCAGTAAGAGACCGACAAAGAGCAGCAGCGCCGGCCCCGACAGCAACCACGGCGCGGCGCCGGGGCGATCGTCGTCAAGCGTGGCCATGAGCGCCCTCCGGACGGTCTTGCGTCAGCACGCGCAGGTCGTCGTCGGTCCATGCGAGGCCCACTTCATGGCCTTCCTCGGGCGGCGGCACACCGTGATTCGGCTGCGCGACCCGCAGTTTGCCGAGTTCGGTGTCTACCTCGAGCAGCCACTGATTACCGACGAACACACGTGTTGCGATGCGCCCGCGCAGCCGGGCATCGCCGTTGGCAAGGTGCACTTTCTCCGGCCGGATATACACATGCACTGCGCCGTCCACATGGCGGCCTTCGTGCGGCACATGCAGTGTCGTGCCCGCGACGTCGACCTCCGCGCAACGTGGATTACGGCGCAACACCTCGCCGGAGAACGCGTTGGTGCGGCCGAGAAACGTGGACGCAAAAGGCGTGGCGGGGCGCTCATAGGCGTCGTAGGGCGTGCTCAGTTGCGCAATGACGCCGCGATGCATGACGGCGATGCGATCGCTCATGGTCATTGCCTCGACCTGGTCGTGCGTGACCAGAATCGTCGTGATGCCGAGGCGCTTCTGGATCGCGCGCAGTTCGATGTGCATCTCTTCGCGCAGCTTGGCGTCGAGATTGGACATCGGCTCGTCGAGCAGCAGCAGTTCGGGTTCCATGGCAATGGCGCGTGCGATTGCGACGCGTTGCCGCTGGCCGCCCGACAGTTCCTTCGGATAGCGATGCCCGAGGCCCTTGAGGCGCACGAGAGACAGCGCTTCGGCAACACGCTCTTCGCGTTCCTTGCGCCTGACCTTGCGCATCTCGAGCCCGAAGCCGACGTTGCCTGCCACCGTCATGTGCGGAAACAGCGCGTAGCTCTGGAACACGACGCCGATGCCGCGCTTCTCAGGACGCTCGTTCGTGATGTCGCGTCCATCGAGCAGAATGCGGCCGGTGGTCGGCGAGACGAACCCGGCGACCATCTGCAGCGTGGTGGTCTTGCCGCAGCCGGACGGGCCGAGCAGCGCAAGCAGCTCGCCGCGTTCGACGTCCAGATCGATGTGCTCGATCGCGGTGAAATCGCCGTAGCGTTTCGAAATGCCTTGCAGAGTCAGGAAGGCCATACGCCTCGCTCCTTCATCAGATCGCGCGCCGCGCGAGGGACTTGCCGGTGCCGCGCATCAGCGCTCGACCGAACGGTTCCAGCGCTCCGTCCATTCCGTGCGATGCTGGTTGATGGTCGCCCAGTCCATCGAGGTCAGCTTCGAGATCTGATCGGGACCATAGGGCACGCGGGCAGCGATTTCCGGCGTCAGCTTCACTGTCTTGTTGACCGGACCGAGACCGATGCCTTGCGCCTGCACGGTTTGCACTTCCGGGCTCAACAGGTATTGCACGAACTGTTGCGACAACTGCGGCTGCGCATTCTCGGCGACGACGCACGCCGCTACCTGCAACGCGACCGCGCCTTCCTTCGGGTAGATGAATTTCAGCGGGAAGCCGGTGTTCTGCAATGCCACCGCGCGGCCACTGCCATACGGCGCGAGAATCACGTCGCCGGATTGCATATGGCCGTCCATCTCGCCGGGCGTCGGCGCCCAGGACAGCACGTTCGGCGCGACCTGTTTCGTCATTGCGGCAAAGCCCGGATCGATATTCTTTTCGCCGCCGCCGGACAGACGCGCGAGCATCACGAGCGTGTGCAGGCCGTATGTGTTGGTGATCGGCGGCACGCCAAGCTTGCCTTTGATGCGACTGTCCGTGAGCGACTTCCACGAGTCGGGCGGCGGCAGGCCAGCCTTTTTAAATGCTTCCTCGTTGTAGCCAATGCCCGTTGCGACCATGCCGACGCCTATCGCCGTGGGGCCGAGCCTCGCGAGCGGGTAGACGTCCTGCATCACGGGCGCGTCGTCGAGCTTCGCGCACAGATTCAACTGCATCGCCTGATACATGGGGCCGTCGTCCATTACCGCGACGTTGATCTGCTGGTGGCCTTTCTGCGCCTGGAGCTTGGCGAGCGTATCGCTCGAATTTCCCGCGACGTAGACGATCTTGACGTTATGCGCCTTTTCGAACGCCGGAATGATTTTTTGCCGGTAGACCTGCTCGTTCGAACCGCCAACGTTGGCGACATAAAGAGTGGTCTCGGCTTGCGCGAGAAGCGGCGCGGCGAGGCTCAAGGCGAAGGAAACGGCCGCGATTGCGGTGTGGGACGGGGCGGACAGACGGCGATGCAACGCTCTTTTCATGACGACGATCTCCAGTTCCGATGTGTGGGGGCGGGCTTCGCTGCCCTCGGTGAAAAGCAGTGTCGCGCCGGCTGGTCATGTCGTCCAATACGAATAAAATACCTATCCATGCATGGATGATATGGATTGGCACGCATTAGCCTGGGGAAAACACGCATGAATCTGAAGCATATCGAGGCGTTTCGCGCGGTGATGGTGTCGGGGTCGATGACCGCCGCGGCCAAGGCTCTTTTCACGTCGCAGCCGAACGTGAGCCGCCTCATCGCACAACTGGAACGGGATACCGGCTTGCAACTTTTTCAGCGCAGCGGCGTGCGTCTGATTCCGACGAGCGAGGGCGAGGCGTTCTTTCGGGAAGTCGACCGCGCTTTCGTCGGCTTGCAGGGGTTGGCGAATGCGGCCGCGCAGATTCGCAACCTCGGCAGCGGACGTCTGCGCATCGCAGCCATGCCTTCGGCGGGCATGACGCTGGTGCCGCATGCGATCAAACGCTTTGTCGAGCTATTTCCCGACGTGACCGTGTCGCTTCATGTGAATACGTCGGCCACGGTCAATCATTGGACGGCTTCGCAGTTTTGCGACCTGGGGGTGGCTGTGTACGTGAGCGAGGCATCCGATTGCGAGGTCGAGCAGCTTTCGGACGTGGCCGCCGTTTGCGTGATGCCGGCTGCGCATCGGCTCGCGGCAAAACGCATCATCAAGCCGGAGGACCTGGAGGGCGAGTCGTTCATTTCGCTTTGTCACGGTGACGGCACGCGCGCGTTGATGGACGAAGTGTTCCTGCGTGCGGGCGTGCAGCGCGTGCTGGCAATCGAGGCGCAATACACGGCAATGTGCTGCGAGATGGTCCGTCACGGCATGGGCGTGACGCTCGCGCATCCGATCGTCGCGCGCGACTATGCCGGGCCGGACATTGCCATTCGCCCGTTCGTGCCGGCCACGCGCTTTCAGACCTATCTGCTGTTTCCTCCGCACAGGCCACGGGAGCGGCTCGCGTTGGCGTTCGTGGAAGTCTTGCGTGGACTGCATGACGAGCTGCTCGCGGAGGTTGTGCCGCCGGCGCGCAGCGGCGCGCCGCGCGCTCGGGCAAAGCAGCGAGTGGGAGTTTGACGGGCTTCGCCTTCAGGGGCGCGGGTCAACCGTTCGTGTGACAAAGACTAAAACAGCTTGCGCCACTGATCGTCCTGCATGTCCGCGCGAGTGTTGACCTCGATCAGCAGGCCGCCAGGCGCGCGGCAGAAGAACCGCGATCCGCGTGTGTTATTGAACACGCCCGTTTCCATTTGCACGCCGCCTTGAAGGAATTCGTCATGCAAAGTGTGGAGATCGTCCAGACTGGCAACCTCCAGCCCGAAATGGAAGTTGTTCGGCCAGACGGGTGCTTCGCCGGTGGTGTGCTCCAGAACAATGTCGAAACCATTGCGCTTGAGCAGACGGTGCTCGCCGGCGGCGACGACTTCGCAGCCCAGGTATTTTTCGAAAAAGGCAGCGGTTTCGGCTACGTCGGTAGTGGGAAAGCTCAGGTGGTTGAGCTTCGCTTCTTTGTGGAGATTCATGATGGCGCTCGCAGAATACGTTGAAGATGTCGTGGATAACGCGGCGTCCGGCCTATAACCGGCAGCCCCGACTGTGTTGCTCCCACGGAATCTATTTTGCGAGTGATCGCTCGGTTTTGAAACTCGCATTGCGTTGCGCGTTTTCACGTCTGCTACGGCCGGCACTGGCAAGGGCTGCGCAGTGTTAAGACGTTTTCAATCCGAGCGTTTGCTCGTATTTGAGCGCGTTGTTCATTTACGGGATCGCGGCTTCTCAGGCTGTCGATCCACGATACCCAAATATCCGCTCAATGCCCGGCCGACCCGTGCTTCCAAAGCCGCACGATCCGACTCTCCACGTTCGCCCGCACCGTCCACGATTGCACGGATGATCGCAACGAGATCGTCCGTGGCGATCTGCATGTCGGTCTGCGGCGGAATATCGTCGCGCGCCAGAATCTGCTCGATCACCTCGCGAAACGCTGCTTTCGACTTGGCGAGTTCTCTTGCGATAGCAGGGCGGTTTTCTTCGAAGTCGAGCACACGGGCCAGCGCGGGGCGACGTAGCTGCTGGCGCACGGAGACGGTGACCAGGTGCTTCAACGCGCTCTGCCCCGTCGGCTCGTGCAACGCGCTTGCGCTTCCGCAAAGAAGACAGCCAGCTCCCGTTTGCTCAGCGCAACGATAAGCGCGTCCTTGTTGGGGAAATACTGATACAGCGTGCCGACACTGACGCCCGCGCGCTGCGCGACGAGATTGGTATTCAGACCGTCCGAGCCTTTGACTTCGAGGACGAGCGCTGCCGCTTCGAGAATGGTGGCGACGGTTTGCTGGGCGCGGGATTGCTGCGGAACCTTGCGCGGTTTGAGTGACTGGCGCCTGCTTGTCTTCACGATGCGGCCTGGTAAAAGCGAGTGTAGGCTCGGATTTTACCGTGCAGCAGTCCGCGTGCAAGTTGACCCCGGACCGCTGGCGGCTTTCCAATTGCTCGCGCCGCGTGTTGACGAAGCGCGCGTTGCCTACGTGAGTTCGGCTTCTGTCGATACGGGCTCGAAACGGCGCGATCCGTCATGCAGCGGGTTCTCGGCCGGCGCGAACGCGTGGAGCGTGAGCCATTCGCCATACCCGGCGACCAGAAAACCTCCGGATCGCTGGATGTATTGATCGCGTGACGCTTGATAGACTGTTTTCAGCGCGAACCACGGCACATGCGGCAAGTCGTGATGGACCAGATGAAAATTGTTATTCAAAAAGAGCAGCCGCCAGAAGAGGGCCGCCTCGTTCAAAACCGTGCGATGTTCAATATCGTTTGCGGCACGGTGCTCGCGAAATGAACGAATCGAGCCGAGCGACATCGACCCATACCCCACGCCGACGATGAACACCCACGCCGGAATAGAGCACACGTAGTGCAGCCACGCGGTGAGCGCGGCCAATGCGATGACGTGCGCGAGCCAGGCGGGCACGTCGCGCCAGTCGCCGAGCTTTACCTTGCGCAATGCATCGACGCCGGTTGCCGCAATCGCAAACGCCGGTCCCACGACCAGGCGGCCTACAAACGTATTGCGCCAGATGATCAGCGCGCGCATCGCCCAGCCTGCGCGGTGCCACACACGAGCATCGACGAAATAGCTCTCCGGATCGCGCCCGGGCTGCGTCAAATGCGCGTCGTCATGATGCTGAAGATGCGACTCGCGATACACGCGATACGGGAACCACACGGCCAGCGGCGCGAAGCCAAACAGTGCATTCACTCGAGGTGAGCATGTCGGGTGGCCGTGGAGCAGTTCATGTTGCAGCGACATGTACCACGCGCTGACCAACGCGAGCAGGGCTGCGGTCAGTGGCAAGCCCAGTACGCGCGCATGGGTTGCAACGCCGAACCATGCGCTGTAGATCGCGACGATCAGTAGCCATGTGGGCCATTGCGTGCGCCAGGTCCAACTCGTTGCCAGCCTTGCGATGGCTTTGCGTTGCGTGTCGTCGAGGTAGATCGCCATCGGCTGAATCGGTCGGATGCATGTTTGAAGCGATCCTACCGAGCCATGCGCCGCCTCAGAACCAATTTGTTCAGGATTGCATTTTCGCCGCGACGGGTAAGGGCGGCCAGGGTCGGGCCCGACTGCGACCGGGCAACGACCGGGGCAAATTCACTTTGTCGCAATAGTGAACGATCCTTCTGGATACTGGCTGCACATGAACTCCACGAAGGCCCGCACTTTGGGGCTTTGCAAACGACGGGACGTGTGCAGGACCCAAAGCTCGACGTCGTTGCCCGCGATTCCCCATGTCACCAGTTTGCCGCCCTCAAGCAGACCGCCGATGATCGACTCCGGCAACATGGCCGCCCCGGCGCCGGCGGCAATGGCGTCGCGGACCATCAACAGCGAAGATAGCCGAAGAACAGGTTGCGGCTCGACGGTGAATTGACCATTGCCGACAGACCAGACATCTCCGTCGCGATAGCTCGGCATGACGACGGCCGGAACCGGGACAGGTTTATCGCCGCTGCCTTGCGGCATTTGAACCGATGGTGCAGCGGCAAGTACCAGCCGGTCCTTGGCGAAGCACCTGCCGACCAAGGTGCTGTCGCTGTGTGGATTGATGCGGATGGCCGCGTCGAAATGTTCGTCGACGAGATCGACGGGGCGATCGTCCGCAACCACTTCGAGTTCCACTTCGGGATAGCTGGCAATGAACTGAGCGGCGAGGTGTCCCAGCGCCATCTGCGAAAACAGCAACGGTGCCGCGACGCGTAGGCGGCCTCGCGGCGTGGCGAGCCCGTCTCGTGCCGCCGCGACTGCTTCGGCTACCTCGTGCATCGGCCCTTCGGTTCGGGTCAGCAGCAACTGGCCGGCCTCGGTCAACTCCAGGCTACGAGTGCCTCGCTCGATGAGCCGAACGCCCAACGCTTCTTCGAGGTCGGCGACGCGGCGCGACAGCGTGGCTTTGGAACGGCCGCTGGCGCGGCTCGCTTTGCCAAAACCGCCGCGAGCGGCCACGAGTTGAAAGTCGTCTAGCGCGTTCAGGTCCATGGTGTCTCAATTGTGATACGAGGAGTCTCGATTTTATGGTCTTTGTTTTGAATGTGAAACTCCTTATTGTTGGGGTGTACGGCAACCAAACGCTCAAAGGAGTTTCTTATGAACAACGTTCGCGCAGTCGTCCTGACTAGATACGGCGGCCCCGACGCCATCACGATTTCTTCCGTCGCCGCACCGGTGGCGGAAGCTGGCCAGGTTCTCGTCCGTGTGCATGCCGCCGGTGTCAATGGACTGGATTGGAAGGTTCGGGAGGGTTACGTGAGGGACGCTTTTCCGCTGGAGTTGCCGACCGTTCTCGGCATCGAGCTGGCCGGCGTCGTGGAGGCAGTGGGCCCCGGCGTCACCCGGTTGCGCAAGGGCGACCGCGTCATGGGCGCGCCGGGCGCGCTGGGCGCCTACGCCGAGTGGGTGGCGGTGAACGCGGCCAACCTCGCCACGATGCCCGACTCGATGAGTTTCGTGGAGGCAGCAGCGTTACCGGTCGCAGCGGTGGCGGCATGGCAAAGCCTTAACTTCGCCGGACCGATACGTGCCGGACAGCGCATCCTGATTCAGGGCGCGGCCGGCGGTCTGGGCGGATTCGCGGTGCAGTACGCGCATCAGGCCGGCGCCGAGGTGTTTGCGACCGCCCTAAGCAGCGATGTGGACTATGTCCGCAGCCTCGGCGCGGACCATGTCATCGCCTACGACCAGCAGCAGTTCGAAACCTTGGTAAGCGGCGTAGATCTTGTTCTCGACTATGTCGGCGGCGACGTGCTTGCCCGCTCGTGGTCCGTGCTTTCTGCAGATGGGGTCGTGGTGAGCACTGCGTCGCCGGACATTCTGAGGAGCGCCCCGGCCGGGCGTCGCGGCTTGTGGTTCGTGAACACGCCGGATGCCGCGCGGCTGCAACAGATCGCCGACGACGTGTCGCACGGGCGTTTGCAGTCCAAGGTCAGTGCCGTCGTGCGCTTCGAAGAGTTGCCCACGGCGATCGAACGCAATCGGACCCAGCCACAGGTCGGCAAAACCGCGGCGGATTTTTTCCTTTAAATCGACTTTCCAGAATTGGAGCAAATCATGAGTATTCTCGTCACCGGTGCATCGGGCACCGTAGGTATGCAGATCGTCCAGCGCCTCGCTTCCAGCGGGGTCGAAGTCAAAGCGCTGGTTCGAGCGCCGGGTAAAACGGCGCTTCCGTCGGGCGTGGCGGAAGTCGTCGGCGACATGAGCAATGTGAGTTCGATGCGCGCGGCGTTGTCGTCGGTGCGCACGCTGTTTCTGCTCAACGCGGTCGTCCCGGACGAAGTCACGCAGGCATTGGTCACGTTGAACCTGGCGCGAGATGCGGGCATCGAGCGCATCGTCTATCTGTCAGTGATTCACGCCGACCTCTATACCAATGTGCCTCATTTCACAGGCAAGCACACCGTCGAGCGGATGATCCAAAGCCTCGACATGCCCGCGACCATTCTGCGTCCCGCCTACTTCATACAGAACGACGAACGCATCAAGTCCGTCGTCGAGAGCCACGGCATTTATCCGATGCCTATCGGCCACGCTGGCGTGAACATGGTCGACGTGCGGGACATTGCCGACACCGCCGCGGCCGAACTGCTGGCGCGGCACCGCGCAGCCGATGCACTGCCCGGCCGCACGCTCGAAGTTGTAGGCCCCGAAGCGTTGACCGGCGAGTCGGTCGCGCGCATCTGGAGCGAAGCGTTGCAGCGCGAAATCCGCTACGCAGGCGATGACCTGGACGGTTTCGAGCAGCAACTGGCGGGAAATGGGCCCGACTGGATGGCCTACGACATGCGCCTGATGATGGCTGGTATCCAGCGCCACGGTATGCGCGCGGATGACAATGCAGTGGATGAGCTCTCGAAGATGCTGGGACGGCCATTGCGGACCTATCGTGATGCCGTGCACGAGATGCTTGGCTCGAGTGAGTAGTCGGCGGGTGACGGAGCGTGATGAGTGGGCGGTGGAACGGCCGACGGGGCGGGTAGTGGCGAAACGCGTTAGCGAACCGGTCGCACAGCGCATATCGTTATGTGATGGACACGCGTCCGTTAGCGAGCCCGCCTCCCGGCGTATCGTGCAGTACGCCGGCCTGCTGCTCATCCGGCGAATGGGCGCGACCAAACGTGTGAAGAGAATGCCGATGATAGGCAGCTAGCGTCCGCGACGGGGCATCGACCGGAAACACATCATGTTAGTCGAATGGAAGCAACGCCTCAGGCTCTTCGTCCGGCGATTCTGGCAGCCGACCAGTGCATGTATGACGTGCATGCCCGGGAGTTGGGGCAATCTGCTGAGCCTCGGGCATTGGGCGATTGCACTGCAGACGGGGCTGTTCACCGGCGTGCTCGCCGTACTGCTGACTTTCACGCCGGCGAGGAAACTCTATGCGCACCGATACGGCAATGCATTGGTTGTCGGCTGCCTGACAGCGATTGGCGATGCCTATTCGCATCCGAGTCACTACCGCATCCCCGTCGTCGAGCACGTGTTGACCGGCATCATTTCAGGTCTATTCGCGCTGGGCGGCTCATATCTCTTCGAAGATCGCGGGCGGCGCATCCGCGCGGCCTGGGCGCGGTTTTTTGGTTAGCTCGTGCGCGGCCTGCGTGCTTCGCAGGGTAAGACGTCGAGGCAATTTCTCCACTGATCATATAAACGCGGCGCGCAATGCTGGCCTACACAGCGCCGCGCAACGACCACGCGTGGCCGCCCACAACCGTAACGGCCCCCAATTTTCACGTTGCACCGCATCCAAAAGAAGCCTATAACCATCCCATTGGATGGTATTCGGATGGAAACATGGAAAACTCGACAGCGAACCTCGCGACTCGTCCGAAGGGCGGTGAGTCGGAAAAAATCACGATCAACCTTGGCCCCGTTGACTTGGGGCAAATCGATCTGCTGGTACAGGAAGGTTTCTATTCGAACCGGACCGACCTGATCCGCACGGCTATTCGCAACCAGCTTGCGCTGCACGCGCAGGTTGTTCAGGAGACCGTGAGCCGCCGCGCGCTCGTGCTCGGCCTACAGCATTTTTCGCGAGAGGATCTCGAGGCGGTTCGGGCGGCGCATCAGCGTCTCACGATCCAGGTGCTCGGACTGGCCAGCATTGCTGCCGACGTTACCCCTGAACTTGCGCTTGCGACCATTGACAGCGTTGTCGTGCTCGGAGCGTTTCACGCATCCGCTGCGGTCAAGACGGCGCTCGCCGGCAGAATCCGCTAACTGCCGACGCACGACACTCAACACTCAACACGTTTACCGGACAAAACAGATGAAACTCGATGAAGGTTTTTTGACCTCGATGCGCGAAGCAATGACCTTGCTGCGCACCCGTGGGCCCGCCGAAGCGACTGAAGCAATACAACGTGCTCTGGGCGGCAACGCCGAGGGCTCTTCGCATGGAACAGCGTCCTGGCATGCCACGCCGGAAGCGTTCACCGTTCCGTTCGAGCGGCCGGCGGCAAAGCACGCCGAGACGGTCAATGCGCGCGAAGCCCGCGCCGATATCCAGGACCGGGGACACTTCAGCACGCACGCGTTTTCGAACGCCGCCGGTCGCCGGCAATATCGGCTGTATGTGCCGGCGGAAAGCCAGGGCGAGCCGCTTCCGTTGATCGTCATGCTGCACGGTTGCACACAGAACGCCGACGATTTCGCCGCGGGCACACAGATGAACGCACTTGCGGAGCGGCATCGATTTCTGGTCGCTTACCCGGAGCAGCCGCAGCAGGCCAATCCGTCGAAATGCTGGAACTGGTTCAAGCCCGGTGACCAGCAATGCGAACGCGGCGAGCCCTCGTTGATCGCCGGCATCACGCGCGAGATCATTGCGGAGCAGAACGTCGATCCCACGCGCGTGTACGTCGCGGGGCTCTCGGCCGGTGGCGCAATGGCGGCGATCATGGTTGCCGAATATCCGGAACTCTATGCGGCGGCCGGCGTGCATTCGGGTCTTCCGGCACGATGCGCGCACGATCTTCCGTCCGCACTCGCAGCGATGAAAGGCGGCAAGCGTCCGGTACAGGCGCGGCGCGGCGCGCACGGCACCGCTTCGTTACCGAAGCGGCCGGTGATCGTCTTTCACGGTGACGCCGACGCCACGGTTAACATACGCAATGCGGCGCAACTCGTCGACGGCTTCTCAGCGCGGCCGCAAGGCGACGGCGAGCAGCGTCGGACCGATGCAGGCGGACGCGCGTGTACCGTCTCGCGGCTCGTGTCGGCGGACGGTATCGACGCAGAACTGTGGACCATTCACGGCGCCCCGCACGCATGGGCCGGCGGCAATGCGCGGGGCAGCTATACGGATCCCGCAGGTCCTGACGCGAGCGCGGAAATGCTGCGATTCTTTCTTGAACATCCGCAGCGGCGATAGTGCGGTTGGTTTTCGGTTGGCGCGCGGTTGGCGTGCGGTTGGCGCGCGATGGGCGATCGCGCCGACCGATGAATTGCTGTCACTCTGGATAAAGGCAACATGAGACGACTACTAGTTGCTGCGCTCGCAGCCACCTCTTTAGCCACTGGCGTTCATGCGCAAAGCAACGACTCGGGCCCGCTCGATACGCCGTCGGGCAAGCTGCAATTCGTTCGCGCAGGGCATGATTTCACGGCGATGCTCGACAACGAAGTATTCGATCGCTTCGGTGCGAATACGCTCACGCATTTCGACGACGTGGGCAACGCCGATGACGCGGTCAGACGCATGCTCGTGCAGACCGATTCGGGTCCGGTGCTTTACGACTTTCGCCACCGTCCTGCACTTGTGCAGCGCGTTGGCGCGCGTATGACGGTCAAGCGCGTGTTCTGGCAAGGCGAGGAAGTCGTGATGCAAGGTTCCCAAGGCTGGTTCGCGTTCAGACGCGGCGTGCTGACGAAACTGCAGTCGTCCACGACTACTTACCACTGATACCCGCAGCAGCAAACAACACAGACGCAAAGGTACTTCGATCCTTTAGCACAGAACGTCTCTAGCTTTTCACTAAACCTTGGTTGGGCGGCGAATTACCGGTTGCTACCATCTCGCGCTCAGACAACCACGGCCGATACAACAATGAAGAGCTCGAGTTCGCATCCGGCGGCGTTCCCCACCATTCCCAGGCTGCGGGCACTCGGTGCCGCCGTTGCCAGTATCGTTGCGCTCGCATCGTGTTCCGGCGAGGTTTCTCCAACACCGCCGGCTGCTACGCCGGTGGCCGCGAAACGCCCGAACATTCTGTACATCATGGCGGACGATCTCGGCTACTCGGACATTCACGCGTTCGGCGGCGACATCGACACGCCGAATCTCGATGCGCTCGTGCAATCCGGACGCATTCTCACGAACCATCACACAGGCACGGTTTGCGCGATCACGCGAGCGATGCTGATTTCGGGCACCGACCACCACCTGGTCGGCGAGGGCACGATGGGTGTGCCGACCGACGAACGCAAAGGTCTGCCCGGCTACGAAGGCTATCTGAACGATCGCGCGCTGTCGGTCGCACAGCTACTCAAGGACGCCGGCTATCACACGTACATGGCGGGCAAGTGGCATATCGGCTCGGGCATTGTGGGCAGCGCGACGGGCAGTGGACAGACGCCGGACCAATGGGGCTTCGAGCACAGTTACGCGCTGCTCGGCGGCGCCGCCACGAATCACTTCGCACACGAGCCCGCCGGCTCGAAGAACTACACCGAAGACGGGCAGTACGTTCAGCCCGGTCAGCCGGGACAACCGGGTGGCGCGGGCGGCAGCCCGGCCGTGTTCTATTCGACCGATTTCTATACGCAAAGACTGATCTCGTACATCGATTCGCACAGAGGCGACGGCAAGCCGTTTTTTGCGTATGCGGCGTACACGTCGCCGCATTGGCCGCTGCAGGTGCCTGAACCGTATCTGCACAAGTATGCGGGCAAATACGACGCCGGCTACGACGCGGTTCGGGCGGCGCGCATCGCGCGACAAAAGGCGCTCGGTATCATTCCCGCCGATTTCAACCCGTATGCAGGCGCGCCTGAAACGCTCGCGGCTACGCCGGCGACCGCGGGCAACGGCACCGTCAACGCGAGATACGTCAGCGCCGTCCATAGCGCCGCGCAAGGTTATAGCGACTACGGTCCGGGCAATGTGAACAAGTCGTGGGCCAGTTTGTCAGCCGATGAAAAGAAAGCGCAGGCGCGCTACATGGAAATCTATGCCGGCATGGTCGACAACCTCGATCACAACATCGGCCTGCTGATCCAGCATCTGAAGGACATCGGCGAGTACGACAACACGTTCATCATGTTCCAGTCGGACAACGGGGCCGAAGGCTGGCCGATCGACTCCGGCGCGGACCCGACGGCGACGGATACGGCGAACGCGGCGGAGCCGGTCTACTCGACGCTCGGCACCGACAACGGGCTGCAGAACGCGAAGCGCTTGCAGTACGGCTTGCGCTGGGCCGAAGTCAGCGCGGCGCCGTTCCGTCTGACCAAGGGCTATTCCGGCGAGGGCGGCGTATCGACGCCGTTGATCGTGCATTTGCCCGGGCAGACCGTGCAGAAACCAACCTTGCGTGTCTTCACGCACGTCACCGACAACACGGCCACGTTCCTCGCCGTCGCGGGCGTGACGCCGCCGACGCAGCCCGCTCCGCCGCTGATCAACTTGCTGACGGGCGTCGATCAGAACAAGGGCAAGGTGGTCTACAACAACCGCTACGTGTATCCCGTCACGGGGCAATCGTTGCTGGCGGTTCTGAGCGACCAGTCGAACAGCGCCGTGCATACCGCGTCGTTCGGCGATGAAGCGTACGGTCGCGGCTATCTGCGCAGCGCCGACGGCAAATGGAAGGCGTTGTGGACGGAGCCGCCGCTCGGTCCCGTCGACGGGCACTGGCAGCTGTACGACATGACGTCGGACAGAGGCGAGACGACAGACGTGGCGGCGCAGAATCCGTCGATCATCGACGGACTCGTGCAGCAGTGGAACGCATACATGTCCACCGTCGGCGGCGTCGAACCGCTGCGGCCGCGCGGCTACTACTGAGCGGAATTGCCACGGTCATGAGCATCAGAGCAAGAACGCTTGCCGGCTTTGGCGGCCTGTTCGCCGCCGTTTTCTGCGTCGCGTTCGCGGTCGCGGCGTGGCCCGCGCGAACGGCGGGCTTCGACGATATGAACCGCGCGCGCCCGCTTGCGCCGCTCGGCTCAGAAGCGCAGTGCGAGCGCTACGCGGGTCTGCCCGCCGGCTGGCGCGATGACGCGAAGGCCGGCATGGTGCATCTGCACGGCGGCACCTTCGTGCTCGGCAGCACACGCGGTTATGCAAACGAGCGGCCGGTGGGCGACGGTCTTACGCGCGTCGGCGGTTTCTGGATCGATCAGACCGATGTGACGAATGCACAATTCGCCGAGTTCGTCCGCGCGACCGGCTACGTCACCGACGCTGAAAAGCAGGGCGGCGCGGCGGTCTTCCACATTCCGACGCGGGAAGAAATGAACGCACGCGACCTTGCGTGGTGGAGCTGGGTCAAGGGGGCATCGTGGCGGCATCCGACGGGCGAGGGCAGCAACATCGACGCGCAGATGAGTCAACCGGTGACGCTCGTCACGCAAGCCGATGCGTTCGCGTATGCACGGTGGCTCGGCCGCGACTTGCCGACCGAGGCCGAATGGGAATACGCGGCGAAGGGCGGGCAGGAGGGCGCGGACCTCGACACGGCGCCGCGCGACGCGCAAGGCAAGCCCGCCGCAAATTACTGGCAAGGCGTGTTCCCCGTTCTCAATACGAACGAGGACAAGCATGTGGGTCTGTCGCCCGTCGGCTGTTATGCGGCCAACGGGTTCAAGCTGTACGACATGATCGGCAATGCATGGGAGTGGACCAGGGACGTCTACACGGGCGAACACCAATCGCATACGAATGGCGATACCGCGGCAATCGCACCAGCCGCGCGCAGACACGACACGCCGATGGTCATCAAGGGCGGCTCGTTCCTGTGCTCGCGAGATTACTGCGTGCGCTACCGGGCGTCCTCGCGCGAGCAACAGGAAGCGGATCTGCCGGCATCGCATATCGGGTTCAGGACCATCTTGCGGGACACCAAAGGATGAATCCGCGACGTGTTGTTAACGCAGCGATCAGCGCGGTATTGATCGGCGCGGCGGCTATGTGCGGATCGGCAGTTTTCGCGGATGCCGCGCAGCCGGCCGTGAAAGTAGGCGTCAGGCGCGGCACGCATGCCGAAATCATGAACGAAGTGCGGCGCGTCGCAACCGCTCGCGGACTCGACATCGACGTGGTGACGTTCGATAGCGGTGCGCAGATCGACGCGGCGCTTGCCGCGCATCGTATCGACGCCGCAAGCTTCGAAGACGGCCCAGGTTTTGAAGCGTCGCGCAGAAAACACGGCTTTCCGCTTTATGAAGTGGCGACGACGGTCACCCTGCCCATGGCGCTCTACTCGCGCCAACTGACGAGCCTCGCGCAAATCCGGCGCGGCGCGAGTGTCGTCATTCCTGACGACCGGGAAGGCATGGCGCGGGCGCTAGTCCTGCTGCAGAACTACACGCTGCTAACGTTCGACGACAGCGCCGGCCTTCACGCGACGTTGCGAGATGTGACGGGCAATCGCCTGAACCTGACGCTGCGTGCGCTGCCCCGCAACCGGCTCGTCGCGGCGTTGAATGCGGCAACGATTGTCGTGATGGACAGCGAGAGCGCGCAACGGGCCGGACTTTATCCTGCACGCGACAGCATCGGCATTGAGGACGCCCGCTCACCGTACGCCGGCGTGCTGGCGGTGCGCGAGGCCGAGCGGGGCGAGCCGTGGGTCGCGCAACTGGTGTCGGCCTATCACTCGAACGATGTAGCGCATTTCATTCTGACGCGCTATCAGGACTCGGTGCGCCGGCCATGGTGAGCGCGATCCCGCTCGCATCCTGCGCTGGCCCGGGATCGCCCCTCGAATCCGCTGCTGCTATGAGGCGTCGGCGACGTGGCATGAGTGATCGAGCAGACCTTCGGCGGACCCGCTGCCATTGTCTGCATCGAGGCCGCTGTTCACGACTAGCCAGCCATCTTTCTCTGCCGATGGTCCCGCACCCGTGACAAGGATGGTTTGCAGCGCCATTGCATCGGCGTTACGGTTGTCGCGCGAAACAAGGCGAAACGGATCGCTCGTGCCGTTCAGCGCGGTAATTCGCATGATCCGGTAACGGTTGCCGTCGAGCGTGTCCCAATGCCATTCGCCGGGCGCGTCTTTCGCGTGGCGCGCGAGCGCGTCGCTGATATCGCGGCGCATGCAATCGATATGAATATGCAACTGGTTTTGCGAGCGGCGGAACTGGGAGTTGATTTCGAGCCCCAACTGATCGTCGCGCAGCGTCCGCTTGACCGAGCGATTCACGTAGTCGCGTGAGGTCCACGCGTCGGCCCAATAGCTCTGCGCATGTGGCGCGAGCAAGAGCGGACTTTCAATGCCACTGATACGGTCGGTCGGAATCAGCAGATACTGCGAGCGGCCGACGATATCCTTCAGGATTGCATAGCGTTTGTCGAGATCCACGAACGTGCATTGACCGGGCGTGCCGGTGGCCTGTTGCGAAGGCACGCAGCGCATGTCGACGATCTTCCATAACGCATTGGAATCGACGGCCGCAAGACGCGCGCATCCGGCGGCGGCAAGCGCGATGCCCAGCGCCGCAACGACGCGCCGGAAGTAACGTGTGCGTGCCTCCGTTGGTCGGCGACCATCGGATCCGGAAAATCGAGGCGTATCTGGAGGTGTTCTTATCGGCGCTTGAGCCTGAACGTGAGCATGATCTTGAGCGTGAGCTTGAGGGCGAGTTATTTCTATCGGCATGTTTTATTTTGCTTAAAGCACGGGCGGCGGCAATGTGCCCAGTAACTGTTCGAACGCCACGCCGATGGCGAGCAGACGCCTGTCGCTGCCAAGCGGTCCATCCAGTTCGAGACCGACCGGCAAACCGTGTGCGCTCATTCCCGCGGGCAAGGACAGTCCGGGAATGCCTGACGTGCTGGCCGGATCGGTATTGCGCAGGAACGCTTCCATCGTATCGATGGGCGGCGCGCCGTCGATGGAGACTGTCGATGAACCGTTGATCTCGTCCATCGGCACCGCAGTGAGCCGTGTGGTGGGAAACAGCAGCGCATCGAGACGTTCGTCGGCGAAAGTAGCAGCGATATAGGCCTGCAGCAATGGCCGCCAGTGATTAAGCGCCGCCTCGTAGTGCGCGTCGAGCGAGCCTGCGATCACCACGTCATAAATTGCACGCACATCGGGGCTCGCGATGCGAGCCGCCAGTTCGCTGACGGTCTGCACCGGCGCCTGGTTGGCGACGAGCCAGGCGTTCACATCGTCGCGCGCTTCGTGAATAGCGATCGGGCCGCCGACCATGCCGTTGAGGTCGTTCAGTTCGCTCATCGCCACCGGCACGAAAACAACGCCCGCTGCTTCGAGCCGATTCAGCGCGGCGCGCGCCACGTCCTCGACCTGCTGCGCGAGACCTTCCCACAGCGGCGCCGGCAAGCCGATGCGCAAGCCGTTCAGCGCGACGGTGGGCAACGCACCCTCGCCGGTAATCACGCCGTCGAGCAGCGCGATATCGGCTACTGTGCGCGCCATCGGTCCGACGGTGTCGCGGGTATGGCTGATCGGCACCACGGCGTCAGGGTCGTGATAGCGCCGCTCGGTGCCGCCATTGCCAACCGACGGACGAAATCCCGCGGTGCCGGTCAACGCGGCGGGGATGCGAGTCGAGCCGCCGGTGTCGGTGCCGAGCCCCGCGGGCGCAATGCGTGCAGCGATTGCCACCGCCGTGCCGCCCGACGAGCCTCCGGGAATCAGCGTGGGATCGTACGGATTGCGCACCGGCCGGGCATGCGTCGCGAGATTGGTACTCGTTATGCCGAACGCGAGCTCGTGCATGTTGGCCTTGCCGAGAATGATCGCGCCGGCGTCGATGAGACGTTGCACCGAACGCGCGTTGGTGCTGGGCACGAAACCTTCGAGAGCGGGCGTGCCTGCGGAGGTCTGCAGTCCCGCGGTATTGATGTTGTCCTTAACGACGATCGGCAGTCCGGCAAGCGGCAGTTGCGCTCTCGCCGACGCGGGCAGCGCGTCGATGCGCCGGCCGGCGGCAAGTGCGCCGTCGAGATCGATCACGGTCAGCGCGTTGAGCGTGCCGAGCGCCGCCGCTCGCGCGAGAAGTGTCGCGACGTAATCTGTTGCCTTGAGCCTGCCCGACTGGATCGCGGCGACTGCGTCGGTTGCACTCAACGCAAGCTGTTCATCGACGGTCCATGTCATGGACGTGCTCCTTATCATGCAGTGTTTGTTCGACGCGAACGGGTGATGAAACGCAACGCGAATCGCGCGAGCGTGGGCACGAGCCGCGGACGCAGCAGCCGCACGTCATAGCCGCTCATGCGGCGCTCGTTCTCCGCGAGGCATAGCTCGATGAGTTCGGGCGTTTCGAGCCCTTTGCCGATCACACTGCTGTTCGCGGGCAGGAAGTTCGAGTCGTGCGCGACGCCGTTCGCGTCGATGCCTCTCGCAATGGCTACGCGCTCCCAGATCAGCACGGCCCAGATCGCGGCCACGCGCAACGCGTGCCACGGCCTGCGCCACAGCGGCATGTTATGTCGATGCCACGCGACCCAATTAACGAAAAACAGGATGTGGCGCGCTTCTTCCTGGATCACGGGCTCGAAAGTTTCGACGAGCGCTTCGGGAAAATAGCCTGACTGCTGCGCGGCGCGAAACAGGCCGAACGCAAAGAAACTGTCGATGCACTCGCTGTAGCCCGTGCGCATCCATGCCCATTCGGGATCGCGCGGCGGCGGATAGTGCGGTTCGGGCGCGATCTCGATGCCGTATGCCGCAATCAGTTTTGCAAGCACGCGTTTGTGACGGGCCTCTTCGTCGCCGTCCATCGTGATGGCTTCGCGAAGCAGCGGGTCGCTCAGTCGCTCGGCGTAAGTGTGAACGTTGATCGACGCGCGGCCTTCGGTCTGCACCGCAATGTCCCAGATGGGCAGCGAGCACAGCCGCTCGAGGGCATCGGGCGACAGCGCAGGCCAGTCGATCACGGCGGGTTTGTAGGGATCGTGAGTCTCGAGCAACATGCGGCAGAACATGTGCTTGTGCGCCTCGGAGCCGATCTTCACGCGGGCGGTGCCGGTGAAGGTCCAGTGGCGCAGGCTGTGGTCTTCGGCTACATCTATCAATGAGTCGGACATGGCAAGCGTACAGAGAGCGAACTCGATGTGTCGCCTATTCTGTCACATTGCCCCGGGATACGGCGCCTGCGGTGCACTGCAGGCGCCCGATGATCGTGGCCACTGGGCGGCACTGCGGGTCACTGCGGGGTCACTGCTGATTATCGACCCACATGCGTCCCCAGCGAAACGCGTAGTCGAGCGCGTGTTCTTCGTCAAAGAAATAATCGAGCGCGTCGAAACAGTATGCCTGGCTGCGGCTCGCGCTGGCTTTTTCGATGGTCAGGTTGGCGGCGAACAGCCCATTGGGCAAACGTTGCGCGGCCGGTGCAACTTCGTAGCCCTTGTAGCGAATATGTGAATTCATAGTTGTGGCAGTGAAGATGCCCGCTTATGTTGCAAGGAGCCGGTGCATATGACGCCACGCGTTTGCGTGGGCATCAGGCGGCGGATGAGTCGGCGGGCAGGCTCAAGCGTAGGCCGCACTGAAGGGCCCGTGAACCAATCTTTCTTCGCAAGCAAATTAGCGGAGGTCCGGAACGCTTGTCAGAAGACCGGGTAACGGCATGTTTGCCGGGTTCGGACACACTATCCCGCGCGCAACGTTATTAGTCTGTTATGTGGCGCACGGTTCGTACAAGCGCGAGTGCCCCCGGTCCGCGAATGCGGCCCAGGGCGTCGTAGGCGAGGGATTAAACCGCGTGCAGCAGACGTGCGGGTTGCGCGTGCTGCTGTGAGGTACCCGATGCATTCGGGCTTGCCGCGCGATGCGCGTTGAAGGCCAGCGCGAATTGCGCGGCTTGCTGGCCGACGGTAGCGAGTTGATCGACCACCTTTGCGTCGGAACAGGTGTCGACACTATCGAAGCGTGTTTCGAGCGTGTTGATGCCGGCCCCGAATGGCGTCGGCCAGCCGCGCAACGCGTGCACGATCGAGCGCAGAGACGTCAGCACAGAACCCGCGGCTTGCCAGCCATAGGCGGTCACGATGCAGCCGACCGCGCGGCCGTCCAGATACGGACGCTCGTCGGCGCGTAGTTCCTCCAGCGTGTCGAGCGCGTTCTTGACGAGTCCGGAGACGCCGCCGTGATAGCCCGGCGTCGCGATGATCAGCGCGTCGGCGTGGCGCACGGCTTCGATCAGTTCGAGCTGTTCGTCGGTGCGTTCGCTGTGTTCCGGCGCGTAATGCGGCAGGCTATGCAGGAACGTGCCGCCGAACAGCCGGGTGGTGGCACCCGCCGCCTGAGCGCCGCGCAGCGCAAAGCCGAGCGCTCGCTCGGTCGACGAGGCCGCCCGCGTCGTGCCGCCAATGCCGACAACGAGCGGCCGGCGGTTATGGTCGAAACTGGTCAACGAAATGCTCCTTCTGTAGCGGATCACGGCGCTTTCGCGCGAGTCCGCGCTGAGGCGGGCCGGGCTAAACCGGACTTTGAAGCACCATCTTAATGAGCGCGAGGCCCCGCACGAAGCGACTTTTTGTTCTAACCATATAACCGCGAGCCGTGGGTGTGCGCTTGGGTGGCTCCGCCCGTGTCGATTTGCGCCGATCGCATCTGATTGTCCGCACTTCACGGGCCCCGATAAGCATATGGCGAACAATTGGTTGGGGGCGCAAGTGGTGGCCGCTATGATCGAAGCGTCTCCTCCATGACACTCCTTGACATGGGACTCGGCCTCGCCACGTTAGTGGCGGGGCTTTTTTTTGTCCGTCGGTTCGCACGACGCGCAGACGCCGCGCGTTCACGGTCCAGCCGTTTATCGCGTGCTACGATGGTCCGCGACACGATACCCGGCGAGTTCGAGCAGGCAAATGGCAACCCTCTATGACACCCTCGGCGTGCCCATGCACGCCACCGGCGAAGAAATCAAACGCGCGTACCGCAAGGCCGCGATGAAGTGGCATCCCGACCGCAACGTGGGCGCCGAGGAAGTTGCGCGCGCCACCTTCCAGGAGATTCGCGACGCCTACGCGATTCTGTCGGACGCGCAGCAACGCAAGGTGTACGACGCGGTCTACGCCGAGCAGATGCGGGAATGGGAGCGGCAGCGCTCGCGTCATCAACAGGCACAGGCGGAGCGCGAGGCAGCGGCACGCGCGGCAGAAGAGGCGGCTTACGCCAGAATGGTCGCACTTGCAATGCGTTTCGCCGACGAAGGCCATAACCGCGATGTCGTGTTCGGCGTACTGCTCGGGCGGGAATGCGATCCCGCGCGCGCCGCGCAGATCGCGGATAGCGTGGCGGCGTTGCAGGCTTCGCGGCGCGAGACAACGGTCAACCCAACTGCTACTGAGGCCGCGTCCGTCGAAGCGGGCGCCGACAGGTCATTTGAACCGGCAACGGCGGGCGCTCATAGCGAAGAACCTGCCGATCGCGACGCGCATGCCGCTCGCGCAGCCCACGGCAAACGCGAGGAAGCGGCAGGGGAGACACATCCGGCCGGAGGCTTGGGCGGGCTGTGGTTTCAGTTCCTCAATGGGCTGAAGTTCTGATTATCTGGCTTCGCTCGCCCACTTCAGGGCGTTTCCAGGGGCAAATTCCCGTAGCGCGCGGATTAAAGACATCGTACTGTCACGGGGGCGCAAGACTCAGCGGGCACAATCGCACCTAGAAGATACAAAAACAGAGTACGGGGTAAGCGTGACCAGGAAATATAAAGTGCTGTTTCTCTGTCGTGAGAATTCAGCACGCAGCATCATGGCGGAAGCTTTGCTTCGGGAACTGGCCGGGCACCGGTTCGAGGCATTCAGCGGAGGGCCCGAGCCGGCCTTGCGGGTTCATCCATTGACGGTCGCGCAACTGCGGCCCGGCGTGTCGGACCTCGGCGTGCTATGCCCGAAAAGCTGGCTTGAATTCACCGGCGAATGGGCGCCCCGCATGGATCTCGTGGTCGCGCTCGACGCGAGCGTTGCGGTTCCGCATGCGCCCGCCTTTCCGGGAGACCCCGAACTCGCTGCCTGGCATTTTGCCAATCCGCTCGCCGACGGTATATCCGAGTCAGAGCGCGTTCGCGTGTTTCAAAAGGTGTTCTGGCAAATCGTGCGTCAGTTAAGCGCCTTTATTGAAGCGCCGCAAGATGCGCTGCTGTCGCGAGCGATGTCGGCCCGCGGTGCACGCACTCGTGCTCCTGCCAGTTTGCCCAACCTGTAACGTATAGCGATAGCGCGGCGCCGGCCACTCAGTGCTCGTTCGAGCGCGCGAGCGGACTGCCTGCAAATGGATCGTTCTTCCAGTCGACGCGCTTTTTCGGCTGCGGCGCGGGTGCGGGCGGAGCCGATAATTCAAAATGGTCGATTGATTGGCCTGCGCTGATTGCCTGCTTGAGCCATTGGGGCATTTCCCCCTGGCCGTCCCAGCTGTCTCCTGTCGCGCTGCGGTAGCGTGCGTTCTTTTGCGCGGCAGGTTCGGATGCTAGCAGGGCGGCAAGGTCTTCCGGTTTGATGCCAAACTCTTCCATGCGATGGCGGAGATACGCAATCATGCTATCTCGCTTCCTTTCGTCCATAAGATATTAGTCCTTCTAAAGCGTCCAGCGTTCTGTCAAATGCAGATTGCGAGGAAAACCCGCGAGAGCTTCGAGTCCAATTAAATGGCGCCGGTCCGCGGTGAGGTTATTGATCGAAATTGGAAACAACGATGATGACGATGCACTGATTTGGGCGGCTGGTCTCGCGTCCACGCACTGTCTTACGACGGCGTTCCGCGCGCGGCCCTTTCTTGTGGTTATGACAGCATCATAACGCACTGCGCGCGCAATGCACGCACCGTTTTAACTGATTTTGTCGCATTTGAACGCTCATGCGAAGGTTGTTCGCTCCGCCCCCAGTATTGTTCACCCTTTCCGTGCGCCAATTTGAATTCCGTGGCGGCCGAACTATAAAAGAATAGCGGAGAGAACAATCCGTGTTTTCCAGCCTGAGGCGCCTGATCCCGCATCGTACTAGCGTAGCCGGCGCCGGCCAGGGCGCGGGCGACTCGTTGCTGGTTGCATTCGACGGGTCGACGCAGCGGGCCCGCGTCGCTATTGGCACTTGCGTCGGCCTCCATCGGCCAGAAAGTTTTTTACGCAGATCGATTATTGGGGAGGGGCGATACTGCTGCGCCGGATTCAAGGAGTCTGGACCATGAAACTTCGTTTATTGATGGCGGTGGTGACCGCCATTCTTTTCCTCGCGCCGCGAGCCGCAAACGCCGACGACGCGCCAACTCAGCCGGGCGCCGGCACAACTTCCGGCCACAGGCTGATGCAGCACGCGAACGAATCGGCACAGGCAACGACCGACATGTCGTTGATAGAACCCGCGGGAACGGCTTCTCAGTCCGTTCAGAATGTCTCTTATGGCGGGACGGCGGCAGGGCGCTCAGAATCGGGAACCCGGCAAAATATGCCCTGTTCGGGCGGCCCGCAATGCAGGATTTACTTCGGGCGGTAAGCCGCGCAATACGTCGAGGTGGCACGCTCCCAGCGGGCGCACCGCCTCGCGTTTCCGTTCATGCCAGCGCGGGTTGCGCGGTTGTGTCTTCGGAGCTTTCGACGATGCGGCTCACCATCGCCTCGACTCCCGGTCCTTGCATCGCGGCGCGCTCGCCGAAGCGGCGAAACTCGTCGAGCAGCGAACGCCACGACGCATGCCAGCGCGTTTCCTTGATACATGTACCCGACGGATCGGCGATCCGCAATATGCCGCTGTCGGGATAAAAGGTCAGGGTGACCGGCATGCCGTCGATGACGCAGGTCGCGGTGCAGGGGCGGGTGCTAACCATGTTCGAATTCCTTTGAGTGAGCGATGAGTGCGCTAGATGCTGTCCGCGCATTCAGCAAGCGTCATGCCCAACGCTGCCGTGCGTCGCCGTCGCAGGAAAGGTGAGCGCACAACGACGCTCGATTCGCTCGAATAACCCCACCCGCAACTGCAATTTTTCGCAGGGCTCAGCGAGCGATTTAATACGATGTTAAGGTGTGTTCCGTCCAGCATGCACCCACCACTTCGTCGATCGAAATTCAGAGCAGGCCAATATGGCCTGCTTTTTTACTCGTGCCGTACAGCTTGCGAGTCGATCTTCGAAGGTGATTAGCAATGTGCAGTTGCTCTAATCCCATTCGTTGTTAATAACTCGCAAACAATACTATGTTAAGAGAAGATAATCTGCCGGCGAGCGCCGTCGCGCCCGGCGATGCGCCATCGTCGTCGCTACGTTCGTGGCTCGCAGTCGTGGCCGTTGCGATCGGCGCCTTCGCGTTCGTCACCACGGAGTTTTTGCCGGTTGGCCTGTTGCCGCGCATCGCCGCGGATCTCGGCGTGTCTGCCGGTACGGCCGGTTTAATGGTCACTGTGCCCGGCGTTATCGCCGCGATCTCGGCGCCCGGCTTGATGCTGGTCGCCGGTCGAATGGATCGGCGGCTCGTGTTTCTGTTACTCACGGCCTTATTGCTTGCGTCGAATCTGATTTCCGCGTTTGCGCCGAACTTCGGTTTGATGCTGGTGGGCCGCGCATTGCTCGGCGCCGCGCTGGGCGGTTTCTGGACACTCGCGACTGCGGCGTCCGGGCGCCTCGTGCAGCCGAAAGATTCGGCCCGCGCAATGGCCACCATTCTCACCGGCGTGACCTGTGCGACGGTGATCGGCGTGCCGCTCGGAACCTTCATTGCCAGCTTCGCGTCGTGGCGCGCGTCGTTTATGGCAACGGGCGGTCTCGTCGCGGCTGCGCTCATCGCACAGTTCCTGTTCGTGCCGTCTTTGCCGTCGAGCGTCGCATTGCGGCTGAACGATCTGGTTTCGCTGCTGCGCAGGCCCTATCCGCGCCGGAGCATGGTGATGGTCGGGCTTGTGTTCGGCGCGCATTTCTCGTCGTACACGTACATCACGCCGTTCCTGCTGCGCAATGCAAATCTCTCGATGGCGACTGTCACCTGGTTGTTGCTTGGCTTCGGCATCATCGGGTTCTTCTCGAACTTTGCGGTTTCGTCGACGGTCACGCGCAGCCTGAAAATCTCGCTCGGCGCAATGATCTCGCTGCTGATGTTCGCGCTCATTCTGCTGCCCATGTTGCAGCATTCGTCGATCGGCGTCGTCGCGCTCGTGCTCGCGTGGGGCGTTTCTTTCGGCGCGTTGCCGCTATGCTTCAGCATCTGGATTCAGCAAGCCACGCCGGATTCACCGGAAGCGGGCTCTGCGCTTTTTGTGAGCATCATTCAGGTGGCGATCGCGGTGGGCTCGCTAGTCGGCGGTATCGTGGTCGATCAGGTCGGCATTTCCACCGACTTTCTGTTCGGTAGCGGCCTCGCGTTGCTCGGCCTGGCGGCGCTCGTGAGCTTCGGCCGAAGCGGCGCGGGCAAACTCGCGCCGAAAGCGGTAGCTTGCGCCGAGTGCAGTGCGGCGTGTGGAGACTAGTCACGCAATCAGGTCTGCGGGCGTCGATGTGGTATTGATTTTCAAGCGCGCGCCCGCAATTTCGTTTGCTGACTATCTATACATTTGACACGCCCGGCGAGTGCTGATGAACGAAGCACAAGCCGTAAGCCAGGCGAAAGCCGGACGCCACCCACGCAAAAGACAAGCGGATGAAACACACGGAATCGACACGACCCTCTGCCACGCGCGCGGAACTGCTGTGCTTTCTCGTAGCGATCGCAGCGGCCTCCTATGCACTCAGTGCGGACTGGCGTGTGGATCACGTCGTCCAATGCTGCCGCCAGTGGCTCGCGAAAAACAACATGAGCATGGACTGGCTCGAACGCGTGAACATCGGGCAGCTCGCTTTGAAGATCGCGAGCCGGGATCTGAAGGACGCGGGCGTTGCCGTGCGACTGTCGAATGTACAGGCGCTCTTCACCAGCGAAATGGAGCTGAACGAAGCAAGCACGATGGTTCAGCGAATGATGGCGCTTTGCCAGGAAGCGCTTTGATGTGGCCTTATTGATTCACGGTCGCGACGGCGCTCGGCCAGACCTCGCAGTTGCCGTAACCTTTCCCCCAGTCCTTTCCCAAAGTCCTGTCGCATTGGCGCCTTGTGCGCCGCCACGCCCCGATCCGCTTTTGTTATCGACCTTTCCAATTCTCGGATTGTTGAGGCATCGCGTCGCTCGTATATTGGCGTGAAGCGCAACACGGACGCTAACGGCTACAACAACTTGGGCGCGCGTGAACCGTGCGACAGGAGACACAAATGAATCGAATCGATCTGGACGGACGCGTTGTCGCCATTACTGGTGGCGCTCGCGGCATCGGCTACGCGGTGGCGCAACGGGCGCTGCAATCGGGCGCGTCGGTCGCCCTATGGGACGTCGACGCCGAACGTCTCGCGCGCAGTCAGCGCGAACTCAGCGAATTCGGCAAGGTGACGGCAGTGACCGTCGAGCTCACACAGGAATCGGCGGTGGCGCAAGCTGTCGAACGGACCGTCGCCGATCACGGCGCGATCGACGTACTCGTCAACTGCGCGGGCATTACGGGCGGCAACGGCACCACGTGGGAACTGGAGCCTGATGTCTGGCGCCGCGTGATCGACGTAAATCTGATCGGCCCGTACCTCACGTGCCGCGCGGTCGTTCCGCAGATGCTGAAGCAGGGCTATGGACGCATCGTTAACATCGCGTCGGTGGCGGGCAAAGAGGGCAACCCGAACGCCTCGCATTACAGCGCGTCGAAGGCGGGGCTGATCGGTCTAACAAAATCGCTCGGCAAAGAGCTTGCGACGAAGAACATTCTCGTCAACGCGGTCACGCCCGCTGCGGCCAAGACCGAGATTTTCGATTCGATGTCGCAGCAGCACATCGACTACATGCTCTCGAAGATTCCGATGAACCGTTTTCTGTTGCCCGAGGAAGCGGCGTCGTTGATTCTGTGGCTCGCATCCGAAGACTGCGCGTTCAGCACCGGTTCGGTATTCGACCTTTCGGGCGGACGCGCCACTTACTGAGCATTCGCGCGGGCGTCGCGCGGATATACGGCGCCCCGAAAAATACGAGCCGCAAGCAGCACGATATACAAGAACCGCGCAGCCACCAACGCGAGTTGCGCGAAGGAGACGACATGGACCCGCATGCGAGCGCTTCACTGGAGGCGATCAACAGCAAGGTAATGCGCCGGCTGTTGCCCTTCCTGCTGCTGATGTACGTGCTGGCGTTTCTCGACCGCGCGAACATCGGCTTCGCGCAAAAAGCGCTGCAACACGACACGGGGCTCTCGAACGCGGCGTTCGCATTCGGCGCGGGCGTGTTCTTTGTTGGCTATGCATTGTTCGAAGTGCCAAGTAATCTGCTGCTGCATCGTGTCGGCGCGCGTGCGTGGATGTGCCGCATCATGGTGACATGGGGACTCGTATCGGCAGCAATGTGTCTCGCTCATACCGCCACCACGTTCTACACACTGCGCTTCTTGCTGGGCGTTGCCGAGGCAGGCTTTTTCCCCGGCGTGATCTATTACCTGACGCACTGGTTTCCGCAGCGCGCGCGTGCACGCGCCGTCGGCATGTTTTATTTCGGCGCACCGTTGGCGTTTATTTTCGGCAGTCCATTGTCGGGCTTGCTGCTCGAACTGAATGGCGCGCTGGGTCTCGCGGGCTGGCAGTGGCTTTTTCTCGTCGAAGGCATTCTGGCAACGCTCGTCGGCGTCTGGGCGTTCTGGTACCTCGACAATCGTCCGGAAAACGCCCGCTGGCTTAACGAGCAGGAGCGCACAAGCCTGCGCTCGGCTCTCGACGAAGACGCGCGTGCGGCGTCCGCGCATGGGCCGCATCGCCTTCTCGCCGCGCTAGTAGATCGTCGCGTGCTGCTGCTCTCGCTGATCTATCTGCTGATTCAAATGAGCGTGTACGGCGTGATCTTTTATCTGCCGCAACAAGTCGCAGCTCTGTTCGGCACGACAGTGGGATTTCATGTCGGCCTCGTCGCGGCATTGCCCTGGCTCTGCGCGCTCGTGGTGACCTGGTATGTGCCGCGCCGCGCGGATCGCACGGGCGGACACCGTCTGTGGGCGTCGGCGTTGCTTGTCGTCGCGGGCCTTGGCATCGGCGTGTCGGGTCTCGCTCATGACCCCGCGATCGGGCTTGTTGCGTTGTGTTGCGCGGCGAGCGGTTTCATCGCGGCTCAACCGCTTTTCTGGACCTTCCCGACACGCCTGCTAACCGGTGCGGCCGCCGCGGGCGGCATCGCGCTGATCAACTCGCTCGGCAGCCTCGGTGGCTTTATTGCGCCCAGCTTGCGCACCGCTGCGGAACACGCGTTTTCCTCGACATCTGCGGGACTGGTCGTGCTGGGCGCGTCGAGCCTCATCGCCGCGCTGCTGATCGGCACGCTGCTGCGTGGTCACGCACAGGCACCAGGCAAAACCCACGACTTGCTGCACCGCGCCCGCTAAGGGCACATTTCCGGCGACACGTTCGACGCCTATCACGGAGCCCCTCTCTCATGGCCATGCCTACTATCCGGCACGTGCGTGCCTTCATCGTCCGCGGCGGCGGCGCGGACTATCACGATCAGCCCGGCGGACACTGGATCGACGATCACATCTCCACGCCGATGGCGCGCTATCCCGAGTATCGCCAGAGCCGCCAGTCGTTCGGCATCAATGTGCTGGGCACGCTGGTGGTCGAGATAGAAGCAAGCGACGGCACGGTCGGCTTCGCGGTGACGACGGGCGGCGAAATCGGCGCGTTCATCGTCGAGAAACACCTTGCGCGTTTTCTTGAAGGTCAGCTCGTGACCGACATCGAGAAGATGTGGGATCAGATGTACTACGCCACGCTTTACTACGGGCGCAAGGGCGTGGTTCTCAATACGATCTCCGGCGTCGATCTCGCCTTGTGGGATCTGCTCGCAAAGGTGCGCAAGGAGCCTGTGTATCAGCTATTGGGCGGTCCCGTGCGCGACGAACTCATGTTCTATGCGACCGGCGCACGTCCCGACCTGGCGAAGGAGATGGGTTTCATCGGCGGAAAACTGCCGTTGCAGCATAGCCCGGCAGAAGGGGAAGCCGGGCTCAAACTCAACCTCGAAAAGCTCGCGGACATGCGCAGCCGCGTGGGCGACGACTTCTGGCTGATGTACGACTGCTGGATGAGTCTCGACGTGCCGTACGCAACGCGCCTCGCGCACGCCGCGCACGAGTACGGGCTCAAATGGATCGAAGAGTGCCTGTCGCCCGACGACTACTGGGGTTACGCCGAACTGCGCCGCAACGTGCCGCGCGGCATGATGGTGTCCACGGGCGAACACGAGGCGACGCGCTGGGGCTTTCGCATGCTGCTTGAAATGCAATGCTGCGATCTGATCCAGCCGGACGTGGGCTGGTGCGGCGGCATCACCGAACTGATCAAGATATCGGCACTTGCAGATGCTCATAACGTGATGGTGGTGCCGCATGGTTCGTCCGTGTATAGCTACCATTTTGTCGTCACGCGTCATAACTCGCCTTTCTCCGAGTTCCTGATGATGGCGCCCAAGGCCGACGAAGTGGTGCCCATGTTCACACCGCTCCTGCTCGACGAACCGGTGCCCGTCAATGGACGAATGAAGGTGCCGGACACACCGGGCTTCGGCGTGAGGCTCAATCCGGAATGTGCGCTGGTGCGGCCTTATCCGCGTTGAGGGGCCGCAGTCAGGGATCACCCAGCATAGGAGAATGACGTGCTTCTCAAGGACAAGGTCGTGATCGTCACAGGCGGCTCACGCGGCATTGGCGGCGCGATTGCCGTCGCGTGCGCAACGGAAGGCGCGGATGTGGCGATCAACTACTGGGGCGATAACGACGCGTCGTACGGACGCCGTTCCGCGGTCGCCGAAGTGGTCGAGCAGATCGAAGCGCTCGGGCGGCGCGTGATCGCAGTGGAAGGCAACGTTGCCGCGCGCGAAACGGGTCAGCTACTCGTGCGCCAGACCGTCGAAGCGTTCGGCAAGGTCGACGTGCTCGCAAGCAACGCGGGCATTTGTCCGTTCCATGCGTTTCTCGACATGCCGGCGGAGGTGCTGGAGTCGACAGTCGCGGTCAATCTGAACGGCGCGTTCTACGTCACGCAGGCGGCCGCGCAGCAAATGAAAGCGCAAGGCACCGGCGGGGCGATTGTGGCGACCAGTTCGATCAGCGCGCTAGTGGGCGGCGGCATGCAGACGCATTACACGCCGACCAAGGCAGGCGTTCATTCGCTGATGCAGTCATGCGCGGTTGCGTTAGGACCGTACGGCATCCGCTGCAATTCGGTCATGCCCGGCACGATCGCAACAGATCTGAACGCCGAAGATCTCGCCGACGAAGCGAAGAAGGCCTACTTCGAAAAGCGCATTCCGCTGGGCCGGCTGGGCCGTCCCGAAGACGTGGCCGAATGCGTGGTGTTCCTCGCGTCCGACCGCGCGCGTTATGTGACGGGCGCGTCGTTACTGGTGGACGGCGGCCTGTTCGTCAATCTGCAATGACGCGCGATGCCGAAATCAACTGACCGGAGCGGAGGCAGCAGCGGCTTGCGCGGACGCAGCGGTATCTTCGCGTGCGAGAAGCCGCGAGAAGCCGCGCAGCAGTTCGATGAAGCGCAGCGCGGGTTCGGCGAGCGTTTCTTCCTTGCGCGTAAGAATACCGAAGCCCGCAAGGCTCTTGCCGATCTCGAGCGGCAGCGCAACGAGCAGCTTGCCGCGCAAATGATCGCGCACTACCGACTCCGGCAGCATCGCCACGGCATCGTAGTTTTCCAGCAATTGCAGTGTGGCGAAGATCGACGCGCATTCGGTGAGATTGACCGGCGTGGCAAGTCCTGCACGCGCGAGTTCTTCCTCGAACAACACGCGCGCCGGACTGCTTACCGGCTGTGCAACCCAAGGCCAGTCGATCAGTTCGCGCAGCGTCATGCGCGCCCGGCTCGCAAGCGGATGCACCGAACGCACGACGAGCAGCAAGGTCTCGCGCGCGAGGGGCTCGAAACTGAAATCGTTGTGTTGCAACGGACTCGTCAGTCGTCCAAGCGCAAGGTCGACTTCGCGGCGATGCAGCAATTGCACCACCTGGTCGCTGGTCTCGCCGAGAATGCGGACGTTCAGCAACGGGCTTTCGGTTTTCAACGCGGCGACGGCCATTGCCAACAGATCGGGCGCCGCGCCCATGATCGCGCCAACGGTCAACTGTCCATGTCCGCCGCGTCGTTTGACTTCCAGGTCTTCGGCGAAACGCGTGAGTTCGGCGAGCGCACGCCGTGCGTAGGCCAGCGTGACGACGCCCAGCGGCGTGGGCGTCATGCCGCGCGCGTTGCGCTCGAACAGCAGAAAGCCGAACGCCTCTTCGATATCGCCCAACATGCGGCTGGCGCTCGGCTGTGCAACGTTCACTGCTTCGGCGGCCTGGTGGAGGTTGCGCGCGTCGTCGAGCGCGACGAGCAGCGCAAGGTGCTTGAACTTGAGCCGATTGACGAGTGCGACAGTTGCTGAGAGTTGGCTCATGGTTGCCGTGCGATTCGGTTTGTGGATCGCCCAATCCCAACTACGGATTGAGATGCTATCGACGCACGAATTATAGTCTTTGCAGGCGCTTCGCCGCGAAGGCGCCAATAACGACGAGACAGCCGCAATGGAGACAATCGCTTTCCGGATGGTGCTCAACCCCGGCATGCGCGAGGAGTACGAGCGCCGTCACGCCCAGATCTGGCCAGAGCTTGTTGACGCGTTGCACAACGCGGGCGTGCGCGAGTACCGGATTTTCTTCGACCCCGGCACCGATCATCTATTCGCCGTGCTCACGCGAACCACGCATCACACGATGGACGCGCTCCCCGAACTCGAAGTCATGCGCAAATGGTGGGATTACATGGCCGACATCATGCATACAGCGCCGGACCACACGCCGCATCAGCAACCGCTCGAACAGGTGTTTCGTCTGAGTTCGCTCGGCTGACGTTCACGCTGAATTGCACGCTTGAAACGACGGAGGCATCGCATGCAGGTTGTCGATTCGCATATTCACTTGTGGGACCTGAAGACGCATCGCTATCCGTGGCTTGAAAATCCCGGCGTGTCGTTTGTTGGCGATGCGCGCGACCTGAAGCACGACTATCTGCTCGCCGATCTGCTCGGCGAAGCCGGGGATATCGATGTGAAGAAAGTCGTGCACGTGGAAGCGAATCACGATCCCGCCGACCCCGTCGAGGAAACGCGCTGGCTGCAAGGCATTGCGGATCGTCATGAATCGCGCGGCATGCCGAACGCGATTGTCGCCGCGGTGGATCTTTCTTCAGCGGATGCGCCCGCGTTGCTCGAAGCGCATGCGTCGTTTGCCAATACGCGCGGCATCCGGCAGATTCTCAACGTGCACGAGAACAGGCTGTTCGACTATGTGGGCCGCCATTTCATGCGCGAGCCGCAATGGCGTGAGAACTTTGCGTTGCTGCGCCGTTACGACATGTCGTTCGACCTGCAACTTTATCCGTCGCAAATGGAAGAAGCAGCGGCGTTGGCGCGTGCGCATGGCGACACGCACTTCGCTGTCAACCATGCCGGCATGTTCGTCGATCGCGACAGCGTCGCCGGTTACCGGGCATGGCGCGACGGCATGGGCATGCTGGCGGATTGCGAGAACGTCTGCGTGAAGATCAGCGGACTTGCGATGTTCGATCATCACTGGACTGTGGAAAGCTTGCGGCCCTACGTGCTCGAAACGATCGACACGTTTGGAGTCGAGCGCGCAATGTTCGCGTCGAACTTTCCCGTCGATCGCTTGTTCGGCTCCTACGCGGGTTTGTGGCATGCGTATGCAACGATTGTCGAAGGTGCGAGCGCTGCAGAGAAAGAGGCGCTGTTTTGCGGTAACGCCGAGCGTTTCTATCGCATCTGAAGCGGGTCGCGTGGACACAAGCAGGACGGGCACGCCATAACGTAAAAGAAGGAGACACGCAGTGCAGCAACCTACATCCGCCGTGCCGAGGCTCGAATTGCGGCACGCGAGCAAATCGTTCGGCCGGGTCCGCGCGCTATCGGACGGCGATCTCTCGTTGTGGCCGGGGGAAGTGCACGCGCTGCTCGGCGAGAACGGCGCGGGCAAGTCGACGCTCGTGAAGATTCTTGCGGGCGTGCATCAGCCGGATAGCGGGGAACTGCTGGTGGACGGCGTCGCGCGCCGCTTCGCCACGCCTGCTCAAGCGCGCGATGCCGGGCTCGCGGTGATCTATCAGGAACCTACGCTGTTCTTCGACTTGTCGATCGCGGAAAACATTTTCATGGGACGGCAACCGGTCGACCGGTTCGGGCGCATTCAATACGACGCGATGCGCCGCGAGGTAGACGGACTGCTCGCCTCGCTCGGCGTCGATCTGCGCGCGGATCAACTGGTGCGCGGCTTGTCCATTGCAGATCAGCAAGTCATCGAAATCGCAAAGGCGTTGTCGCTGAACGCCAATGTACTGATCATGGACGAACCGACAGCGGCCTTGTCGCTGACGGAAGTGGAACGTCTTTTTGCAATCGTGCGCAAGCTACGCGAGCGCGATGTGGCGATACTCTTCATCACGCACCGTCTCGACGAAGTCTTCGCGCTGACGCAACGCGTTACGATCATGCGCGACGGCGCGAAGGTGTTCGACGGCATGACTGCCGATCTGAACACCGACGCGATCGTGTCAAAAATGGTCGGCCGCGATCTGGAGACGTTCTATCCGAAAGCGGAGCGACCGCCTGGCGAAGCGCGCCTGTCGGTGCGAGGGCTCACGCGCGTGGGCGTTTTCAAGGACATTTCTTTCGACGTGCGGGCAGGCGAAATCGTGGCGCTGGCGGGGCTGGTCGGCGCGGGTCGCAGCGAAGTCGCGCGTGCGATTTTCGGCATCGACCCGCTCGACGCCGGCCAAATCCAGATAGGCGGCAAACCGCTCGCGGACGGCAGTCCCGCTGCCGCCGTGCGCGCCGGCCTCGCGCTGGTACCGGAAGACCGCCGGCAGCAAGGACTCGCGCTGGAGTTGAGCATCGCGCGCAACGCGTCGATGACAGTGCTCGGCCGTCTCGTCAGACACGGTCTCATCACGACACGCAGCGAGACGCAGCTCGCGAACCAGTGGGGCACGCGCCTACGGCTGAAAGCGGGCGATCCCAACGCGCCGGTCGGCATGCTGTCGGGCGGCAATCAGCAGAAAGTTGTGCTGGGCAAGTGGCTCGCCACGAACCCGAAAGTTTTGATCATCGACGAACCCACTCGCGGTATCGACGTCGGCGCGAAAGCGGAGGTGTATAGCGCACTTGCCGAACTGGTGCGCGACGGCATGGCAGTGCTGATGATTTCGAGCGAATTGCCGGAAGTACTGGGCATGGCCGACCGCGTACTGGTCATGCACGAGGGGCGGATCAGTGCGGACATTGCACGGGCCGAGGCCGACGAAGAACGCATCATGGCCGCGGCGCTGGGACAACCGATTCCACCGTTAGGGAACGCGGCATGATGCGCCATTCTTCGACTCACCCCGCGCCGGTCCAGGCGCCGCCGCCTTCCAAGCGCCCGCCGGCCACAGCGGGTGGCTTCGCAGCGAACCTCGCGAAGAGCCGCGAGACGACGCTGTTCGTCGTGCTGATTCTACTGATCGTGGGCACCGCTCTCGCGAGGCCGCAGTTCCTGAATCTGCAGAATCTGCGCGACGTGCTGCTCAATGTGTCGATCATCAGCCTGCTGACCGCGGGCATGACGGTGGTCATTCTGATGCGTCATATCGATCTGTCGGTGGGCTCGACGGTCGGCATCAGCGCCTATGCCGTGGGCAGCCTGTACGTCGCATATCCGCAGATGCCGGTGGTCGTCGCCCTCGCGGCGGGGCTCGGCATCGGTCTCGTGGCAGGCGGCATCAATGCGCTGCTCGTGGCGGTGGGGCGCGTGCCGTCGCTCGTTGCAACGCTGTCCACACTTTATATATTTCGGGGTGCAGACTATGCGTGGGTGCACGGCGGACAGATCAACGCCACCAGTCTGCCCGATGCCTTTTCGCGGCTTGCGACCGGCACCTTCTTCGGCATACCGACGCTTGCGCTGATCGCGCTCGTCGTGCTGCTTGCTCTCGCTATTTACCTCAAGCAGTTTCGCGGCGGCCGTGAGCATTATGCGATCGGCTCGAATCCCGAGGCGGCGCGTCTCGCGGGCGTCAACGTCGAACGACGGGTCATGGCGGGTTTTCTGCTGTCCGGTGCAATTGCTGGCTTCGCGGGCGCGCTGTGGCTTGCGCGTTTCGGCACCGTCGACGCCAGCACCGCAAAGGGCATCGAGCTGCAGGTCGTCGCGGCTGCCGTGGTCGGCAGCGTCGCGATCACGGGCGGCGTCGGCACGATACTCGGTGCGACGCTCGGCGCGCTCGTGCTGGGCGTGATCAGCATTGCACTGGTCGTGCTGCACGTCTCTCCATTCTGGGAGCAGGCGATCGAAGGCGCGCTGATCGTCGCGGCTATTACCGCCGATACGTTGCTCGCCCGCTCCGTCGCCAAACGCATGATGAGGAAACGCGATCATGGCTAAACCCGATTCCGCGCTGCTCACGCGCAAACGCGAAACGCCGCTGCAATGGGAAGTATTGCTCGTGATCGTACTGATTCTGTCGATCGCGCTCGGGCGAGTGCTGTCGCCGGTCTTTCTGACCGGTGCGAATCTCAGCAACGTGCTGGCGGATCTCACCGAGATCGCGTTGATGGCACTGCCGATGACGTTGATTATCGTTGCCGCTGAAATTGACCTGTCGGTGGCTTCGGTACTCGGTGCATCCAGCGCGTTAATGGGTGTGCTGTGGCACATGGGCTTGCCGATGCCTGTCGTGATCGCGCTCGTACTGGTTGCCGGCGCTTTGGCGGGCCTGCTGAACGGGCTTGTGATCGTCAAGCTGAACCTGCCATCGCTCGCGGTGACCATCGGCACGCTCGCACTCTTTCGCGGGCTTGCCTACGTGCTTCTCGGCGACCAGGCCGTCGCCGATTTTCCCCCGGCCTATACGGCGTTCGGCATGGATACGCTCGGCGGCACTTTTGTCCCGTTGCCGTTTGCGATCGTGATGGTCGGCGCAGTGCTGTTCACCGTGTTGCTGCAGTCCACAGCGTTTGGCCGCAGCCTGTACGCAATCGGCGCCAATCCGACTGCCGCCGCGTTCTCCGGCATCGAAGTCACGAAGATCAGATTGCGTCTTTTCGTGCTGTCCGGTCTGATGGGCGCGCTCGCGGGCGTGGTCTACACGCTGCGTTTCACCAGCGCGCGAGGCGACAACGGCGAGGGCTTCGAGTTGTCGGTGATCGCAGCGGTACTGTTCGGCGGCGTGAGCATTTTCGGTGGGCGCGGCTCGATGATCGGCGTGCTGCTGTCGCTGCTGATTATCGGTGTGCTCAAGAACGCATTGACGCTCGACGACGTTTCGAGCGAGACGCTCACCATCGTCACCGGCGTATTGCTCCTTGCATCGGTGCTGATACCCAATCTGGTTGCGCGCTGGCGCGCGGCACGTGACCGGCGCTTCATCGCGAGGTCCGCTTCTTCTCAATAACGTCATCATCAAACCCGGACAGTACAACGTCCAACTACACGGCAGGAGACACGTCATGTTCAAACCACTACGTCACACCGGCGCGGCGGCGCTCTGCGTTGCGTTGCTCGCGATCAGTTGCGCGGCGTCCGCCGCGGGCCTGAAAAACGGCCTGAAGATCGCATTCGTGCCGAAGCAGATCAACAACCCATACGAAGTGATTGCCGACGACGGCGGCCTTGCCGCAATCAAGGAGTTCGGAGGCGTGGGCAAGGTGGTAGGGCCGTCGGATGCCGGGGCGTCGTCGCAGGTGCAGTACATCAACACGCTGATCACCCAGCGCCAGGATGCAATCGTGATTGCCGCCAACGACGCCAACGCGGTCGTGCCCTATCTGAAGAAGGCGATGTCGCAAGGCATCAAGGTCGTCACCTTCGATTCGGACACGGCACCCGAGGGTCGTCAACTGTTCGTGAATCAGGCGAACGCGGAAGGCATCGGCCGTGGTCAGATTCAACTCGTGTCGAAACTGATGGGCGGCGAGGGCGAATTCGCGGTGCTGTCCGCGACGCCGAACGCGACCAATCAGAACACGTGGATCAAGTGGATGCAGGAGGAGTTGAAAAAGCCCGAGTACTCGAAGATCAAACTGGTGAAAATCGCTTACGGCAACGACGACGATCAGAAGTCGTTTGTCGAAACGCAGGGTTTGCTGCAGGCATATCCGAACCTGAAGGCGATTGTCGCGCCCACCACGGTCGGCATTGCGGCGGCGGCGCGTTACATCTCGTCGTCGTCGAGCAAGGGCAAGGTCGCGGTAACGGGCCTCGGCACGCCGAACCAGATGCGCGCGTTCGTGAAGAACGGCACGGTCAAGGCATTCCAGTTGTGGGACCCGAACGAGTTGGGCTATCTCGCCGGCTACGCGGCGGCAGCGCTTGCGTCGGGAACGATCAACGGCAAGGAAGGCGAATCGTTCGATGCGGGCAAGCTCGGCAAGCGCACCATCGGTCCGCAAGGCGAGATCATTCTCGGACCGCCGACAACGTTCGATGCGAGCAATATCGACAAGTTTAATTTCTGAAGGGGCGTTCGGGGCGGAGAGCGAGGTGCGCAGGAAGCGGGGCGGTAGACCGCTGGTGCGCCTCGCGCATTGTTTGATGACACCGACCTGAGTATCCGCGTCTATCGCCTTTACCTTGCTCCGGATCGAAGTCCGCGCCCGGCACGCAAGCTTATCGTCGAACTTCGAATGCACGCGCAAAATCAGCCGACGGCGTCGCGCTGTCCCACACCTTGCCGTCCATGAACGTTCGCGCGTTCTCTTGCGCGGGCACCGCCACCTTGACCTGCGCGGCGGCTTCGCGATAAAGCTGGGTTTGGTTGATGCTCTCCGCGATCTGCGTGTAATCGCTGCGTGCGTCGATCATGCCCCAGCGCTCGAACTGCGTCAGAAACCACGCGCCTTCGAATGCGTGCGGGTAGTTCACCTCGCCGTTGTCGAAGAAGCGCATTGGCAAACCGCGCGGCACGGAGGCCGGAATTTTGTCGCCAAAGCGCGCCGCGATCAGGGCCTCGTCGATGCCGATATAGTCCGGCCGGGCAAGCCACCGCGCGATCTCAGTGCGATGACCGGGGCCGTCGAGCCAGCGGCACGCTTCGAGCATCGTCTGTACGAGCGCGCGCGCCGTATTCGGATACGCGCTCACAAAATCGCGCCGGCACGCGAGCACTTTCTCTGGGTGATCGGGCCACACTTCGCTCGTATACGCGACCGTTCTGCCGACGCCTTCCGCTTCGGCCATCGCGTTCCACGGCTCGCCGACACACAGGCCGTCGAGCTTGTCTTCCGCGAGCGCCGCGACCATTTGCGGCGGCGGAATCACCACGCTTTCGATGTCGCGCAACGGGTGCACACCTTGCGCAGCGAGCCAGTAATACAGCCACATCGCGTGCGTACCGGTCGGGAACGTCTGCGCGAATACCGGCTTGCGTCCGAGTGTAGCGAGCGCCTTGGGCAAGTTGCCATGTTCGGCGAGTGCATCCGCGAGACGGCTCGACAGTGTGACCGCCTGGCCGTTGCGGTTGAGTACCATCAACACCGCCATGTCGGTTTGCGGACCGCCCAGCCCGAGTTGCACTCCGTAGACGAGGCCGTAGAGCGTGTGCGCCGCGTCGAGATCGCCGGATAGCAGCTTGTCGCGCACGGCTGCCCACGAAGGCTGGCGCGACAGTTCGAGCGTGAGGCCGTGCGCGTGACCGAATTCAAGCAGCTTCGCGGCGACGAGCGGCGCGGCATCGGCGAGCGCCACGAAGCCGAGCCGCAAGTGGGTCTTCTCCAACGGCGCTGATGCTGACGATGCGAGGTGACTGGGAGTGTTCATGGACGTGCTTCACTTGAGCGATTCAGCCGACGCGACGACCGCGCGCGCGACCTCGGCGAGCTTGACGCCCTGATTCATCGCGCGTTTGCGCAGCGTGGCGTAGGCGGCGTGCTCGGTGATTTTCTGCTGATCCATCAGCAGGCGTTTGGCGCGGTCGATCAGCTTGCGCTCCGCAAGTTCGTTTTCGACTTGCGCGAGGCGTTCGCGCAGCTGCGATTCCTGCGCGAACCGCGCAAGCGCGACTTCGAGAATCGGCGCAAGCCGTTCGGTTGCCAGCCCTTCGACGAGATAGGCGGTCACGCCCGCGCCGACGGCGTCGCGGATCAACTGCTGGTTGGCGTCGTGACTGAACATCAGGACCGGGCGCGGCGCGGTCGCGTTCATCACCGCGAGCTGTTCGAGCGTATCGCGCGAAGGCGAGTCCGTATCGATGATGATGACGTCCGGCCGTTCACTCTGAACCACGCTATGCAACGCGTGCGGCGTCGCGGTGCTGGCGAGCATCTCGTAGCCGAGGCGGGCGAGCGCGTCACGTAGGTCGCCTATCGGCTTGTCGGTATCGGTGACGAGGAGAACACGCAGCATGGAGTAGTGGCAATCGACGACTGACCATCATTCAAGCAACGTCTATGCCATTAACCGCCAAGCCTTTGTATGCGGGCTCCTCGGAGATTCAACGCAAGCTTGACGACTGAAGTCATGCACCACAAAAGGGCGTGCAAGAGCCATGCACCGAAGCGGCGCGAAAAGAAGCGAGCATGTGGGGTGCAGCCAAACGGCAGGAGCGCATCAGGCGCGATTGACATCGCAACGATCGCCGCGACGAACTGATGAGATAAAGCGCCGCCGCTGCGCGCCGCTCAGATTCGACTGGAGCCGAACCGGAGAAGGCGCGCGAAAGGCTTCGCGAACAACGTTGCTGCAAGGGCACGCCAGCTAGCCCGAACGGGGCCGCGTGCCGTTCGCCTTAACGGCGACGGAATTGCGAGTTGCTACGGGCAGCGCCGCCACCGCCTGCGCGCTCGTCTTTGTGACGGAAGTTGATCCGTCCTTTGGTCAGGTCGTAGACCGACAGTTCCAGCGTCACGCGGTCGCCCGCGAGAATACGAATATGGTTCTTGCGCATGCGTCCGGACGCGTAAGCGCCAACTACGACGCCGTTGTCGAGCGTCACGCGGTAACGACTGTCCGGAAGTACTTCGTCGACGATACCGTCAAGTTCAAGCAGTTCTTCTTTCGCCATGCATAACTCCTGGTCGATGGGATAAGGGGTGCGCGACGCCTTGCGGCGGCGCTGCATCTGATACGGTTGCCGGCGGGTTCGAGCCCGCCGCTTGCGGCACCGGCTTATGCGCCGATTTATGCGCAGATACTAGTGCCGCGCGTGTTGCCGCGGCTCGTGCCGCTCAAAGATCGGCGACCGACTGGCCGTCCACGCGGCCGTCGATCAGTTGTTCGGCGTGAGCCATGCACGCAATGCGCGCCTTGCCCGTGCCGTCGAACGGAAACAAATACTGCAGGCGGAACACACGGCCCTCGGCCGCCGCATTGGCGCCGACACGGCAGATGCGCACCGACGCGTCGTAGCCTGCGTCCGGATTGCGGCTCGTCTGACCGTCTGTCGGACGGCGCGGATAGACGAGCGGGTGAATCTCATAACCCTTGTACGTCTTGACTGCTGAGTTCATAAGCATATAAGTATCCTGTATTACGTGGCCGGTGTGTCACGCGTGTTACGCGCGGCACGACTGGCCGGGCAGCGCAGCACCTTGAGGCGCGCCGCCATGGAAAAAGGTTGGCACAGGCCCAATGGGAAGGGCTTGAGCGCGCCGCGCAAAGTCGCGGATTCGATGGAGAAAAAACACGCTGATGTCGCGCGGACAGCGGGTGGGAAGCGGAAACCCGTTGAACAACACAGCTGCACAACTCGCGACGGCTAATGCAGGCGGCGCATTGCCGGAGTGACGGGATCGCCGGCGGGCGGCGGCCGAACAGTCGGGGGTGTTGCGGAGATGCCGCGAAAAATGCCGGGTTGAGACTGCCAGTGCTGCAAATGCGGAATACGACTATTCCAATATGATGCACTAAATAGGGCTAATTGGATAGCAAAAAGTTCCCCGCACGAACAGACCGCCCGCCCGAAGGGCTTCCGGCGGGACGCCAGAAAGCCCGAAAGAGCGGAAAAGACCGGGAAAGCCTAGGAAAGCCCAGAAAAGCCGGTTAGCCGGACGTTTCGGCAATGCGCTTCTGTAATTCGCGGGAGGCCGCGAGCGGAATGCGCGCGTCGTCCCACGCGGCGAGCCATTCGACTTCCTTCGACGTAAAAATCTGTCCGTGATTACGCAGCGCGTATTGCAGCGAATCGATGATGTGGTTGCGAATGATTTCCGGCGTTCTCTTGTCGTCGAGCACGGCGCGAAATGCTTCGAGCGTTGCCATCTGCTGCTCCGTGAAGTAGATCGCCTTTTATCGCACGAAAAAATAGCGCTTGCCACGAGGACAAAATTCGCCGCGCTCCGCCGGCCATGCGGGGGTGGCTACAATGGCGAGTTGCCGGGCGGGCCGCACATCGCTGGAACTGCCCGATTTTTGATCATTCGCCTTCAACACAGCGCCCTCGAACGCTGCCATTTTCAATGCGCCAGACAACCGTGTCTCCTGTGAAAGACCTGCTGCTCGAGCGTTACGCTCCCATCGCCGACGGCATCGCTGCGCTTTTCTACCCGTGCGCGGAGGTTGTGATTCACGACTTGCGGGATCAGACCATCGCCTACCTCGTGAATAATCTATCGAAGCTGGAAGTAGGCGGCCCCTCGGTGCTGGACGAAGTGCACTATGCGGCGCGCGGCCGCACCATCGGCCCATACGAGAAGCTCAATTGGGACGGCCGGCGCATGCGTTGCGTGAGCAACATTCTGTTCGACGACAACGGCAAGCCTGCGGGCATGCTGTGCATCAACTTCAATATTGCGGTGTTCGAGGACGTGCGCTCCACGCTCGATCTGTTTATCCGCGGTGGCAATCTGACCGATGCACCTGCCGAAGACCTCTTTCGCGACGACTGGCAGGACCGGATCAACACTTACCTGCACACGTGGCTGCGCGAGCGGCAAATCGGCATCAACGCGCTCACACGCGAGCATAAGCGTGAAATCGTCGAGGCGCTGCATGCGCAGGGCGCGTTTCGCGGACGCAGTTCGGCGAATTACGTAGCCGCCGTGCTGACGATGGGGCGCGCGACCGTCTATAAAATTCTGAAGCAGATGAAAGAGGGCGGCTGAATCTGGCGCTTTCTCACAAGGACAATTGAATGGTGCAGACCACACGTTACCGGCATTACAAAGGCGGTATTTACGAACTGATATGCGAGGCGACGCTGGAGTCGGATCCGGCTATCACGATGATCGTCTACAGAGCGGCCAACGGCACGATCTGGACGCGCCCGGCATCGGTGTTCTTCGAGCAAGTGGAGCATGAGGGCGCGAAGGTGCCGCGCTTTGCTGCGATAGAGTGAACGCGCGCCCACCGGACGCACCCGCATGGGGGAACTTTCGCCGCGCTGTTTAGCGTGATGGCGGGGCTTCTGTCGCTTCCGGTACTTCAATCACTACGTCCGTTTCGGCGATCGCAACGCACGGCAAGATGTAGCCTTCCTGTTTTTCCTCACGGCTGAGTCCGGGCCATTCGATCGTATAACGCACGCGTCCTGCTGTCATTTTGCACAGACATGTTCGGCAAGTACCGTTGCGGCACGAGCGGGGCAGACGCAGGTTCGCAAAGCCGGCGGCTTCGAGAATCGTCAGTGTATCGGGTGCTTCGAAGCTGCAGCCGAGCGGCTCCACGCGAACGAGAGGCGGGCGGTTTTGATCGGACATCGTGTGAATGTGTTGCTGGACGCGTCACACTTTACACGGCGGATGGAGAATGCGCGGGGCCAATAGGCGGGCGGCGGCGTGAACCGGCCGCCACGCGGTTGCCGACCGCAGTGCGAAGCCTATGAGGCGAACACTCGACGAGCAGCACTCGACGAGCAGCACTCGACTAGCAGCACGCGGCTGGCGGCACGCGGTGACACAGTCGCAGCGAGAGCACTAAGCTACAACCCCGCACCAACAACACCTAATGAGTCGCCCCACCGCGCCGCAAATACCGGTACACCGTATTGCGCGCGAGCCCCAGTTCTCGTGCCGCGGCCGACACGTTGCCGTCGAGGCGCGCCAGCGTCTGCGCGATCAGCGCGGCTTGCCAGTCGTCCATTCGCGAAGGCTGAGGTGAGTGCGCGCTACCTGCATCGCCCGTCGCATCATCAACGGCTTTAAGGGTTGACGGCGCGTTCTCGTCGGCCGCCTCGTCGTCGCAATCGTGCAGAAAGTCTTCGGGTAAATCGTCGAGTTCGATCTGATCCGTGCCCTCGGCCATGATGCTTGCGGTGCGCAGTACATTGGCCAGTTGCCGCAGATTGCCGGGCCAGCGGCATTGCATGAAGCGCTCGAGAACCGCCGCGGAAACGCGGCGCGGCAAGCCGTCGGCCTCGGGCTGGAGTTCGAGCATCCGCTCGACCAGCGCGGCGAGATCCGTGCGCTCGCGCAGTGCGGGCAAGGTCACTACGAGTCCATTGATCCGGTAGTACAGATCTTCGCGGAAGGTGCCTTCTGCGATCATTGCGCGCAGATTGCGGTGCGTCGCGCACACGATCCGCAGATCCACCGGAATCGCGCGAGTACCGCCGAGCGGCAGTACTGTGCGTTCCTGCAGCACGCGCATCAGCCGCACTTGCTGGGCGAGCGGCATATCGCCGATTTCATCGAGAAACAGCGTCCCGCCGTCGGCCTGCACGATCTTGCCGACGCTGCCCCGCTTTTTAGCGCCGGTGAACGCGCCGTCCTCATAGCCGAACAATTCCGCTTCGATCAACGTATCGGGCAGCGATGCGCAATTCAACGCGACGAACGGCGCCGCGCGCCGCGGCGAATCGTGATGGATCGCGCGCGCGAGCCACTCCTTGCCGGTGCCCGTTTTGCCGAGGATCAGGATCGGAATGTCGCGACCGCGAACCTTGGCCACGCGCGCCAGAATCGCGGCTACTTTCGCGTCGCCGGTATCGAGCGTTTCAAGCGTAGCGAGCGGCGCCGGATCGGCGGTATGCGGCACACCACGCGCACTTTTCGACGCAACGCCGCGCGACCCTTCCGTCTCGCCGATTGACGGCGTCACATAACGCTGCGCGGAATATTCGCCGCGCGCGACGACCCGCACGCCGCTCGGCAAAGTGAGCACGGTGTTCTCACCGGGCGCGCGCGCGATCTGCTGCAGCACGTGGGCGAATGGGACGCCGAAAAGCGCGTGGAACGGTTGTCTCTGCAAAGCGGCGAGCGGCTGGCCGAACTGGAACAACGCGCTCCTGTTTGCCGAGAGAAACGTACCGTCCGCGCCGAACGCGGCAAGTCCTTCGAAGAGCGTACCGATGAACTCGGCGCGCGCGTGGAAGTGCACGCGGACCGCATCGGCGAATTGATTGGAGAACAGATGATTCTCGATCATCTGCGCGGACATGCGCACGAGCGCGAGCGTGTGTTTGTGAAAGCCGCGTGTGTCGCCGCTGACGTCGAGTGCGCCGATGGTGTGCCCGAACGGATCCGCAATCGGCGCGCATGAACAGGTGAGAATACGGTTAGCGTGCAGAAAGTGTTCATCTGCGTGAACGACGGTCGGTTGCGCGTCGACGAGCGCAGTGCCGATAGCATTCGTGCCGCGATCGGCCTCCGCCCACGACACACCCGGACAGAGCGCGACACGGTTCGCCTTCTCGACGAAGTCGCTGTCCCCGAGACTGTGCAGGATCACGCCGCGGCTGTCGGTCAGCAGCACCATGCTTTGCGTATCGACGATCTGCGCGTGCAGCGTTTCCATGACCGGCAATGCGTGCGTATAAAGCGACTGATTGCGATCCACCAGTTCGCGCAGTGCAAGCCGGTTCAGCGGATGAAAATCCGGCGTTTCGGATGCGCGCAGCCCGAGTTCGACCGAGCGCGCGTGAGCTTGCGCGATGACGTCGGGCCGACCCACGGTGGGCGGCGTTGCAGTGCGATGGGTCAAGGCATGTCTCCGGTAATCGGACAGGCGGGTACATTGCCCGCCTTTCGATGCCGCAGCGCAGCATGCACGCTTGCGGCCCAACACCGATAGTACAGGACGTCAACGCTTGTGCGCGGCAGGGAAAATACCGCGGCGGCACGACGCACCGTGCACAATCTGTGCGCGTCCCGCACCGCGATCAGGCAAACAAAAAGGAAAACTCGCGCCGCGCGCGAACTCGTCTAAAGTGAATCAAATCATCCTCGCGGGGCGCGAACTGCGTCCGCATGCAACGGATGACGAGCCCGCGTCGCCAGCATTAGACAAGGAGGAAGAAGCTGAAGGCGCGACCAGCTGCAACCGGCGTGCGCATCACCCATGCGAATCATGCGCAGTGCCCAACTTCCAGGTGACTCCCATGCAGATACTTTTCCCGAACGAAAGTCCTGAATATTCAGGTCGCGAACTCACCCTGGCGTTTCCGGCGCTGGTCGATGGGCAGAGGGTCGAGTGCATGATCACCGCGGAAGCGCTGGAAGATCATTTTGGCGCCGCCTCACCGCGTCTCGAAGACATGGTCGGCGCATTCGACACGCACCGTGAGCGAATCGAAGCAGCCACGCGGCGCCTCCTGTCGGAAACGAGCGCGCAGTGCGTCGTGCTGCGAAGCGGCTATGTGCGCTTTTATGAAGCGAACTGGCGTGCCTGAGGAGAGCGGCACGCCGGGCCCGGTGTGCGCTTACTCGCTGCCTAGATAGAAGTAGCGGAACAGAAAAATCGCGGCGATGATCCACACCACCAGCTTCACCTGTCGCGCGCGGCCCGTGAGCAGCTTCAGCCCCGCATACGAGATGAAACCGAACGCCACGCCATTGGCGATGGAGTAGGTGAACGGCATCAGCAATGCGGTGAGCGCGGCCGGTACGACTTCGGTTGCGTCGTCCCACGGCAGGTCAACCATTTCGCGCAGCATCAGGCACGACACGTAGAGCAGCGCCGGCGCCGTCGCGTAACCGGGCACCACGCCCGCGAGCGGCGCGAAAAACAGCGCCGCGAGGAACAGCACGGCCACGGTAATCGCGGTGATGCCGGTGCGCCCGCCTGCCTGGACGCCCGACGCGCTCTCGATGTAAGCAGTGGTGGACGATGTGCCCAGCATCGAGCCGGCCAGAATGGCAGTGCTGTCAGCGAGCAGCGCGCGGTTCAGGCGGTGCATCTTGCCCTCCACCAGCAAGCCCGCGCGATTGGCCACGCCCATCAGCGTGCCGGTTGCATCGAACAGTTCGACGAGGAAGAACACCAGAATTACGTTCAGCACGCCCGTAGACAATGCGCCGCGAATGTCGAGTTGAAACAGTGTCGGCGAAATCGACGGCGGCGCCGAGACGATGCCGTGAAACTGGTTGCCGCCGAAGAAAAAGCTCAGCACCGTCACGCCGACAATGCCGATCAGAATTGCGCCGCGCACGCGTAGGTAGTCGAGCGTAACGATGGCGAAGAAGCCGATGACCGCGAGCACCACATGCGGGTTATGCAGATCGCCAAGCGTGACGAGCGTGGCCGGATTGCCGACCACTACGCCGGCCGTCTTCAGCGAAATGATCGCGAGAAAGAGGCCGATGCCGCCGGTAATCGCAATGCGTATGGAGTGCGGAATTCCGGTGACGATCACTTCGCGCACGCGAAACAGCGTGACCACGAGGAACAGGCAACCGGAAATGAACACTGCGCCGAGCGCGGCTTGCCACGTGAAACCCATGCCCTTGACCACGGTGTACGCGAAGTACGCATTCAGACCCATGCCGGGCGCGAGCGCTATGGGGTAGTTCGCATAAAGGCCCATGATCAGCGAGGCCAGCGCCGCGACCAGACAGGTCGCAACGAACACGGCGTCTTTCGGCATCCCTGCGTCACCCAGAATTGCCGGGTTGACGAAGATGATGTAAGCCATGGTCAGAAAAGTCGTCAGGCCGGCCAGCACTTCCGTGCGCAGGTTCGTGCCGGCCGCGTCGAGGCCAAAGTAGCGTTTTATGGAATCCATATGGCGGGTCTCTCGTCGTAGGGGCGAGATGATACCTTGCCAGCGCCCCCGCCGGAGCCGCAAGCGAATTTACGATGTCGCGCCGAGATGGCCGGAGATGGCCGAGATGGCCGAAGCCGGATTCAAGCGAAGAACGGCAGACCGCGTTCGAGCCACCCGCCGCTCGCGACCGTTGCAATCGCGGGTGCGGGCAGCGCAGCCTGCCGTTCGGCAGCAAGGCGCTTATTGCGTGACGCTCGGCGCCGGCTGCTGCGAGCGCCGTTCGGCGACGATGCTCGCGGCGCGCTGCGCGTTGTACGGGTAATCGATCCAGTCGAGCGGGTCGTAGCCGGCGGCGAGCCACTCGACCAGATCGGCCTTGACCTCGGCGCGCGTCTTCGGCGCGGAGGGGTCGTAAGGCCGTGCTGACGACTGCGCAAACGCGGCGCTCATGCTGGCGGCGGCCAATAGCGCGCCGAGTACAAATCGAAAGAACACTTTCATGACAGGCTCCCTGGGAGCGGTGATAGACGATTCAAACATTTTAGATTTCGCAGGTATCCGGAGTAAGGCGTTGGGAGACAATGCACCGTTTCGTCCGGTGAGCGAAAGCAGGGTGCGGGATCAAGGCGGCGGCGGTCTGGTGAGACGCTCGACCACCGCATTCAGCAGATCGACCGGTAACGGGAAAACGATGGTCGAGTTCTTGTCGGCGGCAATCGTCGTGAGGGTTTGCAGATAGCGCAACTGCATCGCCTGCGGCTCGCGCGCGAGCGTCTGCGCCGCTTGCAGCAGTTGCTGCGACGCCTGCAATTCACCTTCCGCGTGAATCACCTTGGCGCGCCGTTCGCGCTCCGCTTCGGCCTGACGGGCAATCGCGCGGATCATGGTTTCGTTGATATCGACATGTTTGATTTCGACGATCGCGACCTTGATGCCCCACGCATCGGTCTGCGCGTCGAGCACTTTCTGGATGTCGGCGTTCAGTTGCTCGCGGTCCGCGAGCAGTTCATCGAGTTCGTGTTTGCCGAGCACTGCGCGTAGCGTGGTTTGCGATAGCTGGCTGGTCGCCTCGAAATAGCGCGCCACCTGAATCACAGCTTTTTCCGGATCGACGACGCGAAAGTACACGACGGCGTTGACCTTCACCGAGACGTTGTCGCGCGTGATGACATCCTGCGGCGGCACGTCGAAAACGACGGTGCGCAGATCCATGCGCACAGCCTGCTGCACGACCGGAATGATAAGCACGAGCCCCGGCCCCTTGACCTTCCAGAAGCGCCCGAGCATGAACACGACGCCGCGCTCGTACTCGCGAAAGATCCTGATTGACGAAGCGATGAGCGCGGCCGCCATCAGGATCAGAATGCTGGAGAAACCAAAAGTGAACCCAATCATGAACTGTCTCCCATGCAGAGCGGTGGACCAGAGTTACCGCTTCAGCCCATCACCCCGATCCCACGCGCACCCTTTGCTCCACCATTCCCTCAACGGGCGCCACGGGCACAACCGTTAGCGTCAGCCCATTGCGCGCGGTAACCCGCACCGCCTGGCCCGCCGCGACGGGAACCGCGCTCGACACCTGCCAGCGCTCGCCCTTGACCTGCGCCCAGCCGGCGGCCATGCCATTGGCCGCGGTGGTGCCAACAGGCAGACCGCCTTCGAGCACCACGCCCACGCTGCCGATCAACCCTTCCGAACCGGTCACGACCGGCCTGCGCCGCGCGCGCAGCGCGAGCCTCGACACGCCGAGCACGAACAGCACGCTGAATACGACGACGGCGGCGATCATCGGCAACGGGATGCCATAACCGGGCACATCGGTGTCCATCAACATCAACGCGCCGATCACGAACGCGACGATCCCGCCGAAGCCAAGCGAACCGAACGTCGGCAGGAATGCCTCGCCGATCAGAAACGCAATGCCGAGAAAGATCAAACCGAGGCCGACGTAGCTGACCGGCAGCATCTGCATGGCAAACAGGCCGATCAGCAAGCTGATTGCGCCGACCACGCCCGGCAGCACGAAGCCAGGATTGGCAAACTCGAAGAAGAGGCCGTACATGCCCAGCATCAGCAGCATCAGCGCGACGTTCGGATCGGTGATCACCGCGAGAAAATGGCTGCGCCAGTCGGCCTCGAGCATCACGACGGGGGCCTGGGCTGTCGCGAGCTTGACGTTGCCGGTGGTCGTCGTGACCGTGCGGCCATTGAGCTGGCGCAGCAGATCCGGCACGTCGCGCGCGGTCAGATCCACGACATGTTGCGCGAGCGCGTCGCTTGCGCTCAGGCTTACCGCTTCGCGCACCGCACGTTCGGCCCAATCGGCGTTGCGACCGCGCATTTGCGCGAGGCCGCGGATGTAGGCAGCGGCGTCGTGGACCTGCTTGCGCAGTTCTGTCGATTGAGTGTCGAGCGGGAGCGCGCTTGCGGCGCCGGTGGCGGCGTCACTTGCCGCGCCGCGCGAAGCGTTGCCCGAAGCGCCGGCGGATGCAGTGCCGGAAGCAGCGCCCGCTGGACCGGCCGGCGCCTTCGGCTGCCGGTCGTCCGTGCCGGGCAAGCCGGGCAGTCCCGGTTTGTCGCGGCCTGGCGGCTCCGCGCCGCCAATGCCCATCTGGATCGGCGTCGCCGCACCGAGGTTGGTGCCCGGCGCCATCGCCGCAATGTGGCTCGCATAGACGATGTAGGTGCCCGCGCTCGCCGCCCGCGCGCCGCTCGGGGCGATGAACGTCGCGACCGGCACCGGCGAGCCGAGTATTGCCTTGATGATCTGCCGCATGGACGTATCGAGCCCACCCGGCGTATCCAGTTGCAGCACCGCGAGCTGGGCGTGGTCGTCGGCGGCGCGCTGCAGGCTGCGCACAATGAAGTCGGCGCTTGCCGGACCGATCGCGCCGCTCACCGGAATCACGACGACGCTATTGAGCATATGCCCGGTGGCGGCCTGTGTAGTGACCGGCGCCGCCTGGGCCGCGAGCGCCAACGAGTATTCGCGCGACGCGAACAGGAAGCCGGACACCCACGCAAGCGCGACCCCGATTACGAACGTCAAAAGCATCCCGCGCGCGGTCATGCCGCGCATGAGCCGGCGCCCAACACCGCCGTGGATAAACGGCCGATGCGCGCCGGATTGCCGGAACGGGCGACGCGGATACGTGCTCATCGCTAAGGGCGCCGCGCGCCGTCGACGAGTATCGACCGGCGCGGGCCGACACTCCAGTAAGACTGGCCTGCTGCATACAGCTTAGTCCGATTCCAGGCGCCGCGTGAAGTCCGCACGCACGGGCCTGTAGTCGGTGGGCCGCATGCCTGTCCATTTGCGGAATGCGCGATGAAATGCGCTCGGCTCGGCGAAGCCTACCGACGCGGCGATGTCTGCGATCGTGCGCCCGGATTGCTGCAGTTCGCCGATTGCAATGTCGCGCCGCAGGTCGTCCTTGATCGACTGATAGGTATGACCCTCCTGTTTCAGCCGCCGCCGCATCGTCGCCTCGGCGACGTGCAGGCGCGCGGCCATCTCGTCAGCCGCGGGCCAGTTCATCATGGGCAGCGCGCGCAGCGTCTTGCGAACGCGCGCGGCGAACGAGCCGGGATTACGGTATTTGACGATGAAGCTTGCCGGCGCGTCCCGCAGGAACGGCTTGGCCGACTTCGCCGTCTGGATCACGGGCAGCTCAGCGAACACCGGTGAGAGATCCACGTACGACTCCGGTTGCCCGAATGCCATGTCGTCGCAGAACATGAGCCGGTACTCGTGCGCAGCGGGAGGTTCCGCGCAGCGAAAGCGCGCCTCGATCAACGGTATGCGGCGTCCGACGAGCCAGCACAGGAGCCCGTAGACGACGATGAAATACGTCGCGTAAGCGAACATCGTCGGCAGCTTTGCGCCTTCGCGTTCGACGAAGCGCAGCCGCACGCGCTGGGCGTCCGTCTCGATGCACGCGCCCAGGTCGTCCAGCACGAGCCGCATGAAGCCAACCGCTCGCGCCAGCGCCTGCGCGCCGTTGCGCGCCGTGAGCGCCGTCTGCGTCATCGCGATAAAGCTGCCGCATTTCATGCGATGCGAGTCCTGACCGAAGAACTCGTCGTCGAGCGCGCGTGCTATGCCCGCCCACAGCGCGCCGTATTGCGCGGACGACACGCGGCTTTTCGGCGACGCCAGCATGGGTGCGGCGATGCCGGCCGCTTCGGCGAGCGGGAGCGCGTCGAAACCGCGTGCCCTGGCAAGCGCGAGTGTTTCCTCGACGAGACTCACGGAGATCGTGCCTTTATCGGTCTTCATCAGCGTTTGTTCGCAAGCGTGGAAGAGTGGCAATCGCGCTCAACGTTTTCCCTATGGTGATTCGACACGGGTCGAGACAGAGGCCGCGCGGACAGTACTGCATCGTACCAGTATGGCAAACGCGCTCACACACAATGATCGGGCTGAGCATCGAAGCCGGCGAGTCGCTTGCCTACACTTGGCCTCGAACGCAAGCAAAGGACTCGGACCCATGGACAGCTTCTACACCGAAGAACAACGCATGATCCGCGACGCCGCGCGCGACTTTGCGACCGAGCGCCTCGCGCCGAACGCTGCCCAGTGGGATCGCGACGCCCAACTGCCGGCGGACGTGGTCAGGCAAATGGGCGATCTGGGGTTTCTCGGCATGATCGTGCCGTCGCAGTGGGGCGGCTCGTACACCGACTACGTGGCCTACGCGCTCGCCCTGGAGGAAATCGCCGCGGGCTGCGCCGCATGCGCGACGCTGATGAGCGTGCACAACTCGGTCGGCTGCGGGCCGATCCTGAACTTCGGCAGCGACGCGCAAAAAGACCGCTATTTGCACGACCTCGCGACCGGACGGCGCATAGGCGCGTTCTGCCTGACCGAGCCGCAGGCGGGCTCTGAAGCGAACAATCTGCGCACGCGTGCGGTGCTCTGCGACGGCAAATGGATACTCAACGGCAGCAAGCAGTTCGTGACCAACGGCGCGCGAGCCGACATCGCGATCGTGTTCGCGGTCACGGATCCCGACCGCGGCAAGCGTGGCCTGTCGGCGTTCATCGTGCCAACGGATACGCCGGGATTCAACGTCGGCAAGCCGGAACACAAGCTCGGCATTCGCGCCTCCGACACGTGTCCGATTTCACTCGACGACTGCGCGGTGCCTGATGCGAATCTGCTCGGCGAACCGGGCGAGGGCTTGCGCATCGCGCTGTCGAATCTCGAAGGCGGGCGCATCGGCATCGCGGCGCAAGCCGTGGGTATTGCGCGAGCCGCGTTCGACGCCGCGCGGGCCTATGCGAGCGAGCGCATGCAATTCGGCAAGGCGCTGAAAGACCACCAGACCATCGCGAACATGCTTGCCGACATGGCCACGCGCCTGAACGCCGCGCGTCTGCTCGTGCATCACGCGGCGCGCCTGCGCTCGGCCGGCGAGCCGTGCTTGTCGGAGGCATCGCAGGCGAAACTGTTCGCGTCCGAGGTCGCCGAAGAGGTCTGCTCGAACGCGATCCAGATTCACGGCGGCTATGGCTATCTGGAGGATTACGCGGTGGAACGCCACTACCGCGACGCTCGCATCACGCAGATTTATGAAGGCACCAGCGAAGTGCAGCGCATGGTGATCGCGCGTCACGTTTGAACGCTGCGCGAACGGCGTTTGAGCGCAAAATAGCTTGCGGAAAAAACTAAACCCGAGCAAACGCGGATTCATACCGCGCCCATCAGGAGACGACCATGACTGCAGCGAAAGCCTTTTTCGACGCGCGTGACCTGTTATTGCGCCATCGAACCGATTACGAGCGCGCTTACCGCGAATTCGCATGGCCCGCGTTGGAACAGTTCAACTGGGCACTCGACTACTTCGACGTCATCGCACGCGACAACGACAACACCGCGCTGTGGATCGTCGACGACCCGGCCAGCGAAGGGCTGCGTCTCTCGTATGCGCAAATGTCGGAGCGCTCCGCGCGCATGGCGAACTTCCTGCGCAGCGTCGGGGTGAAACGCGGTGACCGCGTGCTGCTGATGCTGCCCAATCGGGTCGAACTGTGGGACGTCATGCTCGCCGCAATGAAGCTCGGCGCGATTGTCCTGCCGGCCACGACCCAGCTTTCCGCCGACGACGTTCGCGACCGCGTGCAGATCGGCGGCGCGAACTTTGTGGTGGTCGACAGCGCGGAGCTATCCAAATTCGATTCGCTTGACGTGCCGTTGACGCGTCTTTCGGTGGGCACACCGCGCGCCGGCTGGACCGATCTTGCGGCGGCGTATGACGCATCGCCGCAATTCACGCCTGACGGTGTGACGCGCGCCGCCGATCCGCTGCTGCTTTATTTCACGTCGGGCACGACGTCCAAGCCGAAGCTCGTGGAGCATACGCATCAAAGCTATCCGGTCGGCCACCTGTCGACGATGTACTGGATCGGCCTGCAACCGGGCGACATCCATTGGAATATCAGTTCGCCCGGCTGGGCGAAGCACGCGTGGAGTTGCTTCTTCGCGCCGTGGAACGCGCAGGCCTGTGTATTCGTTTTCAACTTTGCGCGCTTCGTGCCGAAAGACACGCTGGATGTGCTGGTGCGCTTCAACGTCACGACGGTGTGCGCGCCGCCCACTGTGTGGCGCATGCTCGTGCAGGAGCACCTTACCGATTATCCGGTGAAGCTGCGCGAAATCGTCGGCGCGGGCGAGCCGTTGAATCCGGAGATCATCGAGCGCGTGAAGCACGCTTGGGGCATTACGATTCGCGACGGTTTCGGGCAGACCGAGACCACTTGCCAGATCGGCAATTCGCCGGGGCAGCCGGTTGTTGCGGGTTCGATGGGCCGTCCGTTGCCGGGCTACAGAATCGAGTTGCTCGATGCCGACGATCAGCCGGTGACCGAAGGCGAGATCGCGTTGCCGATCGGACCCGACGGCAAGCAGCGGCCCCTCGGTCTGATGACAGGCTATGCGAACAGCGAGCAAGCGACCGCGCAAGCCATGCGCAACGGTTTTTACCGCACGTCAGACGTAGCGCTGCGCCGCGAGGACGGTTACTACGTGTATGTCGGTCGCGCAGACGACGTCTTCAAATCGTCCGATTACCGGCTCAGCCCGTTCGAGCTCGAAAGCGTACTGATCGAACACGAGGCCATCGGCGAGGCGGCCGTTGTGCCGAGCGCCGATGCGCTGCGCCTGTCGGTGCCCAAGGCATTCGTCACGGTGCGCCACGGCTATCAGGCAGGGCCTGAGCTCGCGCGCGCCGTGTTCGCGTTCTCGCGCGAAAAACTCGCACCGTATAAGCGTATTCGCCGTCTGCAATTCAGCGAGTTGCCGAAGACCATCTCCGGAAAGATTCGCCGCGTCGAGTTGCGGCGCCGCGAAATGGAGCGCCAGGCGGAACCGGCGCGCTTGCCGGACGAATACTGGGAAGAAGATTTCCCGGACCTGCGCTGAGTCGGGCAAAGCGTTATCGAACATTTTCTGTTTTCAGTCACTGTCCGGCCGTCACGCGGCCAACGCACAGGAGTTTCAGCATGAGCGCAATTGCTTCGAATACCGTCAAGCTGCTGATCAACGGCGAGTTCGTCGATTCCAGGACGACCGAATGGCGCGACGTCGTCAACCCGGCGACGCAACAGGTGCTGGCGCGCGTGCCGTTCGCTACCGCCGGTGAAGTCGACGAAGCCATCCGCTCGGCGCATGCCGCATTCAAAACGTGGAAGGACACGCCGATCGGCGCGCGCATGCGCATCATGCTCAAGTATCAGGCGTTGATCCGCGAACATATGCCGCGTATCGCGAAGACGTTGAGCGCCGAGCAGGGCAAGACGATTCCCGATGCAGAAGGCGATATCTTCCGCGGACTCGAAGTGGTCGAACATGCGTGTTCTATCGGTAGCTTGCAGCAAGGCGAATTCGCGGAAAACGTCGCCGGTGGCGTCGACACCTACACGCTGCGCCAGCCGCTCGGCGTGTGCGCCGGCATCACGCCGTTCAACTTTCCCGCAATGATCCCGCTATGGATGTTCCCGATGGCGATCGTATGCGGCAATACGTTCGTGCTGAAGCCTTCTGAGCAGGACCCCATGTCGACAATGCAGTTGGTCGAACTCGCGCTGGAGGCAGGCGTGCCGAAAGGCGTGCTGAACGTGGTGCACGGCGGCAAGGACGTGGTCGATGCGCTCTGCACGCACGAACTGGTAAAAGCGGTCTCGTTCGTCGGCTCGACGGCAGTCGGCACACATGTGTATCGCCTCGGCAGCGAGCATGGCAAACGCGTGCAATCGATGATGGGCGCAAAGAACCATGCCGTCGTGCTGCCCGACGCAAACCGCGAACAGACCTTGAACGCGCTTGCCGGTGCGGGCTTTGGCGCGGCCGGACAGCGCTGCATGGCGACTTCGGTCGTGGTGCTGGTGGGCGCCGCGCAGCAATGGCTGCCGGAGATCGTCGCCAAGGCGAAGACGCTGAAGGTGAACGCCGGTAACGAGCCGAACACCGATATCGGCCCCGTTGTCTCGCGCGCGGCGAAAGAGCGCATTCTGGGCTTGATCGAAGCCGGTGTGAAAGAGGGCGCTACGCTCGCACTCGACGGCCGCGACGTGACGGTGCCCGGCTACGAGCAAGGCAATTTTATTGGCCCGACGATTTTCTCGGACGTCAGCACCGAGATGGAGATCTATCGCACGGAGATTTTCGGGCCGGTCCTGCTCGTGCTGAACGCGGCGACGCTCGACGATGCGATCGCACTCGTCAACAGCAATCCGTTCGGCAATGGTGTCGGCCTCTTCACGCAGAGCGGCGCGGCGGCGCGCAAGTTCCAGAGCGAAATCGACGTGGGCCAGGTCGGCATCAACATTCCGATTCCGGTGCCCGTGCCGTTCTTCAGCTTTACAGGTTCGCGCGGCTCGAAGCTCGGCGACCTCGGCCCCTATGGCAAGCAGGTCGTGCAGTTTTACACGCAAACCAAGACCGTCACCGCGCGCTGGTTCGATGACGACACGGTCAACGACGGCGTGAACACGACCATCAGCCTGCGCTGAACGACGCCGCGAGAACGGAGACGAGATCATGAAAATAGGCTTTATCGGGCTCGGTAACATGGGCGCGCCGATGGCGCACAACCTGCTGAAGGCCGGCCACGCGGTCAATGTATTCGACCTCAATGCGCAAGCGGTGCAGGCGCTCGTCGACGCGGGCGCTCACGCTGCCGCTTCGCCGAAAGCGGCGGTGGCCGACGTCGAATGCGTGATCACGATGCTGCCTGCGGCGGCGCATGTGCGCAGCGTGCTGACCGCGGACGACGGCGTGTTGGCCGGCATCCCGCAAGGCGTGACCATCGTCGATTCGAGCACGATCGATCCGGCAAGCGTGAAGGCGTTTGCCGAACTCGCGCAGCAACGGGGCAACACGTTCGTCGATGCGCCCGTCTCGGGTGGAACCGGCGGTGCGGCTGCGGGCACGTTGACGTTCATGGTCGGCGGCAGTGCGAGTGCGTACGAGAAGGTCAAGCCGGTGTTGTCGGCGATGGGCAGGAATATCGTGCATTGCGGCGATACCGGCACCGGCCAGGTCGCGAAGATCTGCAACAACCTCGTGCTCGGCATCACGATGGCGGGCGTGGCGGAAGCCATGTCGCTGGGTGAAGCGCTCGGCATCGACGTGAAAGTGCTGGCCGGCATTATCAATACGTCGACGGGGCGCTGCTGGAGCTCCGACACGTATAACCCGATGCCGGGCGTAATCGATAGTGCGCCGTCGTCGCGGGAATACAGCGGCGGCTTCGGCACGGATCTGATGCTGAAAGACCTCGGGCTAGCCACCGACGCCGCCAGGTTCGCGCGTCAACCGGTCTATCTCGGCGCACTCGCGCAGCAGCTTTATCAAACGATGAGCGCAAAAGGCGCGGGTCGTCTGGACTTTTCCGCAGTCATCAAGCTCTATCGTCACGAGACCGCGGAAAACACCGCCAAAGCCACCGGTAATGGAGATGCGCGATGATCGAACTCGACTACGCACATGAGGGCGCCGTCGCGCAACTCACGCTGAAGCGTCCCCCTGCGAACGCATTCACACCTGACGGTCTGTTGCAGTTGCAGCAGACGGTGGAGCGCCTGAACGGCGAGACTCGTGTCCGCGCCATAGTCATTACCGGCGAAGGTCCGAAGTTCTTCAGTGCTGGCGCCGATCTGAATGCTTTCGCCGACGGCAATCGCGAAGTGGCGCGCGTCGCGGCAGCGCGCTTCGGCGCGGCCTTTGAAGCGTTGCAGAATGCGCGGCCCGTGGTGATCGCTGCGATCAACGGCTTTGCGATGGGCGGCGGGCTGGAATGCGCGTTGGCGTGCGACATACGGATCGCCGAACAGCACGCGGTGATGGCGCTGCCCGAAACCGCAGTTGGCCTGCTGCCTTGCGGTTGCGGAACGCAAACGCTGCCGTGGCTCGTCGGCGAAGGCTGGGCGAAACGCATGATTCTCACGGGCGAACGCGTGGATGCAGCGACCGCGCTGCGCATCGGTTTGGTTGAAGAAGTCGTGGAGAAGGGCGCCGCGCGCGAGGCTGCGTTGAGCATGGCGGCGCGCGTCGCGACACTGAGCCCGCAGGCAGTCGGCTTCAGCAAGACACTGATTCATCAGGGGCGCAATGGCGTGCCGCGTTCAGCCGCGCTTGCACTGGAACGTGAGCGCTTTGTCGATCTGTTCGACGGCGCCGATCAGCGCGAGGGCGTCAATGCGTTCCTCGAAAAACGCACGCCGCGCTGGCAGATCGCGCAAGGCGAACACACAGCGAGTTCGACGCAAGCAGCACACGCTCGCGGGGAGACGCAACGATGAGCGCCTTGCAGAGCGTCGTGCCCGAGAACGCGTCCGTTACAGGCGGCGAAGCTCAACGAGAAATCCAGTTTCGCGTGATCAACCGTGTCGCCGTTATCACGCTGAACCGGCCGGCAGCGCTTAATGCGCTGTCGCACGCGATGATCCGCGAGCTCGCCGTGCTCGTCGAGCATTGCCGCAACGACGACAGCATTGTCGCGATTGCCTTGAAAGGGGCTGGACACAAGGGCTTTTGTGCGGGCGGCGATGTGCGCGAAGTGCACCGGCTCGCCACAAGCGGCGACAGCCGCTGGCTCGCGTTTTTCGTCGACGAATACCGGCTCGATTACGCATTGCACACTTTCCCGAAGCCGGTGGTGGCGATACTCGACGGCATCGCGATGGGCGGCGGCATGGGCCTCGGACAGGCGGCGCGTTTGCGCGTCGTCACCGAGCGCAGCAAGATTGCGATGCCGGAGACGCGCATCGGCTTCCTGCCGGACGTCGGCGCAACGCGTTTTCTGAGCGTGATGCCCGCGGAGCTCGAGTTGTACGTGGGCCTGACCGGCGCGACTTTGTCCGGTGCCGATGCGTTGCGGCTGCAACTGGCCGATCAATGTGTGCCTGCCGACTGGCTGGTTTCTTGCGAACAGCGATTGCAGCACATGTCGCACGAGGGCGATCTGCTGAGCGCTTTGCGCGGGGTCGTCGAGCCGCCGTGCAACATCGTGCCGCACGCGGCGATCACGCCATTCACGCAACTGATCCAGCGGCACTTCGACCGGCGTTCCGGCGTCGACAGAATCATGGCGACGTTGCGGCACGATCTCGAACGCGACCCGCCGCGCGAAGTCAGGCAGTGGCTGCAGTCCACTTACGACGCGCTCGCTGCGCATTCACCCACCATGCTTTACGTCACACGTGAGGCGTTGTTACGTGGCCGCCAGATGACGCTTGCCGAGTGTTTCCGGATGGAACTGGGCATCGTGAAGCGCGCAATCGAGGAGGGCGACTTCTGCGAAGGCGTGCGCGCGCAGCTGATCGATAAAGACCGCAAAGGACGCTGGGCGCCTGCCACGCTCGCAGAAGTGCGGCCCGAGCGGGTCAGGCACTTTCTGAGTTCGCCGTGGAAGCAGGAGGCACATCCGTTGGCGGATCTCGGCGCGGAACCGGTCTGATGATCGCGCCGAGGCCGTGCGGTAGGGACCGTGAGCTTCAGCTTTCGCCGACGACCTCACCGTGCACGACCGCGGGTGCCGGTGCGGCGCCGTCGCTGCGCGCGCCTCGAACTCGCGAAACCCACAGCACGCCGCTGAGCGCGACCGCGACCGACACCCATCCAACGGTTCCATAGCCGACTATCTGGCCGGCGGACGAACTGCCGAGCATAAGACCGCCGATCCACGCGCCGCATCCTGTGCCGAGCGCCTGGAGCGCGCTGTTCGCGCTGAGAAACGCGCCGCGTCGATCGGGCTGCGGCACGGTGGTCAAGAGTGCCTGCATCGGCACCATTCGCCCCGACATCAACACCATGAAAACCGGGAAGAACAGAAGCAGCGCATAGAACGGCAGGTCCGGCAGATGAGTGACGAAAAGGACTGGCAGACACGCAAGCAGCGCCGTGATACGGAAGACGCGCCGTGTACCGAACCGGTCTGCGAGCCTGCCGACCCGTCGCGAGGTGAAGAACGTTGCTGCTCCACCGGCCATGTATAGCCACGACAGTTGCTCGGGCGACACGCCGTGATTGGCAACGAGCACCGGCGAAATGAACGGGATGACCAGCATATGCGCGACCATCATCACGAAGGTCAGTGCAAAGGCCGACATATGCCGTGGGTTGCCGAGAAGCCGCATCAGATCGGGCAGTATTTCGGCGAGCGGCGGTTGGCGTTGGCTGAGATGTCCGGCCAGCGAAGGCACCAGTTGCCAGCCCGCCACCCACACGGCGAACGACAGCCCGACCAGCAGGAAGAACGGCGCGGCCCAACTGAAATGCGCGCCTAGCATCACGCCGGCCGGCACGCCGGCGATTGCGGCGAGAGAGAAGGCCGTCATGATCGTGCCGGTTGCGGCGCCGCGTCGTTGCACGGGAATCACGTCGGCGACGATCGCCATGATCACCGATGCCAGCACGCCTCCCGTTATTCCTGCAAAAGCCCGCGCGGCCAGCAGCAACGCGAAGCTGCTCGCCAGCGCGCACGCGAGATTCGACATCGCGAACAGCGCATACATGGTGAGCAGCAGACGCCGCCTGTCGAAGCGGTCGATGTAAGTAGCCGCAAAAAGTCCGGACAGGCCCGAGCACCACGAATACGCCGACACCGCGGTGGCGAAGCCGGCCGGCGCAATGCCAAACGCGTGCATGATCTGTGGACCGAGCGGCATCATCACCATGAAGTCCATGATGATGGTGAACTGGGTCAGCGCGAGCAGCCAGAGCAAACGGCGCTCGTGCTTTGCGTCAATTGAATACATTGGCAAGGTTCCTTGTTGTTGTTATAAGCGCCGCTTGCACGCGTCTGGCCGCTCATCGCATAAGCCGGATGCTCGTACGGCGCTCAGTCGTCTATCGTTTCATGCACGGCCGCCGCGCCCTGCTTCCAGTAGCTCGCCGCGCGAATACGCGCTTTGTCGACGCCGCGTTCCATGCACAGATGATGACGAATCGCGCGGATGGTCGCCGATTCGCCCGCAGCCCATAGATAGCCTTCGCCGTCTTCGGGCAGATACGTTTCGCGGACCGCTTGCAGCAAAGCCTCGCCGCGAGAGCCGGCTTCGCTGCGATAACGCCACACCAGATGCAACTCGGCCCGAGTCTCGAACTCGATGCGAGCCGACGGGTCGGCCACTTCGATCACGGCGGCCACGCGCTTACCGGCCGGCAGTTCCTGGAGTCGGCGCGCGATTGCGGGCAGCGCGGTGTCGTCGCCGATCAGCAAATGCCAGTCGAAAGCGGCAGGGATCACGAGTGAGCCACGCGGCCCGCCGATGCCCAGATACTGCCCGACCTGCGCTTGCGCAGCCCATGTGGCTGCCGGGCCGGCTTCGTGCATGGCGAATTCGATGTCGAGTTCGCGAGCCTCGCGATCGAAGCGGCGCGGCGTGAAGTCGCGTGCGGTGGGGCGCCGTCCTTCAGGAAACACCGGGCCGTCGGGGCCGGCTTCCGGCAGCACGGGTTTGTCCGCGCCCGGTTCCGGGAAGAACACCTTGATGTGATCGTCGAATGAAGCGGACACGAAGTCGTGCAAGTCTTCGCCGGTAAAGGTCACGCGGATCAGATGCGGTGTCAGCGCCTGCACTTTGCTGACTTGCAGCAGGCGGAATTTGAGCGGGTGCCGCACGCGATGCACGGCGAGGTCGGGTCGGTTTTCTGAAGTCGTCATTGAGCTGGTCCGATGCAAAGCGGTAGGTTCGGTGAGCCGCGTACCGCGCGTTAGCGCGGCGTGCGTGCAGTGAAGAGCCGGGCGTAAGGCGCCGGCGTTCGCGATGTCACGCGGTGGATGCGTCGTCGCTATGACCGCTGCCCGGATTGTGCTCGCCTTCGATCTCCTTCACCGCGCGCATCAGAATCGCGGCAATGCGGCGCTGTTCGTCGGCTGGCGCATTGTCACGACGCAGCAGCGCATTTTTCAGCGCGCGGCGTGCTTCGTTCAACTCGGGCGCCCAACCGCCTTCGCTGATGTCGGCCGGCTCTTCACCGGCAAACGCGCGGCGCACCGAATCCATCTTGCGAGCGATGTGGCTGAGCTTCGCGAGCATCAGCTCGACGCGGTCGCGGTTGGCCGCGAGATAGTCGCGCCCCGCCTGCGCCAGTTCATAGCGCTTGCGATTGCCTTCGAGTTGCACGGTGACGTAGCCGAGTTCTTCCAGATACGTGAGCGCCGGATAGACCATGCCGGGGCTCGGACTGTAGAAGCCGTTCGAGCGTGTTTCCAGCGCCTTGATGAGTTCGTAGCCGTGGCTCGGTTGCGCGTCGATCAGCGAGAGCAACAGCAGTTGCAGATCGTCGGAGCTGAATTTACGGCCGCGCGGAAATCCGTCGCCTTCGCCGCCGAAGCCGCCCGGCCCGCCGCCGAAATGGCCGCGCCCGCCGCGGTGGTCATGGTGGCGTCCAATCGCATGCCAGAGCGCATGCGGTGAGAAGCGATGGCCCGCATCGGCGTGTTCGCCGGGACCCTGGCCGTGAGCTTCACGATGATGGCCGAACGCATGCCACCACGCGTGCAGCAACCGGCGCTCGAAACCTGCGCCCGAAGGATAGTCGCCGCCGTGCGGGCGGCCTGAACGATGGTGATGACGCATCTCGCACACTCCATTTGTGTCTTAAGATGTGTCTTAAGATATATATCTAAAGATAGATTGTCAAGTTTTTGAGGGGAGGTATGGGCGCATAACAAAGTCTGCGGGAACGCAAGGCAGCGACCGTGCTTGGTAACAGTGCCCAGATTCTGTGTGCAGCGCTTCCCCAAACGCGACTCTATGCAGAAATCGTCGTCGTCGGCGCGCCACGGAGACAAGACGGCCAGATAAGCGCTGCCTAAAATTCCCGGCATACATACTGTCACTGCGACCTGCTTCCAGTACAGGCGCTTAGCGCGAGTCGTCCCTTGTTGAGTGCATCGGCTTACCTGGGCGCTTGCTCAGCTGGAACAAGCCTCGTAAAGCAAATCGGGAAAGCGGCTTCCAAACCTCCCAAATCAAAAGGAAACAGCATGAGCAACAACATCTTCACTGGCACGATTCCGGCCCTCATGACCCCGTGCACCGCCGACCGCCTGCCCGATTACGACGCACTCGTCGCCAAAGCACGCGAACTGGTTAATCTCGGCATGTCCGCCGTCGTTTACTGCGGTTCGATGGGCGACTGGCCGCTACTGACCGAAGCCCAACGTCAGGAAGGTGTCGCGCGGCTCGTGGCCGCCGGCATCCCCACCATCGTTGGCACGGGCGCGGTCAACTCAAAAGAAGCGATTTCTCACGCTGCGCACGCCGCAAAAGTAGGGGCGAGCGGCTTGATGGTTATCCCGCGCGTGCTGTCTCGCGGGGCGTCGCCCGCCGCGCAGAAAGCGCACTTCGCCGCGATTCTCGAAGCGGCTCCGGCACTACCCGCCGTCATCTATAACAGCCCGTACTATGGTTTCGCTACGCGTGCGGACCTGTTCTTCGAACTGCGCGGCAGGTATCCGAATCTGATCGGCTTCAAGGAGTTCGGCGGTGCTGCCGACATGCGTTACGCAGCCGAGCACATCACGAGCCAGGACGACACCGTGACGCTCATGGCAGGCGTTGACACGCAGGTCTTCCATGGCTTCGTCAACTGCGGCGCCACGGGCGCTATTACCGGCATTGGCAACGCATTGCCGCGCGAAGTCCTCCAACTGGTCGACCTGTGCCGCAAGGCGGCGAAGGGCGATGTCACCGCGCGCCGTCAGGCGCGGGAACTGGAATCGGCGCTGGCTGTGCTGTCGTCGTTCGATGAAGGAACCGACCTGGTGCTTTACTACAAGTACCTGATGGTGCTCAACGGTGACACGGAATATTCGCTGCATTTCTACGAAACCGATGCGCTGAGCGAGGCGCAGCGTCGTTACGCGCAGACGCAGTACGAGTTGTTCCGCAACTGGTATGCAGAGTGGTCGAAGGAAGTGAATGCTTGAGGCTCGAGCAGTTGCAGTGCATGCAACATCGGAAAGCGCCCCACGTGGGCGCTTTTTTCATTGGAAGCCGCGAGAGAAAACCCTTGGAGACAGCCGCGCCTGCTCCGGTTAAAGCGACGCGCGAGTGCGCCGACGACTATGCAGATTTCTGCCTGGTTGCTGTCGATTTCCCTCAAGACTCCGCGATTTTTGGACTCTTATATTGCTCAAGCCATCCACCGGTCGGACCGGAAGGCGACAGGCATGTGCCTGCCACACAAGTGCGGGCGCGGGTACCGCGGTAATCCACTAAACGAGGAGCACAAGAACAATGCAATTCCATAGGACCGTCATCTCCAGCGCAATCGTCATGGGCCTCGCCCTGGCAGGCGCACCATGCTCCTATGCCGCAACGCCGGTCGATGTCAAGATCGGCTTCGCTGCGCCCCTCACCGGCGGTCAAGCCCACTATGGCGCAGATTTCCGCAGCGGCGTGCAGCTCGCCATCGAGGACATGAACGGGACGAATCCGGTTATCGGGGGCAAGCCTGTGCATTTCGTACTGGATGCGCAGGACGATCAGGCCGATCCTCGCACCGGCACGACGGTTGCACAAAAACTCGTGGACGACGGTGTGGTCGCCGTGATTGGTCACTACAACTCGGGCACCAGCATTCCGGCCGCGCCGATCTACGCGAAAGCGGGCACGCCGCAAGTTGCCATGGCCACTGCCCCCAGCTACACGCGCCTCGGGCTGCCCACCACGTTCCGCCTGCTGACTTCCGATACGCAACTCGGCGCGGTGCTCGGTGACTTCGCTGTGAAGGGGCTCAAGTTCAAGCGCCTCGCGATCGTCGACGATCGCACCGCCTACGGACAAGGCGTGGCCGAAGAGTTCGCCAAGGCCGCGAAGGCGGCGGGCGCGACGGTGGTCACCGAGGAATACACGAACGACAAGGCCGTGGACTTCCGCGCGATTCTCACCAAGATCAAGCAGGCGAATGTCGACGCGGTGTTCTACGGCGGCGCCGACACGCAGGCTGCGCCGATGCTGAAGCAGATGCGCTCGCTCGCAATCAAGTCGACTCTGCTCGGTCCGGACATGCTCCAGTCGGATAACCTGATCAAGATTGCAGGCGAGGCGTCCGAAGGCACGTTGGCCGCATCCGAGGGCAGCCCGCTCTCGCAGATGCCGGGCGGCAAGGCGTTCGCCGAGCGTTACCAGAAGCGCTTCAACCAGCCGGTCGAGCTGTACGCACCGTATGCCTACGACGGCACAATGGCCGTGTTCAATGCGATGAAGAAAGCGGACTCGACCGATCCGCATGTGTTCCTGAGCGCGCTGAAGGCTACGAATATGAAGGGCGTCACTACAAGTGAACTCTCTTACGACCAGTACGGCGACCTCAAGTACGGCGGCGTGACGGTGTACAAGGTCGTCAATGGCACATGGAAGCCGCTGCAAACGGTGGGTACGAAGTAAGTCACCATCGAAGATGGGCGGTGCCCTCAGACACCGCCCGCGCAGACTGCTCACGTCACCGGAAGCGCGGAACACGTGAGCGATTTGCCTCCAGATACCGCGACGATGCCCGTCGAGATTCCCTCGCAAGTTTCTACTCTCGCATAGCTCGCGTGGTTGAGTGCTGGCAGTGCTTACCGGTGGGTCCGGGTGCCGTGGCGCACTTCCCTTTGCTGTGCCCAAATCGTCACTGCCATAGCGGCGTTCGAACAAGACGGCCTTGCGGCCGATGCGTAGGATGGTGGACATGAACTCCATTACCGTTATCGACTCCCACACCGGCGGCGAGCCTACACGGCTCGTCGTCGAAGGCGGCCCTGATCTGGGCCGTGGCCCGCTCGCTGAGCGGCTCGACATATTTCGCCGCGATTTCGATCACGTGCGTGCGGGCGTGGTCAACGAACCGCGCGGCTCCGACGTCATGGTCGGCGCGCTGCTTTGCGAACCGCATGATACGAGGTGCTCGGCGGGCGTGATTTTCTTCAACAACGTCGGTTATCTCGGCATGTGCGGACACGGCACGATCGGCCTGATCGTGTCGCTCGCGCACATGGGTCGCATCAAGCCGGGCGTACATCGCATCGAAACGCCCGTGGGGGTGGTTGAAGCCGAATTGCACGGCGACGGCAGCGTGAGCGTCCGTAACGTGCCCGCGTATCGCTATCGCACGGAAGTGCAGCTCGACGTGCCGGGACTCGGCCGCGTGCATGGCGACATCGCATGGGGTGGCAACTGGTTCTTCCTCGTCGCCGATCACGGGCAGACGCTCGAATTTGCAAACGTCGAATCGCTCACGAATGTCACCTGGGCAATTCGCGCCGCGCTCGAAGCCAACGGCATCACTGGCGAAGGCGGTGCGCTCATCGACCACATCGAATTGTTTGCGGATTCGACCACGCCCGGTGTCGATAGCCGCAACTTCGTGTTGTGTCCCGGCAAGGCGTACGACCGCTCGCCATGCGGCACCGGCACGAGTGCAAAGATCGCTTGCCTCGCCGCCGACGCTCACCTCGCACCCGGCGCGACCTGGCGGCAGGAAAGCATCATCGGCAGCATATTCGAAGCGAGCTACGAGCCTCATGAAGACACGAGTCATAACGTGGACAATGCCAGCCGCCGCTACGTGCGTCCCAGCATTCGCGGCACGGCGCATGTGAGCGCGGAGGCAAAGCTGATTTTCTCCGCCGACGATCCTTTCGCATGGGGCATTCGCGCGTGATTCAGCCGGGTCAGTCGAGTCCCGACGTCGTGGTGGTCGGCGCGGGCATCGTCGGCGCGGCTTGTGCACACGAACTGGCGAAGCAGGGCGCTGACGTGCTCGTCCTCGATCGCGCGGGCGTGGGCGGCGGAGTGACGGCAGCGGGTATGGGCCACCTCGTGCTGATGGACGACTCGCCTGCCGAATTCGCGTTGTCTGCGTGGTCGCGCGAGCTGTGGCTCGAGCTCGCGCCGCGTCTGAGTGCGCGCGAGGCGTTCGTGCGTTGCGGCACACTCTGGGTCGCCGTAGACGACGAGGAATACGAACTCGCGCAAACGCGCCAGCAGGCACTTGTGCAGGCGGGCGTCGACTGCTCGTTGCTGGACGCACAGCAGATGCGCGAAGCGGAACCCGAACTGCGCGAAGGCCTGCGTGGCGGCATGATGCTCCCCGACGACGCCGTGGTGTACGCGCCTGCCGCTGCCGCATGGCTACTCGCGCAGCCAGTGAAAGGACGCGTGACGTGCAGGCTCGATACGCAGGTTGTGCGCGTGAATCGCGAGGGCGTCGTGCTCGAGAGCGGTGAGGCGATCGCAGCGGGCGCCGTGCTAGTGGCCAACGGTCTGCAAGCGTCCGATCTGCTGCCCGGGCTACCGATGCAGGCGAAAAAAGGGCATCTGCTGATCACCGATCGTTATCCGGGCACGATCCGTCATCAAATACTTGAACTCGGCTATATCAAGAGCGCCCACAACGCGAGCGGTACGTCGGTGGCGTTCAACGTGCAGCCGCGTCCAACCGGTCAGATCCTGATCGGATCGTCACGGCAATTCGACACTGTCGATCCGGCTATCGAACCAGACGTTCTCGCACGCATGCTACGCCGCGCCGCGGAGTATCTGCCGACGTTGCCGACCCTCAACGCGATTCGGGCCTGGACCGGCTTTCGTCCGGCCACGAGTGACGGCTTGCCGTTGATCGGGCCCGCAGCACCGTTCGGGGACGACTCCTGTCACCGTTCTACGTGGCTCGCGACGGGTCACGAGGGCCTCGGCGTCACGACGGCACTCGCTACCGCCAAACTGATCGCCGCGCAGATGCTCGATCTGGGCGACGTGCTGCCAATCGACGCTGCGCCGTACCTGCCTGCACGCTTCGAAAACGTGGGAGCCAGTCATGCGTGACCCGGTGACGATTAGCGTGGATGGACGCAACGTGCAGGTCGAGCGCGGCAGTTCGGTCGTAGCGGCTATCGCGCTCGTAACGGGCGGTGCGGACGTGGTGACGCGTGAATCCGTGAGCGGCGCGCAACGCGGGCCGCTGTGCGGAATGGGCGTTTGCCAGGAATGCCGCGTGACGATCGACGGCGTGCGCCATCGGCTCGCCTGTCAGACGCTCTGCGCCGACGGCATGAACATCAGGACAGCAAGGTCTGCATCATGAATTTCGATATCCTGATCATTGGTGCGGGGCCTGCGGGACTGCATGCTGCAAGTGTCGCTGCGCAAGCAGGTGCTACAGTTGGCATCGTCGACGATAACGCACTGCCTGGCGGTCAGATCTGGCGACAAGGACCGCATCATCGACCGCAAGGGCGCGGACGCGAAGCAATCGATGCGGTGGCGCAAGCCGCGAACGTCGCGCGTTTGCACGGTACGCGCGTCGTGCAGGCGCTTCGTGAACACGAGTTGCTCGTGGAGGATGCTACACGCGGCTATGCGATCGGTTACGACAAGCTCATCATCGCAACCGGCGCGCGCGAGCGTTTTCTGCCGTACCCGGGATGGACACTCCCTGGCGTGACAGGGGCGGGCGGTTTGCAGGCGCTGGTGAAGGGCGGCATGCCGGTGCGTGGCGAGCGCGTCGTTATCGCAGGAACAGGCCCGTTATTGTGGGCGGCGGCCGTGACCGCGCGCGAACAGGGCGCGCACGTTGCGGCGATTGTCGAGCAGGCGCCGACGCATGCAGTGCGGCAGTTCGCAATGTCGCTCGTGAGCACGCCAGCGAAACTCGCCCAGGCGGCGCGCATGCGGTTCGCTTTGCGCGCTACGCCATATCTGCGGGGCGCCTATGTGAGCGCCGCACACGGCGATCAGAAGATCACGCAGGTCGTGGTGCAGCAGGGTACGAGGCAAACGCAGATCGACTGCGACAGGCTCGCCTGCGCGTATGGTCTCGTCCCCAACACGATCCCGGGCACGGCGCTTGGTTGCGATGTCGCCGAAACGGACGGCGTGCTCGCCCTCGTCGTCGATGATTTTCAGGCAACCACCCAGCCGGGCATCTATGCGGCCGGAGAATGTACGGGCGTCGGCGGCATGGAACTGTCTGCTGTCGAAGGGCGAATCGCCGCGCTTGCTGCGATTGGCAACGTAGCCGATGCGCGTGCTCTCTTTGCGGAGCGCGAGCGCTACCGCCGCTTTGCAGCGAAAATGCATACGGCCTTCGCCCTCGATCCGCAACTCCGCGGACTCGCCACCGCAGACACTGTGATGTGCCGATGTGAGGACGTCAGCTTTGGTGAGGTCGCGCAGCATCGCGGCTGGCGTGATGCCAAGTTGCACACACGCTGCGGCATGGGGCCTTGCCAAGGCAAGATTTGCGGGGAAGCAGCAGCGTTTTGCCTCGGCTGGTCGCGCTATGGGCAGCGTCCGCCGTTCTCGCCTGCACGCGTGAGCACTTTAATGAGCTTCCAGACGCCGGTCTGAACGCCGGGAACCGCGAGCGTTCGAGTGACCTGGGCGTCGGCATAATCAAGCCTATCCTGATCCGCAACACTTAGCCATGAACCAACTGCTCCTTTCCGCTGTCACTGGAAACACGACCCTGCAGCAGATGGTGGCGCATTACGCGCTGCTCGTGCCGCTCTTCGATGCCATGCCCGATGTGGTTTTTTTCGTAAAGGATCACGAGGCACGGTATGTGATCGCCAATGCGACCCTCGCGGCCCGCTGCGGTTACAAGGACCGGCAGTCATTGCTGGGGAAGACAGCAGCAGAAGCATTCCCTTCGCGCTTTGGCCGCATCTATATGGAACAGGACAAAGCGGTTGTGCGAGATAACAACCGGCTGGTCGATCAACTTGAACTGCATCTCTATCCAGGTCGCCAGCCCGGTTGGTGCCTTACCTCGAAAGTACCGCTGCGCGATGTAGAGGGACGCGTCCTGGGCGTCGCAGGTATCTCGCGCGATCTTCGAGCGGCTGCAAGTACACATCCCTCGTATCAACGTGTTGCGATTGCAGTAAAGCACATTCAGGATCATTACGCGCATCCGCTGAAGTTGGCGGATCTTGCAGCACTTATCGACATGTCAGTTGCGCAGGTCGAGCGCTATTTCTTCAGAGTCTTTCACCTTACGCCTCGACAGATGCTACTCAAAACGCGGCTGGATGCAGCTTCGCAATTGCTCGCGGGTGACCTTAACATCACCGACATTGCGACGCGTTGCGGCTACACCGATCACAGTGCATTCACGCGTCAATTCAAGACGACGGTGGGGATTACGCCGACCCAATATCGCTCGTTGCTGCAACCCGCGACGACGTCGGTCAGTAAGCATTGAAAAGCAGTGAGGTCCAGGTACCGTTTCGTCGTTGCATGGTCTTGTCACCACGTAGAATCGCTTGAATGTAGGCGTTGGCGTGGCAAGGGTATCGGCATTGGTTCGCCAGCGGTTCGATCGCGTTTGCCGTTCGAGTGTTCATGTTGGCGCAGCCGCCCCACAACGTTGCATGGGCGGCCCACGCCAATTCGCGGCACGCTCCCGACCTTGGCGTTGCAAAGCTCGAACAGCTCGCCAAGAGATGCGATACCGTGCTCTTTCAATCGTTTAGCGACGAGAGGCCTGAACCATGCCGACCCCATCGCTAATGGAAACCGCCGCTTCGGACGCGAAAGACTGAAGCATTAAATATTCGTAAAGGTAATACCCCCGTCGACGGCAAGCCATTGCGCGGTGATGAAGCCGGCGTCGTCCGAAGCCAGATACACGATCGCCTTGGCGATGTCATCCACGTTGCCCAAACGGCCCAGTGGCGTCGTGGCCACGCGCCTCGCGTCGCGCTCTTCGTTCCGGTTGCGCTCTGTTCCCTCGGTCGGCACTGCGGATGGGCAAACAGCGTTGACGCGGATTTTGCGCGTACCGAGTTCTGCCGCTGCTGCACGCGTGATGCCGAGGATCCCAGACTTAATGCCCGAGTAAACAATGGATTGGCTGGCGGAACGCAGCGCTGCCGTCGATGCGACATTGACGATCGCACCGCCTTCGGTCATTACCGCAGCCGCGGCCTGAATACCCCATACCACCGCCTTGAAGCCGATATCGAGCATTCGATCCATGGTCTCGGGCGCGATGTCGGGAACCGACTGGTAGCGCACCCATGCCGCATTGTTGACCAGAATGTCGAAGCGACCACCTTTGGCGTGGACTTCGTTCACTGCTTCAGTGATGCCCTCGCGGGTGCTCACGTTTTTCACGACCGGGATGGCCTGGCCGCCGGCATCGATCAGTGCGGCCACAGTATCGTTGACCAGTTCCTCCTTCAGATCATTGACGCCAACAACAGCGCCGCGGGCGGCGAGTCGAAGGGCCGTCGCCTTGCCGATCCCCGCGCCAGCGCCGGTCACAAGGGCGTAACGTCCGGCCAGATCCTGTTGCATTGCTGTCTCCGTCGATAATCTGTCAAGGTGGGCTTTATAGCGGCTGTCGAGGACGATGAAGTGAATCGCGACCAGTCAAGAATCCTGACTATCAGGCATGCTTAACTAATATCGGTGCGACCAGGGCGTTTCCTATCGGCCTTTGAATACCGGCTCGCGCTTTTCCAGAAACGCCATGCGCGCTTCTTTGGCGTCTTCCGTCCTGGAAAGCATCATCGTGATGTCCTGCTCGTGACGGTAAGCTTCGCGCTGAGGCATCTGATCGGTGAAATTCGCAGCCTTCTTCGCCTCGATGAGCGCGATAGGCGACTTCCTGGCGATGCGGCGCGCAAGCTCCATGACGTAAGGCATAAGCGTGTCCGCAGGCAGCACGTCTTCCAATACGTTGCGACGGAGCAGATCTTGAGCCGTCAGTTTGTCGCCGGTGAAGAACATGCGACGGACGGTCGATCGACCGAACAGGGTGCGCAGCATCGACGCTCCACCGGCCAGACCGACGTTGATTTCCGGCATCGCGAATACGGCGTTATCGCTCGCGTACATGATGTCGCAAGCGGCCATCAGACCCAGGCCCGCGCCCAGCGCCGCGCCATTAACCGCTGCTATCACAGGCTTCACGCATTCCTTAATCGCATTGCCCGTCTCGCGGGTCCAGCGATTGTGGTCGAGGAAGTCTCCCGGGACATCGGGATCAGGGCGGTCACGCAGGTCCGCGCCCGAACAGAACGTGTCGCCGGCACCGGTCAGCACCGCACAGCGAATGTCGTTGCGAGCGCTGATTTCGTCGAATATTGCAATGAGACGGCGACGCATGGCCCGCGACAGCGCGTTTTTGACCTCCGGGCGATTCAGCGTAACCAAAGCCACGCCGTCCGTGACTGCCAGGGTGACAGCGCAAATCTCTGCGCTGGATGCTTCGCTCATGGTCATGTCGTCTCCTGAAGGCATTTTGTCTGGTTGACGAAAATTGTAATGCCTCCAGGGCCGGCGATTTTCAATCAAAAACGGGTTCTGATTTGCCGGAAACAACGTAATTTGCACGACACGGGGCGTTATCATGTGCCCCGCGGATCGCATAACTCATTTCACGGCGACCCGTAGGCGGAAAATCTGAGCTCCGGGCCGGACACGCGGGAGGCCACAAAATCCAGGAAGAGGCGGACCTTGGTCGGGATGGCGGGCGAGTCGATGATCGTAGCGTACATGCCGTCTTCAAAGCTGGAATTGGTCACCTGATAGTCGGGGAGTAGCCGCACCAGTTTGCCACTGATGAGATCCTTGTGAACCGTGTAGTCATCCAATAGGACGATGCCTTCGCCCATGCGCGCGAATTCGAGCAGAGCAATGCCATTGTTGGTGATGTGGCGGGGCTGAAAGTGAATTTCCGTTTCGGCGCCGTCTTTTCGGAATCGCCACGAATAGCCCGATCCGGGCATGGAATACGCGATGCATTGATGGCTCTTTAGTTCTTCGGGCGCCATGACGGAGCTTCGACCAATAAAGTAACCGGGAGAGACGACCAGGTAGCGGTCACTTCGAAACATAATCCGGCGTTTGATCCCGGATTCGACCGGTGGAGCAATTCGAAAATCAATATCGACCGGATCCTTGTTCAGATCCGATGGCGCTTCGCTTAGCGTCAGTTCGATCTGAATGCTCGGGTACAGCTTGGAGAATTCGGCAATCAGTGAAGGCAATACGCCGAGGCCGAACATGACTCTTGAATGCACTCGCAGCGTGCCCAAGGGTGCAGAAGTGATGGACGAGATACTTCGGTGGGCATCGTCAATGCTTCGCAGAATACCTTCGACGTGCTTTGCGTACTCTATTCCCGCTTCGGTAAGCGTGACCAGGCGGGTAGTGCGGGTGAACAGCTTTACCTTCAGATCATTTTCGAGGTCGAGAACCATTCTCGAAACAGACGCGGGCGCGATGCCAAACTGGCGGGCAGTCTCCGAAAAGCTTTTGTTCCTGGAAATGGAAAGGAAAAATTCCATTGCACGAAGTCTGTCCACGAAGTCTCACTTTCCCTATTGATAGGAACAGGGCTTGTAAAAACGGGTTGCCCCGATCGGAAAGAACAAAAGCCGCTACACATTGGTAGCGGCTTCGCCGAATTGCAATCGTAGTCGCTCAACCGTTAGTGGACGGCTTCACCTGAGGGCAGGCCGACATAGCCACGCCGCAATGCAGGGATGCGGAAGCCAATGCAGAAGATTGAAACCGAGGCGATAACTGCCGGGAGTGCAATCCACGCAACGATGGTCGTCAGCGGCCAGCCCAAGCCAATCATAACAGGACCCAGGAAGGTGCCGGCAATGCCGCCAAAGCGACCCACGCCAAGCACCCAGGCTGCGCCCGTGGCGCGGCTGCTGGTCGGGTACATTTGCGTCGCGAGCGTGGACATCGAGGAGCAAGCGCCGTTATTGGTCATTGCCGCTATGACGAGCAGCGTGAGCAATGCATCGCCGTGCGCACCGCTGATCGAGACAAGGAGCGCCATCGACATGGAGATCGCAAAGTACGCGGAGATAACGCGGACCGGGCCGAACTTGTCCATCAGAACGCCGGCCAGCAGGATGGCGGCACCCGAGCACCAGTTGAACCACATCATTGTGTTTGCCGTCTGGGCGAGCGTGCGGCCATCTCCTTGAAGAATGGTCGGGAGCCACATGCTCAGCACATACAGTGTGATCGTGGAACAGATGTAGGCAACCCAAAGCAACATCGTTGGCCATCGCAGCCTGGCGGAGAACAGTTCTGAGACCGGAAATTTGCGCTTCTGAACCGCAGCCGACACCTCGGCGACGAAGGTCGTGTCGGTGAAATCGGCTGTAGGGTCTATGCGCTTCAATGCCTTCACAATTTTGTCTTGCCCCTTGCCCGCCGCCGCCAGGTATCGAACCGACTCCGGAAGAAAAAATGCGAGCAGCACTGCAACGACGATAGGTGCGACGCCGCCGACGATCAGATAGCCTTCCCACCCATGTGTCGGAATGACCGATTTGGCCAGCGGGCCGGTGATGCCGCCGCCGACTGCGAAACCGAACAGCATGAAGTTCACGGCACGCGAGCGCATGCGCGATGGAAGAAACTCGTTCACGAGCGTCGCGCACAGCGGGATGGCAGCGCCAAGTCCAACGCCGGTCAGCAAACGCGACCACATCAGTTCGGTCACGTTCGTCGAACAACCTGCAGCGATTGAAAATACACCGAAAAAGGCGACCGAGGTCACCAGAACGACACGACGACCGATGCGATCGGCGAGCGGCGCTCCGAAAATTGCGCCGATGCCGATACCGACCAGCGCGGCACTGAGTACCGGCGCCAGATCCGATTTGGTAACGCCCCATTGCTTCATCAGAGTAGGTGCGATCAGGCCCATCGCCGAGGTGTCCAGACCATCGAGAACGATGGTCAGAAACATCAACATAAAAAGAATTGCGTGGAAAGGTTTGAGTGGTCGTTGATCGATAAACGACTTCACGTCGATTGTCTTCATGCTGCTGTCTCCTGTTATGTTTTCAACGGACTTAGTGGGCGCTGTGGTCATATCTCGCATGTCCATGCCGCCCTGCCGTCCTTTTCGGTTCCTACATCACGCTTTACATCACGCCAGACCCTTTGCGCGCTTCACAGATAAGAAATGGCGGACCCGCCATCCACGCGAATGCATTCACCGTTGACGAACGCGCTTTCGTTCGAGGCCAGGAAGCACGCGGCATTCGCGATGTCGTCCGGCAGGCCGAGACGCGGCATCGGCGTCTTGGCCTGACGAACCTTGCGCGTCTCTTCGGATACGTTCTTGGCCACGCCTTCCGTCTCCGTGTATCCCGGGGCGACTGAATTCACGCGAATGCCACGTGGGCCTAGCTCCGCCGCGGCAGCGCGCATCAGCCCGAGAACGCCCGCCTTCACACCGCAATAAACGAGCGCCCTGGGCAACCCGATGAAGGCCGACGACGATGCGATATTGACGACTGAGCCGCCATCTTTCATGTATTGAGCCGCCGCCTGAATGCCCCACACGACAGAACTGAAACCCGTGCCGGTCATCATGGACACGTCTTTCTCAGTGATGTCCAGAACCGGAGCATAGCGAACCCACATTGCGTTGCTCACGATGATGTCGAAGCAACCGGCAACTTCGACGAGGCCTGCGGCGGCCTTGAAAATAGTGTCGCGCTCGGCGACGTTGCCGCCGAAGGCATGCGCGACTCCGCCCTGTGCGTTGATTTCATCGGCTGCGGCCTGAGCCCCGCCGAGATCGCGATCCAGAATGCCGACAACGGCACCCTCGCGGACGAATTTATCGACAATGCCGCGACCGATACCTTGAGCGCCGCCCGTCACAAGCGCGACTTTGCCTTCCAGTTGCTTCGCCATTTCTGCTCCTGAACGTCGTCCGACTGGTTTACTGATCTTTGAAACGGCACTCCGGCAGGCCGCGCACGCCTGTACCGGTGATGGCTACGACGGCCCCGGCATTCGGGTTCTGGCTCTTGAGCGCATTCCCGCTGTCGCTGATGCTGGTCACGAAGATCGTGTCGAGAGCCGGCCCCCCGATAGAGGGGCAGGTCGGGTAGACAGTAGGCAGGTCGATGATCCGGTCCAGCCGGCCGTCGGGTGTGAAGCGAGCCAGTTGTCCCGAGATGACCAGCGCCGTCCAGAGATTGCCGTCGGCGTCGATCGTCGCCCCGTCAGGGCCTGATTTGAGCGATGTCGTATCCACGAACAGTGTCCGCTCGCTCAGCGTACCGGCCGAAGAGTGGTAGGCGTAACGGCGCAACTGGCAGCTCAAGCTATCGGAGAAGTAGAGATACTGGCCATCGGGAGAAAAGCATGTCGAGTTCGTGATGCAAATACCCGTATCCAGAACCTTCAGGTTGCCTTCGCCATCCAGTTGATACAGTTCGCCCGCGGGTTCACGGCGGCCGAGCGCCATCGAACCGAGAACGAGACGGCCTTCGCGATCGACCCGCCCATCGTTCAGGCGCATATTGGGAGCCGGGTGCGTCACATCGACGAAGTTCGTCAGCTCGCCGGTGTCGGTATCCAGGAAAACAAAGCTGCTCACGAGTGCGACAAGTAGACGACCGCTCTCGCACAATGCAATAGCGCCGATCTGTGACGGCATTTTCCATTCGCGAAGCGTATTTGCTTCCATGTCGCGGGCTTTCACGAGACGCGCGTGGGAATCGATCCAATACAGAATCTGCTTGCGGTCGTCCCACAGGGGGCTCTCGCCCAGCGCGTCACGGGATTCTCCGCAAATGCTGATGTTGTGGTTTGTCATGATGCTTTACGTCAATCGCCTCGTTGCGTAGCGTTATGCGCCAGAATCTCGGCACGGACTTCGTAGAGCGTGTCGTAAGGGGAATGGGCACCGAGCGGGCGACGCGCCGTTCCGAACATGCCGGTTTCGGTGGAATCGGTCACCGGCGTGCTACGCGACCAGTCGTAGACCACCGTACGGGCCGCAACCTTCCATTCGCCGCGTCGCTTTTCGAAACGGTCGATATAGCGGCCGTAGAGCGAGACTTCAGTGACCGTGCCCGGCACGACCTTGCGGTCTTCCTGAACGGCGTGGAAATAGCTCTCCGTCAATGCCTGGTCGCCGTGCAACTCGATCATGATGTTGCCGATCAGGTGAACGCCGCGGCTTAGGGGTCTCAGCGCTCCCAGCAACCAATCGCAGAATCCGGTTGCCGAGCCCTGGTAAGGGCCGTGGCGGTCCGTTGCGTCTGTCCAGTAGGTGGCGCGCAACGCCGCCTCGTCACGCCGATCCACGCCTCTGCAATAGCGGTAAAGACATTCGCGAATGGCTTCGCGGTCGAGCAGATCCTGCACTGCCTGATTCGACACTTCGTTGTTGTCCATATGTTTGCCTGGCTGGAAGATAAAACACCGATGGACGCACCGGCGCTGTCTGTCTTTCCGCTATTGTTTGAAGATGACGGCGTCTAGCACGGCGGCGCCGGTCTCACGTACAACCAGCGGATTGACGTCGACGCTTACGATGTCCGGGTGGCTCATTGCGAAATCGGAGAGTTTGACCATGGCCTTGACCAGGGCGTCCATGTCTTTAGGCGCAGCGCCACGCCAGCCCTTCAGGAGTGCCGTCGCCTTTACCTTGTCGAGCGCCTTGCGTGCGCGCGCATGCGTGAGCGGGGCAGAGACCAGGGACACGTCCTTGTACAACTCGGTATTGACACCGCCGGCACCCACGAGAATCATCGGACCGAAGGTGGCATCGTTGTTCATCCCTAGGATCATTTCTGTGCCGCCGACGATCATCGGACACACAAGAATGCCGTCGATCTGCGCTTCAGGTGCACGGGCGCGAACGCTGTCCATGATCTGCCCGTAGGCCGCTCGCACGCCGTCCGCATTCCTGACGTTAAGGGCTACGCCACCAACCTCCGTCTTGTGCACGATCTGCGGGCTCACGATCTTGAGCACCACGGGGTACCCCATGGCATCGGCGGCGGCAACCGCCGCCTCGACATCCACGGTCAGAACGTCTCGCGGCACCGGCAGGCCAGCGTCGGCCAGTGCTTCCTTCGCCAGCGCTTCCGTGCTCACGTCGCCTAGTGCATGAGCCTGCCGCGTTGCTTCAACCGGCTCATACAGGTCGGCCCAACGTGCGCGGATCGTTGCCGCAGCGCCGAGTGCGAGCGTGGCACGCGTCGCGTCGTTGAATACCGGAATGCCGATCTCCTCGAGCTCGCGGTCCACTTCGGGCACGGAGAGCGTGACGATGACGACGTCGCGTCCGGGATGCCGTGCCTTCAGTTCGGCAAGCGGCTGCGCATAGTTCATCTTGAATGACGAGGGCGCCAGGCCCGCCGATGCCAAAAACGCCAGCGTCGTGCCGTAGCCGCTGTTCGAGAGCATGAGATCCAGCGCTCGAACCGTGCCATTCTTGACCGATGTAATTTGAGCCGTAACGTCGAGCGGGTTGGCTGCGACCGCAAAAGGAAGCAGTTCGAGCATGGCCGTCCTGGCGGCTTCGGGCAGTGCAGGCATAGTGAGGCCTGAATCGCCGCATGCGTCCGCGACCATCACGCCGATGCCTCCCGACGACGTGAGAACAGCCAGTTCGTTATTGATGGGCAGATGACCCATGGTCGAGATGAGGTACGCAATGTCCAGCATCTGTTCTTGCGACTGCGCGCGATATGCGCCGCACTCCGAGAAAACGGCGTCATAGGCTGCGTCGTTACCCGCGAGGGAACCCGTGTGGGTTGCTGCAGCCGCCGCCCCGAGTTCCGAGCGACCGACCTTCATGACGATGACTGGCTTTTGCGCTTTGGCAGCTTTCAGAAGTGCACGCCGCAGTTTCTGACCGTCCTTCGCCGATTCAAGAGCGGCCATGATGACCCGGGTGCTGGGATCGCCGGCCAGATAGTCAATGGCTTCCGCGACGTCCACGTCTGCTTCGTTGCCGGTAGCCACGATCTTGCTGAAGCCCATGCCGCGCAGCGTTGCTGCGCCGTAAAGAGCGGAGCCGAAGGCGCCCGACTGCGTGGCCAGCGCGATGTTGCCAGCCTTTGGGCGGACGCCGTAAAGCACGACCGAGAATGTCGAGAACAGACGGGATTCGACGTTGAGCAGACCAAGCGAATTCGGGCCGATCATGCGCACGCCGGCGGCTTTGCACATGGCCGCCATCCGGTCCTGAGCGGCTCGCCCTTGGGCGTCGATTTCGGCGAAGCCGGCGGTCAGCACGACCACGGATTTGACACCCTTCTGGATCGCATCGTGCAATGCGGATTCCACGCTCCCGGTCGGAACCACGATGATCGCTTGATCGGGAACACCGGGCACGTCGAGAACAGACGGGTAGGCAGGCAGCCCCTGGATTTCCGAGCCGCTGCGGTTGATCGGGAACAGTGCTCCTTCATAGCCGGATTCGCGAAGGAATCGCAGTACGCGACCGCCGATGCGGTCTGGATCCGACGAGGCGCCGATGATGGCCACCGATTTTGCGTCAAACAGTGCGCTAAGAGTAGACGATGTCATGGTATGCGAGTGAGGTCGATGATTTCCCCGGACGATCCGGGGAGCCTGAAGCAGGGCGGTACTCAGGTTTGTGCGACGAGCCAGTCGAGACACTGGCTACGGTTGCCAAACCGTTCCGCTGCAGTGCGTGACTGCATGCAGAGTTGAGTCGCGGGCATCTCGACCGTCATACCCATGCCGCCGTGCATCTGAATCACTGCATGGCCAACTTCCTTGGCGACGCCTGCGCAGAACATCTTGGTCAATATGACCAGGCGGTCAATCGCGCAGTCGTCACTGCCGTTGAAGCTTTCCATCAGACGGGCGACTTGCCCCTTGATCCCCTCGTAGGCCACATAGCAGTCGACGACGTTGTGCCGGAGCGCCTGGTGAACAGCCAGCGGTTTGCCGAACTGCACGCGATCGTTGAGGTACTGGATCGTCTGTTCGACCTGCGCACCGACCGCACCCACGATCTGAACGCACGTCAACAGTGCCCCGATCTGCAGAGCCTGGCTAACCGCGACGTTGACGGCGGGACCGGTCAGGACAATCTCGCCTTCGTTAAGCGCGAGGCCGTCAACGTCATAGTCTGCGGTCACCGTACCGTCGATCCCGCCGAAGAACCGGGCGCGTTCAGCCAGCCGCGCGCGCTCGATGAGCACCAATGCCTGACCCTCCGTGGTGGACGCATTGAAGACAACGTGCGTTGCCGGCTCGCTTTCGTTGGAACCGCGTACGGAACCGCGCAGCACGTTTCCTTCGAGACTGACCGTGGCAGCCTGGAGCGGGGTGCCCTGGTACGATTGCAGAACCGGCGACACGGAGGCTTCGCCGGTCAGCAGTTTTTCGAGCATAGGAGATACCGTCGGTGCGGCAGCCGCTGCTTCGAGCAGAACCGGGGCCACGGCACAACGCTCGACCAGTGGAGCGACGTTCGGATAACGCGACGCCGCTTCGACAATTGAGGCGAGATCGGCGAGCGTCCCACCGATGCCGCCGTTCTCTTCTGAAACCAGAACCGACTGCCAGCCCAGTTCGAGGGCTTGCTGCCACTTGCCCGAGGCGTTTCCTTCTACTGCATTGCCCGCGAGCGTTTCGGAAGCAGCGGCCAAACGTGCCGACGAGTCAAACATGTCGCCACAGAACATATTGGCCACGGTATAGCCCGGCTCCATGATCGTCTTGGCGATGATGTTTTTCTGGACTTCCGTCGAACCGCCCGCCAGCGTGCGCGAACGGTAGAACAGGTACGTATGGACAAAGTTGCGTTCGAGGTTCAGTTCGTCGTCCGACGTTGTTAGCGGCTGTAGGCGCGCGGCATACTCAGGTCCGAGCACGTCCATTGCAATCGATGTCACTTCCTGACTCTGTTTTGAACACGCCATCTTCAGTGCTGACGACTTGGACGACTCTAGTGTGCCTGCCATGTCCTCCCTGATCGCCGACAGCAGGATCTCACGTGTCCCGTATGCGCCGGCTTCCACTTCGAGCAAGCGGTCGAGCGCCTTCAGTAGCGACGGTGAAGCACCTTTTTCTTTGATCTTGTCCTGAACCAGTTGGGTCACCTGCTGGACATGACGGAGCAGGCGCGGCATGAGTGCCGGGCTGAGGCGCTCGCGGTCGAGCAGAAACTTGCCGTATGACCAGCCTTGGCCTTCGGCACCGATGCGATTCGATACCGGAACCTTGACGTCCTTCAGGAACACCTCGTTGACGTGGTGCCACTGGTCGATCGTACGAATCGGGCGAACTTCAATGCCCGGCGTGTTCATCGGAATCAGGAGCAGCGTGATACCTTCCTGGCGCTTACCTTCGTTGCTCGTCCGCACTAGCGTGTACATGATGTCCGCTTCCTGGGCGTGCGAAGTCCAGATCTTCTGGCCGTTGACGATGTAATGCTCGCCGGTTCCATCCAGAACCGCGGAGGTTTTGAGCGAGGCGAGGTCAGAGCCCGCGCCGGGCTCCGAATAGCCTTGGCACCACCATTCCGTACCGTCGATAATCGGCGGCAGGAAGCGCGCTTTCTGCTCGTCAGTACCGAATGCCTGAATGACGGGGCCAATGTGGCCAATACCGTGGTGATACAGTTGCGGACAGTCCATTGCCGCCGTCACTTCTTCGAAGATCAGGCGTTGCATCACGTCCCAACCCGGACCGCCGAACTCTTTCGTCCAACCGGGCGCCGAATAGCCGAGTCCACCTTTGGCCATCGCGGCGGTGTATCGACTCAGCAGATCGCGGCCCAGTTTCCTGTTCGCGCGCGTAGCAGCGCGCACGTCAGCGGGCACATTGGCTTCAATGTAGTCAGCGATTTTTTTGCGAAACGCTGCATAAAACGCTTCATCCTTCACCTGATCGACTTCGCTCATGATTGACTCGGTTTAATCTAATAGGGCGGCTATAGCGGACAGAGGCGTCGCCACATATTTTTCAGGTTCTGTAATTGATCAGCGGCCTACATATACGGGAGCACGCTTCTCGATGAACGCGCGCTGTGCTTCCTTCGAGTCTTCCGTTTTAGAGAGAAATTCGGTGTTGCCTTGCTCGTAGCGGTACGCTTCACGCAGCGGCATGTTCTCGGTCAGACCCGCCGCTTCTTTCGCAAGGCGCAACGCGACGGGCGATTTCGACGCTATCTCCCTGGCGATTTCCATCGCGAACGGCAGCAGTTCTTCTTTTGTCGTGCACGCTTCCACGAGGCCGAGTCGATACAGTTCACGTCCCGTGACTTTCATGCCCGTATAGAACATGCGGCGGGCCCGCGACTGGCTGAAAATGCGATTCAGAAACGAGACGCCTCCGGCGAGGCCAACGTTGATTTCAGGCATTGAGACGTAAGCCTCTTCTGATGCCACCCAGATGTCCGAGTTCATGACGATGCCAAAGCCGGCGCCCATGGCTGCGCCGTTGATCGCGGCAATGATGGGCTTCGGGCATTCGCGGATCGCATAGGCCGATTCGCGGACGATACGGTGATGTTTCGGAAACGCACCGGGCTGCGAGAGATCCTTGCGGTCGGTGAGATCGGCGCCAGCCGAAAACGCCGAACCTGCACCCGTCACGACGATGACCGACACGTCGTCACGCGCGCCGAGCACGTCGAAACAGTCGATGATTTCATTGCGCATCTCCGAGTTTTGGGCGTTGCGCTTTTCCGGACGGTTGAGCGTAACAACCGCGATCTTGTTGTTGATCTCAACCAGCAGGGTGTTGAATTCCATTTTGTGACTTCCTCTATTAATTCGAGTGGTGCTTGGATAGCCGATCAGATGCGCGGAATGTTCGCCATGACAACCTGGCTCAAACCGCCGTCGATCAGAAGATCTTCACCATTGACATAGTCGGACCGGTCGCTGGACAGGAACAGAATCGCTTCCGCCATGTCCTTTGAGGTTGCAATCCGACCGCGGGGTACGGCTTTGTTGCGTGCCTGAAGGCGGCCTTCGTCCCGGTAATAGGCCTCACTCATTGGAGTGCGGACGAGTCCGGGGCTGACGCAATTGCTCCGAATGCCGAATGGCGCGAGTTCCAGGCAAAGTTGCCGGGAGAGCATCAGGACGCCCGCCTTGCTCGCGCTGTATGAAATACCGTTCGGTATTGCGATGTCGCCGCCGATCGACGCGACGTGCACCATGGCTCCGCCTGTTCCCGCGTCGCGCATCTGAGCGCCGAATGCCTGGGCGCAAAGAAATGCCCCGGTCAGATTGATAGACAGCAGACGGTTCCATTCGTCGACCGATGCATCCAGCAGAGCGGTATGGCCACCCCCGCCGATACCTGCGTTGTTGACCAGAACTCGCGCGGGGCCGAGCGCGCGGATTACCGTTCTGGCAGCGAGCGTCACGGACGCGACGTCGGATACGTCGCAGCCGATGGCGATTGCGGTGCCGCCCGCCCGCTGGATATCGTTGACGACATCGGCACCGAGTGCTTCGGTTCGATCGACGACGGCGACTTTCGCGCCCGCCGCCGCCATTTGCCTGGCCGTTTCCGAGCCGATGCCGCCGGCACCGCCCGTTACAACGCAAGTGCGTCCAGCCAGGCCCAGCCACGACATGGCATGTTCAAATTGACTCACGGCCATGCCCCTCGCAGGAAGCGACGACCCACGACTGGCCGGTCAGAAATTGTGCCGCCGCGCTGGCCATGTAGCGGGTGATGGGCTGAACCTCATCGACGGACGTATGGGCGTGGACCTCGAGGGAGTTGATGCGCAGGCCGCTTGAGCCCCATTCACAAGCCTGTGTCGCTACGAACATGCGCGCCGCCGCCTCGTCACCGCAAGTGCTCCAGTCCATGGTTTGTGTGGGTAGCAAAAGCGTGAGGCTGGCGTTGCGCGTATGGGCGCGGGCGAATCGCGCCGCCGCTTCATGCGCCGCGTTCAGGCACTGGCCATACGGCGCGTCCAGTACGGAGGCGTCGATTACCGCGGTGTATCCGGCATCGCGGTTACCCGTCTGTAGCGACATCCAGTTCTGCCCGGCGCCTGAGGCAACCCCCACGACCTCGATGTACGTTTCGGTGTCCATGGGCAGAACGTCATACGCGGCCGGGGGGCACTGGGCAGATCCGCCGTAGACCGAAGATGCACCGTCCACGGACACAGCAGAGCCGGACAATGGGCGAGCGCCTTCGCTGCCAAGGAAGAACAGCGCTTCGGCAAGTTCAGCTGGCTCTGCAATACGGCCGAGGGGCGTTTTTCCCGCTGCGCGAACCGGATCGAGTCGACCCGAGTCGATCAGGCGGCGGACGATCTCCGTGCGAACAAAACCTGGGCAAAGGGCTGTCACGCCCAGATCCGGACGTGCAAGGGCCAGCGCCTTTGTGAGCGCGATGACACCCGCTTTTGTGGGGGAGTACGCGCCGCGCAATGGGATGGCATGCAGCCCGGCGCCCGACGCGACATTGACGACGCGCGCGTGCGGTTTGAGCCTGTTTTCCAGCGTCTGGAACATCAGCCGGGGTGCATCGAGATTCAGACGGACTAGCGGCGAAAACTGCTCTTGCGTCATCGCTGTGAGCGGCAATTGCGTGCTGTCCGACATGCCCGCGTTGTTGATCAGGGCATCGAGATACGGCATATCCGCGGCGAGTGTCGCGATTTCCGCCCGCTCCATAAGGTTGACGACGCGAATCAGGTGCGGCTGCTTCGCCGGCGGCATTTTTTCGAGCAAATGCTGCAACGCTCCGGCCTGGTAGTCGACCAGCACGCAGCGCCATCCATCGCTGGCGAAGCGCATGGCGCTCGCATAGCCGATACCTGACGCGGATCCCGTGATAAGAACTGTTTTCTCGGATTGCATAGGTCTAACCTCGAGCGTTGCCAATATCGGTCGAGAACCGGAAGCACTCGAACTGTTTGCGCAGCGCGACCTTGTACAGCTTTCCCGTCGCGGTATGGGGGAGGGCATCCACGAACACCACGTCGTCCGGAAGCCACCACTTGGCAACGTGGCGGCGCATGTGATCCAGAATGTCCTGAGCCGTCACTTCCATGCCCTGTTGTTTCACCGCGACGAGCAGTGGACGCTCCTGCCAGTGCGAGTGATGCAGACCAATAACTGCGGCCTCGGCAATCGCGGGATGGCTGAGGGCCGCGCTTTCCAGGTCCAGCGACGAAATCCATTCGCCTCCCGACTTGATCACGTCTTTTACGCGGTCCGTAATCTTGAGAAATCCGTCGGCGTTCAGCGTCGCCATATCGCCGGTCGAGAACCAGCCGTCCGAGTCCCATCCGTCATGCTCGTGCTTGTAGTACGCGCGGGATACCCACGCGCCGCGCACCTTCAGTTGTCCGGTGGTTCGGCCATCGCGCGCAAGCGGATTTCCGTCGTGGTCGAAGACCGCGATTTCAGTGCCGGGCAGCGGACGACCGGCAAGCATCTGGAGACCAACGCGTTCATCAACTGTCAAATGCGAGTGCTTGGCAAGGGGCACGTTAACGGTGACGACGGGACTGGTTTCGGTCATTCCCCACGCTTGACACAGATAAGCGCCAAAATACTGCTCGAGCTGCTCGATGACGCGGCGCGGCGCTGCCGATCCTCCCGAGAGCGCCCGCGTCATGACGATGTCGCGGCGGCGCTGTTCGGGGTCCACGTTCTGCGCATAGTCGAGCAGCGACATCCAGACGGTAGGTACGCCGCAAGACACCGAGCACTTCTCGTCGCGGAGCATCGCGTAGACGCTTTCCCCGGACAGTTGCGTGCCCGGAAGAACGAGCTTGGCGCCGGCCATCGCGGACGAATGCGGGATGCCCCATCCGTTCACATGAAACATGGGAACAACTAGAAGGATGCTGTCGCGAGCGCTAATGGCGAAGCAGTCGGCCATGCAAGTGGACATGGCATGCAGTACCGTGGATCGGTGGCTGTACACCACACCTTTGGGATCGCCCGTCGTGCCCGAGGTAAAGCACATGGACGAGGCGCTGTTTTCGTCGAGTCGGGGCCATGTATAGACGTCGCGACATGCTGCGATCAGGGATTCGTAGCAGGCGAGTCCAGGAAGGTCCACGTCGGGCATCTGCCCGACTTCGCACAGCGCGATGAAGCTTTTGACATTCGGGCACTGCGGTGCAATTTTCTCCGCAAGTCCGGAGAGGCCCACATCGAAGAACACATGAGTGCTCTCGGAGTGATTCAGGATGTACGCGACCTGGTCGGCGAACAGGCGCGGGTTCACAGTGGTCAGGACTGCGCCGGTGCCGCACACCCCGTAATACAGTTCAAGGTGCCGGTGTGTATTCCAGGCCAGCGTCGCGACACGTTGACCGGCGCTCACACCTAGAGAATGGATCAGATTCGCGACCTGCTTCGAGCGGCTGCGCGCGGCCGACCACGTGTAGCGATGGATATCGCCATCGCCAAGGTTGGACACGATTTCCTGATCGCCATGGTAGTTGGCCGCATGCTCGATCAGATCGGAGATCAGGAGCTGCCGTTCTTGCATCAGTCCGTTCATTGTCGTCCTGTTTTATCGATCTAACGTCTCACTCCATGAACCTGTTTGCCGAAGCAACAAACAGAGCTTTGAGGCAGGTTCGCGCAAGGGCTCTCACGCGACGTCGAACGGCACGATGGCCGCCGTTACGGACCGAAGCAACCCGGCGGCAACGGAGCGACGCATGCCAATGCGGCCGATACCTGAGTCCGCACATTGTCGATTCGTCGTGCAGACGGTCTTCATCCACATTCCGTCCGGCTGGTCGCATCGGATGACGCCCGCGGACCTTCAAGAACGCATTGCGCACGGCAAGCGCTTCAGGATTGTCACAGGGTTAATACTGGTCCGAGCACTGAAATAGCCTCAAATAGCTGAAGCTAATGTACTACACGGAATGCTCGCTATTGCGTGACTATTAATGTCGAATTCGCAATACAGAACGAGAAATTATGTGGGTTGTGCGATGGGTCACGGGCTGCTCATAATCCGCTTCAGCTTAGCGCCAGCCAGTAAGCCATTAACCACTACAACGGAGATGCCATCATGGAATTCGGCGTATTTCTTCTTGCGCAGCAGCGCAGCTACGCTCAAACCTCACAGAGCGTCATCCACAACACTATCGAGCAAACGGTCGTAGCCGAACAGGCAGGCTTCGATGCTGCGTGGTACGCCGAGCACCATTTCAACAATTACTCGCTGTCCCCGTCTCCGTTGATGACGATTGCTCACGCAGCGGCCAAGACGACGAAAATCCGCCTGGGGTCCGCGGTTTGCATTCTTCCGCTCTACCATCCGGCACGCCTGCTGACCGAGGTCGGTCTTGCAGATACGCTGTCCGATGGACGCCTCGAACTGGGTATCGGCTCAGGCTACCAGCAGTTCGAATTCGAGCGGTTCGGCTGCAACCTCGCCAACAGCGGCGAGATCTTCCATGAGGTATGGGACATCCTCAACAAAGGTCTCAACGAGAAGGTCTTCGAGTACAAAGGCAAGCACTTCGACATGCTGCCCACCTCGGTTGCGGTCCGAACAGTGCAGAAGAAGATACCGTTCTGGATCACGTCGATGAACCCATCAACGCTGGGCCGCGCATTCAGCGAGAACGTCAACTTGTTCACAACGGTCCTGCATGGCGGCAACGACGCGCTGCGTGCTCTGCGCGACAGGCTGGAGGGTCTCGCCGCGCAGCTGGGCAAGGATCTCGGCCAGACCAAGATCGGGTTCTTGCGGTGCGGCTTTGCATCGGACAGTAAAGCCGAGGTCGACGCATACCTGGACTCGGCACGCTGGGCGCGCCGTATCTCGGAAGCGCTGAAGGATCGTCGCATGGACGTAGACGACGGATACCTGATGAAGGAGACTCCGTGCGCCGCTGATATGACGCTCGACCAGTTGCGTCAGAACTTGCCGGTCGGCTCCGTGAATCAGGTGATTGACAAGCTCCTCGCCGAAATCGAGATCCTGAAGCCGAACCATATCGCTCTGCAAACGCAGCTCGGTGATTGTGACCAGAAAACAATGCTCCGGCAGATCGAGCTCTGGGGCGACAAGATCATTCCGGCAGTGCGCAAGGAACTGGCTCGCAACAACAAGCTTGCAGCCTGAAGGACCGAATAGAAAGGCGGAGGCGAATGCGTCCGCAGATAACGGACAGTAATGGGCATACGCCGATTGCACCGACGCTATTCCGGCAAACCGGCAATTGGGAAACTGGACGGAACCCCAACGCGATGTTGGCAGGGTAACGACGCAGGTTTGCCTCGCGACCTTCCCACGCGCTAAACGCTTGACCATTCTTGCTCTCACGCAGCAAGTGAAGAAGCTCCGCAAATAAACACTATGAGAATGGGATGCGGAGAGTAGTTGCTTGGCCCTGCAGCGCTGCTGTGCGGGGACTGAAATGAATTCGTTTTTTTGATTTCTTTTCATTTTCGCGGACCGACACCGATTGTGTCTGATCACGCGATCAATAAAAAATATTGGAGACACCGCAATGAAAAAGACTTTCGCGGGCGCTGCATTGGCGATGTTCACCGCCGCAGCACATGCACAAAGCTCAGTGCTGATATACGGCATTCTCGACGAGGCAATCACGTACACGAATAATACTGGGACGAGCAATGCGAACGGGACAGTCTCGCCGGCCGGCTCCAAATTCGCAATGGACTCTCTTTCGGGGACGGCCGGTTCGCGATTGGGATTCCGCGGTGACGAAGATCTCGGTGGCGGCCTCCACACGATCTTCACGATGGAATCGGGCGTCAATCTTCCGGCCGGCAGTTTGGGTCAAGGCGGACTGATGTGGGGACGACAGATCTTCGTCGGTCTGCGGAGCGCGAAGTTCGGTCAGGTGACGTTGGGTCGCCAGTACGATTCTGTCTACAACTTCACACTGCTGCTAACCTCAGGCTCGCTGACTTCGAATGGCGCTTCCATGCACGCGGGCGATCTTGACAACGCCGCAATCAATCTGCGGCAAAACAATTCGATTCGCTATCTAAGCCCAAATATCAAGGGCCTGACGTTCGGCGGTGGACTTGCTCTCGGCGGCGTCGCGGGTGACGTCACCAATGGCCTGCAATATAACTTCGGTACTCAATATGATACGGGAGTGGGCCTGAAAGTCGGGGCGGCCTACGAGTTCTTCAAGAATCCTACCGGGCCCACGAGTGGCACCGGCTGGTTCACGTCGAATGGCTCAGGGACGCTGCTGAGCCACCAACTGGACGCTGGCTATGTCAGCGCGCGTTCCTACCAGATCGAGATGATTGCCGCGCAATACACGAAGGGCGCGTGGACGTTCGCCGGTTCGTGGTCGAATGCTGAGTTTGGCAATATGACGGGCTTCAACGGTGCTGCGGTCAAATTCAATACGTTTGATCTAGGCGCGCAATACAAGTGGACGCCCGCCTTCTATACCTCGGTGGGCTGGAACTATCAGACGTCGGCTGGCGTGACGAAAGCGGATGGCACGAAGGTCGGCAATCAGCACTCGAACCAGTTCTACGCACTCGCCTGGTACAGCCTGTCGAAACGTACCGGGCTATACGCCGCGGTGGGTTATCAGGACGCGAGAGGCGTGAATTCGCGAGGCGGTCTTGCAGTCGCCGACATCGACAACATAGTAGATAGCTCGACGGCCAAACAGGTTGTGGCACGAATCGGCATTCGCCAAAACTTTTGAGGCGCGTGCTCATATCGTGTGATGGCGCAAGAAGTATCGACGGGCGGATGATTGTTATCGATCGATGCGCATGACCGGATATCTGGCGAAGACTTCGGTCATGGTTTGTTCGCAGTTGTGCACGGGGATACGGGGAAACGTGTTCGCGAAGCCACGCAACGCCGGCATGATGACATCGGGCGCGTTAGAGATTGCCAATTAGAACTTTGCGATCGCCTCGCGGGAAATTCCGCCTCGTCTTCTATGCACTCCCGTACGGCCACTGCCTGAACTGGGTACCCCACCGTCATGCTGTCCACCGGCACGTATCCGGCGCAGGCGGTATTGCTGCGCTCCGAGGACGTGAATGCAAGAACAGCGAACGTCACCTCGAAAGCCAGCAGTATTGATGTCAAATCATCAATACAGAAAGCGAGTTTTTTGAATTGAGCCGGGTCTGTTGAACGTCATAGAATCAATTCAACAACCAATCGTACTCCTGTCGTCGGTTTTGCTGACGATTGCTTATCCGGGATTGGATATGTTCAGGATGACTCCCGGTGTTCCATCGTTTATTGATTGCGCGCCGAGTCTGCGAAGCAATGAAGGCACTAACGTGGAACGAAATGAGAGTGGCGTTTGGACTAATTGAAATCAGGCAATACGGAGACCTGCAATGCGTTTGCATATGACCAACAGTGGTGCGATCACGCTGATCGCACCGTCACATTTCAAGCAATTCGAGATATTGGTCGACGAGCAACCGAGCGCTTCGTTGGATCGAGCGATTGCGCGAGTCGGTCAGCGTGCCGATGATGAGCATATCTGGGTCAATCCTCAAGTCATTCGATTTCTGTCGGGCAAAGCGGGGGATGCGGATTGGGAGGCTGGATTTGACGCCATGGTAGGTTTCGCCCGGAAATTCAACTGGGTTAACGAAGCTGGTCTGATTCGCGCGCACATTGTGCGCAATGAGCGCGCGGACAGTAGTTCGGTCGAAGATTTCAAGGCCGCCATGCGCATGCTGGCGGCTGGCGTATCCGCGATAACCACGGGCGACGTCGCCAATCCGAGCGGTATGGTGGTGTCCAGCCTGACTGCAATTTCGGCTGAACCGCCGCTGGTGGGCTTCTTCGTGCACCGCGATTCCTCCATGCTTGAACCGTTGAAAACCCATGCCAAATTCGTCGCGAATATCCTGGGGCACACGCATGAGGGCGTGGCGACGAATTTCCTGAAGAAGCCGCAGGGCTGTTCGCGCTTCGCCGAAGGGCAGTGGGGTTCGGGGCTGGACGGCCTCCCAATCTTGGCCGACGCGCTGGCCAATGTCGAATGCCATGTCATTCATACAACGACTCTGGGCACGCATGAGATGTTCGTGGGCAAGATCCGCAAGACGACCACCGGCGCGTCAGGCTCGCCGATGGTGAACTTCAATGCCGGAATGCGCGCTCTGGTGCAGTAAGTGGAGATCCAGATGCTGGCACACGATTGGACGATCAGCGCGCCACGACAATGTCAAATTCCGACCGGTTTCAATTCATGGCCGGTATCCACGCCTGCATTGAGGACTACGGCAGATTACGGGATCGACCTGGTCCGCTATTTTGGCGACAACGGTATGGGATCGGTGGAATTCCGGCCGCATGGCGACACCGGTTCATGTACATACCAAGGAGACAAAAATGTTGAGTTACGAAGTCACGGAGCACGGCAGGCCGTTGCAGGCTCGCCTGCGTGAGACACCCGTGCCGAAAGGCCGCGAGGTCGTGCTTCGCGTCACGCACTCGGGCCTGTGTCACACCGACCTCCACTTGTGGCATGGCTACTTCGATCTGGGCGGCGGCCGCCGCGCGCCGCTCAGCGAGCGAGGCCTCGTCCCGCCGCTGACACTGGGACATGAGCCACTCGGAATTGTGGAGGCGGTGGGCGACGCCGTGACCGGGGTGGCCCCGGGCGCACGCTGTCTGGCGTTCCCCTGGATCGCTTGTGGTGCCTGTTGGGCATGTGACAAGGGGCGCACCGAACTATGCGCCAGACAGCGCAACCTCGGAATCGGCCTGCCGGGCGGGTTCGCCACGCACCTTGTGGTGCCCGACGCGCGCTACCTGGTCAATGTCGACGGCATCGACGACGCTTTCGCCGCAACGTTGGCCTGCTCTGGTGTGACGTCTTATGCCGCTGTCAGCAAGCTACCGACGCTCGAAGCCGATGATCACGTTGCTGTAATCGGCTGCGGCGGCGTAGGCCTAACCGCAATCTCGATCCTTCGTGCGCGCGGTATCGAACGCATTATTGCTTGCGACGTCTCGGAGGAGAAACTGGAGGCCGCGCGTTCACTCGGCGCCGCGCAGGCGCTGCGCACGGACAGCGCAGAGGCGGCCCAGGCGCTCATGGAGCTCGCAGGCAACATGCTTGGCGGCGCGCTGGATTTTGTCGGCATTCCTTCCACGCTCGACCTGGCCTACACGGCGCTGCGCAAAGGCGGCACCTACGTGCTTTGCGGCTTGCACGGCGGCCAAGCCACAATACCGATCCCGCCGATCGCGCAACGTTCGCTTTCGATCGTCGGCTCGTTCGTTGGCTCCATCGCCGATCTCGAAGCCACCGTCGAGCTGGCCAAGGCGGGCAAGCTCGCCCGGCTTCCAATACAGACCTGCGATGCCCGCGAGATCAATACGGCGCTAAGCGCGCTCGATGCTGGCCGTGTGATCGGCCGGACCGTGATCGATTTCACGAACGCGGAGGCCGCATGACCACGATTGCACGGGACACCGCGACCGTGGCGGCTAACAGCGACGCGGTAACCAAACCGAAAGAGGCGCATCCGGCGACGATCGTCCACAACGCGACTGTGCGCGACACGCTGGACTTCGACGATACAGCTGACTTCGACGATGCCCGGCATGGATTTGTCGGAACGCTTGAGCCTCCGGTGATCTACAACAGCAATGGTGAAGCGATCTGGGACCAGACGCGGTACGGTTTTCTTGAGAACGAAGCCGCGCCCGATTCGGTGAATCCGAGCCTGTGGCGGCTCGCGCGTCTGAATCATATTCACGGCCTGTTCAAGGTGACCGACCGGATATACCAGGTGCGCGGTTTCGACCTGGCAAACATCACGTTCGTCGAGACCGATCATGGGCTGATCGTGATCGACCCGCTGACCTTCGAGGAGTCGGCGCGTGCTGCCCTGGCGCTGTACGCTGCGCACCGCGGCGAGCGGACAGTCCTCGCGGTTTTCTACAGTCACAGCCACCGCGATCATTTTGGCGGCGTGCGCGGCGTGATCGACAGTGCGGACGTGGCGGCCGGCGCAGTGCAAGTTATCGCACCCGAGGGATTTCTCGAAGAAGCGGTCTCGGAAGCCGTGCTGGCCGGCGTTCCGATGCGTCGCCGCTCGGAATTCCAGTTCGGTACGTCACTTGATGCAGGCATATTTGCCCATGTCGACAGCGGTCTCGGCAAGGCGGTGGGCCGTGGCACATCGGGGCTGATTGCGCCGACACGAACGATCGCGCGGACAGGCGAGTCGATGGTAATCGACGGACTCGAGATCGAGTTCCAGTTGACCCCGGGCGCCGAAGCACCATCGGAAATGAATTTTTTCTTTCCGTCGTTGCGGGCACTGAACATGGCGGAGAACGCGTGCCATACGATGCACAATCTTTGCCCGCTGCGCGGCGCCAAGGTACGCGATGCACTCGCGTGGGCACGGTATCTCGACGAATCGATCGACGCCTATGCAGATCGCGTCGATGTTGTCTACGCACAGCACCACTGGCCGATCTGGGGACGCGAGCGCATCAACACGTTTCTCGTCGAGCAGCGAGACCTGTATCGCTATCTGCACGACCAGACGCTGCGCTGGATGAGCCACGGCTTGGGCCCTCGCGATATCGCAGAAAAGTTGATGTTTGCTGAAGGGCTGTCCCGCAAGTGGCATACGCGTGGCTACTACGGCGCGGTTGTGCATAACGTTCAGGCCATCTACGCGTTCTATATGGGACCCTACGACGGCAATCCCTCGACCCTGCATCCGCTTGCACCTACTGCGGCCGGTGCCAAGTATATCGACTACATGGGCGGCATCACGGCCGTGATCGAGCGAGCCCGCGTGGATTACGCCCGCGGAGAATTTCGTTGGGTCGCTCAGCTGATGAATCACGCGGTATTTGCCGATCCGTTGTGCGAGCCTGCGCGACAGCTAGGCGCGGATGCGCTCGAACAACTCGGCTACCAGGCCGAATCGGCTACCTGGCGTAACGCCTATCTGCTGGCGTCGCGCGAATTGCGACATGGGAGTCCGAGCCGCGCGGTGGCGGGCAACACGGTCAGTCCTGGCATGGTCGCTCAATTGCCTGTGTCGCTGCTGCTCGATTTCCTGGCGATTCGCGTCAAGGGGCGCGAGGCGGCCGCGCTGACGCTGCGGCTGGATTGGACGATGCGCGACGAGAATCGCTCGCACCGTCTCGTGCTCAGCCACGGCGCGCTCACTCACCGCGCCGGCAGTCACGGCGACGCTGCCCAGGCACGCGTGGTGACCGACCGTGCTGGCCTGACACAAATCTTTGCGAATGGTGGCGACTTCAAAAAGGCGATGGACCGCGGCTGGCTGACGGTGGAAGGGGATTCCGAGGCAGCGCGAACATTGTTTAGCCTGTTGGACGAATTCGATCCGGCGTTCGCTGTAGTCGAGCCGGCATCGGCTTGTGGCCGACAGCGGGAGGCAGCATGAGCGCGCTGGACACAATTCGCGTGGTGGACCTCTCGCGCGTGCTCGGTGGACCCTTTTGCACACAGATGCTTGCGGATCACGGCGCACAAGTCGTCAAGATCGAACCGCCGCGAGGCGACGAGACTCGTGGCTGGGGGCCGCCGTTTGACGGAGAGACAGCGGCGTATTTCCTTGGTACAAACCGCAATAAACAGGGGATGGCGCTCGATCTAGGGCAGTCGGCTGCGCGCACGGTGTTGCTCGATCTGCTCGCCGACGCGGATGTCCTGGTCGAGAACTTTCGCGCCGGCACCATGGAGAAGTGGGGGCTCGGCTACGCCGACCTTGCGCAGCGGTTCCCCCGACTTATCTACTGCCGAATCTCGGGCTTCGGCTCCACGGGGCCGCTTGGTGGTCTGCCTGGCTATGATGCGGTCGCACAGGCCATGTCGGGACTCATGTCGGTCAATGGTGAAGCGGGCGGCGGGCCGTTGCGCATGGGTGTACCGGTAATAGACATCGTCACCGGTATGAATGCGGCGATTGCGATCTTGCTGGCGCTCGCGGAGCGTACCCGCTCCGGCAAGGGACAGCTCGTAGAGGCCACGCTGTATGACTCGGGGCTGTCGCTCATGCACCCGCATCTGCCGAACTACCACTTGACTGGCCGCTCGTCGCCGCGCACGGGCAACGCGCATCCAAGCATCTGTCCATACGATTTATTCGCCACCGCGAGCGCGCCGTTGTTTCTTGCTGTCGGCAACGACGCGCAGTTCAGGACCTTTGCACGCGTTATCGGTGCAGAGGCATTGGCCACAGATCCGCGCTTTACGAACAACGCACTTCGCCTGGCTCATCGCGATGCGCTGCGCGAGGCGATCGAGGCAGCTCTCGCGGGCCTGGACGGAGTGAGCCTCGCCGAGCAATTGATGGCCGAAGGCGTGCCGTGCGGTGTCGTATCTGATACGGCTGGCGCCGCGTGCCACCCGCACACGGAACATCGTGGAATGACCGTACGCATTGGCGAGTACACAGGAACTGCTGCGCCAGTCACGCTGTCACGGTCTCCGCCGTCGTATCGGCGGCCTCCGCCAAAGTTTGCAGAGCACACTTTGGAAATTCTGCGCTCGCTCGGTTACGACGACGAGCGCCTTGCCACATTGACCGGTACTGGCGCGGTGCCGCTTGCGCTCGCTGAGTCGGCCGGCAAACCGGCGTGAATTCGCCGGTACGCCCAAGCAGCGCCACTTATCCCCGCATGAGAAAACCAGATGAAGATTCTTGTCGCAGTAAAGCGAGTGGTCGATTACAACGTGAAGGTCCGAGTCAAGTCGGACGGCACGGGCGTCGACATTGCGAACGTAAAGATGTCGATGAATCCGTTCGACGAAATCGCGGTTGAAGAAGCGGTGCGTCTGAAAGAAGCCGGTGTGGCGACTGAAGTGATCGCGGTATCGGCCGGTGTCACGCAATCGCAGGAAACGCTGCGCACAGCGCTCGCCATCGGCGCGGACCGCGCGATCCTGATCGAGTCGTCGGAAGAGTTGCAGCCGCTGGCGGTCGCCAAGCTGCTCAAGGCGCTGGTCGACAAGGAGCAGCCGCAACTGGTGATTCTCGGCAAGCAGGCCATCGACGACGATTCGAATCAGACCGGTCAGATGCTTGCCGCACTGGCTAACCTGCCGCAGGCAACGTTCGCGTCGAAAGTGGTCGTGGCCGACGGCAAGGCAACGGTTTCGCGCGAAGTTGACGGCGGTGCCGAAACGCTGTCGCTCACGCTGCCCGCAGTGGTCACCACCGACCTGCGCCTGAACGAGCCGCGCTATGTGACGCTGCCGAACATCATGAAGGCGAAGAAAAAGCCGCTCGAAACGATCAGGCCTGAAGACCTCGGTGTGGATGTCGCGCCGCGTCTGAAAACGCT